>NZ_AP040861.1:0-932500 GCF_055398055.1 Leisingera sp. S2M4
GGGGTCTTTGCCTGCGCCAGCTGATCCAGCGCGTCCCGAAGCCGGTACGCCTGGGCGGCAGACATGCCAAAATCTTCCTGAAGGGTCGCGGACGCCGCCGCCACCGCCCCCTCCAGCGCCTTCACCTCGGAAGGCAGCGGCGCCATCCCGGCGGCAATCGCATCCTGCGCCTCAAGGAACGCCCGACGCGCACTGCTCAGATCCCCGATGGCGCTACGCAGCGCGGCCAGCTGCTCGCCAGCCGCGTCGGCGGCATTCGCCAGGGCGTTCTCCACCTGCTGCCTGCGCACCGCGACCAGGGCACGGTGCAACTCCCAGACCGCCCGCGCATTCTGACCGTATTCCTCCCGCAGATCCGACAGCGCGGTCTGGGCGATATCGGCCGTGCGGTCAAAATCCCCCGCCGCCTCCCCAAGCGCATCAAATGCATCGGCCAGGGCTTCGGTCTTGTCCTCGGCACCCAGCGCGGACATGGCCCATTGCCCGAGCGCCGCGGCCCCCGCGATCACGCCGATGGTCACCAGCGAGGTCGGGTTGATCACCGACAGGAAGGCGCCGCCCAAGGCCCGCACCGAAGCGGCGCCCCCGCCCATCTGGTTCAGCACCTGCGACACCTGCGTGCCCTGCTGCAAGGCAAGCATGAACGGGCTTTGCCCCGCCGCCATCATCATGCCGATATCGTTGAACTGATACGCGAGGTTGGCCGTGTGATGGGTCGCGGTCTGCGCCTGCTTGCCATACATGGCAGCCGCCTCACCGGTGCCGAGGTACTGCTTTTCCGCCATGGCAAGCAGGGAATTGGCCTCGCGCTGGCTGATCACCCCGGCGGCAAGGGCGGCGTTGGTCTGGTCGAGGACAGCCTCGTAGCGTTTCGAGGACGCATAGAGCGGATCAATGCTGGCCCGGGTGGTCTCATAGGCCGCGCGCATCCGCTGCGCTTCCTTTGCCGCCTTCTCCTGCGCCTCTGCCGCTTGCTGGGCCGCCGGCACAAGGCCGAGGTATTTCTGCGCGGCCTGCTCGAGGAACCGGTTGGCCTCGGATTGCGTCACAATGCCAGACCGCACGGCCCCCTCGATCTGCTCAACCGCGGCCTCGTATTGCTTGGAGGAAGCAAAGACGGGATCGATCGAGGCGCGCAGACGGTCATAGGACTGCGCCTGTTGATCCAGCAGCTTGGCCCAGTATTTCGCGGAGGAAGAGGAGCCCTTGGTCGCGCGATCGACGCCTGTCAGCGCGTTGATATGCGCCTGTGCCGCCGTGGTGGTCTTGTCAAAGCTGCTGCCCCAGGCGCGGGCGGCGTTCTCGGAGGATCGCACCGCTTCGCGTGTGGTCTTATGAAAGACCCCCTCAAGGCTGTTCAATGCCGAGCGGGTTTTACGCACCCCCGTTTCAAACCCGGCGGCATCGAAAGAGGCAGATGCCCGGACAACACCGATATCAATCGCCATGCCAAATCCTCATGCTGAATGACGCTCAAAAAGGTGGCCACCCGCCCGCGATCGGGCGCGCGGCCTGCTTATGTGCCCGCCAGGGCTCTCAAACCCGCCTTCAAATGCTGGGAGACCCGGCGACGTTCGGCCGGGATGCCGGGATCCTCCTCCGGTCGGTCCTCGTAGGCTGGCGAGACCTTCATCGGTTCACCGCCGCGGGCCATGCCCTCGACATAGGCCACGCTCATCGCCCGGAGCTGACTCGCCTCCCACGGCTCAAGCTGGATACCCGCGGCGCGGGAGAAGGCGTCGATCTCGGACCAGCTGTGCGGGGCAGCGCCGCCCATCGGCTCGAACGTGCACCAGCCAAGCCCCTCCGGCCCCATCATGTCCCGCAGGTACTCGACTCCGGTGATATCCGGCAAACCAAGGTCGAGGCCTTCGTCCAGCCACATCTGCATGCGGCTGGTCTTCCAGTCGTCAGGACGGGCCGCGAGAAAGCCTGCCTGACGGGCGTAGAGCGTCAGCCTGCGGAGCCGTTTCCCAGGTAGTTCGCGCGCTTGGAGGAGAACTCCGCCAGCTGCTCCGCAAAGGACTTCTCATCGCTTTGGGCGTTGAAGCGGTTCAGGTTCAGGAACCACTCCACATCCTTGGTCGTGGCAGGCTGGTCGCCCCGGTGGATGTTCTTGAAGCCGCAGACCTGGCAGGACAGCGCCTCGACCATCCGCTCGTGCAGATCATCAAAGGACAGATCATCATCCTTGTCGGCCTCCGCCGCCTTCGGCTCGCCGTCGGCCTGCGCCCGGGCCTTCTGCAGGGCGCGCCGGGCCTCGCGCACCGACGGCGCCTCGGCCCCCTTCACGATCACGATGCAGGGCTTGCCATTGTCCGCGAAGGGATCTTTCGGGTTGTCGAACAGCGGCTTGCCGGTGGCAGGGTGCCGGATATGCAGCTCGGCGCCTTTTTCGGCTGCAGAAACACTGTCGAATGCATTGAAGTCCATGGGTAAATCCTTTTGGGGTTCCGTGGTTCAGATGGGCCGAGGGGAGTGAACCACCTTCCGCCCGGCCCGAGGTCCGCCCCCGCCTTGGGAGGAGGAGGCAGGCGCGGATCAGGGAGCTGCTTTTTCGAGGATCGGGTCCGGCGTCAGCTCGATGTTGGTCGAGGCGGTGACCACGTCATCCACGCCGCCGATGTTGGGCTTGAACGACATCACCAGGCCGGTGAGGTAGTAGACCGTGCCATCCTGCAGGGTGACGGAAAAGTATGCCGGATCATCGCTGTCCAGCGCGGTCTTCATGTCGATTTGACCGAGGTCGCTGGGATCCAGCGCAAGCGAGGGGCTGAGGGCGCCATTGTTGTAGCTGCCCTTGCCTTTCTTGGTGCCTCGGGTGGCCAGCGGGTTGTGGGTGACCAGAGACCATTCCTTGCCGAACTCACCGATATTGGTGATCTCGCCAACGTTCTTGAAGGTCAGGGCGTCGAACCCCGTGACATCATGGGTGGCAGGCGGCGTCAGCGAAATGCCAAGCGTCACGCCGGAAGCAGTTTGGTGTCCCATATCGGGCTCCTTTCAGGATTGCAGTAAGCGCCCCAGCCGGGCGCAGGGGTGGAAACTCAGGACGCGGCGTCGAGGACGGGCGTCAGGCTGTCGGCAAATTCGGCCATGACCTCACCGGCGGCTTCGGTGGCCTCTGCAACCGTGCCGCGGTAGGTGACGCCGTTTTCCAGCGTGAACTCCAGGCACTCGCCGGACTTGGGCGCCTGCCCTTTGAACATCGCCACCGGATGCCCGGGCGTATTGTCCTTCAACGGCAGCCGGGTGAGGGTCACGCCCTCGACCACGCGGGGCGCGGGGGCGCTTTTGGCCATAACTTCCTGCTCCGCCGGGGCGGTTTTCTTCGTGCTCATCAGAACAGTCCTTTTGAGGTGGGTGGGTGAAGAGGTTAGTCGCGGTAGGTCAGCGCGAAGGTCAGGGAGACCCGCTGCGCAGTGTCTGCGTCCTTGCTGAAGCCATCCCGCAGGGCCGTCAGGCGCGTGCTCAGAATCGGCCCGCCCCTGTAGCCCTCCAGCGCCGCGCGCAATGCGCGGCTGATCGTAAAAGCATCGTCAAATTCAACGGCCCAGCAGTCGATCTGGACAGCCGCCCGCATCAGCCCGAGGCTGCTCAGCGTGTGCTCGCGCCGCCCGCCGACCCGAACGATCGTCACCCGCGGCATCGTCTCGCCATCACTGAAGTAGCCCCATTGGACCGGGCAGCTCAGCGCGCCGCGCAGAAGCGACAACAGATGTTCTTCCATCACCGCCTCCGCTTCGCCTTGCGCGCCATGGTCGCCTCCAGCTCGCGGCGCAACGTCGCCGCCAGCCCTTCGATGATATCTCCCCGGTGCGCTTCCCATGCCGGGGTCAGCGACGGCGTCGGAGGTGTTGCGCCCACGAACTTGCCACTCTTGTGATACCGCGGCGCGGTGCCCCATTCGAGCAGATGCGCATGCGGCGCCGACCGGGTCGAGCCAACAAACATCCGGACAGCACTCGGCCCGATTTCCGGCGCACGCTGGCCGCGCTGCAGCGTGGCCGAGACCGCAAAGGCGCGCTCATCCGAGCCCGGCCAAAGCTGGTTTGCCATCGCGGCAACCGCCTTCAGCTCCTTTGCCAGCGCCCGGCGCACCACCCCCTTCGAGGTGGCCTTGGGCAACACCGCCAGGATGCTGTCGATCTCCCGCAGGCCTTCGATCTTGAAACTCGCCGTCATTCAATCACTCCCGATCGATCTGCAGTCGCGGCCTAGGACAGGCTGCTTTCCACAACGAGGTAGATCCATCTCCTGTCCGACAGCGCATCCACCTCGCGCACGTCGTAGCGCGTGCCCGGCAGCGGATCCGCCTCGCCTGCCCCGTCCGGCAGTCCATGGCGCAGCGTGCGCATGCGATAGCCCGTATCGATGTCCAGGGCTGTTCCCATCTTGCGGATGCGCAGCTTGAACACCGCCCGCCCCTGCAAGCGCGCGGCCTCGACCGCCTCACTGCCGCGCATGTAGATGACCTCGGCCCGGCAGGTGCGGATCTCAGTCCAGACCCGTGTCTTGCCGTTCAACCCCGTGCTTGCGACCTGGTCGGGTCGATCGAAGGCAACCCTCTGGCGCATGGCCACGAACCCGCGCCCCCTGCGCGCCGATCTGCCCTGCATCGCCCCCGCCATCAAAGCACAACCCGCCAACGGGCCAGCAGCGTGTTCACCGCCGCGGGAAGGTCATTCCCGGCCCCGCCCATCTGGGCCGCATCGCGGTGCTCGTACCAATGGGCGACCAGCATCTGCACCGCCACCTTCAGCGCCATCGGCACCTCGGCAGCGCCGCCAAATCCCGCCGTGATCGAGATCCGCACCGGATAGCGCACCGGCTGCAGCGCGGGCAGCGGGTATCCGCGTGCCCAGCTCAGCTGGGTGCGGCGGGACGGGTATCTATCCAGATCCCAGGCACTTGCAGGCAATTCCTGTTCCACCCCGTCCCGGTCGAGGTAGCGGACAACAACGGATTGCACCGGCTCCAGCGGCAGGCTGATCCGCCCCGGCCAGGCCTCCAGCTCCAGCAGCCATTCCTGCGTCACGATGGCCCGCCCGAGGATCCCGGACGGGCCGTTGAGGTAATCGACCGCGGCCGCGATAAACCCTTCGATCAGCTGATCGTCTTCCATGTCGTCAGCCTCGACAAGGCAGTGGCGTTTGGCCTCCTCCAGGGTGACAGGCAATTCAGCCGGTGGGGTGCTCATCGTCAGCCGCATGGCTTACCCTTTCTTCGCCGCAGGCTTGGACTTGGTGGCAGGTGTCACTGCCTTGGCGACAGGGGCCTCGGTTTGCACCTGCACCCGGGTTTGCAGTTCCACCTCGCCAGCGCCGAGATCATCCAAAGGGTTCACCAGCACGTCGCTTGTCGCGGCCTGCGTTGCGCCCTTGCTGTTCGGGTCGACCGCGACACCGCGGGCAATCAGATCCTCTGCGGTCCGGGCGTCAAACCCGGCGACCTCGCCGGGCTGATACATCAGATGCGACCGCAGGAACTTCACCGACCTCATGCCGGCAGGCGGTCCGCACCGCCGAATACCACCACCGAGGACAAGGCCGCCGTATCGGTGGCCCCTGCGCTCAGATCCGGCGTGAACTTGGCCCGCAGGTAGCGGCCCGCGCCCATGATCGGCGCCATCACCTCGTAGGTGCCGGTGACCGTGCCGCCCCCGGCAGGTCCGGTGGCCACCACGGCGCTGGCAACGACATGCAGATCCGCAGCATCGCTCAGATCACTCTCATTACCGCTTTCCAGCGTGCATGCGATCGACAGGGTTTCGCCATCGCCAAGCGTGGCCGAGAACGGCACGGCAAAGACGCAGCTCTGCGGCATACCGATCTCGGCGCGGTCCAGGATGGCGCCGATGACTTCGGTGTTGTCACCTGCACCGCCAGCCGTGGCGGCCACGTTGGCCGAAGCGCGCATCACGGAGATCAGCGCGCCGATGTTACGAAGTAGAGTGGTCATGACAGTTCTCCTCAGTCCGACCGAAAGAAAATGGCGGGCCATTGGCCCGCCGGTTCAGGATCAGGTGCCGGGCGCCCAGGTGACGCCGGTCAGGATGGAGACCGCGGGCAGATGCCGCAGGCCGATGTCGTGCTGCATGATCATGCGCATCAGTGTTTCATCGCGCGAGAACGCCGCCTGCATCTGGCCCTCGGCATCCTTGTAGGCAGCCTCGGTCGACATCGCGATCTCGATGCCCATGTGCTCGCCGACAAGGATATGGCCGGGGTGCGCCAGCATGATTTCGGATTCGTCACTGCCCGCGCCGAGGTTGTCGGGGATCTCGGTAGTGATATGCACCGGCTTCATGCGCAGCTGACCGCTGGCCATCTCCGGATAGACCTTGTTGCCACTGCCGTCGCGCAGGTTGGTCAGGAACATCGCGGTGCGCGGCGACATGATCCAATGCGCGCCGGTCACCACCACGTTTGCATTGGCCAGCGCCAGCTCCATGCGGCCAAGGTCGTTGTCGACCTTCTGCAGGTCCGGCGCGGCGGTCATCGTCAGCACATGCGTCTTCTCCACCGGCGTGCCTTTGTGCTGGAAGCGCAGCCCCTTCGGCGCGTAATCCGTCCCCGATCCGCGCAGGAAGTGGCGGTCCTGGATCTGCGCCGCATCCGCCACCGCATCATCGCGCACCATCCGGTCGACGGCGGTCGAGGCGGTGCGCAGCAGATCATTGGAAATCGGGATGATGCCGCTCAGCTTCTTGGCCGAGAGCTTCACCTGCCCGTAGCTGTAGCCGGTGGCCTTGGCATCCTGCTGCTCACCGCCATAGCCGAAGGTCGCCCCGGTCGCGCGGCGGTTGGTGGTCATGTTCCCGTTCGGCATCGGCACGATGCGCGGCCCCATCGAGGTCACCACGCTGACCGGGCGCAACAGCTCGATCACCTCGCCGCCTACATCCTCCGGCACCAGGAAGCCGCCCGCGGTGGCCCCGCCCATGTTCTGGTTGGCGAAGAGACCGCTGTCGCCATTGGCCTCCGCGATCTGCTGCGCGACGTAGTGGTTGCCCCCGGCCGCGGCGATGGTGCGCACCATGCGGGCGAAGGTGAGGCCCGGCTCTTTCGGCTGTGCGGGCGCGGTGTCGGCCGTGACACCTGCAGGCGGCGTGGCGCCGGGCAGCGGTGCCGCCGGGCGAGCCGCAGCGGCGCGGCGGCGCTCGATGTCTTCCAGCGCACTCATCTGGGCGGCCAGCTTGTCATCCTCGGCCTTCAGACCATCGAGCGTGGCAACCTGCTCATCGGTCCAGTCCTCATCGCTGCCGATGGACGCGGCAAGCGCCTCCATCTGGTCGATAATACCCGCACGGCGGGCTTGCAGTTCCAGGAGTTTATCCATGGTCATTTCCTCATTGCGGCCAGCCGCCGCGCTTGAATATCGGCGGCCACACGCGCACTGCGGCCCGCCCCTTGAGCCCGGGTGCGCCCGGAACCTTCCCTCAGCAACCCCTCAAGGGTGCCGATCCGATCTGCCATGCCCGCCTCGACCGCGCGAGTTGCCGCGAGCATGCCGCCGCGGCCAAAATCCGCGCGCACCCGCTCGGCCGAGACGCCGCGTCCCGCCGCCACATCCGCGATGAACACCGCCTCGATGGCGTCAATGTCGCGCTGGATGGCCGCCCGCCCTTCCTCGGTCGAAGGGTCAGGCCGCTTGTCGGGGGCATTGCTGCTGACGATCTCGTAGCTGCGCCGGCCATTGGCATCCGCCGCCTCCTGCCGCGACATCGAGGCGACCACGCCGATCGAGCCAACCGCGGCAGAGCGATCCATGATGATTTCCCGCGACTGGCTGGCCAGCCAGTAGGCCGCCGACGCGCAATTGCCGGTGACAAAGGTGACGGTGGGTTTCCTGAGCGCCCGCAGGCCTTCCGCCGCCTCGCCCAGGCCCGACACCACCCCGCCCGGGCTGTCGGCGAGGATCACGATGCGGGCGACCTCATCCGAGGCTTCCGCCACCCGGATGTCGCGCATGAAGGCATCGAGCGAAGTGCCATCGCTGGAGGCGCTCACCATGGACGCCCGCGGAAAGATCGGCCCCAGCAGCGGCACCACTGCCGCGCCGTCGCGCAAGGTGCTCATCCGGGTGCCTTCCAGCCGCGTGCCGACTGCCGCCACCGCCGACATGTTCGCCGCAAGCCGCTCGATATGCCCGTCCGCGGCGATGCGTTTCAGCACATCCTCGTCCAGTGCGCGCAGCGCGATCGCCTCGATCGCATCGAGATAGTCGGGCATGATCGCCCAGGGCTGCGACCGGATGGCCGCAACCAGTGCCGTCAGTTGCTGCTTCATTCTGGATCTCCACTCGCTCCATCCGCGCCGCCCGGCGCAGGCTTTTGACCGGCGATCTCCATGTTCGACGGCCTCCAATATTCGCGTCCGGCATCGCCGGGGATGTCAGGCAGGTTTTCGTAGCGGCGCAGCTCGTTGCCGTTGGCCATGCCCATCTGCCGCTGGTACCAGTAGGCCTCCATCCGGCTCTTGAGGTCGCCCTTCACCAGGGCATCGGTCAGGTGCTCGAAGTAGAACCCCTCCCGCGCAAAGGCCTTGGTCGCCGCCTGCGCCACCCGCGTGTAGTGCGGCCCGAGGTGGAAGATCACGAACTCCAGCGACTGCTGTTCGATGTTGCTGAAGGTGGCCCGCGAAAGATCAAAGATCAGGTGCGGCGGCACCCCCCAGATCCGGGCGAGGTCCACCACCTGGAACTGCCGGGTTTCAAGGTACTGACTGGATTTCAGGTCATGGCTGAGGAAGGTCGCCTTCAGATCCTGGTCGAGCACCGCAACCATTTCGCTGTCCGGGCCGGAACACATCCGCGTCCAGTCGTCCCGGATCCGCCCCTTGTCCTCCGGTGCCACCTTCTGCTCGGTGGTCAGCACCGTCGACGGTCGCCCACCCTTGTTCCAGAACCGCGCCGCATGGTCCGAGGTGGCGATCGCACCGCCCAGGGCATCGCGGGCATATTGCACCGGGTTCAGCCCCTGGATCCCGTCGCGCGAGAACCCCGGCACGTAGAAGATATCCCGCGACGGAAAGCGTTCGTGACTGCCATCCGGCAGCGTGGCGTCAAAGAACAGGAAGGTGCCCTCGGCCCGGTCGAAATACTCAACCGGCAGGCAGTGACCGGGCTTCAGCCGGGTGATCGCCACCGGATCGCCGCGCCGGTCGCGGCTGATGTAGCCATAAAAGCCTCCCGCCAGCAGGATATCCGCTAGCAACAGCTCGAAGAATGAAAAAGCCGTCTGGTGCGTGTTCGGCCCGCACAGGAACAGCTTGGCCGCGGCGTTGTCATCGGCCGGCATACGGCCCTGCTCGGTCTTTTGGTAGAAGTGCAGCGGCGTCATGGCAAAGACGCCCGTCAGGATCCGCAGCGCCTGAAGCGTCGCAGGAATGGAAAGCGCGGTCTGCTCATTGACCCGCACCCCGGCCTTCGAAGGACCGCCGACAACCTGGAACCCGTGCCACTGCCGCTCACTGGCGATGTTGTGCGAGGCCGCGCGCACAGGTGGCTCCGCGCGCAAGGAAGCAGCGGCCTGCGGCTCAGCCGCAGGCCGGAAGAAATCCAGCAATCCCATGGGTGTCACATCCCTGTGTACTCAAACGCCTGCGCCCCGGCGGCAACCGGATTGCGGCTCATCAACGTGAAGGCATTCATGCCTGCGATCAGCGGGTCGATTTTGGCGCGCCCCGCGGCTTCCTTTGTCATCCGCACCGCCGATCCGCGCTGCTCGACCTTGGCGTTGCCCAGCACCCACTCCATCATGGGCTGATTACTGTGCAGCAGTGTTCCGTCCTTCAGCTTGCGCTCCATCCCCCAGATCGCCGGGGACAGGCGCCAGTCCTGGCCAACATAGCGCAGCTGGTCCTCGTCTATCCCGATCGCCATCATCTCCTCGAGGATCGAGTAGACCTGCACCGTATCCAGCCCCACCGCCGCCTCGGCAGGCAAGAGCCCCGCGTTCAGCAGCTGCCCCGCGATCTGCGTGGCCCCCTCGATGTCGCCGGTGGGCTGGTCCTCTTTCAGCAGCGTCAAATCGCCAGCCTTTGCGAAGTCGTGCAGCCGCGGCGCGATTTCCTTGCGCGCTCGCAGAACCTCCGGATGCGCCCAGGCATGGAACCACATCAGCCAGTTCTTGGTCTCGCGTTCGCGTCCGACCACCGACAGTCCAAAGAGATCATCCAGCCCGCCGCCGTCGAGGCCCAGCACCGCGACCTCGCAGCGGTTGATCAACTCCTCAAGGCCGAAGGTTTTCGGCCCGGCCTTCTTCCAGTAGAGCGCGCCGCTCCAACCACCGCCGAGGCCAACGCCGATCTCGACGTTGAAGTGCTGCGAGGCAAGAAGCTGCAGCGCCTTCGGGCCCTTTTCCCGCGCCTTCACCAGCTGATCCTCCAGAAACGCCGGATCAACAGACCGCCCGAGGTGCGGGTTCACCAACCCCCAGGTCTCGGGCTTCTGCCAGTGCTTCGCCATCTTGTGCGGCAGCTCGTAGAGCACCGCCAGCATCGGCGACTGCAGGCGCCCGTCACGTACCGCCCGCGCCGTTTCCAGCTCGGCCTTGAACACGCCTGCTGGTTGGTCCTTGGACTGCGTCGTGATCTGCATCACGAACCCCTCCGGCCGCGAGGCCAGGGCGCCACGCAACTCAAGGAAAACCCCGTCCGCCTTGCTCTTCCTGGCGAATTCATGGGTTTCGTCGATCATCGTGTAGGTGGCCTTGCCGCCGGTGATGACATCGCCATCCGCCGCCTTGACCGAGATCTCCGCCCGGCTGACCTTGTGGGTGATCGTGCGGGCGTGGTCCTGGATATGGAACCGCTTGTCGAGCTCGGGATCCGCCCGGATGATGCCCTTAATCTGCTTGAAGGAGATCTTCGCGATCGTCATCGTCGGCGCGATCAGCAAGAGCTCCGCCTCGGGTCGTTCGTTCATGATGCAGGCGGTCAGGATGATCGCCGCCGCGATCGCGGATTTGCCGTTCTTCTTCGGGATCAGCAGGAAGAACTCCCGCAGCATCCGCCGCTTCTTGACCGGGTCATAGCTGCCAAAGACCGCCCGGACGAAGTCGAACACCCACGGCGCGCTGACCTCGCCGTAAGTTGGCTGGTCCATCAGATCCGGTACCTTCAGACGCTTGAAGATCCGCAGGGCTTTTTCCGCCGGTTCATCGAACAGCGGCAGATCCGGGATCAGCGACTGGCGGTTGACGATCCGCTCCTCCCAATCCGGCACCGCCGTCGACCAGGCTGCCAGCTCGGCCGGATCGATGAATGCATCCTTCATGGATCACACCTCAGTTCGGTCGGAACCCGGGCAGATCAAGATCCGAGCCCCACTCGGTGCCTTCGGCACTTTCATGCGCGGCCTGCAGCGCGGCTTCCTTCTTGCCGAGCCGCTCGCTTGCCGCCGGTTTCTTAGCCTTCTGCGCCGCGTCGAGTTTCCGGCCCGCGCCCATCAGGTCGTTCTTCTCCAGCATCTGCTGCAGCAGGCGTTCCGCGCCGATGTTGCCATTCTCCGCCGCTTCCCAGGCACGCTCGAACCGGCGGGCATCCAGCCGGTCGCGCATCCGGTTCCGCTCCGACAGCTCGGATCTAAAATACCGTTTCAGCGTCGGCTCGGAGATCGCCTGGCCGGTCCGCGGATCCACGACACAGGCCGCAATCCGCATGTTCGACCAGCCCAAAGCAAGTAACATACTGACTTTACGTGCATTTTCTTCAGTGCGCTGGAACTTCGGCCGCCCCCGCTTGCCTTTGGTCGTGAAGACAGGGTTGCCGAACAGGTCCAGGCCGTCCGGAAATTCTTGATCAGCCAAAAAAATTCTCCGCGTGAGCTAGAGCACCGGTTTGTGGCGACGGGCCGTCACAGGGATCAAAGGCCCCCTACCCGCCGCGCCACGGTGTCTCGGTATTCGGCGCGCTGCTTCGCGCCGTCGTGGCACGGCTTGCACAGGCACTGCAGGTTGCCGAGGTTCCAGAACTTCGCCGGATCGCCGAGGTGCCTGACCTTGTGGTCGGCCACCAGCTTAGAGGCCTCCGGCTCGATGCGACCGCACAGCTGGCAGGTGAACAGATCCCGCTCCAGGCACTGCCAGCGCAGGCGTTTCCAGCGCGCGGTGTAGTACCACTTGCGCCACGCCTGCTGTTGTCGCCGCCGTGTGTCATGGTCGGTTTTGAGAATGGCGACGCGCGGCGCCAGCCCCTGCAGCCTGGGCTTCAGTTGCTTGACCTTCACAGTCACCTCCAAATGCAAAAGCGCCCGGGGCGGGATCTCCGCTCCGGGCGCACATGTGGTGGCTGCACTATGTCAACAGATTGAGATTTCGGTCAAGCCCCATTCCAGGGCGCACGCGGTGGCAGAGCGTCTGACACGGTGAAGGACGTGAGATGGCAGGCTTTTTGGAAAATGAAGCGCAGATGGTGAATGGCCCTGTACCAGTCCAGATAGCGCCGCCGCGCGGCCGCCACATCCCGCGCCGTGTTGCTGTAGGAGACCCGGCACCACGACCCATCCGCCTTCTTGCCCAGCTGATCAGCTGGCCAGCGCAGCCCCGGCACCCGGCAGACCTCGGTCACTGCAAACGCCCCGTGCTTGCACCGACGCCACGCCACCGGCTCGCACGTGGCCCGCGCGCCTGCCATCCAGTCCGGCACCTCGCCAACCCGAGCCAGCTCGGCGATCTGCACCGCCATGCGCCGACCGCCATAGGCTTCCGGCAGGCTGGCAAGCGAGGCCGCGACCATGTCCGCGTCGTGGTGGCGCGGTGAGGAACCGCCGCCTTGCACCCGGCAGCCCAGCTTGGCCTGCTCGATCAGGATGTACTCCATCCCAACGCCCGGCCGCGCGCCGGTTTCCCGCTCGATCTCATCGAAGTCGAGGCCAATCTTCTCACGCTGAAACGCCCACTCGATCAGCTGCAGTGCGCTGACCTCCAGCTTGCCGGACCTCGGGGCGCGCACTGTCGCCCTGTCACGGTGGCGCGGTGCGAGCGCGAAGCCGCTGCGTACTGCTGCCATGTTCATGCCTGGGCCACCGCGCGCTGCGCCCTTGCCTCATCCGCGATATCGCGGCACTTCTGCAGCGCCACCCGGCGCCGATCGCGAAACGCCACTTCCTCGGCGGTGACCGCACGCCCCCGCGCCATCCGGGCCTCGATGTCTTCCAGCCGCCGCACCGGATCATCGGCGGCAGCCTTGATCTGGCTCACCGTGTAGTTCCCCGGCCACGCGCGGTTGCCCCTCAGCCAGGTCAGCAACTCTGGCGCCCAGCCCTTGGCAATCGCCTCCTGACCCAGCGACCGGCCAAACACCTCCAGCATCAGCGGCGATGGGCCGGTCTCGGGCGGCTCGATCCGCCGCGCTTCCTTCAGGATATGCAGCGCGATCGGGAAGCGATCGCGGTCCTTGCCGCCCGGATGCCCCTCGCACCACTCGCACAGCAGCTGCAGGTTGGCAGGTTTCATGTAGGCCAGCATCTGCCGCAGCTCTTTCTTCATCATCTCAAACTGCTCTTTGCGCATGGTGCCAGGCTTCGTCAGCCCCAGCGCTTCAAGCGGCGCGATCAGCAATTCCTGTACCCGCTTTTCCCCTGCGGCCTGCTCTTTCCCGTTCATCTCCGCAATCCCTCTTTCTCAGCATCAACACGTTTTCCACAGGTCAGCGGGCTGAATTGGAGCGCAACTGTCCTGCTGTCTTGTTATTTCCCTGTCTATGTCCCTATCGTGCCGGACACTTCGGGACAGTTTTGCAAACCGCTGAAACAACTAAACATTTCCCGAACACTGTCCTGAAAGTGTCCTGAAAACGTCCAAGAGTGTCCTGCAGACAGTTCGGAAATTGCAGCATCAGGCTGTCCCCCGAGCGCGACTGCGAGCCAGATCCATCGCGTGATTGGACCAAGCCATCATGGCCTTCTCAACCCAGCTGGTGCTCCTGTAGCCGCAGCCTTGCTGGATCAACCATTCGTCCATCCATTTGACGGCCGCATCATTTTTGGAAAGCTCCACATGCAGGCCCGCGACCGTCGCGCGCAGCCGCTGCAGGCGCTTGGCGACATTGGCCGCATCACATTTGGCGCGGTTATCTTCCTTGCGGGAAATGGCCTCGGTCAGAGACTTCAGCACCATCGGGTGCATCAACCTGACCTCCCCGTCACACAGGCATTTGGTCCACCGATGCAGCGGCCCGAAATCCAGGGCGCAGAGCGCCTTGAAGTGGCCGGGATCAACGAACACCAGCTTGGCGAGCACTTCCAGGTCCGCCGACAAAGTGCCGATGGGAGAGTTATCATAGGCGATGTTGATCAGATCAAAGTACAGTGCCCGGCATTCTGGCGTCCCCTTGAGGCGCATATCCGAGTTCAGCCAACGCCGCCGCTCCCAGACCATGAAGTAATGGCTGTCCAACCGGTCATCGGCGGACAGCGGGTACTCTGGCAGATCGCCAGTGTCGACGGGCGTTAGCCGCCCAGCGTGGATGTTCACAGCCCAACCTCCAGTTCGTTTTGGCGGCCCCCGTCTAATACGAAGACCGGCTTGTTCATTTCCAATGCCAGGAAGGCCGACTGCCAGACCCCGGCAGAGCGCTGCCAGCCCGGCAGCGTCGGCACGACGACCAGGTCTGCATGGCGCACCGGTCCTGTCGGATCCTCGACGGCCAGACCGGCCTCCGCGGCCATAAAGGCCGGAGAAAGTGGCAGGATACCGACCTGCGCAAGCATCCCCATCCAGGCAACGGCGAGGTCTGCGGCCAACACCGGCCCGCCGTCGAACCCCGCATAGGGCGAGGCGAGGCAGGCAAGCTTGCCCGCAGCGCAGGAAGCCACATCGGCCAGCAAAGCGCCCTCGTGCAACAAGGCAGCGCCCTCAGCGCGTTCACGCAGCCGCTGCCAGTTGTACGGGCCCGAGAAATCAAGCATGCACCACCTCCGCCAAAAAAGGGGCGCGCGGCAGCGAGGCCACCACGCGCCCAAGGTCCACAGGGAGGTAATTGGGGGCCACTCGCAGGCGCGCCTGCCCCCGGTCAGCGCTCAGGCAAAGGGACATGGCGGCCCCGCCTGCGGTGTTGGGAATGATCGCGCACGAAACGCTCATGCCGCCCGCTCCAGCGCTTTGCCGAAAAACGCGGGCGCGCCGGGATCCGTCAACATCACCAGCAGCGCGATATGGCTTGCAGGCGCAGTCACCGCGCCCCACCAGTTCAATGCCGTCTGGAAACTCACGTCACAGAACAGTGCAACCTCGCGCGGGCTGCGAAAACGAGCGCGGAAGTAGGCCGACCATAAATCAGGCGCGCTAGCCTTGAGCGCGTATGGGTCAAACTGATTTGACCAAGACTTGTTGGTCGTTCCCGCTGCATGCTGAGGGCATGAGACATCATTGTTCACGATCAGGGTCAGGCTAGGACGGGTCATATTAAAGCCTCGACCTTCGCCGCCGGATGCCCCTTAAAAAGATGCTCGGGCACGTCTAGGCCATGACGCTCGCAGTATTCGCGCACGGTCCAAAACCAGTGAGCCGGGAAAAGTCCTTCCCGCTTGGCTCGCGAGATTAATTGCGCAGAATAGCCCGTCTCCTCTTGGAAACGTCTCCGGTCCACTGTGCTGAGAAACTCAGCCAAAGTCTTAGGGTTTGTCATGCTCTCCATACCGGCAAAATACGCATATTGCGTAGTATGTAAATACGCAAATTGCTCAGTGAGGCCATTACCGTTCGCGTGTAGAATTACGAAATGCTAGAAGATCAAGAAGACCATATCGAAGCTGTCGCATCCCGCCTAAAGCGGGTCCGTGAGATCTTGGGCTATACGAAGAAAGAGTTTGCAGAGCGCGCAGGGATGACCGAGCAGACCTACGGGCCGTTCGAGAACGCAAAACGCGAACTATCCCTGAGCGCCGCGAAAAAACTGCGCAAACGCTACGGTTTACCCTTGGAATTTATGTACTTCGGGAAGATCGAGGATTTGCCCACCAGGATTTCCAAGGATCTCTGATCCAGACCCTCCGTTAGATCCTCCCAGAAATCGAGAGGCAGGCCGGACAGTCGCCGCGCCTCCTTCAGCTTCCCCAACCTGTAGACTTCATTCATAAATGTTGCCTCCTAAATAAACTACCAGACCAGATATTGGCCAAGTCTCCGCTTTCCGAAGCGCCTGACCCGAAAAAACGCCACATGGGCTAAGCCCCCGCCCCCAGCAGAAAGCCAAAGCCTTACAACCACGCACCATCACTACGCAAATTGTTTATTTTTGCAGTTGACCTATGCAATTTGCGTAGTCTATCGATATCCCTATCAACCGATGGAGGATTGAATGCAAGACATCACCAACACTGCACGCCAGATCGTCGGATCGCCCGAAGACTATCTGGACGACACACACCTCTTCACCCAAGCTTGGGCCACGATGAAAGCCGCACGCGGCCAAGGCTTCGACCCCGCCCGGCTGCGTGCGGCTCACCTGATCGACCGGCCCGAACCTGCGCCGGAACCTACCGACCAGACCCTTGCCCGTGTCGGCGCAAAGGTGCGCGCACTCATCGCGGAGAAGAACATCCCGGTTCCGCACCGCGATGCAGCCTGACGCGACACCGGCCCGCGCCTGCCCAACCACATTCTCAGCGGCGAGCCGCAGTGTCCGATCACCACCGAGGGCCCCACCCCAACTGAAATAGCCGAGTAGCGGCGCGTGATGGAGGATTGACGCGCCGCTTTTCTTTGAGGTTTCGCGCCCGTCTTGCGGCGCGGATCAACGCGGGCGGCGCAATCCTCCATTCCATCCGCCGCCCGCGACCACCCAAGGACAGGACCCCGATGCCGTCGACACCTCAGGAAATCTACGCCACCGCTCGCGCCCTGCGCGCCCGATGCCGGTTTGGCCAGGCAATGCTGCTGCAAGAGTTGGGTGGCAAGCTCACGCCCGAAAGCATGGATCCGAGCGACCGGTTCGACTTCGCGGCGACACGCTGGCACCTCTCTCTGCTGGGCCTCTCGGTCTCGGGGGGCGACATGCCATCGGCGCTGGATGCTTGGCTCCGCGCCGCGCGGATCCACCACAACCTCGACGGCACTCGGCGCGCGACAGATGGTCGACCTGACTGCCCTTACAACGGCGCTAAGCCATTGCCGACAAATACAAATCGACTTAAGGATAGAACCTGAAACTGAAACCATCACACTGGACACGTTTCATCTCGCGGGACCGGCCACCCGCACCGCCGGGGCGCGGCAAACAGGCCACCACTCACACATCCGCGCCGCGCCCCACTGCAAGACAGGCATCGCACCCAACTGGACGCAATCGACGGAACGTGCGAGCCGCAATCAAGGCGCCAATTGGAAAAATCGAACCACACGAGGTTTTCCGTGAGCACAGCAAACCAAATCCTAGCGCGCGAAAGCACGGCAGCAAAAATGCTGGATATGCCGCTCAATGAGTTCCGCGCCCTGGTCGCCTCCGGCAGCCTACCGAAGCCGATAAAAATTGGCGGTAAGGTTGAGCGTTGGTCCGTCAAACAGCTTGAAGCGATAAGCTCGGGCACCGTGCTAAGCGAAGATTTCGAATGGTAAAAAGGAATTCAAAACCCTACCTCGCCCGAATCCGACGGGGAGAAAAGGATTACTGGTACTTCCGCAAAGGCAAAACCATGATCCGCCTGCCCGACGACCCCGACAGCGAAGAGTTTGATCGTGAATACTGGGCTATCCGATCAGGGCATCGAAAATCGAACATAAAGACAACCTTTGACGCCCTTATCACCAGCTACTACCAAACGCCGCGTTTCAAAGGGCTTAAGGCAAGCACGAAGGCAGAGTACCGCCGCACCCTGGAACTACTCCGCGAAAAGAACGGCCCCAAGGATTTTACCAAACTACGTCGCAAACATGTGATCGCTGCGCGTGACACGTATGCCGATCAATGGCGCAAAGCAAATGCGATGGTCGAACAGCTTTCCAACCTTTCAAGGCATGCCATCGATCTCGAGTGGATCACGACGAATCCCGCTCAGGGCGTCGAGAAGCTGAAAGGGGGAAGCTATGAGGCTTGGCCAGAAACAAAGCTGCTAGCATATGAGGACTACTGCCAGGAGCGCGAGCTGACAATAGAGCGCACGATTTATGAGCTGTGTATCGGGACAGGGCAGCGCATCGGTGACGTGGTCGCAATGGAGTGGGCTCACTTCGAGAGCGGCTACATGCATGTCGTGCAGGAGAAGACCGGCGCCCGGCTTTCAATTTTTTGCCCCCATCGACTGCAACGGTACCTAGAGCAGTTGCCGCGCTCCGGAAAACACATTCTAGCCAAGAATCTGACGGAGCATATCGGCAAGAGACGGGCTCAACGGCTTGTTGCCGAGGTCAGAAAAAAGATCGGAGCCGAGGACTTTGTGATTCACGGCTGGCGCTACACAGCTGCAAAAGAGCTGGCGGAGGCCGGATGCTCTGACACGGAGATACAATCCGTGACCGGTCACAAATCCTTGGAGATGGTGAAGAAGTACCGCCAGCAAGCGAGGCAAAAGCAGCTTTCGAAGACCGCGCAGCTACGCAGGAACAGAACAAAAACGGAATGAGAACAGATCCCAGAGTGTAAAACAAAGTGTAAAACACTCCGAGCACACGTCGAAGGACGGCCCAAGATCAGCGGAATTTTCCGATTAAAAACAAAGTGGTGCGGGTGAAGGGACTTGAACCCCCACGCCTCGCGGCGCCAGAACCTAAATCTGGTGCGTCTACCAATTCCGCCACACCCGCACGTATCGCAGCAGCCCTGGCCGCCACATGCCGCGCTCAATAGCAAAGCTTTCAGGCGGATGCGAGAGGAAAAGACACTCTTTCTGGAACCGTAGTGAACAGTGCATTTACGCAACAAACTCTATCAAAACTGACTGTCATGCGCGACTTTTCGCTCAAAAGCACTGGGCCTCCATTCGCCTAATGCCGTAATGTCAGGGAAAAGTCTGAGGCAGACAAAGCGAGCACAACAACAATGAAACCGTTTGACAGCGCTGCCCTGCGCGCAAGGGCAGCGATCAATTCACGCGTGCAAACTCGTCGCCTGCTCCAAGGGCGACAGACCGTTACACTTCTGCAGGGCGCGCGGGTCGAAACCGCTACTGGACCATGCCCGGTCGAAACCCTTGGGGCCGGAGATCAGCTGGTCACGCGAACCGGCGGGCTTGCCGAGATTATCGCCGTTCGATCCCGCAAGACGATGATTCAGACGGTGCGGGTGTCCGGCCACGCATCCGCCAACGGCTCGAGCCAGGTTGTGCCTTGGGATCAGCGTATCTTGGTGCGCGACCGGCTCGCGCAAGTGATGTTCGGCCAGCCCCAAGCGGTTGTTCCCGCCTACGAATTGGTCGATGGCGTGACCATCTGCGACCTCGGGATGCAGATGGCCAACCTGGTGATCCTGGAATTCGCCCGCCCCCATGTGATTTACGCCAACGGGCTGGAGTTGGCAGCCGCCGCAGCGCCGGAGGAAAGCCTCCGCCCTGCAGCGTAACCTCAGCGGTTAAAGACCCATCTGCCGGAACACCGTCGGGATCTGTTCCGGCAAATCCTCGGAGATCAAGCCAGGGCCAAAGCTGCGCGCACATTCGACATGAATATAGGCGGCGCTGCTTGCTGCCTCCATCGGCTCAAATCCACGCGCCAACAATCCTGCGATAAAGCCTGCCAACACATCCCCGGACCCGGCCGTCGCCAGCCACGGCGCGGCCCGAGCGCCCGTCGCTGCGTTCACAGCGCAACGCCCATCTGGCGCGGCAATCACTGTTTCTGCACCCTTGAGCAGCAAAACGCACCCGGCCCGACCGGCAGCCTCGCGGGTCACCTCGATCTTGAGC
This sequence comes from Leisingera sp. S2M4, assembly GCF_055398055.1. Taxonomy (NCBI): domain Bacteria; kingdom Pseudomonadati; phylum Pseudomonadota; class Alphaproteobacteria; order Rhodobacterales; family Roseobacteraceae; genus Leisingera; species Leisingera sp. S2M4. Next base: position 19,843 of record NZ_AP040861.1, read on the forward strand.
GCACGGGGGACGTCATCCGCGTTGCCATCAAGCCTTTCCGCCAAATCAGGGAAGAGTTTGGAAAATTCTCCACGATGCGGCGTCAGCACGCATCCCTCATGCAGTATCTGAAAGAGCGCGTCCGGCTTGAGTTCAAACCGTGTCAGCGCGTCCGCATCCAAAACCGTTGCCCGTTTTTCCTTCAGAACCGCCATCACCAGCGCCTGCGTATCGGCACCCCGCCCCAAGCCAGGCCCCAGACAGACGGCATTGAAGCGCGTGTCCTCCAGAAGCTCACTGACGCCATGCGCGCCGTCGATCTGCTGCAGCATGATCGCGGTGAGGTTGGCCGCGTTTTCCAGCATGGCCGAGCGCGGCGAGCCAACCGTGACCAGCCCGGCTCCAATTCGCAATGCCGCGCGGGCAGCCAGCCGGGCCGCCCCCGACTTCCCGTGACCACCCGACAGCACCAAGGCATGCCCATGAGAGTATTTGTGCCCGACAAGCTTCTGAAGGTCCGGCAAATTTTCTTGTTCGATAGGCTGCATCACGGCTCCGAGATTCGACTGTGTTTCAGTCATAATCCAATATCTTTCACAATTACCTTACCGCAGAACTCTGGCCCTGCGCCCGTTAGATGGCCGATCTTCGCCTGGTGAAAGGTGACCGTCAGATCCGCGGCCAATGCACCGTAGTTCGCGCCATCGTCGCTTCCGATTCCGCTTGGCAAGTCCACTGCAACAATAGTGAAACGGGACAAGGCGCCCCACATCCGTTGCATTTCACACGGCAACTCACGACTGACACCGATACCGAACAAGGCATCAATCACCAAGGGCGGCGTCCCCGCCAAACGGTCAACGGCATCTTGTATTGCCGAACCACTCCAACTTTGAGCCGCTCCCGACTTGGCCAGGCTTGCATAGTTCACGCGCGCATCGTGGGGCAATGCCGCCGGGTCCCCATAGAGGAAAACCTCGACGGCAAACCCGCGCGCCCGAAGAAGACGCGCCACCACAAAACCGTCGCGGCCATTGTTGCCCGGCCCGCAGAGAACCACTGCCTGACACGCGGGCCCGGTTTCGTCCGAATGCGCGGGGCCAGCAGACGATCTGTCGTCGCGCCCGTCGAAGACGGTCGGCCACTCCTCGAAAATGGCCTCCACAACGCCCCGGCCAGCCCGCTCCATCAGCTCCAAGCCGCTCACCGCGCCGGAGGCGATTGCGGCTTGTTCCAGGGCGCGCATCTGGGACGCAGTCAGTGGCGCCATCACGTTTTGCTCCCGCGAGTTTCAACTCTGCACAATTTTAAATCGCTTCGCCTAATTTTTAATCACAGCGGTTCAAAAACTGCCCACTATTGCCGCAGCTCCCCAGCCGCGCATTGCTGACATCATCTAGAAATGAAATGACGTCCTCAACAAGCTTGTGAGGAGCCACACCGATGAAAAAGATCGAAGCCATCATCAAACCCTTCAAACTGGATGAGGTGAAGGAAGCGTTGCAGGACGTTGGTGTGCAGGGTCTTTCCGTGATCGAAGTCAAGGGCTTCGGTCGTCAGAAAGGCCACACCGAGTTGTACCGCGGCGCCGAATATGTGGTGGATTTTCTGCCCAAGGTGAAGGTCGAGGTCGTACTGGACGACGATCAGGTCGACCAGGCGATCGAAGCCATCGTGGACGCCGCCAAGACCGACAAGATCGGCGACGGCAAGATCTTTGTCTCGCCGGTCGAGCAAGCCATTCGTATCCGGACCGGCGAAACCGGACCGGATGCGCTGTAACGCACCCAAAATTCTAACTGTTTCTCTATAAAAGGACCGAGGGAATGAGCGCAGACGCAGTTCTCAAGACACTCAAGGACGAAGACATCGCCTATGTCGACATCCGCTTTACCGACGTGCGTGGCAAGCTGCAGCACGTGACGGTGGACGTCGATCTGGTCGACGAGGACTTCCTGGAAGAGGGCTTCATGTTCGACGGCTCCTCGATCGCTGGCTGGAAGTCGATCGAAAACTCCGACATGAAGCTGATCCCGGACACCAACTCCGCCTACGTGGATCCCTTCTACGCCGAGAAGACCCTGTGTCTGCATTGCTCGATTGTCGAACCCGACACCGGCGAAGCCTATGAGCGCGACCCGCGCGGCACCGCCGAAAAGGCCGAGGCTTACCTGAAATCCTCCGGCATCGGCGACGTGGCTTACATGGGCCCCGAGGCTGAATTCTTCCTGTTCGACGACGTGCGTTACTCCAACACCATCAACAAGGTGTCCTACGAGGTCGACGCAACCGACGGTTCCTGGAACACCGACGCCGAGTTCGAAATGGGCAACATGGGCCATCGCCCGGGCCTGAAGGGCGGCTACTTCCCGGTCAACCCCACCGACGAAGCCCAGGACCTGCGCTCCGAAATGCTCTCGACCATGAAGCGTCTGGGCATGAAGGTCGACAAGCACCACCACGAGGTGGCCTCGTGCCAGCACGAGCTGGGTCTGATCTTTGACACGCTGACCAAGCAGGCCGACGAGCTGCAGAAGTACAAATACGTGATCCACAACGTGGCCCACGCCTACGGTAAATCCGCCACCTTCATGCCCAAGCCGATCTACGGTGACAACGGCACCGGCATGCACGTCAACATGTCGATCTGGAAGGACGGCAAGCCGCTGTTTGCAGGCGACAAATACGCTGATCTGTCGGACGAGGCCCTGTGGTTCATCGGCGGCATCCTGAAGCACGCCAAGACCCTGAACGCCTTCACCAACCCCTCGACCAACTCCTACAAGCGTCTGGTCCCCGGTTTCGAAGCCCCCGTTCTGCGCGCCTACTCCGCTCGCAACCGCTCTGGCTGTGTTCGTATTCCGTGGACCGAAAGCCCGAAAGCCAAGCGCGTCGAGGCGCGTTTCCCCGACCCGTCCGCAAACCCCTACCTGTGCTTTGCCGCGCTGCTGATGGCCGGCCTGGACGGCATCAAGAACAAGATCGATCCGGGCGAAGCCATGGACAAGAACCTGTACGATCTGCCGGCCGAAGAGCTGGAAGGCATCCCGACCGTCTGCGGCTCGCTGCGCGAAGCACTGGACGCCCTGGCCGCCGACCACGACTTCCTGCTGCAGGGCGACGTGTTCACCAAAGACCAGATCGACGGCTACATCGAGCTGAAGATGGAAGAGGTCTACAAGTACGAGCACACCCCGCACCCGGTTGAGTTCGGCATGTACTACAGCTGCTAAGCCGCTGATTAGACTATGACTAAGGGCGCCCTTCGCGGCGCCCTTTTTCATTGCGCAATGACAGCACGGTTGATCCTTGCCACGGCTGCCGCTACTCAGGCCCGCTCGGACCCCAGCGCAGGAGCCTCATCATGGCCATTCCCAACACCCTTGGCATCGACTTTGGCACCTCCAACTCCGCCGCGGGGATAGCGGTTGCGGGCCGCCCGTGGCTGGTCGAGATGGAACCGGGTGAGCAGACATTGCCGACGGCGGTGTTCTTCGAGGAAGACAGTCGCGTCATGCGCATCGGCCACAGTGCCACCCGCGCCTTGATCAGCGGCGAGGAAGGCCGGTTCATGCGCGCGCTCAAAAGCCTGCTGGGCACCCCGCTTCTGCACGAGGAACGCCGTCTGGGCGGCGAGCGGATCAGCTTTGCCACCCTGATCGCGCGCTTCCTGGCGGCAATGAAAACCCGCGCCGAGACGGCAACCCATATGGAGTTCACCCACGCGCTGTCCGGGCGGCCGGTGCGCTTTCACTCCAAGGATGACACCCGCAATGCACAGGCCGAAGCAGACCTGCGCGCCTGCTACCTGGAGGCCGGGTTTCATGACGTTCTGTTCATGTACGAACCCGAGGCCGCCCTGCGCGCCGCGGCACCTGCGCCGGGACTGGGACTGATTGTCGATATCGGCGGCGGCACCTCGGACTTCACCGCCTTCGAGCAAGGAGCGGATGGCAGCACCCGGATCCTCGCCTCGCACGGGGTGCGGCTGGGTGGCACCGATTTCGACCGCCAGCTCAGCATTCAGCACGTGATGCCGCTGTTGGGACGCGGCAGCCAGATCCGCAACACCTTCGGGGGCAGCACCCTGCCCGCGCCCAACCGGCTGTTCAACGATCTGGCCACCTGGCAGATGATCCCGTTCCTCTATGCGCCCGAAAGTCGCCGCGCAGCGCAGGATCTGGCGGCCAACGCCGTGGAACCGGAGAAGCTCGCCCGGCTGGTCACCGTGCTGGAGGATGAGCTGGGCCATGAGCTGGCCTTCGCGGTGGAGCGCGGCAAGATCCGTTCCAATGGCGCGGACGGCGACGGCAGCATCGATTTGAAGCTGCTGCAGCGCGGGCTGTCGGTGCCGCTGGGCGCGCAGGCGATGAACGCGGCGCTGGCAGAACAGACCGCCGCCATCGGCGCCTGCGCCCAGGAAACGTTGCAGCAAGCTGGCATCGCACCTGAGCAGGTGACGCGCGTGGTCCTAGTGGGCGGCTCCTCGCTGCTGGCAGCCGTGCAGGCGCAGATGCAGCAACTTTGCCCCACCGCCCGGCTGGAGACGCAGAACGCGATGACGGCAGTGGCGGACGGGTTGGCATTGGCAGCTGAAACCGCGTTCGCCTGAACGCACCGGCGATTTCGCGCGGATGGGAACAAGCAGCCGGATTTCCCGTTAGACATGCGCGCCCGCCGGGTTAGGCTGGCCCGGATGAATCCCTGCTGAGAGTTTCCCAATGCGTCGGCTGATTGCCCCTGCCCTGATTTCCGCCCTTCTTGCCTCCCCCGCCCTGGCCGCGACTTGCGGCAATACCTCCTCCGGGTTCAATGCCTGGAAACAGGAATTCAGCCGCGAGGCCAAGCGTGCAGGCGTCGGCAAGGCAGGACTGCAGGCGCTGGCCAGCGCCCAATACGCCAGCCGCACCATCGCCGCCGACCGCAACCAGAAGAGCTTCCGCTATTCGCTGGAGAAGTTCATGCAGATCCGCGGCTCGGCCACCATTGTCGCGCAAGGTCGCAAGCGCAAGGCACGCAACGCCGATTTCTATGCCGCGCTTGAGCGCAAATACGGCGTCCCCGCGGGTGTGCTGATCGCCATTCACGGCATGGAAACCGCCTTTGGCAACTACATGGGTGACAGCCAGGTGGTCTCAGCCATCGTGACGCTGACCTATGATTGCCGCCGCTCCGACTTCTTCCGCCCGCATGCGCTGGGGGCGCTGAAGCTGGTCGACCAGGGCGCCATCACCGCCACCACCAAGGGTGCCAAGCACGGCGAGCTGGGCCATACCCAGTTTCTGCCCGGCAATGCGCTGCGATATGGCGTCGACTGGAACCGCGACGGCCGGGTTGATTTCTACAACATGGGTGATGCGCTGGCCTCGACCGCGCATTTCCTGCGCCAGAAAGGCTGGAAACCGGGTAAGGGCTACCAACCCGGACAACCCAACTTCCGCATCCTCAAGGAATGGAACGCCGCGACTGTCTATCAGCAAGCCCTGGCCATCATGGGGCGACAAATCGACGGCTGACTCGAACAGCCAGGGGGAGGAACAGTTTTCGCGATTCCTCGTCACTGTAAACCTTGCGGCGCCAATGTGTCGGGCAACCGCCACAGTAGGGCCGCATTCGCCGACACATGGCGTCCAGAGTCTAAACTTTGTGATTTAAATTCAATAACTTAAACAATTTCACATTTCCGTAAAAACTAGTGCGCATTTATGTTTAATCCCTCCGACTTCCGCCCAACTTTGAACCCGTTCAAATTTTATCGTTCTCCCAGCGGCACCTTGAATGGAGGAACCGAAACATGGCAGAGAACGCTGAATTCACAGGAAAACTGGGATTGGAAAGCCGGGACAACGCAACCCTCGGGGCAGCGGTTTCGGTCATCGTCGACTTGCTTGACGATTTCGGGCATCCAGCCGAAACGATGGAGGCCCGCGCGGAAAACACTGCCCGGCTGCTCTGCGATTCCTACCATGTAACCCTTCGCCTGCGGCGCGTCCCGCTCCGGCGCACCAGCCGCCTGGCAAGTCACATCATGCAGCCCACCGCTCTGCTGGACTTGTCTTTGACGCCAGTGTTTCCCGACCATTGCGACCGCGAAATCAGTGAACTGCTCTTGGCTGAAATGCTGCGCAGACTGATCGAAAACCTGGAGGCCACCTCCGTAGAATGGCAAGACGCGCCTGTGGTCCTGAGCTGCGAGGAGTTTCTTAGCGCATTCACATCTTCACCTGCGCCGCGTCCTGCCTCCACTGTAGCGCCTTCATCGGTGGTGCCCGCCATTGCGCCGTTGGAGGCACAGGCAGCCGCCCCGGAAGGGCATGAAACGCCGACACCGAGGACGCAAAAAACTCCGCAACGCAAGGCGCAGCGGCCGCGCGGGCGCGCCTGCTTCGCTCCGATTGATCAGGCGGCACCGGCGCTCGACGCGCATTGCGACAGGGTTTTCCGGGCAGCCGGTATCAATCGCGGCGACTACAGCCTGCATCTTGCGGCGCAACGCAACCGCGCGCAAAAGCGGAGCCGCGACGCCGTTCTGGCGGCCAATTTTCGGGCACAGGGCGAAGATCAGACCCAACCCTCGCTGCGCAACCGACTAAAAACTGCGCCAAGCACGCTGCTGAATAACAGCCGCATTCTGGCGGTTGCCGATGGCTGTGCGAACCGTTTGCAGCCATTGAAGCGCGCGACCCTCCGCTTCGGCGACATACGTCGCATGCAATTTGTGGGACACCTGCTGCTCGTCTCGGCCCTGCTGCTGTTTCTCGACAGCGCCGGGACCGTTCAGGCCGCGCGCCCTCTATTACCCTGACAGGTGCAATTCACCTGGCCTGGACGGCTGGCGCCTCACGCGAGGTCTGCGCCAGCCGCCGCGGGCTGCCCCCATTGCCGCATCACGTCCGCTCGTGCCAAAACCCGCGTGTGGATAGAGAAGACGACCGCACGCGTTCGCGGCAGGCGCAGGATTGCCTGACGTTCGCTGCGCAGGTACAGCGCCTGATCTGGCCCGCTGTGCTGACGCGGTGCCGATTGGCTGCGCGGCTGAAACAACGTTGGATCCTCATACCAAAGGGCATTGAAGCGCCACAGCGGGCGCCCCGGCTGGACACCGTCGAACAACCGCTGAACCCGCGCGGCGATCCCGGCATCATAGCTGTCCACCGGCACATGGATCGCGGTAAGTGGCTGCATGTATTTCTCAGCCAGCGTCCAGCTCGCCGGGAAACACAGAACCGCCCCGGTGAGGATATGTTCAGGCGAACCCGTCGGTTTCTCCAGAATGCAGAAGTCCTGCTGTGCAATGCGCCCTAGGCTGCCTAGCGGATCCTGCCAATCCAGCGCCACCCGTCGGCCATCCTGGCGGATCACCGCGCCATCCTCGACCGTCTCCCCAGCCGCGAGCACCATCTCCAGCAATTCCGTAGCCGCAGGCAAGGCCGAGGATGACATTTTCAGAACCTGATCCCGGCGATCGGCCAGCAAGCGTTCGCGTTCAGCGAGCTGTGCTGAATAAGCCTCGTCACGTTGGATCCAGTCCTCGAGCGCCAGCGGCTGAACGCCCGGCAATTTACGCGCGTTCAAAGGGTCATAGGGGATCGAGGTCTGAAGAATCGCAGTCATTCCCTAGGGGTAGCAGCTGCCATGGCATTTTCCACATGCAAAATCGCTCCAAGCCCCGCAAGAGCGCACCGTCGCGGTTTACAAGCTGTGCTTCAGCAGCCCCGCAGAAACGATCCCAGTTTTTCCGCAAGGACAAGGACACCAGCGCTGTCCGTCACCTCGGGAAGCTGCGACACCGGCACCCAGGCCAGCGCCTTGGATTCCGCGCTGGCGCGTATTTGGCCTGCTTCGGCGACAAACAAATAGCGCACGTCATAGTGCAGATGCGCTGGCTCCCCGGGTCTTTCGGGGATCTGGTGAATGTCGACGTCAAACACCTGCGGCGACCGCAGCCGAATACGGCTGAGCCCGCTTTCTTCATATGCTTCTTTCAGTGCCACAAACGCCACATCGGCGATGCCATCGCAATGCCCCCCAAGCTGAAGCCAGCGATCCAGCTTGCGATGATGGGTTAACAGCACGCTTTCCATATCCGCCGACATCACGAAGGCTGAGCCCGTCACGTGGCCGGTGGTCGGGTCCCGCTCAAAGGCAAGCGGTTCGCTCTGGCAAAACCGGTCCAACCGCTGCCACATGGTGCGGTCCCGCTCCGACTGCGGCCGGTAACTCCCAATACCGCTGATCCTGTCGCTCATTTGCCTTCACCATCCCGTGACGTTCCCCACGGCGGGCTTGTCCTGCCGGGGCTGCGGTCACAGTCTAAAGCGAGCACAGAACAAAGGCCATGCCATGCCCACTGAACGCATCAGTTTTAACAGCCGGACCGGAGACCGCCTTGCCGCACGGCTTGATCTTCCCGAGGGGCCGGTGCTGGCCACCGCCCTGTTTGCCCATTGCTTTACCTGCTCCAAGGATATCCCGGCCGCCCGCCGCATTGCCGCACGACTGGCGGCGATGGGCTTCGCGGTGCTGAGGTTCGACTTCACCGGGCTCGGACATTCGGAGGGAGAATTCGCGAATACCACCTTCACGTCCAATGTCGCGGACCTGATCGCCGCCGCGGAGTATCTGGCTGACCGCCAACTCCCGCCCGACCTGTTGATCGGCCATTCCCTGGGTGGCGCAGCTGTCCTGCGCGCGCGGTCGGACATCCCTTCTGCTCGCGGCGTGGTAACCCTCGGCGCGCCCTTCGATCCCGGTCACGTGACACATCACTTTGACGCAGCCCTGAGCGAGATCGAAGCCAAGGGCAAGGCAGAGGTCACATTGGGCGGGCGCCCCTTTGTGATCGGCAAGGAGTTCGTCGACGATATTCGCACGGAGGTTTTGGAACCGGCGATCGAGGGCTTGAAGGCCGCGCTTCTGGTGCTGCACGCCCCGCGTGACGAAACCGTCAGCATCGACAACGCAGCGTCGATCTTCACGGCCGCAAAACACCCCAAAAGCTTCATCACGCTGGATGACGCCGACCATCTCATTTCCCGGGCAGAAGACGCCGAATACGCGGCAGAGGTGATCGCTGCCTGGGCGAAACGCTACATAGACATGACCCCTCCTGCACCACCACCTGGCGCGCCGGAAGGCGTACTGCGGGTCACGGAGGCAGATCCCGACGGCTTTCTCCAGGATGTTCAATCCGGCCCACACCACCACGCGCTGGCCGATGAGCCACTCGCCTATGGCGGCACCAACAGGGGGATGTCCCCTTACGGCTTTGTCTCCGCAGGGCTTGGCGCCTGCACATCCATGACCTTGCGCATGTATGCGCGCCGCAAGGGCTGGCCACTGGAAAGCATCAGCGTCGACATCAGCCATGACAAGGTGCACGCGCAGGATGCTTTGCCCAGCGGTCCTGCCAAGATCGACCAGTTCACCCGCAGGATCCGCCTCTCAGGACCGCTAAGCGACGAGCAGCGCAGCAAGCTTCTGGAAATCGCCGACAAATGCCCGGTTCACCGCACGCTGGAGGCTGGTGCCCGCGTGGTGACCTCTCTCGCGACTTCAGATCCGCTGGAAGAGTGATCGGTTCTCGGACCTCGCGCATCTCTCAATTCCACGGCTCTCCCGCGCCCGGACCTTGCAGCCAGGCTGCAAGGCCAACGGCCTTGGGCGTGGCACCGCGCTCTGCGCGGTGCCACGCCCAACTGCGCCAGTGCATGTTCCAAATGCACGCAGCGCGGGCGGGAGCGCTGCGCCCATATAACCGACTACGGGCTGGACGATGAAAACTGAAGCGGGTCGGACGAACAGGGCAAACTGCCTCAGCCCGGCCGCCCAGCCTTGCTGTTTTGCGCCTGCTGATCTATGAGGCCGGGCATCTGCTGCACAGTCACATGAAAAGGTGCCCTCGCCCATGATCCCCCGCTACTCCCGTCCCGATATGGTTGCCATCTGGTCCCCCGAGACCAAGTTCAAGATCTGGTACGAGATCGAGGCCCACGCCTGCGAAGCCATGGCCAACCTCGGCGTGATCCCGCGCGAGAACGCAGACGCCGTCTGGAAAGCCAAGGACGTGGAGTTCGACGTCGCCCGCATCGACGAAATCGAGGCCGTCACCAAGCATGACGTCATCGCATTCCTGACCCATCTGGCCGAGCATGTCGGCTCGGAAGAAGCACGCTTCGTGCATCAGGGCATGACCTCCTCGGACGTGCTGGACACCTGCCTGAACGTGCAGCTGGTGCGCGCCGCTGACCTCTTGCTGGTTGGTATGGATAAACTGCTGGCCGCCCTGAAGAAACGGGCGCTGGAGCATAAGAACACCGTGCGCGTCGGCCGCAGCCACGGCATCCACGCCGAGCCCACCACCATGGGGCTGACCTTTGCCCGCTTCTACGCAGAAATGGACCGCAACCGTGCCCGCCTGCTGGCCGCGCGCGAGGAAGTTGCCACCGGTGCAATCTCCGGCGCCGTGGGCACGTTTGCCAACATCGACCCTCGCGTCGAGGAATACGTCTGCGAGCAGCTGGGTCTGCGCCCTGAACCGATTTCCACCCAGGTGATCCCGCGCGATCGTCACGCGATGTTCTTTGCCACCCTTGGCGTCATCGCCTCCTCGATCGAGAACATCGCCGTCGAGATCCGCCACATGCAGCGTACCGAAGTGCTGGAAGGCGCCGAGTTCTTCTCGATGGGCCAAAAGGGCTCCTCTGCAATGCCGCACAAGAAGAACCCTGTACTGACCGAGAACCTGACCGGCCTCGCGCGCCTGGTGCGCATGGCGGTGATCCCGGCGATGGAGAACGTGGCCCTGTGGCACGAGCGCGACATTTCGCACTCCTCGGTCGAGCGTGGCATCGGACCGGACGCCACGGTGACCCTCGATTTTGCCCTGCACCGCCTGGCCGGTGTCATCGACAAGATGCTGGTGTTCCCGGAAAACATGCTGGAGAACATGAACAAGTTCCCCGGCCTCGTGATGTCGCAGCGGGTGCTGCTGGCCCTGACCCAAGCCGGCGTCAGCCGCGAGGACGCCTATGCCATGGTACAGCGCAACGCCCTGAAGGTCTGGGAAGACCGCGTCGATTTCCGCGAGTTGCTGCTGGCCGATGCTGATGTGGTCGCCGCCCTTGGCGAAGAGGCGATCAACGAGAAATTCGACATGGGCTATCATACCAAACATGTCGACACGATCTTCCGCCGGGTGTTCGGCGAGTAAGCCGGTCTACCCTTGCAGATCCAATAACGCCCCGTCTCGTTGACGGGGCGTTTTTTGTCGCAGTTTCAACACCTGCGGGCCCTACCCCCCGGATCAAACAACCGCACGCACTCTTGCGGAAAGTCCCCGGCGGAATGTCGGCTGGAAGCGCATTTCTCCGATGATCCGCGCTACTCTGTAATCAAACCGGTCTACCTCGGCCGAGACGGCACCGTTCATGACACGCGCTTTTCCACGAGCCAGACGGCGACAGGCATGTATCTGCGCGCCAAGCTCATGAACGAATGGCCCAAGCTGACCGCCCGCGGCCCCGCCGAAAACAGCCGCGCACGGCAGCGGCTTGCGGATGTCTTTGCACCAACCTCCCGGGATCCAGCGCACCAGCAGACCTGAATCGCAACCAAACGGGAATTTGAACACATCCGGCTCGCGTTTGGCGGGGAAGCTGGGCTAGGTTGGCCACAAACCACGCCGCAGGAGCTTCAGACATGCGCCGACTTGCCCCAAGATCCGCCCCGATTGCAGCCCCGCTTGCGGCCTTGCTCCTGATGGTCAGTCTTACGCCGCAAGCGGCGTCCGCCGCCGGGGGCAATGACTGGAACCCGCCCAAGCCCTCGGAAACCACCCGCACCTGCAAGGGCAACCGGGTCTGGGACGAAGACAAGAAACGCTGCGTACGGCCACGCAAATCCTCGCTGAACCAGCAACAGCTGATGGAGGCTGCGCGCGAGCTGGCCTACGCCGAGCGTCATGAAGACGCCCAGGCAGTGCTGGCGACGATGACCGACCAGAACGACACGATGGTACTGACCTACTGGGGATTTACCCACCGCAAACTGGGCAACATGCAGCAGGCGCAGCAATTCTATGACCGAGCGCTGATGCAGGATCCCGGCAACATTCTGGCGCGCTCCTACATGGGCCAGGGCTATGTCGAACAGGGCAAACTGGGGCTGGCGCTGGCGCAATGGAAGGAAATCCGGGCCCGTGGCGGCAGCGGCAGTTGGGCCGAGACCTCGCTGCGCAAGGCGTTGGAAACAGGCGTTTCTTACAGCTACTGAGCTTCAGCCTTTCTTTACCGCTTTCGACGTATCCTGCCTTCGTTCGAAGAAGAATCTTTTCATCTAGGGTGCGAGAATGCCTCAAGACAACATGCTGGCGCTTCCAATGGGCAATGACGGACCGGACCTCGGCGGGTTTGCCGCCCCGGCCCCGATGGGCGGTTCCACCATGCCTGCCGGAAGCGGCGCGGGGGCAGCCGGTCTCAGCGGCAAAGCAAAGGCTGCCATTATCGTACGACTGCTTCTGAACGAGGGCGCTGAAATTCCCTTGGAGGAGCTTCCGGATGACTTGCAACTGGAGCTGACCCAACAGATGGGCAAGATGCGCATCGTTGACCGGGACACGCTTCATTCGGTTGCCGGTGAATTTGCCGATCTTCTGGACAACGTCGGACTGCACTTCCCCAACGGCCTCGCAGGCGCGTTGTCGGCCATGGAAGGGAAAATCAGCCGCTACACCCACAACCGTCTGCGTAAGGAGGCGGGAGTGCGGCAATTCGGAGACCCTTGGGAGCGGTTGAAGCAGCTTCCGCCCGAAGAGCTGGCCGAACTCGCCCAGGCCGAAAGCACCGAGGTTGCGGCGGTCCTCCTGTCGAAGCTCGACACCGCCAAGGCCGCGCAAATGCTGGTCCATCTGCCCGGACCAACTGCGCGACGGATCACCTATGCCGTCAGCCAGACCGCAAATGTGACACCTGACACCGTTGACCGCATCGGGCTGTCTCTGGCCGCTCAGGTCGAAGCACGTCCGGAAGTGGCCTTTGACCAGACGCCGGGCCAGCGGATGGGCGCCATCCTGACCGAGGCCGCCGCGGCCAAGCGCGACGAAGTGCTGACCGCCCTGGATGAACAGGACGAGGAATTTGCCATCAAGGTTCGCAAGGCCATCTTCACCTACGCGCTGATCGCCGAGCGGATGAACCCGATGGACGTGCCAAAGCTGATGCGCGTGCTGGCCCAACCGGACCTCGTGACCGCCATGGCCTTCGCCACCGATGAGGCCGACGTGGCGACCAACGAATTCCTGCTGAAAAACATGTCCAGCCGGATGGCCGACAACATCCGTGAGGAAGTGGCCGAACGCGGCAAGGTGAAGCGCTCCGATGGCGAAGCCGCCTTCGGCGTGATCATCTCGGCCTTGCGCGACCTGATCGCCACCGGCGAAATCGAGCTGCGCTCGGACGAGGAAGAGGACACCGAGTAAACGGTGACCGTCTGAGGGCAAACGCGGAGCCGCCGCCAGCTTGTGCATAGCGGCGTCCCCGCAGTGGCTTGTACTGGCGATGCCCAGCACTTATTATGCGAAGTTCCCGCCACTTATCGGCACCGCAGACATCCAGACGATATGCCCAAAGATCCCTCCGAGCTCTCCACCTGGAGTCATGTCAAATACTTTGGCAGCAACCTGTTTCTGCGCGGGCTACTCCTTGGTGCGCGCTTGTTGCCTTACCGGTTTCGTGTCCCGCTGATGGGTAGGATGGTCACGGCCCTGGGGCGGTTGGCCGGGTTTGACAAACGCGTGCGCCAGAACCTCGCCCATGTCAGCCCGGAGTTGGCAGAGCTGGACCCGGACCAGCTGTATCGGGAGGTCAGCAACAACGCAGGCCGGATGATCGCGGAACTCTACGCCGGGCAACCGTTCTATGAACGCGCGCAGGCAGCTCCATTCCGCGGACCGGGCCTGAAGGCGCTGGAAGAGGCGCGGGCGCAGGGGCGTCCTGTGCTTCTCGCGACCGCGCATTTCGGAAACTACGACGCGGCGCGGGCGGCACTTGTGGCCCGCGGCCACGAGATGGGGTCGCTGTATCGGCGCATGGCCAACCCCTATTTCAATGCGCATTACGTGGACGCAATGAAATCCAACCACGGGTTGATGTTCGAACAGGGCAAGCGGGGCATGGTGGAACTTGTCCGCCACCTGAAAAAGGGCGGTATCGTTGCCATTGTGACTGACCTTCATGCTCACGGTGGGGCATGGATTGATTTCTTCGGCAAACCGGCTGTCACTTCAACCGTTCCTGCCGAACTGGCGCTGAAGTACAACGCCGCTGTCATCCCGGTTTACGCCGTGCGGCAGGAAAACGGCTTGGATTTCGAAATCGTGATGAACGCCGAAATTCCCCACAGCGATCCCTTGACCATGGCCAAGGCCCTCAGCGCCGATCTCGAATCCATTGTTCGCAAGCACACAGGGCAATGGTTCTGGATTCATCGACGCTGGAAACCCGTCGGTGCCCGAAACGCCGAGCCGATGCCAACCGAGGCGAAGACGAACTGATAGCCAGCCCCCTGCCACGGCAGGTCCCTATGGCCAGAGGACTTTAGCCTGAGCAGCGAAGCCTTTCGCCTTCACTGCTATCCTTATTCAACACGCGCAGCGGCCAGAATTCTGGCATAGCCGACCTCCTGCACCAGGACAGCTGCAGGAGCCGGACCCGTCAGCATGTGGGACAACGACAGTTCATCCTTCCCGTCCCACTCCGCCGCGACATGCCAGTCCTCCACCACATTTGCATAGGTAAAGTTGCGCCCGGCCAGCTCGCCCCGCGTAATGTTGACGCTGCGCTCTGGCTGAAAGCGGACAATCTGGACCAGCATTTTCCGGGAGCCCAACCCAGGCTTGGGGTTCAGGTGGATCGACAGCCTATCCCCGTCCCGATCTGCCGTCAGTTCAACAGGTCTAGCCTGCCCCTGATGCTCGCCAATTGCCGCCGCAATCTCCATGGCATCCGATCCGGCGACGGCTTGCTGCCCCATGATGATCATCTGCGGCGTATAGATCATCCTCCGCCCTCCGGCGTGGGCATAGCCTTTTTGCCGCCGCGTGTGCTCGGGGCGGGCGAACTTGTCCTTCCAGCCAATATAATCCCAATAGTCCACGTGCAGCGCCAGTGCCAGCACATCGTCCTGCGCCGCCAGGCGGTGCAGCAGCGCGTCAGCAGGTGGGCAGGAAGAACAGCCTTGCGACGTGTAAAGCTCTACCACAACCGGGCTGGCACTGGACTGACCGAAGGCGGGAAGCACCAGCCCACACAAGGCAAAGATCGACGCCAAAACTCTCATCAAATGCTCAATTCCTTCACTGGCGCCCCTCATTAGGAACACCAGATGTACTGCCATACCGGTTCTTTGGCCAATCAATCATTTTTGAGCCGGCAAAGCACCCACAAGTCACAAAAATCGCAACGAATTGCCGTCCGCGGCAGTTGAACCCTCACAGTCCTATTGAAAGCCCGCCCCGCCTTTGGCAGAAATTCGGGCAGCGATATCCCTCATGAAACTCTCGAAGGGAGGCCACAAATGCCTATCACCGTCGGACAAGACACTGCAAAGGCGCGTAAAACGCTAACGGTCAACGGAAAATCTCTTTCCTTCTATTCCATTCCCGCCGCTTCCGAAGCCGGACTCGGCGACTTCTCCAAGCTGCCCGCTGCGCTGCGGGTGGTGCTGGAAAACATGCTTCGCTTCGAAGATGGCGGTTTTTCGGTCTCCACGGACGACATCCGGGCCTTCGGCACCTGGGCAGAGCAAGGCGGCCGCAACCCGCGTGAAATCGCCTACCGCCCTGCCCGCGTGCTGATGCAGGACTTTACCGGCGTCCCCGCGGTTGTTGACCTCGCCGCGATGCGCGACGGCATCGTCGGACTGAAGGGCTCTGCCGCCAAGATCAACCCGCTGGTGCCGGTGGATCTGGTCATCGACCACTCAGTGATGATCGACGAGTTCGGCAATCCCCGCGCGTTCCAGATGAACGTCGACCGCGAGTACGAGCGCAACATGGAGCGCTACCAGTTCCTGAAATGGGGACAAACCGCCTTTGACAACTTCCGCGTGGTGCCGCCCGGCACCGGTATCTGCCACCAGGTGAACCTGGAATACCTGGCCCAGACCGTCTGGACCGACGTGGACCAGAACGGCGACGAGGTTGCCTATCCGGATACGCTGGTGGGCACCGACAGCCACACCACGATGGTGAACGGCGCCGCGGTGCTGGGCTGGGGCGTTGGGGGCATCGAGGCCGAAGCGGCCATGCTGGGCCAGCCGATTTCCATGCTCATCCCCGAAGTCATCGGGTTTGAACTGACGGGCGAGATGGTCGAAGGCACCACCGGCACCGACCTGGTTCTGAAGGTTGTGGAAATGCTGCGCGCCAAGGGCGTGGTTGGCAAATTCGTCGAATTCTACGGTGACGGGCTGGACCGGCTGCCCTTGGCGGACCGCGCCACCATTGCCAACATGGCCCCGGAATACGGCGCCACCTGCGGATTCTTCCCGATCGACAATGAGACCCTGCGCTACCTGCGCAACACCGGCCGTGACGAGGACCGCATCGCCCTGGTCGAGGCCTACGCACGGGAAAACGGCCTGTGGCGCGACGCGGATTATGCGCCGATCTACACCGACACGTTGACGCTCGACATGGGCACGATCGTCCCTGCGATCTCCGGGCCGAAACGCCCGCAGGATTATATCGCGCTGGACAAGGCTGCATCGACTTTCCACAAGTATGTCGAAGGGTTGCGCAGCGCGAAGGATGCCTCGGATAACGCGGAAGGACGCTGGGAGGCCGAAGGCGGTCAGCCGGAACCGCAGGAGATCCCCGGCAACGAAGGTCACCACAAGCTGGGCTACGTGACCTCGGAGAATGGCAACTATCAGCTGCATGATGGCTCGATCGTGATCGCCTCGATCACCTCCTGTACCAATACCTCGAACCCATACGTGATGATTGGTGCCGGTCTGGTGGCCAAAAAGGCGCATGAACTCGGCCTTACCCGCAAACCCTGGGTCAAGACCTCGCTCGCGCCCGGCTCGCAGGTGGTGTCCGAATACCTCGAAGCGGCGGGATTGCAGGAACATCTGGATGCCATCGGCTTCAACCTTGTCGGTTATGGCTGCACGACTTGCATCGGCAACTCCGGCCCGCTGGCCGAGGAAATCTCGAAATGCATCAACGACCATGACCTGATCGGCGTCTCTGTGCTTTCGGGCAACCGCAACTTTGAGGGCCGGATCAGCCCGGATGTGCGGGCGAACTACCTGGCGTCGCCGCCGCTGGTTGTGGCCTACGCCCTGGTCGGTGACATGAACGTCGACATCACCACGGCGCCGCTCGGCAAGGACAAGAACGGCAATGATGTCTACCTGAAAGACATCTGGCCCAGCCAGAAAGAGATCGCCGACCTCGTTGAAAAGACCGTGACCCGCGAAGCGTTCCAGTCGAAATACGCGGACGTCTTCAAGGGCGACGAGAAATGGCAGTCGGTGTCGGTCACCGATGCGGAGACCTATGACTGGCCCGCGCACTCGACCTACATCCAGAACCCGCCCTACTTCCAGGGGATGGGGCCGGAGCCGGGCAGCATCTCCAACATCGAAGGCGCAAAAGTTCTGCTGATGCTCGGCGACATGGTCACCACCGACCACATCTCGCCCGCAGGGTCCTTTGCCAGCACAAGCCCCGCCGGCAAATACCTGTTGGAACGTCAGGTCCAGCCCAGGGAGTTCAACTCCTATGGTTCGCGTCGCGGCAACCATGAGATCATGATGCGCGGCACCTTCGCCAATATCCGCATCAAGAACGAGATGCTGGATGGTGTTGAAGGCGGCTATACCAAGGGGCCGGACGGGCAGCAGACCTCGGTCTACGAAGCCGCAATGGCGCACCAGACCAATGGCACCCCGTTGGTGGTGTTCGGAGGCGAGCAGTATGGCGCCGGCTCGTCGCGTGACTGGGCGGCAAAGGGCACAGCACTTCTGGGTGTGAAGGCCGTGATTGCCGAGAGCTTTGAACGGATCCACCGCTCCAACCTTGTTGGCATGGGGGTTATTCCCTTCGAGTTCACCGGGGGTGACACCCGCAAGACATTGGGCCTGACCGGGGATGAAACCGTGTCCATCCGCGGCCTCGACACCATTGAACCGCAGCAAGAGGTCCCCTGCGATATCACCTACGCAGATGGCACGACCAAGACCATCACGCTGAAATGTCGGATCGATACCGCTCCCGAGAAGGAGTACATCGAACATGGCGGCGTGCTGCACTACGTGTTGCGCAAGCTGGCCAAGTCCTGACGCCAGAACCATATTCGCGCCGGGCAACCCCCGGCGCGAATTGTTCTGGGCGACCTGTCCACGGCCAAAGCGATTGGCAACACGGTACGCCACCTATCAAGACGCGATGTCGGATAGCCCACCTGTATACGAGGCTGGGTTCTGAAAGCCGACGATCGATGCGCGATCCCAGACCGCCTGTCAGCGGGTGGAACGCAACATGTCGTCGATTGTCCCGTCGCGCTTCAATTCGCCAAGCGCCCGGTTGAAATCCTCGAGGTACGCCTCTGCGCCGGTCAGACGGGAAAGACCGAAATGAGCCGGTTTGCTGGTGATATCGGGGTCGACTGGACGCAAGCTGTCCTGCCAGCCATTCTGGCGCACGGTGTGATGCCCAACCAACCGGTCTGACACGGCTAGATCGACCCTGCCGAACTTCAGCATCTGCATCAGGCTCTCGATGTCCTTGACCCAGACGATCGATTTGTCACTGCCAAGCCCGGCAATCAGTTCGTGCGAGACAAAAGCTCCGGTCAGCACCCCCAACCGCAGCCCCGCGACACTTTCCACGCGTCCGTCCCATTCGAACCCGTCAGGAAAGCGCTCGGTGCTGAACCAGAAGTTGTAACTCTCCTCGAAGGTCTCATCGGTAAACGCCAGAAAGCGCTCCCGGTCCGCACTTTTGAAAAGCGGCAGAATGCCATCGACATTTCCTGCTTCGGCCTGAACCTGGCAGCGCTTCCATGGCAACATCTGGACCTCCGCACTGACACCGTCGATCTTCGAGACGACAGCCTGCAGCAGGTCCACTTTCAGCCCCCCGGTGATCTTCCCGCCGGAGGCATAGGTATAGGGTGGGTAAGGATCAAAGCAAAACGTCAGCATGGTCTCGGCCGATGCCATGCAGGTCATCAGACCAAGCGCAGACGTTGCAGTGCTCACGAGGCAGCTCAGGCGTTTCAACAGGCTCACGGATCCCTCCCCTTGATCGTCCACACGACGGGACAAGATCGCACCGTCTCTGTCCGCACGACAGCACTGCAAGGTGCCCGGTCAGAAAGGGTGGCGCTTTCTGACGCTCAGGTTTGCAGGCACGGGGGTATCAATCAACCCTCACGCGCAACGATTGACTCATTTTTCTGCTGCCGGCCCTTTTAAAGCCTCACAAGCGTAGGACAGGAACCAAGCTCGCAGTGACAGCCCACCTGTCTGAGAGGGCGAGCTAAGCGGGACGTTCAAGGCGTTTTGCGCCTGGCCAGAAACAACTGCTCTGACTGGCCTCAGTTACCCGCGGCCCGTTCCATCGCCGGGCGCAGAGTTTTATCGATAACCTGCTGGGTGATCGGGCCTGCCCAACGCAAAACAATCGTCCCGTTGCCATCAATGACATAGGTTTCCGGAACCCCGTAAAGGCCCCAATCGATTGCCATACGCCCCTTTTCGTCCCGCCCAATAGCCGTGTAAGGGTCGCCCAGTTCCTCAAGGAAAGCCGTGGCGTTGCCCAATTGGTCCTTGTAGTTGACACCATATATCGGGATGCCCTCGGCCGACAGCGCCTCCAATTTCGGATGTTCAGCCCGACACGGGGCGCACCAGCTTGCCCAGTAGTTCACCAGTTTGACGGTGCCATCCCGCAAGGTCTCGTCGCTGAAGAGCTCTTTGCCGGGAAACTCCTCCAGAACCACTGGCGGAGCGGGCTGGCCCTCACGCGCAGAAGGCAGGCTGTCAGGATCCTCGCGGAACATCCCGACAAGGGCGAGGCCGACAAACCCTGCAAATACCACGCCGGGAACCGCCATCAACGGAGAGATCTTAGCCATTTCGCTTTATCCGGGATTCAAGATTTTCCATCTCACGACGCACCTTACGACCACGCCAAAGCGTCATAAGCACCAGCGCAACAAGCAGGACCAGTGACGCCGCATAGGCCGACAGAACCGCGTCTGCATATTTTCCAAGATCGGGCATCATGCCTCCAGCCTTTCACGCGCGATCAAAGCCTTGATCCGGCGCGCCCGGATTTCTGTTCCGGTGCGGTAGAACACCAGGGCGATGAACAACAGGACAAACCCGGCCATGCAGACGTAGAGCGGGTTGGAGAAGACGTCCGCGACATTTTCTTCCTTGTCGAGCGACAACGATGCCCCCTGATGCAGCCCCTGGTTCCAGAAGTTCACCGCATAACGGCTCAGCACCGCAAAGACCGACCCCACCAAGCACAGGATCGATGTCAGATCTGCCGCGGTGTCGGGGTTATCAATCGCTTCCCACAGGGCGATGTAGCCAAGGTAGAAGAGGAACAGCACCAAAAAGGATGTCAGCCTGGGATCCCACGCCCACCATGTCCCCCACATGGGCTGGCCCCAGATCGCACCGGTCACCAAGGCGATCACCGTCATCACAACACCCACAGGCGCCGCGGCGCGGGCGGCGAGCGCGCTCACGTGGTGGCGGCGGATCACCCAGACCAACGAGGTCACCAGCATCATGAACCACGCGTTGATCGCCATCAGTGCGGAAGGCACGTGCAGGAAAATGATCTTGACGGTTGAACCCTGCCGGTAGTCATCCGGCGTGAAGAAAAACCCCCAGACCAGACCAACGCTGATCAGCACTGCGGAACTGATCCACAGCGTTGGCATCACCCGCTCGGTGGTGGCCAGGAACTTTTTCGGATTGGCGTATTCCCAGATCGACATGATGGCTATTTAGCTCTTGTTCTCGGGTTTCACAATTGCTGCACGGGGCAGATTTCCTAGCGCAAATTGACGCGCAGCACCGCGGCACTGGCAAAGGGCAGCAAGGCAATCGACGCTGCAGAAATCCCGGCCAGCAGCAACAGCGGCGTCTGCACCGCAAGCCCCTCTGCCCCGCGTCGCGCGACCTCTGCACCGAAAATCAACGTCGGCACATAAAGAGGCATGACAAGCAGCGACAACAGCAGCCCGCCCCGTTTCAACCCCACGGTCAATGCTGCCCCGAAGGTGCCGATAACGCTCAGCGCGGGCGTGCCCAGTAGCAACGAGACCAGCAGCCACAGAAACCCCTGCACCGGAAGGTTCAGCAGGACACCAAGCACGGGTGCGGCCAGGACCAATGGCAATCCGGTGGTGATCCAATGGGCAAGCGCCTTGATCGTAACGGTCCCTTCCAGCGGAAGCGGCGCCGTGGCCAACAGGTCCAGCGATCCGTCTTCCCAGTCCAGCGCCAGCAGGCGATCCAGCGAAAGCAGGCAGGCCAGCAGCGCGCCCAACCACAGAACACCCGGCGCGATGCGGGCCAGAAGCTCGGATTGCGGGCCAACGGAAAACGGCACCATCACAGTGACAATCAGGAAGAATGCCAGCCCCAGCCCAAAGCCGCCGCCTGCCCGCAAAGCCAGTTTCAGATCCCGGAACAACAAGGCTATCACAGGAACCCTCCATCGAAGTCGTCCAGCGCAGGCGGTTTTGCCTTGTAGAAGCCAGCGTCCAGCACCTCGGCCTCCAGTCCCAGATCGATGTGCGTGGCAATCAGCGCCGCCCCCCCCTGCCCCAGATGCGCCCGAACAGCATTGGCAAACATCGCGACGGCGGCGGTGTCGAGACTCACCGTGGGTTCATCCATGATCCAGACCGGGCGCCCCGTGACCAGCATCCGGCTCAGCCCCAGCCGCCGCTTCTGCCCGGCGGACAAGGCCCCGGCTGCCCGATCCCTGAGGGCTTGCAGATCAAAGGCGTCCAGAGCTGCATCTATGCCGTTCTGCCCAAAGACACTTGCCCAGAAGGTCAGGTTCTCGGCCACCGTCAATGTCGGCTTCAAGCCGTCCGAATGCGCAGCATAGGCGACCTGCTCCTCAGCACCCTCGACGCGTCCCGCCAGCGGCGGCTGAAGCCCGGCGAGGGTGCGCAACAAGGTCGTCTTCCCGATGCCATTGGGGCCACGCAGGATCAGCGCCGAACCGGGGCGCAAGTTAAAGCTCAGGCCCTCCAGCACTGGAAGACCACCGCGCGCCACGCTGAGATCCGTTACCGTCAATGTCATGGAGCCCGCCTGTCCAATCGTTCGCGCGAATCCATAGACCAAATGCGCCTGTGTGCCTTGCGGCAGGTCAATTGCAGCACGACTTCAGACCGGCAGCGCCGCCAGCGCTATACGCCGACCTTCGGATAGAAGAACATTGTAGGTGCGGCAGGCAGCCGGTGAATTCATGCTTTCAACGCCCAACCCGGCGTCCTCCAACGATTGGCGCAGCGACGCCGGAATATGCGCCACCTCTCCGCCCGTGCCGATGAAGAGAACATCGATGTCTCCCACCAACGCCAGCAACGGATCGGCGTCCTCAAACCCGCCCCAGGACATCGTGCCAGCAGCCGAGGTCAAAACGCCGCCATGATGCACCTTCCCGCCAATGCGGAAAAAACCGGCGCCATAGCCGTCCACCGGCTGTGCATCGCTATAGCTCACTTCGTTCAGACGCATCGCTTGGGCTCCGCTGTTGGTGTTGCCTTGTGGCTCGATATCATGCGCGCCCACTGCGGGGAATAGGCTGGGCGAAAACGAAAAGGGCCGCAGGTTTCCCCGCAGCCCCATCCGGTCAGTCATCCCGCGAAGGTCAGGCGTCGATATTGGCAAACTGGTTTCCGGCCGTGTTGCTGGGTTTGGACCAATCCCGCTTGACCCCCAACTTCAGCAGAATGGCAGAGGCCACGAAGACCGAGGAATAGGTCCCGACCAGAACACCCCAGATCATCGCAAAGACAAAGCCGCGGATCACGTCGCCGCCCAGCACATAGAGCGAGATCAGCGCCAGCAGCGTGGTGACAGAGGTCATCACCGTCCGGCTGAGTGTTTCATTGATCGAGATGTTCAGAACCTCGGCCAGATCCTTCTTCTTGTAGCGGCGCAGGTTCTCGCGGACGCGATCGAACACCACCACGGTATCGTTCAGCGAGTAGCCGACAATGGTCAGAAGGGCGGCGATAATCGCCAGATCGAACTTGATCTGCAGCTCGGAAAACACACCGATCGTCAGCACCACGTCATGCACTAGGGCCGCCACCGCACCGAGGGCAAACTGCCACTCGAACCGCAGCCAGATGTAGATCAGCACCGCACCGATCGCCAGCGCCACGGCGATGACCGCAGTCTGGATCAGCTCACCCGAGACCTTGGGACCAACCGATTCGACCGAAACGAACTTGATGCCGGGAGCAACGGTCTCCAGCGTCGCTTTCAGCGCCTCGATCATTTCGCCCGAGATTGCCTCGCCGTCGTCCTGGGCCTGGATGCGGATCATCGCCACATGCTGGTCATCCTCGAACGTAGGATCGAAGACCTCGGTGATGCTCACATCGCCCAGCTCGTGCACCGCCAGCGCATCGCGGTAGGCGCCCACGTCCACCGATTCGGCGGCTTCCGTGCGGATCGTGGTACCGCCGCGGAAATCGATGCCGAAATTCAGCCCCTGCAAGAAGAAGGAGACCAGCGCCACCACCATCATCAGCGCGGAAATGCCCAGCCACAGCTTGGAGCGTTGGAAGAAATCGAACGAGGTCTTCTCGGGAACAAGTTTCAGCCGCATCTTACACCTCAATCGTTTTCGGACGACGCCGTTCAAACCACATCACGATGATCAGCCGGGTGACAAAGATCGCCGTGAAGACCGATGTCAGGATGCCGAGGCCAAGCGTGATCGCGAAACCGCGCACCGGGCCAGAGCCCATGGCAAAGAGGATCACGGCCGTGATGAACGTGGTGATGTTGGCGTCCAGAATGGCGCTCAGCGCCTTGGAGTAGCCTTCGTCGATGGCGCGGGCCGGGCCGCGACCTGCCTTCAGCTCTTCTCGGATCCGTTCAAAGATCAGCACGTTGGCGTCGACCGCCATTCCGACCGTCAGAACGATCCCTGCAATACCCGGCAGCGTCAGCGTGCCACCGATGAGGCTGAGCATGCCGAAGATCAGCGCGATGTTCAGCACCAGCGCCACGTTGGCGAACAGCCCGAACAGGCCATAGCTGAGGCCCATGAACACCAGCACCGCAATAAAGGCCACGATGGTGGCGATCTTGCCGGCGTCGATGCTGTCCTGCCCCAGTTCGGGGCCGATGGTGCGCTCTTCGAGGAACTCCAGCTCCGCCGGCAGCGCACCTGCGCGCAGCAGCACGGCCAGGTTGGTGCTTTCCTCGATGGTAAAGTTGCCGGTGATGATGCCAGAGCCGCCCGGAATATGCGACTGGATCACCGGGGCCGAGACGACCTCGTCATCCAGCACGATCGCAAAGGGCGAGCCGATGTTTTCCGCGGTGTAATCCCCGAACCGGCGCGCGCCGGACGTGTTGAAGCGGAAGTTCACCGCAGGCTGGCCGTTCTGATCAAACGACGGCTGCGCATCCACCAGGTCCTCGCCGGTCACAACGGCGGCGGCCTCGATGGTGTAATAGACGCCGGGTTCATCCAGCGAAGGGATCACCTTGTTGCCGATGCCGGGGGCGGCATCCGGGTCGCTGCCACGGCCCACAACCGGGTTGAAGGTCAGCTGCGCAGTGGTGCCGATAATCGCCTTCAGCTCCGAGGCCGAGCCGATACCGGGCACCTGGATCAGAATGCGGTCGGCGCCCTGGCGCTGGATGGTCGGCTCGCGGGTGCCCACCTCGTCGATACGACGGCGGACGATCTCCAGCGCCTGGCGCACGGTGCGATCGTCGGAGGCCAGCTTCTCGGCCTCGCTCAACTGCACCGTCAGGATATCGCCCTGGGCGGAAACCTCGATGTCATTCGCCCCGACGCCCGTCAGCGTGGTGATCGGATTGGCCAGACCGCGCACCACTTCCAGCGCACGGGCCATTGCTTCCGGTTTTGAAATCTTCAGGCGAATCTGGTCCGCGGGACCAGGCTGGCGGCGGAACGTGCCGACCGTGGCGCGCTCCGGCCGCAGTGCGTCGCGCACCTCCGGCCACAGCGCGTCCATCCGCGCATCATAAACGTCCTCGACCTTCACCTCGGCCAGCAGATGCGCACCACCGCGCAAATCCAGCCCCAGGTTCACCAACCCCGAGGGCAGGAACGACGGCCACTGGCCAATCGCTTCCAGACGCTCAGGCGTTTCGCCCTTGGCGATGATTTCGGCCGCCGCATCGTTCGCCTGTTCGACGCGGGTATAGAATCCGTTTGGCAGGGCAAGTATCACACCGGCCGCACAGACCAGCCAGATAAGCACCCTCTTCCAGAGATCAATTTGCAGCATTGCCCTGCCTTTTCAGTATATTATTGGCCCAAGCTCAGGATACGGGATCCGTTTTGCTCAGCACTTGGGCAAGGGTCGACTTGATGACGCGGACTTTCACGCCGTCGGCAATCTCGACCTCGATCTCATTGTCTTCCTTGACCTTGGTGACCTTGCCGATCAGGCCGCCCTGGGTCACCACCTGGTCCCGCACACGAACCTGGTCGATCATCTTTTGATGCTCTTTCATCTTCTTCTGCTGCGGGCGGATCAGCAGGAAGTACATGATCGCGAAGATCAGGATAAGCGGGAGAAATTGGGCGACTGCGCCACCGTCCATGGGATATTCCTTCTGTCAAAGCGGCGCTGACGTTAGCGCCGGAAATTTGCAGCGGAACCTATGCGCTGGGACAAAGGGTTGCAAGGCTCGAGCAGCGCTTTCCGGACGCCGTTGCACATAGACCTTACGCCCCCCTTCCCCTTTGTTCACCCTTGCGTCATAGGATGGGGCCAGTGATTCAATTGTTTCCAAGCCAGGAGAGACTCTCATGCATGACATCCGCGCAATCCGCGAAAACCCTGCCGCCTTTGACGCTGCACTGGCGCGGCGCGGGGATGCGGGCGTGTCAGCCGAGATCCTGGCCCTCGACGAAGCCCGGCGCGCCAAGATTCTCGCCGCGGAAACCGCCCAGGCAGAACAGAAGAAAGCCTCCAAGGAGGTTGGCGCAGCCAAGGGCCGCGGTGACGAGGCGGAGTTTGAGCGCCTGCGCGCGCTTGTTGCCGAGAAAAAGGCGGAAGTCGCGGCGATGAACGCCGAGGCAAAGGAGCTGGACGCACAGCTGACCGACAAGCTCGCCCGGATTCCGAACCTGCCCGCAGACGACGTGCCGGAAGGTGCCGACGAGGATGACAACGTCGAGGTCAACCGTTGGGGTGAACCCAAGGCGCTGGGGTTTGAGCCGAAAGAGCATTTTGAAATCCCCGGTGTTGCCGCCGGCATGGATTTCGAGACCGCCGCCAAGACCAGCGGTTCGCGTTTCGTGTTCCTGCGCGGCGCAGTGGCCCGCATCCATCGTGCGCTCGCGCAGTTCATGCTCGACGTCCATGTCGACGAAAATGGCCTCTCCGAAACCCAGACCCCGGTGCTGGTGCGTGACGAGGCAATGTACGGCACCGACAAGCTCCCCAAATTCGGGGACGACAGCTATCAGACCACCAACGGTTGGTGGCTGGTGCCTACATCCGAGGTGACGCTGACCTACTCGGTCGCTGGCGAAGTGCTGAACGAGGCCGACCTGCCGATCCGCCTGACCGCCCACACCCAGTGTTTCCGGTCCGAAGCAGGCAGCGCAGGCAAGGATACCTCGGGCATGCTGCGCCAGCACCAGTTCGAGAAGGTCGAAATGGTGTCGATCACCCACCCGGACGAGTCCGATGCCGAGCAGAAGCGGATGCTGCGCTGTGCCGAAGACCTGCTGGAGCGGCTTGGGATCCCCTACCGCACCGTGATTCTCTGCACCGGTGACATGGGCTTTGGCGCCCGCCGCACCTTTGATATCGAAGCCTGGTTGCCGGGTCAGAACACCTACCGCGAGATCTCCTCGGTCTCGACCACGGGCGATTTCCAGGCACGCCGCATGAACGCGCGGTTCAAACCCGCCGACGGCGGCAAGCCGCAGTTCCTGCACACTCTGAACGGTTCGGGTCTGGCGGTCGGGCGCTGCTTGATCGCGGTTCTGGAGAATGGCCAGCAGGCCGACGGCTCGGTTCAACTGCCGGAAGTGCTTGCGCCCTATCTCGGCGGAAAGCGCACCCTGACCGCCGAGGGCAAGCTGGCCTGATCCGGCCAGCTGCACACAATCAGCCCAACAACGAAACGGCGCCCGGTGGCGCCGTTTTGCTTTGCGTCAATGCCCTGTGCTGTCAGGACTTGGACTTCTTCTTTTTCTTCCGCGAAGATTTCTCCTGCTCCACGGGCTTAATTCCTTCCAGGATAGCCTTCGCCTTGGCCTTTTCCTTCTCGATGGCCTTCTTGGCCTTGGCCTTCACCTTCTTGGCCTTCAACTTGGCCTTGATCTTGGCTTCGGCGAATTCCTCGGCCAAATTCGCGGCCTTGCGCTTGGCCTTGGCGGCTTTGGCTTTCGCCTTGGCAGCCTTTGTCTCGGCAGCGACCCGCGCCGCTTCGGCCCGGGCAAGGCGGGCTTTCATTTCGACACGCGCTTTCGCATCCTGAACCGCCTTCTCAGCGGCTTCGATCCGATTGGCAGGTTTGCCGTTCACCGCGCCCTGCTCTGTGGACGCATCCGCCGGGGCGGCTTCCGGTTTGGCTTCCGGTTTGGCCTCTTTCACGGCTGCTTTCGCCGTTGCCCGCAAGTTTTTTGCGCGGTTTGCTCCGATGGCCGGAATTTCCCGCAATCGCGTTTCTTCCAGGGCCAAAAGGTCCTCCGCCGTGCGAATGCCGTTGGCCGCCAAGGCCTTTGCCAGTGCCGGGCCAACGCCGCGCAATTTTTGAACTGGTATCATGCCTGTCCTTTTCCCTGTTGTTGGAGGCCAAGGCCCCGGTTATCGGTCACTTTGGTCAGACGGTCGTCAGCTCGGAAACGGAACCAGCGCTTGCTTGTCCTCATCCCAAAGCTTCAGCGTCAATGCACGCAGTGCCTCGAGAAATCCGATCCGCCGCAGGCCCAGTTCAGCTGGCAGGCTGTAGTGACACTGGCGCAATCGGTATGAAGGAATCCGCGCGTTATAATGGTGGATATCATGCAGCGTGATATTCGCCACCGCCAGGTCGAACAGCCAGCCGAAATCCAGGCAGGACGAACCTTGAAGGGCCGCAACCTGCGGGTTCAGATCCGGACGGCGGTCCCAGTAGGTGTCCTCGAAATTATGCTGCAAGTAGACGAGGAAAACCCCAATCATTCCACCAAGGAAAGAAAACACCAGCCACACCCAGACGCCGGTCATCCCCGCAACTGCATACAGCAGCGTCAGCATTCCGATGATTGCCAGATTGTGCAGGATCACCCCCCAGACGCCGAACTCCAGCGTATTCTTGGGCCAGCGATAACGGATGAAATAGGTGAAGGCCGCCCCCAGCGGCACCAAGATAAACGGGTTCCGGTAAAGCCGGTATTGCAGCCGCTTCCAGAACCCCGCCTGCTGCCACTCGCGGAGTGTCATCGTGTAGATTTCGCCGGTTTCGCGATGTTCTAGATTGCCGACATTGGCGTGATGCAGGTTGTGGTTCTGCTTCATCACCTCAAAAGGCGCAAAGGTGAAAGGTGACAAAACATGCCCTGCCAGCTCATTCTGGGCGCGGGTTTCGAACAGTGAATGATGCCCGGTATCGTGCTGCAACACATAGAGGCGGACGGCGGAAAAGGCGAAGACAATCCCGGCCGGCAGAAGAATGTACCAACGGTCCACATGGACGATGGCAAGCCACAACGCTCCGAAGTAAACCGCAAATGTTCCGAAATAGCTGAGCGCGGCCAAGCGGTTGTCCTTGACGCAA
This sequence comes from Leisingera sp. S2M4, assembly GCF_055398055.1. Lineage (NCBI taxonomy): Bacteria > Pseudomonadati > Pseudomonadota > Alphaproteobacteria > Rhodobacterales > Roseobacteraceae > Leisingera > Leisingera sp. S2M4. The sequence goes on from NZ_AP040861.1 coordinate 48,868, forward strand.
TAGGCGCGGGTATGTGTCCTCAGATCCATAAGACACCTCATAAATGCAGAATATGACGGCCTGCTGAAACCGGCCGCTAAAATGACTCTGCAGTAGAGGTAAGTCTCGCTGACACATCTGCAAGACGCAAGCCTCGCGAGGGCGCGCGCGGAATAGGCAGAAAAAAGGCGCCACCGTGAGTTCAGGTGACGCCAGCCTCGCGCAGCGTATCCTGCCCGGAGTGCCCAATTTCGAGAGGCAGATAACCCGAGAGCCAGCCCCTAGCGCGGGCGAAGCCGCAGCCGCGTCAACTGCCGCGCTTGTTCAGGTGTTTGGCCAGCGCACCTGCATTCTTCTGGCGTTTGCCCTTGTAGGGGTTCTTGTCCCCCTGACCGCGCATGTACAGGCGGATCGGCGTTCCCGGCATGTCAAAATCTTCGCGCAAGCCGTTGATCAGATAGCGATTGTAGCTATCCGGCAGCTTGTCGGGATGCGAGCACATGACAACGAACCCCGGCGGGCGGCTCTTGACCTGTGTCATGTAGCGCAGTTTGATCCGCTTGCCCTGAGGCGCCGGCGGCGGGTGCTGTTCGAGCATGCCAACCAGCCAACGGTTGAGCGCCGCGGTGGGCACCCGACGGTTCCAGGTGGTATAGGCACGCATGATCGCGTCATGCAGCCGATCCAGCCCCTTGCCGGTCTTGGCCGAAACCGTGACCAGCGGCGCGCCGCGCAGCTGCGGCAGCAGACGGCCAAAGGCCTCCTTCAGGTCGCGCAGCTTTTCCTGCTTGTGCTCCTCGGCGTCCCATTTGTTGACCGCCACAACGACCGCGCGGCCTTCGCGTTCGGCCAGATCCGCGATGCGCAGATCCTGCTGTTCAAACGGGATGCTGGCATCCAAGAGAACCACCACGACCTCGGCGAATTTCACCGCGCGCAAACCATCCGAGACAGACAGCTTTTCCAGCTTTTCCTGCACCTTGGCCTTTTTGCGCATGCCGGCCGTGTCGAACACCCGCATCGGCACGTCGTTCCAGTTGATCCGAAGCGAAATCGCGTCGCGGGTAATCCCGGCCTCTGGACCGGTCAGCAGCCGATCTTCGCCCAGGATCTTGTTGATCAGCGTCGATTTACCGGCATTGGGGCGCCCCACCACCGCCACCTGAAGCGGCTTGGCATCGGTGGGAACAGGAATGCTTTCCTCTTCATCCTCGCCGATTTCCTCATCCACAGCGACATCAGTCGCCGGGGCATGGCGCTCGGCCTCGGCTTCGAATTTTTCCGCCAGCGGCTGCAAGACACCATAGAGGTCCGGCATGCCCTCGCCATGTTCGCCCGACAGGCGCAGCGGCTCGCCCAAGCCCAGACCATAGGCTTCCAGAACGCCGGCTTCGGCGGCATTGCCCTCGGCCTTGTTGGCCGCCAGGATCACATGGGCAGACTTGCGGCGCAGAATATCGGCAAAGATTTCATCCGTTGGCGTCACACCGGTCCGGGCGTCGATCATGAACAGGCAGATATCGGCCATGTCCACCGCGCGCTCAGTCAGTCGGCGCATGCGCCCCTGCAGCGAGTTGTCTGTGGCATCTTCCAGACCCGCGGTGTCAATCACCGTAAAGCGCAGATCCCCCAACCGCGCCGCGCCTTCACGCAAATCGCGGGTGACGCCCGGCTGGTCGTCGACCAAGGCCAGCTTCTTGCCGACAAGACGGTTGAACAGGGTGGATTTGCCCACGTTGGGACGGCCCACGATGGCGAGGGTAAAGGACATCAGACCAGCTTTCTTCGACTCAAGTTGTGCCCCATAGCGCATCCGCGCGGCAAGTGCCAGCGCTCAGCGATAGGCCAGCAGCTCTCCTTTGGAGGAAACCACGTAAAGCGTGCGATCCGCAACCACCGGCGCGGTGGTCGCGCCGCCCGGAACGTCGATGGTACGTGTCAGGCTGCCATCCTGCGGATTGAAGAAGCGCAACACCCCATCGTTGGACGCAACGACAATCTGGCCACCCGCAACAACCGGCCCGTGGTGCACATAAATGCGTCCCCGTTTGCCCGGCTTGTCTTTCACGAAGCCCGGCAGATCCACCGCCCAGATGACCTCGCCCGTACGGGCATCCAGCCGCAGCAGCTGGTTCAGATCGCTGACCTGGAACAGGCTGTCTCCCGCAGGCCAGGCGGTTCCGCTGGCGCCTTCCCTCGCGGTCCACAACCGATCGCCGGTGTCCAGATCGATCGCCACCGTGCGGCCTGAGTTGTTGCCGACGTAAAGGCGCTTTCCGGAAATCACCGGCGCCCCGGTGACATCGGTGATCCGCGACAAGGTCCGCCCAGTGCGCTGGCCAGCAACCGAGGCAGTCCAGCGCCGCAGGCCACCGCGGCGGAAGGTGGCAATCAGGTCGCCAGAGCCAAAGGCAAAAATAGCCAGATCACGTGACACCACCGGTGCTGGTGCGCCAAGAATATTGGACGGCGACGGGGCCGCCTCGACCTGCCAGGCAATCCGGCCGTCCTTGGTGTTCACCGCCCAGCCGGTGTCATCGCCGGCCACCAGGTATACCAAGCCTCCGCTGACCCGCGGCTGGCCGGAACCGGTCGCGTCCAGCTCCTGCCGCCATATCTGGGCCCCGGTTCCGGCATCAAGTGCCGTCAGCACGCCAAAGCCGGAAGACACATAAATCACGCCATCGTCATAGGCGAGGCCGCCACCGGTGGCTTGGCCGTCGTCATCCGCCGCAGGCACCAGCTTGGCCTGCCACAACAGCTGCCCCTGCGGCGACACCGCCGACACCTGAGCCCCGCTGTCCAGCGTGTAGATGCGCCCGCCTCCGACAACCGGCGTTGCGGTGATGCGCTGGCGGCGGCTGTCACCGGCGCCAATACCCACCGACCACACCCGCTGCGGGGCCACCGACAATGCGGGATGTGCGGTCCGGCTCGCCTCGGCACCATGGCCCTGCGGCCAGCTCGTGTTGACCGTCTGCTGCGGCAGGGAAATGGCGCGCGACTGGTTCACGACCTCCACCGCGTATTCCGGGCGAATGTCCTCGCGCTCGCCGCGCAGGATGACTTCCTCTTCGGCGCAAGCGACCAGAAGCCCGGCCAGGGCCGTACCACACAAAAGCGCCCGTGCGCCGGAGAAAGTCGAGAATGTTTTCATGGCCGTGCCCTGTCTGCCCCTGTGCCGTGGTGCCGGTCTTCGTCCCGGTCTCTCTGGTCTGTCGTCGTAGCGTCCGTGGCTGCGTCTGCGTGACTTACCCTTCCGGGGTATCGGTGGCCTCGATCGAACCACCAAGCGCCACAATCACCTGCGTTGCACGTTCTTTCAAGTCCGCACTCGCACCGGCGTCTTGCGAAATTGACCGCAGCCGATCAATTGCCGCCTGGGTGTTGCCGTCTTCAACATCGAGAAGCGCCAGCTGCTCCGACGCGAGCAGCGCCAGAGGTGCACCGGGCTGCGCCAAGGCTTCATATTGCAGTCGGCGCTCATCGATGCTCAGGCTGTCGGCCTGCAATGTCAGCGCCTTGAAGCTCGCAATATGGCGATAGATCAACGGCACTTCAGCATCGGTGGCAACGGCTTCCAGCTCATCCTTGGCCGCGGCGGTGTCCCCAGCCTTGGCCCGCGCACCGGCTTCCAGCATGGCCACAATGGCGCGCCCGCGGGCGGTCTCAGCCTCGATAGATGCCAGCGCCTCGGCCTGCGCCGTATCCTCTTCCAGCTCCAGCGCCGCGGTGATCTGGTCTCCCAGAGCCTGGGCTGCAGCGAGCTCCTGCGCCTTGCTGTATTCGCGATAGGCCGCGCCGCCAACGATCAGCGCGACCGCGACACCGCCAATCCAGCCATACCGCTTCAGTGCGTGGAAAAACCGGTCGCGGCGGACCTCTTCGGTCACCTCGTCGATAAAGCTGTCGGTGTCGCTCATTAAAAGCCCCTGGTCTGCGCGGCCCGACGGTCGATTGAGGGCCAGCATTGAATGCGTTCGTGCCCCTCTTACCCTGCCTTCCAAACCAAGCCAAGTGGCCCGTTTGCATCAGAAACCCCGGAAAACCGACAGGAAAAGGCAGAAATGTGAACTGAACCACTTAGTTTAGAATGGACATCTCCTATATCTGGCCTATCAATTCCGCGCGAGTCCCTTTGCCCCATATTCCGCGCCCTGTGCCGGACGGCACATATTTTCCGGGACCCAAGCAAGAATTTTAGAAAGGCCCGACATGCGTATTGTCCCAATGCTGACAGCCGTCGTGGTGACTGCCAGTCTTTATATGGTGATCATCGAACGGGAGAAACTGATGGCATTTGCCAGAGGGGAAACCGCTCCGGAGGCCACAGAACCCGTGACCGAAGACACGTCGGCGCCTTCCGCCGCGCAAGGTGGCGACAAACGCATCGGGGTCGTCGCGCTGCGCAGCCAAGCCCGCACCATCGGCAATGCGGTGATCCTGCGGGGGCAGACCCAGGCGATCCGCCAGGTGGAGGTGCGGGCGGAAACCACTTCGACCGTGATCTCCGAACCGCTGCGCAAGGGCGCCGCCGTTAAAAAGGGCGATCTTCTGTGTGAACTGGATCCCGGCACCCGCCCGGCCACCCTGCTGCAGGCACAGGCACAGCTGAAAGAAGCCAGGATCAATCTCACCGCAGCCTCCAAGCTGTCGGAAGGCGGCTATGCCTCCGAAACGCGGCTGGCCGCCGCCGAGGCAGCCGAAAGTACCGCGCAAGCCGCCGTGGCGGCCGCCGAACGGGAAATCGCCAACCTGAAGATCACCGCCCCCTTCGACGGTCTGCTGGAAAGCGACACCGCCGAGCTGGGCAGCCTGCTGCAACCGGGCAGCCTCTGCGGCACCGTGATCCAGCTCGACACCATCAAACTGGTGGGCTACGTGCCCGAAGCCGAGGTCAACAAGGTCACCCTGGGGGCCTCTGCGGGCGCCAAGCTGGCCACTGGTCAGCAGGTTCAGGGCAAGGTCACCTTCCTCAGCCGCTCCGCGGACCCGCAAACCCGGACCTTCGAGGTCGAGATCACCGTGCCGAACCCGGATCTGTCGATCCGCGACGGGCAAACGGCCGATATCGCGATTTCCTCGGCCGGCTCCCTCGCCCACAAGCTTCCGCAATCGGCGCTGACCCTCAACAACGAAGGCCGTCTGGGCGTGCGGGTGGTTGGCGAGGACAGCACGGTGGAGTTCTTTCCCGTCGAACTGCTGCGGGACGAGGCTGACGGCGTCTGGCTGGGCGGGCTGCCAGCAGAAGCCGACATCATCGTGGTCGGGCAGGATTTCGTAACCGAAGGCGTACCCGTGGCAGCCACATACCGGGAGGCTGACCAGTGACCGGTATCGTAGGCTGGGCCGCCAACCGGGCCCGGATGGTTCTTGCATTCATCGCAATCTCGCTCCTGGTGGGCGGGTTTGCCTATTCCATGCTCCCCAAGGAAGGCGAGCCGGACATCGAAATTCCGGCTCTGTTCATCTCTGTCCCCTTCCCCGGCATTTCCGCCGAGGATTCAGAAACCCTGCTGGTCAAGGTGATGGAGACCGAGCTGGCCGACCTCGACGGGCTAGACAAGATGACCTCCACCGCCGCCGAGGGCTATGCCGGGGTGGCGCTGGAGTTCGAGTTCGGCTGGGACAAGACCGCGGTGATGGCGGATGTGCGCGACGCGATGGACAAGGCCGAGGCCGAGTTCCCCGAGGGCGCCGAGAAATACACCATCAACGAGATCAACTTCTCGGAATTCCCCATCGTCATCGTGAACCTGACAGGGGCGGTGCCGGAACGGACCATGGCGCGCATCGCCAAGGACCTGCAGGATGACCTTGAGGCCCTCGACGCCGTTCTGGAGGCAGGGATCGCCGGTAATCGGGACGAAATGGTCGAAGTGTTGATCGACCCGTTGCGGCTCGAGGCCTATAACGTCACGGCTCTTGAGCTGATCAACGTTGTGCAGAACAACAATCAGCTGATTGCCGCGGGCGAAGTCGACACCGCCCAGGGCTCCTTTGCAGTGAAGATCCCGTCGTCCTTTGATGACGTTCAGGATATCTACCAGTTGCCGGTGAAGACCAATGGCGACCGGGTGGTGACGCTTGGCGAATTGGCCCAGATCAATTTCACCTTCGAGGACCGCGAAGGCACCGCCCGTTTCAATGGCGAAGACACGGTGGCGCTGCAGGTGGTCAAGCGCAAGGGCTACAACCTGATCGACACCGTGAACCTGGTGAAGGAAACGCTGGAGGTCTCCAAGTCGAAGTGGCCGCCGGAACTGCAGGCTGCGGTGACGGTGGGCACCTCCAACGACCAGAGCCGCGTGGTCGGCTCCATGGTCAGCCAGCTGGAGGGCTCGGTGCTGACCGCCATCGCGCTGGTGATGATCGTGGTGCTATCGGCGCTCGGCAGCCGCGCCGCGCTGCTGGTCGGGTTTGCCATTCCGACCTCCTTCCTGTTGTGTTTTGCCCTTCTGGCGCTGATGGGGATTTCGATCTCCAACATCGTGATGTTCGGCCTGATCCTTGCCGTCGGCATGCTGGTCGATGGCGCCATCGTGGTGGTGGAATACGCCGACAAGCGGATCAAGGAAGGCACTGGCCCGATGCACGCCTATGTCGAGGCGGCGCAGCGGATGTTCTGGCCGATCGTGTCCTCCACCGCGACCACCCTCTGCGCCTTCCTGCCGATGCTGTTCTGGCCCGGCGTGCCGGGTGAATTCATGGGCATGCTGCCGGTGACCCTGATCTTCGTTCTGTCGGCCTCGCTGGTGGTGGCACTGATCTACCTGCCGGTGATGGGCGGTGTGACCGGCCGCATCAGCCGGACCTTCGAAGGCGCGTCCCGCACTCTGCGCATGGTCGCCCCTTGGTGGCTACGCGCCGCCCTTGTGCCGCTTCCCATGTGGGGCATGTTCGCCGGTGCGATGCAGATGCTGAACCCGGGCTACCTGCTTGGCGCTGATGCCGCCGGGATCGGCCCGGTGGTGTTTGGTGCACTGGTCTTTGCCCTCAGCGCGTTTGCCGCCTCGATCACCCTCAGCGCGGTCAAGATTGAACGCGAAGAACGGGAAGTCAGAACCGGCTACCACCATTCCCCGTTTGGCCATTTCATCAAGTTCATCGCCGGCAATCCCGTCATGCCGGTGGTGACCATCGCCGCCGTCGGCTTTGGCATCATGACGGTGTTCTCGTTGTTCAGCGAGAACAATTACGGCGTTGAATTCTTTGTGGAATCGGAACCTGAGCAGGCTACGGCCTATGTTCGGGCCCGCGGCAACATTTCGCTTCAGGAAAAGGATGCCCTCGTCCGCGCGACCGAGCAGGTCATCCTGAACCACCACGCTGTGATCAATGTTTTCTCCTTTGCCGGTGACGGCGGCCTGAACACGGACAGTTCCGGCGCTTCGATCCCGCCGGACACTGTTGGTCAGGTCCAGTTCGAGATCATCCCGTGGGAAGATCGCCCCACCGAGACCGAACCCATGGATGGCTGGTTTGGCCGCTGGCTGAGCGAAAACCTCGGCCTTGAGAAGAAGGTGATCGCGCAGGAATACGATGGCAATACCGTCATCGACGAGCTGAACAGCCAACTCGCCGCCCTGCCCGGTTTTGAGGTCGAAGTCAGATCTCTCGCCCAGGGACCGGCAAGCGGCAAGCCTGTTCATCTGCGTCTGCGCGGCGATAGCTGGGAAGACCTGACCGCCGCCACAATCGCCGCGCGCGAGCAATTCGCCAAAACCCCGGGCCTGATCCTGATCGAGGACAGCCTGCCGCTGCCCGGCATCGACTGGCAGATCGACGTCGATGTCGAAAAGGCCGGCCGCTATGGCGCCGATGTGGCGACCGTGGGCGCGATGGTGCAACTGGTCACCCGCGGCATCCTTCTGGACACCATGCGCGTCGACAGCTCGGACGAAGAGATCGAGATCCGCGTCCGCCTGCCCAAAGAAGACCGGGTGCTCTCCACCCTCGACACGCTCAAGGTGCGCACCGCCGACGGGCTGGTGCCGCTGTCGAACTTCGTCACGCGCAAACCGGTTCCGAAACTCGCCAAGATCAGCCGCATCGAACAGGAACGTTACTACGACGTGAAAGCGGATGTTGAGCTGGGCCTGAGCAAGGTTGTCGCTACTGACCCTGACAGCGGTGAAGCGACCCGCCTGGCGGTTCTGCGGGAGCTGCCGGAAGGCGCCCCTGCGGCATCCGATACCGTCGTCGGCCCCAATGGCAAGCGACTGCAGCTGGTGCAGCTCACCGGAGCCGCCAGCATAGAGGGGCTGCAGGCCGCCCTGGACGATGGTGCAAAGATCAGCCCGGTGAACCCGAACGAGCGGATCTCGGTGCTGACCGAATGGCTGGAAACCGACCCGCTGCCGCGCAGCATCAGCTGGGAATGGACCGGCGATCAGGAGGAGCAGGAGGAATCCGGCGCGTTCCTGTCCAAGGCCTTTGCCGGGGCGCTGGCGCTGATGTTCGTGATCCTGCTGGCACAGTTCAACAGCTTCTACAACTCGGTTCTGGTGCTTCTGGCCGTGGTGCTGTCCACCACCGGCGTGCTCATCGGCATGATGGTAATGCAGCAGCCCTTCTCGATCATCATGACCGGCACCGGCATCGTGGCGCTGGCGGGGATCGTGGTGAACAACAACATCGTGCTGATCGACACCTACCAGGAGTTCAGCCAGAAGATGCCCCGGATCGAGGCGATCATCCGCACCGCCGAGGCCCGCATCCGACCGGTACTGCTGACCACCATCACCACGATGGCAGGTCTGACCCCGATGATGTTCGGCGTCAGCCTCGACTTCATCGACGGCGGTTACTCCATCGACAGCCCCACGGCGCTGTGGTGGAAGCAGCTGGCGACCGCTGTGGTCTTTGGTCTTGGCATTGCCACCGTACTGACGCTGGTGGTGACCCCGTCCTTGCTGGCGATCCGGGTCTGGCTGTCGACCTACATGCACGCCCTCGGGCGGGTACTGTCCCGGATTACCCGTGGGCGCTCAAGCCGCATCGCACAGGATTCGCGCCTCTTCAAAAAGGCCCGCACCCTGCCCAGCACCGAAGTTCTGTGGGAAGACGACGACACCGATGCGACGACCTCCGATCCCCAGCCCCCCTCGCAAGCGCCCTCCGCAGGTGGCGACCTGCGCGCGGCTGAATAGGCTGCCCAAACAAACTGGCCCCGTCATATAGACGGGGCCAGTCCATGGCATCTCGGCCTCACCCTATGGGGGGGGAAACGTACAGTTGGTCTCGAGGCTCTTGCTTGGGGGAGGTCCAGAGCCGACCTGTCCTGAACGGGGTCAGGCCAAAGATGCGTCCCTGGCGTTAGCCAGATTTCGCCAGAACGCCGGCGTTCACGGCCGCCTGAACTTCTTCTTCGTCGGCCTCGCCGTCCGCGTTGGCATCAATCGCTGCAAAGGTTTCCGCGTCCAGCTCGGGATAGGCGGCCTGCAGCTCTTCCATCGAGAAGGTGCCATTGCCGTCCACATCGGCCTCTGCGCCGATTCCAACGCTGACGCCGGTGTTCAGGTCCAGCGCGGCAACCGGTGCAGCGGCAAGTGCGGTCAGGGCGGCGGCGGTCAGGGCAAAAGTCTTCATCTTGTATACTCCATTTTCATCTGTGTGAGAGGACGGCGCGCGAAGCCCTCGCGCGCCAAAGAAAGTCACGAGGATCAGCCTTCCTTAGTCAGCAGGCCCGCATCCACCGCGGCCTGCACTTCGTCCTCGGTTGCCTCGCCATCAGCGTCGGCATCGATGGTCGCAAAGGTCTCGGCGCTCAATTCAGGGTAGACAACCTGCAGCTCATCCAGCGAGTAGGAGCCGTCGCCATCCATATCCGTTGCGCCATCAAGATCCAGCGCTGCCAGAGGGGAAGCAGCAAGCGCGGTCACGGCAGCAGCCGTCAGTGCAAAGGACTTCATTTGAGATACTCCATTCATTCTGTTCATTTTTTCCAGACTCACGGTTTCTCCCGTGAGCCATGAACAGAGGTAAGTGGAGGCCGCGCTCCACACCAGATGCCAGCGCAGAACAGCAAATTTCCGGCGTCCGCTCGCCCAAACCCGGCCCGGGGCTGAGCGCAAAGCCGCCCCAGCGATCCGCTTGGACCTTTCTCCGCTCAACCTGAGGTGTGCATCTTGCAGGTTTCCGCCGTGCGCCTCATCCCGGACGCGGAAAGGCGCTTTTCCGGGAACTTTTTCTCAACTGCCAAAACTGACCGTGACGGCCATCAAGCGCTGTCTTGATCCGATTGCTGTCGTTGCCACAGCCGGGCATAGCGCCCCTGGCGGGCCAGAAGCTCCTGATGGGTGCCGGTTTCGGCAATCTCGCCCTGTTCCAGAACGACGATACGGTCGGCGTCAGCGATCGTGGACAGGCGATGGGCAATGGTGATCACCGTGCGCCCTTGCCCGGCACGCGCCAGGGCTCCCTGGATTTCCTGCTCGGTATCGCTGTCCAGCGCCGAGGTCGCCTCGTCCAGAAGAAGGATCGGCGGGTTCTTCAACAAGGTCCGCGCGATACCAACCCGCTGTTTCTCGCCGCCAGACAGCTTCAGGCCGCGCTCGCCCACCTGAGTGTCATAGCCTTCGGGCAAGGCCGCGATGAAGTCATGGATCTGGGCGTCCCGCGCCGCCTGCTCGATCTCTTCCTGCGTGGCGCCTTCGCGGCCATAGGCGATATTGTAGCGGATGGTGTCATTGAACAGCACCGTGTCCTGCGGCACGACGCCAATCGCCTGATGCAGGCTTTTCTGCGTCACATCGCGAACATCCTGACCATCAATGCACAACGCGCCGCCGCTGACATCGTAGAAACGGAACAACAGCCGACCGATGGTCGATTTTCCCGATCCGGTGGAGCCGACGATTGCCACGGTCTGGCCCGGCTCCACGTCGAGTGAAATCCCTTTCAGGATCTCCCGGTCCGGCTCGTAGGAAAACCGCACATTGTCCAAGGTGACCCGACCACCCGAGACCTTCAGCTCAGTTGCTCCGGGACGATCACTGACATCCGCAGGCTGCCCCAGAAGATCGAACATCTCCCCCATGTCGACAAGGCTCTGACGGATTTCCCGGTATACCGTGCCCAGGAAATTGAGCGGCACGGTGATCTGGATCATGTAGGCGTTGACCATGACGAAATCGCCCACCGTCAACCCGCCCTGCTGCACGCCGATAGCCGCCATGACCATCACGCCGATCAGGCCCGCGGTGATGATGACGCTTTGGCCGAAGTTGAGAAAGGCCAGCGAATAGGCTGTCTTCAGCGCCGCCTGCGCATAGGCCTTCATCGCGCTGTCATAGCGCGCCGCCTCACGCTCTTCGGCCACGAAATACTTCACGGTTTCATAGTTCAGCAGGCTGTCGATGGCCTTTTGATTGGCGTCGGTATCCTGCTGGTTCATCTCCCGGCGCAGCTTCACCCGCCACTCGGTAACAGCGAAGGTGAACCAGACATAAAGCGCGATGGTCCCGGCCACCACGGCAAGATAGCGCGCATCGAACAGCACTGTCAGAATGACCGCCACCAGGGACAGTTCCAGGATCAGCGGCCCGATGGAAAACAGCATGAACCGCAGCAGGAACTCGACGCCCTTCACGCCGCGCTCGATGATCCGGCTCAGACCACCGGTCTTGCGGGTAATGTGGTAGCGCATCGACAGGCGGTGGATATGGGTAAAGGTCTCCAGCGCCAGCCGACGCAGCGCGCGCTGGCCGACAGGGGCGAACACCGCATCGCGCAATTGCTGGAAACCAGTGGTGAGGATCCGTGCCACGCCATATGCCACGGTCAGCCCAACGGCCCCCAGCGCCAGCGGGGGCACGCCTTCCCCGGCGAGGGTATCGACCGCCCCCTTGTACAGCATCGGCGTGTAAACAGCGATGATCTTGGCCAGCACCAGAACCGCCAGAGCCAGCACCACCCGCAGCTTGACGCCCCGATTGCCGCGCGGCCAAAGGTACGGTCCCACTTTCCGCAAGGTGCGCAGACCGGAACGCCGTTCGGCCCTTGCGATTGCGGCGGAAGACGATGGCGCGGCGGCTTGCTCGGTCTGGCTCATGGCGGCTCCTGGCGAAGGCGGGCTGGGGTGTCTGAACCGGCACGGTTAATGCTTTTCCCGCAAAACCGCGAGAGGCGGATCAACGCGCGTGCCGACAGACGCAGGGGGAAATCACTCGGGGATCGTAAAGACCTGCCCCGGATAGATCAGATCAGGATTGCGAATGGCTTCCCGGTTGGCTTCGAACACGCGGACATACAGAAACCCGCTGCCATAGCGCTGCTGAGAAATCGCCCACAACGTGTCGCCCTTCTGGACCGTGACAGCCCGCACCAGCGGCGCAGCCGCATCCGGGGCAGGATCGTCGGTCGGCGTCGGCAAGGCTTCCGGGGCTTCCCGTTTGAACGGGGTTTCCAGACGGCTCACGACAGAACCAGTCGCGACCTCAACCTCATCCAGCCGAAGGGTGTAGATCCCGGGAGACACACCTTCCAGCCGTCCACTCCAGCGACCATCTTCCGCAGCTTCCAGCTCGGCGACGGCCCGGTTGTCCACATAGATCCGGACCCGCGACTGCGGCCGCGCGCGCCCCGAGAGTTCCACGCCACCGGTCCCATTGTAGCTGATCGCATCCAGCGCGACCTCATCGCTGAGCTCGGGATCGGCGGGTATGGCGGGCTGTACGACCTCGACCCCGTCCTGATCGGCACGCAACACCGCGACCGCCTGCCCCGGCTGCTGGTCTGCCCCCGCGGTGGCAGGCGTGGCATCCTCAGGACCGCTCTGCCCCTCGGACGTTGCGCGTCCGGTCGCCTCGGGTTGCGAGCCCGTGAGGTCCGCCCCCTGTTCGTCCACGTCCTGATTACCCTCGGACAGACTTGCGACAGTCTCCTCAGTGACCGGCGCCGTGCCCTCACTATCTCCAGCAGGCGACTGTTGCTCCGGCTCCCGCGTGCCCGCGGCGACGATCTGGTCGGCCGGGGCAAGAATGAAACTCTCGGCCGAGGCGATCTTCTTTCCTGCATGTTCAGCGAGCAGGGAAATCACCCGGGGTGTATCGCTCGGTGTGATCGTGGTCAGGACCGCGAACTCGCCCCCGGCAGGCACTTCCAGTTGCTCCAGTGGCGCGCCGTCAACCAGCACGGTCAACTGCACGCCGCCCTGTGCCTGACCGGCAATCACCACGGACCCATCACGGTCCACCCGCACCAGGTCCAGCGACGGCGCCGAAAGCGCACCATCTTGCGGCTCCCCAGCCGCCGTGGTGTCCTCCGTGCCCGAGGCAGCACTGTCCGCGCCGTCCTCCGTTGCCTCCTCAACTGCGAGATCTGTCGGGCGATCGTCTTCCGTTTTCGCCCCATCCATCTCGGGTTCTCCCGACGCCGCTGCGTCGCCAGCGATCGACGACGCGCCTTCAGGATCAAGATTTATCCCTTCAGACTCGCCGCTTGCAGCAATATCTTCATGTTCCGCTGTCGAGACATCTCCGCTCTCCGGGGCAATGTCTTGGGACCCGCCTTGATTCTGGTCACCGGCTTGCGGGGCGTGTGTTTCCGCCAGTTCCTGTCCCGCACCTTGCGTCGGTTGGTCTTCTGCGACCGCGGTCTCTTGGCTGGAACGGTTCTGCAATGGCTGACCGGATTCATCGCCAGCGCCGTCAAAATCGGCGCTCTGGGTGTTGCGGTCAGCCTCCTGCCGCGGCGTGTTGACCGCATCCGGGCCATGTATCGAAAACACGCCAAGCTGATACAGCACGACACCGCCAACGACGACCGCCGTTCCGACAATACCCCCAATGGTCAGAGCCCCGAGGCTCCTGCTTCCAGTTCCATCCGCCATTTCGATCCCTTCGACGTTTGCGGAATGTTCCCTTCCGCTTAGTTGAGCAAACCTAGCAACCTCGCTATCACTGGTCAAAACACCAATTTCGTTTCGCTTTGAAATTCCACAGAAAGGCTGGCCAATGAGCATCAAATCCGTCTGCGTCTACTGCGGGTCGCGCCACGGTGCGGATCCAGCCTATGCCGAGGCCGCGCGCGAAACCGGCACCTTGCTGGCCCAGGAAGGGCTGCAGCTGGTTTACGGTGCCGGCGATGTCGGTCTGATGGGCGAAGTCGCGCGCGCCGCACAGGCTGCGGGTGGGCGCACCTTTGGCGTCATTCCCGAGCATCTGGTCCGGCGAGAGGTCGGTAAAAGCGATCTGTCCACCTATGTCGTGACGGAGACCATGCATGAGCGCAAGAAAGTCATGCTGTGGAACGCCGATGCCATCCTGCTGCTGCCCGGCGGTGCCGGATCGCTGGATGAATTGTTCGAAGCGCTGACTTGGCGGCAGCTGGGGCTGCACGGCAAGACGATTGTCGTGCTGAACACTAATGGCTACTGGGATCCGCTGCGGGCGCTGCTTCGGCAGGTCACCGAACAGGGGTTTGCCGGACCGGAGACCGCGGACTACCTGATCTGGGCCGACACGCCGGTGGCTGCCATTGCCGCCCTGCGCGACGCGCGCTCCTGACGCAGCGCCGACATCGAGAACACCGCAACCGCGCTCCAGATCAGCACAAAGGCGGCGGCGTGCCACGGGCTGAAGGGCTCGGCAAAGATCAGCACCGCCACCAGGAATTGCAGTGTCGGGTTCAGGTACTGCAGCACCCCGACGGTGCCCAGCTGCACCCGCCGCGCGGCATAGCCGAACAGGATCAGCGGCAGCCCGGTCAGCAGGCCCGAGAACGCCAGCATCGCGGCATCACGCGTGCCGCCCAGAAAACCGCCGCCGTCGGTCAGCCAGATCAGCGGCAGCGCCAGCGGCAGCAGCAGCAGGACCTCAGCCGTGACAGAAACCACCGGTCCCAGGGGAAGCTGTTTCTTTGCAACACCATAGAGGGAAAAGCTGACCGCCAGCGCCAGTGGAATCCAGGGCGCGGCACCCAGCCCGAAAGACAGTAGCGCCACCGCAAGCCCTGCCAGCGCCACGGCCACCAGTTGGGCCGTTGCCAGACGCTCCCCGAACAGCAGCCGACCCAGCAGCACGCTCAGCAGCGGGAATACGTAATAACCCAGGCTCGCCTCGGTGGCATAGCCAGACTGCACCGAAAAGATGAAGATGAACCAGTTCAGCGAGATCATCACCGTGGCGCAGACCAAGAGCAGCGCATTGCGCCGCTCGGCAAAGGCGGCGGCCAGCTCGCGCAACCGCCCCTGCAGCATCAGGACCATGGCAAAGAAGATAAACGACCAGACCGCACGGTGCGACAGCACCTGTTCCGGCGGAATATGCGACAGCGCCTTGTAATAGATGCCCGACAGCCCCCAGACCGTACAGGCGGCGATCATCGCCAAGACGCCCTTGTGTGTTTCGCGCATGTTTTGCCCCTGCCCCGTGCCTGCCATGACAGACACCGGACAGGGGCGATGGTCAAGTCCCCGGCTCGGCCATCAGAGATCCGAAATCGCCTCTTTGACCATGTGTTCGATCTTGCTGGTTTCATGGTTGGTCAGGTTCTTCGCGACCTCGCCAATCACCTTGTCCGACACCTCCTGGTGCAGGTTCTTGCGCAGCTCGCCCAGAACCTCGGGAGCCGCGACGAGCACCAGTTGTTCAAACTCGCCCTTGTGCGCCAGCTTATAGAGGCGGTCCGCAAGGTCGGATGCAAAACGCTCCTTGGCCAGCTCGTGCCAATCAGTGTCATCCACGGCCGAACGGTGCACGCTGGGACCGTCATTGAAGCGTCCCGGCCGGTTGGCCGATTGCTCGCGGTCGGACGGGTTGTCCTGCTCATCCTTGCGCCGCACCTTCAGGTGCGGATCCTGCGTGTCGGTCACATTTTCCAGAAACAGTGCTTTCTCACTGTCAGCGACAAGCACCCAGGTGCCTTTCTTCAGCATGACCATGGTGTTACTCCTGCTCTTTCGACTTGGTGACGCGGGTCTTCCCCGCAGGTCGCGATTTCGATCGCTTCAGTTCGTCTTCGGAAGCAATGTCGCGCTGCAGGTCGCCTCCGATCCGTCCCTGTTGGGAAATCGTGCCCTGTGCGCCCGGGATCTCTTCGGTATCGCGGCGCCCGTCCTTGGATCTTTTACGTTCAGCCATCGCAACCTCCATCGTTTCAACATGTAGGGAGTCAACGCGGACGAGCGGGGCCGGGTTCCTGTCGGGCAGGAAAAAGCCCGCGCAGCCAAGGCTGCGCGGGCGACTGTATCAGCCTTGCCCCCGGCGACGGAGGCGGGCGGGAGGAATGTGATCTCAGCCCAGGCGGGACGCCACGTTTTCCCAGTTCACCAGGTTGTCCAGGAAGTTGGTCAGGTAGGCCGGACGCTTGTTGCGGAAGTCGATGTAGTAGGAGTGCTCCCACACGTCGCAGCCCAGAAGCGCGGTCTGGCCGAAGCACAGCGGGTTGACGCCGTTCTCGGTCTTGGTCACCGCCAGCGAGCCATCGGCGTTCTTCACCAGCCAGGCCCAGCCGGAACCGAACTGGCCGGCACCTGCTGCGGAAAATTCCTCTTTGAATTTGTCGACCGAGCCGAAGTTCTCAACCAGTGCCTTTTCCAGCTCGCCGGGCATCTTGCTTTCGCCCGGGCCCATCATTTCCCAGAACTGGTTGTGGTTCCAGAGCTGCGAGATGTTGTTGAAGATACCGTTTTGCGCAACGGCGTTCTTGTCGTAGGTGCCGGTGATGATCTCTTCCAGCGACTTGCCTTCCCACTCGGTGCCGGCGATCAGCTTGTTGCCGTTGTCGACATAGGCCTTGTGGTGCAGGTCGTGGTGGTATTCCAGGGTTTCCGCGGACATGCCTTTGTCGGCCAGCGCGTCATGAGCGTAGGGAAGATCGGGAAGTTCAAAAGCCATTTGGGCCCCCTGTCATTAAAGTTTGCGTTGCTGAGCAGATACATGCGATTCATAGTTGAGCAGGTCAAGAGCAGCTGTGTGAATTCCTGCATTCCATCTGCGCAATCAGTAGAGAGACCGGCCCTTGACTTCCTGGCAACGACCGACACCGCGCGGCAAGTTGGCCGCATTGTTCATCGGAAACGACGCTTTCAGTTGAAGCTCATTGCTGCCGGGTGTCAGCGTCGCGGTATAGTTCACGCGCAATTTTCCCGAGCCCCGGCTCGGCAATTGCAGTCTCCAGTTCATCCGGTACTTGCCGCGCACCGTTTTGAACTTCACATCAATCGGCTTCTCGTGCGCGTGATGGATGAACCCATCGTATGCCCGCGCCTTTCCGGTCTCTGGGTCGAAGGACAGCTGCACGCGGTCGGGCATCCAGCCATGCTGTTCGATGCTTTTGACAGTGCAGTCATAGTTCTGAACGGCCGCATGGGCCCCGGTTCCGGCGCACATCATCGCAATGGCGGCAAACATCAGTTTCTTCATATTGTTTCCAATTTCCTTCTTTTCGTCAGCCCGGCCCAGCTCCACGGCCACAACGCCGAGATTGCGCGCAGGTCGGGCAGATTCTTCAGATTTGTCCTTGAATATACAGCGGGTATGGGCTGTAGCGCCGTGACTGCACCCGGTAGCACCGCCCGGCACCCCGCACCAATTTGTTGACAGAGTGACTGGGCGCAACAACCACGCTCATCTTCAGATTGTCGACATTGAGCACGACCCGAAACCGACGTGAGCCGACAGCGTCGCCGTCGATGTCGTCGTCAACTGGCTCATGCATGGCCGAGTCCCATGTCAGCACCAGAGAGCGCGGGCTTCGGTGCCGCACGATTGCCGTCTCGATACGATCCATCACCGTGTCGACGACCTTTGCCTGCACGAACCCGCGGTCAAACTCGATCTTGTAATTCTGCGGCATCCAGCTGGAACGAGACAAAGGTGTCACCGCGCAATCATACGTGGCGCTGGCAAAGGCACTGGTAAACACAAGTGAGCAAGCCGACGCCAATACCGCACATGCCGACGCTCGCATCTGGTCCTCCCCAATTCACTATGCTCAATTTTTTTGGACCCCGGATCTGCGCCCAGGATCAAATATTTCCCCCAATAGGGGCAGAATGCCGACCAATGAAAAACGGTGCCCGACATCCCTGTCGCGCACCGTAATTGACGCAGTATCACGTCACAAGCAGAAAGCGAGTAACAACGTTAATAGACGCCAACCTTGCTCTGCGGATGGGCGGCTGTCTTCAGCAATTTGAACACATACTCCCCAACCGAGCGGAAGCAGATGATGCCAAAGCTTCCATCCTCTTCCATCCAGAAGGCCCCTGCCACCTGGGCCAGCCGCGAGCGGCGGAACTGGCCCGGACCAAAGGCCGCCGGGTCCAGATCGACCGGGCTGACCTTGGCCAGCACCTCGCGCGCGCCCTCGCCGGACAGACGCAGGAAGGTCCGTGCGTCCGAAACGTTGACGGCGAGTGCATGTTCTCCGGCCAGCGCCGCCTGCAACGCGGCGAGTTTCGCGCCCGCCTCCTCGTAGGGTACGAGGAGCAGCAGTTCGTCCGGCGACATCCACGCCACGGCGCCCTCTGCCGCGACAGAGATCCGCCCGATCCCCGGCATGCCAGCGCCAGTCGCGGCCTGCACGGCCGACTTCAGCACCACAGAGTCCAGATCGCCGCGCAGCGTGATCATCCCACGCAAACCCGCGTCAGCGACTTCCGCCAGACCTGCGTAACGGGCACCGTTCAGTTCGGAAACAGCCTTAGACATTCTGCTTTTCCCCTTCCTTGTCGTAGAAGACCGGATCAACGATCTTGGCCTTGTAGGTCTTGCCATCGGTGCCAGGGAACTCAATCACCTCGCCCATGCGCTTGGGGCCATGCTTGACCAGCCCCATGGCGATACCGCGGCCCAGCGTTGCCGAATGATAGGTCGAGGTCACGCGTCCGATCATGTTGCGCTGGCCGTTGGCATTGACGCCTTCACCCACCGCATAGGCGCCATCGGGCAGCACAGAACCATCCACGGTCTCCAGGCCCACCAGTTGCCAGCGATCCGGGTCCACCATGTGCGACCGCTGTTGCGCCCGTTTGCCCAGGTAGTCTTCCTTCTTCTTCGAGAGCGCCCAGTTCAGGCCCAGATCCTGCGGGATCACGGTGCCGTCGGTTTCGTCCCCGATCATGATGAAGCCCTTCTCGGCCCGCAGGATGTGCAGGGTCTCGGTGCCATAGGGCATGACCCCGAATTCCTTGCCCGCATCCATCAGCGCATCCCAGAATGCCTGACCTTCCGAAGCCGCAACCGCGATCTCGTAAGACAGCTCCCCCGAGAAGGAGATCCGGTAGGCGCGTGCATCAAAGCCGCCGATCTGACCATCGCGCCATTCCATGAACGGCAGCGCCTCGCGGCTGACATCCATGCCGCCACCCGCCTGCGCGTTCAGCTTTTCCAGCACCTTGCGGGCGTTGGGGCCGACCACGGCGATCTGGGCGTATTGCTCGGTCACGTTGGCGACATAGACCTTCCAGTCCCACCATTCGGTCTGCAGCCATTCTTCCATCCAGCCATGGATGTGCTCGGCGCCGCCGGTGGTGGTGTGGCACAGCCAGGTGTCCTCGTCGATGCGGGCCACGACGCCGTCGTCCATCAGGAACCCGTTTTCCGAGCACATCAGACCATAGCGGCATTTGCCGATTTTCAGCGTCGACATCATGTTCGTGTACATCATATCGAGGAACTTGCCTGCGTCCGGGCCTTTGACGATCAGCTTGCCCAGCGTCGAGGCGTCCAGCAGGCCGAGGTTCTCGCGGGTGTTCTTTACCTCGCGATTGACCGCGGCATGGCGGTCTTCACCGTCGCGCAGGTAGGCAAAGGGACGTCGCCACTGGCCTACCGGTTCCCAATCCGCGCCGTTGCGATCGTGCCAATCGTACATCGGCGTCTTGCGGATCGGCTGGAAGATCTCGCCGCGTGCTTCGCCGGCGATCGCGCCGAGCGAGATCGGATGGTAAGGCGGGCGGAACGTGGTGGTCCCGACCTGCGGAATCTCCGCATTCAGACTGTCGGCCAGGATCGCGAGACCGTTGATGTTGGACAGCTTGCCCTGGTCTGTCGCCATGCCCAGCGTGGTGTAACGCTTGGTGTGCTCGACGCTCTCGTAGCCCTCGCGGGCTGCCAATTGCACGTCCGACACCTTCACGTCGTTCTGGTAGTCGAGCCAGGACTTCATGCGCAGTTTGACGTCGGCCTTCGCAGGCATCAGCCAGACGGCTTCCATCTGGGCTTCGGCCACCGACTCGCCCTTGGCCGCAGCCACGGTCGTTGCGGGGAACCCTGCAGCCTCGGCCGCTTTTGCCCCCGCCGCAGCGGCGTCCTCCAGCAGCGCGGCCAGGCCGAACTCGCCGTTGGCGGCCCCCGCAGGCACCACGAAGCCCTGCCCCTTGTCACCCAGCGGCGGGCGCTCGGGATCGGGGCGGAAGCTGGCGGTGACTTCGTCCCAGATCAGCTTGCCGCCGCAGTGGGACCAGAGGTGAACCACCGGCGACCAGCCGCCGGACATCGCAACCGCGTCGGCCTGCACGATTTCGCGCGCACCACCTTCGCCGTTCTGCGCGCAGATCGCGACTTCGGTGACGGATTTGCCATCCTTGACCTTGGCGATGGCCCGACCCAATTCAACCCGGATGCCTTTTTCGCGCACCGCTTCCATCAGCGCGCCGCCGCCGGTCTCGCGGGTGTCGACCACGCGCACCACTTCGACGCCTGCGTCATGCAGCACCAGCGCGGTGCGGTAGGCATCATCGTTGTTGGTGGCCACGACCACGCGCTCTCCGGGTTTGACACCCCAGTTCACCACGTAATCCCGCATCGCTCCGGCCAGCATCACGCCCGGCACGTCATTGCCTGCGAAGGACAAGGGCCGTTCGATCGCCCCAGTCGCCGTAACGATCTGGCTGGCGCGGATCCGCCACAGGCGGTGGCGCGGACCACCTTGGCCGGGCGCATGATCGGTCAGACGCTCATAGCCCAGGGCATAGCCGTGGTCATAGACGCCGGACCCCATGCAGCGGTCACGCAGGGTGACGTTGTCCATGGCGCGCAGCTCACCCAGGGTCTTCTGGATCCAGGCCTCGGGGGCCTCACCGTCGATGGTGCCGCCATCGACCGGCGCGCGGCCACCCCAGTAGCTGTTCTGTTCGAGCACGAGCACCTTGGCGCCCGAAGCCGCCGCCGCCTTGGCCGCCTGCAGGCCGGCAACGCCGCCGCCGATGACCAGCACATCTGCGAAGAAGTAGAAATGCTCGTAGGTGTCAGCGTCTTTCAATTCCGCATCCGGCGCGGCACCAAGGCCCGCGGATTTGCGGATGATCGGCTCATAGACGTGTTTCCACAGCGGACGCGGGTGGATGAACATCTTGTAGTAGAAGCCTGCGGTGAGGAACCGCGACAGCTTGTTGTTGATCGACAGAACGTCGAACTCGAGGCTGGGCCAGTGGTTCTGCGATTGCGCCTGCAGGCCCGAGAACAGCTCGGTCGTGGTGGCGCGCTGGTTCGGCTCATAGCGGTCGCCGGTGCCCAGCTGCATCAGTGCATTGGGCTCTTCGGCACCGGATGCCACCACGCCGCGCGGGCGGTGATACTTGAACGAACGGCCCATCATGACCTGGCCGTTGGCCAGCAGGGCGGACGCGAGCGTATCGCCGGCGTAACCCTTCATGGTCTTGCCGTTGAAGGTAAAGTCGATCTGTTTGGAGCGGTCGATCAGCCGGCCATGCTTGGCAAGACGCGTGCTCATATTTGCTGATCCTTCAGAGGAATGTCAGATGGTTTTGTCAGGCGGCAGAGGATTTGCGGCCGTCGGAGAATTCGCGCCAGCTCCAGCCGGGGCGCTTGGCGGTGATCTTGTCACAGATCTCCTGCGGCGGCTCGGTGGTCTGGGCGGGATAGGTGCCGAACACCTCCAGCGTCATCGTGCAGCGGGCCGCGTGGAACCACTTGCCGCAGCCGTTGGCGTGGCGCCAACGCTCGAAATGCACCCCCTTGGGGTTTTCGCGCATGAACAGGTAATCATGGAACTCATCATCCGAGGAGCCGGGGCCATAGCGCTTCAGATGCGCCTCGCCGCCTGCGGCCAGTTCGGTTTCTTCGGCTTTGACACCGCAATAAGGGCATTCAAGGATCAGCATTGTGCGTGCTCCATGGTGAGGGAAACAACAGCGCCCAGGCCAGGGCCACGAGGCGTGGAGCGGGCCTGGCGCGCAAGCGCGGCCCGGTCCGCAGACGCGGCACCGGTTGAACGGTTCATCGGATGTCGGGACGAGCCCGCGGCCTGCCGCAGGACGGCAGACCCTTCGGTATCACGCACCAGACGGGCCAGCATGGTGCGACCGGTAAGAACCGGCACGCCGCCACTGCGGGCAGCGTGCCCGCGATGGTTACTGGCTTGCGCCTTCGACTTCACCTTCGATGGCGCTGCCGTCAGGCAGTTCGATGCGCAGGTCCGGTTCATCCACCGGGTTTTCGCCGCCAAGGACGAACCAGCCGATGACGGCCAGCGCGACAACGACGCCGCCGAGGATGAAGGCCAGCGCGCCCATACCGCCGCCGGAACCAGAACCGGAGTTGTTGTGGATTTCGTCAGACATGAGAGCCTCCTGTGCAGTTTGCAATTCGGGTCAACAACGCCCGAACCTGCATGGAGGTTCCCCGTCTCTGCCTGTCGCGGCTGCGGCAGGCAGGACTTTGCCAAACGGGTCTGCATCAGTGCGCCACCCCGGCCGCAACGCTCTCGTCGATGAACTTGCCTTCGCGGAAGCGCATCATCGAGAACTCCTCGGTCAGCGGCGAATGGCCGGTGGCCATCAGCTCGGCCATCGCCCAGCCGGACCCCGGGATCGCCTTAAAGCCGCCGGTGCCCCAACCGCAGTTGACAAAGCAGTTTTCGACCGGCGTTTTCGAGATGATCGGCGAGCGGTCGCCGGTCACGTCGACGATACCACCCCACTGGCGCAGCATCTTGAGACGGCTGACCATCGGGAAGGTCTCGACCAGCGCGCGCACGGTTTCCTCAATGTGGTGGAACGAGCCGCGCTGGGTGTAGTTGTTGAACCCGTCGGTGCCGCCACCGATCACCATCTCACCCTTGTCGGACTGCGACATGTAGCCATGCACGGTGTTGGCCATCACGACCACGTCCATGCAGGGTTTGATCGGCTCGGAGACCATCGCCTGCAGCGCCACGGATTCCATCGGCAGACGGAAGCCCGCCTGCTCTGCCAGAACCGAGGCATTGCCGGCCACGACCATGCCCAGCTTGTCGCAATCGATCGGACCTTTGGTGGTGTCCACACCGACGGTGCGACCGTTCTCGACCCGCACGCCGGTGACTTCGCATTTCTGGATGATGTCCATGCCCATGTCGGAACAGGCCCGCGCATAGCCCCAGGCCACCGCATCGTGGCGCGCGGTGCCACCGCGCTCCTGCCACAAGCCACCCAGAACGGGGTAACGCGGCCCGTGCAGGTTGATGATCGGAACCAGTTCCTTCACACGCTCCGGCGTGATCCATTCGGTCTGCACACCCTGCTGCTGGTTCGCATGCGCGGTGCGCTTGTAGCCGCGGATCTCATGTTCGGTCTGCGCCAGCATGATGACGCCGCGGGGGGAGAACATCACGTTGTAGTTCAGATCCTGCGACATCGTCTCATACAGGCTGCGCGCCTTCTCGTAGATCGCAGCCGAGGGATCCTGCAGGTAGTTCGAGCGGATGATGGTGGTGTTGCGGCCGGTGTTGCCGCCCCCCAGCCAGCCCTTCTCGATGATGGCGACATTGGTGATGCCGAAATTCTTGCCCAGGTAATAGGCAGTCGCGAGGCCATGGCCGCCCGCGCCGACAATGACCACATCATAATGACGTTTGGGCTCCGGCGAGCGCCAGGCGCGCTCCCACCCGGTGTGATAGCGCAGGGCTTCCCGCGCGACGGCAAAAACTGAATAGCGTTTCATGGGCGAATCCGATGGTTCGTGTCTGTTAGCCGGTATGCCTGAAATGCATGGCTGACCGACGCCGTTTATCGTCCTCTTTCTGCGCTATTGCGACATTCATGTCGGGGAGCAGCAGAGACGCCGCGGCAGTTTGGCCCTTTTGTTCCACCGTCCCCGGTTATAGATGAGGAACAAACCACGGAGACGGCATGGTATTCTGGACAGTCACCGCACTCATCGCATCCGCGGCAGCCTTTTTGCTGGCGATGATTCTCATCCGCGCCCGCGAACAGAGCGAACCCGCCGCAGCCTACGACCTGCGTGTCTATCGCCAGCAATTGCGTGAAGTTGAAAAGGATCTCGCCCGCGGCGTCATCCAGCAAAACGACGCCGAACGCATCCGCACCGAAATTTCCCGTCGCATTCTCGCGGCCGACACACAGTTGCAACAGGCCCGCAAGGGCGCGAGCCAGCCATCGGGTGTGTCGCGCACGATGGCCGCCGTGACGGCGCTGGTGATCGTCGGCGGCACTCTGGGTCTCTACTGGCATCTGGGCGCCCCCGGCTATGGGGATCTTGGCTTGCGGGACCGCATCCGACTGGCGGCCGAACGCGCCGAGAGCCGCCCCTCCCAGGCCGCCGCCGAGGCCGAGATGCCCGCGATGGGCAAACCGCAGGTCGACGAGAGCTATCTGCAACTGGTCGAACAATTGCGCCAGACCGCGGGCAGCCGTCCCGACGATGCCCAGGGGCAGGCGCTGCTCGCCCAGCACGAAGCAAACCTTGGCAATTTTTCCGCCGCATATGCCGCCAAAAGCCGTCAAATCGACCTTTTGGGACCACAGGCCACGGCCCGCGACTACACCGAACTGGCGGAGCTCCGGATCATGGCCGCCGGTGGGTATGTCTCCCCCGAGGCGGAACGCGACCTGCAACAGGCGCTGTCGCTCGACCCCACCCACGGACCTGCCCGCTACTACTGGGGCTTGATGCTGGGGCAGTTGGGGCGGCCTGACCTTGCCTATCGCGAGTGGGCCGCAACCCTGCGTGACGGCCCCGCTGGCGCGCCCTGGGTCGAAGGCATTCAGGCGCAGATTGAAGACATGGCCTATCGCGCCGGTGTCCAGTACCAGCCGATCACCCCGGGCGGATCCAACGCTGCCCCCCTGCCCGGCCCAAGCGCCGAGGACATGGAAGCCGCAGGAGACCTCAGCTCCGAGGAGCGTCAGGAGATGATCCGCGGCATGGTCAGCCGCCTGTCCGACCGGCTGGCGACCGAGGGCGGCAGCGCCGAGGAATGGGCGCGGCTGATCGGTGCCTTGTCGGTTTTGGGCGACAGCGCCCGCGCCCGCGCAATCTATGATGAGGCGAAAATGGTCTTTGCGAGCGACAGTGAAGCCCTGACGCTGCTGCAAACAACCGCCCGACAGGCAGGAGTGGCTGAATGATCCACGACGTATTCGAAGACTTCGCCGCCGCCCTGCCGCCGATGAGCGCGCTGATGGGGCTGGACCTTGGCACCAAGACCATCGGGGTTGCCGTCTCTGACCGCATCGGCGCGGTGGCGACGCCGCTGGAAACCGTGAAGCGCAAGAAATTCACACTGGACGCCGCCCGCCTGCAGGAGATCATCCAGCAACGCGACATCGGCGGCATCCTTTTAGGCCTGCCGCGCAACATGGACGGCACCGAAGGCCCGCGCTGCCAGTCCACCCGCGCCTTTGCCCGCAACCTGGCGCAGCTCAGCGATCTGCCGATCGGCTTCTGGGACGAGCGGCTCAGCACCGTGGCAGCGGAACGGGCGCTGCTGGAGGCGGATACCACCCGCAAACGCCGCGCCGAAGTGATCGACCATGTTGCGGCCTCTTACATCCTCCAGGGCGCGCTGGACCGGCTGCGGCATTTGAAGAATGGGTGAGCAATGACGGATGAGGTTTGGAAACGGGACGAGATCCAGTCCCCCTGCATCAAGATCTGCGTCGTCCACCCCGAGGCACGCATCTGCACCGGCTGCTACCGCTCCATCGACGAGATCCGCGATTGGTCGAAAATGACCAATGGCCAGCGCGCAGAGATCATGACCGAGCTGCCAGACCGCGCCAGCAGATTGGTCAAGCGCCGCGGCGGGCGCAGCGCGAGGTTGAAGCGCAGGTAGCGCCGCAGGCGACGAAGTAACGACTTGTCAACCATGCGGAATGGATGCTGACCCAATGTTTCGCGCGCGAAACATTACGGCAGAGGTGCTGACCTATCCGATCCGCGCCGCCGGCCTGTCGGGGTCAGATCACCCCTCTGCCAGCCACGCCGATGTCCAATCCGCCAACTCCGGGCGGAAATAGGCGATCATGCGGCCCTCTTCCGGCGCGCTTGCCCCCTCGCCCCAGGGCGCGACCCCGTGCAGGCACAGCCGGTGCATCAAATAGGATTCACCGGGTTTGGCATGCACCGTGATCCGCGGGCAGGTTTCGAACACCTCGGCCCGTGCGGCCGTATAGGCGTCGGTCACGTCGACATCCGCCCACTCCGCAGGCGACACCCCCTCGAACGCAGCGGCAAAGGCGCGGCGCATGATCTTGTGGCTCCCCTCCCAGATCACCAGCGGGGCCGCGTCCGGGCTGCTTTCGTTCAGCGGGATCCCCAGCACCCAGGCATGCGGCTCCTCGACCTTGCGGCGGCGGTGATCGCCGTACATCTTCACCCCGTCCACATGCGCCGCATCGCGCTTGACGCGGTAGCGGAACGCCGCCTCGCCCTCGCCGGGACGCGGGCGCGGATAGCCGGGAAAGACCGAGGATACCTGCGCCCGATGCAGGCTCGGCAAGGGGCCGTGATGGTCGGCAATGAACCGCAGCGCTTCCCCGGCCAGCGCGGGGCCGTCCGGCAGCCGACCCGCGGTATCATTGGGCAGCGCATCCACCCCGATGAACCAGGTCCGTTCGCACTGAAACCAATCGGCACAGGCCGGATCGTCGAGCGCCGCAACGCCGTACGGCAGCGCGTGCTCGGCCCAGGCCGCAAGCTGCGGATCGTACCCAAAGCGCAGCCAGCCCTTGTCCAGATAGTGAAGATCCGCGTCCTGCATCACGCCTCCGTCCGATCCCGGTCAGTAGCCAAGCGCCTTGCGCAGCATATTCAACGCCACCAGTACCAGGAACCCCCCGAACAGGCGCTTCAACGGTTTGGGGTCCATCGCATGGGCGAGCTTGACGCCCCAGGGCGCGGTGATCAGCGTCATCGCGATCACGATCACGAAGGCAGGAAGGTTGACCGCGCCGAATGTCAACGGAGGCCGATTGGCCGGATCGATCTGCAGCAGCAGGAAACCCGCCACGGAGGGAACCGCGATGATCACGCCAAAGCCCGCCGCGGTGGCAACCGCCCGGTGCACCGCGACCCCGTGCAAGGTCATCAGCGGAACGCCAAAGCTGCCGCCGCCAATTCCCATCAGAACTGACAGAAAGCCAACCACCGGCGACAGTATCACGCGCCGAATACCCTTGGGCATGGCCTCGGCCAGCCGCCAGTCCGCCTTGCCGAGCCCCAGGTAGAAACCGATCACGAGGGCGAGGCCGCCGAACACCCCCTGCAAAACCGAAGACCGCAGCGCCGAGGCCGCCAGCACGCCAACGACCGCCCCCAGCGCAATGCCGACCCACCAGCCGCGCAGGATCTGCCAGTCCACGGCGCCTTTCTTGTTGTGGCTCATGACCGAGCGAAGCGACGTGACGATGATCGTCGCCAGCGAGGTCGCCAGACAAATCTGCATCAGCTGGTCACTGCCATAGCCGAGCGTCTGAAACGCATAGAAAAACGCAGGCACCAGCACGATGCCGCCCCCCACGCCCAACAACCCCGCAAGCACGCCCGCGAACCCGCCAATGACGACCAGAAGCGCGGCCATCTGCATCAAAAGACCCGGCTCCGGCCAGAGTGCGACAGTAATGTTGGGATCGGTCATGCGGGCGGAACCTCGGGCGTATGTGTCTGTTGCGAAAGGGTTAGCGACGCCAGCGCCCCCCCGCAAGCCAATACCGGGTTACCGGGATATCAGGCCGCAGCCTGCCGGGTAACCTCAGCCAGCGCCTGTTCCACCAGCTCCGGCCCGGCCCCGCTGCGACAGGCCCCTTCGGACAGGGTGCGACGCCATTGCCGCGCACCCGGCTTGCCCGCGAACAGACCCAGCATGTGCCGCGTGATCTGGTTCAACTTGGCGCCGCCCGCCAGTTGCGCCTCGATATAGGGCAACATCCGGCGCACCGCCTCGACCGGATCGCTCACGTGACCGCCGCCATAGATCTGCAGATCTGCGGCACACAGGATATCGGCCGGCTGGTGATAGGCCGCCCGGCCGATCATCACCCCGTCCAGCCCACGCTCGAGATGTGACCGCGCGTCATCCAAGGTTGCGATGCCACCGTTGATCGAGACATGCATGTCCGCAAACGCCGCCTTCATGCGATGCACAAGGTCATAATCCAGTGGCGGGATGTCGCGGTTTTCCTTCGGGCTCAAGCCCTGCAACCACGCCTTTCGCGCATGTATCGTCACCCGATTGCAGCCCGCTGCGCGAATTTTCTCGAGAAAGTCGGGCAGCACCTGCTCCGGGTCCTGCTCATCGACACCGATGCGGCATTTGACGGTCACCTCCACGTCCACCGCCTCACGCATCGCGGCCACGCAATCGGCCACCAGCTCAGGTGTCTGCATCAATACAGCGCCGAAAGCCCCGGATTGCACGCGGTCGCTCGGGCAACCACAATTGAGGTTGATTTCATCATAGCCCGCTTCGGCACCAAGACGAGCCGCCTCGGCAAGCTCCACCGGGTCGGACCCTCCCAGCTGCAAGGCCAGGGGATGTTCCTCGGAATTGAATGTCAGCAAATGGAGCGCCCCGCCTCGCACCAAGGCCGGAGCGGTGACCATTTCGGTGTACAACAGGGTTTCGCGGCTGAGCAGCCGATGCAAGTATCGGCAATGGCGATCCGTCCAATCCATCATGGGTGCGACGGAAAGGCGGGCAGAGCGCCAAATGGGCTCATTCACTTGTTTTTCAACGATCTTGTCACTCATGCCAGTTGCTCATTCACAGCCGAATTTTGCCTGTTTCGACCCGTTTTGTCGGGCTGGAACACCAAAGGTTGTCCCGATTTCCAAAAGTGGTTCCGCTATAGCCAACATGATCGAGCGCAAGCGAAAGGGCGGTTCGACCGCTTATCTCGCACAAATTGCCATCAAAAGGAAAGGTCAATGGGGTCGTCACGGAACCCGAATGTTCGCCCAAGAGGTCTTCCGCCAACGCCTGCCCCCCAGAAGCGGCCTCAAGGCATGGCGCCGCGGGCGACGACCCGCGCAAGATCAGGGCCTTGGGGAAAACGCCTCGAGACGCGAAAGGCTGGTGGTCTCTCAACCTGCGCGCCCCGACACGCGGGGCAAAAAAGAGGGGCGGATTTCTCCGCCCCGAAGTGAGCGAGGGCATGGCAACCCTCGTCGGTCCCTCCCCTGTCAGAAACCGTAGACCAGCGAGACGCCCAGCTTGTTGTCGGTGCTCTTCAGGCCCGGCAGTGGATCGCTGTCCCATTCGGTCCGATAGGACACCCGGGTCGCAAGCCGGTCGGTGATCTTGAAGTTCACGCCGAGGTCGTTGGTCACCACCGTGTCCGAGTCCGAGAACAGCACATCGGTGTCCATGGTCAGGAAAGCGGTTTCGCTGAAGGCAAAGTAGTAGCGCGACGCCGCGATGCCTGCCACTTCGGTGGTGTCGTTACGCAGCTGATCCTCGATGTAGCGCACGCCGGGGCCCGCCTGGACCCGCCAGGTCTGGGTCGGGGTGTTGATCACCCGGTAGCCCGGTCCAAAGCCCAGAAAAGCGTCCAAACGGTTGGAGTCGAAATCGTCGTAGCGCACCGAACCAAGGCCGAACACGTAGAACTGCTCATTGAAGTAACGGTTCACATCATAGGTCAGGAAGATCTCTTCCTTGTTGCGCACGTCATTGTCCTCGGAGAATTCACCCGCGAAGCCCAGGGTGTGGTTCCACAGCCCGTGGCCGTAGCGCAGGCGGCCCGCGAAATCGAGATCGGCAGTGTCCGTGTTGCCGGTGGTGCCGGAAAACCCGAGTGACACGCTGCCGCTCCAGCCCTGGGCGTACTGGTTGGGCCCGAAGCGGTCCTTGTCGCCGCCTTCGGCCAGATCGTCGCCGACGTCCTCCTGGATGTCGTCAATGCGGTCGTCCAGATCCTCGATACCGACGATGGCGCCCTGCGCGAACACAGGCGCAGCCACGAGGAGAGCGAGGACCGACGCGGCCAGAGTGTTACGTGTTTGCATGGGTCTATCCTTTCCCAATCTAGTGACCCGTCCCGGATGGGCGGGGGCATCTCTGCCTGAGATGGAAATAGAAACTGCTGATGGATAAGTGAAATTCGTAATAATTGAGGATGACTCAATAATTACTCACTTGAAAAGCCGTTCTCAGCGTTTCCAAGCACTTCGACAATGTCATTGGTGCTCAGATCGCGCAGCTCAGCGATGACAGCCTCTTGCTCGGCGTCAATCTGTGACCGAATTGCCACAAGCGTTGCCTCGGCATTGGCCCGCACCTCGGCGTCCAGATCGTCGCGCCAGATCGACCAGACCGGATATGGAAAGCGCGGCGTGTCCGCCACCAGGTGCAGGCGGCCCTCGTCCAGGTATTTCTTGATGTAGCGGGCGGGCAGATAGGCCGCGGCCCGGCGAGAGACGATGTATTCGGCCGCCAGCGCGCCGAGCGACAGGGTCAACCCCGGGTTGGTCAACTCCGGCAACTCCAGCGCATGGGCGTGCACGAACTCCGGGCCCCAGTCGACGAAGACATAGTGGGGCACGATTTCATCGAAGGAAGCAGGCCAGGATGCCGCGAGCACCAGGTCTTCCTCGATGAACTTGTGTGCGGTCAGGCCGGGCCGCAATTGCGGGCTGTACATGAGGCCGATTTGCACCACGCCTTCGATGAGAAAGCGCATGATCCGGTCCGGCATGCCAAGCTCGGCCCGGATGTTCAGCGACAGCATTTCCCGCTGCATCGTATCAATCCAGCGGAATCCCAGACGCGGCCACAAGGAATATTGAGCGCCGATGGTGAGGGACTTGGTATAGCCCTCGGGCACACCAACCTGCTGGCGTGCCTCTTCCCAGATCTTGATCAGCGACAGCGCGTAGCGCTCGAATTCCCGACCCGCCGGTGTCAGTTCAGCACCGGCTTTGGAGCGCGTGAACAATTGCTTGCCCAAGGCCTCTTCCAATCGCTGAACGCGCAGGCTGACAGCTGACTGCGTCACGAACAATCGTTCACTGGCATTCACGAAAGAGCCGGTGGCGGCGACCTCCAGAAAGGTCCGAATGAGAGCAATGTCCATCAGCTCAATCCATAATGAATACTTGCGACAACCATAATTCCTATTCATTTTTCTGAAGATATTGAACCCCCTATGGTCAGGCCATCAAGCGGAAGGGCACTCCTGCCCTTCGCCGCACATCCCACGACGAACCCGCACCACGGGGAAGGAGACTGAAATGAAACTGAACGTGCTCTTCAAGACGACCTCTGCCGCTCTCATCTTCGCCGGGTTCGCATTGTCCGCATGCTCGGCAGATCGGGCAATAGACAACACCGTCGGCGTTGCGGCCGGAACCACGAAGGTTTTGGCCAAAGGGGCCGTCGGCGCGGGCAAGCTCGCCTACAAGGGCGGCAAGGCTCTGGTGGTTGGAGGCGAATAAGCGCCTCATCGCATTGATTTTAGCCCCCGAGCGTCTTCCGGACGGGGCAATAACGCGATGAGCCTTGGCTGTCTCGGGGACAGCTTGTTGCCAAGCGACGCATGGCACGCGGCCAGCACACAGCCGCGAATGGCATCATTGGCAATGGACTGCCCCACGGGCCGACAAAATCGGCCCGCGGGTATCATTCAGTGATCAGAGAAAGGCCTGTGCCACGATGGCCGAGCCCACATAGGTACCGGTCATCACCAGGACACCAACCACGGCGATCTTCCAGCCCGAGGTCTTGGCGATCTCGATCTCGCGCCGGGCGATGGCGACACCTGCATAGGCAAGACAGGGCGTTGCCAGCGTCAGGAAGTTCACGTGGCTCACCTTGCCCAGCACCCAGTCACTGCCCGGCGTCCAGGGCATGGTCGCGAGGATCCCGACGAGTGAGATCCAGGCCACCGACGGCAGCTTGAACGGCACGATTTTGGTCAGCAGCATTCCGATCATGCACATGATCCACAGGACGATCAGCCCCACCAATCCTTCCGGCACGGTGTTCTCGGTCGCCACGGTGTTGCCGACAAGGGCGATGACGCAGACCACCGCCAGCGCCGCCGCGTGGGCACCGAGACCGAACTTCGCTTCTTCGGACAGGTCGAGATCTTGGGTGTGTGTGTCGCTCATGGCTCAGGCTCCGGCTTTGGCGGGCTCTTTGCGGCCCAAGAGGTCATAGAGTTTTTCGGTCACCGGCAGCGCCACGAAGACGCAGAGGTAGAGGCCGGTGGCATAGGTCAGCACGTTGGACGCACCCGCGAGCGCGAGGATCTGCTCCTCCATTTCCGGCACCGCGTGCACCAGCGCGCCGGAACAGGCCGCCATCATGCTGCCCGAGCCGATGCCGCAGGCCATCGCCAGTGCCTCGACCGAGAAGGCGCCGGTGGTCGCGAGGATCGAGGCGAGGATGGCAAAGATGAAAGTGCCAAAGAGGGTGCCGATCACATAGACGCCCATGACACCGGCGCCTTCCTGACTTTTCAGGCCATATTTGTCGGCGATGATCGCGATATTGGGTTCGCGCGCCACCGAGAAGCAGGCGCCGATCGCCTCGCGGCCCATGCCCAGCACCAGAACGGCGATCGGGAAGGCCAGCACGATGGTGCCGAGGTTGCCCAGTTCCTGCAGGATAAGCGCGGGACCGGCGGCGACGATCTTGTCCATCGACGGGCCGATGATGGTGCCGAACTTGGCGATGAACGGCATGATCGCAATGACGATCATCGGCGAGGCGGCGTTCACCTGGCGGTCACGGATCAGGGCACGGGCACCGGAGATGACATTGGGGTTGATCAGAAGCCCCATCACGAAGGCATAAAGCAGCGGCAGCAGCAGGATCGAGCCAATGCCGATCGGCACGGCGATGACGCCGACCAGCTCGGCGATCACGGTGATGACCAGCATGCTCAGATGGAGCCGCCAGTCGAGGAGGATGTCTTTAATTGGCATGAGGGGACCTCTCTGTTGGCGTCCCCTTCGGGGGACGCATTGGCCGGGACCGGGCCCATACCCGGTCCGCAGCAGATTGTGAAGTGTAATTACTTTTTGATCAGCCCGGCGCGTAACCGAAGCCCTGCACAGGATTTTCCGCGGTTTCGACCCAGACGGACTTGGTCTGCGTATAGGCGGCCAGCGCCTCGCGGCCGGACGAGCGGCCATAGCCGGAGCGGCCGAAACCGCCAAACGGTGACATGACGTTGATCGTCTTGTAGCTGTTGACCCAGAAGGTGCCTGCACGTACCTGCGCCGCCATGCGGTGCGCGCGGCCCACGTCCTGCGTCCAGACCGCACCTGCCAGCCCGTAAGGCGTGGCATTGGCCAGCGCGATGGCCTCTTCCTCGGTATCGAAAGGCAGGACCGAGACCACGGGGCCGAAAACCTCCTCGTTGGCGATGGTCATCTGCGGCGTTACCTGGTCGATCACCGTGGGGGCGAAATAGAACCCGCCGCTCTGCGACAGGGCCACGGGCTTGGCTCCGCCGCTGGCGATCTCTGCCCCCTGCCCCTCTGCCTCGCGCACCATCTGGTCGATCTTGTCCCATTGCCGCGCGTTGTTCACCGGACCGACCTGCGTGGCTGGGTCCATCGGCGCCCCAACGGGGATGTTGGCGGCCGCGACGCTCAGCTTTTCGACCATTTCGGCATGAACGGACCGGTGCACCAGCAACCGCGACCCCGCTACGCAGCTTTGCCCGCAGGAAGCAAAGATCGCCGCCTGTGCGCCCACCACCGCGCGGTCGAGATCGGCATCGCCAAACACGATGTTGGCGGATTTGCCGCCCAGTTCCAGTACTGACGGCACCAGCCGCCTGGCTGCGGCACCTGCGATTTTGCTGCCCGCCTCGGCGGAGCCGACAAAGACCACCAGCGCCGTTTCCGGGTGCTCGATCATCGCCTGACCCGTGCCGGGACCGTCACCCGCGATGACATTGACAAGCCCCTTGGGCACGCCCGCCTTTTCACACAGGATGCCGACCACGATGGACGACAGCGGCGTCAGCTCCGACGGCTTGATCATCACGCCGTTGCCCGCGCAGATCGCCGGGGCAACCTGCCAACAGCAGGTGAACAGCGGCGCATTCCATGGGGTGATCTGGCTGACAACGCCCAGCGGCTCGTGGCGGGTGTAGTTCAGATGCGTCGAGGGCACCGGGATCACGTCGCCGGAGATCTTGTCGCACCAGCCGGCGTAATATTCGAACATCTCCGCCATGCGGGCAGGCTCGCCGGTTGTGTCGCGGATCGGGCGACCAGAGGAGAGCGCCTCCAGCTCGGACAGCGCCGCCGCGTTCTCGCGCAGCTGGCGGCCGATCTCGAACATGATGCGCCCGCGCTCCGAGGCGGTCTTTGCGTACCATTCCTTCTGGGCGCGACGCGCGGCCTCGGCGGCCTGGGCAACCACGTCTGCGCCTGCGTCCTTGTAGCGCGCAAAGACTTCACCCGTGGCCGGGTCGGTCAGCTCCAACTCCTTGCCGGAGCCCGGAACCAGCGCGCCGCCAACCCAGGACTGGACCTCGGACGAGCCGGTGAGTTCCTTCAACAGCCCGGCCACGCGGGCCGCCGTATCGACCGTTTCAATGGCCATCACATCTTCTCCTTTTTGCTGAGCCGATCCACCGCGGGATCGCCCATGTGCATGAAATCATCCGCGTCCTTCAGGCCCGAGTTCTCCTCGGCCCACAGCTCCGCCACCAGATCGGCCACCGGCATGGCGCAGCCGGAGCGCTGGGCCAGTTCGCGCGCGAGGCGCACGTCCTTGCGCATCAGCCCGGTGCTGAAGCCGGAGGCAAAGCTGCGTGGCAGCACCCAGTTGGGGTAGTGAATTTCCGAAATCGCGCTGCGCCCGGTGGCCGAGTTGATTACCCGCAGGGCATCCTCGGCGCCGACCCCGGCCGCCTCGGCCAGCCGCAGCGCCTCCAGCGTCGTGATCATGTGGCTGGCGACCAGCATGTTGTTGACCAGCTTGGCCACATTGCCCGCGCCGCTGGGCCCGACGTGAAGGATCTTCGCCGCCATCGCCTCCAGCGCGGGCATGGCACGGCCCGCCCATGCCTCGTCGCCGCCGAGCATGACCGAAAGCTGCCCAGCTGCCGCACCGGACGGCCCACCGCTGACCGGCGCATCGAGAAAGCCGTGCCCGGCGTCCGCCAGCTCGGCCGCCAGCTTGCGGCTGACCTCGGCCTCGGAGGTGGAGGTGTCGATGATCACCTTCGGGGCGGCACCCACCGCCAGAAGCCCGGCCCCCTGCGCCGCAGCAATCGCGGCCTGGACATGCGCCGCGGCGGGGAGCGAAAGCACGATGATCTCCGTAGTGGCAAAGACCTCCTCGGGGCTGGCCAGCGGTGCGATGCCCGCGTCGCTTGCGCGTTCCTGTGCTGCCGGTGCGGGATCGTAACCCGACACCTCGAAACCGGCCCGCGCGAGGCTCGACGCCATGCCAAAGCCCATCGCCCCTAGTCCGATCACCCCGGCCCGTTTGACCGTATCATCTGCCATGTGAATACCTGTCCCTGTCCGTTGCCGACCGCTGCCGGCCGATCCTGCAGCCAGCTAAGCGGACAAGGGGCGTTCACAGATAGGGGGTATCATGCGCACATTGCGTTGCCGCTACAGCAACACAAAACCGTCACGCGCGGAAAGCCACCATACGGTCGGACAGGAAGCTTGCGACCAGCTCCACCGATTTCGGCAGACGTCGGCGGGCGCGCACCATTAGGTGCGAGCTGACCCGATGCAGCGCCGGTTCGTCCAGTTCCACCACCGACAGGTCGCCGCTATCAGCCTGGCTGGAGGCGGAAAACCGCGGCAGGAAGGTGACGCCCATGCCCGCGCTCACGTAGCGCAGCAGCAGCGCGATGGAAGCGGTCTCCACCTGCACCCGCAGCGCAAGTCCGCGTTCGGCGGCGACCTGCCCGACAAGGTGGCGCACGGCGTGGCGGGTATCCAGCATGGCGACGGGATGGGTCAGAACCTCGGCAAGCGCCACGCGCTGGCGCCCGGCGAGCGGGGAATCGGCCGGCACCACCGCGCAAAGCGGCTGCCGCCCCACCGCCAGCGACCGGGTTGCCTCGGTCACCACCGGGTTGTAGGCAATGCCGATGTCGGCCTCGCCCTCGATCACCCGGCGCTGCAGCTCCTCGGTGCCGGCGTGATCGATGGAAAAGCGCAGATCAGGTTGCAGGCGGCCCAGCTCCGCCAGCCCGTTTTCCATCAGGTCCACGGTAAACCCCTCGCCCAGCGCGATCCGAACGGTCTGCATACGGCCGGAGCGGTAGCGGCCGATCTGGTCCAGCAGGAAGGTCTGCTCATCCTGAAGGTGAAGCGCGTGCTCGCGCAGCAGCTCCCCCGCCGCGGTTACCGTCACCCCTTTTGAACTGCGCTCGAAGAGGGTGACACCGAGACGCGCCTCGGCTTCGGAGATCTTGCGCGAGATCGCCGAGGGCACGACATTCAGCCGCTCCGCCGCACGGCGGATCGATCCCTCCTGCGCCACCGCGAGGAATTCGCGCAGGAAGCGGCTGTCGAGCGCGTCCATTGCGCGCCTCAGCCCCGCGCCGCGCGGCGGACAAGCCGCACCCAGAACTCCGCCCCGGCGGGCAGCACGGCGTCGTTGAAGTCGAACTTGGGCGAATGAAGCCCGGGGTTTTCGCCCTCGCGCGCGGCGCCGAGCCACAGATAGGCGCCCGGAACCTCGTTCAGCATGAAGGCGAAGTCTTCCGAGGCCATGCTGGGGCCAGTCATGGCCGTATCCAGCCCCATATCCGCTGCCACGTCGCGCGCCAGCGCGGCTTCGGCGGCGGTGTTGATGGTGGCGGGATAGCGGCGCTGGTAGTCGATTGTGGCGGTGCAGCCCTGCGCCGCCGCCTCGCCATTGGCAACACGGCGCAGGCGTTCTTCGATGATGTCTCCGGCCTCGGCATCGAACCAGCGGCAGGTGCCGCTCAGGACGGCGCGGTCGGGGCAGACGTTGTAGGCGGAGCCGCTGTGGATCTGGGTGACCGAAACCACGCCCGGCTCCAGCGGAGACAGCGCGCGGGCCGGGATTTCCTGCAGCGCAGCCGCCATGCGCCCGGCCGCGGCAATCACCCCGTCGGATTGCTCGGGCATGGCGCCGTGGCCGCCCTTGCCGCGGATCTCGATATCAAAGACCGAAAAAGCCGCCATCATCTTGTCGTCGCGCGCCACGAAACGGCCCGGCGCAAGACCCGGCCAGTTGTGGATGCCAAACACCCTGTCGACCGGGAACTGCTTGAACAAGCCCTGCTCGACCATCACCCGCGCGCCGCCTTCGTTTTCCTCGGCGGGCTGGAAGATCAGCGTGACGGTGCCGGACTCAACCCCTTCCTCGGCGATCTTGCGCGCGGCGAGCAGCAGCATCGCGGTATGGCCGTCATGGCCGCAGGCATGCATCTTGCCGGGAACGGTCGAGGCGTAATCGACGCCCGAAGCCTCATGTATGGGCAGCGCGTCGATGTCGGCGCGCAGGCCGATCATGGGCGCACCCTGCCCCATCTGCGCCACAACACCGGTGCCTGCAAGGCCGCGGTGCACCCGCCACCCCCAGGCGCTGAGCAGCCCGGCGATCATCTCGGAGGTCCGGTGTTCCTCGAATCCCAGCTCGGGGTGACGGTGCAGGTCGTGACGCCAGGCGATGGCCTCGGCAATGTGGTCTTGGTCGAACATGGGTCTCCTTTGGGCGCGGTTGCGCCGCGGCTTGTGTCAGGGCGCCTTGGGCGCTTCCTGGAAGGTCAGAAGAATGCCGCCCAGCCGGGCGGGCTCAGTCAGGACCAGCGCGCCGCCGGTCTCGCGGAAATCAAAGCCGCCTGCCTCAACGAAGGGGCGGACCTTGTCAAGCGCGCTGCAGGCGATGTCGAGCGACACCACCGAAGGTGCGCCATCGGGGGCAAGGTCTTGGGGCAGCGGGCCGAACAGGTCGCTGGCGGTGTCGCGGCTGAACACCCGCCAGTGCCCCCTGCCGGTGGCAACGGTAAAGCCCTGGTCCGTATCGGCAACTGCATCGGCCCCGTGCAGCGTGGCGAGCCAGTCCTTCACCGCGGGCTGGTCGTCCGGTTCGGCCAGGATCGTGGCAAAAACGAAACCATGCGCGCCGTTCGGGTGGTCCATCCACCCGGGAAATTCGATCAGGTCGCGGCGGTGCTGCTGGCAGGCGAACATGGTCAGCCGCGGCAGGCCGGGCCGGGAAAAGATCTTCAGCGTGGTTGCGGTGCGGTCGGGGGTGCCATCATCGTCGACCACGTCGCGGCCAAACTCTATGGTGCCTTCGCAATTGCCGCCGCGGGCCACCACGGCCACCTCATCCGCCGCCGCATCGGTCGAGTTGAGCGCCGTGAGCGGCACCCCTTCGCGCTCGGCCAGCCAATGCTGGACGTGGCGTCCAAAGCGGAACTCCCCGGCGGCAAAGCCATCAAGCAGGCTCTCATCGCCGATGCCCACCAACTCCAGCAGCTGGTTTTCAAAGATCACCAGTGCGGTCGAGGTGCCCCACGGGTGCATCCCCGGCGGTTTCATGCAAAAACCGAGGGACAGGTAGGTCTTATGCGCAGCCGCGAGATCGCGCACGCAGACAAGCGGATGATCGATGCCGAGCGAGGTCACGTCTGGCGCCCCTTCAGATCTGAGAGAGGTGCAAATCCGGCAAATCGGCCCGCGCCCCGGTCAGCGGCGCGCGCACCTGCGACCACGTGGCCGGGCGGCACGTCCCTGGTGACGATCGCCCCTGCCGCCACCGTCGCGCCCGCGCCGATCTCCACCGGACCGAGGATCAGCGCCCCGGCCCCGATCACGGCACCGCGGCGCAGTGTCGGGTGACGCCCCTCGCCCATATCGACAAAGTTCGAGCCAAGCGTAACGCCGTGCCAGAGGCTGACATCTTCTTCGATCACCGCGGTCTGGCCGATCACCAGCCCAAGCCCGTGATCAATCCAGACACCCCGCCCGATCTGCGCCTGTGGCCAAATCTCTACCGAGAGGGCGCGGGTGAACTGTGCCTTCACCGCAAGCGCCAGGGTTTCACGCCCGGACAGCCACAGCGCGCGGCTGAGCCTGTAGGACAACAGCGCGTGGTAGCCGTTGGCAAACAGCAGCACCTGCGGCGCGCCGCCGGGCTGATCGTCGCGCGCGCTGGTCACCAGCAGATCATCAAGAGCTGTCTCCAGCAGCTCCGCATCATTGCGAAACTGCTCGGTCGCCAATTGATGCAGCTGACCTCGGGCATCCCCTGCGGGCAGGCAGGCGGCCAGCGTCGCGCCGAGCAGATCCGGCAGATCGGACACCTCGCCCGCCTTGATCCCGACAAGCCCCGACAGCGCAGGGTCGCTGCCGAGCATGTCGCGCGTTTCGGACAGAAGCGTTGGCATTAACACGCTGGCACTCATGGGACCTCGGATCAGGAACGGCGGTTCTGCGCAAAGTTGCCCCGAAGGCAGTGCTGCGCACAAGACCGGAAACGCCCCTACCGTGTTGCCCTGAGGAGAACACCCCCCCCTGCGTCCGCGTCAGGTCGCTCCGGTGCCCACTATGTCGGGTCGATATGTCATAGCCGCCTGGATCGTTTCGAGATGCAGGCGCATCGCCGATGCTGCCTCTTGCGGATCGCGATTGGCAATTCCATCCACGACGGCATCATGTTGGTCGCTGTGAATGCTCTGGAACTCGTTGGGGGCAATTCTGCGATAGGTCCGATCCCACTCGCGTTGCCAGGCGACCCGGCGACGCGCGCCTGACAAATAGACGAGAAACCCGATCAGAACCGGATTGCGAGAGGTTTCCGCAACCGCACGGTGAAAGGCGTCATCCGCCTGTTCGCAAGCGGCGCGATCCGTAGCCCGGCGGCCCTGGGCAACTTTGTCCCGCAGGTGGAACACATCGTTCTCGTCCGCTGCCAACGCGGCCTCGGCGGCGACCTGGGGCTCCAGCAAGAGGCGGGCGCGGATGATATCCGGTGGTGTCGCGCCTTCCACCAGGAGCGTATCGCGGATCGGCAAATGCACCGGGCGGCGACCGCGAAAGGTGCCCTGCCCAACATGCCGCCAGATCAGACCTTCGGCCTCCAGCTGCGCATAGCACCGACGCAGCGTTTCGCGGCTGCACGCCAGCATGGAACATAAACTCCGCTCTGGTGGCAGACGATCGCCATTGATGGGCGCCAAACGATCAATGGCCTGACGAAGCTCGTCCAGGACCTCCTTCTGACTTCTCCGCAACGTCCCCTCCCAACCAGACAAGTTTTTCTAATACCGCAGCCAATTTTTTCTCGTTTGAGGCGACAAACCGCAAGCCTTAGAGCGGATTTTGCCCAACCAAGGGCAAATCAATGAGGCTGACATGAAAATTTTTACCGCCGCAGCGCTTGCGCTGCTGTCGTTTCCCACCGCGCTGATTGCCGCCCCCCGCAGCGAAGCCGAGGTGCAGGCGCTCGCCGCGCAGAGCTTTGCGCCGCTGATGGAAGAATTCAATGTGCCTGGCCTTGTGGTCGGCATTACCTACGGCGGGCAGGACCACTATTTCAGTACGGGTGTTGCCGCGCGCGCGGCAGGCACCGCTGCCACACCGGACACGCTGTTTGAGCTGGGATCAATCAGCAAGCTGTTCACGGCAACCCTCGCCACCATGGCCGAAGGTCGCGGACACCTCGACCTGAACCAGCAAGTTGCGGATCACGTGCCGGAGCTTGCAGGCACGGTCTTTGGCGAACTTTCCCTGCGGGAGTTGGCAACACATCAATCCGGCGGCTTGCCACTGCAGGTCCCGGACACCGCGCAAACGACAGAAGAGCTCGTGGAGTGGCTGCGCGGCTGGCGGCCTGAAACACCGGGGGCCCGAAGCTATTCCAATATCAGCATCGGCCTGCTGGGCCACATAGCGGCAAATGCCCTGGATCGCGATTTCGCCGACGCGCTGGAAGAGGATCTTTTCCCGGTGCTGGGATTGGGGAACACGTGGGTCGACGTGCCGGACCAGGCCATGCAGCGCTACGCATTTGGTTACGACCGCAAGACCGACCGCCCCATTCGGGTTAGCCCCGGTGTATTGGACAGCGAGGCGTATGGCGTGAAATCGAGCGCTCGTGACATGGTGCGTTTTCTGAACCTGCATCTGGGGCACGCAGAGGTCTCCGACGAACTCAGCGCTGCGCTGGAAAAAACACGGTATGGGCTGGCCCAAACGGAGGCCTATGTGCAAGGCATGATCTGGGAGCAATACCCCTGGCCCGTCGCCCAGGAGCAGATGATCAAAGGCAACAGCTACGCCTATATCCTGAACCCCCAGCCCATGCGCAAGCTGACCCCGGCCTTGCCGCCGCAAGAACATGTCATCCTCAACAAGACCGGAGCGACCAACGGGTTCGGCGCCTATGTCGTGTTGCTGCCCGGAGAAGATCTCGGCGTGGTGATGCTGGCCAACCGCAACATCCCCAACGAGGCCCGGATCCGCGCGACCTATGGCTTTGTCCAAAAATTGCTGACAGACCCACAGGGCTGACCACCGCTCTGCATCAGTCTTGCCTTGCAGTTCCCCGAACGCCGGGCAAGGCTGATGCGGACTTCCCGCTCCACCGCCAGGACATGCCATTCGATGGACCGCCCCAATCTCCCACTCAACGCATTGCGCGCATTCGAGGTGGCCGCCCGCCAGGGCAGTTTTACCCGCGCTGCCATTGAGCTTCGTGTCAGTCAGGCCGCCGTCAGCCACCAGATCAAGGGGTTGGAGGACCTGCTGGGCGTGGCTCTGTTCACCCGGACCCCCAAGGGGCTTTTGTTGACCGACGAGGCAATGGCATTGTTTCCGGTGATCAGCGACAGTCTGGACCGGGTGGCCCGGGTGCTCGACGGGTTTCAGGACGGGCACTACCGCGAGACTTTGCACGTCGGGGTCGTGACCACATTTGCAGTCGGATGGCTGATGCCGCGGCTCAGGGAATTTCGCAGCGCCTACCCAAGCGTTGATCTGCGGCTTTGGACAAACAACAACCGGGTGGACATCACCAAGGAAGGCCTGAACATGGCCATCCGCTTTGGGGCCGGACGGTGGAGCGGCTGTGAGGCAGTTGCCCTCATGGAAACGCCGCTGACCGTGCTCTGCGCGCCAGAGCTTGCCGCAATGCTAAGGACACCCGGCGACCTGCAGGGGCAGGTTTTGCTACGCTCCTACCGTGCCGACGAATGGCCCAGCTGGTTCGAAGCCGCCGGGGAGACTTGCCCGAATTTATGCGGCCCGGTCTTCGACAGCTCCATCGCCATGGCTGACCTCGCCGAATCCGGCGAAGGGGTGGCGCTACTGCCCGCCGCCATGTTTGCCGCACGCCTGGACCGCGGAACATTGATCGCGCCCTTTGAAACCGAAGTCACCAATGGCCGCTACTGGCTGACGCGCCCGGCCCATAAACCGGCAACCCCGGCGATGCGCTGCTTTCAGGAGTGGCTCCTTCAGCAAATGGGCGACGCTGCCGCAACAGCGCCGCAGGGCCAGCTTTGCCCTCAGCCCGCCAGCGACG
Organism: Leisingera sp. S2M4; assembly: GCF_055398055.1. Taxonomy (NCBI): domain Bacteria; kingdom Pseudomonadati; phylum Pseudomonadota; class Alphaproteobacteria; order Rhodobacterales; family Roseobacteraceae; genus Leisingera; species Leisingera sp. S2M4. The sequence goes on from NZ_AP040861.1 coordinate 91,534, forward strand.
GCAAGTAGAGAACGATCCCCGGGAATGCCACCAGCAGCCCGATGGTAACCGCATCGGCGATGAAGAACGGTGTCACGCCACGAAACACGTCCTGCACGCTCAAATCATCGCGCACCCCCGCCACGACAAAGCAGTTGAGCCCGATGGGCGGGGTGATCAGGCAGAACTCGGCCATTTTCACCACCAGGATGCCAAACCAGATCGCACACATCGGCCCGCTCATGCCAAAGGCACTGTCGGCCGCGGCGACGCTTTCGCCCCCGTTCAGCGCCATCACCGCCGGGTAGACCACCGGGAGCGTCAGCAGCAGCATGCCGATGGCGTCCATGAACATCCCCAGCACCGCATAGGCCAGCAGGATGCAGATCAGGATCACCATCGGTGACATCTCGAGAGAGGTGATCCAGTCGGAAAACGCCCCCGGAAGATCGGCAAAACCGAGAAAGCGCACGTAGATCAGGACACCCCAGATGATGGTGAAGATCATCACCGTCAGCTTGGCAGTCTCCAGCAGCGCAGACTTCAGTTCCGCCCACTTCATGCCGCGGTAGACCGCCATGCAGAAGACGACAAACGCGCCCAATGCCCCGCCTTCGGTCGGCGTACCCCAGGCATCGCCGCCAAAGGGATTGTATACAAAGCAGATGATGATCACGACGACAAAGATGATCGGCAAAGCGCCAGGCAGCGCCGCAAAACGCTGCCCCCAGGTGAAGCCGCGCACCGGCGGGCCAACGGATTTGAAGATCACCGCGATGCCGACGATGAGCAAGCCATAGATGACCGCCGAGAATGCGCCCGGGATGAAACCTGCCAGCAGCAGCTTGCCCACGTCCTGTTCGACGATGATTGCGTAGATCACCAGAATTGCCGAGGGCGGAATGAGCGAGGCCAGCGTGCCGCCTGCCGCCACCACGCCTGCCGCGAATTGCTTATTATAGCCGATCTTGAGCATTTCAGGGATGGCGATGCGTGCAAACACAGCCGAAGTCGCCACACTGGCGCCCGACACTGCGGCGAAACCCGCCGTGGCAAACACGGTGGAGACCGCCAGCCCGCCCGGCACCCAGGCCAGCCAGCGCTTGGCGGCCTCGAACAGCGCTCGGGTAAGACCCGCGTAATAGGCGAGGTAGCCGATCAGGATGAAGGTCGGGATGAGGCTCAGCGCCTGGCTGGAGACCTTGGAATGCGGCACCTGGCCCGCGATCTTGACCGACACGGTCAGCGCCTTGCCGAACCGGTTCGGATCAAAGCCGAACTTGGCCCAGAAAATCCAGACCAGGCCGACCAGCCCGGCGAGGCCCGCAGCAAACGCCACGCGCATCCCCAGCACAACCATCAGCAACAGCCCGCCCGTGACCCACAGGCCGATTTCAATCGGTTCCATTTTGCTTACCCCTGCCCGTTGTCACCGCGGTCGGACGCCACGGCATCGCTGTCGTGACCCTCCAGCTGTTCTGCTTCGGCCGCCGCCAGTTCCGCCGCGCTCTGGATCAGCGGCACCGCAACCGGGCGATCCAGCCCGAGAACCAGCGCCCGTCCGTACCCCCAGACCTGCAGCAGCAGCCGCACCGCCAGCACGGCAAAGGCCACCGGCGCCAGCAGTTTGGCTGGCCAGATCGGCAAACCGATATCGATAGAGCTGTCACGGCTCCACATCGGCGCGGCAAAATCGAAGGAGCGCAGGAAGTGCGACCAGCTGCCCCAGACCAGCGCAAGGATCAGCAGCAGGATCAGCAGAACCGAGAGCAGTTCGAACAGCCACAAGGCGCGCCCTTTCAGGGCACCGATGAAGATGTCCATGCGGATGTGGCCGCCACCGCGCTGCACATAAGAGATGCCCATGAAGGCAATCAGCGGCATGATCTGCTCGATCCAGTCGACATAGCCGGGCAGCGGCGCGTTGGCCGCGTTGCGCCCTCCCACCGAGACCACCGCGAGCACCATCAAAGAGAACACTGCCAGCCCACTGAGCAACGCCAGCAGGCGTTCAACCTGCACCAAGTTTCGATCAAGCCTGCTGATCAGGCTGCCATCTTCCAGCACTGCTGCGCCTGCGGCCATACCCTGCCCCCTCCTTGGAAATTTCGCCACGACAAGAAAGGGCCGGAGCAGATGCGCCCGGCCCTACCGCGTGTCACGCCCGTATCAGCTGCCTGAGCGGACGTCGTTCAGCGTCTTCTGAACCAGGTCGTACAGTTCCTGCGCGGGCAAGCCCTGATCGGTCATGTCCTTGATCCACTGCGCGTGGATCGGATCACCCGCCACCTTGCGGAACTCGGCCAGTGTCTCGTCCGAGATGACCACTTTCTCAACGCCTTTTTCCTCCAGCACGCTGTCCCATTTTTCCAGCAGCGCACCGTAGTTTTCGAGGTAATGGGCGATGGCTTCATCCACCGAGCTGTCCAGCGCTTCGCGCTCGGCATCGCTCAGGGCCTCATAGGCATCGGTGTTGACGACCACCGGGCAGTTCACGGTGCCGGGGTTCAGGTTGGAAGTCCACCAGTCGGCCTTGTTGATGGTGCCAAAGCTCAGATGTGCGTGCTGGGCAAAGGCGACGGTGTCGACAACGCCGGATTCCATCGCGTTATAGGCCTCGGTCGCGGTCACCGAGGTCGGCACCGCGCCAACCGCAGAGAACGCCTGCCCGATGCCACCGGTGGCCCGCACCCGCATGTCCTTGAACTCTGCGAGTTCGTCACGGGGCTCACCTGTGCCGACGATGTTGTACTGCGGCATCGGCGAGGTCATCAGCAGCTTCGCATTCCAGCGCGCCAGATCCGCCTGCACCGCCGGATGCGCATAGACCGCGTGAGACACCGCCACTTCTTCTTCCAGCGTGTTCACGCCCAAGAACGGCAGTTCCAAAACCGTGATCGAGGGGTTCTTGTCCCGGTGGTAGCCGGCACAGAACTGCGCCATCTCGAAGGCACCGATCGAGATGCCATCAAGGTTTTCCTTGTTCTTGGACAGGCCACCATAGCTGATGTTCATGGTGAACTCGCCGTTGGTTTTTTCCGAAACCAGCTCGGCCAGCTTTTCGACGTGCTCGGTAAAAGCGCGGCGTTTGCCCCACAGTGACACGTTCCATTCAGTTGCCGCGGCCTCCCCCGCCATTGCAACACCAGCCGTGGCCGCCACGGCAGCGGTCAAAATTCTGTTCATGATGTAACTCTCCCTTATTGCGCCCTTCTTGGCCCGGCAGCGGGCCGGAGAGGTGCGCTTGCAAATCAGGCTAGCGGCAAGGTTTAGCGCTGCCAACCCCTAAGAGGTCAGCGCAACACCAGACCTTCGACGCATCATGGCTGCGCCCCGATCCCGGCCCTGGCACAATATGCCGCAGCCGACACGGTGCCATTTGCCACGCGGTGGAGGCCCAACCCGGGGACCGCCGGGCGGCTGCGACAAGACATCACAAAAGAATATTTACACCCAAGACACTGATTTTAGGCACTAGACTTACGAAAATAGAAAAATTCTTCACATACAACTCAGACCTCGGGAAACTTCTTCACAAGCAAATGCTGAAAATCCAGATAGTTATTCACAAATTTTCAAGCTGCCGTATTATCAGGCACAGGAGGAAACGGTTTGACAGCCACGACACAGCGTTGTCGTTTGTCTTGCCAATATATTTCTGGGAGGAAACCGAATGAACGCGCTGCATGCAGACGCCGTCTATCCGCCATCCGACGAAACCGTTGCCCGTGCACATGTGGACGCCGCAAAATACCAGGAGTTGTATGACGCCTCGCTGGCCGACCCCGAAGCTTTCTGGGACGAACAGGGCAAGCGCATCGACTGGATCAAGCCCTATAGCAAGGTCAAGGACGTCGATTTCAACTTCGGCAATGTCTCGATCAACTGGTACGCCGATGGCACGCTGAACGTTTCCGCCAACTGCATCGACCGCCACCTGGAAACCCGCGGTGACCAGACCGCCATCATCTGGGAGCCCGACGATCCGAACGAGGCCGCGCAGCACATCACCTACAAGGAGTTGCACCGCAACACCTGCCGCATGGCCAATGTGCTGAAAGACCTCGGGGTCTCCAAGGGCGACCGGGTGGTGATCTACCTGCCGATGATTCCCGAAGCGGCTTACGCGATGCTGGCCTGCGCCCGAATCGGCGCGATACATTCCATTGTCTTTGCAGGGTTTTCGCCTGATGCGCTGGCCGCTCGTATCAATGGTTGCGACGCCAAGGTGATCATCACCGCCGACGAAGCCCCCCGCGGTGGCCGCAAAACGCCGCTGAAGTCCAACGCCGATGCCGCGCTGCTGCATACCAAGGACACGGTGAAATGCCTGGTGGTGAAACGCACCGGCGGCCAGACCACCTGGGTAGACGGGCGCGACCACGACTACAACGCGCTGGCCCAGAACGCCGCCGACAGCTGCGAACCGGCCGAGATGAACGCCGAAGATCCGCTGTTCATCCTGTATACCTCCGGCTCCACCGGCCAGCCCAAGGGCGTGGTGCACACCTCCGGCGGCTATCTGACCTATGCGGCGCTGACCCATGAGGTCACATTCGATTACCACGACGGCGACATCTACTGGTGTACCGCGGACGTGGGCTGGGTTACCGGCCACAGCTACATCGTCTACGGCCCGCTGGCCAATGGCGCCACCACGCTGATGTTCGAGGGCGTGCCGACCTACCCCGATGCCAGCCGCTTCTGGCAGGTCTGCGAAAAGCACAAGGTGAACCAGTTCTACACCGCCCCCACCGCCATCCGCGCGCTGATGGGCCAGGGGCCGGAGTTCGTCGAGAAATGCGATCTCAGCAGCCTCAAGGTGCTGGGCACCGTGGGCGAGCCGATCAACCCTGAGGCCTGGAACTGGTACAATGACGTGGTCGGCAAGGGCAAATGCCCGATCGTCGACACCTGGTGGCAGACCGAGACCGGCGGCCATCTGATGACGCCGCTGCCGGGAGCCCACGCGACCAAGCCGGGCGCGGCGATGAAGCCCTTCTTCGGCATCCAGCCGGTGGTTCTGGACCCCACCAGCGGCGTCGAGATCGAGGGCAACGGCGTCGAGGGCGTGCTCTGCATCAAGGACAGCTGGCCGGGCCAGATGCGCACGGTCTGGGGCGATCATGAGCGCTTCGAGAAGACCTATTTCTCGGACTACAAGGGCTACTACTTCACCGGCGACGGCTGCCGCCGGGACGAGGACGGCGATTACTGGATCACCGGTCGTGTCGATGACGTGATCAACGTCTCCGGCCACCGCATGGGCACCGCCGAGGTCGAAAGCGCGCTGGTGGCCCATGCCGCCGTGGCCGAGGCCGCCGTCGTGGGCTATCCGCATGACATCAAGGGCCAGGGCATCTACTGCTACGTGACCCTGATGAACGACCGCGAACCCTCCGAGGAGCTGCGCAAGGAACTGCGCACCTGGGTGCGGACGGAAATCGGCCCGATTGCCTCGCCGGACGTCATTCAGTGGGCCCCGGGCCTGCCGAAGACACGCTCGGGCAAGATCATGCGCCGCATCCTGCGCAAGATCGCCGAAAACGACTTTGGCAGCCTCGGCGACACCTCGACGCTGGCGGATCCGTCGGTGGTCGACGACCTGATCGCAAACCGTGCAAAATGACACGACCCGCGGTACTGATCCTGCTGGGGCCTCCGGGCGCCGGCAAAGGCACCCAGGCGCGGATGCTGGAGGATGAGTTTGGCTATGTGCAGCTGTCCACGGGCGACCTTCTGCGCGCGGCGGTGGCTGCGGGCTCGCCTGCGGGCCTCGCTGCCAAGGCAGTGATGGAAGCCGGCCAGCTGGTCAGCGACGAGATCGTGATCAACATCCTGCGCGACCGTTTGGCGGAGCCGGACTGCGCCAAGGGGGTGATCCTTGACGGCTTTCCGCGCACCACGGTGCAGGCCGAGGCGCTGGACGATCTGCTGGGCGAGACCGGCCAGAAGATCAACGCCGCCATCAGCCTCGAGGTGGACGATGCCGCGATGGTCGAACGCATCTCGGGTCGCTACACCTGCGCTGGTTGCGGCGAAGGCTATCACGACAGCTTCAAGCAGCCCGCCAAGGCAGGCACCTGCGACAAATGCGGCGGCACGGAGATGAAGCGCCGCGCCGACGACAATGCCGAAACCGTTGCCAGCCGACTGGCGGCCTATCACGCGCAGACCGCGCCGCTGATTGCCTATTATGGCGGCAAGGGCGTGCTGAAATCGACAAATGCCATGGGCGGCATCGACGATATCGCCCGTGACATGGCGGCCATCGTGACGACGGCCACCAGCTAACAAACAGAAACGGGGCCGGTGCCGACCGCGCCGGACCCCGTCTTATCCGAAATGGAAATACCCGCCGGATCCGGCAGGCCCAGCGCCTGTCGGCACGGAGGTTGCATGCCTGCGCGCCCTGACCCGCGCCGGGCAAACGGAGAGCGTGTGCCCAGCCCCCGAAGGCCGGGCCGCACAGGAGAGGAAGAAGGAGGAGCCGCTGATGGCGGAACAAACCACACATTCTGCGCAGACCGCCGAGTCCGACAAGGGCTACTGGGCGGCAAACGTGCGCATCATTCTGGTCAGCCTGGTGATTTGGGCTGTCGTGTCATTCGGCTTTGGCATCCTGCTGCGACCGATGCTTGCAGGCATCAAGGTCGGCGGCAGCGATCTGGGCTTCTGGTTCGCCCAGCAGGGATCGATCCTGGTGTTCCTGGGGCTGATCTTTTTCTACGCGTTCCGGATGAACAAGCTGGACCGCGAATACGGCGTGGAGGAAGAATAAGATGGATCAGTTTACCATCAACCTGCTGTTTGTGGGCGCGTCCTTCGCGCTCTACATCGGCATCGCGATCTGGGCCCGCGCGGGTTCCACATCTGAATTCTATGCCGCCGGCCGGGGCGTTCACCCGGTCACCAACGGCATGGCCACAGCGGCCGACTGGATGTCGGCGGCGTCTTTCATCTCGATGGCGGGCCTCATCGCCTTCACCGGTTATGACAATTCGACCTTCCTGATGGGCTGGACCGGCGGTTACGTGCTGCTGGCGCTGCTGCTTGCCCCCTACCTGCGCAAGTTCGGCAAGTTCACCGTCTCCGAGTTCATCGGCGACCGGTTCTACTCCCCGACCGCGCGCGTGGTGGCGGTGATCTGCCTGATCGTGGCTTCGACCACCTACGTGATCGGCCAGATGACCGGCGTCGGCGTCGCCTTCGGCCGCTTCCTCGAGGTCTCCAACACCGCGGGTCTGCTGATCGGCGCCTGTGTGGTCTTTGCCTATGCCGTGTTTGGCGGCATGAAGGGCGTGACCTACACTCAGGTGGCACAGTACTGCGTGCTGATCATGGCCTATACCATCCCGGCCATCTTCATCTCGCTGCAGCTGACCGGCAACCCGATCCCGGCGCTGGGCCTGTTCGGCGACCACGCTGCAAGCGGCGAGCCACTGCTGGCCAAGCTGGACGCCATCGTGACCGAGCTGGGCTTCAACGAGTACACCGCGCATCACGGCGACACCTTCAACATGGTGCTGTTCACCCTGTCGCTGATGATCGGCACCGCGGGTCTGCCGCATGTCATCATGCGCTTCTTCACCGTGCCGCGCGTGGCGGACGCCCGCTGGTCGGCCGGCTGGTCGCTGGTGTTCATCGCGCTGCTGTATCTTACCGCTCCGGCTGTCGGTGCCATGGCGCGTCTCAACATCACCGAGATGATGTGGCCCAACGGCGGCATCGAAGGCGGCGCCGTGACCGTGCAGCAGATTGAGGATGATCCCAAGTACGACTGGATGGCGACCTGGCAGCAGACCGGCCTTCTGGGCTGGGAAGACAAGAACGGCGACGGTGCGATCCAGTACTACAACGACAAGAACGCTGACATGCAGGCCGTGGCCGAAGCCAACGGCTGGGCGGGCAATGAGCTGACCAACTTCAACCGCGACATCCTGGTTCTGGCCAATCCTGAGATTGCCAACCTGCCGGGCTGGGTGATCGGCCTGGTGGCGGCGGGCGGTCTGGCGGCGGCGCTGTCGACTGCGGCGGGCCTGCTGCTGGCGATCTCGTCCGCGGTGTCGCACGACCTCATCAAGGGGTCGATCAATCCGAACATCTCGGAAAAAGGCGAGCTGTTGTCGGCGCGTATCGCCATGGCCGTAGCCATTGCGGTGGCGACCTATCTGGGTCTGAACCCGCCGGGCTTTGCGGCGCAGACCGTGGCGCTGGCCTTCGGCCTCGCAGCCGCCTCGATCTTCCCGGCGCTGATGATGGGCATCTTCACCAAGGTGAACAACAAGGGTGCCGTGGCCGGTATGCTGGCAGGTCTGATCGTGACGCTGGTCTATATCTTCCTGCACAAGGGCTGGCTGTTCATCCCGGACACCAACTCCTTCACCGATGCGGACCCGCTGCTGGGCACCGTCAAATCCACCTCCTTTGGTGCAATCGGCGCGATGGTGAACTTTGCAGTAGCCTACTTCGTGTCGAAATCGACCGAGGCGATCCCCGCCGAGATCGAAGAGCTGGTGGAAAGCGTGCGCATCCCCCGCGGCGCAGGTGCCGCGCAGGACCACTAATCCCCGCAGAGACGGGCTGTCCTCCCTGCGGCCCGCCTCTTTCCTCTTGGTCCCGCCCGGTTCACACGTGGCGGGACCATTTTTGCCTCCCCCGTATTGAAGGCAAAGCCTCCAATTGCGGAGACCATCCGGGCCAGACCAGACCCATGATCCGTGAAGGCAACGATATCCCGAAGACGGAGACGCCCTGCTGATGCCCCTGTCCGACACCGCCCTGCTCCGTTTTCTGAACTCGGTTCATCCCTATGACAGCCTGCCGCCGGTCGTGCTTCGGAAACTGGCCCCCAAATTCCATCTGATCGAGGCTCCGGCCAGAACGCAGGTCTACGCCCTCGGAGAAAATCTGGACGGGCTTTACCTGGTGCACACCGGCGAGGTGGAGGTCACCGATGAAAACGGCATTCCCGTCTCCAACCTCGGACCGCGCAATTCCTTTGGCGAACGCGGGCTGACCCGCGGCGGGCGGGCCGTAACCTCGGCCGTGACCACCGCCGACAGCCTGCTGCTGCTGCTGCCCGCAGCGGACTTTCACGGCCTGATGGCCAGCCAGCCAAAGGTCGCCCGCTTCTTTGACCGTCGCCGCCCCGGTAGCCCCGCAAGCAACACCCTGGCCACCATGCGGGTCGCCGACATCATGTCCCGCCCCCCTGTCACCTGCCCGGTTGAACAGACCTGCCAGGGCGCCGCGCAGCTGATGCGCGATCAAAACATCTCCTCGGTCTGCGTTACCCAGCGCGACCAACTGAAGGGTATCCTCACCACCCGCGACCTCACGTCGAAACTGCTGGCACAGGGATGGCCCGCCACCACGCCGGTCGCCGATGTGATGAGCCGGGATCCGCTGACGCTATCGCCCTCCGCACTCGGCTCGGAGGTCCTGCAGATGATGATGGAACACGGCATCGGACATATCCCGGTGGTCCAAGGCGACGCATTGGTCGGAATCGTCACACAGACCGACCTCACGCGGTTTCAGGCCGTGAACTCCGGCGAGCTGGTGCTGACCATCGCACGCGCCGCCAGTGTCGAGGACATGGCGCGGGCCACTGCCGAAATCCCCCGTCTGCTGGTGCAGCTGGTCGCTGCCGGAAACCGGCACGAGGTCGTGACACGTCTGATCTCCGACATCGCCGACAGCGTAACCCGCCGTCTGCTCGCGCTGGCCGAGAAGACACTGGGACCACCGCCGGTGCCTTATCTGTGGCTGGCCTGCGGCTCGCAAGGTCGGCGCGAGCAGACCGGCGTGACGGATCAAGATAACTGCCTCATCCTGGCGGACGGGCTGGCACCGGGCGACGACGCATATTTCGCCCAACTTGCGCAGATCGTCTGCGATGGCCTCCACCATTGCGGTTACATCTATTGCCCCGGCGACATGATGGCGACCAACGCAAGATGGCGCCAGCCGGTTCACATCTGGCGCAGCTATTTCCGCAACTGGATCGCGCGCCCCGATCCAGAAGCGCAGATGCTGGCCTCGGTCATGTTTGACCTGCGGCCGATCGGCGGCGACCATTCGCTGTATGGCGTTCTGCAGGGAGAAACCCTGGGAGCGGCGCGTCAGAATTCCATCTTCACCGCCCACATGGTGGCCAATTCCCTAAAACACCAACCGCCGCTGGGATTGCTGCGCGGTCTGGCGACCATTCGGTCGGGCGAACACCGCAACACGCTGGACATGAAGCACAACGGCGTTGTGCCAGTGGTTGACCTGGGCCGCATCTATGCGCTGACCGGCGCCATTCACTCCGTCAACACCCGCGCCCGCCTGGAAGCCGCTGCCGCCACCGGCCTGCTGAGCCCGGCAGGTGCGCAGGATCTGCTCGACGCCTACGACCTTATCGCCCAGACACGGCTGGAACATCAGGCGCAGCAAATCCGCAGCGGCGAAATGCCAGACAACTATCTGGCGCCGTCTGATTTGTCGGATCTTGAGAGAAGTCATCTGCGTGATGCGTTCGTTGTGGTAAAAACCATGCAATCAGCGGTGGGTTACGGCAGGAGGCTGCTGAGCTGATGTTCGCCCCGCGCAGCCTGCCGGGCGCTGGACGCCAGCGCCAAGTGAGCAAGACAGGACGGCCCCGGGCCTATGGAGAAGAGACATGTTTCTGGAACTGATCGGCGTGATTTTCGCAGGTTTCGCAGCTGCGGGTCTGGTAATGCTGCTGGGCAAGTTGCTGGGAGGTCGCCTGCCGCGCTGGCTGGCCCCCGTGGCGGCGGGCCTAGCCATGATCGCAGCGACAATCACCTCGGAATACGGGTGGTACGCGCGCAGCGCGGCTGCCCTGCCGGAGGGGGTGGTGGTCGCACAAACCGTCGAAAACCGCAGTTTCTATCGTCCGTGGACCTACGCAGTGCCCTATGTCGACCGCTTTGCAGCCGTCGACACGGCCACCCTCAAGTCCCACGTGGACCATCCCGGCATCTACCTGGCGGATGTGTATTTCTTCGGTCGCTGGTCCGCCGTGCAGAAACGGCCGGTCTGGCTCGACTGCGCGGGTGGGCGCCGCGCCCTTGCCACGACCGGCACGCCCTTCACCGACGGACGCCCCGCGGCAGAAAACTGGATCCCCGCCGCTGAGGATGACCCCATCCTGCGCGTTGCTTGCGGAGCCTGACCATGCTGTCCGCTCTTGGCCTGCGCCTGCGCATTTTCCTCTTTTTCTGCCTCCTGGCCCTCGGGGCCATCGTGGTCACTGTCGCCGCGCTCTGGCTCGGGTACAGCCGTGCAGGAGAACCGGCGTTGCGCGATGCGTTCGTCTTTGTCGGCCTCTTCAGCGGGTTCTGCATGCTCGGCCTATGCGCCGCGATCTGGCTGCTGTTCGACGAAAACGTCGCCAAACCCATCGAGCAGCTGGCGGCAGCCATGCGCGCCCGCGCCCATGCAGGCGTCAACCGCGAGCTGGACACCCATGGCGCGCGCTACCTTGGCGACCTCGCCCCGGCGGCACAGGGGCTCGCGGGGCAGCTAGGTCAGGCCGCGCTCGCCTCTGCCGAAGCCATCGCGCGGGAAACCGAACATCTGGAAGCCGAAAAGAAGCGTCTCGCCGCCCTGCTCACCGATATTCCCATCGCGACGGTCATGGCCAGCACCACCCACCAGATCGTGCTGTATGATGGACAGGCCGCCGCTGTGCTGGCACAGGAGGCCCCGCCCCGCCTGAACGCCCCCTTGTCGGACTATTTGGACCTGAACGGTCTGCAGGCCGCCTATGGCCGCATGATGCGCAGTGGTCGCGACTTGCGCACGCGCGTCAAAAGCGCAAATGGCGAGAGAGTTCATGACCTCCACCTGAAGCCATTGGGCGACGCGCCGGGCTATATCATCCTGTTCGAAGGCACCGCAGCAGACGCTGCCCCGCCGCAGTCCCGCCCTCTGGTCTATGATTTTGCCCTGCTCGATTCGAACCATGAGGAATTGAACGACCGCACGCTCGACAGTCTCAGCTACGTGGTGTTCGATACCGAAACCACCGGGCTGTTGCCCCACAAGGATGAGATCGTGCAGATCGGCGCCCTGCGCGTCGTCCGCGGCCGCATCATTCCGGGCGAAACCTTCGAGACACTGGTCGATCCCGCCATCAAAATCCCCGCCAGCGCCACGCGGGTGCATGGGATCACCGACGCCATGGTCGAGGGCGCGCCAGGCATCGCCGAAGCGGCACGCGCCTTTCATCGTTTTGCCTCCGACGCCGTGATCGTGGCCCATAACGCGCCTTTCGACATGGCCTTTCTGCACCGCCACGCCAAGCGCAGTGGCGTCACCTGGGACCAGCCTGTCCTGGACACCGTCCTGCTGAGTGCCGTGCTGTTTGGCACCTCACAATCGCACACGCTGGATGCGATCTGCGACCGGCTGGAGATCTCGATCCCTGCGAAGCTGCGCCACACCGCGATGGGGGATGCGCGGGCCACGGCGGAGGCCTTCTGCAAGATGCTGCCCATGCTGCAGGCGCGTGGCCTGACCACCTTTGAGGCACTGCTCGAGGAAACCCGACGGCATTCGCGTTTGATTGCGGATATGAACTAGGTAGACAATTGCGCCCATGCGTGGCAGGTCACTGCCCGAACCGGAGAGAAGGCGCAGGACATGGCCGACACCAGCTTTATACCAGGTCCGGACATGGTCCGGGCCTACCGCGATGCGCTCGGCTGCTTTGGCACCGGCGTGACCGTCGTCACGACCATGACCCCCAACGGACCGCTTGCAATCACCGTCAACAGCTTCACCTCCGTTTCGCTGGATCCTCCGCTGCTGCTGTGGTGCCCCGCCCGCAGTTCGCTGCGCCACGACACTTTCGTCGCCGCACAGCATTTTGCCATACACGTAATGGCGGAAGACCAGCTACTGATGGCAAAACATTTTGCCGCCCATGGCGAGGATTTTTCCCCCTTCTCTTGGGCGCCCAATGCAAATGGCGCCCCCGCCCTGGAGGGCGTTCTCGCACGGTTCGATTGCCGCCATTACGCGACCCATCCGGCAGGTGATCACAGCATCATTCTGGGCCAGGTCGACAATGTGACCACCCGCCCCGGCAAGGGGCTGATGTTCAAACGTGGTCAATACGGCGGCTTCCTGCAGCAAAGCTGAAACACGTCGAGGCAACAATTCGCGAATTGTCCGCGTGGCAGCATGCGGATGCGTTTGCGGTCAGGACACGTTCTGCCTCCGCGTCTCCGCTGTAGAAACGGAGCGAGGCGAAGCAGGCGCAAGTCGCAACGGAAGAACCGCGCCCGCGGACAAGTCCATCTGTGGTGCCAACCCCAGAGCGCGTTGCGGACATATGGAAACACACAATCCGCATTGAACGCAGTTTGTTTCAACAAGGTTCAATTCGCAGCCATTTTCCGACAGGCTCAACGCGTCCGAAGGGCATACCCAGACGCAGCTGCTGCAGCTGTTGCACAGGTCACGATCCAACACGACCGCCCCGTAGGGTGATTGGTCAGGCAACGGCACCAGCTTCCGCTCCAGGGGCAGAAGCGCCGCAGCACTGGCCCGGGCTGAATCACGACGACTGCCCACGGCCAACACTCTAGGGTCGACAGGCGCGTGCCACTCAACCCCTTGCGACAACCCTTGCAGCAACTCCCGGGAGGTGTTGAACAGCTTGATCCGATCGGCAGCGCCCAATCTGCAAGCCAGCTCGACCTCCCGCAACTGGTTACGAAGACCATGGCGGCCAATGGTCTGAAGGAAAATCATGTCGAACCCGCCGGCCAGGGCATGCAGAAGATCCGGGTGCGTGATCTTCTCGAGGCAGCAGACCGCCACCGGACAAACATCCCCCTGCAGAGGTCCGCTCATCTCTGGCACCATCGGCTCGACTTCGAACAGCAGCAATATCTGCGCGCGTCCCGTCTCCTGCTTGCGCAGGTAGGCCGCATCGCATTGGGAAATCAAAGGGAGGTCGCAGCTGCGCTTGATCAGAGACCGCAAGGCAGGACGGCCCTGAACGGCATCGCGCTTGCAACAGCCATCCACATCCGACGAGGCGCACAGGCACAACTTCTGAGGTGGACTGCCAGCCCATGCTTGCCCTTCCGAGATATAGGCGCGCATTTCTCCCATAGGATGTATATTAACACATTTATCCACACCGCAAACTTGTATGTGGGAAATTCCTCTGTTTTATCGCCCCTTTAACTTCACGATGGAATTGCATAACCCGCCGCATCATCTGACACGGCGGGTGTGGCTACCGCGACGCTGCGGGTCGCAGCAGTGTACTGCGCGACCGCACAGCGAACGCCTGCGGCCTATTTCAAGGCTGCGTCGGTGATCACATGGGTCCAGGCACCTTCCGGCTCCTTGGTAATGACGGGCGACGAACCGCCAGTCAGCAGCGTGTCCACCGTGCGCTGGTAATCTGCGGGATCAAGTGCGCCGTCGCTTCCGGACGTCAACTTGGCAATCTCACGCATCATTCGTTGCTGGTGGGTCTCCGTCTGGGCGCCCGAAGCATCGTTGTCGAGCACGATTTCTGCCGCTTCATCCGGGTTCTCTTCAGCGTATTTCCAACCCTTCATGGAGGCCCGCACGAAACGCTGCATCTTGTCGACGAACTCAGGGTCCTCCAGCTTGTCCTCCAGCACATAGAGGCCATCCTCCAGCGTTGCGACGCCCTGATCCTCGTATTTGAAGGTGATCAGCTCATCCTCGGAGACACCCGCGTCAATGACCTGCCAATATTCATTGTAGGTCATGGTCGAGATGCAGTCGGCCTGTCGCTGCAACAACGGGTCCACGTTGAAACCTTGTTTCAAGACCTCGACACCGTTTTCGCTTTTGCCTTCCGTGGAGATGCCCAGCTGGCTCATCCAGCTCATGAATGGGAATTCATTGCCGAAGAACCACACGCCCAAGGTACGGTTGGCCAGGTCCGCAGGCTCGGAAATGCCGGTGTCCTTCCAACATGTCAGCATCATCCCTGACGACTTGAAGGGCTGGGCGATGTTGACCAGCGGCAAGCCCTTTTCGCGTGCCGCGAGGGCGGCAGGCATCCATTCCACAGTGACATCGGCACCGCCGCCTGCGATCACCTGGGTCGGGGCAATGTCGGGGCCGCCGGGCAGAATGGTGACATTGAGGTCCTCTTCCTCGTAGAACCCTTTGTCCTGTGCCACATAGTAGCCGGCGAACTGCGCCTGGGTCACCCACTTCAACTGCAGGGTCACGTCATCCGCGGCCTGCACCGCGGAGCCAGCCCCCAAAGCCAAGGCCGCCGCTGTCATGATATATTTCATCGCATAGTCTCCCAGTTGGTTGTTTTTGACTTCTGTTTATTCTTGTTGTTGATCCTTCCCTGCCCGGCCTCAGCTGCGCTGCGACGGGTGCCAGAAGGTCAGGGTCTTCTCTATCAGCGCAACCAGCCCGTAAAAGGCCGAGCCAGCCAGCGCCGCCACCACGATTTCCGCCCAGACCATGTCCAGTGCCAGCTGACCGACGCTGGTGGATATGCGAAACCCCATGCCTACAGTGGGCGAGCCGAAGAACTCCGCCACGATCGCGCCGATCAGCGCGAGGGTGGTCGAGATCTTCAGCCCGTTGAAGACAAACGGCAGCGCCGCAGGCAACCGCAGCTTGAAGAAAGCCTGCCAATAGCTTGCCGCGTAGGTCTGCATCAGATCGCGCTGGATGGCCGAGGTTTCGCGCAAGCCCGCCACGGTGTTCACCAGCATCGGGAAGAACACCATCACAACCACGACCGCCGCCTTGGACTGCCAGTCAAAGCCGAACCACATCACCAGGATCGGCGCGGTGCCGACGATGGGCAGCGCGGCCACGAAGTTGCCCACGGGCAGCAGCCCGCGGCGCAGAAAATCACTGCGGTCCACCAGGATCGCGGTCAGGAAGGCCGCCGCGCAGCCGATCACATACCCCCCCAGCGCGCCCTTCAGGATGGTCTGCACGAAGTCCTGCCACAGGATCGGCAGGCTGTCGGCAAAGCGCGCTGCAATCACCGAAGGCGCCGGCAGGATCACTAGGGACACCGCCAGCCCGCGCACCAACAGCTCCCAGACCAGCAGAACTGTCATGCCAAAGATCGCCGGCACCAGCAGCTGCACTGTTCGGGTCTGCGCTGCCGGACTGGTTGCCAAACGCGCGTTCAGCCACCAGCCGAGACACCACACCACCACCGCAAGCACGACCATCACCATGGCGCACCGCCTTTCTGCCTCTTGCCGAGATACCCCTGGGTGGGTCGCACAATTGCGAGGCCGAAGCCCTCAATTAAATGGTCGATCATGCGCTGACCCCCATGCGTTTCAGAACCAGCCGTTCAATCAGCCCCAAAAGCGCCACCAGCAGCGCCGCCAGGATCGCCGCCGCAAACAGCGCCGACCAGATCTGCACGGTCTGCCCGTAATAGCTGCCCGCCAATAGCCGCGCGCCCAGACCAGACACCGCCCCTGTCGGCAGCTCGCCCACGATGGCCCCCACCAGCGACGCTGCGATGCCGATCTTGAGCGAGGCAAACAGATAGGGCATCGATGACGGCAACCGCAGCTTCCAGAACCCCTGCGATGTGCTGGCGTTATAGGTTTTCAGCAGGTCCAGCTGCATCGCGTCCGGCGCGCGCAGCCCCTTGACCATGCCGACAACCACCGGAAAGAAGCTGAGATAGGCTGAGATCACCGCCTTTGGGATGATCCCCTGCACGCCGATGGAATAGAGCACCACGATGATCATCGGCGCCAGTGCGATGATGGGGATGGTCTGGCTGACAATCGCCCAGGGCATCACCGACATGTCCATGACGCGGCTGTGCACGATCCCCACCGCCAGCAGGATCCCGAGGCCCGTACCAATGGCAAAACCAAGAAGCGTCGCCGACAACGTCACCTGCCCGTGGTAGATCAGGCTGCGTTTCGAGGTGATCTTCTTCTCGACCGTGGTCTGCCACAGCTCAACCGCGACCTGGTGCGGCGCAGGCAGGCGCGGTCGTTCCTGCACCCAGGTATCCCCGATGGCAAAGCTGTTGTTCGCCACCAGCCCCATCGTGCCCAGATCGCGGCGCGCTTTGGGGGTTGCGGGCGTCACCTCGGCCCCGGCGCGTTCGGCCTGGTCCAGCACGCCCTTGATGTTCATTGGTACGCAGGCCGCGTACCACAGCGCAATGATCGCGGCGAGCACGGTCAGGACGGCAAAAAACGTCTTCATGCCCACGCCCCCCGCAGCCCGTCGGCGGCAAACGCGGAGCGGCCGGAGATTCCAAGTTCAGTCATCGGCATGCCCCGCCCGCAGGCCTTCCCGCACCCGGTGGGCAATCTCGATGAACTCCGGACTGTCGCGGATGTCCAGCGGGCGCTCTTTGGGCAGGGTGCTGTCGATCACGTCGTGGATGCGGCCGGGCCGCGGCGACATGACGACGATCTTGGTCGAAAGATACACCGCCTCGGGGATCGAGTGGGTGACGAAACCGATGGTCTTGTTGGTGCGCGCCCAGAGCTTCAAGAGCTGCTCGTTCAGGTGATCGCGCACGATCTCGTCCAGCGCCCCGAAAGGCTCATCCATCAGCAGGATATCGGCGTCGAATGCGAGCGCCCGCGCAATGCTCGCCCGCTGCTGCATTCCGCCGGACAGCTGCCAGGGAAATTTGCCGCCAAAGCCTGACAATTCAACCAGTTCCAGCACGTCTTTCACGCGCCTTTCCTGCTCGGCCTTGGAGTATCCCATGATCTCAAGCGGCAGTTTGATGTTCTTGGAAATCGTCCGCCAGGGGTACAGCCCCGCGGCCTGAAACACATAACCATAGGCGCGATTGCGCCGTGCCTCATCCGGCGTCATGCCATTGACGGTCAGCGAGCCACCTGTCGGGGTTTCCAGCGCCGCGATGCAACGCAGAAAGGTGGTCTTGCCGCAGCCTGACGGCCCGATAAAGGAGACGAAGTCACCTTTGTTGATGTCCAGGCTCACATCTTTCAGCGCATGCACCGCGCCTTCACCGGATCCGAACGTCAGGTCCAGATTGCGCGCGGCGATCACTGGCGCGCCAAGGCTGGCATGGGGGGCGGCACTTGCGGGCCGGAGGGCCTCGGGTGGAGTTTCCATGTTCATTTCTTCGCCTTGAGTTCCAAAAGGAAAACGGGCCGCCCCGTAGGGCAGCCCGTTCCTGATTTACACGCCTGTCGCCGGAATGCCGCTGCGCTCTACCGGGCGCGGCGCTGTCAGTTCCTTCCAGGTCGACAGCGCCTTGTTCACCGTGGTGTTGGCCTCGCGGGCGACAAACTTGCCATGGCCCTCCTGGCACTTGATCTCGCCGTCGTCGACTGCCACCTGGCCGCGGGTTAGCGTATAGCGCGGCAGGCCCTTGACCTTCTGCCCCTCAAAAACGTTGTAGTCGATCGCAGACTGCTGGCTGGCGGCAGAGATGGTCTTGGTCTTGGCCGGATCCCAGACCACCAGGTCGGCATCCGCGCCGACAAGGACCGCACCCTTCTTGGGATAGCAGTTCAGGATCTTGGCGATATTGGTCGAGGTCACCGCGACAAATTCATTCGGCGTCAGCCGCCCAGTCTCCACGCCATGGGTCCACAGCATCGGCATCCGGTCCTCCAGCCCGCCGGTGCCATTCGGGATCTTGGTGAAATCGCCGACGCCATAGCGTTTCTGCTCGGTCGTGAAGGCGCAATGGTCCGTGGCCACCACCGACAAGGAGCCCGATTGCAGACCGGCCCACAGGGAGTCCTGATGCTGCTTGTTGCGGAACGGCGGCGACATCACCCGGCGGGCGGCGTGATCCCAGTCCTTGTTGAAGTACTCGCTTTCATCCAGCGTCAGATGCTGGATCAGCGGCTCGCCCCAGACACGTTTGCCCTGCATCCGGGCGCGGCGGATGGCCTCGTGGCTGTCCTCGCAGGAGGTATGCACCACATACAGCGGCACACCCGCCATATCCGCGATCATGATGGCGCGGTTGGTCGCCTCGCCCTCCACCTGCGGCGGGCGGGAATAGGCATGCGCCTCGGGGCCGGTGTTGCCCGCCGCCAACAGCTTGGCCGACAGCTCCGCCACCACATCACCGTTCTCGGCATGTACCATTGCAATGCCGCCCAGCTCCGCCAGCCGCTGGAACGACGCATAAAGCTCGTCATCATTCACCATCAACGCGCCCTTGTAGGCCATGAAGTGCTTGAAGGTATTGATGCCGCGCTCCTCGATCACGGTCTTCATGTCGTCAAAGACCTGCTCACCCCACCAGGTGACAGCCATGTGAAAGGAATAGTCGCAGTTGGCGCGGGTCGACTTGTTGTCCCAGCGCTTCAGCGCGTCCAGCAGGCTTTCGCCCGGATTGGGCAGCGCAAAGTCCACCACCATGGTGGTGCCGCCCGCCAGCCCCGCCCGGGTGCCGCTCTCGAAATCATCCGAGCTGTAGGTGCCCATGAAGGGCATCTCCAGATGGGTATGCGGATCGATCCCACCCGGCATCACGTAACAGCCGGTGGCATCCAGCTCCTCGTCCCCTTTCAGGTTCGGACCAATCTGGGTAATGACACCGTTCTCGATCAGAACATCGGCCTTGTAGGTCAGGTCCGCGGTCACGATGGTGCCGTTTCGGATGACTGTGCTCATGGTTTATTCTCCCTGGAACGGAGCGCTTTTTCGCGCTTTCCTTATCTCTTCCGCCGTCTGACGCGGCATTCTTTCATCTTTCCCGAAATACTCCGGGGGAGCGGCCCAACGGGCCGCGGGGGCAGCGCCCCCCCTATTCGACGATCTGCGCTGTCTCGACCACCGCGTGGAACAGCACGTTGGCACCGGCCTCCGCCCACTCCTTGCTGATTTCCTCCGCCTCATTGTGGCTGAGGCCATCCACACAGGGGCACATCACCATCGCCGTTGGCGCGACCCGGTTGATCCAGCAGGCGTCGTGACCCGCACCGGAAATGATGTCGAGATGCGAATAGCCCAGCCGCTGCGCCGCATTGCGCACCGCACTGACGCAGCCCTCGTCAAAGGCGACCGGGTCAAAACCACCGACCTTTTCAAAGGCGATCTCCACCCCCATCGCCTCCGCGATCTCGGTGCCTTTCTCGCGCAACCGGTTCTCCATATCAGTAATCACGCCGAGCTCCGGGCTACGGAAGTCGACGGTAAAGACGACCTTGCCCGGGATCACGTTCCGCGAATTCGGGTAGACATCGATGTGACCAGCCGCCCCCACCGCATGCGGCGCATGAGACCACGCGATTTTGTCAACTTCCTCCAGAATCCGCGCCATTGCCAAACCGGCATTCCGCCGCATCGGCATCGGGGTCGACCCAGTATGGGCATCCTTTCCGGTAATCGTCACCTGCGTCCAGCTCAGCCCCTGGCCATGGGTGACGACACCAATGTCCTTGCCTTCCGCCTCCAGGATCGGTCCCTGCTCGATGTGCAACTCGAAAAAGGCGTGCATCTTGCGGGCCCCGGTTTCCTCCTCACCGCGCCAGCCTATGCGCTTCAGCTCATCGCCGAATTTCTTGCCTTCGGCATCCTGCCGGTCGTAGGCCCAGTCCTGCGTGTGCACGCCCGCGAACACCCCCGAGGACAGCATGGCCGGCGCAAAACGTGTTCCCTCCTCGTTGGTGAAATTGGTCACCACGATCGGATGTTTTGTCTTGATGTTCATGTCATTGAGCGACCGGATCAGTTCCAGCCCACCCAAAACGCCCAGGACACCGTCATATTTGCCACCCGTCGGCTGGGTATCCAGGTGCGAGCCGACGTAGACCGGAAGCGCGTCCGGGTCCGTTCCCTCGCGCCGCGCGAACATGTTGCCCATCTGATCCAAGCCCATGGAGCACCCTGCCTCCTCGCACCATTTCTGGAACAGGGCGCGACCCTCGGCATCGGCATCGGTCAGCGTCTGGCGGTTGTTTCCGCCCGCTACACCGGGACCAATTTTGGCCATCTCCATCAGGCTGTCCCACAGCCTGTCGCCATTGATCTTCAGATTTTGTCCAAGCGACGTCATCACGAGCTTCCTTCCCTGTGGGCCTGTCGTTACAGGCTCGCCTCGGATTATGGTTCCGAGTTCGGTGGCTTCGCGGCGCTGGTCACGTGCGTGCCAGCCTGTGCCGGACCGGTTTTTGTTCCGGTCATTGATTTGACCAACTGGTCAAACTCACGCTATCACGGGACGGGTATCAGTCAAGAAATTGACGCATAGCCCCGGAAAAAACCGCGCTGCCCCCAAAAAACAGGCGTTGAATCGTGCAGTCGCACACTGGGACGGCGACAACAGACGAGGACGACCATGCCCGCACCCCGCGCGCCGACCCGGATTCAGCGAAAGAATCGAGCGACCATTCTCGAAGCCGCCCTGGATGTGTTCTCACGCAGCGGCTTTCGCGGATCGACCGTCGATCAGATCGCCAAGGCGGCGGGGCTCTCCAAGCCGAACCTTCTGTATTACTTTCCCTCCAAGGAAGCCATTTTCAACGAATTGATGGCCGGGCTGATGGACAGCTGGCTGGATCCGCTGCGGCGTCTGGATGCAGACGGTGACCCGCTTGAGGAAATCCTCGCCTATGTTCAGCGCAAGCTTCAGATGAGCCGGGATTTTCCGCGGGAAAGCCGTCTTTATGCAAATGAGATCGTGCAAGGAGCGCCGCGCCTGCATGGGGTCATCGCGGGCGAGTTGAAGGATCTGGTGGAGGAGAAGACCGCGTTGCTGCAAAGCTGGATGGACGACGGTCGCATCAATCATGCGCATCCCAAGCACCTGCTGTTCTCGATCTGGTCGTTGACGCAGCATTATGCCGACTTCGACGCACAGGTGCGGCTTCTGATGGGCGACGAAGACCCCTTCAATGCCGCCCCGGATTACCTGGAAACACTTTATCGGCGGATGCTTACACCCCAAAGCTAACCCAATCTCCACCCCTACGTCGGCACCCCTCAGTAGGATGCCACCGCTCCCTTAACGGCGTTGGGCCCGGCACCGCGCCTTCGCGGTGCCGGGCCCAACGGGAGGAGCATCTCCTGAACAGGAGATCGACGACGGGCGGGAGCGCCGCCGGATCTCGCTGAACCTCACGCCAAACCTCGGCAAACTACTCCGCTGCAGTGGCTGAGGGGTTGTTGGGATGCGTGGTCCAGTTGGCGTATTCACCCGAGACGACCTGCCCTGTGCGCTCGTCAACCTGGCCGGCAGGCACTTCCTCCATCGTGATGCAGCCCTCGACCGGGCAGACGTTCACGCACAGATTGCACGCCACGCATTCGTCGTCCTTCACCGTGAACACCCGGTCCTCGCCCATCGCGATCGCCTGATGCGAAGTGTCCTCGCAGGCGGCGTAGCAGCGACCACACTTGATGCAGTCGTCCTGGCTGATCCGCGCCTTGGTGACGTAGTTCAGATCCAGATACTGCCAGTCGGTCACATTCGGCACCGCCATGCCGATGAAGTCCTGGGTGGAGGTGTACCCTTTTTCATCCATCCAGTTCGACAGCCCCGAGATCATCTCCTGAACGACTTTGAACCCATAGGTCATAGCCGCGGTGCAGACCTGCACGTTGCCTGCCCCCATTGCCATGAATTCAGCCGCGTCACGCCAGGTGGTCACCCCACCGATGGCAGAGATCGGCAGGCCGCGGGTCTGCGGGTCTCGCGCGATTTCCGCCACCATGTTCAGCGCGATGGGCTTCACCGCCGGACCACAATAACCGCCGTGGGTGCCCTTGCCGCCGATGGTCGGCTCCGGTGCCATATTGTCCAGATCGACCGAGGTGATCGAATTGATCGTGTTGATCAGGCTCACAGCGTCGGCGTGGCCAGCATGTGCCGCGCGCGCCGGGTGGCGAATGTCGGTGATGTTCGGCGTCAGTTTCACGATCACCGGCTTGGAGTAATACTTCTTGCACCACTCGGTGACCATCTGGATGTATTCCGGCACCTGCCCCACGGCCGAGCCCATGCCGCGCTCGGCCATGCCGTGCGGGCAGCCGAAGTTCAGCTCGATCCCGTCGGCGCCGGTGGCCTCGACCTGCGGCAGGATGTCCTTCCAGGCCTGCTCCTCGCAGGGCACCATGATCGACACGATCACGGCGCGGTCCGGGTAGTCTTTCTTGACCCGGGTGATTTCCTCGAGGTTGGTCTGCAAGGGGCGGTCGGTGATCAACTCGATGTTGTTCAGCCCCAGCAGGCGGCGGTCGGCACCCCAGATCGCACCATAACGCGGACCGTTCACGTTGACGACCGGTGGACCTTCCGCGCCCAGCGTTTTCCAGACCACGCCGCCCCAGCCGGCCTCGAAGGCGCGACGGACGTTATACTCCTTGTCGGTGGGCGGCGCCGAGGCCAGCCAGAACGGGTTCGGGGACTTGATCCCAAGGAATTCTGTTGTCAGATCAGCCATTTGATCTCTCCTCTTAAGGCGAGCTTGGGTGCAGAACGTCCGCACCCGAGCTGGCTCAGCCCATCAGGCTGGAGTGAATGTCCATCGCCGCATCGCGCCCTTCGGCAACGGCCGTTACGGTCAGGTCCTCGCCGCCCGAGGCACAGTCGCCCCCGGCCCAGACCCCCGCGACCGAGGTGCGCCCGTTGGCATCAACCTTGATCTTGCCACCTTCAAGCGCGATCGCTTCCGGTTGGCCTTGCAACGTTTGACCGATCGCCTTGAACACCTGGTCGGCAACAAGCCGAAACCGTTCGCTGGTTCCCGTCACTTTGCCGCCTGAGACCTCGGTATATTCCAGTTCGATCTCGGACACGGCCCCGTCGCCATGGATCGCCACCGGCATCACGTTGAACATGAGCTTCACCCCCTTGGAGGCGGCGAGGTCCTGTTCAAATCGGCTTGCGCCCATCTCTTCGCGGCTGCGTCGATAGGCGATGGTGACGTTCTCCGCGCCCAGGAGTTTTGACTGCACGGCGGCATCGACCGCCGTCATCCCACCACCGATGACCACCACATTGCGCCCCACCGGCAAGGTGGTCAGGTCATCCGTCTGGCGCAGATCGGCGATGAATTCCACCGCGTCGCGCACCCCTTTCAGGTCTTCCCCCACGGCCCGAAGCGTGTTCACGCCCGCCAGACCGATCGACAGGAATACCGCGTCAAACTGCTCCTTCAATTCATCCAGCGAGATTTGCGCGCCAAGCTTCTGGCCATATTGCATAGTGATGCCGCCGATCTGCAGCAACCAGTCAACCTCGCGCTGCGCGAAATCATCGGTGGCCTTGTAGGCCGCGATTCCGAATTCATTCAGACCGCCCGGCTTTTCCCGCGCATCATACACTTGCACGTCATGCCCCAGCATGGCCAAACGATGCGCAGCCGCAAGTCCCGCTGGCCCGGCTCCGACCACGGCGATCCGCATTCCTGTCGCCTCTGCACGAGTAAATGGATGCTCGTTCTTTTCCATCACCCTGTCGGTTGCGTAGCGTTGCAGGCGCCCGATCTCGACGGGCTTTCCTTCGGCAGCCTCCCGCACGCAGGCCTCTTCACACAGGGTTTCGGTAGGGCAGACGCGGGCGCACATACCGCCGAGGATGTTCTGATCAAGAATGGTCTTGGCAGCGCTTTCGGGATGCCCGGCCTGAATCTCGCGGATGAACTGCGGAATGTCGATGCTGGTCGGACAGGCCGTCATGCAGGGCGCATCAAAACAGAAGTAACAGCGATCGGCCGCCACGGCAGCCTCATGCGCGTCGAACGGGGGATGCAGATCCGAGAAGTTTTCGGCAATTCCAGCCGCGTCCAAGCGCGCGGCCTGAATTCCGGATGCCTGATGGCTGGTCGCCATTGGGTGTCTCCCTGTTTTTATGTTTTCTTGCCCTCCAGAGTGCCACAGTTCGGTTTTTTATCAACTGGTAAAATTTTCTGCGGCTGCACAAAAAATGGCCGCCCTCAAAGGGCGGCCCGCAACAAGCTGAAACAATTGTATTTTTAAAGATCATTCGCCCGCGGCGCCGTGCCTCAGTTGGGCAGCACTGCGGTCGCTTCGATCTCGATCTTGGCTTCGTCTTCGACCAAGGCAGACACAACCACCATGGTCATGGCCGGAAAATGGTACCCCATAACCTCCCGGTACGCCTTGCCGACCTCGGCCTGATTGGCCAGATATTCCGCTTTGTCGGTGACATACCAGGTCAGTCGCGTGATATCCTCGGCGCGACCGCCAGCGGTTTCGACCACCTCAAGAATGTTGCGCAGCGCCTGGCTCATCTGGCCGATGAAATCCTGCGCTTCGAAAACCTGATCGGCGGTCCAACCGATCTGCCCCCCCACAAACAGCAGACGGCCCTCGGCCACCATGCCATTTGCATAACCTTTGGCGGGTTTCCATCCTTCGGGATGCACGCTGATAGCCGGCATGACGGGATTCCTTCCTTGCAACTGGTCCTAGACAGGTTGCTGGCGACCATAGCGGAGGAGCGGAATTTATTTCAAGCTTAAAACTTTGTATCCCTGCCCGCCTCGCGCTCAAAGCTTGAGTTTCTTGAACACTGGTTCCGGGATGTTGCGGATGACCGCCATCACCAGCTGCCAGATCGGCCGAACATAGATGATATTTCGGCGCTTGCGTGTCGCCCTGACAATGGCGCTCGCGACTTCTTGGGGCTGGGCGGTCAACTTCGCGGGCAGGTCCATGCCTTCGGTCATCCGGGTGGCAACGAACCCCGGCAGTACCGTCACCACATGCACCCCCGCCCCAGCCAACCGGTTGCGCAGACCGGAGAGAAAGGCGGTAAACCCCGCCTTGGCGCTACCGTAGATATAGTTTATTGCCCGTCCGCGCTCTCCGGCCACAGAGCTGATGCCCACCAACACACCGCTGCCACGTTCCGCAAAACGGTTGGCAAGATGAGCGAGGATACTGGCCGGGCCTTCGAAATTGCTCCGTAGAACCTCGGTGGCGACCATTGGCTTTGCCTCGCTGGCGGACTGCTCTCCCATAAGTCCCACAGCACAGACCGCGATCCCCGGAAGTTGCGGCAAGCTATCGATGAACCCGGCATGATCTGCGAGCGCAAGCGCATCGAACTCATGCAGGGTTACGCTTTGCCCATACCGCAATTCCAGATCGTTTTTCTCCGCCGACAATCCATTCGCATTGCGAGCGGCCAGTTGCACCGGATAACCTTCAGCAGCAAAGGCATGCGCGACGGCAAGGCCGATGTCTGAACGCGCCCCGAGGATCAGGACCGGGAGTTTCGTCATAGCGATAACCTTTGCGACTGGGCGGAACGAAACCGGCCGCTCAGCCCGCCCGCCTGCCTCATTTCCTTGAACGCCTCGACACGTGAATCCGACTGGCGCAACACATCCGCAGACATTCGACTGTCTTTGGCCAAATAAAAACGACCGCCGTGGGCCAGAGTGATCCGGTCGAGTCTTTCCATCAGCGCAAGGCTGCGGCGGCTGACCGGGAAATCAAGCGCCAACGTGTAGCCCTCCATCGGAAAGGAGAACGGCCCCGCGCCCGGGCCCAACCGTTTGAGCACCGCCAGGAATGAACCCTGCCCGGCGCTTGAGGTTTCCTCCAGCAGTGCCCGCAGGCCGTTCGTCGCCTGATCCGGCGGCAGCACGCATTGAAACTGCATGAACCCCTTGCGTCCGTAAATCCGGTTCCAGCCCAACAGCGCATCCAGCGGAAAGAAGTAGCTGTCGCAATCAGCGATCTGAAATCCTGCCCGCCGTTGCCCGGCCCAATAGTACGCGGCGTTAAAGGCCCTTACGCTGTAGCGGTTCAAAAGGAAGGACGGAAATGGCCGCGGCAGAGGTCGGCCGCGCACCCGACGCGCCGTTAAGGGCTGCGCCGCTTGCTGGGGCGGCAATTCCGCTGGGGTTGCGTGTTCGCCCAACATCACGACCGACCGCCCCAATTGCGCACCTCTGGCAAGACAGTCTATCCAGGCAACCGAATAGGAAGCGTCAACCGAACGCTCCAGGGCTTGCATTGCATCCCCGAGATCCACCGCAGGCAAGGTTTGCTGACGGATCCATGCCGAAGGCACCCGCCTCAGTCGAATTGCGGCGCGCAGAATGATCCCGGTCAGGCCCATGCCACCCGCTGTCCAGTCGAACATCTCACGGTTCTGTTCCGGTGAACAACGGCGAACCACTCCGTCCGCCCCGAGCACATCGATCCAGACCAGACAATTGCGGAAACTTCCATCGCGGTGGTGGTTCTTGCCATGCACATCGGCGGCGATAGCGCCGCCAAGCGTCACGAACTTCGTGCCCGGCACAACAAGCGGGAACCAGCCACGTGGCAAGAAAGCTGCGATAATGTCCCCCAGCAACACGCCGCTTTCCGCCTCCAGCAGGCCGGTATTCGCATCGAAAGCCAGCATCTTGTTGAAATGACGCATGTGCACGGTGGTTGGAACGCCAATGGCGCTGTCGCCATAGGCACGACCGTTGCCACGGGCGATCACCGACGGATTGCTGGCCAGCAGGTCAATAAGCAGATGCTCGCTCCGTGGCGCCAGCAAAGTCGTCTCTTTCACGGGGAAATTGCCCCAGCCTGCCAGATGTGTCACCGATCTGCCTCCGCCGCCGATCCGCTGAACACGTACTTGCGATCCAATTGGTATTTCGCGGCGTAACCGGCCGCGAGGCCAAGAATTGCCCCGGCCTCGCGAGCCGCATCGGTGCCCCAGGTCAGCCAGAACACTGTTTCAGTGATCCAGAACAGCGCCGTGGTCGCTACCCCCATCAGCGAATACAGAAAGAAGGTCCGCCCATGATGCGCAGCGCCGCGCCCCTGGTCCTGAAAAATCCAACGCCGGTCCAGATGGTATTTCACCACCAGACCGCAAAGCGTGCCGCAAGCCATCGCAAGCATGAGCATGCCTGAGCCCGTGCCCCATATCAGGACGACACGTTGCACAGCCAGATTGACGCCCGTCGATAGCACGGCAAAACTGACATACAGGAGCAAGAGCTTCTTAGCGGTCACAGCGCGCTGCTCCAGATCGCGAGCCCAAGTGTCAGAAGAAAGCACAGCTGACTGCCCCTGTCCCGCGCCGCGTACACCACCGGATCGTCCTGCATCTGGCCGCGATGCGCCAGCATAACGGTCTTGGTGATCCAATAGAGCAAGACCGCGCAGATCCCCCACAACCCCTGCGGCGTTGCATAGAGCGCTGCCACCGCGGGCGAATTCACATATAGTGCGAGCACCAGCACAGAAACATATCCCGACGCGATCGCAATCATCGAGATCATCGGAAGATCGTCGACATGATACCCCCGCCCACGCGCCGTGAGTTGTTTGCGGCGAGCGCTATCGACCAGCTCGGCCTGACGTTTGACCGCTGCGAGGGAAAAGAAAAAGAAGATCGAAAACGCCAGCAGCCAGACCGACAATTCGATCCCGGTGGCAGCACCGCCGGCGATGATACGAATAGTGTACAGCCCTGCCAGAAGGCAAATGTCCATCACGATGCGCCGCTTGAAGTACAGCGAGTAGGCTGTTGTCATAGAATAATAAAGCAAGACAACAAGCAGAAACGACACCCCCAACGGTGCCGCCGCAGCCAGCCCGGACGCAAACAACCCAGCCGCCATCCAGATCCCATGTTCGATGGGGATAGTCCCTGCGGCAAAAGGTCGGTGCCGCTTGCGCGGATGTGCCCGATCGGCCCCGAGATCAAGAAGATCATTCACCACGTAGACGCTGGAAGCGATCAGGCTGAAGCTCACGAAGGCCAGGAGCGCTTGCCCTACCGTCGGCACCTCAAGCTGATGCGCCGCCAGCATCGGCAGGAACACGAGGATATTCTTCAACCACTGGTGCGGCCGCATGGCGCGGGCATAAGCGCGCACTGTTGGCGCGCCTGTGGTCAGATGCTCAGTGCTGCGCGCCACGGCCTCGGACTTCTGGCGCAGCTTGGGGGCTGCATTCACCGTTATCGCCTTCTCCGCCACTTGCCACACCGGCAAATCCGCATAGGCGTCCCCCGCGTAGGAAAAGCCACCATCCCCAAAGCGTTTTTGCAAGAAGTCTGCCTTGATCGCGCCCTTCAAATTTCGCCCGTCACCCGTGCCGTGCACTTCGTCAAAAAGATTCAGGTGTGCAGCAATCCGTTCGGCAACGGCCTGGTCCGTGGCAGTAACCAGCACCGTCCGCCCCCCGCGATCGCGCCAAGCCTGCACGTAGGCGAGCACCTCGGCGTCATATGGCAAGGTGGTGACGTCCACGCGGCCGGTCTGGGCCAAATGCCGCTTCAGAGCAGCACGTCCCCGCAACAACGCATGCGCCGCGGTAAAAGGGCTTTTCCAGTTGCGCCCGAACGAGGACCAGAAAGTTTCATGCAGCATGTTGCTGCGCAAAAGGGTTCCGTCGAGGTCAACGGCGAGCACGCCGGGCTGACCGGCCTCAGGCGAAGGTTGTGTCGTCAAATCAGGTCAACCAAAGTATAAGCTCTTTCGGTGGATTGCTTCTACCAGCGCAGGTCAGGCCTGACTAGGCGCTCGCCCCCCCGTGCCCAGCCCACACCGACAAGTGTTGCGAACAAGCCCACTCGGTGTGGTCGCACGCGGCAGCCAATTCCATGGACGCGGACGATCAAGTATAAGACGCAAAAGACCGAGGACAGGCATGGCATTCGCGCAAATCGACACCTCCCGAAACTCTGCGGCCCTGCCGCGTGGCAGATTGATCCGTGAAACCCTGGTCGTCGTTTTTATCCTTGCAGCCCTTGTGACCAGCACCAGGCTGATGGCTGCATACGGACTCCAGATCCTGCCAGACCCCGTGCACCTGGAAACCGCTTACCAACACCTTTCAATTCGACAGCTCCACGACGACTTGTCAGGCGCTCTGCTAAACCTGCATTCCCAACCGCCTTTGTGGAACTTCTTCCTGGGGGTCGTTGCCAAGGCCTGTGCGGCTGAAGCGCCCTGCATGATCCAGCTGATCTGGCAGGTACATGTGGTGTTGACAGTCGCAACCGCGACGACGCTCTATGTCAGCTTGCGGCTACTCGCCTGCTCAATCATGATGGCGGTCCTTCTGGCCCTCAGCTATGCGCTGACGCCTGCGGCTTTCTACTACGAGAACTTCATCCAATATGCCCATGTTACGGCTGCGTTTTTCTCGTTTTCAAGTCTTGCTGCGCTGCTGCTGTTAAAAACCGGTAAAAGCCGCTACTTCGCGCTGTTCTGCGCGTTCCTAG
Source organism: Leisingera sp. S2M4 (assembly GCF_055398055.1). Lineage (NCBI taxonomy): Bacteria > Pseudomonadati > Pseudomonadota > Alphaproteobacteria > Rhodobacterales > Roseobacteraceae > Leisingera > Leisingera sp. S2M4. Next base: position 121,700 of record NZ_AP040861.1, read on the forward strand.
CGATACTGTCGCTGATCTGGACCCTCTTTCATCCGATCTACATCCTGCTGGTCGGAGGGCTGCTGTTGGCCAAGGCCGGAGCAACGCCGCTGCGCGTGAGTATCCTTGCACTGACGCTGGCGGTTACCCTGCTTCCATCGGTGAAGAACAAGATGGTGTTTGGAATGTTCAGCTCTGGCAGTTGGCTGGGGCTGAACGTGTCCCAAGTCGCGCCGTCACCAGTCGAAGGCTGTTCCTTCAAGACCTTTGCCGAGACCCACGACCTGATCGGAGTACATATTGGCACCGCATTGAACGATCCGCGAATGATCCCCTATTCCAAGGATTGCCTGAAACGGTCCCTGGACGTGATCAGCGACCAGCCGCTGGCATATGTCAGCGGCGCTGTGGTGCGAACAGCAACCAGCCTGTCGCTCTGGCCGAACGAGTATCTGTTTCCACCGCTGAACTGGAATCGGTTTCCGAAAATCCCGGATACCTATCGTGAGCTGACCGCGGACAACTTGATCGTCATCCCGCCCAGCCTGTCGCGTTTCCTCACGCTGGCGCTCAATCTGTTCGCACTGATCGCGCTTGCCGAACTGGCGCGCCGCGCGCCGACCCAAGCACAGCGCGCGTTCTTTCAGGTGATGCTTCTATCCGTCGTGCTGTTTCTTGGCCTCGCACACGCGGTCAACGGTCCGGAACAGGAGCGCATGCGCTACACGCTGCATCCCTTGTTCTGGGGGCTCTATTCGGTGGTCGCTATCGAAGCTGTATCGCGACTGCGGCGTTGGTCAAAACGCTAGCAGTCGTCAATTCCGCACAAAGCCGGGCCCAGTTGAGGCCCGCCCGGCAATTAGCACCGGGCGAGCATCAGGCAGCTTACATGCCCAAGGCTTCTTTATACATTTCAAGTACCGCCTCTTCCTCGGCGATATCATTTTCATCGCGCTTGCGCAGGGCAATGATCTTGCGCAGCACCTTGGTGTCATAACCACGACCCTTGGCTTCTGCCATGACCTCTTTCTGCTGCTCGGCGATGGTTTTCTTTTCCTCATCCAGCCGCTCAAACCGTTCCACGAACTGGCGCAGTTCGCCGGCTGTCACGCGGTAGTTTTCGCTTTTCTCGTCTTCGGTCATATCCATCTGCGGCTCCGTCGGCACTTGCTGTCAGTTGCTGTCAGCGCAAGGGGATAGCGCCCCGCCCGCTGCGCCGCAAGCCGGCAAAGGCGTCGAGAGGGATTTCCCGCTCAGAACCGCATGGGCGTCTGGCAGGTGCAGCTGACTTGCGCTCCTGAGCAGGATCGGCTAGGCGCTGCGCGTCACGCGCAGGAGCAATAAACATGTTCGATTTCATCGTCTGGGCCGGAGCCGCATTGTCCATCGCCGGTTTGATTGGGCTGCTGTGGTGCATAATAAAAGTGGCCCGCGCGCGACGCCGCAGCTTGGATGACGAAGCCATGCGGGCCGTCGTCCAATCCGTGCTGCCTTACAACCTCGGCGCGTTGCTGCTGTCGGTCCTTGGCCTGATGCTGGTCATGGTCGGAATCTTCCTCGGCTGAGCATGCGTCAGCAAGACGTGATCAAAGCCAAGCGACCACGCGCAACCATCTGGTGGTACGACAGAAAATCTATGGGTGTCAGTGTTCAGACCGGGATGTTGTCGAACATTTCCTCGACAGCATCCTGAACCAGTGCAGCCTCCAGACGGCGCAAACGCCCTGGCACCGCGGCACCGTTCTGGCGCAAACGGTCGACGACCCGACTGAATTCGGGGCGCAGAGCCATGCGAACAGCCCCGTCGGCGCCGAGAATACTCGCCTCTAGCGACCGGGCGCGGTGCAACAGATCCTCGTTTGTCATGTTCAATCCTCCCTACCTGCAGGCAGTATGCCAGATTTTTGCGACAACAATGCAAAACTCGGGTAAAAACGCTCGCCGGTGATGTGAATTTGTGCAGGCTTGGGCGCAACTCGGCACGGTCTGCTGCGGGATGCAGCACGCAGACAACCGGCACCGTAAGTTTCTTCGCGGCGCAAAGGTCGTGCTTGAAACATATTCCCAAAATGATATATGAAGATCTACCCCACTTCAGGCACGAGGGAGCGCCGCCAATGACCCCCGAAGTTAAGGCCTTTTTTGATGAGGCCACCAACACGGTCTCTTACGTAGTAAAGGAACCGGAAGGCAGCGCCTGCGCCATCATCGACGCGGTTCTGGACTACGATCAGGCTGCCGGACGCACGGCCACCACATCGGCTGATGAAATCGTCGCCTGGGTCGAAGCGCGCGGATTGCAGACGCAATGGATCCTGGAGAGCCATGTCCATGCCGACCACCTGTCAGCCGCCCCCTACCTGCAAGAGCAACTCGGGGGCAAGATCGGGATCGGCGAGCAGATCACCGTTGTGCAGGACACCTTCGGCAAAGTCTTCAACGAAGGCACTCAATTCCAGCGCGATGGCAGCCAGTTCGACCTCCTGTTTCGCGAAGGCGATGTCTTCATGATCGGCCAGATGCGTGGTGAGGTTCTGCACACGCCGGGCCATACGCCCGCCTGCCTGACCTATGTGATCGGTGACGCCGCGTTTGTGGGCGATACGCTGTTCATGCCCGACTTTGGCACCGCCCGCTGCGACTTCCCCGGCGGTTCCTCGGCAGAGCTCTACCGCTCCATCCAGAAAATCCTCGCCCTGCCCGATGACACGCGGATTTTTGTCGGACACGATTACAAGGCGCCCGGCCGAAGCGATTACGCCTGGGAAACCACAGTCGGTGAGCAAAAGGCGCTGAACGTGCACATCGGGCAAGGTCGCAGCCTCGAGGAATTCGTGGAGATGCGCGATGCCCGCGATGCCACTCTGGGCATGCCGCGGCTGATCCTGCCCTCGCTGCAAGTCAACATGCGGGCAGGCCAGATGCCAGAACCCGACGAACAGGGCGACGTCTTTCTGAAAATCCCCATCAACAAAATCTGACACGATGGAGCCTGCCACGCAAATGGACTGGATCTGGGCGCTGGCTGGCGGGCTGGTGATCGGACTCGTCGGCCTGTTGGTCAGCTCTGGCACCAGGGTGCCAAACGACGGCACTTCCAGCCACAGCGTCTGCGGCCTTTCATGACTGTCGTGGCGGGGTATTGTTGCCACGATATTCGACATGCTGGCAGGTTTAGTGCCCCTCGCGGTTGCCCTCCTCCTCCGGGAGCTTGTCTGGTGGTGCGCTTGATCACGGCGATGGTTCCAAGGGGGGACGTTTTCTTTACCGCTATGGCCTGCGGCATGATTGTCGCCCAAGTCTTCAACCGGTATCTGGACCGGCAGCAAACAACCGCGTAAAGACACATCATGGAAGCACGTGAAATCACCCCCCGCTACTCGGTCTCGCCGCAGATCTCGGTCGAAGATCTGCCCGCAATTGTTGCCGCCGGTTTCAAAACGGTGATCTGCAATCGCCCGGATGAGGAAGTTCCCCCCAGCCATCACGCCGCAACCATCGGTGCCGCGGCCGAAGAACTGGGTCTGCACTTTGAAGTGCTGCCATTGACCCACCAGACGATGACGCCTGAGAACGTGGCGCGCCAGCGAGCGCTGTACGAGAACTGCGAAGGGCCGGTCCTGGCCTATTGTGCATCCGGCACTCGTTGTTCGGTGGTCTGGGCGCTGAGCCAGGCAAGTGATCTGCCGACGGAGGAAATTCTGTCGCGGACACAGGCTGCTGGCTATCAGCTTGACGGGCTGCGCCCAACGCTGGAGAGCCTAGCGAGCAGCTGACGTCAAATCACTGGCCTCGCCCTTTCGGCGCGGCCAGTTAGTGCGCGCCCGCTTTGCCCTAGGCTGATTTATGCGGTAGCTGGCTTGCCGTGTTCCGGGCAAAGCACCCACATGCGGATCCCGGGCACAGCGCACCTCCGGACACCCCACTATTTACGATAGCTGTTCCAACTCCGCCCTTGGGCACACCCCCTCACCTCAGGGCGGTGGGTTGCCTAGGTGCCTTCCTGCAAAGCAGAATCCAGCCCGGCCAATTGAGAGATTTCAAGCGCAGCATCGCCCGGATCAAAATCGCCAAGGTCCGCTGCGGGCAGGTCCGGCAGGTCTGGCAAACCTCCATCCAGCCCCGCATTAAACTCTCCCATAAGTTCATCCGCAAGATCGCCGGTCAGTCCGCCGGAAAGGTCTCCGTCGAACCCATTGGACAGGTCACCGCCCATCGCGGGCTCAAGACCACCAGCATTCCCCAAGGCAGGCGTTGCTTCCAATTGCGGCACCGCATCCAGTGCCATCGGGTCCTGCAGACCTTGGTCCGCGATGCCCATATCCAGCGTCGGCGCGCCGCCTGACAGACCATCAGCCGCAGCCGCACCGCCCTCGGAAAAGGCCATCTCATCCGCCCCGACATCGCTGACCAGCCGCGTTCGAGTCTGGTTCAGGCGCACCGCGCGTGACCCATTCAATTGCCCAAGCCGTCCTTGCGCGACCGATTGACCGCCAATCGTCAGCAAATCCGTCTCATAGAGGAATGCGGCATCCAGAGGCAGCAGGTCTCCCTCCTTCAGATTCGCAAACTCCTGCAGCGGCACGCGCATTTTGCACAGCACCGCGGAGAGTTCCGCCCTGATCGCGCCCATGTTGCCGCCCAAAGACGGTCCTTTCAAAGCGCCGCCGTTGGCCTCTTGCAGCTCTTCGGCAGTCGGCTCGGGCAGGACCAGCTTCATCACGCCCTGCATCGCCCCCGATGCGAGGTCCAGGTTCAGCTCGATCACCCGGTAATCTTCGGCCTCCAGCCCCAATACGAGGCTGCGCACGGAATCCACCTGCGCCCCGAAACGATAGCCCGAGAAGATGCCCTGATCCGTCTGCCCCTCCAGCATCGAGACCACCTTGGCGAAGCTACGCTCAAGAAACTCGGCGGTCATGGCGGCGTCGGTCGGCGTGTAGGTCCGGCCCTCGGGCGGCATACCAATCACGGCACCAATGGTCTGTTTCTGGATCAAGGCGGTCACGGTTGCCGCGTCCATACAAACCGCGCCCATGCGCCCCTGCGGGCAATCCAGCACCACCAGAAGATCGTCGTCGGACAATTGCGGTGCCAGGTCTTCGGGGGGGCGGTTACACTGCCGCGCGGCCAATACAGCCACCGGCAGGTCACACAAATCCGCTGCCGCGCGCGCGACGGAGCGGCGCAATGCCTTCAACGTTGGGGAGCTACCGGTCGAACTGGTCCCCTCTTTCGTCGCCGCAAGCTTGCGTGCAAGCACGCTCTGCTTGCCGCGGTCTGCCTCTGCTGGATTCATTTCAGACATAGGCTGCCTTACCCGCCCTTCACGCGTCTCGTTTGCCCCTTTTTAGCAGAAAAAAGGTTAACAACTCCTGTATCCAAGCCATTGTCACGCCGCCTTTATTTCGATTTCCGGAATCGAAACCCTGAAGGCACCTCCGGCGTGGTCAGCAAGGTAGGTCACGTCCCCGCCCAATCGCTGCATGACCTCGCGACAGATTGCCAAACCGAGACCTGCGCCACCGGCACGCTCGGGGCGCACGCGGGCAAATTTCTCGAAAATCATCTGCCGGTATTCCACCGGCACGCCGCTGCCATTGTCCGTAAAATCGACGTGCAGCCGCCCTCCGGACAAATTGGCGGCAATGGTCAATTCCGGCTCCGCGGCATCGCAATACTTCTGGGCGTTGGAGATCAGGTTGATGAAAACCTGGGCCAGTCGGTCTAGGTCAGACGATAGCCGGAAGGTCTCCAGTTCCGGGCTGCGCCGCACCCGCAGCGGCCGTTCGGACCCGGCAAGAGCCGCGGCGATGGCGTGATCCAGAACCTCCGACAGGCTGCCTTCGCTGAGGTTCAGGTTAACCTGACCGTTTTCCAGCACACTGAGATCCAGGAGATCGTTCAAAAGCCGTGTCAGCCGAAGGGTTTCATCGTGAATGATGCCCGCGTAGTGGCGCTGCTCCTCGGCGCTGAGCTGGCCATCGTCGCGCAGAATTTCCGAAAAGGCCCGGATCGAGGTCATCGGTGTCCGGAGCTCGTGGCTGACCTGGCTAAGGAATGCATCCTTTTGCTTGGATATCTGCGTCAGTTTTTCGTTTGTTTCCTGTAGTTTACGCGCCGTATCAGACAACTCCGCGGACTGCGCCTCCAATCGGCTGGAGTATTCCAGGATCTGCGCGGTCTCATCCGCCACCGCTAGCAGGTCCTGCACGGAAACCGAAGATCCCCCCACGATCTGACCGATCATTGCATGGGCCGCCGCAGCCCCGATCGAGGCGCTGAGTTCCCGCTCCAGTCGTTCGAGGAACACCGGGGTGGGTTCAGGCAGCGTGCCGCGCCCGCCCTGGCGGCGCAACTCGCTCTGGAACAGCGCCTGTGCCTCGGCCGCCCCAAGGATGCGCTGTGACATGATCATCAGGTCTTCGCTCTGCGCCACCGAACCGGTCCAGCCACCCGGCGCGGCGGAATGTTCAAAGACATTGACGAACTGCGCGCCCTGCAACCGCTCAAGCGGACTGGGAAAGCTGATGAGAGACACCACGCAGAACGCCAGTGCATTCAATGTTAGTGACCACATGACCGCATGAACGGTCGGGTCCAGCCCTTCAATGCCGAACAGGGCCCGCGGGCGCAGCCAGTCGAGACCAAACAGCCCCTCGCGCAGGATATGATCGGGCAGCAGCCCCCCGCCAAGCGCCGGCAGCAGCATGGTATACAGCCAGATCGTAAATCCGACCGTCAGCCCGGCCAATGCCCCGCTGCGCGTGGCGCCGCGCCAGAACAGCCCGCCAACCAGCGCAGGCAGGATCTGCGCCACACCGGCAAAGGAAATAAGCCCAATCGCCGCAAGCGCCTCTGCGCCGCCGGACAGGTGATAGTAGAAGTATCCCAGCCCCATGACGGCGGCGATCGAAACCCGACGCGCCAGGAGCACCACGTCGCGCACGTCGCCGGAGACCGAGGCCCTGCGATCTTGCAGCCGCAGCCACACCGGCATCACGATGTGGTTCGACACCATGGTCGACAGGGCCATCGCTGCGACGATCACCATCGACGTAGCCGAGGAGAACCCGCCGAGAAACGACAGCATGGCAAGCCCTTGCTGGCCCTGCTGCAACGGCAGCGTCAACACGAACATGTCGGGGTTACTGCCCTCTGGCATCAATTCAAGGCCGATGGCGGCGATCGGCACCACGAACATCGACATCAACAAAAGGTACAGAGGGAACGCCCAGGACGCGATCCGCAGATGACGCTCGTCCTCGTTCTCGACAACCATCACCTGGAACATACGCGGCAGGCAGACAAATGCGGCCGCCGCCAGAAAGGTCACGGTCGCCCAGCGGCTGCCATCCACGTTCCACTGGCCGATCTGTGATGCATCGATGCGCGCCAGCGCCTCTCCGGCTCCTCCGGCGACCCCCCAGACCACGAAAATCCCGACGGCCAGCAACGCCGCCAGTTTGACGATGGCCTCGAAGGCGACGGCCGTCACCACCCCGTGATGGCGCTCATTGGCATTGAGGTTGCGGGTGCCGAACAAGATCGCAAAGACCGCCAGCCCACAGGCCACCCAGAATACGATTGACGTCTCGTTGTGGCCCCGCTGCGGGTCCGCCTCGGCGAAGATGGCGAACGACAGCGTGACGGATTGCAACTGCAACGAAATATATGGCGTCACCCCGATCACCGCGAGGATCGTCACCCCGGTCGCCAGCAGGTTCGATTTGCCGTAACGCGATGACAGAAGGTCCGCGATCGAGGTGATGCGCTGGCTGCGGCCGATCCGCACCAGTTTGCGCAGCCCCCACCACCAGCCAACCATCACCAGCGATGGGCCGAGATAGATCGTGACGAATTCCAGTCCCGAGCGAACCGCGTACCCGACCGCGCCATAAAAAGTCCAGGCCGTACAATAGATTGACAGGGACAACGTATAGATCAGCGGCGAACGCATCCACGCCGCGCTTCGCCCGCGCGACGCCATGCGGTCGGCCCAGAACGCGATGAAAAACAGGAACGCAACGTAGGCGAGGCAAACAAAGACCAGCAGGTTCAGAGAGGCCATCACCGGCCCTCCTGCCGCCCCGGCGAGACTGCTTGCCCCGTGTCACGGCCAATCCAATGTTCCGCCCACCGCTGCACCGCAAGGCTGAAGGCAAAACAGGCCGCGATCAGCCCCGCCCAGACCGCAAAGACATAGATTATGGCGGTAGACATGCTGACGCCATCCCGCGCGGCCGGATGGGTGGAGGCTTCGGCCCACAACAGCGGCAAGGCCAGCAGCAACGCCCCAAGGACCGGCAACAACCTTGCGATATCCATCAACCGCCGACGCCGATAGGTCAGCCGTTCCGCGGGTGATCCAGTTTCACTCGGCACCTCATGGCGGAAATCCCTGCTGCGTCTGGCGCTCTTGGTCCCGTCTGGTCTGTCGAGGTCCGCCTCGGCGCTGCCTGCTTGCCTGTCGTACATGGCTGTTGCTCTGGACGTAGTGCCCGCTGGCGCCTGTCTGTCGTGGCCCTCGCCGGGTTTCATCGCGAGATCATCCCTGCCCCGCCTGAGCATGCAAGTCGCGCACCGCGGTCAACACTTCGGCGTTGGAGAACGGTTTGGTCATGAAACGGGTGACACCAGCCTTTTCGGCCATTTCACGATCGCGCAACTGACCGCGCGCCGTCAGCATTAGCACCGGCAAAGCCTGCATGTCCGGATGCGCCCGCAATTCCCGAACAATCTCCAGCCCACTTTTTCCCGGCAGCATGAGATCCAGTATCACGAGATCCGGTCCCGCCTGCCGGATCAACTCAACAGCTGCACTGCCTTCGGCGTGCGCGTCGACGTCCCAGCCATCTCGCGTCAACAGAAACCGAATGGCTTCGGTGATATTTGGTTCATCTTCAATCAGAACAACATGCCTGCCCATCCGCAGCTCTTCCTCCCGACGCACCGCCTCCGGCCGGGCCGGCGCGGAGACGCTGTCCCCCTTGTTTCGGCGCAGGTTAGCGCCGGAGTTGCCCAACTGTCAAAACTGTTCCTTTAGAATCGACGGCTCCCGGCGTGCCGGGCAGCCCCGGCGTGGACAGATCCGACAGCTGGCGCCGACCGGCTGCGCGTCCTGCGTCGGCTGTCCTGAGGGCAGGATCAGCATGACGGCGCGGTACACGGGATCGCTCCCGAAATCCGGCTGTTCCTGCGGCCAGGCAACTGCCATGCATTCGAATGCGGCTGCATTGCGCCCCTGCTGCACCACATGGCGTCGCACGGGAACATGCGGGTGGACCAAGGCCGTATACAGGGGCCACAGCGGACAGGACGCCCCAAAACGCGGCATCGCAAACCCCGTGACAGGTTTGCGGAACAACAGGGTGCCCGAGGCATCACAGATCACCAGACCGGCCTCGCGCCCCAGAACGGCTTCCGGCAACACCCCCAGTCGTCGCAGAACCGCGGGCAGACCACAGCCGAAACGCCTGGCCAGACCGACGGGATCGATGCCCGCGGATGCAATCTCGGCGGCCAGCGGCTCCATGGGCAGGTCCCGCGCATCGGACAGGTATTGCTCGAGCGCAACCTGAACCAGACTGCGCGCAGCCGCGCTCAGCTCGGCGGGGACCTCAGCCATCATATCCGCAATACCGAGTTGCCCGTCCTCCAAAGCCGGAAAATGGAATCCTTTTGACTGGAAATAATCCTCCGCCTCTTCCTGCGGCATGCCACGGCGTGGGCTGTCGGTGTCGCGCTCGTCGAGAAAACTCACGAGTGCTCGACTGCTCTCCGCGAGCCGCAGCGAATCCTCGTTCAGGTTCTTGTGGAACCGATCACGCCACTGCGGCTCCAGTTCACCCGGTTCGGCCAGGATAGAGGCGGTCGAACGGATCGCAGCCGCAGTCGACAAGACTTCGTGCACCGAGGCCGCGAGGTTGGGGTCATGGGTCAACCTGTCCGACAGGGTTTCAACCATTTGTTCAAGCGTTGCAATCCGCCTGTGGCAGGCCGCCAGCACCTCGGCCCAGCCGGGAAAGCGGCCGGCAAATTCATCGACCCGGTCCAGTTCCGCCACCGGCACACCGCTGTCTGCCGCCGCCTCGCGCAGGGTCGAGATCAGCGCCGCCTCGGCACCTTCACTCAGCATTGAGGGCTCAACTCCCAGCACTGCGGCAATATCGACCAGCAATTTCCCGCCGATTCTGCGCCGGTTGTGCTCGATCAGGTTGAGGTAGGACGCCGAAATCCCGGCCTGACGGGCCAGTTCGGCCTGCCGCAACCCAAGGATGAGCCTGCGTTCACGGATCCGGCTGCCGGTGAGAGTGTCGCGTGCCATTTTGCGGGCGCTCCCCAAAACGCTTCTATTTCAAGGGCTTTCTGCGTCGCAACATAAGGTTCTTTACAGTACACCCAAAACCACTGTTCAGTTATTTACATAATTTTCAAGCCACCAAAGGGTTTTATTGCCTGAATTTACATCGCGCTCTCATACTGATTTTGCACGAAAAGTGCTGATACCGCGCAGAAGTGAGGAGCTGCAAGGTGTCAATCACACTAGGGAGGAATACATGTCCAAATTTGACGTATCGCGTCGCGGCGTGCTGAGAACCGGCGCCATGGCCGGGGCCGGCGTGGCGCTGCCGACGATCTTTACAGCTTCATCCGCCGCGGCCTTTACAAACGAGCCCACCGGCAGCAGCGTGACCCTGGGCTTCAACGTGCCCCAGACCGGGCCCTACGCAGACGAGGGCGCGGACGAGCTGCGCGCCTATGAACTGGCGGTCGAGCACCTGAACGGCGGCGGCGACGGCGGCATGATGAACACCTTCAGCTCCAAGGCGCTGCAAGGCAACGGCATTCTCGGCAAGAAGGTGGAGTATGTCACCGGCGACACCCAGACCAAGTCTGACGCCGCCCGCGCCTCAGCCAAGTCGATGATTGAAAAAGACGGCGCGGTGATGATCACCGGCGGTTCTTCCTCGGGCGTGGCGATTGCCGTCCAGGGGCTGTGCCAGGAAGCGGGCGTGATCTTCATGGCTGGCCTCACGCACTCCAACGACACCACCGGCAAGGACAAGAAAGCCAACGGTTTCCGTCACTTCTTCAACGGCTACATGTCGGCGGCAGCGCTGGCGCCGGTGCTGAAGAACCTCTATGGCACCGACCGCGTCGCCTATCACCTGACCGCCGACTACACTTGGGGCTGGACCCAGGAAGAATCGATCGCCGCCGCCACCGAGGCGCTGGGCTGGCAGACCGTGAACAAGGTCCGCACGCCGCTGGCGGCCACCGACTTCTCCTCCTACATCGCGCCGGTTCTGAACTCGGGCGCGGATGTGCTGGTGCTGAACCACTATGGCGGTAACATGGTGAACTCGCTGACCAACGCGGTGCAGTTCGGCCTGCGTGACAAGGTGGTGAACGGCAAGAACTTCGAAATCGTGGTGCCGCTCTATTCCCGCCTGATGGCCAAGGGTGCGGGCGAAAACGTGAAGGGCATCCATGGCTCCACCAACTGGCACTGGACGCTGCAGGATGAGGGTTCCAAGGCCTTCGTGAAATCCTTCGGCACCAAATACGGCTTCCCGCCGAGCCAGGCAGCGCACACCTGCTACGTGCAGACGCTGCTTTATGCGGATGCGGTGGAACGGGCCGGCAGCTTCAACCCCTGTGCCGTCGTCGAAGCCCTTGAGGGCTATGAGTTCGACGGTCTGGGCAACGGCCCGACCCTCTACCGCGCCGAAGACCACCAGTGCTTCAAGGACGTCCTCGTGGTGCGCGGGAAGGAAAACCCGACCTCGGAATTCGACCTTCTGGAAGTGGTCGAGGTCACGCCGCGCGCGCAGGTGGAATACGCACCGGATCACCCGATGTTTGCCGGCGGCAACCTCGGCGCCTGCAATCCGGGCGCCTAAGCCCCGCAGATCCGGCCGGGCGCCCGACGCGCCCGGCCTTCCATCCCGGACCGGCAACCGGACGCGCGGCGTTCGACCGGGGGCGCGAAGCCCCTGAACCGACCGGTTTTATCTCTACCACCCAGACTAACCCCGGGGGCGGGATCCATGGACGCAATCCTTTTGCAAATCTTGAACGGGCTCGACAAGGGCTCGGCCTATGCGCTCATCGCGCTGGGTTTGACACTTATCTTTGGCACGCTGGGCGTGGTGAACTTTGCCCATGGGGCCTTGTTCATGATCGGCGCCTTCTGCGCCGTCACCCTGCAGCGGCTGCTGAACCTCAGCTATGAAGTGGTCGACGAAACGCAGACCGACTTCCTCGGCAACCCGCTGAAGGTGAAGACCCCTTATGTCGAGGCCTGGTTCGGCCCCGAGTTCGGCGGAGCCATCATCGACTGGGCGGTTCCGCTGGCCATCCTGTTTGCCATCCCGATCATGATCGGCGTCGGCTACGTGATGGAACGCGGGCTGATCAAGCATTTCTACAAACGCCCCCATGCTGACCAGATCCTAGTGACCTTCGGCCTCGCCATCGTGCTGCAGGAAGTGGTCAAGTATTTCTACGGCGCCAACCCGATCCAGACCCCGGCGCCGGACGCGCTGAACGGCGTGGTCAACCTGGGCGCCGCGATCGGCATGGACATCGTCTATCCGGTCTGGCGCGTGGTCTATTTCTTCTTTGCCGTGGTCATCATCGGGGGAATCTTCAGCTTCCTGCAGTTCACCACCTTTGGCATGGTGGTGCGGGCCGGCATGGCGGACCGCGAGACAGTGGGCCTTCTGGGCATCAACATCGACCGCCGCTTCACCATCATGTTCGGCATCGCCGCCGCCGTCGCCGGTCTGGCGGGTGTCATGTACACCCCGATCAACTCGCCGAACTACCACATGGGCATGGACTTCCTGGTCCTCAGCTTCGTGGTGGTGGTCGTCGGCGGCATGGGCTCCCTGCCCGGTGCGGTTCTGGCGGGCTTCCTCTTGGGCATCCTCGAGAGCTTTGCCTCGATGAACGAGATCAAGTCGCTGATCCCCGGCATCGACCAGATCATCATCTATCTGGTGGCCATCATCATTCTGCTGACCCGTCCGCGAGGCCTGATGGGCCGCAAAGGCGTGATGGAGGACTAAAGACATGTTCGGACTGAACAAAAAAGACACCTCTTTGCTGATCATCGTGGCCTGCCTGACGATGTTCGCCCCCTTCATCCTGAACCCCTTCCCCACCGACAGCGGGCTGGCGCAGTTCAACGCGGGCTATCCGGACCTGATGCAGCGTTTCGTGATTTTCGGGATCTTCGCCATCGGCTTCAATATCCTGTTCGGGCTCACCGGTTACCTGTCGTTCGGCCATGCGGCCTTCCTCGGCGTCGGCTCCTACTCGGCCGTGTGGATGTTCAAGCTGATCGGCATGAACGTGATCCCGGCGATTGTGCTGTCGGTGATCGTGGCGGGCCTGTTTGCGCTGTTGATCGGATTTATCTCGCTGCGCCGCTCTGGTATCTACTTCTCGATCCTGACGCTGGCATTTGCGCAGATGTCGTTCAACCTCGCCTACTCGGTGCTGACCCCGATCACCAACGGTGAAACCGGCCTGCAGCTGACACTGGAAGACCCCCGCATCCTGGGCGTCTCCGCCACAGAAGACGGCTCGATCCCGGTGACCAACCTGTTTGGCCTGGAAATGCGCTCCACCTTCGAGATGGCGGTCGGCCCCTGGGCGTTCCAGTTCAACGCGGGCTACTACCTCTGCGCCTTCATCATGCTGGCGGCCTTTTACCTGTCGATCCGCATCTTCCGCTCGCCCTTTGGCATGATGCTGCGGGCGGTGAAATCGAACCAGCAGCGGATGAACTACACCGGACTGAACACCCGGCCCTACACGCTGGCAGCCTTCGTGATTTCCGGAATGTATGCCGGTCTTGCGGGCGGGCTAATGGCCTCGATGGACCCGCTGGCCGGGGCGGAGCGGATGCAGTGGACGGCCTCGGGCGAGGTGGTGCTGATGACCATCCTCGGCGGCGCCGGTACGCTGATCGGCCCGGTGCTGGGCGCCGGTTTCATCAAGTACTTCGAAAATATCTTCTCGAAGATCAACGACAACGTGCTGCACAGCTGGTTCAGTTTCATGCCCGACGGCATGGAAGACGCGGTGGTCTTCCTGATCCACCCCTTCATCGGCAAGGGCTGGCATCTGACGCTGGGCATCCTGTTCATGCTGGTGGTGATCTTCCTGCCCGGCGGCCTGGTTGAAGGCGGTCAGCGCATCAGGGGCTGGATCCAGGGCCGCAGGGCCAAGGACAGCAGCACCGCCAAAGAAACCAACCCCGCGGAATAAGGAGACAAAGCAATGGGTATCCTTGAAGTCAAAGACGTGGGGAAACGGTTCGGCGGGCTGCAGGCCCTGTCCGATGTGAACCTCAGCGTAAAGGAAAACTCGGTCCACGCCATCATCGGGCCGAACGGCGCGGGCAAATCCACCCTGCTGAACTGCCTGGTGGGCAAGCTGATCCCCGACACCGGATCGGTGATGTTCGACGGCCAGTCGGTGCTGGGACGCGCGCCATACGAGATCAACCAGATGGGCATCTCCCGCGTGTTCCAGACGCCCGAGATCTTTGGCGATCTGACGGTGCTGGAGAACATGATGATCCCCTGTTTCGCCAAGCGCGACGGCGCGTTCGAGCTGAACGCCCTGTCGGCGGTGCTGAAACAGCAGGACATCCTGGATCGCGCTGAAGCCATGCTGGTGGAGATGAACATGGCGGACAAGCGGCACATGCATGCCGCTGCCCTGTCCCGCGGTGACAAGCGACGGCTTGAGATCGGCATGTGCCTCAGCCAGGAGCCGCGCCTGCTGCTGCTGGACGAACCCACCGCGGGTATGGCGCGGGCCGACACCAACAACACCATCGACCTGCTGAAACAGATCAGCGACGAGCGCGACATCACCATCGCCATCATCGAACACGACATGCATGTGGTGTTCAGCCTGGCCAATCGGATCACCGTGCTGGCCCAGGGCACGCCGCTGGTCGAGGACGATCCGCAGAACATCCGCGGCAATCCCAAGGTACGCGAAGCCTACCTCGGCGAGTCGGCGTAAGGAGCAGACCCCATGAACGTGAAACCCGATTTCTCGAAGAACGCCAACCAGGCCACCACCGCGCCCGCCTTCCTGTCGGTCTGGGACGTGCATGCCTACTATGGCGAGAGCTACATCGTGCAGGGCATCAACTTCAACGTCCACGAGGGCGAGATCCTCGCACTTCTGGGCCGCAACGGCGCTGGCAAGACCTCGACCCTGCGCTCGATCGCGCGCACCGGCTCCCCGATGGTGACGCGCGGCGAAATCTGGCTGGATCACCAGCCCCTTCACAAAATGGCCTCGCATGAAGCGGCGGCGGCCGGGCTGGGGCTTGTCCCCGAAGACCGCCGCATCATCCCCGGTCTGACGGTGGAGGAAAACCTGCAACTGGCCCAGATCGCGCCGCCGATCGGCTGGTCACTGGAGCGTCTCTACGACCTTTTCCCGCGCCTTGGGGAACGACGCAAACAAGAGGGCGTGACGCTGTCCGGTGGCGAACAGCAGATGCTGGCCATCGCCCGTGCCCTGGCGCGCGACATCAAGGTGCTCTTGCTGGATGAACCTTACGAAGGTCTGGCACCGGTGATCGTGGACGAGATCGAAAAGACGCTCATCCACATCAAGGAACAGGGTATGACAACCATCATCGTGGAGCAAAACGCAGTGCGCGCTCTGGAACTAGCCGACCGGGCGGTGATTCTCGACACTGGCGGCATCGTGTTCGACGGAACTGCCGCCGAGGTGCTCGAAAACGAGGAACTGCGCGCCGAATATCTGGCGATCTGAATTCTCCGCCCCCGCCGCAGGGCTTCGGCCCGTATGCGGGGGCAATTGCCGCCGGGCAAGGACACGCAAAACGAACCGAATCTTCCGCTTACCGTCGGCGATACGTCTCTACATCCACGCAGCCGTGTGCGCGGCCTGGCGAATCCAATTCGTGACTCGCGAAACTCCCCTCTTCATTTCTTCGGACAGGACGGGGTAAGACACCCGAATGAGTGACCTTGCCTTCGATCATGCCCCTGTCGGCCTCGCGGTGCTGGAGCATCGCATCATCACCCGGTGCAACCTGCAATTTGCCGAAACCTTCGGCGGTGCGCCGGGCGACTATACCGGCCTGCCGGTGGCCGACCTGTACCCGAGCCAGGAAGACTACAACCGCATCGGCACCGTCTTACGCCAACCCGAGGCCCGTTGCGGCCGATACAGCGATGAACGCATCATGCGGCGGCGCAGCGGTGCGTTGTTCTGGTGTCGCGTGCGCGGCCGCTCCGTCACGCCCGAGGAGCCATTTCAGACCGGCGTCTGGTCCTTTGCCGACATCTCCGACGACCGCCCCGTGGTGTCGCTGACACCGCGCGAGCGCGAGGTGGCAATCCTGACCTGCAAGGGGTTGTCGGCCAAGGAAATCGGCCAGCAGCTGGAGCTTTCCTACCGCACGGTGGAAAGCCATCGCGCCCATCTGCTGCAGAAGTTCGGGGCCCGCAAACTCCCGGAACTGGTGGCGAAACTGACCGGCATGCCGCTCTGAGCCGAAATACGGCACAGCAATTGCAAATCCGGGCCGAAACCTCCATGTTACGGCACGGATCGACAGCGCTTTCCTTGCGGTAATCCTTACCCTATAAGCGCCATAATTTCCTGCCCGCCGGACCGGCGGGCCTGTCGGAATTGGCTGAGGACAAAATGACCAACAAATCTCACGAAGCTGACGTGGCATTCATCAAGGCGCTGGCAGAACTGCTGCGCGACAACGATCTGACCGAACTGCAGGTCAAACGAGAATACGGCGAGGAAGACAGCCTGAATGTGCGCGTGTCGCGCCAGACTGTGATGGCCGCCGCCCCCGCTCCTGCAGCTGCCGCACCCGCCCCTGTTGCCGCTGCGCCCGCACCGGCTGCTGCCCCCGCCGCAGCACCCGCTGCCGCCAACGAAGACCCCGCCAGCCACCCCGGTGCGGTTACCTCCCCGATGGTTGGCACCGTGTATCTGCAGGCAGAACCCGGTGCACCGGCGTTCATCTCTGTCGGCAAGCAGGTCAGCGAAGGCGAAACCCTGCTGATCGTCGAAGCGATGAAGACCATGAACCACATCCCGGCGCCGAAAGCGGGCACCGTGAAGCGCATCCTGGTGGAAGACGGCGCCGCCGTGGAATTCGGGTCTCCCCTGGTCATCATCGAGTAAGGATCTGCCATGTTTGACAAGATCCTGATTGCCAACCGTGGCGAGATCGCCCTGCGCGTGATCCGTGCCTGCCGGGAAATGGGCATCAAGTCGGTCGCGGTGCACTCCACCGCTGACGCGGACGCAATGCACGTACGCATGGCAGACGAATCCGTCTGCATCGGCCCGCCGTCCGGCGCGCAAAGCTACCTGTCGATCCCGGCCATCATCTCGGCCTGCGAGATCACCGGTGCCCAGGCGATTCACCCGGGCTATGGCTTCCTGTCGGAAAACGCCAACTTCGTGCAGATCATCGAAGACCACGGGCTGACCTTCATCGGCCCCTCGGCCGAGCATATCCGCATCATGGGTGACAAGATCACCGCCAAGGAAACCGCCAAGAAGCTCGGCATCCCGGTGGTGCCCGGCTCCGAGGGCGGCGTGCCCGACCTGGCCACCGCCAAGAAGGTGGCGGCCGACATGGGCTATCCCGTCATCATCAAGGCAACCGCCGGCGGTGGTGGTCGCGGGATGAAAGTGGCTCTGAACGAAAAAGAGCTGGAGATGGCCTTCTCCACCGCCCGCTCCGAAGCCAAGGCGGCCTTTGGCAATGACGAAGTCTACATGGAGAAATACCTCCAAAAACCGCGTCATATCGAAGTGCAGGTTTTCGGTGACGGCAAGGGCACCGGCCTTCACCTGGCGGAACGGGACTGCTCGCTGCAGCGCCGCCACCAGAAGGTGTTCGAGGAAGCCCCCGGCCCATGCATCACCCCCGAAGAACGGGCCCGCATCGGCAAGATCTGCGCCGACGCGATCGGCAAGATGGGGTACTCCGGCGCTGGCACCGTGGAATTCCTCTATGAAGACGGCGAGTTCTATTTCATCGAAATGAACACCCGCCTTCAGGTCGAACACCCGGTCACCGAAGCCATCTTTGGCGTCGACCTGGTCCGTGAGCAGATCCGGGTGGCCGAAGGCCTGCCGCTGTCGTTCACACAGGACGAACTGGAGATCAACGGCCACGCCATCGAGGTCCGGATCAACGCCGAGAAACTGCCGAACTTTGCCCCTTGCCCGGGCAAGATCACCGCGTTCCATGCGCCGGGTGGTCTGGGCGTGCGGATGGATTCGGCGCTCTATGACGGCTACTCGATCCCGCCCTATTACGACTCGCTGATCGGCAAGCTGATCGTGCACGGTCGTGACCGGGCCGAGGCGCTGGCACGTCTGCACCGCGCCCTGGGTGAGCTGATCATCGACGGCATCGACACCACCGTGCCCCTGTTCCACGCGCTGCTGCAGGAGGAGGACATCCACAGCGGCGACTACGGCATTCACTGGCTGGAACGGTGGCTGGAAGAAAACCGTCCGGGCTAAGACCAACATAGACGGGGCGCACCACTGGCTGCGCCCCGTTTTACTTTTTCGCCCAAATCTGTCCTATACTCCCACTATCATGAGCCTGACCGCGGATCTTTTGCTGCACGCCTATTCAGCCGGGGTGTTCCCCATGGCCGAGCACCGTGACGACCCCGAAGTGTTCTGGGTCGATCCCAAACGGCGCGGGGTGTTGCCATTGGATGCGTTTCACATCTCGCGCTCGCTCGCCAAACGCATCCGCAACGGCGGCTTCGACGTGACCGTGAACCGGGCTTTCGCCGCCGTGGTGGATGGCTGCGCAGACCGTGCCGAAACCTGGATCAATGATGAAATCCGCGCCCGCTACCAGGAACTGCACCAGTTGGGCAACGCCCATTCCCTAGAGATCTGGAAGGATGGCGAACTGGTCGGCGGCACCTATGGCGTGTCTTTGGGCGGTGCCTTTTTCGGCGAAAGCATGTTTTCGCGCTGCCGGGATGCGTCCAAGGTCGCTTTGGCCTACCTCACCGACAGGTTGCGGCAGGCTGGCTATGTGCTGTGTGACACCCAGTTCCTGACACCGCATCTGGCGTCGTTGGGGGGTGTCGAGATTACCCGCGCCCGCTATCGCGCACAACTGCGTGAAGCGCTACAGGTCGAGGCAGACTTCACCCGCCCGCCTATTCCCAGCCCTCAGCTGTTATTGCAGCGGATGACCCAAACGTCATAGCGGCTGTGATCCAGCGCGTTCAACGCCGGGCTGGATGCGATCATCCACCCTTCGAAATGGGATGTGCCATCTTCGGGGTCATGCACGCTCAGGAAGGCATAGGCATCACCGGTTGGGTTGTCGGCGGGGTAGCGGCAATCCCGCACTGACACCAGCAGCCCAAACATGGCCGCCTTGTCCCCAACAGCGACTTCGGCGTCAATGGTGTGACCGTTGACCTTGTCCAGTGCACGCAGCACCGCCGCTGTGCCCGGCTTGGCGGTCTCACCCTGTTTTGCCTGCTCCTGAGCGTGACCAGACTGCCCTGTAAGGGGCAGCGCAAACGCGACAGCGGTCAAAAGCGCGGCCACACGCATCAGGAATCGTCCCCGCCTGCGACGAATTTCACCAGCAGCGAGATGAGACTGACCGCCCCTTGGGTGTCGACGATCTCATCCCCCGCCTCCAGGGCAAAGGGGGACCCGCCCGGCATGATTTCCACGAAGTTGCCCCCGAGAAGCCCCTCCGAGGAGATCACAACCGAACTGTCATCCGGGATCTGGATGCCCTCTTTCACCGAAAAAACGGTGTCGGCGCGGAAGGTTTCAGGGTTGAGTTCCACCCCGGTCACGGTGCCGATCTTGACACCGGCAAGGCGGACGTCGGTGCCGATGCTGACCCCTTCCAGAGAACGGAAAGACGCACTCAGATCGTAGGACGCGCCGCCCTGGGCGAGGCCCGCGGCTTGACCGGCATAAACGGCGAAAGCCACGGCAGCGGCCAGCACGATCCCGCCGGCGAAAACTTCGGTTGGATTATGGGACATTCTTATCGGCCTTCTGGCGATGGTTTACTCGGGCACCCAAGCCTCGTAGTCACGGCGCTCTTTCGGCTCTCCGCCTGCGCGGATCGATCCGGCGGGCGCATAGGCCAACATTGTGCCGGTCAGGTTTTCCTGATGGGGCTTTTCCCAAGGCTTGTGCTTCAACGGTTTCTCGCTAGGCACCTCGTCGAACGTACGATGCAGCCAGCCATGCCAATCTGGGCTGACCCGGGAGGCTTCCGCTTCGCCGTTGAAAATCACCCAGCGCTTGCTGTCATCGGCGTTGCGATAGAACACGTTGCCCTGATCATCCTCGCCCACCTTGATCCCCTTGCGGGCGGTAAAAATCGCGGTGTTGAGCGTGCTGCCGTTCCACCAGGTCACGGCGCGCAGAAGAGTGTTCAGGATTCCCATGGATGCCTCCGGATTTATCCGCAACCGATATGACCCAATTTCCCGCCAAGGTCCAGTGGCTTGGCCTCTGCAAGCCGTTTGGACGGCGGGAATTGGCAGTTTTGCCCCACAAGGGTTTCCGCCAGCCTAATGCTGGACTGATCAGGCCGGAGCCAGTGCCGTGACCTCGATCTCGATCCGGTACTTCGGATCAATCAGATTGCATTCGATCATCGTCGCCGCGGGCGGGTTGGCGCCAAAGGTTTCCGCCAATACCGGCCAGCACGGCTCGAACTCGGCCGCGTCCGGCAGGTAATAGTTCACCCGCACGACATCCGCAAAGGTGGCTCCGGCTTCCTCCAGTGCGGCTCCAATCGTCTGCAGTGCCGATCGGCACTGTTCGACCACGTTATCGCCCTGCCCAACGGTTCCCGCGACATGGACAAAACCGCCCGCCACAACCGCGCGGCAGTACCCGATTTTGGCCTCGAATTCACCGCCCGATGAAATCCGTCTGATCATCTCGAAATCCTTCAAAAGAAAACGGCGCGGAAGGCCCCGCGCCGCTATATCGGTAATCTTCGTAGGTTATCCCGCCGAGGCCGGCTCTTTCTCGGCATCGGCGTGGATCATCAGCGGCTGCGCATCGGAGGTCACGGCCTCCTCGTTGACGACAACCTTGGTGACACTGTCCATGCCCGGAAGTTCGAACATGGTATCCAGCAGGATGTCCTCCATGATCGAGCGCAGGCCACGCGCGCCGGTTTTGCGCTCGATCGCCTTGCGGGCAATCGCTTTCAGCGCTTCTTCGGTAAAGTCCAGTTCGGTGTCTTCCAGCTCGAACAGGCGCTGGTACTGCTTCACCAGGGCGTTCTTCGGCTGGGTCAGGATGATGACAAGCGCATCCTCGTCCAGATCTTCCAGCGTCGCCAGAACCGGCAAGCGGCCGACGAATTCCGGAATAAGGCCGAACTTCAGCAAGTCTTCCGGCTCCAGATCCTGGAAGATCTCGCCAACACCACGCTCGTCATTGTCACGCACATCGGCGCCAAAGCCCATTGCGGAGCCCTTGCCACGCTGCGCGATAATCTTGTCGAGGCCGGCGAACGCACCGCCACAGATGAACAGGATGTTGGTCGTATCCACCTGCAGGAACTCCTGCTGAGGATGCTTGCGCCCGCCCTGCGGCGGCACCGAGGCGACCGTGCCCTCCATCAACTTCAAGAGCGCCTGCTGCACACCCTCGCCCGACACGTCGCGGGTGATCGAGGGGTTTTCCGACTTGCGGGTGATCTTGTCGACCTCGTCGATGTAGACGATGCCGCGCTGCGCCCGTTCGACGTTGTATTCCGACGCCTGCAAGAGCTTCAGAATGATGTTCTCGACATCCTCGCCCACGTAACCCGCTTCGGTCAGCGTGGTCGCGTCGGCCATGGTGAAGGGCACGTCCAGAATCCGCGCCAGCGTCTGCGCCAGCAACGTCTTGCCGCAGCCGGTGGGGCCGATCAGCAGGATGTTCGACTTCGCCAGTTCGATGTCTGATCCTGCCTTCTGGGCGTGGTTCAGACGTTTGTAGTGATTGTGCACCGCAACGGACAGCACCCGCTTGGCGGTGGCCTGGCCGATCACGTAGTCATCCAGAACCTGGCAGATGTCCTTGGGCGTGGGCACGCCGTCGGTCGCCTTCAGGCCAGAGGCCTTGGTCTCTTCCCGGATGATGTCCATGCACAGCTCAACGCATTCATCACAGATGAACACTGTGGGGCCTGCGATCAGCTTGCGCACTTCATGCTGGCTCTTGCCGCAGAAGCTGCAATAGAGGGTGTTCTTGCTGTCGCCGCCTGAATTCGTTGCCATGATCTACCTTTCAGTCCGCTCGGTCTTTGGTGTCCGCAAGGCGGAGCAATCCTACTTTGTGCCAGCTTATGCCACTGCTCAACCCGCCACAATGTGAAAGTGCGCCCCGGTCCGAACCGGGGCACCGGTTGTGCCAAGCAGCGACGTCAGCCCTGCTCGTCATCGCCCTTGGCGCGGTTTTCGACGATTTCGTCAATCAGGCCGAATTCCTTGGCTTCCTCGGGCGACATGAAGTTGTCGCGTTCCAGCGCATTCACGATGCTGTCGTAGTCCTGGCCGGTGTGCTTCACATAGATCTCGTTGAGGCGCTTTTTAAGCTTCAGCGTTTCCTCTGCGTGGATCATGATGTCGGTCGCCTGCCCCTGGAAGCCACCGGACGGCTGGTGAACCATCACACGCGAGTTCGGCAGCGAAAAGCGCATGCCCGGCTCCCCCGCGGTCAGCAGAAGCGAGCCCATCGACGCTGCCTGGCCGATCACCAGGGTGGAAACCTTGGGCTTGATGTACTGCATCGTATCATAGATCGACAGGCCCGAGGTCACCACACCGCCGGGGCTGTTAATGTACATCGAGATTTCCTTGGACGGGTTTTCCGCCTCAAGGTGCAGCAGCTGCGCCACGATCAGGGAGCTCATCCCGTCGTGCACCGGACCATTCAGGAAAATGATCCGCTCCTTCAACAGGCGGGAAAAGATGTCGTATGCGCGCTCGCCCCGGCTGGTCTGCTCAACCACCATCGGGACCAGGGTATTCATGTATGTTTCTCTGGGATCAATCATTTCGACCTGCCTGCGTTGTTTATGTCCGGTACCATACCCGACACAGTGTTACCTGAGTCTTAGTCGCGCCCCTTTTGGGCTGCAAGAGGCGGCAGTGATTTTCGCAACGGCGCAAAGCTGCAACAGGTGTCGCAATCTGCCAGAACGCTGTCGCAATTCTTGGGCTTGAGAGAGGCATGGCATCTTAGGAAACGACTAAGAAGTCTGCAACTTGCCGGGCCCGCTACGCCCCGGCTTTCGCATTGGGAAACGTCATGACCGATGACAGCTTTGTACAGAAAGGGGCGGCAGCCAATCTGGCCATCCCCTTTGATGGCGCGCCAAAGGATTTCTACTTCCTGCTGCTGCCCAAAGCGACAATGCTACCGGTGGCTGCGGCCATCGAACCCCTGCGCATTGCCAATCAGGTTACCGGCACCCGGCTTTATCGCTGGTTCATCATGACCGAGGATGGGCATCCCGTCAGGTGTTCCAACGGCATGGTGGTGACCCCCGACATGCCGCTTCAGCCGCTGCCCGCGGAGTCGATGGGCTTTGTCTGCGCAGGCGTCGAACCGCAGAATGCAGCCAGTGAAGTCACCCTGAACTGGCTGCGCCGCGAAAGCCGCTTTGGCCGCGCCATTGGCGGCGTCTGCACCGGCGCATTCGCGCTGGCTCAGGCCGGTCTGATCAAGGAGCACAAGTTTACGCTGCATTGGGAGAACCAGCCGGGATTTCTGGAAAGCTATCCGAATCTCACCCCCTCTCCCAACATCTTCGAGATCTCGGGGCCGTTGATGACTTGCGGAGGCGGCAATGCCGCGACCGACATGATGCTGCACCTGATCGAGGAGCACCACGGCAAGCAACTGGCAATCATCGTGGCCGACATGTGCCTGCACGTGCGTTCCGGAGGTCAGGCTGCGCCGCAGAAATCGAACTATGCCGTCGCCATCGGCAGCCGCAACCAGAGATTGCTGAACGCCCTCCAGCTGATGCAGGAATCGATAGAAGAACCGTTGTCGATCGGTGAACTCTGCGACCGGCTCGACATCTCGCGCCGCCAGTTGGAACGGCTGTTCTCTCGCTATCTGAACCAAAGCCCGATGCACGTCTATTTCGACATGCGGCTGAGCCACGCCTTTGCGCTGATGAACGAAACCTCCATGAGCGTGACAGAAATCGCGCTGGCCTCGGGCTTCAACTCCGCGACGCATTTTTCGCGCCAGTTCAAACGCAAATTCGGCGCCAGCCCGCATTTCTTCCGCAAAGGCTGGAGCTGATCACGGCAGAAACCGAAAGCTTCAGGATTTGCTGCGGAAGCCTTATCACTGCCGTATTCCTGCGCGAACATCCTTGGCACGACTTTCTTTTCGGTTGCTGCCAAGACCTGCCTTTATGTTTGCAAAATTTTCCCCTTTGGGCCCGAAAACTTCCGTTGCTCCACATCGTCAAGCCTTCGTGATTGCGTTTGCCGTTGCCGGGCCGCTTCTGTTGGCCCTGTCAGCGGGCAACCTCCTGGATCCCATTCTCCGCTACGACGACTACCCGGCCTTGCTGGCACAGCCTGACGGATTTTGGGACAAGACCCTGACCGAAGGCCGCTGGCTGAACTACCTGTGGCACTTGCGCGGGCTGGTGACGCCTGCTGGCCTGAATTTTGCCCTCTACCAATTGCTTTGGGCAACAACCGCAGCCGCGCTGGCAGCTGCTGCGGCAGGCGCATATGAGCGGCGCTGGTTCACCGTGGTTCTGGCTTTGGCATTGCTGCCGACACCGCCGGTCTTTCTCATGGCACCCTGGGCCAGCACCGTCATTCCCGGCTTGGCGGTTCTGGCGCTTTATGCGTGGCTGGCCCTGCGGCTGTCTCAAAAGCACATGCGACTATTGCTGCCACCTTTCACGCTGCTCGCGTTTACTGCCTATACGACCTTTCCCATCATCATCCTGATCATCTGCGCTGTCGCGACCCGCAGGCGGTCGCTGCGTGATTTGACCAGCCTTGTCCTGCTATTTGCAGCCAGCCTCGCCGCCAGTCTGGTACTGGTCTATACGCTAAACTGGCTGGTTCACGGGATCTTCGGAATTCAACTGGACCCGCGCCGAAGCGCGGACCCAGCACAGGGACTGTCCGAAATGGCCGCCCATCTGCCACTCCTGCGTGAGACCTTCGCAGTGTTCCTTCAAAAGATGAGCTTCCAATCAGAGCTGGTGCTGGCGTTCCATATAGGACTTCTGGCTGTGTCGACTGTGGTGGTCGCGTATAGGAAACCGCTGGAGGCAATCTACCTCTGGACTGTCATGGCGCTGGGCCTCGCGCTCATGGCACTGCAGGTACTGAAACTCGGTTTTACTATCCCGGCCAGAGCCTTTCATTTTGCCTGGATCCTCTATGCCGTGCTTATCGTCCGGTCTGCCCAGGAGTTGAGCCAATCCAGCAACCTGGCTGGACGACTGGCGCGCAATGCAGTGCTTCTTGTGGCCGCAAGCTATCTGGTTCAGACAGCGGTGCAATTCACCCAGTTTCGCCCATGGCAATCCGAAACCAGGATCATCGCGCGACACGTTCAGGATCTGCCGGGCCTCGTGCTGATCAGCGGCGATGTCCGCAATTTCCCCAGCGCCCGCAAGGCAGGGGTCCATGAGGCCAGCAGCCTTGCCAGTCGACTGAACCTTCTGACCCAGCGCGACGTGATCCTCTGCGAGGACCACCCATTCAGGCAACCGCCCCCGTCGGTCTGCGACACTCTACCGGCCCATCTGCGCCAGCCAAAGCCAGAAGCCGAGCCCAGCTGGCGTATCGAGCCCTTCGCCGGAGGTCATGTGATCTTGTTCCCTCCGGCGCAAGGTCACGCTGTAACCCATCCGGCAATATCTAGTCGGACTGCGCCTTGAGATAAGCAATCACGGCGGCGATATCCTCGGCCTTTCGCAGCCCGGCAAATGACATCTTGGTGCCTTTCAGAAATGCCTTCGGCTTGGCCAGAAAGGTGCCGAGTGTCTCCTCGTCCCAAACCAGGCCATCAGCCGCAGCCGCCGACATCGCTTTGGAATACCGGAACCCCTCTACTTGCGCGACCGGCGCACCTACCACGTTATTCAGGGCCGGTCCGCTGCGGGATTGCGCCCCTTTGCCGACCTGGTGGCACGCCTTGCACTTGCGAAACACTTTTTCGCCTGCAGCAACCAGCTCTGGATCCGGCACCGGTTCCAGCGCTTTTGCCACATCACTTTGCTGGGTCACTGCCGTTTCAGGCTGGGCAGCAGCCGCTGTCTCAGGGGTCACGTCCAGTGTCCGCGCACGCATGGTGATCTCCACCGTGGTCTTGCAATTCTCCATGCAGGGCGAGTCAGTCCAGAAATGCCGCTCGACCTCCTGCCGGTCATCCACGACGAACCCCTCCCGGTTCGGCATGCGGACCTCCAGGATATTCTGGTCCGTCAGGGTAAAATCGTCGTCCACCAGGTCATTGGAATAGAGAATATAGGCGGTTACCGCGTAGACCTCATCCGCCGACAACGTCTGCGCCGCGCCAAACGGCATCGAGCGGTTGATGTAATCCCAAACCGAAGTCGCATGCGGCCAGTAGCTGCCGACAGTCTTGACCGGATCGTCATGATCCAGCGTGTCCCAGCCACCCGCAAGCTTCGGCCAATTTCCGACGCCCTCAGCGAAATCGCCATGACAGGCGGCACATTTTTCCGCGAAAATCTCTTCACCTGTCAGGACATCGCCCGATCCCTCCGGCAAGCCACTGCCATCGGGTGGGACGTCCACATCCCAGGCCGCGATTTCCTCGGGCAATGCGGGGCGGCCCAGGCCGAATTTTCCGGCTGACGCGGGCAAAGCCGCCAGGCAAACCAGCGTTGCGGTCACTGCGATGTATCGTCCGGCCTTCAGATCCGGGCGCGCCTCAAGAAACCTCGACATTCTCCGCCTCCCCGTTTGCCTTCACCCACCAGGTCTGGATGGCATTGTTGTGATAGATCGAATTCAGACCCCGGACCTCGCGCAGCTGCGCCTTGGTGGGCTGCACATAACCGCTGGTGTCCCTCGCCCGGCTTTGCAGCAGCATTTCCGCGCCGTCCCAATTGATGTCGAGGTAAAACCGTGTCAGCGCCTTGTCGGCGCCCGGAGCCGACAGCCGCGCCTGCTGCCAAGTCTTGCCGCCATCCAGCGACACATCAACGCCGCTGATTGCGCCGCGTCCCGACCATGCAAGACCGGTGATCACCAACGGCCCCTTGCCATGCGTGACCGGCGCCTGTGGGCTGGGGCTGGTGATGACGGATTTGGCGTCCATCTCCCAGGTCCATTTGCGGCTGATGCCATTGGCCAGCGTATCGGTGTATTTCGAGGTCTCCTCGCGGCTTTCCACCGGCTGGTCCATCACCTCGACCCGGCGCAGCCACTTGACCCACAGGTTGCCCTCCCAACCCGGCACCACCAGCCGCACCGGGTAGCCGTGTTCCTTGCGCAACGCTTCGCCGTTGGCCTTGAAGGCGACCAGCACATCGTCCATCGCCTTCTCAAGCGGGATCGAACGGCCGTTGGAGGAGGCATCCGCCCCCTCGACATAGACCCATTTGCCCGCCGGGCTGACTCCCGCCTCTTCCAGCAGCGTCCGAAGCGGCACGCCGGAGTATTCCATGTTGTGGATCATGCCGTGGGTGAACTGCGCGCCGTTCAGCTGGGCGCCAGCCCATTCCATCCCGGAATTCGCCGCGCATTCGCAGAAATATACCCGGTTTTCGCGCGGAAAACGTTCAAGATCCGCGTAGGTGAAGACCAGTGGCGTATCCACCAGCCCGTTGATCATCAACCGGTAGTCTTCCTTTCGCAGTTCGATCGCACCCGAATGATGCCGCTCAAACGCGCAACCCTGCGGCGTGATGGTGCCGTCCAGCGCATGGATCGGCGTGAAATTGATTGAGCTGATGGTGTCCGCCGTCAGCCACTCCACATTGCGGCGCACCACGTCGCTCTCGTATTCGATCGGCAACCCGTAGGGAGTGACGTCGACGCCATCGCCCAGACCACTGGCCCAGTCCTGCACCTCCGTAATCAGCGGATCGGGTGCGGCGGCGCGACTCGCCCCGGCAGCCATCGCCCCGGCCCCGGCTGCCGCCGCCCCGGTCAAAAACTGGCGGCGCGAGGGCGCTATGCCCTTGGCATCATCACTCATCTTGCTTGCCTCCTCACATAGATAAATTCACGTTCATGAATTCAACTGCGCAAAATTTTTTCATTGAGCGCCGGGACGGCTCCTTGCCGCCCCGGCGCCAGCGGGTACCTTCAGACGCCCGCCACCTGAACCGAGGTATTCGGGGCCAGGCTGACGGTTCCCAGCTTGCGAATGTGGTCCTCCACCACATCCCAGATCATCGGACCTTCGGTGCCCTCGTTGACGCTGGCCCAGCCAGAGACCACGTAGGATTTCGATGGATCGATCAACTCGCCGGTGCGCAGCAGGGTCATCTCGCTGATGCGTTCACCTTGCGGCTTGCTGATGTCGATGCGGTAGCCCATGCCGCCGATCCGCACCATGTCACCGCCCTGCTGGTAATAGGGGTCGGGGTTGAAGATGTTGTCAGCCACGTCTTCAAGAATGACCTTGATAAATTCCCCGGTCATCTCGGACCGGTAGGCAGCGCCATAGGACATCGAGGTGACGTTCCAGATATCCTCGCGGGTGATGTCATCGCCCGGCACCAGAGACGGCCCCCAACGCACCCCCGGCGACATGGCGATATCCGCCTCCCGCTCGCTCAGCAGCGCGTCGCAGATCAGGTCGTCCCAGGTGCCGTTAAAGTTGCCGCGCCGGTACAGCAGTGTATCCGTCTGGCCGATCACCTCCGCCAGCTGGTCCTTGAAGGGCGCGCGCTCCGCCTCGATCAGCTGCGTAACCGCCGGGTCCGGTGCAATCACGTCCGAGAACACCGGGATCAGCTTGTGCCGCAGCCCCATCAGCTGGCCGTCGCGCACATCCAGATCGACGCGGGAGACGAATTTCCCGTTGGAGCCAGACGCGATGATATGCGTCTTGCCCACCAGAACCGGCTCCGGCAGCGCATCGTGGGTGTGGCCCGACAGGATCACGTCGATGCCCTGCACCTTGCCTGCCATCTTCTTGTCGACGTCAAAGCCGTTGTGGCTGAGCACCACGACCAGATCGGCACCGGCTGCGCGGACCTCGTCCACCATGGCCTGCATGTTCTCGTCCCGGATGCCATAGGAATATTCCGGGAACATCCAGCCAGGGTTGGCAATCGGCATGTAAGGGAAAGCCTGGCCGATCACCGCCACCTTGGCGCCGCCGCGTTCAAAGAACTTATAGGGCTTGAACAGCTCGGCCGGTTCGTCCCATTCGGCATCAAAGATGTTCTGACCAAGCGCCGCAAAGGGCAGGCTTTCGACGATTTCCTGCACGCGTTCCGATCCGAGCGTGAACTCCCAATGGAAGGTCATCGCATCCGGCTTCAGCGCGTTCATCACGTTGACCATGTCCTGGCCCGCCGTGTGGTGGCAGGTGTAGGATCCGTGCCAGGTGTCACCGCCATCAAACAGCAACGCATCAGGGCGGTCGGCGCGTATAGCGTTGATGATCGTCGCAACCCGATCCAGCCCACCAACCCGGCCATAGGCCTGCGCCAGCGCGGAAAAATCATCATGGGTCAGCGCATAGGCCGACGGGCTACCATCGGCGATGCCATAGGCCTTGCGGAAATCGGCACCGGTGATGTGCGGCACATGCCCCTTGTTGGCGCCCACCCCGATATTCACCGAAGGTTCGCGGAAATAGATCGGCTTCAGTTGACCGTGGATATCGGTCACATGGATCAGGCTGATGTTGCCGTAGGTGTCGAACTCCAGCAGTTGATCCTGCGATAGCGACTGCTGAGCCGCCAGACGCGCCCAGTTGCCAAAGCCTGACACCCCCACCAATGCGGAGGCCGCCATTGAAACCTGAAGAAAATCGCGGCGCGAGATCATCGGTACCCTCATCCTCTATGCAAGCGCTACACATTCACGCGAACGAATGTTTAAAGAAAGACAAGCCCCGCGCCCTGGTTCAGGCGCGGGGCAAGTAAGTCAGTTGCGAACGGAGGGTGCTTCGACCGACAGCCCGTTTCCACGCGAAGCAACATACAGCTCCAACGCTACGAACTCCTCGGAACCCGGCGCATAGGTTTCAGCGCGGGTATCGCGCACGCACCCTTTGAAGCGCGCATGTGCCGTGTTCAGCTTTGTGTTCTTCAAGCGATAAACAGGGAAGCCGTTGATCTGGCCCTGGCTCAGATGGTCAGCGCGGATCATGTTGCCATAGTTGTCCTCGTGGCAGTTCGCGCAGGACAACTCCAACTGGCCGGTGCGGGTGTAATACATCTCGCGGCCCTTCTCCCAGACCGATTGGGCGGGACCATCAATCGCCACATTCACCGGCAGCCCGCGCGATTGCACCGAGATAAGCGCCTCCATCGCTGCCATCTTGCCGCCGGTGTATTTCCACGGCTCGGCCCCCATTTGGGTTTCGCGACAGTCATTGATCTGCATGTTCAAAGTGCGAACTTCACCGGCGGTCTCGTTCCACTTGGGATAGACCGCACGCACACCCGCCATGCTCTCCTCAACGTCACCATGGCAGCCAGCGCAAGACTTGCCCTTGGAGCCCTCAACCGTTTCCCAGGTCTCAAGCGCCTGATCCACGAACACCATGGCCGGGTTCTCGAAATCGTCCATCTGCAGCGCCTGCGTCTCATCCGAACGGAAATGCCAACCAGACATTATCTCATCCATGACATCCGACAGATGCTCCGGAGCCGCTGTTTTCGTCACCATTTCGATCTCGTCGTTCACCACGAGCGTGTCGTCATCAGGGCCAGCGCCCGCGGCGAAAGGCAGCGCCAGCGCGGCGGCGGCTGCAATTACCTGTCTCTTCATTCCTTGTCCTCCCGTGGGTGCCTGCCCTGCCCGGCCAAGCCCCGGCCAGTGCGCGTGCCTGAAGATCCGGACCGGATCAGGAAACGGCGATCTTCTTGCTTGTGTCATAGACCGAGCCGTCATCGTCGTACCAGGTGAAGACAAACTCACCCGACTCGGACACCACGGCATCGAACTGGAAGTAAGGGTTGGTCGAGATCGCAGGCTCCATCGCAACGTCCACCACCATTTCGCCGTTGAAGGCACAGGTGAAGCGGTTGATGATCGAACGCGGGATGGTGTTGCCATCCTTGTCCTTGCGCTGGCCGCTTTCCATCTTGTGACTGATCAGGGTCTTGATCGTGACCGTCTCGCCGGCGGCAGCTGTTTTCGGGACCTTGACGCGGGGTTTAACACCGGATGCCATGTCTTTGTTTCTCCTTCATAATACCGATTGGAGCGAGGCTATTTAGCCGCCGCAACCGCCGATCGTGACCTTGATCGTGGCACTGGTCTTGGCAAAGCTGCCATCGGCCAGCTTGGCGACCGCCACAACGTCCTGCGTGCCAGCCAAGCGGATCCGCGTGGACGCCGCCTGCTGCGCCGCTGCAGGGCCAAATTTGAAAGTTGCAACGCCCGGCTCGGGGTTCCCGGTCGCCAGAAGCATGATGGCAGTGGCCCCCGGTGCCTCAACCGAGATCGGTACGGTGTTGCCGTTCTCGGCGATTTCCGGTGCGTTCAGCGTGATGCCGGCATCCGCCATCTCAGCTCCACCGGTGAATTCGGCGATCCGGTCTTCAGCTTTTGCGTTCACGCGGAACGGCAGCACGGTTACCATGGCGGCGCCTAGGCCCAGGGCCAAGGTCTCACGGCGTGAGAACTCCATCTTATTTCTCCTTTGATTGTCCCGCGGTCGGTCAGCGGCTTGGAACCGCAACCAGCGTCATTCTTCCTTCAGGGTCTCCAGAAAGGCGACCACATCCTCGATTTCCTGTGCCGTCAGGATAGGCGGAAGCGGTTCCGTCCCGGCTTTCCCGGTGTAGGCATCGCCGGGGCGGATGAAGCCCTCGACCTTGTAAAATGCGGGCATCATCGTGCCCTCGAACGTCTTCTTGGCATTGGCCACAAGACCGCGCAGCTCGGCCGTTGTCCAGCGGTCTCCGGCGCCATCCAGCGAGGGGCCGATTTCGCCGTGGAACGGCACATCCGCCAACGCGCTTACCTGATGGCACGCAACACAGTTGCCCTTGGACTTGCTACCGGCAATCACCGCGCCCGCTTCTGCGTCGCCCGGCACGCCGGTCAGCGAAGTTTCCACTTCGCCGTATTCCCCGTATTGCACCGCGTTCGTCGCGACCTCCTCCGCCTGAGCCGCGGTCCCGGCCAGCGCCAGACCTGCGCCCATAGTTGCGGCCAGACCGGCGGCCTGCGCCAGTGTCACAGTTAGATGCTTCATGTGTCCTCCCGTTGGCTGCCGCACGCGCTTGGCGGCTTGGCTAGCTGCGGACCAGCCTAGGCGGCGGCCCGGGCAATACGCAACAACAAATTCAATCATGTGAATTTTTCCAAAAGCTGCGCCGACCCCCTAGTCCGTCGACCCATTGTTGCGCTCGCGGATGCGGCGCGCGTGGTAGCGCTGGAAATCTTCCTCATTGTCAAGCGCATAGCGCTTTTCATTGACCCATGTAAACATGTCCATCGTGGTTCCCGGTCCAAAAGCGCCGGGCATCACCGCCACTGCGGCCTGTGGGGCCGTTTTACCTTCCTCCACCTCTTCCGGCAGGAAAAGAATCGTCGGCGTGAACAGCAAACCCCACTTTCGGGCCATGTCTTTCTCTGCCAGAACCTCGCCGTCGAAATCGGTCACTTCGATGTCACCGTGCAGGTTCAGCTGCACAACAAAGAAGTTTTCAGCGATGTATTCGCTGATGTCCGGCCGCGACAGCACCTCTTCGTGCATCTGGGTGCAATAGATGCAGCCGCGCTGCTCAAAAATCAGCGCCAGCCGTTTGCCCTCATCGTTGGCTTCCTGCAGGTCTTCGCGCAGATCCTTGAAGGTGTCGCGCATCCAGGGCGCCTTGTGCAGACCGTCATCGCCCAGCTCAGCAGCGGCAAGCGGCGTCGCAACGGCCAACGCCACGACAAATTTTGCAAAGTATTTCAGCATGCTATCCTCCAAACCTCAGTCAACCTATTGTGCTGAACGCGGGCATCCAGCGGATCATCGCCTCGGCAATCAGCCGCACGCCGCCGGTTGCGATCAGCACCGCGAATACCACCAGCATCGCGCCCATGCCCTTTTCCACCCACGCAAAAGCCGCGCGGTGGCGCGCCACCCAGGCCAGGAACGGCCGCGCAAACAGCGCCGCAACCACGAAAGGCGCGGTCATGCCCAGCCCGTAGACCAGCAGCAGCACCCCGCCGCGCCAGATGTCCCCCATGCCCGAGGCAATCATCAGGATCGAAGCCAGCGCCGGCCCCACGCAGGGAGTCCAGCCAAAGCCGAAGGCGAGCCCCATCAGATAGGCTCCCAGCACCGTTGACGGCTCGGCACGGCTTTCCATCCGCGCCTCACGGTAGAGCAGCGGGATTTTCACGACCCCCAGGAAATGCAGCCCAAACAGCAGCAGCAGCGCGGCCGCGCCATAGGACAGGATGTCCAAGTACTGCCCGAACAGCTGCCCCAGCGCAGTTGCACCCATTCCCATCAGCATGAACACCGTCGTCACCCCGGCGGCGAAACAGACCGCCGAAATCAGCAACCGCCGCTGCGCGCCCGGCGCAATCGCGCCATTTCCGCGCAGTTCGGTCATGGACAGCCCCCCCATGTAAGACAGGTAGAACGGCACCATTGGCAAAATGCAGGGCGTGAAAAAGCTCAGCAGCCCAGCCGCCAGCGCACCAAACAGGGTTATTTCCAGCATCCCGTTCCCGCCCTTCGTTTGCCGCGCCCACAGGGTCGTCAACGGGTCCGGCTTGTATCATTCACATATTCGAATTACGTTGAATCTCAACGAACCGTCAACAGATGGATGACACGGATGCGGCGCTTTCGGCAACTGCTGACCCTGGCAGCCCTGACTCTGGCGCCCCTGCCCGCGCTGGCGGCTGAACTGGTCATGGTCGAACAAACAGGCTGCGAATGGTGCGCGCGCTGGGACGCCGAGATCGCACCGATTTACCCGAAGACAGCCGAGGGGCGCTTTGCGCCGCTGCGGCGGGTGGACCTGCAAGACATGCCACCGAACCTGCAACTGCGTCGCCGTGTCCTTTTCACTCCCACGTTTCTTCTGGTCGAAAACGGGCAGGAAATGGCCCGACTGGAAGGATATCCGGGAGAAGACTTTTTCTGGCCCCTTTGGGCCGATCTGCTCACCGACCACACAGACTTTGCCGACACCGCGCAATCATCAGACGGCAGCTGAGCGCGCTGTCGATTTCGCAAACGGTAACAGGCGCGGAACCGCCAGGAGACAAAAATGCCCCTACCGCAGTTTTCTGCTGACATGGAGCCCGAGGACATGGACCGCATGGTCAGCAATGCCGCGAAGGCGTCGAATTTCCTCAAGGCGATCAGCCACGAAGGGCGGCTGATGATCCTGTGCCACCTGGTCTCCGGCGAAAAATCCGTGACCGAGCTGGAAGAGCTTTTATCGGCACGCCAAGCCGCTGTTTCCCAGCAACTGTCGCGCTTGCGTCTCGAAGGGCTGGTGATCCCGAGACGCGAAGGCAAGGCGATCTACTACCGACTGGCCGATGACAAGCCGCGCCGCATACTTGAAGTTGTCTATGACCTCTTCTGCAAGGACGGCAGCTGATGCCCCCCGACACGAAACATGCTTGAGCTTTTGACAGAACACCAGCTCGCAGCCTTGATCGGGCTGTTTGGCGGTATTCTGTTGGGGCTGGCCGCCCGGCTGGGTCGCTTCTGTACATTGGGCGCCATAGAAGATGTCCTCTATGGCGGATCCTCGTTGCGGTTGCGAATGTGGGGCATAGCCATCGGTGTTTCGGTCATTTCCACATTCGCGCTGGCCGCCGCCGGTTTGGTCGAGATGAAAGCCTCCCTCTACCTTTCGACCCGCTGGATGCCGATGGCCTCGATCCTGGGCGGGCTGATGTTCGGCTACGGGATGGCTTTGAGCGGCAACTGCGGCTACGGCGCGATTGCACGGCTGGGAGGGGGCGACCTGCGCAGTTTCGTGATCGTGCTGGTAATGGGAATTTCCACCTACGTGGTGCTGGCAGGACCGTTGGCACCGCTTCGGCATTGGCTGTTCCCCCAAGAGGACGTGACGACGGAGCTGCCGCCTGGACTGGCCCAGATGGTCGCCGCCGGAACCGGCGTGCCGCCAACGGCAATTGGCCTCGGGTTTGGGGCGGTGATCCTGCTCGCCTCGCTCTGGGGCGGCGGCATCCGGAGGGACCCCCGCGCCTTGATGTGGGCCGCGATTGTGGGGTTTGCCATCACGTCCGGCTGGCTTGGCAGCAGCTTTCTTGCGACGACTGGCTTTGACGCCCTGCCCGTGGTCTCACACTCCTTTTCCGCCCCATTGGGAGAGAGCATCCTCTGGTGGATGACCGGCAGCCTGCGACCCGTGTCGTTTGCCGTCGGTTCTGTCGGCGGCGTGTGGTGCGGCGCTTTTCTGGGCTCATTGATCAAGGGACATTTTCGCTGGGAGGCCTGCGAAGACCCGCGCGAATTGCGCCGCCAGATCATCGGAGCCGCCATCATGGGGGCTGGCGCCGTGATTGCGATGGGCTGTACGGTCGGCCAGGGGCTCAGCGCGTTTTCTCTCTTGTCACTCTCGGCCCCGGTGACCACTGCCGCGATCTTTGTCGGCGCCGCACTGGGATTGCGCCAGTTGATCGTTGGCTTTCGCCCCGCAGCCTGATCGCCCCGCAATTATGATAATTTTATTATTTTTCATGGTGTTTCAAACAGCTGTTACAGAACCATCCATGATGCAGGCGATCCGCAGCTGAACAGCCTTGGCTGCGCCAACCGAGCGACAGAATTTGGAGCCAGACATGGACCGCAAACAGATCATCAATGATCCGCAGACCGGTAACAAGGGCGAAGCCTTCGAAGCCTATGACGACATTCCTGCCAATCCCAATCTGCAGCGCACGATAGGCGACGTCATTGCCGCCCGGTATGGTCGCCGGGAACTGCTGAAAGGCATCCTTGGCGTCTCCGCAACCACCGCGCTGTTTGGTGCGACCGCGCTCAGCGCCCCGCGCCCAAGCGCGGCTGCCGTGTCGCCCGAACAGGGGCGCTACAACTTTGCGGAGCTGCAATGGGGCAACGACGAAACCCACCACGTCGCCGACGGCTATGACGCTGACATTCTGCTGCGCTGGGGCGATCCGATTACCGCCGACGCCCCCGAATTCGACGTCATGAACCAAAGCGCCGAAGCCCAGTTGAAGCAATTTGGCTACAACAATGACTACGTCGGCTTCGTGCCACTGAACGAGGACGGCAGCCGCGGCCTGCTGTGCGTCAACCACGAATACACCAACGAAGAGGTCATGTTCCCGGGCCTTGGCCGTCAGGACCGCGCGGATTTCGCCGGTATGACCCGCGAACTG
The DNA here is from genome assembly GCF_055398055.1 of Leisingera sp. S2M4. Taxonomy (NCBI): domain Bacteria; kingdom Pseudomonadati; phylum Pseudomonadota; class Alphaproteobacteria; order Rhodobacterales; family Roseobacteraceae; genus Leisingera; species Leisingera sp. S2M4. Next base: position 158,293 of record NZ_AP040861.1, read on the forward strand.
GTGGACACCGAAATGGCTGCCCACGGTGGCTCCGTCGTAGAGATTGCCCGAGGTAACGATGGAAAGTGGCAAGTGGTGCGCGATGGCAAAATGAACCGGCGCATCTCGCCGCTGCACACGGAGATGACCATCGACGGTCCGGCTGCCGGACATCCGCGGATGCAGACCAGCGCCGACCCCACCGGCACCCGCGTGATCGGCACGCTCAACAACTGCGCCGGCGGGATGACCCCATGGGGCACCTGGCTGATGGCCGAGGAGAACTTCCACGGCTACTTCTGGACCGACAAACTGGACGAAGACGGCAAGCCGGATCTCTCCGAGCAGGCGGAAGCGGAACAAATGAAGCGTTACGGTGCACCGGGGCGCTGGTACGCCTGGGGCAAGTATCATGATCGCTTCAATATCGACAAGGAACCCAACGAGCTGAACCGCTTTGGTTGGGTGGTCGAAGTTGACCCGTGCAATCCTGACGCCACACCTGTGAAGCATACCGCCTTGGGCCGCTTCCGCCACGAAGGCGCGGAAACCACCGTCTCCAGCTCTGGGCGCCTCGTGGTGTACATGGGCGATGATGCGCGTTTTGATTACCAGTATAAATATGTCTCCGACGGCGTGGTCTCCGAAGATCCCGCAGCCAACGCCCGACTGCTCAGTGAAGGTACGCTTTACGTGGCGCGGTTCGACGAGGACGGCTCGCTGACCTGGCTGCCGCTGGTGCATGGCGAGGGACCGCTGACAGCGGAAAACGGCTTTGCCAGCCAGGCGGACGTGTTGATCGACACCCGGCTGGCAGCGGATGCGCTTGGCGCAACCCCAATGGACCGCCCGGAGGACGCACAGCCGCGCGGTGACGGCATGGCCTACGTGATGTTGACGAACAATACCCGCCGCGGGGCGGATCAGGTCGATGCGGCCAATCCACGTGCCGAATCCAGCTTTGGTCACATCATCGAGATCAAGGAAGCCGGGGGTGATCATGCCGCAACCCACGGTCACTGGTCCATTCTCGTGAAATGCGGTGACCCGGCCTTGGCCGAGGTCGGCGCCGAATGGAACCCGGAGACCTCTGAAAACGGCTGGTTCGGCTCTCCGGACAATTGCGCCTTTGACGCCGAGGGTCGCCTGTGGGTCTCAACCGACCAGGGCAGCGGCTGGGGCAAGACGGGCAAGTCCGATGGGCTTTATGGTGTCGAAACCGAGGGGGAACTGCGGGGGCATTCCAAGCTGTTTTTCCGCTGCCCGGTCGGCGGAGAGCTGTGCGGCCCCTACTTCACGCCGGACAACGAAACCCTGTTCCTCGCGGTCCAACACCCGGGCACCGATGGAACCAAGGCTCTGAAGGGGTTCGAGCGCGCGTCGACGTTTGAAGATCCGGCCACCCGCTGGCCAGATTTCGATCCGAAGATGCCGCCGCGCCCATCGGTCGTCGTGGTCACCCGCCAGGGCGGTGGCAAGATTGCGGTATAACCGCCACCTACCATGACAAAAGCCTGCGCGCGCCTCGAAGGGCGCGCGCTTTTCGTCCATCCTCCTCGGCCGTGACAGGCATGGAAGCCTTACGTCCTCGCCCTCCAACGATTGCGTGTCGCCCCCGGCATGTCTGCGCAGATAGCCTGCCACTGCCTATTTCAGCGGCACCCAGGGTTTGAACGTGGGTGGATTTCCGCGCTTCGCTGCCGTCACCAAGTGTCACACTGGCGTGAGAGGGCTTGCACGCGCTGACAACCTCGGCAATCTGGCGATAATTCAACAAGCTGGACAACGGGCATGACACCGAAACATCGAGCTGCTGACGTACTGGCGCAGCGCCTTTATCAAGCAGGCTGCCGCCACGCCTTCGGCATGCCCGGCGGCGAAGTTCTGACACTGGTCGATGCCCTGACACGGGCGGGAATCGCGTTCCATCTGGCAAAGCACGAAAACTGTGCGGGTTTCATCGGCGAGGGCGTCCACCACGCGGATGGGGCCCCGGTTGTGCTAGTGGCCACCCTCGGCCCCGGCGCGCTGAACGGTGTCAACGTCGTCGCCAATGCCTTGCAGGATCGTGTTCCAATGCTGGTGCTGACAGGCTGCGTCGACGCCGACGAGGCCCATTGCTATACCCATCAGGTTCTCGATCATCAGGCAGTCATGCGCCCCATCACCAAGGCGAGCTTTCGGCTCGACGCAAATGCTGCGGGGCTGATTGCCGACAAGGCGATCTCGATTGCAACCGCACCACGCAACGGGCCGGTGCACATCGACGTTCCGATCTCCGTTGCGGATGCACCAGCCCCGAGAGCCTCGCCACGCAGCGCGCCAGCAAGTGCAACTGTGCCAGACAGCGCGGCGCTGGAGCGGGCGCACGACTGGCTCGCTGCGTCAGACCGACCGCTGGCGGTGATAGGATTGGATGCCTTGCAGGAAAATGCGGGCGATACGCTTCGCAGTTTCCTCGAGAAATTCCAGATCCCCTTTGTCACCACGTACAAGGCCAAGGGTATCATCCCCGAAGACCACCCGCTCTGTCTTGGCGCGGCCGGTCTGTCGCCGCTGGCTGACAAGTTCCTGCTGCCACTGTTGCGCGCGGCCGACCTCGTGCTGTGTTTCGGCTATGATCCGATCGAGATGCGGCCGGGCTGGCGCGATGTGTGGGATCCGGATCGACAAAGAGTGATCGACATCGCCCCCGAGACAAACACCCATTACATGCACCAGGCAGGGCTGAACTTCGTCGCAGCCCTCAACCCCACACTCACGGCCTTGTCAACTGGCGCAGCGCCTCGCGCGACCTGGACCTGCGGGCAACATCTCGAAGTCAAAGCCGCGCTGGCCGAGGCGTTTCCGCAAAATGATGCCTGGGGGCCAGCGGGCGTCATCGCGGAATGCCGCGCGACCTTGCCGTCGGATACGCTTGCCACGGCCGACAGCGGCGCGCACCGAATTCTGCTCAGCCAGATGTGGCAGTGCGACGAGCCTCGCGGGCTGATCCAGTCTTCCGGGCTTTGCACAATGGGCTGCGCCGTGCCGATGGCCATTGGTCGAAAACTGGCACAGCCGGACCGCCCGGTTGTCAGCTTCTCCGGAGACGCGGGCTTTTTGATGGTCGCAGGCGAACTCGCCACCGCGGCTGAACTGGGTGTTGCTCCGATCTTCGCGGTATTTGCAGATGCCAGTCTCGCCCTTATCGAGCTGAAGCAACGCCAGAGACAGTTGAAAAACGCCGGGGTGGACTTCGGCAGGCACGACTTCGCCGCCATGGGCCGCGCCTTTGGTGGCAATGGAGCAACCGTGCGCGATCGCCTTCAGCTGCGCGAGGCGTTGCAAGAGGCGTTGAATGCCGACACATTTACCGTAATTTCGGCAGAGATCGACGCAGGAGGCTACGATGGGCGGATCTGAACAATTACCTCACGGGGCGCTGAAGGGCGTCAAGGTTCTCGACCTGTCGCGCATTCTGGCAGGTCCTACCTGCACCCAGCTGCTGGGCGACCTCGGGGCCACGGTCATCAAAGTGGAAAACCCAGCAACCGGCGGGGATGACACCCGCCAATGGGGGCCACCCTACGTCGTGGACTCCGCTGGCAAACAATCCGATCTCTCGGCCTACTTCATGGCTGCGAACCGCAACAAGCATTCGATCGCGGTGGATATCGCCAGCGCAGAGGGCCAACGCACCATCCTCCGCCTCGCGGCGGAGGCAGACATCCTGATCGAGAATTTCAAACCCGGCGGCCTTGCAAAATACGGACTGGATTACGCGAGTCTGCGCGACGAGTTTCCAGGGCTGATCTATTGCTCGATCTCCGGCTACGGCCAGACCGGCCCGAACAGCCACAAACCGGGCTATGACATCATGGCCCAGGGTTTCGGCGGGTTCATGTCCCTGACCGGAGAGCCGGACGGCGAACCGATGAAGGCGGGCGTCGGCATCGCCGACGTGATGTGTGGCATGTATGCCTGCATCGGCATCCTGTCCGCGCTGCACCACCGGGAGAAGACCGGCGAAGGTCAGCAGATCGATCTGTCGCTGGTCGATTCCCAGACCGCCTGGCTGATCAACGAGGGTGTCGCCCATCTTAACACCGGCATGAATCCCCGGCGGCGAGGCAACGAACATCCCAGCATCGTGCCCTATGGAACCTATGAAACCGCCGATGGTCATGTCATTCTGGCCGTCGGCAACGACAGCCAGTTTCGCCGCTTCATGGAGTTTCTGAAGCTGGAAGGGCTGGCCGAAGACCCGCGATTTTCCACCAACCCGGCACGCCTGGACAACCGCGACGCTCTGAACGCGATCCTCCGCCCGGCTGTGCAGCGCCACACCACCGAGGAAGTGCTGGCGGCCATGGAAACACGCAAGGTCCCCGCTGGACCGGTGCAGGACCTGCCAACCCTCTTCAAGACAGAACAGGTGACAGCCCGCAACATGGTGGTCGATATGGATACGGTCGCCGGTCCCGTCAAACTCTTGGGCAACCCGCTTAATTTCTCCCGAACCCCGGTCACATACCGTCGACCGCCCCCCGCCTGCGGCGACAGCACCGATGAAATCCTGGGCGCGACCTCCCCCTTTGACCTGACTTAGGGCGCCGTCCTGCGGCAGGTTTTTGCCAAGTATTTCAGTTTCCGGCAAAACACCGCCAAAACGGCGGTGTTTCTGTCGTTTCTCGCCCTGAGCTCTTGCAAAAAAATCTCTAGAAATCTTACACCTGCGCCAAATTCTGCCGTCTGGACCACACGGGCAATCACCAAAGCGCGAGCGGGGTTCGCCGGAAGCAATACGATGATCTAACCTTTCTTGGACCGGCCTGACCGCGATTGCTTTACGACAGAGATTGGACCCCATGACGCATGATATCTTCGGCCAAGACACCAGCCTGACCGCTGGCGCCGCCCTGAACGACTGGAACGCGGTGCAGCTTGGGATATTGTCCCATTCCGCGTCCACGGCCCAACACCTCGCCGCAGTGCTGCAGAGCGCGCCGCGATTTACCCTCGGCCATGCGATCAAGGGACTGTCGCTTTTGATGCTGGGCCGCAGCGAACTCATCCCCTCGGCGCGAGAGGCACTTCGTGACGCCCGTGCCTGCTACGAGGCTGCCCTGCCGCGCGAGCGCAAGTATGTCGACGCCCTGGGCAGCTGGCTGCAGGGCCAGCCCAGCCGCGCAGTCAGCCAAATGGAAGAGGTCCTGGCCCGTTGGCCGCAGGACAGCCTCGCGATGAAGCTGAGCCACGGCATCCGCTTCATCCTCGGCGATGCCAAGGGGATGCGCGGTTCGCTTGAACGGGTGCTGCCCGCCTACGCCCCGGACCATCCCGGGCACGGCTACCTGCTGGGATGCCACGCCTTTGCACTTGAAGAAACCGGCGAGTACGAGCGTGCGGCAACAGCCGGGCGTCAGGCGCTCTGGACGGCACCTGACGACGCCTGGGGGCTGCACGCTGTCGCACATGTCCATGACATGACCGGCAACGCCCGAGCCGGGCTCGAGTGGCTTGAGGGCCGCGAGGGTGCCTGGGCCCACTGCAACAATTTCCGCTATCACGTGTGGTGGCACAAGGCGCTGATGTATCTGGATCTGGGCCAGATGGACCAAGCTCTCGCGCTCTATGACACGAAAGTGCGCAGCGACAAGACTGACGATTACCGCGACATTTCCAATGCCACGTCTCTCTTGATGCGGCTGGAACTGGAAGGCGTCAGCGTCGGAGATCGTTGGGAGGAGCTGGCCGAGCTCTGCGCACAGCGGACCGAAGACGGCAGCCTGGTGTTTGCTGACCTGCATTACCTGATGGCTCTGGTCGGCCACCGCCCGGAAGAGGCGCATCGTCTGGTACAGCGCATTCATTCCGATGGACGCAGCCCACAGACCGAAGCACAGACACGCATGGCCTCTCCCGGCTGCGCCGCTGCCGACGGCTTGGAGGCTTTTGGAGAAGGCAACTACGCCGCTGCCTTTGCCCACCTGTGCGCGGCGCGCCCCACCATGCAGCTGGCCGGCGGAAGCCACGCCCAGCGCGACGTCTTCGAGCGCATCACCATCGACGCAGGCTTGCGCGCGGGACGACTGAACGAGATCGAGACACTCCTCGACGACCGCCGCCGACTGCGCGGCGGCACTGAAGACAACTATTCTCTGGCCCGACGCGAATTAATTGCGGAGGCGCGGAACCCGCCCGCCCCAACGAGCGTTCCAGCGGAATAGATTGCAGCGGATTTCCGCATTCACATTTCAACCCACCAAGGACCAGAAACGACAGATGTCCACCGTTGCGCCCTTTCCCGGGCCCGTCAAAGACCCCGGCGCCGCCAATCAAGCGGTGCCGCCACAGCAAACGGCCGAAGCCCCAAGACCTGCATCGCCACGCCCACGTGATCCGCGTCTCGATTTCTATCGCGGTATCGCCATGTTCATCATCCTAGTGGCCCATATCCCCGGCAACCGGTGGGCCAACTGGATTCCGGCCAGATTTGGGTTTTCCGATGCAACGGAGATCTTCGTCTTCTGTTCCGGGATGGCCTCGGCGATTGCCTTTGGCGGCACATTCGACCGGCAAAGCTGGTGGTTGGGCACGGCGCGCGTGGTGTTCCGATGCTGGCAGGTGTTCTGGGCGCACATCGGCTTGTTCTTCTTTCTCGCGATGTCGATGGCAGCGCTGGACCTCTATGGCGGCTTCGAGAAAAGCTATGTGAACTCGCTGAACCTTGGACATTTCTTCAAGGATCCGATGACGCAGATCGTCGGCATCTTCACCCTGACCTACGTGCCCAATTATTTCGACATCCTGCCGATGTACCTTGGGGTCCTGGTGCTGCTGCCCCTGATGATGGCGTTGCACAAGGTCGGAATGTGGGCAGTGGTGACGGCCAGCTGCCTGATCTGGCTTACGGCCAACCCCTACATCCTGGGCCTCGGCCCCAACGGCATTTCCTTCCCGGCCGAGCCATGGTCGGATCGCGAATGGTTCTTCAACCCGCTCGGCTGGCAACTGCTGTTCTTTACCGGGTTCGCCTTCATGAAAGGGTGGCTGCCGAAACCCCCGGTCTCCAGACTGCTGGTGGCGCTGGCTCTGGCCTTTGTCATCCTGTCCGCCCCATTCGGCAGCCACAAGGTCTTCACCTGGGTGAACGCGGCCAGCCCGGATTTGGCGCAAATGATCGAACCCGGCCGCGAGGCGATCCGGGAATGGCGCGAGAAGACCGACTTCGGCTTGCTGCGCTACGGCCACTTCCTCGCGCTAGCATACTTGGGCTGGGTTGCGGCAGGCACCGGCGGCAAACGACTGGTTGCAGCAGGGCAGACAGTTGGTGCGCGCACATGGGCGCTGTTCCTGCGCCTGGTCACCAAGGTTGGGCAACAATCGCTGGCGGTCTTCGTGTTCTCGATGGCGTTGGCGCGCTTTATCGGGTTTGCCCTGGATCAGACCGAGCGTGCGGTCCTGACCACCGCCGCAGCCAACCTTGCAGGGTTTGCACTGATCATCGGTTGCGCCTATGGCGCTGCCTGGTTCAAATCCCAACCGTGGAGGGCGCGCAAATGACTTCGCTCACTCGTCGCTCCTTCCTCACAACCGCCCTGGGTACGACCATACTGGCGGCTCTGCCGATGAAAGGCCGGGCCGATCTCCCCTTTAGCCATGACAGGGTGGTGGAAAAGGCCCGCGCGCTGGCCCAACAGGACTACGCGGAACGCCCCACTGTACCGAAAGACTGGCTCAAACTATCCTATGACGACTACAGAACGCGCTGGTTCCGCACCGCCGACGCGTTGTGGTCTGACACGCAACGCAGCTACAACGTGGACTTCTTCCTGCCCGGCCTCTACTTCCCACGTCCCGTGCAGATCAACACGGTGACCGATGGACAAACAGCGCCGGTACCGTTCGATCTGTCCTTGTTCGACAAATCCGACAAGGCACCGGAGCTTTCGAGCGAAGGGCACCTTGGCTATTCCGGACTTCGCCTGCGCACCAATCTGGACACGGCGGACCACAAGACCGAGTTCTGCGTCTTTCAGGGGGCCAGTTATTTTCGCGCCATCGGAATCGGCAACACATACGGGCTGTCTGCCCGAGGGCTTGCGCTGAAAACCGCGGACCCGGAAGGCGAGGAATTCCCTGAATTCATCGAGTTCTGGCTCGAAGCACCCGAACCTGAGCAGCGCCATTTCATCCTGCATGCCCTGATGGATTCGCCCTCGGTCACCGGCGCCTACCGGTTTCATGTCACCCCGGGGGCCAACACCGTGATGGAAGTGGAGGCGACACTTTTCCCACGGAAGGAACTGAAACATGCGGGTCTCGCGCCCCTAACCTCCATGTTCCTGTTCGACGCCACCAATCGCCACCGCTTTGATGATTTCCGGCCCGCGGTACATGACAGCGACGGGCTGCTGGTCGCAAACGGCAATGGCGAGATCCTGTGGAGACCCTTGGCCAACCCCAACCGTCTGGAAGTCTCTTCCTTCATCGACGAAAATCCGCGCGGCTTCGGGTTGAGCCAAAGAGCGCGGAAATTGACCGATTACAACGATCTCGAGGCTCTCTACCACAAACGCCCCAGTCTTTGGGTGGAACCGAAACACGAGTGGGGCAAGGGGGCCGTCACGCTTGTCGAAATTCCGGCCGACAAGGAAATCTATGACAATATCGTCGCGTATTGGCGACCGCAGACGCCTTATGCCGCAGGGTCCGAAGTCAACCTCAGCTACCGGCTGAGCTGGGGCGCGGAACCGTCCCTGCCCCTGCCCCGCGTAGTGGAAACCGCAAGCGGCGCACGGATCTTTGGCGGGCCGGGACGGATCATGACCATCGAATATGAGCCGCACCCTCTGCACGAGGGCAATCCGGATGGGCTGACCGTGCATATCCATTCTCCGCACGTTCAAACCTCCGACGGCATCTTGCAACGCAACCCGGAAACCGGCGGCCTGCGCCTGGCGTTCTATTTCGATCCCGGAGATCGCGATCATGTGGAATTGCGCGCGCAACTGCGCAAGGATGGTGCCCCCGCGTCCGAGGTCTGGCTTTACAGGTGGACAGCATGACACGGGAGCTTTCCACATTGCAGTCAACAGAACCAAACGTGGCAACCACGCCCGCTGACAGCCTGATGCCGCCGGAGCAACCTCTGGCCATGCCCGCGCAGGATTTTGCTTGCGAGTTTCATGACAGTGCCGCTCCGGAACAGAAACCACCGAGACAGGTGGCCCTCTGGCGCCTGCTGGCCTTCTCACCCGCGATGCTGGCAACGGCCCTGTTGTGCTGGGTCATGCAGGGGTGGTTCGCCGCCGACGGTTTCATGGCGCTCGAAGTGTTGCTTCTGACGCTGATCGGCTTCAACTTCTTCTGGATCGCCTTTACGGTCTCCACCGTTCTTCTGGGGCTCTACGGGCTATCCCGCCGTCCCAGAACACGAAACCTTGGCCCGTCACGCCCAATGAAGGTCGCGTTGCTGATCCCCGTCTACAACGAGAACCCTTGGTACGTGCTGGGGAACGCACACTCCATGCTGCAGGATTTGCACGGACGCGGTGGTCAGCACGATTACGAGATGTTCATCCTGTCCGACACCCGAGACGAGGTCATCGCGGAACAGGAGCGCGCCAGCGTCGAGGCTCTGCGCAGCATGTTGCCGCCGGGCAGTCGACTGTACTATCGTCGTCGCCCGGACAACGCCGGGCGCAAGGTCGGCAACATCTCGGATTGGGTGCGCCGCTGGGGCGCGGGCTATGACGCGATGCTGGTGCTGGACGCCGACAGCCTGATGACGGGGCGCGCCATTGCCCGTTTGACCGATGCATTGTCACGCGATCCCGGAGCCGGACTGATCCAGAGCTACCCGCAACTGATCGGTGCGCAATCGGTCTTTGGCCGCATGCAGCAGTTTGCCAACGGCGTTTACGGACTGGCGCTGGCCGAAGGGCTGGCGCGTTGGGCCGGTCACGAAGGCAACTACTGGGGTCATAACGCGATCATTCGAACCCGAGCCTTTGCCGCCTGCGCCGGACTGCCGCTGCTGCGGTCTCCTTTCGGGGGCGGCGAAAAGCTGATCATGAGTCACGATTTCGTCGAGGCGGGCCTTCTGCGTCGGGCTGGGTGGTCGGTTCGGTTCCTCCCTCGCATCCGCGGCTCCTACGAGGAAACCCCTGCGACACTGATCGACCACATCCTGCGCGACCGGCGCTGGTGCCAGGGCAACCTTCAGCACCTCAACCTGCTGGGTGCCAAGGGATTCCGGGCGATCTCGCGCTTTCACCTGTTCCATGGCGCAATCGGCTATCTGATGGCCCCGGTCTGGTTTGCGCTTCTGGTCCTCTGGGCGGTGATCGGTCGAAGCGAAAAAGCATCGGTCATCCGCTATTTCAGCGAGAGCAACCCGTTCCGCCCCAGCTGGCCTGACATGTCGCAACCCAACCACGTGCTGGTCATCGTGCTGATCTACGCCATGCTGCTGGCGCCGAAATTGCTGGCGGCGATCGCCTTGCCGCTCACCGGGAGCCGGTTCTCGGAATACGGTGGTCCGCTACACTTCATGCTGTCCTTCCTGTCGGAAGTCGTGCTGGCGATCCTCTATGCCCCGATCCTGATGGTACAGCAGATGATTGCAGTCTTCCGGACCATGCTTGGCTTGCAAAAAGGGTGGGAGCCGCAGGCCCGTGACGGCGGCAGCTACGGGGTGCGCACGCTGCTTGTGTGCCATGCGCTCGAAACGATAAGCGGCGCGGCGCTATGGGCAGGGATCCTGTCGGGCGCAGTGTCCTGGTGGTTGGCTCCGATCGCCTTGTCGCTGGCTCTCGCGGTGCCGCTGTCAGCGCTGTCGGGTCTTCGGCCTGCAAACCGCATCCGCCACTGGATGGCCACCCGGGAGGAGTTCCGGGAACCCCGCATCACCTGCGCCGCGCGGGCTGCACGCGCCGAGCTGAAGGCCATGCTCGAAGGCGGCCCACGCCATCATACGCCGGCAGAATGAAAGCGATTGCGACGCGCCTCCTCGGGCGCGTCGCGCATTTTTCGCCGTCCTGTAGCTATTCTGCAGGCCAACGCGCCACGGGAAGTTTGCGCGCAATCCACCCTGGCCCATCTGCCGAGCCCAACATGCCTTCGGCGACATCGACCACATTGCTGAACCCCATATCCGCGAGGAGCCGCGCCTGTCGGGCGGAGCGCACTCCGCGCGCACAAATCAGCGCCACCGGCGCGTGTTTGTCTCCGCCCAAGGCGGCAAGCAGCTGCGGCGCAAAATCAGCGCGCCGCATGTCGATCTGCTGGCTATCCAAAGGAACGCCCGTGGCCCGCCATTCCTTTGGCGTCCGGATATCGACCAGGGTAAGGACACCAGCCTGCGTTGCCGAAAACGCCTGCGCCGCGCCAAGCTTGGGCTGTTCAGGGGAGTTCGGGCGCTGCCAAAGCGCATAGCCCGCACCGGCCATGACAGTTGCAAGGCCGAGAACGAGCACCCGACGCCGCGACCAGTCGGTGCCATCATCGCCTCTCGTGTTCATGTCTCCCTCCATTGCCGCGCCGGACGGACGTTTGCGGATGTCCCGCCACGGCCCCCCTTCCCAAGTAGTAGCCGCCACACCCCGGCCAATCACCAAAAACAGGCATTTTCGGGCGGTCAAGTTCTTGTTATTGCGCCAACGCACCCCAATTATGCCGATGACAAGCGTCCGGCTTGCACGATGGCCTGCGGCATTCCGACCGCAGCATGAGCAGCAAGGGTGGTTCTGAGCGCGAAAATCGCTTAGCACTGACCAAAAACAAGACGCGCGAAAACCGACAGGAGACCTGCACGTGTCCCTTTTCCTGATTGCGGCCCTGCCCTTTCTCGGAGCCGTTTTCCCAGCGCTATTGATCCGCGCTGGACGTAACGCCGCGGCCTCTGCCGCAGGTTTCACCACTCTTTTGGCCTTTGTCGGGCTGATGCTGCACATCCCCGCAGTCTTCCGCGGCGAAACCGTGCAAGCCAGCATAGACTGGCTGCCGGCATTGGGTCTAAACGCCAATTTCTTTCTGGATGGCCTCGGCTTCCTGTTTGCCGCGATGATCCTCGGCATCGGGCTGTTGATCATCCTCTACGCCCGTTTTTACCTTTCGCGCGAAGACCCGATGGGGCAGTTCTTTTGCTACCTGCTGCTGTTCCAGGGCGCTATGGTTGGCATAGTTCTGTCCGACAACATATTGCTTTTGCTTGTTTTCTGGGAGCTAACCTCGCTGAGCTCCTTCCTCCTTATCGGCTATTGGAAACATCTCCCCGAAGGGCGCCAGGGCGCGCGTATGGCGCTCGCCGTGACCGGCTCCGGCGGCCTGGCGATGATCGCAGGCATGCTGATGCTTGGGCACATCGTCGGCTCCTACGATCTCAGCGTGATCCTGCAAAACAAGGACGCCATTCAAGCCTCGCCGCTGTACCTGCCGGCACTGATCCTGATCCTGTTGGGCTGTTTCACCAAATCCGCGCAGTTCCCGTTCCATTTCTGGCTGCCACATGCGATGGCGGCGCCGACACCGGTTTCCGCCTACCTGCACTCGGCAACGATGGTGAAGGCCGGTCTGTTCCTGATGGCGCGGCTGTGGCCGGTTCTGGCCGGCACGCCGGAGTGGTTCTACATCGTCGCAACCACCGGACTTGTGACCATGCTGGTGGGCGCCGTGATTGCGCTGTTCAAGGACGACCTCAAAGCACTTTTGGCCTTTTCCACCGTCAGCCATCTCGGCCTGATCACCATGCTGTTGGGCTTCGGGACCAAGATTGCGGCGGTGGTGGCCGTGTTCCACATCATCAACCACGCCACGTTCAAGGCGGCCCTGTTCATGACCGCCGGTATCGTCGATCACGAAGCTGGAACCCGCGACATCAAACGTCTGGGTGGGCTGCGACACCTGATGCCTGTCACCTTTGCCATCGGTACGGTGGCAGCACTGTCGATGGCAGGCATTCCGCCGCTCAATGGCTTTCTGTCAAAGGAAATGATGCTGGAAGAAGCGGCTCATACCACCTGGTACGGCTCCGCTCTGCTGGTACCGGTTCTCGTCACCGTGGCGGCGCTGTTTTCTGCCGCCTATTCGTTCCGCTTCATCGCCCATGTCTTCCTTGGCCCCAAGCGCGACGACTATCCCGGGCACCCACATGACCCGAACACCGGCATGTGGATCGGGCCAGCTTTCCTGGTCACCTTGGTGGTGTTGATCGGCCTCGCTTCGGCCAAGATCGCCGGGCCGCTGGTGGCGACGGCTGCCGGTGCCGTGATCGGCGGCGGCGAGCTGCCTTATTACTCGCTCAAGCTGTGGCACGGGCTGACACCGGCGCTCTACATGTCGATTGTCGCCGTCATCGGTGGTGTGGTGTTCCTCGCGCTGCATGCTCAGCTCTCACGGATCTGGACTGCACTGCCGCGCCCCGAAGCCAAGCAGATCTTTGAAGCTTTGGTCCATGCCCTGACCCGCACGGCGCGGGTGGTGACGGACGGGCTGCACAATGGCGCGCTGACGCGATACGCGGCGATCATGGTGACCTTCACGGTAATCATCGGCTATGCCGCCTACCGGGGCGGTACGCTGGGCGCGGCCACGCGTGAGATGCAGACGGCCGGGCTGCTGCCCGTTGTCGGGTGGTTCGCTCTCGTCGTGTCGACGCTGTTCATCGTAGCAAAGCACCGCAACCGCCTGGTTGCCTTGGTGTTGATCGGTGTCGTCGGTCTCGTCGTCTCGATGGCGTTCAACTATCTCTCGGCACCGGATCTGGCCCTGACACAGATCTCGGTCGAAGTGGTTACCATCATCCTGATGCTTCTGGCGCTGAATTTCATGCCCAAGGAAACCCCGGTCGAGACGCCGTTGCCCACCCGTCTGCGGGATGGTGCGATCTCGGTGGTCGCCGGTCTGGGCGCAGGCGGTCTGATCTACGCCCTGATGATGCGCGATTTCGCCTTCCCGACGATCTCGGACTACCACCTGGCCAATTCCTACAAGGGCGGTGGCGGCACCAATGTCGTCAACGTGATCCTTGTGGATTTCCGCGGCTATGACACGTTCGGCGAAATCATCGTTCTCGGCATCGCCGCGATGGTGATCTTTGCCCTCACCGAGGCCGTGCTGAACAGCCGGGTGCGCGCCTATCTCCTGAACCGCAAGCCCGATCTGCCGCAGGCTGGCGATGCGCACCCGCTGATGATGGTCGTGGCAACACGGGTGATGATGCCGCTGGCACTGATGGTGGCGGCCTATATCTTCTTCCGTGGGCACAACCTGCCGGGCGGTGGCTTCATCGCTGGTCTCATCGCCGCCATTGCGATCATCATGCAGTACATGGCCTCTGGCTTTGGCTGGGCGACCGAGCGGCAGCGCTACCCGTATCATGCGATCATCGGGTCTGGCGTATTGATTGCCGCCGCCACCGGCATGGGCGCCTGGTTCAATGGCATGCCCTTCCTGACCAGCGCCTTTGGCTACATCCATTGGGAACCGCTGGAGGAATTTGAATGGGCCACCGCGGCGCTGTTCGATCTTGGCGTCTTCCTCGCCGTGGTCGGGGCGGTGCTGTTGGCACTGGAAAGCCTGTCGCGCTTTGCCTGGCAACCCGGCATCAGCTCCGAACATGCAATGGACATCAACCCGGCACGCGACGAAGCGGCCAAGACCGGGACGGAGGGATAACAATGGAACTTCTCGTCGCCTCGGCCGTGGGCATCCTGACCGCGGCCGGTATCTATCTGATCCTGCGTCGCCGCAGTTTCCCGGTGATCCTGGGCCTGTCGCTGCTGACCTATGCAGTCAACGTGTTTCTGTTCGCCTCAGGACGCCTGATGTCCGGCGCGCCACCGATCCTCAACAAATACGAGGAGGTTCTGTACACGGATCCCTTGCCGCAGGCGCTGGTGCTGACCGCGATCGTAATCTCCTTTGGCATGACCGCGGTGGTGGTGATGATTGCGCTTGGCGCCTATCTGTCGTCGCGCGATGATCGTACCGCCCTCAACGCAGAACCCGAGGGATCCGGAGGCGACGCATGATGGACCACTTGCTGATTGCCCCGGTTGTGCTGCCGGCCCTGGTGGCGCCCTTCATCATCATGGCGGTGCGCCACCACATCGACCTGCAGCGAATTTTCTCGGTCGCCAGCGCCGTTTTGCTGGCCGCGATCTCGTTGACACTGGCGGCGAAGGCCGCCGACGGCAGCGTTTACGTCTACGAGCTGGGTGACTGGCCCGCCCCCTTTGGCATCGTACTGGTTCTGGATCGTCTGTCCGGCATGATGATCGTGCTGACCGCCCTGCTGGCATTGCCAGTTCTGCTCTACGCGATCGGGTCCGGCTGGGACACCCGCGGCAGCAACTTTCACGCGCTGTTCCAATTTCAGCTGATGGGCATCATGGGCGCCTTCCTGACGGGCGACGCCTTCAACCTTTTCGTATTTTTCGAAGTCCTCCTCATCGCGTCTTACGGCCTGATGATCCACTCCGGGGGCACCCGCCGCTTTCAGGCGGGCGTGCAATACGTTGTTTTCAACCTCCTTGGGTCCACCCTGTTCCTGTTTGCACTTGGCACGCTCTATGCCGTGACGGGCACGCTGAATATGGCCGACCTCGCCGTGAAGGTCGCCCAGATCCCTGCCGAGGAAACCGCCTTGCTGCGCGTCGCCGCAGTGCTCCTGTTGCTGGTCTTCGCAATCAAGGCGGCCCTGCTGCCGTTGCACTTCTGGTTGCCCTCCGCCTATGCCAACGCGCCGATGCCGGTCGCCGCACTTTTTGCCATCATGACAAAGGTCGGTGCCTATTCGATCCTGCGGATCTACACGCTGGTGTTCGGTCCAGAGGTCGAGGCGACCAATGGGCTGACGCAAAGCTGGCTCCTGCCCGCGGCGCTGCTGACCCTTCTCGCCGGGGCAATCGGTGTGCTGGGCTCGCGCAAGCTGGGGCGCCTTGCGGCGTTCGGCGCGATCTCCTCCATGGGGACATTGCTGATTGCGATCTCGCTGTTCACCCCTGCTGCCACGGCTGCCGCGCTCTATTATCTGGTCCATTCTACCCTGGCGGCCGCACTTCTGTTCCTGGTCGCGGATCTGGTCATCGAGCGCCAGGGACGCTGGATCCTGCCCCAGTTGCCGATGCCGCAAACCGGATTGATCTCGGCGCTGTTCTTTGCCGCGGCCATCGCGCTGGCAGGGATGCCGCCGCTGTCGGGTTTCCTGGGCAAGCTTCTGGTGCTGGACGCCACCCGAAACAACACGATGGCGACCTGGATCTGGGGCGTCATCCTGGTGGGCTCTCTCATCACCATCCTGGGGATGGCGCGCGCAGGCTCGCAACTGTTTTGGAAGGGGCACGGCTTACCGCAGGAAACCGCGGATGAACCGGGGGAAGTGCCCGCTGTGGCCGCACCTGTTGCCCAGCTGCCCTTCGTTGCCTGCTTTGGCCTGCTGTTCGGACTGGTGGTGCTGACAGTCTTTGCCGGACCGGCAACCCGTTATGCCGAGGCCACAGCTGCGCAACTCTTCACGCCGACGGCCTATATCGAAACCGTACTTGGCACGGAGGCCGAATGACCTTGTTTCGCCGCCTGTTTCCGCACCCGCTGCTCACCCTGCTGCTGACCGTAACGTGGCTTTTGCTGGTCAACGGCTGGTCGCTGAACTCGCTCTTGTTCGGCTTGGGACTGGGGATACTGATCCCCTTTCTGACCCAGGCCTATTGGCCGAACCGCCCGCGGCTGAGCCGCCCCTTGAAGGTGATTGAATATGTTCTGGTGGTTCTGGCGGACATCGTGCAGGCCAATATCATCGTTGCCCGCATCGTCTTGTTCAAACCCAACGGCGAACGCCGCCCCAACTGGATCACCATTCCGCTGGACCTGAAAACGCCCGAAGCGATCACCGCCCTTGCGGGGACCATCACCATGACCCCCGGGACACTGTCGGCAGATGTCTCGGACGAAGGCCACACGCTGCTTGTCCACTGCCTTGATGCGCCAAATCCGGAAGCGGTGCGTGACGAAATCAAGGAGCGCTACGAACGCCGCCTGAGGGAGATCTTCGAATGATCGGAATTGCCACCTATTTCGCCTTTGGCTGTTTCGCGCTGGCGCTGTTGATGAACCTCTGGAAGATCGTCACGGCGCCCGATGTCGCCGACCGCATTCTGGCGCTGGATACCATGTTCATCAACGCGATCGCCCTGATGGTGCTTTATGGTCTGGCGCTGGGGAGCGCGATTTTCTTCGAGGCTGCCATGATCATCGCGATGCTCGGCTTCGTGTCCACAGTGGCTTATGCGCGCTTTATCCTGCGCGGAAACATCATCGAGTGAGGGGCGGACATGGACAGCCTGTTTGAATTTCTGGTTTCAGCCTTTCTGGTGATCGCTGGCATTTTCGGCATCGTCGGCTCCTTCGGGCTGCTCAAGCTCGACGACCCGATGTCCCGTTTGCACGCCCCCACAAAGGCCACCACTCTGGGTGTGGGCGGTGTGCTGTTGGCGTCAATGCTGAACGCGGCGGCCTTTGGCGAATACTTCTCGATGCATGAGCTGATGATCACGCTGTTTTTGTTCCTGACCGCGCCGATCACTGCTCATTTCATCGCAAAGGTCCATATCCACCGGCAGGAGACCCGCGAAACCATGCCCGCCGCCGGGGAAGACGATCATTGGGCGACCCATGACACCCCCGAAGACGAGGAACGCCGCAACGCCGCAGCAGATCCCGCAGATCTCTGAGGCCCGCAGCACAGAGGGACTGAGCCCGCCATGCACGCCCCACCTCTGCCCCTGACCCGCGACCTGGTGCTGATCGGCGGCGGCCATAGCCATGCGCTGGTGCTGCGCAAATGGGCGATGAAACCCTTGCCCGGCGCCCGGCTGACCCTGATCAACCCCGGGCCTTGCGCGCCCTACTCGGGAATGCTGCCCGGGTTTGTTGCAGGTCATTATCGCCGCGAGGAGCTGGACATAGATCTCGTCCGACTCGCACGATTTGCCGGCTCCCGCATTATATTGGGGGCCGCGGAGCATATCGACACGGTGCAGCAACGCGTGCATGTGCGGGGACGCGCGCCAATTGCCTATGATGTCGCTTCCATCGACATCGGGATCACCTCGGACATGCCCGACCTGCCGGGCTTTGCCGACCATGCGACCCCGGCGAAACCCCTGGATGAGTTTGCAGCCCGTTGGCAAACGTTCCGCGAAGAGAGCCGCCCCGCACATGTGGCAGTGATCGGTGGCGGCATTGCTGGAACGGAGCTTGTCCTGGCGATGGCGCATGCCTTGAAATCCCGAGGGCGACTTGCGCAGGCGACGTTGATCGACAGCGACAGGGCGCTGGCGACTGTCAATGACCAAGCTCGGCAGACCCTGCGGCGCGCCATGAGCACTCTGGGTGTGCGGTTGGAGGAATACGCCTCGGTCGCGCGGATCGAGAAAGATCACATCCGGTTGCAGGACGGCCGCGAGATCCTGTCGGACTTCACCACCGGGGCCGCGGGTGCCCTGCCCTACGGCTGGCTGGAAAACAGCGGATTGGACCTGCAGGACGGGTTCATCCGCGTAGGCCCGACGTTGCAAAGTTCGGCTGCCAATCTGTTTGCAGTCGGCGATTGTGCCCACATGGATCACGCACCTCGCCCCAAGGCCGGGGTGTACGCCGTGCGCCAGGCCCCCGTCCTATTTCACAACTTGCGGGCCAGCCTGACGGGCGACCCGCTGCGCACATATCATCCGCAAAAGGACTACTTGAAACTCGTCTCTCTGGGGGAACGTCAGGCCTTGGCCGAGCGCTTCGGCCGCAGCTTCAGCGGACCATTGATGTGGCGATGGAAGAACCGGATTGACCAGAGCTTCATGGAACAATTCCGCGAGCCGCCAACCATGGAGCCGCCGGAACTGCCTGCCGAGCATACTGTTGGCATGGCGGAAGCCTTGGGAGACAAGCCATTGTGCGGAGGGTGCGGCGCCAAGGTTGGTCGCGGTGCTCTGTGGTCCGCCCTGGGCGGCATCAAGACAGCGGAACGGGAGGACATCACCTCATTGCCCGGTGATGACGCAGCACTGTTGACTACTGGCGGGGCCCAACAAGTGATATCGACAGATCATCTTCGCAGCTTCTGCACTGACCCTGCGATGATGACCCGGATCTCGGCGGTGCATGCACTGGGAGACATTTGGGCCATGGGCGCCGAACCGCAAGCGGCGACTGTGAACGTCATCCTCCCCCGCATGTCACCGGAGCTTCAGACCCGCAGCCTGGCTGAAATCATGGAGGTCGCCAGCGACGTCTTTACCTCGGCAGGTGCCGCGATTGTGGGCGGTCATACCTCGATCGGGGATGAGTTGACGATCGGTTTCACCGTGACCGGTCTCTGCCCCAAAGCGCCCATCACGCTCACAGGCAGCCGCCCCGGTGACGCCCTGATCCTGACCAAGCCGATCGGCTCCGGGGTGCTGATGGCCGCCGAGATGGCCGGCAAGGCAAATGGCGCCTGGGTGGCCAGCGCGTGGCAGCAGATGTGCCAACCACAAGACATCGCCTCTCAGATCTTGAGGCCTGCGTGCCATGCAATGACCGATGTGACGGGCTTTGGCCTGATAGGCCATCTTCTAGGCATCTGCGAGGCCTCATCTGTTGGTGCAGAGGTGTTCACCGGCCAAGTTCCCCTGATGCAGGGAGCCAAGACTTTGGCTGAAGCCGGGATCCGCTCTTCTCTTTTCGGCGCAAATCAAGGGGCCACCCCCGAACTGGTGACGCGCGGCTGGAAAGAACTGCTGTTCGACCCGCAAACTGCCGGCGGCCTGCTGGCAGCCGTGCCCGCATCCGACGCCCCGGCGCTTCTCAGCCAGTTGCAGGACGCGGGATACCCGGCGGAAATCATCGGCCGGACCAATTCTGTTGCCGGCGCGATCACCTTGAGCGAGGGAAATCCCTGATCGCAACGGTCCAGAATACTCTTGAGACCGGGAGGCGAGATCAGCCGAGAGGCGCCTCACTGCGCCGCCAAAAGCTCCGCCACTTTCCGCGCGGTCTCGTCCAACCCCGTATCGTCCAACCTGTCCGTGTCAAAGCGCGCCAGCACCTTTGCCCCGATCGCCGCCCGCGACTTGCGGTAGGCCGGGTCGTAATGCTCGACCATCAGCGCTTGGGTCAAACCGGCACGGTCCCCGGCCGAAATGCATTTGAACCAGCCATCCACCACGGCCCCGGATCGATGCGCACGCAGCGGCGCCAGTTTTTCGCGCAGGCGGTCCGCATCCGACAAGATGTCGTCATAGGCGCGAACCAGATAGCTGCTGCGCGCCTCCACTGGCGCATGAATTTCCACCCGGGGGGACTTCTTCATGGCCTCCCAAAGGGTCGGCGGGAGGATGCGTTGGCCAATCTTGTTGGATTCCGCCTCGACCAGGATGGGACGTGCGGGATCCAGCTGCATCAACGCCCCGGCCACGGCCGATTCAAACGCTTTCTGCGATGGCTGCGGTGTGGACCGCTCGCCCAACAGTGACCCTCGGTGATTGGCAAGCCCTTCAAGATCCAGAACCTGCACGCCAAGCGCGCCCGCGCGCTTCAGGATTTCTGTCTTGGCCGAGCCGGTGTACCCGTCCAGCAGAACCAGTCGATGCGGCAGCTCGGTTTCATACATCGCCTGATGCACCAGCCGACGATAGCTTTGATAGCCTCCGGCCACGACCTCTGCCCGCCAGCCAATCTGCTGCAGCATCCAGGTAAACGAACCCGACCGCTGCCCGCCACGCCAACAGTAGACCAATGGCTTCCACCCGCCTTCGTGGTGGCTGAGACTGCGCTCGATGTGGTCAGCGGTGTTGCGAAACACCAATGCCGCGCCAAGTTTGCGCGCCTTGAAAGGGCTGTCCTGAACGTAAATGGTGCCGACCCGCGCGCGCTCCTCGTTGTTCAGCACGGGAAGGTTGATGGCACCCGGAACATGGTCCTCGGCGTGTTCGGCAGGGCTGCGCACGTCGATCACCGTATCGAACCCATGGGCATAAAAGTCTTGCAATGATGTGAAAGTCAGCGCCATGCCACCGGTGTAATCCGCGATCCCGCGTGGGGGAAGCGGCAATTGATCGCTTCGTGGCAATAAACCTTGCACCCTGCGCGCGACGGGCGCTATGGCAGGAGAAATCACGAAAACCACTGCGCCGCGGACGCATCCGCGGGCCGTAATCGGGAAAATGCCGCGATGGACACCGACGCACTGGACACTGACCCCCTGGATATTCACGCTCTGCCCGGCCATCTGATCCGGCGCCTGCACCAGATTTCCGTTGCCCAGTTCATGGACCGCATGGCCGAGGAAGACATTGACCTGACGCCTGTGCAGTTCTCGGCAATGGCCGCGATCCGCCGCCATCCGGGGATCGACCAAGCCACGGTGGCTGGTCTGGTCGCCTACGACCGGGCGACACTGGGCAAGGTCGTGGACAGGCTGGTCGACAAGGGGCTTGTGGCCCGACAGATTTCGTCCGTGGACAGGCGGGCCCGCGAAGTGCGGCTCACCGACGCTGGCATCGCCTTGCTGGACCGTGTTTTGCCAATCGTGAAGGCTGCGCAGACACGCTTCCTGTCCGGGTTGAACGCGGAAGAGCGCGAGCAGTTCATCAGCCTTCTGCAAAAGGCGACCCTCGCTGCGAATGAACTCAGCCGTGCGCCGCAGCGCGACCTGCCCGAGAACCAGTCCGGCGACCTGACCTAGCGCTCTGACAAACCAGTATCGGTTTCATAGCAACCGCCCCGGCGGGGTGTCCGCGGCGTGGAAGGGCTCGATCAACGCTTCCCCTTCTGCCCGGTTTGAATTCACCTGCGGGTCCACCGGATGGTAGCGCAGGATGTCCTCCGCAGCGGGCTGCATCAGGCTGGCGGCGCCATGGCCTTCCTCGCCGAGCCATTTCGCCCAGACATCCGGTTCCAGCACCAGCGGCATCCGGTGGTGAATTGCCGCGACATGTTCGTTCGCAGCGGTGGTAACGATCGCGCAGGTCTGAATGGCCTCAGTCTCGCCGCCCCAGCTCTGCCAGATCGCCGCGAAGGCCAGGATCCCCCCGTCACGACGCTGAAAATACCAGGGCTGGCGACTGCCGTCATCGGCCTTGGTCCATTCAAAGAAGCCGCTGGCGGGAACGAGGCAACGGCGCTGACGGCAGGCCTCGGCAAAGGCAGGCTTCTGCGCGAGGGTTTCTGCGCGGGCGTTGATCAGCAAAGGACCGTCGCTCGGGCTGCCATACCAATGCGGCAGGAAGCCCCAGCGCATCGAAACCAGCCGCCGCCCACTCTCAGCGGATTGCACCACATGCACAGGGTTGGTTGGACACACGTTGTAGTTCGGAACTTTGGGCAGATCGTTGCTGGGCTGCGCGGAAAATAGCTGCGCCATCGCATCGCTGGGCGTGGTTATGGCAAATCGTCCGCACATCACAGGCTCCCTCTTTGCCGGTTTGCGCCGTTTGAGACGGCCTGCGCCTGTCTCAATGCTATTTGGCGTAGGCCTTGCGTGCCAATTCCAACCGCGCATCCATCATGGAGATCTCTTTCAGAATCTCCTGACGGCGGCTTCGGTCTCCGGCCTCACGCAAGTCCTGGCGCAGGCGCTGCAACTCTCGGGACAGGCTGATGAATTCCGGGACACCGCCACTTTCACGGACCAGCCGGTTCAGTATTTCATTTTCCGGATCGTCCGAGGTCGGCAGTGGCTTGCCCGCCCCCGACAAATTGTCGAACGCCCCGTCCTTCTCGGCGGCTTCGATGCGGGCGTTTATCAGATCGATCAGCGGGTGGTCCATATCGGAATGATAGTCACGCCAAAAGGCCGCTGCAATGGCGCATCAGCAGAGCTTCGGTCCCCCAGTGCGCCGCGACGCCCCCGATCTCGCGAGCAGTGATCCGAACCCGGTTTGGGCAGTCGCCCCGGCGTTGATCTACCCAACACCGGGGCAAAGCCAGACGCCTATTTTGCGACGATGCGCCCGTCCGTGTAGGGGCTGTAGGGGCCAACCTCGGCGAGATACTCCGCCACCACATCCGCAAGGTCCGGGCCGAAGTCATAGGCGTTTTTGTCGTCGCCTGCGAACATCTTGTAGCCGTCGCCACCATTGCGAACATAGTTGTTGGAGACCACGCTGTAGGTCTTGGCCGGGTCGATCTCGGTCCAGGTTTCACCATCCTTGACCATCACGTCGGACACCCGTGCACCGGCCTCTTTCGACGCATCAAAGGCGAATTTCATACCCGCCACCTGCGGGAAACGGCCAGCGCCATCCTCGATCTGGCTGACGCCGTTTTCCAATGCGTCGATCAAGGTCTGACCAGTGACCTGGAAGGTCGACAGCGTGTTCTGGAACGGCAGCACCGAGAGCACTTCGCCCATGGTCACCTCACCCTGGTCGATCGAGGCACGCAAACCACCGCCGTTCTGGAAAGCAATGGTCACGCCCTGATCCTTGACGCGCGCCAGCATGGCGTCAGCCACCAGATTGCCCATCGCACATTCACCCGACCGGCAGGCCTCGCGTGATCCCTCGACCGCCTCGGTGGTCTCGGCCACCACGCGGGTCTTCATTTCCTCGATCGGCGCTCCCATTTCCGCGACACGCGCCGCGATGTCGGCATCTGGTGTCACCGAGGCGTCCAAAAGGATCGGCTCTCCCTCGGCGGCGGTCACGTTGCCGGCATCATCGAAGGTCACCGTCAGTTCGCCCAGATACTTCGAATAGGCGTAGGCCTGCACGACCGGAACATCGCCAGCCATCGTCGGATACGGCCCGGCGGCCTTGTCGGAGGTGTTGGACAGCAGCGTATGAGAATGGCCGCCAACCACCACGTCGATCCCTTCCACCTTCTCCGCGATCTCCAGATCCTTCGGCAAACCCACATGGGTCAGCACGATGATCTTGTTGACGCCTTCGGCCTCTAGCGCTGCAACATCGGCCTGCAGGCTTTCGATTTCATCCTGGAACACCACATTCGGCCCCGGCGAGGACGTCTCGACCGTGTCAGTGGCCAAGGCGGAGATGATGCCGATCTTCTCGCCCCCGACCTCCAGTACAACGTGGTTTCCAACCTTGCCCTTCAGCGCCGGTTCCGAGGTGAGATCGAGGTTGCCCGAAATGACCGGGAAGGAAACGGCATCGACGAATTTCTCCAGCCCGGCCGGGCCGTCATCGAATTCGTGGTTGCCGACCGCCATCGCATCGTAGCCGATCGCCTCCATGAACTCGGCCTCTGCCGCCCCCTTGTAAGTGGTGTAGAACAGCGAGCCCTGGAATGGATCCCCCGCATCCAGCAACAGCACGTTCTGCCCCTCCAGCGCCGCCCGGCGCTCGGTGACCTTGGTCATGATCCGCGCCACGCCGCCAAAGCACTTGCCCTCGGCCTCGTCCTCCGCGCCGCAGGTGGAGTCATATTTGTTGATCGACTCGATCCGGCTGTGAATGTCGTTGGTGTGCAGGATGGTCAGTTTGAATTCCGCCGCGGCGGCACCGGCAGTCAGCGCAAGCACTGCAACCGACGTAAGAAATTTTCCAGTCATACAATTTACTCCCGTTGTTATGTTTTGGAGTGATCGTGCGCTCAAATCCGCAATCCGTCAAAGGGGAAAACCGACCTTGCGCGACTTTTGCCCGAACGTTCCGAAGCGTTGCCTGCACGTCGCGCACCGCGCGGCGGGGACACGATCCGTGCCCGCATGAGGCCAGCTCCCCCTTGATTTAGCGCCCTTCGCAGGGCATCACGCGACCATGCTGATCTACAAGATTTTCCGCGCGGACGAATGGGCCGCCCTGCAAGCCGACGGCGAGACCCAAGGCGCGCCAATCGACGTGAGCGATGGATATGTTCATTTTTCCACTGCTGACCAAGCGGCAGAAACGGCCGCCAAGCATTTCGCGGGAGCAGAGGGGCTGGTACTGCTGGCCTGTGATACCAATGGAATGGCGGATGACCTCAAATGGGAAGTCTCCCGCGGCGGCGCAAAATTCCCTCACCTCTACCGCAAACTCCGACTGTCGGACGTGATCTGGAACAAACCGCTGCCGCTGGTTGACGGCGTCCACCAATTTCCGGAGGAAATGGCGTGAATCTGGTTGAAAAGCTGGGGCTTTCCGCGCTGCATCGGCTGGATCCCGAAACGGCCCATGGTGCATCGATCAAGGCGCTCAAGCTGGGGCTGACGCCCACACCTGGGCCGGTGACCTCGCCGCGTTTGCAGACTTCCCTGGCCGGGATTTCCCTGCCCAATCCGGTTGGACTGGCCGCCGGGTTTGACAAGAACGCCGAGGCATTGGCGCCCCTGTCCACAGCCGGGTTTGGCTTCATCGAAGTCGGCGCCGCCACCCCGCGTCCACAGCCCGGCAATCCCAAGCCAAGGTTGTTCCGTCTGACGGAGGACCGCGCCGCGATCAACCGCTTCGGCTTCAACAACGAAGGCATGGAGGTGATTGGCGCCCGGTTGTCACAACGGCCACGCGTTGCGGTGATCGGGTTGAACCTGGGTGCCAACAAGGACAGTGAAGACCGCGCTGCGGATTTTGCCCGTGTTCTCGCCCACTGTGGTGCGCATCTTGATTTTGCCACGGTCAATGTTTCCTCGCCCAACACCGAAAAGCTGCGGGATCTGCAAGGCAGGGAAGCGCTGTCAGCGCTGCTGGCCGGGGTGATTGACACGCGCAATGGTCTTGGCCGCCGGGTGCCGGTGTTCCTCAAGATCGCACCGGATCTCGACCGTGCGGGGATCGAGGACATTGCTGCCGTCGCACTGGAGAGCGGCATTGACGCTGTCATTGCCACCAATACCACCTTGGCCCGCGACGGTTTGCGCAGCCCCCACAAGGCCGAGGCAGGCGGGCTTTCCGGCGCGCCGTTGTTCGAAGCGTCCACCCGGGTTCTGGCGCAGTTGTCGGAATTGCTGGATGGCAAGGTACCGCTGATCGGTGTCGGCGGCATCAGCACGGCTGAGCAGGCCTACGCCAAGATCTGCGCAGGTGCATCGGCGGTGCAGTTCTATACCGCGATGGTCTATGGCGGACTGTCATTGGCGGGCGAAATTGCCACTGGGCTGGACAGGCTGCTGGAACGGGACGGCTTTGACAACGTCGCCCAAGCGGTTGGAACAAAACGGAAAGACTGGCTATGATCACCTATTGGCACAATCCCCGTTGCTCGAAATCCCGTGCTGGCCTGAAACTGCTGGAAGATCGTGGTGTCGAGACCTCACTTCGCCTCTACCTGAAGGAACCGCCATCCGTGGACGAACTTTTGGCCGTTCAATCGGCGCTTGGAGTGCCTGCCCTGCAGATGATGCGCCGCGGTGAAGCGGTGTTCAGGGAACTGGGACTGCACGCGGACACGCCTGAGGACACCCTGCTGCAAGCGATGGCGGAGCATCCGATCCTGATAGAACGCCCGATTGCGATCAAAGGTGCCAAGGCGGTGATCGGTCGCCCAACTGAAGCACTCGAAGCCCTTCTGTGACCGCGCCCGCCAAGGCACGGCGCTGTGCACGGCAGCCGGGTTCCGGCTGCCTCCACGCCTGCTCACACGGCGACCCGTGCCTCCAACTTGGGGTAGCGTAGACCCAGCGTGATCCCTCGGGCCAGGTTCAGGACCATCAGCGCCGCCCAAAGCCCGTGGTTGCCGAAGACCGGCACCAGAACGGCCAGGGCCACGACATAGGCCACCACCGACTGTATCATGGCGTTGCGCATGTCCCGGGTCCAGGTGGCGCCGATAAAGATGCCATCGAACATGTAGCTTCCAACACTCAGCACCGGGGCAACGACCACCCAGACCAAATAGGCCCGCCCGGCCTCGCGCACCGCAGGGGCCGTGGTCATGACATCAATGACCGCGGGTCCGGCCACCGCGAACCCCAGCCCCAGAAGCAGCGCACCGCCAAGGCTCCACTGCCCGGCAACAATCGCGGCGCGGCGCAGCTCTGCCCGGCATTTGGCCCCCACCGCGGAGCCCACGAGCGCCTCAGCCGCAAAGGCGAACCCATCAAGGCCGAATGCCGTCACCGACAAGAACTGCAAAAGGATCTGATTGGCTGCAAGGTTCACGTCTCCCACGCCGGAGCTGATGAACAGGAAAGTGGTAAAGGATCCGGTCAACAACACAGAACGCAACATGATGTCCGCATTCACCTGCATCATCCGTCGCAGTCGCGCCCGGTCGAACACGCGCCCCCAGTCACGCCATTGGCTACCGCCAAAGGCATCTCGGCACAGGTAGAGCCCGAGGGCCAGACCGCTCCATTCGGCAATCAAGGTGGCCAGGGCCACCCCCTCGACTCCCCAGCCCAGCCCCAACACGAACCACAGATCCAACAGGATGTTCAGCCCGTTCATCCAGACCTGCAATACGAAGACACCCCGGGTGCGCTCCACCGCGATCAGCCAGCCTGTCACGGCGTAAAGCGCGATGGTCGCGGGCGCGCCCCAGATCCGAATTTCGAGGTAGCCACGCGCCAGCGCTTCGACGTCATCGCTCGCCGGGGCGAGCGAAAAGGCCGCCCAGAACACTGCCACCTGACACAGGATGAAGGCCACCCCCGCGGCGAGGCCGAGCATCAGGCCGCGCATCAGCAATGCGCCCGTTTCCGCATCGTCCCCGGCCCCTCGTGCCTGGGCGGCGAGCCCAGTGGTTCCCATCCTCAGGAACCCGAAAACCCAGTAGATCGAGGACAGCACGACCGCGCCGATCCCAACCGCGCCAATTGGTGCCGCAGCCCCCATTTGCCCAACAACGCCAGTATCCACCGCGCCAAGGATGGGCACCGTTACATTGGACAGCACGATGGGCAGCGCGATTTTCAGCACCCGGCTGTGGGTGATCTCGGCCTGCGTCTCTGCCATCTGCGGTTCAGTCGGCGGCGTCCGTATCCTGCGGCATCAGAAAGTGGCCGGTGGCCTGGGCAAACAACTTGTCTTTGTGATCCTGCCAGGCTTCGACATGAACCGACGCATACCGGCGTCCCGAGCGGTTGACCCGCGCCCGCGCATAGGCATCCCGCGGCAAGCCAGAACGCAGATAGTCCACCGTGAAGTCGATGGTTTTCGGCTGTCTCGGCAAGGTCCCCAACGCCATTTCCGCCGGGTCCAGATCTCCGGATTCGATCCGCGGCCAAAGGTGCGACCAGTTCAGGGTGATGACGGCCGTGATCTCGAGGAAGGCGGCAGTCACGCCACCATGGATCGCCGGCAGGAACGGGTTGCCGATGAGTTTGTCATCGTAGTTCAACTGCGCCGTCAACTCATCGCCGCGGCGATCGAAGGTGACGTTCAGAAAGCGGATGTAAGGCACGGAGTCGACCAGCGCCGACAGCGCCATATCGCGCCGTTGCTTGATGACCTGGATGGGTTCGGGACGGGGGCGGCTCAAAACTTGTCCTCCACGGTAAAGGCACCGGAGGCGGTGGCCACGGGACGATCCTCGTCCTCATCCATCGCGACGGCGCGGACAAAGGCAACCGATCGGGTGATGTGATGACAGGTGGCACGGGTGGTGATGGCATGGCCCGGTGTCGCCGGACGCATGTAGTCGATGCGCAGATCGATCGTCGCGGTGCCGCCGGGTGCTGCCGGATGGCTCATCACCGCGGCACCGCAGCAGGTGTCCATCAGCGCCGAGACCGCACCCCCGTGAATGACCCCGGTGGCCGGATCGCCGATCAGCTTGTCATCATAGGGCATGCGGATCTCGGCGGTGCCGTCGCCGATCTGCGTCAGCGTCATGCCCAACTGCCGGGCATGGGGAATGGCTTCGATGAATTGCCGCGCGAGCCGGGTCTGATCCGCCATGGTTATGCTCCCCTAAAATCGTTTCACCATCTTTGGCCGCGCATCCGGCAAAGCGCAAGGGCGCGCAGCAGGCGCTTGCACTGATTGCTGCAAGTGCATAGGTTCCCCGCAAGGGAGAAGCAGGATGAGCGACAACAGACTGTCATTCAAAGAAATGTGCGCCGAGTTCGACGTCACTCCGCGAACGCTGCGCTATTACGAATACATCGAACTCTTGCAGCCGGACCGCGAAGGCCGCGCCCGGTTCTACGGCCCTCGCGAACGGGCACGCATGAAGCTGATCATGCGCGGGCGCAAGTTCGGCTTTCCCCTGGAGGAGATCCGCCAATGGCTGCTGATCTACGAAGAACAGGGCAATGACGTTCAGAACCAAGCCTTTATCGAGATGGCAGACCGGCAGCTGGTGGAATTGAAGAAGCAACGCGAGCAGATCGACGAGGCCATCACCGAATTGGCTGACCTGCGCGAAGCGACAAGGGCGCTGCTGAAATAGGCGGCGGCAAGCCAACTCCAGGGCTTCCCCCCTTCCAATAGTCTTTTTCAAAACCGACCGGCTCGCGCCGGTCAGCAGGTCTGTCTGTTCGGGTACAACCTGCCCTAGCCGCGCGGATTCGCGGCTAAACACCCCTGTTTGTCTGCCTTCCAGCCGATGTGACGCACGCGCCCGCTCTCGGAACGTTGCGTAATTTTACGAACGTTTTGCTATTGCCGCGAAGCGACCTCGAGTGACGCAACGTACAACTTACGTCAACGTCAAGTTTCTCTTGCAAGACGCCTTCGCTGATCCCAGCCTGAAGACGCACCCAGCCGTAAGAGTGACGACAATGACCGATAAAACCATGACCATCCGGGAAATGTGCGAGGCCTTTGACGTGACCCCCCGCACGCTCCGTTTCTATGAAGCCAAGGAGCTTTTGTTCCCGATCCGTGAGGGGCAAAAGCGGCTGTTCACGTCGCGCGACCGCGCCCGGTTGAAGCTGATCCTGCGCGGAAAGCGGTTCGGCTTCAGCCTGGAGGAGATCCGCCAGCTTCTGGACCTCTACCATGTGGGTGACCAGCAGCTGACCCAGCTGAGCCGCACCTATGAGATTGCCCAGGAACGCCTGGCCGACATGGAGCGCCAGCGTGAAGAGCTGACCGAGGCGATTGAAGATTTGAAGGAGCAACTGGCCTGGGGCGCACGAATGATCGCCTCCATGAAGGCCGACAAGAAGGCTGCGGAATAACCAGCCTGCCCCTTCCCCGCATCAGACATAATTCAAGACGAGGACGAAAATGCCTTCCTACACTGCCCCAGCCAAAGACGCTCAATTCATCCTGCACGACGTACTGAAAGTCGCGCAAAGCGACATCCCTGGCTATGCCGAACTGGAACCGGATTTCACCAATGCGGTGCTGGAGGAAGCCGGCAAGGTCGCCAGCGGCGTGCTGCATCCGCTGAACGTGGTTGGCGACACCGAAGGCTGTCGACTGGAAAACGGCGTTGTCCACACGCCCAAGGGCTTCCGCGAGGCTTTTGAACAGGTGAAGGAAGGTGGCTGGCCCGGCATCGACATGCCGGAAGAGTTCGGCGGCCAGAACATGCCCTATGTGATCGGCACCGCGGTGGGCGAGTTCTTCTCGGCCGCGAACCAGGCGTTCACCATGTACCAGGGCCTGACCCATGGCGCAGCCTCGGCCATTCTGGCGCATGGCACCGACCAACAGAAGGCAACATACTTGCCCAAGATGGTCAGCTGCGAATGGACCGGCACCATGAACCTGACCGAACCGCACTGCGGCACTGATCTGGGCCTGATGCGCACCAAGGCAGAACCGCAGGGTGACGGCAGCTTCAAGATTTCCGGCCAGAAGATCTTTATCTCGGCAGGCGATCACGACATGGCCGAAAACATCGTGCACCTGGTGCTGGCCAAGATCCCCGGCGGCCCCGAGGGCATCAAGGGGGTTAGCCTGTTCATCGTGCCGAAGTTCCTGGTGAATGAGGACGGCAGCCTGGGCGCGCGCAACGGCGTGTCGGTCGGCAAGATCGAAGAAAAGATGGGCATCCACGGCAACTCGACCTGCGTGATGAACTATGACGAGGCAACCGGCTACCTCCTTGGCGAGGAGCACAAGGGCATGCGCGCCATGTTCACCATGATGAACGAGGCCCGTCTGGGTGTCGGCATGCAAGGACTGGCGCAGGCCGAAGCCGCCTACCAGAACGCTGTCGAATACGCCAAGGACCGTCTGCAGGGCCGCGACGTGACCGGCGCCAAAAACCCGGACGGCCCGGCCGATCCGCTGATCGTGCATCCCGACATCCGCCGCTCGCTGATGGATCAGAAGAGCTTTGCCGAGGGCGCGCGCGCCTTCCTTCTGTGGGGCGCCACCCTGATCGACCAGGCGCACCGCGCCGACGACAAGGATGCCGACGGGCTGATCTCCTTGATGACGCCGGTGATCAAGGGCTTCCTGACTGATCAGGGCTACGACATGACGGTGCTGGCGCAGCAGGTCTATGGCGGCCACGGCTACATCGAGGAATGGGGCATGTCGCAATACACCCGCGACGCCCGCATTGCGATGATCTACGAGGGCGCCAATGGCGTTCAGGCGCTGGACCTGGTGGGCCGCAAGCTGGGCCAGCACGGTGGCAAATACGTTCTTGCCTTCTTCGACATGGTCAAAACCTTCTGTCAGGAAAACAAAGATATTTCCGAGGACTACACCAAGGACTTCATCAAACCACTGCAGGCAGCCTCCAAGGACCTGCAGGCGGCGGGCATGTTCTTCATGCAGAACGGCATGAAGGATCCCAACCAGGCACTGGCAGGGTCTTACGACTTCATGCACCTGTTCGGGCATGTCTGCCTTGGCCTGATGTGGGCCCGCATGGGCAAGGCGGCTCAGGAAAAGCTTGACGCTGGGGCCGCTGACGCGGCGTTCTATGAGACAAAGCTGGCCACCGGGCGGTATTACATGGCCCGACGCCTGCCGGCGACCAAGCTTCACCTGGCCCGGATCGAAAGCGGTGCCGATGTTGTGATGGCGCTGGACGCAGAAGCCTTCTGAGACAGCCGGGGTGCGCCCGCGCGGCGCACCCTGCCCGCGCCGCCGATGCCGCTCAAAACGCTAAGGATCAAACCATGCCCAAGCGCTTCCGCCTGACCCGACGCCTCCCCATCGCCATGACGGAAGATGGGTATCGGCGACTGAAAAGCTTCGCGCACAAAGCCGGTCTGGACGAGGGCGAGGCGCTGTCCTTCCTGTTTGAGAATTTCGACAGCGTTACAAACCATGACAACCTGACCCACCGGTTGCGGCTGTTTAATGCCGAGCTGGAAAGCCGCAAGAAGTAAACCCCACCGCGGGGAAGCACGGGGAGAGAGCGATGACCAGTAGCCAGTCCGCATGGACGACGGAAGAGCATCAGATGCTTGCCGAGATGACCGCCCAGTTCATCACCAACGAATGGGCGCCGAAGTTCGAGACTTGGCGCAAGCAAGGCATGATGGACCGCGAGACCTGGCAACAAGCCGGGGAGCTAGGCCTCCTCTGCCCTTCGGTGCCGGAGGATTTCGGCGGCGCGGGCGGCGATTTCGGCCATGAAGCTGTGATCCTGATGGAAGGCAGCCGCGCCAACCTGGCAAGCTGGGGCCACGGCATCCACTCCGGCATCGTTGCGCATTACATCCTCGCCTATGGCACCGAGGAGCAGAAGGCGCGCTGGCTGCCCAAGATGGTGACCGGCGAGCTCGTCGGCGCGCTGGCGATGACCGAGCCTTCGACCGGCTCCGACGTGCAGGCGATCAAGACCAAGGCGGTCAAGGATGGCAACGCCTACAGGCTGAGCGGCCAGAAGACCTTCATCACCAATGGCCAGCACGCGAACCTGATCCTGGTCGCCGCCAAGACTGACCCTTCGGCTGGCGCCAAGGGCGTGTCGCTGTTGGCGGTGGAAACCGACGGCGCCGGGGGCTTCAGCCGCGGCCGCAACCTCGACAAGATCGGCTGCCACGCGGCCGACACTTCCGAACTGTTCTTCGACAACGTGGAAGTGGCGCCGGAGAACATCCTCGGCGGCGCCGAGGGCCAGGGCTTTTACCAGATGATGCAGCAGCTGCCGCAGGAACGCCTGATCATCGCCTGCGGCGCGGTTGGCGCGATGGAGGGCGCAGTGGAGCGCACGATCGCCTACTGCAAGGAGCGCGAAGCCTTCGGCGGGCCGATCCTGCAATTCCAGAACACCCGCTTCAAGCTGGCCGAATGCCTGACCAAGACCAAGGTGGCGCGCGCCTTCCTCGACGAATGCATCGCCGAGCACCTAGAGGGCCGCTTGAGCGTTGAGAAGGCGGCGATGGCGAAATACTGGATCACCGACACGCAAGGAGAAGTGCTGGATGAATGCCTGCAGCTGCACGGCGGCTACGGCTACATGCAGGAATACGCCGTGGGCGAGATGTGGGCCGACGCCCGCGTGCAGCGGATCTACGGCGGCACCAACGAGATTATGAAGGAGCTGATTGCGCGGTCGCTGTAGGTGCAGGAGCCGCGGCGGCACCACGGGAGGCTGGTGATGGATTTTGAGTATTTGGGGAAAGATGAAGCAACGGCAGTGTCCCTGCCCCCAAGCCTTCGCCAAATGGGCAGGGACGACTTCACCTTTCACGGCCATCGGCTCTCCAGCCTGTACCGCGGGATCAGGGTAGCACACCGCGCGCAGACTGGGGTTAACGCCCCATCATCTTTCCAAAAATACTCCACGGGGGCGCGGGGGTTTGAAACCCCCGCTCCGCCATCCGATACAGGGAGCAACACATGACAATAGAACTGCATTGCTTCGGCGAAAGCGGCCATTCTTACAAGGCAGCCTTGGCGCTGGAACTCTCCGGGCTTGCCTGGGAGCCGGTCTTCGTCGACTTCTTCGGCGGCGCCGCGCGCTCGCCCGTGTACCGCGATTTCAACGTGATGGGCGAAGCGCCGGTGCTGGTGGACGGCGATCTGCGGCTGTCGCAGTCGGGCGCGATCCAGCAGTATATCTCGGACAAGACCGGCAAGTTCGGCGGCGCGCCGGAAGACAAATACGAAGTTCTGCGCTGGGTCCTGTGGGACAACCACAAACTGTCCAGCCAGGCCGGCATGACACGCTTCCTGATGAACTTCATCCCCGAGAACAAGCGTCCGCAGGAGGTGATTGCCTTCCTGCAAGGCCGACTGCGCGCCGCGTTCAAGACGCTAAATGCGCATCTGGAGGGCCGCGAGTGGATCGTGGGCAATGGCCTCACCAACGCCGATCTGACCTGCTGCGGCTACCTGTTTTACCCCGAGCCCTTCGGCTTCGACCGGGCCGATTGGCCCCATATCGACGCCTGGCTGGACCGCATCAGCGCCCTGCCCGGCTGGAAACACCCCTACGACCTGATGCCCGGCAAACCGTCGGACCGGACTTGAGGAGACCAAAATGACCGAAGCTTATATCTATGACGCCCTGCGCACGCCGCGCGGCAAGGGCCGCAAGGACGGCTCCTTGCACGAGGTGACCTCGGTGCGCCTCTCCGCCCTCACGCTGAACGCGGTGAAGGAGCGCAACAACCTCGAAGGCCACGCCGTCGAGGACGTGATCTGGGGCAACGTGACCCAGGTGATGGAACAGGGCGGCTGCCTGGCGCGCTCTGCCGTGCTCGCCTCGGACCTTGACGAACGCATTCCGGGCCTCGCCATCAATCGCTTCTGTGCGAGCGGCATGGAAGCCGTGAACCTGGCAGCGAACCAGGTGAAGGGCGGTGCGGGCGACGCCTATATCGCGGGCGGCGTCGAGATGATGGGCCGGGTTGCCATGGGCTCGGACGGCGCGGCAATTGCCGTGGACCCGAGCCTCGCGATGGAGACCTATTTCGTGCCGCAGGGCATCTCGGCCGATATCATCGCAACCGAGTACGGCTTCACCCGCGAGCAGGCGGACGCGCTGGCGATGGAATCCCAGCGCCGCGCCGCCAAGGCCTGGGAGGAAAAGCGTTTCGAGAAATCGGTCATCACCGTGCGCGACCAGAACGGCCTGCCGATCCTGGACCATGACGAATACATGCGCCCCGGCACCGACATGCAGACGCTCGGCTCGCTGAACCCGGCGTTCCAGATGATGGGCGAGCAGATGCCCGGCTTCGACAAGGTGGCGATGCTGAAATACCCGCATCTGGAGCGGATCAACCACATCCACCACGCGGGCAACTCCTCCGGCATTGTCGACGGCGCTGCTGCGCTCTTGATCGGTAACAAGGAATTTGGCGAACGCCACGGCCTGAAGCCCCGCGCGCGCATTAAGGCGACCGCCAAGATCGGCACCGATCCGACCATCATGCTGACCGGCCCGGTGCCGGTGACCGAAAAGATCCTGGCCGACACCGGCATGAAGATCGGCGACATCGACCTGTTCGAGGTGAACGAAGCCTTCGCCTCCGTCGTGTTGCGCTTCCAGCAGGCCTTTAACGTCGATCCGGAGCTGGTCAACGTGAACGGCGGATCCATCGCCATGGGCCACCCGCTGGGCGCCACCGGCGCGATCATCATCGGCACGCTCCTGGACGAGCTGGAGCGTCAGGACAAGGAATGCGGCCTCGCCACGCTCTGCATCGCGTCCGGCATGGGTGCCGCCACCATCATCGAGCGCGTGTAAGCGCCAAAGCCTCACCTGAACAGGGTTGGAGACACCAAGAATGACCGATTTCAAATATGACGTGGACGCCGACGGCGTCGCCATCATCACCTGGGACGCCGAAGGCAAGTCCATGAACGTGCTCACCCGCGAGGCCTTTGGCCTGGTGGAGCAATATGTCGACCGGGCGCTGGAAGACGAGAACGTGAAGGGCATCGTGATCACCTCCGGCAAGAAGGACTTTGCCGGCGGCATGGACCTGAACGTGCTGGCGACGATCCGCGAGGAGTCCGGCGAGAACCCCGCACAGGGCCTGTTCGACTTCACCATGAGCGGCCACCGCATCCTGCGTAAACTCGAACTCGCAGGCATGGACCCGAAAACCAAGAAGGGCGGCAAGCCGGTGGCCTGCGCCATCAACGGCACCTGCGCCGGCATCGGCACCGAGATCGCGCTCGCCTGCCACCACCGGGTGATGACCGACAACCCGAAGGCCAAGATCGGCCTGCCGGAAATCATGATCGGCATCTTCCCGGGCGGCGGCGGCACCACGCGCTATTCGCGCATGGTGGGCGCGATGGCGGCAGCCCCGGTGCTGCTCGAAGGCAAGATGATGGACCCGAAGAAAGCCAAGGGCGCGCAGCTGATCGACGCCGTTGCCGAGGATCCGCTGGCCGCGGCCAAAGAATGGGTTCTGAACGCCAAACCCGCCGACCTGGTGAAGCCGTGGGATGCCAAGGGCTACAAGATGCCCGGCGGCGCGCCGTATCATCCGGCGGGTTTCATGACCTTTGTCGGAGCCTCCGCAATGGTCCACGGCAAGACGCAAGGCGCCTTCCCGGCGGCCAAGGCGCTGCTGTCATCGATCTACGAGGGCGCGCTGGTCGATTTCGACACCGCCTTGAAGATCGAAGCACGCTGGTTCACCCATGTGCTGATGAACCCCTCCTCCTCCGCGATGATCCGCTCGCTGTTCCTCAACAAGCAGGCGCTGGAGAAAGGTGCGGTGCGCCCCAAGGACGTGCCAGACCAGTCGGTGAAGAAGATCGGTGTGCTGGGTGCCGGCATGATGGGCGCAGGCATCGCACTGGTCTCGGCTCAGGCGGGCATGGAAGTGGTGCTGATCGACCGGGACCAGGCAGCCGCCGACAAGGGCAAAGCCTATTCGGCCGCCTACATGGACAAGGGCATCAAGCGCGGCAAGGCAACCGAGGAGAAGAAGGAAGCCCTGCTCGGCCAGATCACCGCAACGGCGGATCTGGAGGCGCTGAAAGGCTGTGACCTGATCATCGAAGCGGTGTTCGAGGACCCGGGCGTGAAGGCCGAGATGACCCAAAAGGTCG
This sequence comes from Leisingera sp. S2M4, assembly GCF_055398055.1. NCBI lineage: Bacteria > Pseudomonadati > Pseudomonadota > Alphaproteobacteria > Rhodobacterales > Roseobacteraceae > Leisingera > Leisingera sp. S2M4. The sequence goes on from NZ_AP040861.1 coordinate 195,057, forward strand.
AGGCGATCATCCCCGAGGACTGCATCTTCGCCTCCAACACCTCCACCCTGCCGATCACCGAATTGGCCAAGGCCTCCAGCCGTCCGGAACAGTTCATCGGCATCCACTTCTTCTCGCCGGTCGAGAAGATGTTCCTGGTGGAGATCATCAAGGGCCGCGAAACCGGTGACCGGGCCGTCGCCAAGGCGCTGGATTACGTGCGCCAGATCCGCAAGACGCCGATTGTTGTGAACGATGCGCGTTTCTTCTACGCCAACCGCTGCATCATCCCCTACATCAACGAGGGCATGCGGATGATCACCGAGGGTGTCTCGCCGGTGCTGATCGACAATGCTGCCCGCCAGCTGGGCTTCCCGGTGGGGCCGGTGCAGCTGACCGATGAGACCTCGATCGATCTGGGCGCGAAGATTGCCCGCGCCACCAAGGCGGCAATGGGCGATGCTTATCCGGAAAGCCCGGCGGATGATCTGATCTTCTGGATGGAAGAACAGGGCCGTCTGGGGCGCAAGGCCAATGCCGGCTTCTTCGAGTATGACGACAAGGGCAAGCGCATCGAGTACTGGAAGGGCCTGCAGGAGAAATACCCGCTGGCAGCCGAGCAACCAGACCTTATCGAAGTGCAGGAACGGCTGATGTTCGCGCAGGTGCTGGAAGCGGTGAGGGCGCTGGAGGAAGGCGTGCTGATGGACATCCGCGAGGGCGACGTGGGCGCCATTCTGGCCTGGGGCTTTGCGCCCTGGTCCGGCGGGCCGCTCAGCTGGCTCGATATCCTTGGCACGCCCTACGCAGCCGAGCGCTGCGATGCGCTGGCGGAAAAGTTCGGCGAGCGTTTCACCTGCCCGGCGCTGCTGCGCGAAATGGCGGACAAGGGGCAGAGCTTCTACACTCGCTTTGCACCGGAGAAATCCGCGGCCTGAACCGGACTGAAATACAAAAACTGCGGCCGACGTCATCGTTGGCCGCAGCTGTTTTATAGGGACGCCCGTGAAAAACGTGGTGCTGGTCAGATCAACGGCGCTTGGGTGTCTCTCGCGCCTGCGACCGTTGCAGCACTGGTCCAGCCGTCTTCCTCGGCTATCATCGCCAGCACCAAACCGCGCGCTTCATCGGCGGCAAGAACCCGATAGGCGCTCTCATCGTTGAAGACCCGCCCGCACATCAGATTGCGCGATGCGGCCGTGAAACCCAGCGTGCCTGCCTCCAGGTAAATCACCTGGTCCTGTGCGAACCGCGGGATCACCAATTCCAGTTCACCGCCCGGATGCATGCGGCGGATGCCTCGGTAACCGTCCAGCGCACAGGCGGGCACAATCGCGAAGGGATCACCCTGCGCATCCTCGACCAGCTCACTCTCCAGCAGCACCCCCTGATCCGGCATCAGCCAAAGGGGGACGCGGTTCATCAGCGCATCACGCGGAACGTACAGCGGGCAGCGAAAATCGCTCAGATGCCCCGACGGGACCGCAATGGTTTCCCGGTGCAGCTCCGCAATGACCTGCATGCCATGGTCAAAGGTCAAGACCTTGTCGCCTGGCGTCAGGGCCTCCACCGGACGCCATCCGAGGTTCGATGCCACATGCGTGCCCGCAAGCAAACCGCCCTCTGCAACAGGGACCATCGGAAAACCGCTGCCGTTCAAGAGGTCGGTCGGGCCTTGCCTGTTCTTCATCAGCCAATCCAGCATCCGCGTTCCTTTCCCGCGCCCTTGGGTGATACCACCCTGAAAACTCTACCGGGTTGTTGCCAAGCAAACGGGGCCATCGCGGACCATTTTGTGGCGGAAACCCGGCATTGTTGCCGTTTGCGCACCAGCCGCCCGAAGCATCGCGGATTTCGCCGCTATCTTCGGACAAGGTGCCCTGTCCTGTTACCGGGATACGGAAAAATCGTTAAAAGAGTATTCAAATTGCGTGATGTCATCCGAACAGGCCGTTGCCACGGCCTCCGCGCTGGCATCATCATAATAGTGCCGCCAATCGCGACGGCGCGTGCTCTCATTCACCCGCGGAAGATCCAGTTCAAAGCCGAGGTGCTGAAAAAGCGGCTGAGCATCCAGTTCAAAATGTTCCAGTCGGATGAACAGATCACATTGCTCCTGACCATCCGCGTGGCGCACGTAAGCGCGCGCGGGATGGCGCCGAAGCGCGCGCAGGGTTTGCGGATGCTGTATAAACGCGCGGAAGCTTAGCTGCTGTGCCAACCTCACGGCCGGGTGATCAAAGCTCTGCCCTGCCAGCCAGTGATAGTAACTGACCATGCGATCCCAAGGATTTCGCACGAGCGTAAAGGTGAACAGGCCGCGCAAGACGTCCTGCGGCACCAGACCTTCGATGTCTGCCAGGGTGGAGTGTTTCCACAACCTGCCCCGCGTTTGCGTCGTCTTCAGGCGGCGGCGGCGCTTCAGCGCCTTGGGGGTGTCGCCCAACATCATGTCATCCGCCATGGCACGCGCCTCCAGCGCCATGGCCAGCGCCGTGCCGCCGGTCTTGGGGATATGCACAAACAGGTATTTTCGGCCCGGCGAAAGGATCATGACCCGACACTAGGCAATCGTGGTGACGAAGAAAACGCCGTATTTGCAGGCCCGCAGGCCCGGCGGTAGGCGGGGCACCATGGCGATCCGAGCCCGATGCACCATCGGCTTCGCAAGCCCCGACCGCCTGCCCCGCTCTAGGACGAGCGCCGCGAGATGGTGATCCCTGCCGCCATGATCAACCCGATACCAAGGATCTGCCAACCGTTCAGCACCTGACCATACAGCAACCAAGCCACGCCCGGTCCCACAATCATCACCGAATATTCAAAAACCGCGACAAAGGATGCCTCCCCCAGCTGATAAGCCCGCGTGATCAGGAAGACCCCACCGACTGCGGCAAAGCCCTGCAACAGGATCAGATGGGCGATCTGCCACAGATCCCACACCCAGCCGCGGGTCAGGAAGCCGTCCGCGCCCGCCGCCACCTCTTGTGGCCAGAGCTGCAAGCCCAAGAGCATCGCTGCCCCCATGAGCCCCTGCACCAGCAGGTAGACAAGCAGCATCGACACTGTGCTTTCCCCCTGGCACAGCCGTCCGGTCGCAATGGATCCGAGGGCGTAGAACACGCCTCCCGCCACCGGTAAAAGGATCAAGGCATCAAATGCCCCCGGATCCGGTTGCAGGACCAGAAGGACCCCGACAAAACCGGCCACAACCGCTCCAACCCGCACCAGCCCGATCCGCATTTGCAGGAACAACACCGAAACCAGCACGATGATGATTGGCGACGTAAACAGACCCGCCAAAGCCTGGGCCAAAGGCATCAATGCAACCGCAGAGAAATAGAACACCATCGACACGGCGAGCAGCAGCGCCCGCAAGGTCACCGCGCCCAGTTTATCGGGTCGCAGGCCTCCCAGCCCGGCCCGGGCCATCAGCAGCAAAAGCGGCAGGGCAATCAGCGTGCGCAACAGGTAGAATTGTCCTAAACCAATATGTTCCGCCATCAGCGGAACAGCGTTGTCGGTGATCCCGATAATCAACATCGCGGCGAGCATGGACTGCGCGGCCCGCGCCTGGCGCAGCTTGTCGGCAGAAAGACTTGCAGCCGGACCTGCACCGGCTGAGGAAATGGTTGCTGAATGTTTCATACTCTTCCCTTAGCCCGCAACTTTCCGCAGTATCTGTCCTTAAAACGACATCAAAATGATTCATGCCGGGAGGATAACAATGGGGTGGATGGCAGACGAAACCGGGCTGGACAAGACAGCCGCTAACTTTGTGCCGCTGACACCTTTGTCGCACCTGAAGCGCGCCGCTCAAGTGTTTTCGGATCGCACCGCAGTTGTGTACGGTCAGCACCGGGTGACATACGCGCAATATCATGAGCGTTGCAGCCGTCTCGCCTCCGCCCTTGTTGGGTTGGGCGTTGCGCCGGGCAATGTGGTGGCAACTCTACTGCCCAACCTGCCCGCCCAGGCCGAGGCTCATTTCGGCGTGCCTGCCTGCGGGGCCGTGTTGAACACGATCAATACCCGGCTGGAGGCCGACACGGTTGCCTATATCCTCGATCATGGCGAGGCCAAGGTATTGCTGGTGGATCCGCTGTTCCTGCCGATGGCGCAGGACGCAATCGCGCGGATGGAAGGCCCCGCCCCCGTGGTGGTCGAAGTCGCCGATCCGCAAGCGGGCTTTCCTGCCAGCGGCAAGAACCTGGACTATGAAACTCTTCTGAACCAGGGCGACCCTGCCTTTGAGTGGATCATGCCGCAGGACGAATGGGAAAGCCTCGCGCTCAACTACACCTCCGGTACGACTGGGCGTCCCAAGGGCGTGGTCTATCATCACCGCGGCGCCTACCTGATGACCATGGGAACGGTGGTGTCCTGGCGTATGGTGCTGCACCCCGTCTATCTGACCATCGTTCCCCTGTTCCACTGCAACGGCTGGAACCATACCTGGATGATGCCGCTGGTGGGTGGCACACTGGTCTGCTGCCGCGATATCAGCGCCGAGAATATCTTCAATGCCATCAAACACGAAGGCGTCACCCACTTCGGCGGCGCGCCGATCGTCCTGAACATGCTGGTCAACGCCCCCGAGACCGTGCGCCAGGAGTTTGACCACCAGGTCGAGGTCTTCACCGCGGGCGCTCCCCCGGCACCCACCACCCTCGCCAAGATCGAAGCGCTTGGCTTCAACGTCACGCATGTCTACGGGCTCACCGAAACCTATGGCCACGTCACCGAGTGCTACTGGGACGCGGAACGCTGGGACGGCTTGGACGCGGATGAGACCGCGGCAATCAAGGCCCGTCAGGGCGTGGCGATGCCCATGCTGGAACCGGTGATAATCCGCGACAGCGCACACAACCCGCTGCCGATGGACGGAAAGACACAAGGCGAAATCGCCCTGCGCGGCAATGTTGTGATGAAAGGGTATCTGAAAAACCCCGAGGCCACGGCGGAGGCCTTCAAGGGGGGCTATTTCAACTCCGGTGACATCGCGGTGCAGCACCCGGACGGCTACGTGCAAATCGCTGACCGGGCCAAGGACATCATCATTTCTGGCGGGGAAAACGTCTCCTCCGTTGAGGTGGAGGGCGTGTTGATGGGGCACCCGGATGTATCGCTTGCTGCCGTGACCGCAAAGCCGGACGACACCTGGGGAGAAGTGCCTTGCGCCTTTGTGGAGCTGAAGCCCGGCGCCTCGGCCGACGAGGCCGCATTGATCTCTTATGCGCGCGAACGGCTGGCTGGTTTCAAATGCCCCAAGAAGGTGGTCTTTGCGGAGCTGCCGAAAACGGCCACCGGCAAGATCCAAAAGTTTGAACTCCGCAAAATAGCCAAGGATTTGTAGCTTTTCAGCTCTCTCAGGCTGCGTCAGGCAGCAAAGCAAATTGCCCGCCCGGTCTTATGTGATTATTCTGCCCGCAACACAGGATTGGGGACCGGGCTGGCTGCATGACGGCACTGAAGGAATTTGAACGGCTGGAAGCCGCCGGGCTTTGGCGCGCAGATCCCGAGGCGCAACGACGCGATGTCATCATCTCGCTCGGGGATGCAACTTTGACCATCGCCGACATGAACGACCGTCCGCTGGCGCATTGGTCGCTGGCGGCGGTTGAACGTTCCAATCCGGGTGATTTCCCGGCGATCTTTCACCCCGATGGCGACCCCGGCGAAACCCTGGAACTGCCGAGCGACGAAACCGCCATGCTGGATGCCATCCAGCGGGTGCAGGCCGCAATCGGGCGGACCCGCAGCCATCCCGGGCGCCTGCGCACAGTCAGCCTGGTCGGCGTGCTGGCACTGGTCATGGGGCTGCTGCTGGTCTGGTTGCCCGGTGCCATCACCCGTCACGCCGTCAGCGTGGTGCCCGAGATCAAGCGCAAGGCGATCGGACAGGCCCTGCTCGGGCGTATTGAACGTGTCTCGGGACCGGCCTGCGCCACCCGCGAAGCTGCGCCGATCCTGACAAAACTGGCGGATCGCACGGGGGTGAGGCAACTGGCCATCCTGCGTTCTGGGATTCCCGGCAGCCTTTATCTTCCGGGTGGGATCGTGCTGCTGAACCGCAGCTTTGTCGAAGACTTCGAGGACCCCGCGGTTGCGGCCGGCGCCATTCTTGTTGAACGCGCCCGGGCCGGTGTTACCGACCCGATGGCAGAACTGCTGGAGGCCGGTGGGTTTCTGGCCACGTTGAAACTGCTCACCACCGGAGAGCTGGACCGGGCCACACTGGACGCCTATGCGGAAACCACGCTGGGCAGTCCACGCCCGACGCTGCCCGATGATGTTGTTCTTGCGGAATTTGCCCGCGCTGCGCTGCCTTCCTCCCCCTATGCCTATGCACTGGATATAACGGGCGAAACAGTGCTTGGGCTGATCGAGGCGGATCCGATGGCAGGCCGGGAGCTGGAACCGGTCCTGAACGACCGTGACTGGGTGCGACTGCAGAATATCTGTGGCTGACATATCTTGAAACCCTCGCCTGCGCCTATAGGTTGGCCGTTGGCGAGGACGGCCTCCGACCATATCTGCACATCCGCCGGGACGACCCGGCCAATCAGAGGAGAGTGGCCATGCGCAACACCAAGGATCGCATCCGCCATGCCCTGTCATTTGAAATCATCGGCCTGCTGATCGTGACCCCGCTGGGGGCTTATGTCTTTCACATGCCCATGCACCATATCGGTGTTGCCGCGCTGGTTGCAGCCACGGTCGCGACCCTTTGGAACTATGTCTACAACCTGCTCTACGATCACGCGATGCGGCGCCTGTTGGGACATGTTCGCAAATCCCTGCGCCAACGCGTGCTGCACGCGGTGCTGTTCGAACTCGGGCTGCTGCTGGCGCTCATGCCCTTCTTTGCCTGGTATCTCGACATCTCGCTGCTTCAGGCCTTTGTCATGGACGCAGGCTTTGCCGCATTTTACCTGGTCTACGCATTCTTGTTCAACTGGGGCTACGACCTGCTCTTTCCCGTCGACAGCCTGCCTGCGCCGCCCTTGGCCAAGGCCGAGTGACCTTGCAATAGCAAAAGGCCGGGCATCCCCCGGCCTTCGCATAAACCACCGTCGCGGCACTTAAATCTGACGATAACCTAGCGGCTCAGCTTGGCTCCAGTGAAGCCAATCTCTCTCACTCGCGCCAACGCGGCTTCTGCGCGCTGTGGGTCCTGAAACGGCCCAGCGAGCACGACGTTGAAACTTTGCCCGCCGCGGCTGAGCCGACCGAGCCGCACCGGCAGCCCTGATGCCGCCAATTTGCGCGCCGCGGCTTTCGCCTCGCTGCCCTCCGCATAGGTCGCGGCGCGGACGTAGCGGTTGCTGACTTTGGGCTGCGCCGGGGCCTCTGCCCCAGGCGCCGAACGGGTCGACAACCGCAGCGCGGGTGCTTTTGCTTCGGCAGGGCTGCGGCTCGCCCGGCGAGACAGGGTCACCACCGGTCGATCGAGCGGCTTTTGCACCAAACGGCGCGGCAGGCCATCGGTCCAGACCTCGGCCATCTGCGCATCGCCCGTTGCGGTACGCTGACCGCGCATCGGGTTCATCCGGCCATCCTCACGTTCCACGACCTCGTACCCGGCGGGCGCACCCGAAAATGGCGTTACCATCGCTGGCCGCAGAGTGCGCTCGGCACGACGCGGATTCAGACGCCCATCATCCCACACGGGCCGATACCCGTTGGGCACCTCGAAGCTGTTTGACTGGCGGCGGGTTTGATAGATGTGGGTCTGCACCACCCGCGTATTGGGCGTCAAGACCACCGAAGATTGCTGTTCATAGGTCACAGGCGCCGCGCCCTGCGGGCCGCAGCGCGCACCGGGGGCATTGCTGTATAGACGACTGATATCGGAAAGCCCCGCACAGCCACCAGCGCTGCTTTCAGCCGGGATTGTGGGCTGTGCGCGTGGAACCACCATCGGTTTGGGATTGGCCCGAACCACAGGTTTGGCCCGCGCAGTCGACGTAGCCGCGGTGGCCGCGGCTGCCTCAACAGGTTGCGCCGTCGGGACGCTGGTCGTGCGCGCCGTGCGCTGCGGTTTCGACGTGGTCACCACCTTGGGCGGGGAGCTGGCAGCAGGTTTAGGAGAGGTCTGCGCAGACGACTTGGCGATCTGCTGATCGGGCTCAAGCGTGATCAACTCCGGGGCCGGGGCGCGTGGCGGTTGCCGCGTGGCGCCTACGACGGGTGTCGGCTCATAGCCGCAGATCTGCTTGCGGGACCGGGTCACCCGCGGCACCCAGGTCACGTTGCCGTCAATGCCCGCGCGCACATAGATGCACCCACGGCTGTCCACATACTGCTTGCCCTTGAAGGAGGCTGGTGGAAACTCCGCTGGCGGGCTGGTTGGGCGCAGGGTCTGTGCCTGTAGTCCTGCAGCGCCCGAAATCCCCGCGATGGCGGCAAGTGCAATAATTCTAGTTATTTTCATCCCTGCACCCCACAAAATATGGCGACAGGATGCCTGAAACAGGTGAGCGAGTAAAGATTCCGTGGCAACAATATGGCGCGGCGGGTGACATTTTTGCGTCCCCACCAACCACTTGCCGCAAGATGGCAAGCCAGCGCGTCGCAGCTATGCGTGCCGTGACGCGCTCTCGCCGAGACGGCCGATTTACTTGGTGCCGAACATCCGGTCGCCGGCGTCGCCCAGCCCCGGCAGGATATAGCCTTTGGCGTCAATTTCACGATCCAGCGACGCGGTGACGATCGGCACATCCGGGTGCGCCTCTTTCATCCGCGCAACACCCTCGGGCGAGGCCAGCAGGCACAGGAAACGAATATTGTTGGCGCCCGCCTTCTTCAGAAGATCAATCGCCGCCGCAGAGCTGTTGCCGGTCGCCAGCATCGGGTCCACCGCGATCACCAGGCGGTCTTCCAGCGCCTCGGGCGCCTTGAAGTAATATTGCACCGGCTCCAGGGTTTCCTCGTCGCGGTAAAGGCCGACAAAACCGACCCGGGCCGAGGGGATCAGCTCCAGCACCCCGTCCAGCATGCCGTTGCCCGCGCGCAGGATCGACACCAGCGCCAGCTTCTTGCCAGCCAGGATCGGCGCTTCCATTTCTTCCATCGGGGTTTCGATGGTGGTGGTGGTCAGCGGCATCTCGCGGGTGATCTCATAGGCCAGAAGCTGTGTCAGCTCCCGCAGCAGCTGGCGGAAACTGGCGGTGGAAGTGCCCTTTTCCCGCATCAGGGTCAGCTTGTGCTGCACAAGCGGGTGATCAACAACGGTCAGGTGGTCGGTCATGGGGCTCTCCTAAAGTCTGTTTGCAGCGCTTTTATGGGTTTGGTCGGGACTGGCAAGCGGGTTTTGACCATCAGGTCAAAGAAAGCTCTTGCCTGCCCCTTGGGCCGGAACATTCAGATGTGCCGCAACGGAGGCGGCCACATCGACGAATTTGACTTGCCCGATGGGGCCTGCGTCAAGCCCGGCGATCAGAACCGGCACCTGTTCGCGGGTGTGGTCAGACCCCGGCCAGCTGGGGTCGTTGCCATGATCCGCGGTCAGCAACAGCATGTCCCCCGGGCGCAGCCGCGGCAGCAGACGGCCCAGTTCGCTGTCAAACCACTCCAGCGCCCGGGCATAACCTGCGATATCGCGGGTGTGGCCATACAGGCTGTCGAACTCGACAAAATTGGCAAATGTCAGGCTGCCATCCTCGGCTTCTTCGACAGCATCAAAAAGATGCTCCATCAGCTTGGCATCACTCCCCTTTTTCAGGGTATCGATGCCCGACATCGTGAAGATATCACCGATCTTTCCGATTGCATGCACCTTGCGGCCCGCGTCCTGCACCCAGTTGGTCAGCACCGGCGCAGGCGGCGCAATGGCATAGTCGCGGCGGTTGGTTGTACGGCTGAAGCCCTGGTCAGAGTTGCCAATGAAAGGCCGCGCGATAACCCGCCCCACCTTCATCGCGTGCAATTCGGGCGCGATCGCCTCGCACAGCCTCAACAGCCGGTCGAGACCAAAGGCCTCCTCGTGCGCGGCGATCTGGAACACGCTGTCGGCCGAGGTGTAGCAAATCGGCCAGCCCGTCTGCAGGTGCCGTTCTCCCAATTCATTGATGATGACCGTGCCAGAGGCATGGCAATTGCCCAAGACCCCTTCCGTGCCCGCCAGCTCTGCCACCCGCGCGGTTAGATCCGCCGGGAAAGACGGCGCGGTGTCCGGGAAATAGTGCCAGTCCCAAGGCACCACCAGCCCAGCCAGCTCCCAGTGGCCGGAGGGGGTGTCCTTGCCGGGGCTAGCCTCTTTTGCGCAGCCCCAGCGCCCTTGCGATTCCGCCGAAAAGCCTGGAAACGGAACGGATGATGCCAGCCGCATCGCCGCCCCCAGGCCCAGCCGGTCAAGATTGGGTAGCTGCAACGGACCGCTGCGACCTTGCTCTGCCCGACCAGCGGCGCAAGCCTGGGCGATATGGGCCAGCGTGTTGGCGCCCAGATCCGGCAGATCGCCGTTGAAGAACTTCCCGGCATCCCCCGCGCCGCCGATGCCGACCGAATCCATGACAACAACAAAGGCACGCGGCATCAGCTGATCCTTTCATGCACCAGTGACGGCCGCTCTGGCGCCACGTCCGCAATCCCGATGGCCGCGCGGACCGCCGTTTCCGCCACATCTGCTGCCGCTTCGCTGTCGGCGTGGATCCGGGCCAGCGGCGCGCCCTTGTCGACCAGATCGCCCAGCCGCACCAGATCCGAGATACCCACGCCGGGATGGATCTGGTCCCCCTCGACCATGCGACCACCGCCAAGGCTGACGACCGCAAGCCCCAGCGCCTCGCCATTCATCGCGGCAGCATATCCCGTTTCGAGAGCCGCTACATCCCGGACGACCTCAGCCCCCGGCAGGTGATCCTGCCAGCGCGCCGCAAAATCCGCAGGGCCGCCCATATGCGCAATCATGCGCTCGAACCGCTCTGCGGCACGTCCATCGCACAAGGCTGCTTCGATCATCTCGCGGCCTGTGACAGTATCCGATGCCAGCCGGCTCTGCACCAGTGTCTCAGCCCCGAGCGCAACTGTAATTTCCGCCAGCGGGCCGCCGGTCGACATCGCCGCTGAACCGCCGGTCAGCACCCGCATGACCTCAGCCACTTCCAGCGCATTGCCAAGCGCAGGCGCAAGTGGCTGGTTCATGTCCGTAATCAGCGCGGCTGTCCGGCACCCCGCCGCATTGGCTGTTTCGCACAGCGACACGGCCAATGCGCGAGCCTGATCGGCGGTCTTCATGAAAGCACCCGAACCGATCTTCACGTCCAGCACCAGCGCATCCGGGCTGGCGGCCAGTTTCTTGGACAGGATCGAGGCCGTGATCAGGTCCAGACTGTCCACGGTTGCCGTCACATCGCGTACCGAGTACAGCCTCTTGTCGGCCGGGGCGATCTGCGCGGTTGCACCGACGATGGCACAGCCTGCGTCCCGCACGATCTGGCGCAGATGATCCTCGCTCACACTGGTGGAAACGCCGGAAATGGCCTCCAGCTTGTCCAGGGTGCCGCCGGTATGCCCCAGCCCCCGACCCGAGATCATTGGAACATAGGCACCGCAGGCGGCCAGCGCCGGTGCCAACAACAGCGAAACGCAATCGCCCACACCACCGGTGGAGTGTTTATCCAGAACCGGCCCGTCCAGATCCCACGTCAGCACGTCGCCGGTGTCCCGCATCGCCAGAGTCAGCGTGCGGCGCCCCTCAACGGTCAGGCCCTGCAGGCAAACGGCCATGGCAAACGCCCCGGCCTGCGCGTCAGACACCGCGCCATTGGCCAGCCCCTGGGCAAACCATGTGAGTGCATCGTCCGAGGGCGTTTGCCCCGACCGCAACTGGGAGATGATGCCGCGGGCATCCATCAGCTGCGCTCCATGTGTTCCGTATCAAAGGCACCGGGCAACAGGGCGCCGATACTTGTCGTCTGCTCCGCACCGTCGACGGTCGCAAGGGTAACCGGCACATCATTGCCCCCGAACTCCCGCAGCTTTTGACGGCAGCCCCCACAGGGTGGCACCGGCGATGGGCTGTCGGCAATCACATAGACCTCGGCCAGCTCGGTCTCGCCCGCGGCGACCATGGCCGCGATGGCGCCAGCTTCGGCGCAGGTGCCCTCCGGGTAAGCCACATTTTCAACATTGCAGCCAACATAGACCTGCCCCGATGCAGAGCGAATGGCGGCACCCACCTTGAAATTAGAGTAAGGCGCGTGGGCATTTTCACGCACAGCGGTGGCAGCGGCCTTCAGGCTCATGGTGATTCCCTGTTTTTACCATTTGGACAAGATGCCGCAGGATAGCGGCACGCAGCCGCAAAGGTGAACCCCTTTTGACGTAAGATCAGCCCGCACGCATCCCGTGCCCCTCGCGCTCCCCGTAGGCAAGGCACCGCCTCGCCTGCCAGAGGCTCCGTCGCTCCCGAGACTTACGAGGTTTCGTATAATCAATCAGGTTCTTTAGCAAAAATGCAGGTTGTGTCATCGGATCAAAACCCTCCGCACGCGCCGTCCGGGGCATGCGCCTAGCAAGGCCGACAGCAAACGACGGCAGGCCAAAGCATTGCAAGCGAAGGTAGCCAAGTGGCCAGAAGGCGCCCCAAGGGGGCACCGAATCCATTCACCACACGCGCTAAGCAGAGAGGTGGAAACCGCGGCCATTCTCCCCCTGCCCGCTGAATTCAGCGGGCAACAACGCGCTGGTCGGGAAAGTCCCACAGTGCAATGCGACAGTTTGGGCTAGGTTTCCGCCCGAAAAATGGTTTAACACTAAACAAACTGATTTTCGAAGGAGCGCGAGATGTCCGATTCACAGAACCTGCGCCAGGCCGCACTGAATTACCACGAGTTCCCGCAGCCCGGAAAACTGGAGATCCGCGCCACCAAACCGATGGCAAACGGTCGGGATCTGGCCCGCGCCTACTCCCCCGGCGTCGCCGAGGCTTGCATCGAGATCAAGGCAGATGCGGCCAATGCCGCCCGTTACACGTCACGGGGCAACCTTGTGGCGGTCGTCTCCAACGGTTCTGCTGTTCTGGGATTGGGCATTATCGGCGCGCTGGCCTCAAAGCCGGTGATGGAAGGCAAGGCGGTGTTGTTCAAGAACTTCGCCGGCATCGACTGCTTTGACATCGAAGTCAACGAAAGCGACCCGGAGAAACTGGCGGAGATCGTCTGTTCGCTGGAACCGACGTTTGGCGCCATCAACCTTGAAGACATCAAGGCACCTGATTGTTTCGTGGTGGAAAAGATCTGCCGCGAACGCATGAATATTCCTGTCTTTCACGACGATCAGCACGGCACGGCCATCGTTGTCGGGGCGGCGGCCAAGAACGCGTTGCACGTTGCAGGGAAATCCTTCGAGGACATCAAGATCGTCTCGACCGGCGGCGGCGCGGCCGGAATTGCCTGCCTGAACATGTTGGTGAAGCTGGGTGTGAAACGAGAAAACATCTGGCTCTGCGACATCCACGGTCTCGTCTACGAAGGCCGGACCGAGGACATGAACCCGCAAAAGGCAGCCTTTGCCCAGGCTTCGGAGAAGCGCACATTGGACGAAGTGATGGATGGCGCGGACCTGTTCCTGGGGCTGTCAGGCCCCAATGTGCTGACCCCGGACATGGTCGGCAAAATGGCGAAGCGCCCGATCATTTTTGCGCTGGCCAATCCGACGCCGGAGATCATGCCGGAAGCCGCGCGCAAAGTGGCTCCGGACGCGATCATCGCCACCGGTCGCAGCGATTTCCCCAACCAGGTCAACAACGTACTGTGCTTCCCCTTTATCTTCCGCGGGGCATTGGATGTGGGCGCGACCGAGATCAACGACGAGATGCAGATCGCTTGCGTGGACGGGATCGCGGAACTGGCACGTGCCACCACCTCGGCAGAGGCCGCTGCCGCCTACAAAGGCGAGCAGCTGACGTTCGGTGCCGATTACCTGATCCCCAAGCCCTTTGATCCGCGGCTGGTGGCGGTCGTGTCTTCAGCGGTGGCCAAGGCTGCGATGGAAAGCGGCGTTGCCACGCGCCCGATCGAGGACATCGCCGCCTACAAGCAGAAACTCAATCAAACCGTCTTCAAATCAGCCCTGCTGATGAAGCCGGTGTTCGAGGCAGCCCGCGCGGCTGCGCGCCGCATCGTCTTTGCCGAAGGCGAGGACGAGCGGGTGCTACGCGCCGCTCAGGCCATTCTGGAAGAAACCACGGAGACGCCGATTCTGATCGGACGCCCCGAGGTGATCGAACGGCGCTGCGAGAAACTCGGCCTGGACGTGCGGCCGGGCCGCGACTTCCAGCTGGTGAACCCGGAGAACGACCCGCGCTACTATGACTACTGGAACAGCTATCACAAATTGATGCAACGCCGCGGCGTGACGCCAGATCTCGCCAAGGCGATCATGCGCACCAATACCACCGCCATTGGCGCCATCATGGTGCATCGCGGCGAGGCCGACAGCCTGATCTGTGGCACCTTCGGCGAATACCGCTGGCACATGAATTATGTGGAGCAAGTGCTCGGCGGCAACAGCTATTCTCCGCACGGCGCGCTGTCGATGATGATCCTCGAGGATGGGCCGCTCTTCATCGCGGATACCCACGTTCGGATTGAGCCGACGCCTGCGCAGATCGCCGAAACCGTTCTGGGGGCCGCCCGTCACGTGCGCCGCTTCGGGATCGAACCGAAGATCGCCCTGTGTTCGCAATCGCAGTTCGGCAATATCGATTGCGACACCGGCAACCGCCTGCGTGCCGCACTCGAAATCCTCGACGACAAGCGCCGCGATTTTGCCTACGAGGGCGAGATGAACATCGACAGCGCGCTGGACCCGGAGCTGCGCGCGCGGATCTTCCCCAACTCGCGGCTGGAGGGCGCGGCGAACGTGTTGATCTTCGCCCATGCCGACGCGGCCTCGGGCGTGCGCAACATCCTGAAGATGCGTGCAGGCGGGCTCGAAGTGGGGCCGATCCTGATGGGCATGGGCAACCGCGCCCATATCGTGTCGCCTTCGATCACCGCCCGCGGGCTGCTCAACATGGCCGCGATTGCCGGAACGCCAGTGACGCACTACGGCTGACACCAGGAAGACCGACGCCGTCGCCCTGCCCGTGGCAACATGGCAGGGCGAAAGCCCCTCTCAACAGAGATGAAGCTGAGCAACGCCGTACGCGGCATGGCCGGGCATTTCGGGCACGGCCAGTTGCATCGGCGGCGCATCCCACCCCAACAGCCCGCGCAGTTCATCGAACAGGTCGCGATGCTCGGGATTGGCCGGGTCGGCCTCGGCCAGAAGGCTTTCGGCAGGCATGCCATTTGCCACCAAAATGACGTGGCGCGCACACAGGATGTGCCAGTACTCAACCTCTGCCCACTCCCGCTCGAGGCAGATTGCACTCCCGTTCAGCAGTTTCCTGGCCGGAGCCAGCGCCGCATCCTCGCCGCACAGCATAGCCACGGGCAGGCCATCGACGTAAATCCTGTGCTGCTGCGAAACCCAGGTATCGCGCTTTGGCCGCCCTTCCCCGAGTGCTCCGGCGGCGATGCGCACCGGGCGCCACTTGTCAAACCGGGATCCGGCGGGCAAGGGCAACCGCTTTGCGCCTGCCCACACCACCTCATGCGCCTCGCCAAACCAATCCAGAACCGTGTCGCCCGCGCGAAGATTTTCAACCGGCACGTCGCCCGTCACGGTGCGAATAGCCGTACCCGATGCAAAGCAAACCGGGGTAAAGACGGTGCTGCTCACCGGTTTGATGTCAACGACCAGCGCGACCGCTCCCAGGAGATTGGGTTCGCCGTCTGGAAAATGAAAATAGATGGAGCCGTTCGCTTCGAAGACGATTACCGACTTGGACGCCCCCAAGGGCACGGTAGCCCCTGCCAAATCCACGCCGGGCGTGGCGGTTCCGCTACCCAGATAGTTGATTGGATGACCGTTGAAGGTCGACAAGCCGTCATCTTGATCGGACAGAACACCATCGTCATCCGACAGTGTCCCGGTTTCCCTTGGTCCAAAGTCATTGAGCACAAGCGTCTGCTTTGAGGACAGAAGCTCCGTCGTCACCACAGAGCCATGATAGGGCGAAACGCTGATCTCGCGACTGTACATCACACACCTCATCGTTACCAAAACAACTCTAGGGTGTGATAAATTGGATTAACGGCCTTTTTAAACGAAGTTAAATCTTCATCAATTCAAGGAAACGAAAAACAGCCATGCGCATATCGCCTTCGATCCGGACGCCCCTGCCCCGGCAGTTTGCAAATTTTGCCAAACTTTTCAGTCAGCCCGACCCTGCTGGACAGTTTGCAAACAAAATGACTAACTCGGCAGGCGATCTTTGTAAAAACTGTAAATGTTGCGGGTGAGCAGGACCAATAACGGTAAATTGCTTGACGAACTTCATGCACCGTTAGCGTAAAACTTGCCCTTTGGTCGCCAAGTCGCCTACGCAGGAAGCGAGGAGGAGGACAAGACATGGGATATCAGGATATCTATTCTGCCTGGCAAAAGGATCCGGAGGGATTCTGGATGCAGGCCGCCGAGGCAATCAGCTGGGTTGAGCCACCGAAGAAAGCACTGTTCGACCGCGGCGACGGGCTGCATGAATGGTTTGCCGACGCCCGGGTAAACACCTGCTACAACGCCGTCGACCGCCATGTCGAACAAGGCCGCGGCGAACAGACTGCCATCATCTACGACAGCCCGCTGACCCAGACCAAACGTCAGATTTCCTTTGTCGAATTGCGCAATCGTGTGGCCAGCCTGGCCGGCGCCCTGCGCGCAAAAGGCGTGGAGAAAGGCGACCGGGTCATTATTTACATGCCGATGATACCGGAAGCGCTGGAGGCAATGCTCGCCTGTGCCCGAATTGGTGCGGTGCATTCGGTGGTGTTTGGCGGTTTTGCCTCAAACGAACTGGCCGTGCGGATTGACGACGCTCGCCCCAAGGCCATCATTGCCGCCTCCTGCGGCATCGAGCCGGGCCGCATCGTGCACTATAAGCCCCTGCTGGACGGCGCGATCGAACAGGCCACCCACAAACCGGAATTCTGCGTCATCTTTCAGCGCGAACAAGAGGTTGCAGAGCTTGTCCCCGGTCGTGATGTCAACTGGCACGGGTTTCAATTCGGCGTCGAACCGGCCGAATGCGTGCCTGTCGAGGGCAATCATCCCGCCTATATCCTCTACACCTCGGGCACCACTGGCCAGCCCAAGGGGGTGATCCGGCACACTGCGGGTCAGCTCGTGGCGCTAAACTGGACGATGAAAAACATCTACAACGTTGACCCGGGGGATGTCTTCTGGGCGGCCTCGGATGTTGGCTGGGTCGTGGGGCACTCCTATATCTGCTACGGCCCGCTGATCCACGGGAACACCACGGTGGTCTTTGAGGGCAAACCTGTCGGCACGCCGGACGCCGGCACGTTCTGGCGCGTCATCGCTGAACACAAGGTGAAGAGCTTCTTCACCGCGCCCACGGCGTTCCGGGCCGTAAAGCGCGAGGATCCCAAGGGCGAAGAAGTCGGGAAATACGACCTCAGCTCTCTGAAGCAAGTGTATCTTGCCGGCGAACGTGCAGATCCCGACACCATCACCTGGGCGCAGCAGCAGTTGAAAGTGCCGGTGGTCGACCATTGGTGGCAAACGGAAACAGGCTGGGCCATCGCTGCCAATCCCTTGGGTATCGAGGAACTGCCGACCAAGCTCGGCTCTCCGGCGGTCCCGATGCCCGGGTACGAGGTCGACATTCTGGACGAGAGCGGCAATCCGGTTGCACCGGGCGAGCTGGGCGCCATTGCCGTAAAGCTCCCCTTGCCACCCGGCACGCTGCCGACGCTGTGGAATGCCGAAGACCGCTACCGCAAGAGTTACCTGACCACCTTCCCGGGCTATTACGAGACCGGGGATGCCGGGATGAGGGACGAGGACGGCTATCTCTACATCATGGCGCGCACCGACGATGTCATCAACGTTGCAGGTCACCGGCTTTCGACCGGCGCCATGGAAGAAGTCCTCGCCAGCCACCCGGATGTGGCGGAATGCGCGGTGATCGGTGTGTCGGACAGCCTGAAGGGCCAGATGCCGGTCGGCCTTCTGTGTCTGAATGCCGGAGCCGAACGGGACCACGCGGAAATCGTCAGCGAAGTGATCAAGCTGGTACGCGATAAAATCGGCCCGGTTGCCGCCTTCAAGACAGCGGTCGTGGTCAACCGCCTGCCAAAGACACGGTCCGGCAAGATCCTGCGCGGCACGATGGTGAACATCGCGGATGGCACCTCGTGGAAAATGCCCGCGACCATCGACGATCCGTCAGTTCTGGACGAAATCACCGCAGCTTTGCAAACAATCGGTTACGCCCGCCAAACCGCGGCCGGTTAGCTCGGCCAGGAACCGAATTTCAATTTGCAACATCGGCTGGCACCGCCTTCGGGCGGTGCCGCTATTTCGCGCAGGAAAAAAGCTCGAATTACGCGAGACACTCCGGATTGACTTGCAACTTGCCGTCTCACGCCTAGGCTGCACGGCAGGAGGCAACTACATGACCGAACAAGACATCTGGCAGCTGAGCGCGACAGAACTCACGCGCCTTACCCGGAGCGGAGACCTCAGCGCTGAAGCCGCGGTAGAGGCCGCACTGGGGCGAATGACAGCCGTGAACCCCGACCTGAATGCCGTGGTCGAAGATCTCAGCACGCAAGCGCGAAGCCGGGCCCGCGCGCTCGACAAGGCGCGCGAAAGTGGCGTCGAACCCGGGCCACTGCACGGCGTCCCTGTCACTATAAAGATCAATGTCGATCAGGCCGGTCACGCCACCTCCAACGGTGTCGTCGCGCTCAAAGATCTCATCGCGCCCGCCGATGCCCCGGTCGTGGAGAACTTGCAAAACGCTGGCGCGGTGGTGATCGGACGCACCAACACGCCGGAATTCTCCTTTCGCGCGGATACCGACAACCCGCTTCATGGGCGCACCCACAATCCCTGGGGGCGGCATATCTCTGCCGGCGGCTCATCCGGAGGCGCCGGAGCCGCGGTAATGGCCGGTATCGGCGCGCTGGCACACGGCAATGACATCGGTGGATCACTGCGCTTCCCCGCAGCCGCAAACGGTGCCGTCACGGTGAAACCTGGACTTGGGCGGGTGCCTGCCTGGAACCCCAGCCAGCGCGCCGAACGCGGATTGCTGGCACAGCTGATGTCTGTGCAGGGGTTGATCACTCGGACGGCAGAAGATTTGCACCTGGCAATGCCCAGCCTGATCGCGCCGGACCCACGCGATCCTTTCCACGTGCCGATGCCTTGGCGCGGCGCGGACACCCAGCAGCCTCTGAAGGTCGCCTTCACGCGCAACACCCACGGCTATGACCTGCATCCCGAGGTGGAGGCGGCGCTTCTGACGGCCCGCGATGCGCTGCGCGATGCCGGTTACATCGTCGAGGAGGTCGAGCCACCCAATGTGTTCGACGCAGGTCGCAGCGGGTACCGCGCCCTGATGGGCGAAATCCATGCCTTGATGAAGGCCGACGTAGATGCAGCCGGCTCCCAGACCGTGCGGGATATCTTCGCGGTCTATTTTCAGGAGTTCCCCCCTTTCACCGGCGACGAATTGTTGAAAGTGATGGCGCAGCGAACGCATTTCGCCCGCCAATGGTCCCTGTTCATGCAGGATTACCCGCTGGTGCTGTCGCCCTTCCTGCCACAGCCGTTCTTCCGTCCCGATCGCGATACCGAAGGTGCAGCCGGTGTGCAGGAGGTGCTCGGTTGCGCCGTCTACTCCTACGCGATGAACTTCCTCGGCCTGCCCGCGGCATCCGTTCCCGCGCGGCTGGCGGAGCTGCCGGGCGGACCGCAGCCGATCAATGTGCAGATTGCGGCGCAGCGGTGGCGCGAGGATCTGGCGGTTGATGCCTGCAAGGTGATCGAGGACCATGTGGGCCGCATGTGCCTGCCACTGTGGAAGCGGATGCAGCAAGCGCAGTAAGCCTGACAGGTTGAACGTCGGGTTTATCACCCGGGGAACGGAGCACTCCGTCCCCGGGGCAGTTCCGAACCACATTCACCGTCTACCCTGACGCCATGCTGCGCGGCTTCAGTTCCGCCCGCAATGACAGCAAGCGGCACCTCACCGGTTACGCGGCACGTGCCAGCAAACAAAGGTAACCCAGACACCACTTACGCCACTGGTGCCGCTTGCGGCACCTTGGGATCAAGCGCAGGCCTGAACCAACGCTTGGAGTTCAATAATCGCACGAAGGTGTTACCAAAGTGTTCACCCGTTCCACCCATGGGCGAATGATACGCACATGGGCACAGCTCAGGTGAATTGTTCTGAGATCAGCCGCTCTTCCAGCCCATGCCCGGGATCGAACAGGATCTTGTGGCGAATGTTCAGTTCCGTCCGGATCTCGACCCAGTCGATATCGGCCACGGAAATGGAATCCGCATCCGCCATGACCGGGCGCTTTTCCGCCTCCAGCACGTCAAAGCGCACCATGGCATTGCTGGGCAGCAACGCCCCGCGCCAACGACGCGGCCGAAAGGCGGCGATCGCGGTCAACGCCAGCACATCGGCACCAATCGGCAGAATCGGGCCATGTGCCGAGTAGTTGTAGGCAGTGGAACCGGCAGGCGTGGCCACAAGCGCCCCATCGCAAACCAGCTCCGGCATGCGAATCCGCCCGTCGACCGAGACCTGCAACCGCGCGGCCTGCGGTCCCGCCCGCAACAAGGAGACCTCGTTGATCGCCAGTTCCTTGTGGACGCCCCCCTGCCGATCCATTGCCGTCATGGACAACGGGTTGATGATCTCCTGCACCGCATCCTGAAGGCGCTCTGTCAGCCCTTCGGCGCGGTATTCATTCATCAGGAAACCCACGGTCCCACAGTTCATCCCGTAGACCGGCGCGGGGTGATCGACCATGGAGTGCAATGTGCGCAGCATGAACCCATCGCCGCCGAGCGCCACGATGACATCCGCCTGCTCTGGTGACACATGGCCATATCGGGCCTCCAGCTCGGCCAGAGCCTGCTGTGCGACATCGGCCTTGCTGGCAAGAAATGCGATTCTCAAAGACATAAAATCTGTTTCCGGTGTTAGCCATGTGGTTCCGAAACAAGCACAGCTTTCCACCGAAGGCCATAGTTGCCGTTCTGTCGCACGCAAATGTCGCTTTACAGGCTTTCTGAGCAGCAAAGTTTCCGATAGGAAATCCTCAAATCTGACCCTCTACTCCAACGGAGCCACCATGACTGAAGCGACCCGTGACCCCGGATTTTTCACCCAATCGCTGGCCGAGCGCGACCCTGAGCTGCACGGCGCAATCACAGCCGAACTGGGCCGCCAGCGCGACGAGATCGAGCTGATCGCCTCCGAGAACATCGTCTCTGCCGCGGTGATGGAAGCGCAGGGCTCCGTGCTGACCAACAAGTATGCCGAAGGCTATCCGGGCCGTCGCTACTATGGCGGCTGCCAATACGTCGACGTGGCCGAAAACCTCGCCATCGACCGCGCCAAGCAGCTGTTCGGCTGCGAGTTCGCCAACGTGCAGCCGAACTCCGGCAGCCAGGCAAACCAGGGCGTGTTCCAGGCGCTGATCCAGCCCGGCGACACCATCCTGGGCATGGACCTCGCCTCCGGTGGTCACCTGACCCACGGCGCCGCGCCGAACCAGTCCGGCAAATGGTTCAACGCCGTGCATTACGGTGTGCGCGAAAGCGATTGCCTGATCGACTATGACCAGATCCAGGCCCTCGCGACGGAGCACCAGCCCAAGCTGATCATCGCCGGCGGTTCCGCCATCCCGCGCCAGATCGACTTTGCCCGCTTCCGCGAAATCGCCGACAGCGTGGGCGCCTACTTCATGGTCGACATGGCCCACATCGCCGGCCTGATCGCCGCAGGAGAGCACCCCTCGCCCTTCCCGCACGCGCATGTGGCCACCACCACCACCCACAAGACCCTGCGCGGCCCGCGCGGCGGCATGATCCTGACCAACGACGCGACAATCGCCAAGAAGGTGAACTCGGCGATCTTCCCCGGCATCCAGGGCGGCCCGCTGATGCACGTGATCGCAGGCAAGGCAGCCGCCTTCGGCGAGGCGCTGAAGCCCGAGTTCAAAGCCTACCAGAAGCAAGTCCGCGCCAACGCGGCAGCGCTGGCGGATCAGCTGATCAAGGGCGGTCTGGACATTGTCACCGGCGGCACTGACACCCATGTGATGCTGGTTGACCTGCGCCCCAAAGGCGTGACCGGCAACATCGCCGACAAGGCCCTGGGCCGTGCCCACATCACCACCAACAAGAACGGCATCCCGTTCGATCCGGAAAAGCCCACCGTGACCTCCGGTCTGCGCCTCGGTACGCCTGCAGGCACCACCCGTGGCTTCGGCGAGGCCGAGTTCCGCCAGATCGCCGACCTGATCATCGAGGTGATCGACGGGCTGGCCAGCAACGGTGAAGAAGGCAACGCGGACGTCGAGGCCTCCGTGCGCGCCAAGGTAGCGGAGCTCTGCAGCCGCTTCCCGCTGTACCCGAACCTGTAAGCCCAACAGGGTTGACGACAAGAACCGCCGCGCCCCCGGTCGCGGCGGTTTCACTTTGGGCACCGGATGAAATCTGCCTCGCTCCGGCGGCCACTTCTATACAGCGCAGACTTAAGGCTTGGGCGCGACCGCCTCGGCAGGGGCCAAGCCCCCGTCTCGCTCCCGTTGCGCGACCCTCAGCAGCCACATCGATTTGCAACGCACTTGCGCTCAACGAATAGTAGACGACCGCTGAAACAATCTTTGCGCTATGCTTCACACGTCAGGGGCAACACAGAGCGGATCACACCAGCCCGCGCCAGCGCAGCACCACGACCAGCAGCGCAATCACCGTCAGCAATGAGAAACCGATGCTGCCCAGGATGCTCAGCCACAGCCCCCGGCGGCGATCCGCAAGATCGATCTGCTCGAGGTGCGCGCGCACCTCGCGGGCAGCGCCGCGCAGCGGCTTTTCATCCAGTGTCAACCGCAGCCTGGGATGTTCGATCAAAGGCACGGCGGCCGCCAGCTTGCGGCCCTGGCGGTAGACCCGGCGCGGCAGGCGGCGGCGCGCCCGCTTCAGTGCCATTTCGAGGTCGCCCGAGGCATGCTCACGTTCCTTCAGAAGCACGCGGATCTCTTCGATATCCTGTTCCAGGCTGGCAGCCATTTCCTGCTCCTTTGGTCGGCTTGTCGCCCCACCCTAGCCTGCCCTTGTCGGGCTCTCAATGGGGCTGGCGCACGGCGCGTCAGGCGGCTATCAAGCGCCTATGCTGAACACGATCACACATGGCTCCGCCACCGAGAAACCGCCACTCCTGATTGCCCACGGGCTTTACGGCTCTGCGCGCAACTGGGGCGTCATCGCGAAACGGCTTTCAGATGAACGTCAAGTGGTAGCGGTCGATATGCGCAACCACGGCGACAGCCCCCGCATGGACAGCCACAGCTACCCGGAAATGGCTGACGACCTGGCCGAGGTGATCGACGCCCATGGCGGGCAGATGGATGTGGTCGGCCATTCGATGGGCGGCAAGGCTGCCATGATGCTGGCACTCAAGCACCCCCAGGCGGTGCGGCGCCTGTTGGTCGCGGATATCGCGCCCGTCACTTATGGGCACACGCAGATTCACTATATCGAGGCGATGCGCTCGGTGGATCTGAACCGGGTTCAACGCCGTCCCGAGGCAGCGGCACAACTGGCCGAAGCGGGGGTGGAACCGGCACTGCAAAGCTTCTTCACCCAATCTCTGGACCTGCCCAACCGGCGCTGGAAGCTGAACCTTGACGTGTTGGCCGACCAGATGCCCAATGTCATGTCTTTCCCTGAAACCACTGCAAGCTGGTCCGGTCCGGCCCTGTTCCTATCCGGGGCCAATTCGGATTACGTGCTGGCGGAACACCGGCCACTCATTCGCGCCCGGTTCCCCGCGGCGCGGTTCGCCAAGCTGCCTGAGGCAGGCCATTGGCTGCACGCCGAAAAACCACGCGAATTCGAAGCGGCCGCACGGGTCTTCTTCAACGCCTAAGCCTGCCGCGCATCTAGTTGTCGCGCAACAGTGAAGGCTCCAAGTCCGCTACCCTAGTTGTAGGCAGACGCCGAGCCGTCGCAACGGTTGCTGTCGGCTGGGTTGAAGCTAGCGAAATGCAATGCGCAAACCCGCGCCAGCGCCATTGGCGTGACAAGGCACGAAACGCACGAGCGCCCCTCGAACGGGGGAATTCCCCTTTAAAATCAGTGGTGCGGACGGCGGGACTCGAACCCGCACGGCCATAAGGCCAGGAGATTTTAAGTTATGATTGAACCACATAAAATCAGGAGCTTAGCCAAATTCGCTCCCACGGACAAAACGTAAACATACAGTGAAAGTGGGCGCGCCCTTTTCTCCCGCACGCGCCCACGTTATTCAAGTGAGATCTTGACGATTCAACCGCCATTCTTGCGGAGGCTTCGCCGATCCAATTGCGCCGAGCTATCGACACTGTTGACACGCGCAGACCACGAAACACGCGTTCGCCCCAACGACGAGGAGCTAAGTTTTTGAAGGCAGAGCGACTTGACAATGGCCTCATCAGGCTCGCGGGACCCATCTGGAAAGACGAATTTCCGGAAACACGGCTAGAGGCATGGATTGCATGGTATGAAAGAATGCATGAAGACCATGGCCATCACACCTACAGGGCTGCTGCCGAAGCGTTGAAAGCCCTAGTAAATTAGTCTATCGCTCCGTGTGAGCACTCCGTCGAGAGACAAGGCGTATCCTAGATCATTGCCACCAGAACGCCTCTGATCTGCGACGGGGATCGGTTGAGGACTTAGACGTGACAATCATACGCGTTCGCGTCTCGCGGATCGCCAGCCAATGACGCGCCACTGAGAGAGATAAAGGACTGGTCCCCAGCCCAATTCAGACGTTCGCACGATGCGCGGCGCCCCCCTCGCCGCAAGCGCGAAGGATCCAGCCAGATTTCCCGAGGGCAGACCTCTAGGGCTGCACAGTTGACCAGGGCGATGCTGCGCACTGCTCGAAGGTCGGAGGGGCGCAGGAAGTGACCGTTGCAAAGTCGACAGATCTTGCGGCTTTGCGGGCGATGCATGCCGCAGGCGCGTAAGAAGAGCTGACCTTCGCCGCAGGTGCAGCTGCCGACCACCTTCGAACGTCAGCGGAGCAAGACTTTCCTGCCATTCGCCGCCCGCTCCCAGCCCATGCCGCTCCTGCCAATACGCGCCGAAAGGCGGGCGGGAAGCGCTCTTGCGATACGGCAGCGGGCCAGCACGGACCCAAGCCGACACTTAAAAGGGTCGACTGCCAAGCCAATCTTTATGTTGCCGCCCAAAGGCTAGACGGTTCAGAATCTACCGAAACGCATTCACTGCCTGTTGGAACAATGATGTCACTTAAGGTTCCCAATTACCTGCATGCCGTCCTTGGCGATAAAACAGGTGCCTTGGCTTAAGCTAGGCAAACGATTCCCGTTTAGAGTAAGCTGCGCAGGCGTGACACCGTCTGGACAAGGAGGGATTGCCACGGAGCGCCAGCCCTTCTGTGCCATACATTGAGAAAACGCTCTTTGTCTAAGACCGGCGTTGGCATCGACAGAGTAGGTTTGCCCACCATATGTTTGCCCACCCGTGGTGTTGCAATATGTAGAATAGCCTATGTTGTTGCATGTTGTATATGTCGGCGTAGTATAAGTCGGCGTCGTCTTGATTTGCATGTTCTGCGGGACCCTTTGGGTGGCAGACACTTCGCAATCCAGCTTATCACTTTCCAAGCTCGCAGATGTCGCGCCACTCTTGTAAAAAGGCACGGGAAACGGTTTGCCTGCTTTATAAAGTTGTTCCGGTGTCATCTGCGCGGCGCAGGCCAGCATGAACGTCAGGGCGGGAAAAGATGCGAATACCAATTTCTTGTTCATTTTAAGGGAGTCCTTTGAATACGACTTACAATCAGAGCATATACGCATGAATATTCAAGGTTCATTTTCCCCGACCTGCGATTAAGCACATTTTCAATGTTGCGTGATCCACACTCGGTACAGCCTAGTCAGCCTTTGGTATTGCGTAAATGCAGCGTTTCGCACCGATAACAATGCGCAGTAATGCCGACGAACGCACGCAGAGCACCTGTTCTGGGATGGTAGACACTGACGCGCCCACGCTTCAAATACACACTCGCTGAAGAGCAGTGTAGTAAGCTTTGGGCACACTGCGGGCTTTCGGCGATGCGGCGGCAGGGTTGCAGCGGAACTTGACCAGGAAGCTTCTGTCAGACGACGCCAAGCAGCCCGAAGCAGACATGGTGCTCGACCTGGTTCGGCGCCCCATCTCCCAGCAGGTAGGGCGGATTTCGGAAGTTCGCCGCGGGCGCCTAAGCAACCCAGACTAGCCCCTAGAGCAGACATTTAGTCAATCTTATGTAGTTTGAGCTTGGATGACAGGCGCTGACAGTGGGAAGCGGTCATTTGCCGCGAACCCATTGGATGGCCGCGGTACGTAGAGAAATTACCGAGTTGCGGCAATATCAATCTATTTATTTCGTGGCCTTTCCTGAGCGCTATCAAACATATCGGCCGTCGAAGGGATGCCGAGTATCATCGCTTTGGTCCGATGATCGGCCTTCCCTAGTAACCGAACGATAGCGCTGTGGTAGTCAGCGACCTGTTTCGCAACAAAGTCGTCGAGGTGTTGGAAGGGTTGCCGTTGATTGCAGAAGGCGAAGGATTTTTGCCATCCAAAAATGCGCTTGCCTAAAGATTCCAAAGTGGCGCTTTGTGAGTGTTTGGAGTTAAGGGAGGTTCCCTTCGTGAGCGCCTCCTTGATCGCCGCCTTCGAAGATCCGAGAGTCTCCCGGACACCTTCCTTTATGTTGTCGATAGATTTCGCACTGGGAACGCACCGCTTGGGCTGAAGTGTGCACCCAAGGAAGTTTATGGATTTACTACATTCCCCTTGCGCAGCCTTCTCAGGGTCATGGGCGGGCGCATAGAGGCCGAAACCAAAATCTGTCAGGGTTTTTTCAGCATAGGCTTTGGCGGCATCGATAGACGAAAGGTCCGCACTGACCATCAAAATGTCGTCGATGTATCTCACCGCAGTCACACCCATAGTGTTTAGCGTCTGGTCCATTTCGTAGAGCAGTACATTCCCCGCGAAGGCCGATAAGGAAGACCCTTGGGCAACGCCGATGCCGCCCTTCGGAAACAGATCCGTATAGCCAATAAGCTCATCTTCATTCCCCAAGTGAACCTCAAGTGCCTTGGCGAACAGCTCAACGAATGCTGGGTCCCCGGTTTCGCGCCGAACAAATTCGACCACCTTGTCCGTGGGAATCTTGGTGAAGAACTCACGGATATCGGACTGGAAGTAGAATTTCGCACCGCTGTCAATCGCCGTCATGATTGTCTCGATGGCGGGGCGAACACCGCCATGAGGGTAGATCAATCCTCCTACGCCATACTTGGATCGATTCACATCGTTGATACGGCCAAGCCTGTCATCTCGGACGGTCTCAAATCGTGTGTTCGGGTCGCGCAAGTCCCGCGCTTGTCGTGGCTGTAGAACCTGTAGGACTGCCCGCTGAACAACACGGTTCTGGATGGTGGATATTGCAATGGGTCGGGGATTCTTACCTACGGCCAAGCGCTTACGTTTATCCTTCAGCACCCCTTCGACAGGATCGAAGGAGAGCTTGCCTGTGCGCATGTGGCGGATAATTCGCCTGAGGTGCCGCTGGTGAGCGTATTCAAACTCCGCGGCTTTGCCTCGAATATCTGCGTTACCGGAGGTCAACGCGCTACGCTTAACGTGTCGCCACGCTGAAAAGATGTTCTGTTCGGTTCTAACTTCTTCAAATAGTGTCTTCGCCATGTTCTTCGCTCGGGTCCTCCGCGCATACAATCCCGACCGTTGACGGACACCCATCCACTGCGCACGGCATGGCCGCGACTACAGACACCTCAGCGGCAACTGCCACCTTGGCGCGGTCTCCGTGGCGCACGATCCGCCTGGAAAGGTCCAGCTTCACGTCGTATGCCATGGGGACCATGGACGCTGCGGCGAGCGCGAGCAACACGCCGCGCGCGCCGGTGAGCCAGCTCAAGCGAGCCGGTTTTTCGGGGCAAGTTCACACATTTCGTCACCTTCCACCTTAGCAGGTTTTTCGCAATGTCCAGCGCGTTATGCCCCGGCCACGCCCGCCGCTTTGAATGCTTATCTGCTGCTTGGAGGCCGTCATAAGACGGAGCATTCACAGCTTCAAAGCCAACGGTCAGGTTCAGCCCATCCACTGCGCACGGCATGGCCGCGACTACAGACACCTCAGCGGCAACTGCCACCTTGGCGCGGTCTCCGTGGCGCACGATCCGCCTGGAAAGGTCCAGCTTCACGTCGTATGCCATGGGGACCATGGATGTGCTATATATAGTGGTGACACATAACCGTGCTTTCAAGAGTTTCCTTCTAAAGAATTTTGAATTGGCTCAATAGTAGAGGCTCGAACCCGCCTCTTGCGCTGCCCTTATGAACGACCGGTATGCGCTGGGAACGAAAGAGTGTGTTGCGTAAAGCAGCATGCTTCCTTGGTATGCTTCCGCAAGTAAGCTTCGAGCTCTATACGACCAATTTTCTTCGACATGGTAAACGAAGATTTCGACACGAAGCAGCGCCTCGCAGAAAAGGAGACAAAGCGCGATAGCCAACCTACCATTGCAAAAATATCGCATTGGAGGAATCAGCTTGCACCTTTTCTATTGTGACGAAACCAACCTTGAAGAACGGGCGGGTGACTTTCTCATCTATGGCGGCCTAATAATCGAAGGTGAGCGCGCTAGGGATTTCTCTGCGGCAATCGATGAATTGCGGACAAGACGCGGCGTCCCGCGTGATTATCGACTGAAATTTAATCCCGGCCCCGAAGAGTTCACGCATGAGCAGTTCATCGCGTTGAAGCAAGAGGTGCTTGAGGTGGCGGCTCGCTTCGGCGCTCGCCTAGTTGTCTATACGATCCTGCACGACATTGCTTCAAATCCGGACACCGCTCGCCGGAATGGCATCAACACTGTCTGCTATCACTTCGACTGTATCTTGCACCACTTGAATGGATCTGGACTGGTATTGATCGACCGCTTCAATGATGAGGGTAACGCTATTGACGCGCATCTTCGAGACAAGTTTACGGTTGGCATAACCGGTCTGCCATACAGCCGAGAAGTGCGTCTCGCCAATATTTGCGGCTTCCATTATTCTTCGATTGGGCAATCTCACTTTCCGAGCATTGTTGATGTTGCTTTGGGCTCGCTTCGTCTGGCGATCAACGCCCACACCCGAGAAACGGCAGGTTTGCTGGAAACCGCCAACATATTACTAAACCTACTGTCTCCGCTGTTCTGGCGACAGAATGATGCTGATCCAATCCCTGAGATGGGATTTCAGTTTAGCCCAAAGGTGGTTAAGGTACCTAAATACAAAGCCAAATATCAGGGCCTGAAGGATTTCTTGGCAGCGGGCGGAGTTCCGACCAGTCAAGAGATCACCGATCAACGCATGTTTTGATGCCGCATCTTGGCCTGCACTGCGGACCTTGGCATTTCGGACAATAATGCGCGGTACGATGAAGGTCTGCTTCTAGGAAAGCTTTGCATTTGCAACATGGCTTGTGCTGCGCCTGGCGCGAATGTCTAGTTTGGGCTGACTGGCGTCATCCCGTGGCTCATGCAAGCATCTGCTTGCCAAAATCCAGGCGCCGCATCGCCGCAAGTCCGCATTGAGCCATTTCTACCAGACGCGGGTGATCATGCGGGCACCCTCTACGTCCGGCTCTGCAATGCGTGGTAGGGGCAGACATCGTCTTCGAAGGGCACATGCCGGCGGCGAAACCCTGTGTCTTCCATCACCTCCGGGTGGCTGATCCTGTCCATTCTGAAATGCCGAAAATCGGCGCGCGCCGGGTCCCAGCCGACAAGATACCACAGGGGCTGCAGGATCAGCATGGCTTGCGGTTCCACCTCGCGCCGGGTCGCGCGCCCTTTTGCGTCTCGATAGTCAAACCGGATGAGGTGGCGACCCAGAAAGGCCCGCTCAAAAGTCGGGAGCAGATCCGGGTCCATTCGGCCCATGTCTGATAAATCCTGAAGCGGCGACACCTGACCGATGTGCAAGCACTCCAGGAACGTTCGAAGATCCTTTACCTTGTCCGGCGGCAGCGCCTTCTCGATCTTGGCAAGCCCCGCATCCGCGAGATCAGAAAACGGCAGGTTCCCGGCGGCACGCATCGCCGCGACACTGATCAAAAGGGCAAAGACCTCCGGGACCGTCAGCTTCGCGCTCGTCTGAACGGACTGCGGATCAAGTTGCAGTCCGCCGCCGCGCCCAACATCGGAATGGATGACAAAACCCGCGTCACGAAGGGCAGAGATGTCGCGCAGAACAGTGCGGCGGGACGCACCGACCTCTTGGGCCAGAGTATCTATAGTGGATGTGCCGTTGCGGCGAAGCGTCCGCACGATCGCGTCATGTCTGAGTCTTACATTCATTTCGGCACACTATCAGAAAAGGTGCCATATTTTGGCACCGTTTCTTTCTACACCGATTCCTGCAACTGAAAACAAGGAGTTTGCGATATGGAACGGACTGCGGTGAACCCATGGGACTGGTCGATCAAGCTGGGCTACAATCAGGCCGAAGTGATCGACGGCGCAACGCGGCAAGTGATCTGCGCGGGCCAGACCGCCGTGGATGGCGAAGGCAACCCGCAAAATCCCGGCGACATGCGTGCGCAGATCACCCTTGCGCTCGACAACCTCGAAGCGGTTCTGGAGCGCGCAGGGATGGACCTGAGCAATGTGATCAAGCTCGGGGTTTACGCAACAGACGTCGACGAGGCCCTTAAGAACTTCGACCTGATGGGCATGCGGTTCGGACCCCATCAGGTTGCCCCGCCCATGACACTGTTGGGCGTGACACGCCTTGCCATTCCTGGACTGCTCTTCGAGATCGAAGCGACAGCAGCGGCCTGACATCCACCAATGCGGCCATTGAGCGGACGCCGCCAACGGCCGCTTCGCCCCGCATCCCTTTCCGTTCGAAGGTGGTCGGCGGCTGCACATGCGGCGAAGGTCTGCTCTTCTTCATGCGACCGCGGCATGGATCGCGCTTCGTAGCACCAGATCCGGCGACTTTCCAAAGGGCGCTATCTGCGCCCCGCCGACCTTCGAGCGGGGCGCAGCATCGTCCTGGTCAACTGTGCAGCCCTAAAGGTCCGCTCTCGTGGAATCTGGCTGGTTCCTTCGTTCTTGCAGCGGGGGCGTCGCCGCGCATCGTGCAAACGTCCAAATTGGGCTGCGAGCGTCCGTTCGGGCCTCCTTGAAGGACATGGTAGAAGCACAGCGCAAGAAAACAGCAACAAGGCTCTAGGTCATGTTGTCGAATGTCTGAGCCAAAGCGGAAAGGGTGTAATGTCGACGAAGGCCAGGAAGCTTTCCATGGTTTTGTCGTAGCGAGCCGCCACGCGACCTGCCCTCCCTTTGTCGGCAAGCACTTAAGCCATTCGGAATTTATCAGCCTAGCCCTCAGTGAGGTCACTTGAGAGAGGCAGTCCGCACCAGGGCGGCCAGCAGCACAGCCGCCCGCCCTGGTGCCCAGAAATCATAGAATGAAGTCGTTGGCGAAGAACTGACCAGGCTTGCTGTCTTCGATCAGCAGCTGATCGCCGCCGCCGAAATCAATAAGGGTGTCGCCGCTATCGAGGCTCATCATCTTTTTAAGGGCGCGGAACGAACCAATTTCGAAGTCGCTAAGATCAATTTTTTCCGATTTACCCTTGCGCTGAAAGTCCGCAATGGTGTCATGGCCGCTGTTGGTCTTGAACACAAATCTGTCGGCGCCCTTGCCACCAAACAGCGTGTCGTCCCCGCGACCTCCAAACAGCGTGTCTTTGCCCAAACCGCCTTCGAGCCGGTCATCCCCACCTATGCCTTTCAGCCGGTTACCTCGGTTGTCGCCAACAAGCAAATCATCATAGCTGCTGCCGGTCAGATGCTCGATCCCGGTGTACGTATCCCCTGCAGCAGCGCCCAGATTGGCTGTTTCTCCCGTCAGGTCGGCGGCCACGCCGGTTTCCGATCCGGCATAGCTGGCAGTATCCTGTCCATCACCGCCGTCCAGAACATCGGCTCCATTCCCGCCGTTCAGGATGTCATTGCCGCTACCGCCGAACAGCTTGTCGTTACCGTCGCCGCCGTGCAGTACGTCGCCGCTGTCCTTGCCAGGAAGATGTTCCAGCGTCTGGCTAGTGGAAATGACTGTGCTGCTCCCGTCACTGGCAACTGCACGCACTTCAATCACGTCATCTGCGGATCTATTCAATCCGGATAGTTCCAGTTCGAAATAGCGCAGACCAAAAGGCGTGACAGTCAGATTTTCCGGGTCGAGTGTTGCCACACTTGTACCGTTTAGGAACACTTCGAGCGAACTGAGATCTGTAGCTTCGATGCCGGGATCCAGTAGCTCATCCGACAGAGCAGACGGATCCAGAACGATGGTGGTGGAGTTGTTGTTGATGCCGTCGTCGACAATGTCCAGATCGGCTTCACTGGCGCCGCTGCCCACCCCGAAGCTCTGGATCTGCACACCAAGATCCCGCAATTGCTGGACTTCATCCGTTAGCGAACCACCCTCGTTGTTGCCGCCATCCGACAGGAAATACAGGACCTTTTGCCCGTCGCTAGATGTACTGAAATGGTTAATGCTGTTTTGCAGAGCACTTTCAAAGTCTGTGCCGCCGTAATCACGCAGCCCGCGCACGTAGTCCACAACATCGGCGACACCGTTGCCGTTCAGATCTTCCGTGGCGGAGAAGGTTTGCGACAATGACGCTTCAGATCCGAAGGGCACGATGGTGATCTGTGCGTCAGGCAGATTGGCATCATTGACGATCGAGGCGTGCAGAGATTCGAAAGATGCGATTTCCGCGTCCAGAATGGTGTTGCTATAGCCGTCACCATTGCGGTCGCCCACATTGACGGATCCTGAAAACGCGTACCCTGTGCTGCCGGAGGTGTCGATTGCAAAGACAAGGTCGACATTATTGGCAACGACTTCCTCGCGCGAAATGAAGCCAGAGATTTTGGTCTTGGCGCCTTTGCCCGCGTCGTCCATTGACAGACTGACGGCGATCTCGCTGTTATCGCTCAGCTTTTCGATGGCTGTGCTTGTGACCGAAGTGACCGAACCATCGCCGTACAGAATGTCCTCTCCGTCGCCCCCCATAATGGTATCCTGGCCAAAGTTTCCGCGCAGACTGTCGTCGCCCGCGCCGCCTATCAGCAGGTCATTCCCTTTAAGTCCGCGAAGCTGGTCGTCACCACTGGCGCCCGACAATTGGTTGTCTGAGTTGTCACCCTCAAGATTGAGGTTGCGGCTGGGCAAATCCCAGTTGACGATCGAATTGATTTGTTCTGCTGACAGCCCCTCAAGCGAGCCAAGCGGCAGGTTCTCAAGCTCGGAAAGTGTTGCGGAAACGTCGCCGGAGCTGTCCCCTTGCGAGACGAAGGTTAGGAACGACGCGGTTTCCCCCGGCGCCAACGTAATGGTGAATTGATAGGTCAGATCATCATAGGACAGGGTCAGCTCACCAGCGTTGTTTCCCGCATCATTGGTGAACAGGAGCCCAGCGGGAGTGGCTGTGCCGGAGCTGTCATAGGTAGTAACCCAATTATCTTCCGAAGTCACCGCGCTGTCGCCACTGGCCGTATCGCTGGTGATAGCCCCATCGCTGCCAAAATCCGTCCGCAAGTCAAAGGTAAAGGTCTTGGTCGTGTTGGTTGCATTGGTGACGGTATCCAGAAAACGGGCATACCCGTCAGTCTGGGAGACGTAAATTTGACGTTGAGTGTAAAAGCCACTGTAGTTCACGCTGCCAACGGTTGAGAAGGTGTGGCTGTTCTCGGCAATCAGATAGTAGGAACTCCCCAGTTGGGTAAAATCCACACCGATATCAAAAGCGTCGTTGGTTCCGTCATAAATGGCGCCATCGCTTCTGATGTCCCAGATGAAGCCTGCTCCATCAGTGACGGAATGTGTGGCGCTAACAAAATTGTTACCCATAATCTTCTCCTAAAAATATCGACTGCGGAATCGTCTTAAGGAACCGTATGCAACGATGGCGAGAGTATTTCCAGAAATTTCCCCCGTTCCAGCCTACCCCGGTTCTGCCCCCGAAGACCGGAATAAGTGACGCTGATGACACCGTAATTGGCGACACGACACGCCGAAGCTCGGGCAAACAATTCCGCTCGAGCAAGCGAAAGAACTGAAAGGCTGGCTTATTAGAGGGCTTGCGAACTAACGGCACTCCGGAAACGCAAAAGCTTCACTTACTGGTCAGGCTTTCGTCCTGACAGGGTCTCTACCTTGTCGCTGCAATCCAGCAGCGCGCGCCGGTCACGAGACCAAAGGAGCTCCACCTGCTGATCGCTGAGCCAGCCGTCCGGGATACGCACTGGCGGCGCGCACGGGTCCACAGCCTCAGTGTAGCGCATTGAGCCGGCGCACCCGGCCAGGGCCGAGACAGCGAGGCACAGCAACAGGATCCGCATGGGCCTTTTCCTCCAGTTGGCGTGAGAGTTCATCGCGCGCGCGCAGCGCCTCGATCCGGGCGGCCTCCAATTTCCGGAACGCCTCAACCTGCGCCAGTTCGCGGGCCTGGTAGCTGGCGCGGTAGTCCGCGGCCCCCTGCCGATAGCCGAACGCGGCAGCGGCCGCCAAAGCCGCGAGGGCGACCAGTACAGAAGCACCTCTCATGCTTCCGCATCCAGCGCCCTCAGGCACATCGATCGCTCAGACAGGCGGCGATTGGTCAGGCCACGGATCACCCGCCCCCCTGCCCGGTTCCATCGCGGCAACTCATTGCAGGCGCCGCGCAGATCGCCTGCGTTGGCCTTGCGCACCAGCGTCGAACGGCAGGCGGCGCCTGCGCCCACATTGTAGGTCCAGGACACCAGCGCGATCTTCATACCAGCAGGCACCTTGGCGGTTAGGCATCGGTCCAGCGCGGCTTCGTAGCTGACGATTTCCCGCGCCAGCATCGCATCGCACTCTGCCTTGCTGTAGCGATCGCCGGGCGTGACACCCTTGGTTTCGCCATAGCAGACCGTCCAGACGCCAACGATGTCGCGGTAAGCCTGCGTGCGCAGCCCTTCCCACTGGCCGATGAAAGACACCGCCGAGGCGAGTGCGACCGAACCGCCCGCGATCAGGCCGACGGTCCGCTTGCGCAAGGCGCCGCTCTCATCCCGCCGGAACGCCCACCAAAGCCCCGAGGCAGGCTGCACCAGCACCCGGGCCGGAATGGCGAGCAGGTTTACCACGGTCGCCGCCAGGGCAAACCACAGCGGATCCAGACCCAGCATGTCAGGCGTGGCCAGCGACACGAACACTGGCGCGACCGACAGGACCGCCGCCAGCAACAGAAGACGAACAGACCAGGCGCTCTTCAGCGTGGCCTGCCAGTTGTCGATGAATTTCATGGGAGTTCTCCATGCCAAAAGAGCCCGCAGGCGGGCCACAGAAGTTGAATTATCGAGTGTATCAGTCCGGCAGCTGGCCGGTCATTTTCAGCCGCAGCTCATAGCGCTGCAGCCGGTAGGTCGCGATCTTGTGCCAGAGGTTCACGACGAACCCGGCAAACGCCAGGACAAATCCGCCAATGGCAAGCCACTGCGTGAGGGTGAGCGCGCCAAAGCCCGCGATCGCCGCGCCGCTTAGGGTGGAGAGGTTGGCCATGCCCTGGATCTTTTGATCAATCATGTTCCCTGCCCCTTATTGCCCGGCCAAAGCGGCCTGAAACGCTGCCGAAACATCGAAATCGGCTACCTCCGCATCAGGCAGGTCAGCGATGGCCTCCTGAACCGTTCGCTCGGCCGCGAAACAGCGCGTGGTGTGCCGCGAGATCGCCCCGGCGATGTTTTGCAGATCCGCCAGCGTCAAATCGCGCCAGCCGGTGTCGAACTTCCACGGGACAGGTTCCTCGGCCAAACCCGCTCGCAGCGCGTTGATGGTTTCGGTGAAGGCCGTGCGGGCCGCCTGGTCACTACGCACCGCAAGCCCACCCTCCAGCGTGACGCCACCGGACTGCACCTCCCAGCGCACCCCGGCCGCTTCCTCGATCAGCCTGGAACGCGCGGCCGCCGCCTTGGCCTCGGCCGTCACGACCTTGGAAAAATCAATCTTGGTGGTGCTCATACGGCTTGCTCCTGCTCCGGCTCTGTTTCTGGTTGGGGGTTGCTGTGCGGCGGCACGGGCACCGGCCCATCGCCCGCCATCGTCACCGGCCGCGGAAACCGGGTTTCCTCCGGCGCATCGGCGCCATGCGGCAGCAGCAGGGTCAGGTGGATTTCGCCGCCGATCCGCTCCACGTCCGAGGCGAGCCAGTCGCAGGCCACGGCATCGCGCGGCAATGTCGCGCCCTCTGGCAGCGGCGTGAAGTCAACAACCTCCCCGTTGATGGTCAGGGCATCGCCTTGCTTGGTGACAGTCAGCGCCTCATCCCGGCGCACGGGTGTCCAATTGATTTCCATGAAAATTCTCCTTTAGAACCAGCGTCCGACAGCGACAGCATGCACTGCGACAGCATCTCCGGAGGACCACTGCAAAGCCCCACCCTTCGTCGCATACAGCGTCAGCGCAGAACCTGCCGTAGTGCGAGAAAGTACATTGATTAAGTCCCCACCGATCCAGGTAGCCCCCGCCGGAGCAGCGCCGTCAGAGCTGTGCATTGGTGTTGTCGAGATGGTCGGACGCTCAGAGAAATCAGCAGGCAAGTCCCAAACCGTGTTCAAGTGGGTTGCCGACCCCGTATACTCCAGAAGAACACTTCCCCAACAAATCTGCGTACCATCCGCAAATCGCACGTACTCGCCATTAGCGTTACTCCCCCGTTCGATCACCGCGCCTGTGGGGACACCACCGGACTGGGAAACATTTCCGAGAATGTTCTTCTCGCTGTACAGCCGCACCCAGTCCTCATCAGGGACACCCGCAGTGTAGTTGCGGGTGGCCAGACCGCTTACAGTAAACATAAGGATCGACGTTCGGTTGGAACTGGAGCGATACGCTGCGATCCCGGGCTTGTACGCACCACCATCCGGCGGCGGCTCAACAGTCGCGCCACCGCCTCCCGCAACAAATTGCGAATAGTACGGCAGCGTGCTGAAGTCAGAAACGACATCACCCCAACCGCCGAGACCGAACGCCCCGGTCATCATCAACTTGTTTATGGTGCTATCATACCTGTGGGCCTGAGTTTGATCCTCTGCCACAACTTGTCTCCATGGAGACCACCCGTCGGCTGCGTTGTTGGAACGAACACGCCAGTACATACCGGAGAGGTTGGGGGTGCCGCTGCTTGTGTACCCGTCAATGAGTGTTTGGATCACCGCATCTCCGGTATACATCTTCTGCGTAGAGAACCACGCAAAGGAGCTCACATCAGACGGCCACGTCCCTGGGTTTACCGTGGAAACCAGCCCGCGGTCTCCTGCCTGTGCGTTGTCGATGTTGAACCCGGCGGAGCTTCCGTAGTACGTCCCAAATGCAGACAACGACGCCGCACCAGCATGACCAACAGGGACCAATTTGCTGGGCGTGCTCACATCACTCTCACTGGACTGAACCGCCTCGCCGCCGATGCTATCAGCCAGCAGCGTCGTGAACTCGCCCGCCGCGGCGGCCTTCTGTCCGATCGGCGTGCCGTTGATCTCGCCATCCTCGGTAACCCCGGCCAGCGTCTCCAGCCAGGGGATGTATTCCGTCACCAGCCAGGAGAACAGCGCGAGCGCCCGCGTGTTGAAGTTCGCCGGATCGTTGAGGCTGGGCAGCGTCGGCGCATCAGGTGCAGTGATCGTCATGTGAGACCCTCAATTTCGAGTGCAACAGTGGAGACCCCGCCCTTGCGCAGCGGGATATCGTAGTCCTGGAAAAGCCCGAAGGAGATCGCGGCGTAGTCTGCGACCAGATCCTCATGGGCGAAGTAGACGGCGGCGGTGTCGCGCAGGCTGTCCAGCACCCGCTTCACCCGCGCCGCGTCGTTGGCCTTCATCGAGAAGGTGAAGCTCACCGGGTCGGACTTCGCCCGGCTCACGATCGACCAGTTGCCGAAGCTGTCCTGCTCCTTGGTGGAGAAGGACTTCAGGCCGATGCTGGTCCCCTCGTGGGTTTCCCCGAGGGTCACGATCTTGCCGAGGGAGATCTCGCCAACCGCAGCGGTGCCGGTCCCATCGCCGATGGTGATGTCGATGCGATAGCCCGGCAGCGCGGTGAAGTCGGCGAACATCGCCAGCGTCTTGAACTCATCGAGATCGGTGGTGAAGAAGCTGAACCAGTCGACGATGTCGATGTCGTCGACCAGGTCGAGCGTGGTGTCATAGACCTTGGCCGTGTCGGTATCGAAGACCCGCACCCGGACCCGCGCCGCGTTGAGATTGAAGAAGGCAATGCCGGTGACCAGCTGATCGGTCGTGATCGAATAGGTGATCGTCCCGGCGTTTTCCGTCTGGTCAGCGAGAACCCCATCGAAGGCTTTCCAGCGATTGGTGGCGCTGATCTCGAGCCACCAGGTGCCGTCGTCAACGGTCGGGTCATTGCCGAGATTGCCGTCCTGCACGCTTTCGTAGATGCGGTGCGTGGCCGTGTCGATCACCCTGTCCAGCGCCGCGTAGGTCGTGCCGGCGGCCCATGCGCCATGGTCGTTTTCCGCCACGTTGGACGCGGTGAGCAACGCATCCGTCATGGCGATCGGCTTGATGATCTTCATTCCGTCACCTGTGTTACCTTGAGGGAGCCGGGATCACGCTCGAAGCGGGTCAGCGCGTCACCGCTGCGCTTGGCGTGTTTGATGTTCGCAAGCATGAGCTGTTGAGTGGTGTCCTCGAGGCTCTCCAGCCGCGTGTTCGCCTTCCGCAACTCGGCCACGACGTCGCGGTTATCGAGCATCGCCTTGGTTTCGCGCGGGTTGTAGATGCGCGAGGGCGCCACCAGTTCGATGTCGTTCTCACCGACGCGGGCCAAGCCTCCGCGGTGGGTGCCGCCGTTGGCAAAGGCCGGGATCCCGCCGAGGTCGCGGACCTGTTCCCGCAGCCTGTCGACCCGTTCCTGCGCCTTGGTGCGCTGGCGATTGTAGGCAAAGATCTGGTCTTCCAGCCCGCCATCGGCCCAGAACTTCTTGCGCCATGCTTCCAGATTGCTTCCTGCACTGTGCGTCACATCCTCAGCCCTGTACTGGATCTTCCCGTCATCTCCGATCTTCAGCGTATGGCCCGCGCTCAGCCAGACGCCCGTCGCACGCTCCAGCGCCCGGATCTGGTCGATGATCCCCTGCCCGTTCATCGCCTCGAAGCCTGCCACGGCCTCCGCGCCCTTTACCTGCAGTGAGGCGAGTTTCTGCGCCACCTCGCGCTGCTTTCGGTCGGCATCCACCGCTTCGCGCAGATCGTTCAGGTAGCCGCCGAGCTTGCCCATCGGGGTCGAGATCAGCGCCTTGGTCCGGTCCGCATACCAGGTCTTGAACGCGGCTTCGGGCGCGAACTTGAACTGCCCGGCAAGGGTGATCAGGCTATCGCCACCCCGGATCGCCTCGATCAGCGCCCGATTGTCACGATCGAGGCCTGCCGTTTGAATGGTCAGCTTGCGGATCGCGCGGGTTTCGCTGTTGAGCAGGAGCGCCCGCGCCTTGCCGGTAAGACGATCATCCGCGATCGCCGCGCGAATGGTTGCGAGGTAGTCGCCCTGCTGCTCCAGCAGGATCCGCCGCTTGCTGCCCTTGAGTTGGCCGAGGGAGGCATCGAGCATGGCCGCGTAGCTGCCGCTGCCACCAAGCATCCGCCGCAGCAGCTTCTGGTTGCCACCTTCGGCAAAGAGACCAGAGACCGTCACCGCGTAAGAGCCGACATTCGCCAGCGCGAGCTTTACCGCCCTGGCGTCCGCCTGCCCCAGAGACACGTTCACAATGCGCGACAGCTCGCTGTTTCCGGCCAGCGCGACCCGGGTTTGATCCGCCGTCAGATCATCCTGGAGGATGAAGCTGATATTGCGGCGCAGCTCCGAGCCCGCCGCCAGCGCCAGGCGGCGGGTCTGAGCATCGACGTCATGGCGCAGCACGAAGTCCAGCGACTTCACATGCTCGGACAGGCTGTTGACGGCCAGCCAGCGCATGTCCGGCGACAGCTCGTTGTTACGGATGATGAAGTCGAGCGAGGTGCGGATGCCGGTGTCAGCCCGATCGACCAGGCGCTGCACCCATGCCGGGGCGTTGTCCGCCAGCGACACCGCGACATCGAGGCTGCCCACCAGGTCGTCATAGCTGAAAGCCTCGGCGGTCCTGATCGCCTCTTCCAGCGCGCCGAGAGAGTTCTCGAAGGCCTCGGCCGTGCCGTCCCAATCCTCGGCCAGCGCGGCAACGCCGTCCGACAACTGACCGACTTGCTCATCCGTCAAACCTTCAAGCTGCAGAAACTGGCCGAGGCCGGTCAGCACCTCGATCTGCTGCTCATAAAGGCCGCGCAGCACGTCCTCATTGGCGCCCTCCAGCTCGGCAAGCCCCGCGAGGAAGTTGACCTGCCCCTGCACCGCGGCGGCAATGCGGCGATACTCCAGCGAGGTCGACGCATTCGCGCGGGCGCTGTTGAGGTAGGCCTTGGCCAGTTCCGGAATGTCGCGGGCGGCTTCGACATCGCCCCCGCGCGCCATGTCAAAAGCGGTCTCGAAGCGGCTGCGGTTCACCGCCAGCGTCTGCGACCGGCTGGCGGCCGTCAGGTCGGTGTTCAGCAGATCGGACAGGAAGTCGCGCAGCGTGGTCGCCGTGCGATACCAGAGCTGCGCCGATTGTTCCGTGATCCGCGCCATGTCGCGGGCCGCGCCGATCTGTACGCCGATCTCGCCGCCGATCTGATCGACAATGCCCTGCATCACTTCGGTGTAGGCGCTGACCTTCGGCAGCACCTGGTCCATTGCGCCCGAGAGGCTCAGCAGTTGGGCATACAATTCCCGCCCCGCCTCGCTGGTTAGATCCACGCTTTCCACCAGCGCCCGGAACTCGGCCCGGCTGCGCGGCAGGGACAGCCCGAGATCATCGAACTGCTCTCCCAGCCGCTCCAGCGCGCGGCGGCGCAAGGCCTCGGCCTGTTCCTCGGCGGTATAGAAGGCAGCGAAATAGGCGTTGACCGCCGCCGTCATCGCATCCGCGCCGCCAAAGGCATCGACCAGCCCAGAGGCCGCATCGCCACCGGCCGCCGACACATCGAACAGCGTATGGCTCAACAGGTCGAGCGCATCATTGGCCGCGAGCAGGCTGGTGCCAAGGCGCTGCAAGGCCTCCAGGTGGGTCTCAGACGCGCGGACGTACTCCTCCTCGGTGAGGATCAGCTTCGCCATCTCGTTCGCCGTGCGGGTCACCTGCTCCTCCAGCAGCCGCTGGATCTCTTCCTGGCTCTTGCCACTGGTCCAGATCGAGAAGGCAACGCCTTCCATATCCTTGAGCCCCTCGGTGCTGAGATCGAGCGCGGCCGAGAGGTCCAGAACGGTCTGCGCCGCCCCCTTCATCGAGGTATCCAGGGCCTCGGCCAGCTCCTGCGGCAGCGCCTTGTGCACCCACTTGTCGCTGCGGAAAAAACCGCCCTTGTAGAAGTCGAACAGGCGCCCCCCTTCGAGGCCCTCGCTGGACAAGCGCGCATCGAGGCCGCTGCCGCGATACTTGCGGGAGAAGGCCTTGGACAGGACGGCAATACCGCCTGCGATGATGCCGAGCGCGGGCAGTGCCGCGCCGAGGGCGCCAGCACTGAAGCCAGACGCGCCCGAGACCAGCCCGCCAAGGTTGGCAAAGCTCGCCCCGAGACCGCCGCCGCTGAGGATGCCGCCAAGGCCCGAGCCGACGCCCGCGATGAAGCCACCGCCACTCAGCAGGTTTGCGCCACCGCCCAGGAGGTTCAGCAGCCCGCCACCGCCACCAGCGGTACCGGCGACCTGCGCCGCTCCGCCGCCGCCCAGGACCAGCTGATCCAATCCGAGGATGCCGGTGACCGAGGCGACCACCGGAAGCACGATCTTTGCATGGGCGAACTGGTACGCGATATCGCGCAGCATGCCCTCGATCGTGTCACCGAGGCTACCGCCCTCGAAGGCCGTACGGGTGATTTCCTGTGACCACTGCGCCTGCAGCTCCGCGACCCGCTGCATGCGCTCCTCAGCTTTCTCCAGCTGCACCAACTGATCCGCCATCAGGGTCAGCTGGGCCTTGCTGACCTTGCCGCCGTCCTTGCCGAGACGCTGCTGAATGGAGATCAGCGCCTCGTACTTACGGCGCTGGTCGCCGGTCATGCCCAGGAGCTTCTGGCGCTGAGAGAGTTCCGCCTTCAGGGCGGCCACCGCGCTCTTCGTCGCCGCGCCTGCACTCTTCGCCGCTGCGCCTCCTGCCTTCGACACACTGATCAACGCGGAGGCGTTGCTCCTCAGCGCAGCCTCATATTCCTGCAGCTGTGCTTTCTGCTCATCCGTCAGCCCGTAGTCGAACCCGAACGTGCGTTCTGACGCCGAGCGCATGGTCTGTTCAAGGCGTCGTACGCGCGTTGCAACCAGCTTGTCCGCAGCATTCATGCCCGCAGTGGAGATCTCAAAATCCAGCTCGGACATCGCGTCGGCGAACGGAACGGAAAGCGAGGCCATGGCCTGCTGTAGCGCCACCACATTGCCCGCCGCCCGCAGGAAGTTCTCAGCCACCTGGCTGGCTGAAGCAGCCAATCGGTCGGACTGGTCCCCGGCATTGCCCACGTTGCCGCCAAGCTCGCCCGTGGTCGCCTCGACCTTGGAGAACACGCGGTGGGCCTCGGTCGCCTTGACCGCGAGATCGAGCACCTCATCGGACAGCTTTGCGCCCTCAGTGACGCTGCTGGAGATCGCATTGGCCACCCGCTCGGAAGCAGCGGCGATCTCCGCGGGGGTCTTCGCCTGCGCCAGCTGATCCAGCGCGTCCCGAAGCCGGTACGCCTGGGCGGCAGACATGCCAAAATCTTCCTGAAGGGTCGCGGACGCCGCCGCCACCGCCCCCTCCAGCGCCTTCACCTCGGAAGGCAGCGGCGCCATCCCGGCGGCAATCGCATCCTGCGCCTCAAGGAACGCCCGACGCGCACTGCTCAGATCCCCGATGGCGCTACGCAGCGCGGTCAGCTGCTCGCCAGCCGCGTCGGCGGCATTCGCCAGGGCGTTCTCCACCTGCTGCCTGCGCACCGCGACCAGGGCACGGTGCAACTCCCAGACCGCCCGCGCATTCTGACCGTATTCCTCCCGCAGATCCGACAGCGCGGTCTGGGCGATATCGGCCGTGCGGTCAAAATCCCCCGCCGCCTCCCCAAGCGCATCAAATGCATCGGCCAGGGCTTCGGTCTTGTCCTCGGCACCCAGCGCGGACATGGCCCATTGCCCGAGCGCCGCGGCCCCCGCGATCACGCCGATGGTCACCAGCGAGGTCGGGTTGATCACCGACAGGAAGGCGCCGCCCAAGGCCCGCACCGAAGCGGCGCCCCCGCCCATCTGGTTCAGCACCTGCGACACCTGCGTGCCCTGCTGCAAGGCAAGCATGAACGGGCTTTGCCCCGCCGCCATCATCATGCCGATATCGTTGAACTGATACGCGAGGTTGGCCGTGTGATGGGT
This sequence comes from Leisingera sp. S2M4, assembly GCF_055398055.1. NCBI lineage: Bacteria > Pseudomonadati > Pseudomonadota > Alphaproteobacteria > Rhodobacterales > Roseobacteraceae > Leisingera > Leisingera sp. S2M4. The sequence continues at coordinate 238,746 of NZ_AP040861.1, forward strand.
CGCGGTCTGCGCCTGCTTGCCATACATGGCAGCCGCCTCACCGGTGCCGAGGTACTGCTTTTCCGCCATGGCAAGCAGGGAATTGGCCTCGCGCTGGCTGATCACCCCGGCGGCAAGGGCGGCGTTGGTCTGGTCGAGGACAGCCTCGTAGCGTTTCGAGGACGCATAGAGCGGATCAATGCTGGCCCGGGTGGTCTCATAGGCCGCGCGCATCCGCTGCGCTTCCTTTGCCGCCTTCTCCTGCGCCTCTGCCGCTTGCTGGGCCGCCGGCACAAGGCCGAGGTATTTCTGCGCGGCCTGCTCGAGGAACCGGTTGGCCTCGGATTGCGTCACAATGCCAGACCGCACGGCCCCCTCGATCTGCTCAACCGCGGCCTCGTATTGCTTGGAGGAAGCAAAGACGGGATCGATCGAGGCGCGCAGACGGTCATAGGACTGCGCCTGTTGATCCAGCAGCTTGGCCCAGTATTTCGCGGAGGAAGAGGAGCCCTTGGTCGCGCGATCGACGCCTGTCAGCGCGTTGATATGCGCCTGTGCCGCCGTGGTGGTCTTGTCAAAGCTGCTGCCCCAGGCGCGGGCGGCGTTCTCGGAGGATCGCACCGCTTCGCGTGTGGTCTTATGAAAGACCCCCTCAAGGCTGTTCAATGCCGAGCGGGTTTTACGCACCCCCGTTTCAAACCCGGCGGCATCGAAAGAGGCAGATGCCCGGACAACACCGATATCAATCGCCATGCCAAATCCTCATGCTGAATGACGCTCAAAAAGGTGGCCACCCGCCCGCGATCGGGCGCGCGGCCTGCTTATGTGCCCGCCAGGGCTCTCAAACCCGCCTTCAAATGCTGGGAGACCCGGCGACGTTCGGCCGGGATGCCGGGATCCTCCTCCGGTCGGTCCTCGTAGGCTGGCGAGACCTTCATCGGTTCACCGCCGCGGGCCATGCCCTCGACATAGGCCACGCTCATCGCCCGGAGCTGACTCGCCTCCCACGGCTCAAGCTGGATACCCGCGGCGCGGGAGAAGGCGTCGATCTCGGACCAGCTGTGCGGGGCAGCGCCGCCCATCGGCTCGAACGTGCACCAGCCAAGCCCCTCCGGCCCCATCATGTCCCGCAGGTACTCGACTCCGGTGATATCCGGCAAACCAAGGTCGAGGCCTTCGTCCAGCCACATCTGCATGCGGCTGGTCTTCCAGTCGTCAGGACGGGCCGCGAGAAAGCCTGCCTGACGGGCGTAGAGCGTCAGCCTGCGGAGCCGTTTCCCAGGTAGTTCGCGCGCTTGGAGGAGAACTCCGCCAGCTGCTCCGCAAAGGACTTCTCATCGCTTTGGGCGTTGAAGCGGTTCAGGTTCAGGAACCACTCCACATCCTTGGTCGTGGCAGGCTGGTCGCCCCGGTGGATGTTCTTGAAGCCGCAGACCTGGCAGGACAGCGCCTCGACCATCCGCTCGTGCAGATCATCAAAGGACAGATCATCATCCTTGTCGGCCTCCGCCGCCTTCGGCTCGCCGTCGGCCTGCGCCCGGGCCTTCTGCAGGGCGCGCCGGGCCTCGCGCACCGACGGCGCCTCGGCCCCCTTCACGATCACGATGCAGGGCTTGCCATTGTCCGCGAAGGGATCTTTCGGGTTGTCGAACAGCGGCTTGCCGGTGGCAGGGTGCCGGATATGCAGCTCGGCGCCTTTTTCGGCTGCAGAAACACTGTCGAATGCATTGAAGTCCATGGGTAAATCCTTTTGGGGTTCCGTGGTTCAGATGGGCCGAGGGGAGTGAACCACCTTCCGCCCGGCCCGAGGTCCGCCCCCGCCTTGGGAGGAGGAGGCAGGCGCGGATCAGGGAGCTGCTTTTTCGAGGATCGGGTCCGGCGTCAGCTCGATGTTGGTCGAGGCGGTGACCACGTCATCCACGCCGCCGATGTTGGGCTTGAACGACATCACCAGGCCGGTGAGGTAGTAGACCGTGCCATCCTGCAGGGTGACGGAAAAGTATGCCGGATCATCGCTGTCCAGCGCGGTCTTCATGTCGATTTGACCGAGGTCGCTGGGATCCAGCGCAAGCGAGGGGCTGAGGGCGCCATTGTTGTAGCTGCCCTTGCCTTTCTTGGTGCCTCGGGTGGCCAGCGGGTTGTGGGTGACCAGAGACCATTCCTTGCCGAACTCACCGATATTGGTGATCTCGCCAACGTTCTTGAAGGTCAGGGCGTCGAACCCCGTGACATCATGGGTGGCAGGCGGCGTCAGCGAAATGCCAAGCGTCACGCCGGAAGCAGTTTGGTGTCCCATATCGGGCTCCTTTCAGGATTGCAGTAAGCGCCCCAGCCGGGCGCAGGGGTGGAAACTCAGGACGCGGCGTCGAGGACGGGCGTCAGGCTGTCGGCAAATTCGGCCATGACTTCACCGGCAGCTTCGGTGGCCTCTGCAACCGTGCCGCGGTAGGTGACGCCGTTTTCCAGCGTGAACTCCAGGCACTCGCCGGACTTGGGCGCCTGCCCTTTGAACATCGCCACCGGATGCCCGGGCGTATTGTCCTTCAACGGCAGCCGGGTGAGGGTCACGCCCTCGACCACGCGGGGCGCGGGGGCGCTTTTGGCCATAACTTCCTGCTCCGCCGGGGCGGTTTTCTTCGTGCTCATCAGAACAGTCCTTTTGAGGTGGGTGGGTGAAGAGGTTAGTCGCGGTAGGTCAGCGCGAAGGTCAGGGAGACCCGCTGCGCAGTGTCTGCGTCCTTGCTGAAGCCATCCCGCAGGGCCGTCAGGCGCGTGCTCAGAATCGGCCCGCCCCTGTAGCCCTCCAGCGCCGCGCGCAATGCGCGGCTGATCGTAAAAGCATCGTCAAATTCAACGGCCCAGCAGTCGATCTGGACAGCCGCCCGCATCAGCCCGAGGCTGCTCAGCGTGTGCTCGCGCCGCCCGCCGACCCGAACGATCGTCACCCGCGGCATCGTCTCGCCATCACTGAAGTAGCCCCATTGGACCGGGCAGCTCAGCGCGCCGCGCAGAAGCGACAACAGATGTTCTTCCATCACCGCCTCCGCTTCGCCTTGCGCGCCATGGTCGCCTCCAGCTCGCGGCGCAACGTCGCCGCCAGCCCTTCGATGATATCTCCCCGGTGCGCTTCCCATGCCGGGGTCAGCGACGGCGTCGGAGGTGTTGCGCCCACGAACTTGCCACTCTTGTGATACCGCGGCGCGGTGCCCCATTCGAGCAGATGCGCATGCGGCGCCGACCGGGTCGAGCCAACAAACATCCGGACAGCACTCGGCCCGATTTCCGGCGCACGCTGGCCGCGCTGCAGCGTGGCCGAGACCGCAAAGGCGCGCTCATCCGAGCCCGGCCAAAGCTGGTTTGCCATCGCGGCAACCGCCTTCAGCTCCTTTGCCAGCGCCCGGCGCACCACCCCCTTCGAGGTGGCCTTGGGCAACACCGCCAGGATGCTGTCGATCTCCCGCAGGCCTTCGATCTTGAAACTCGCCGTCATTCAATCACTCCCGATCGATCTGCAGTCGCGGCCTAGGACAGGCTGCTTTCCACAACGAGGTAGATCCATCTCCTGTCCGACAGCGCATCCACCTCGCGCACGTCGTAGCGCGTGCCCGGCAGCGGATCCGCCTCGCCTGCCCCGTCCGGCAGTCCATGGCGCAGCGTGCGCATGCGATAGCCCGTATCGATGTCCAGGGCTGTTCCCATCTTGCGGATGCGCAGCTTGAACACCGCCCGCCCCTGCAAGCGCGCGGCCTCGACCGCCTCACTGCCGCGCATGTAGATGACCTCGGCCCGGCAGGTGCGGATCTCAGTCCAGACCCGTGTCTTGCCGTTCAACCCCGTGCTTGCGACCTGGTCGGGTCGATCGAAGGCAACCCTCTGGCGCATGGCCACGAACCCGCGCCCCCTGCGCGCCGATCTGCCCTGCATCGCCCCCGCCATCAAAGCACAACCCGCCAACGGGCCAGCAGCGTGTTCACCGCCGCGGGAAGGTCATTCCCGGCCCCGCCCATCTGCGCCGCATCGCGGTTCTCATACCAATGGGCGACCAGCATCTGCACCGCCACCTTCAGCGCAATTGGCACCTCGGCGGCGCCGCCAAATCCCGCCGTGATCGAGATCCGCACCGGATAGCGCACCGGCTGCAGCGCGGGCAGCGGGTATCCGCGCGCCCAGGTCAGCTGGGTGCGGCGGGACGGGTATCTATCCAGATCCCAGGCACTTGCAGGCAATTCCTGTTCCACCCCGTCCCGGTCGAGGTAGCGGACAACAACGGATTGCACCGGCTCCAGCGGCAGGCTGATCCGCCCCGGCCAGGCCTCCAGCTCCAGCAGCCATTCCTGCGTCACGATGGCCCGCCCGAGGATCCCGGACGGGCCGTTGAGGTAATCGACCGCGGCCGCGATAAACCCTTCGATCAGCTGATCGTCTTCCATGTCGTCAGCCTCGACAAGGCAGTGGCGTTTGGCCTCCTCCAGGGTGACAGGCAATTCAGCCGGTGGGGTGCTCATCGTCAGCCGCATGGCTTACCCTTTCTTCGCCGCAGGCTTGGACTTGGTGGCAGGTGTCACTGCCTTGGCGACAGGGGCCTCGGTTTGCACCTGCACCCGGGTTTGCAGTTCCACCTCGCCAGCGCCGAGATCATCCAAAGGGTTCACCAGCACGTCGCTTGTCGCGGCCTGCGTTGCGCCCTTGCTGTTCGGGTCGACCGCGACACCGCGGGCAATCAGATCCTCTGCGGTCCGGGCGTCAAACCCGGCGACCTCGCCGGGCTGATACATCAGATGCGACCGCAGGAACTTCACCGACCTCATGCCGGCAGGCGGTCCGCACCGCCGAATACCACCACCGAGGACAAGGCCGCCGTATCGGTGGCCCCTGCGCTCAGATCCGGCGTGAACTTGGCCCGCAGGTAGCGGCCCGCGCCCATGATCGGCGCCATCACCTCGTAGGTGCCGGTGACCGTGCCGCCCCCGGCAGGTCCGGTGGCCACCACGGCGCTGGCAACGACATGCAGATCCGCAGCATCGCTCAGATCACTCTCATTACCGCTTTCCAGCGTGCATGCGATCGACAGGGTTTCGCCATCGCCAAGCGTGGCCGAGAACGGCACGGCAAAGACGCAGCTCTGCGGCATACCGATCTCGGCGCGGTCCAGGATGGCGCCGATGACTTCGGTGTTGTCACCTGCACCGCCAGCCGTGGCGGCCACGTTGGCCGAAGCGCGCATCACGGAGATCAGCGCGCCGATGTTACGAAGTAGAGTGGTCATGACAGTTCTCCTCAGTCCGACCGAAAGAAAATGGCGGGCCATTGGCCCGCCGGTTCAGGATCAGGTGCCGGGCGCCCAGGTGACGCCGGTCAGGATGGAGACCGCGGGCAGATGCCGCAGGCCGATGTCGTGCTGCATGATCATGCGCATCAGTGTTTCATCGCGCGAGAACGCCGCCTGCATCTGGCCCTCGGCATCCTTGTAGGCAGCCTCGGTCGACATCGCGATCTCGATGCCCATGTGCTCGCCGACAAGGATATGGCCGGGGTGCGCCAGCATGATTTCGGATTCGTCACTGCCCGCGCCGAGGTTGTCGGGGATCTCGGTAGTGATATGCACCGGCTTCATGCGCAGCTGGCCGCTGGCCATCTCCGGATAGACCTTGTTGCCATTGCCGTCGCGCAGGTTGGTCAGGAACATCGCGGTGCGCGGTGACATGATCCAATGCGCGCCGGTCACCACCACGTTTGCATTGGCCAGCGCCAGCTCCATGCGGCCAAGGTCGTTGTCGACCTTCTGCAGGTCCGGCGCGGCGGTCATCGTCAGCACATGCGTCTTCTCCACCGGCGTGCCTTTGTGCTGGAAGCGCAGCCCCTTCGGCGCGTAATCCGTCCCCGATCCGCGCAGGAAGTGGCGGTCCTGGATCTGCGCCGCATCCGCCACCGCATCATCGCGCACCATCCGGTCGACGGCGGTCGAGGCGGTGCGCAGCAGATCATTGGAAATCGGGATGATGCCACTCAGCTTCTTGGCCGAGAGCTTCACCTGCCCGTAGCTGTAGCCAGTGGCCTTGGCATCCTGCTGCTCACCGCCATAGCCGAAGGTCGCGCCGGTCGCGCGGCGGTTGGTGGTCATGTTCCCGTTCGGCATCGGCACGATGCGCGGCCCCATCGAGGTCACCACGCTGACCGGGCGCAACAGCTCGATCACCTCGCCGCCTACATCCTCCGGCACCAGGAAGCCGCCCGCGGTGGCCCCGCCCATGTTCTGGTTGGCGAAGAGACCGCTGTCGCCATTGGCCTCCGCGATCTGCTGCGCGACGTAGTGGTTGCCCCCGGCCGTGGCGATGGTGCGCACCATGCGCGCGAAGGTGAGGCCCGGCTCTTTCGGCTGTGCGGGCGCGGTGTCGGCCGTGACGCCCGCAGGCGGCGTGGCGCCGGGCAGCGGTGCCGCCGGGCGGGCCGCAGCGGCGCGGCGGCGCTCGATGTCTTCCAGCGCACTCATCTGGGCGGCCAGCTTGTCATCCTCGGCCTTCAGACCATCGAGCGTGGCCACCTGCTCATCGGTCCAGTCCTCGTCGCTGCCGATGGACGCGGCAAGCGCCTCCATCTGGTCGATAATACCCGCACGGCGGGCTTGCAGTTCCAGGAGTTTATCCATGGTCATTTCCTCATTGCGGCCAGCCGCCGCGCTTGAATATCGGCGGCCACACGCGCACTGCGGCCCGCCCCTTGAGCCCGGGTGCGCCCGGAACCTTCCCTCAGCAGCCCCTCAAGGGTGCCGATCCGATCTGCCATGCCCGCCTCGACGGCGCGGGTTGCCGCGAGCATGCCGCCGCGGCCAAAATCCGCGCGCACCCGCTCGGCCGAGACGCCGCGCCCCGCCGCCACATCCGCGATGAACACCGCCTCGATGGCGTCGATGTCGCGCTGGATGGCCGCCCGCCCTTCCTCGGTCGAAGGGTCAGGCCGCTTGTCGGGGGCATTGCTGCTGACGATCTCGTAGCTGCGCCGACCATTGGCATCCGCCGCCTCCTGCCGCGACATCGAGGCGACCACGCCGATCGAGCCAACCGCGGCAGAGCGATCCATGATGATTTCCCGCGACTGGCTGGCCAGCCAGTAGGCCGCCGACGCGCAATTGCCGGTGACGAAGGTGACGGTGGGTTTCCTGAGCGCCCGCAGGCCTTCCGCCGCCTCGCCCAGGCCCGACACCACCCCGCCCGGGCTGTCGGCGAGGATCACGATGCGGGCGACCTCATCCGAGGCTTCCGCCACCCGGATGTCGCGCATGAAGGCATCGAGCGAGGTGCCATCGCTGGAGGCGCTCACCATGGACGCCCGCGGAAAGATCGGCCCCAGCAGCGGCACCACTGCCGCGCCGTCTCGCACCGTGCTCATTCGGGTGCCCTCAAGCCGCGTGCCGACCGCCGCCACCGCCGACATGTTCGCCGCAAGCCGCTCGATATGCCCGTCCGCAGCGATGCGTTTCAGCACATCCTCGTCCAGTGCGCGCAGCGCGATCGCTTCGATCGCATCGAGATAGTCGGGCATGATCGCCCAGGGCTGCGACCGGATGGCCGCAACCAGTGCCGTCAGTTGCTGCTTCATTCTGGATCTCCACTCGCTCCATCCGCGCCGCCCGGCGCAGGCTTTTGACCGGCGATCTCCATGTTCGACGGCCTCCAATATTCGCGTCCGGCATCGCCGGGGATGTCAGGCAGGTTTTCGTAGCGGCGCAGCTCGTTGCCGTTGGCCATGCCCATCTGCCGCTGGTACCAGTAGGCCTCCATCCGGCTCTTGAGGTCGCCCTTCACCAGGGCATCGGTCAGGTGCTCGAAGTAGAACCCCTCCCGCGCAAAGGCCTTGGTCGCCGCCTGCGCCACCCGCGTGTAGTGCGGCCCGAGGTGGAAGATCACGAACTCCAGCGACTGCTGTTCGATGTTGCTGAAGGTGGCCCGCGAAAGATCAAAGATCAGGTGCGGCGGCACCCCCCAGATCCGGGCGAGGTCCACCACCTGGAACTGCCGGGTTTCAAGGTACTGACTGGATTTCAGGTCATGGCTGAGGAAGGTCGCCTTCAGATCCTGGTCGAGCACCGCAACCATTTCGCTGTCCGGGCCGGAATACATCCGCGTCCAGTCGTCCCGGATCCGCCCCTTGTCCTCCGGTGCCACCTTCTGCTCGGTGGTCAGCACCGTCGACGGTCGCCCACCCTTGTTCCAGAACCGCGCCGCATGGTCCGAGGTGGCGATCGCACCGCCCAGGGCATCGCGGGCATATTGCACCGGGTTCAGCCCCTGGATCCCGTCGCGCGAGAACCCGGGCACGTAGAAGATATCCCGCGACGGAAAACGTTCATGGCTGCCATCCGGCAGCGTCGCGTCGAAGAACAGGAAGGTGCCCTCGGCCCGGTCGAAATACTCAACCGGCAGGCAATGGCCGGGCTTCAACCGGGTGATCGCCACCGGATCACCGCGCCGGTCGCGGCTGATATAGCCATGAAAGCCACCCGCCAGCAGGATGTCCGCCAGCAACAGCTCGAAGAAGGAAAAGGCCGTCTGGTGCGTGTTCGGCCCGCGCAGGAACAGCTTGGCCGCGGCGTTGTCATCGGCCGGCATGCGGCCCTGCTCGGTCTTCTGGTAGAAGTGCAGCGGCGTCATGGCAAAGACGCCCGTCAGGATCCGCAGCGCCTGAAGCGTCGCAGGAATGGAAAGCGCGGTCTGCTCATTCACCCGCACCCCGGCCTTGGAGGAACCGCCGACAACCTGGAACCCGTGCCACTGCCGCTCACTGGCGATGTTGTCCGAGGCCGCACGCACAGGTGGCTCCGCGCGCACGGAAGCGTCGGCCTGCGGCTCAGCCGCAGGCCGGAAGAAATCCAGCAATCCCATGGGTGTCACATCCCTGTGTACTCAAACGCCTGCGCCCCGGCGGCAACCGGATTGCGGCTCATCAACGTGAAGGCATTCATGCCTGCGATCAGCGGGTCGATCTTGGCGCGCCCTGCGGCTTCCTTTGTCATCCTCACCGCCGATCCGCGCTGCTCGACCTTGGCGTTGCCCAGCACCCACTCCATCATCGGCTGGTTGCTGTGCAGAAGGGTTCCGTCCTTCAGTTTGCGCTCCATCCCCCAGATCGCCGGGGACAGGCGCCAGTCCTGCCCGACATAGCGCAGCTGGTCCTCATCAATTCCGATCGCCATCATCTCCTCGAGGATCGAGTAGACCTGCACCGTATCCAGCCCCACCGCCGCCTCGGCAGGCAAGAGCCCCGCATTCAGCAGCTCCCCCGCGATCTGCGTGGCCCCCTCGATGTCGCCGGTGGGCTGGTCCTCTTTCAGCAGCGTCAGATCGCCAGCCTTTGCGAAGTCGTGCAGCCGCGGCGCGATTTCCTTGCGCGCGTTCAGCACCTCCGGATGCGCCCAGGCATGGAACCACATCAGCCAGTTCTTGGTCTCGCGTTCGCGCCCGACCACCGACAGGCCAAAGAGATCGTCCAGCCCGCCGCCGTCGAGGCCCAGCACCGCGACCTCGCAGCGGTTGATCAGCTCCTCCAGCCCGAACTTCTCCGGCCCGGCCTTCTTCCAGTAGAGCGCCCCGCTCCAACCACCGCCGAGGCCAACGCCGATCTCGACGTTGAAGTGCTGCGAGGCAAGAAGCTGCAGCGCCTTTGGGCCCTTCTCCCGCGCCTTCACCAGCTGATCCTCCAGGAACGCCGGATCAACCGACCGCCCGAGGTGCGGGTTCACCAGCGCCCAGGTCTCGGGCTTTTGCCAGTGCTTCGCCATCTTGCGCGGCAGCTCGTAGAGCACTGCCAGCATCGGCGACTGCAGGCGCCCGTCACGTACCGCCCGCGCCGTTTCCAGCTCGGCCTTGAACACGCCTGCTGGTTGGTCCTTCGACTGCGTCGTGATCTGCATCACGAACCCCTCCGGGCGCGAGGCCAGGGCGCCACGCAACTCAAGGAAAACCCCGTCCGCCTTGCTCTTCCTGGCGAATTCATGGGTTTCGTCGATCATCGTGTAGGTTGCCTTGCCGCCGGTGATGACATCGCCATCCGCCGCCTTGACCGAGATCTCCGCCCGGCTGACCTTGTGGGTGATCGTGCGGGCGTGGTCCTGAATGTGGAACCGCTTGTCCAGCTCGGGATCCGCCCGGATGATGCCCTTGATCTGCTTGAAGGAGATCTTCGCGATCGTCATCGTCGGCGCGATCAGCAAGAGCTCCGCCTCGGGCCGTTCGTTCATGATGCAGGCGGTCAGGATGATCGCCGCCGCGATCGCGGATTTGCCGTTCTTCTTCGGGATCAGAAGGAAAAACTCCCGCAGCATCCGCCGCTTCTTGACCGGATCATAGCTGCCAAAGACCGCCCGGACGAAGTCGAACACCCATGGCGCGCTGACCTCGCCGTAAGTCGGCTGGTCCATCAGATCCGGCACGCGCAAGCGCTTGAAGATCCGGAGGGCTTTTTCCGCCGGTTCATCGAACAGCGGCAGGTCCGGGATCAGCGACTGGCGGTTGACGATCCGCTCCTCCCAGTCCTTCACCGCCGTCGACCAGGCTGCCAGCTCGGCCGGATCGAGGAATGCATCCTTCATGGATCAGACCTCAGTTCGGCCGGAACCCGGGGAGATCAAGATCCGAGCCCCACTCGGTGCCTTCGGCACTTTCATGCGCGGCCTGCAGCGCGGCCTCCTTCTTGCCGAGCCGCTCGCTTGCCGCCGGTTTCTTAGCCTTCTGCGCCGCATCGAGTTTCCGGCCCGCGCCCATCAGGTCGTTCTTCTCCAGCATCTGCTGCAGCAGGCGTTCCGCGCCGATGTTGCCATTCTCCGCCGCCTCCCAGGCACGCTCGAACCGGCGGGCATCCAGCCGATCGCGCATCCGGTTCCGCTCCGACAGCTCGGATCTAAAATACCGTTTCAGCGTCGACTCGGAGATCGCCTGGCCGGTCCGCGGATCCACGACACAGGCCGCGATCCGCATGTTCGACCAACCCAAAGCCAGTAACATACTGACTTTACGTGCATTTTCTTCAGTGCGCTGAAACCTCGGCCGCCCCCGCTTGCCTTTGGTCGTGAAGACAGGGTTGCCGAACAGGTCCAGGCCGTCCGGAAATTCTTGATCAGCCAAAAAAAATTCTCCGCGTGAGCTAGAGCACCGGTTTGCGGCGGCGGGCCGTCACAGGGATCAGAGGCCCCCTACCCGCCGCGCCGCGGTGTCTCGGTGTTCGGCGCGCTGCTTCGCGCCATCGTGGCACGGCTTGCACAGGCACTGCAGGTTGCCGAGGTTCCAGAACTTCGCCGGATCGCCGAGGTGTCTGACCTTATGGTCGGCCACCAGCTTGGAGGCCTCCGGCTCGATGCGACCGCACAGCTGGCAGGTGAACAGATCCCGCTCCAGGCACTGCCAGCGCAGGCGCTTCCAGCGCGCGGTGTAGTACCACTTGCGCCACGCCTGCTGCTGTCGCCGCCGCGTATCATGGTCGGTTTTGAGAATGGCGACGCGCGGCGCCAGCCCCTGCAGCCTGGGCTTCAGTTGCTTGACCTTCACAGTCACCTCCAAACGCAAAAGCGCCCGGGGCGGGATCTCCGCTCCGGGCGCACATGTGGTGGCTGCACTATGTCAACAGATTGAGATTTCGGTCAAGCCCCTTTCCAAGGCGCACGCGGTGGCAGAGCGTCTGACACGGTGAAGGACGTGAGATGGCAGGCTTTTCGGAAAATGAAGCGCAGATGATGAATGGCCCTGTACCAGTCCAGGTAGCGCCGCCGCGCGGCCGCCACGTCGCGAGCCGTGTTGCTGTAGGAGACCCGGCACCACGACCCGTCCGCCTTCTTTCCCAGCTGGTCAGCTGGCCAGCGCAGCCCCGGCACCCGGCAGACCTCTGTCACCGCGAACGCCCCATGCTTGCACCGACGCCACGCCACCGGTTCGCACGTGGCCCGCGCGCCTGCCATCCAGTCCGGCACCTCGCCAACGCGCGCCAACTCGGCGATCTGCACCGCCATGCGCCGACCGCCATAGGCTTCCGGCAGGCTGGCAAGCGAGGCCGCGACCATGTCGGCGTCGTGGTGGCGCGGTGAGGACCCGCCGCCTTGCACCCGGCAGCCCAGCTTGGCCTGCTCGATCAGGATGTACTCCATCCCGACGCCCGGCCGCGCGCCGGTTTCCCGCTCGATCTCATCGAAGTCGAGGCCGATCTTCTCACGCCGAAACGCCCATTCGATCAGCTGCAGTGCGCTGACCTCCAGCTTGCCAGACCGCGGCGCGCGTACCGTGACCCTGTCGCGGTGGCGCGGTGCGAGCGCGAAGCCGTTGTTCAATGCCGCCATGTTCATGCCCGGGCCACCGCGCGCTGCGCCCGTGCCTCATCCGCGATATCGCGGCACTTCTGCAGCGCCACCCGGCGCCGATCGCGAAACGCCACCTCCTCGGCGGTGACCGCACGCCCCCGCGCTATCCGGGCCTCGATGTCTTCCAGCCGCCGCACCGGATCATCGGCGGCAGCCTTGATCTGGCTCACCGTGTAGTTCCCCGGCCACGAGCGGTTGCCTTTCAGCCAGGTCAGCAACTCCGGCGCCCAGCCCTTGGCAATTGCCTCCTGCCCCAACGACCGGCCAAACACCTCCAGCATCAGCGGCGACGGGCCGGTTTCCGGCGGCTCGATCCGCCGCGCTTCCTTCAGGATATGCAGCGCGATCGGAAAACGGTCGCGGTCCTTGCCGCCCGGGTGCCCCTCGCACCACTCGCACAGCAGCTGCAGGTTGGCCGGCTTCATGTAGGCCAGCATCTGCCGCAGCTCTTTCTTCATCGTTTCGAACTGCTCTTTGCGCATGGTGCCCGGCTTCGTCAGCCCCAGCGCCTCAAGCGGCGCGATCAACAATTCCTGTACCCGCTTTTCCCCTGCGGCCTGCTCTTTCCCGTTCATCTCCGCAATCCCTCTTTCTCAGCATCGACACGTTTTCCACATGTCAGCGGGCTGAATTGGAGCGCAACTGCCCTGCTGTCTTGTTATTTCCCTGTCTATGTCCCTATCGTGCCGGACACTTCGGGACATTTTTATAAACTACTGAAACACCTAGACATTTCCCGAAAACTGTCCTGAAAGTGTCCTGAGAACGTCCAAGAGTGTCCTGCAGACAGTTCGGAAATTGCAGCATCAGGCTGTCCCCCGAGCGCGACTGCGAGCCAGATCCATCGCGTGATTGGACCAAGCCATCATGGCCTTCTCAACCCAACTGGTGCTCCTGTAGCCGCAGCCTTGCTGGATCAGCCATTCATCCATCCATTTGACGGCCGCATCATTCTTGGAAAGCTCCACATGCAGGCCCGCAACCGTCGCGCGCAGCCGCTGCAGCCGCTTGGCGACATTGGCCGCATCACATTTGGCGCGGTTATCTTCCTTGCGGGAAATTGCCTCGGTCAGAGACTTCAGCACCATCGGGTGCATCAGCCTGACCTCCCCGTCACACAGGCATTTGGTCCACCGATGGAGCGGCCCGAAATCCAGCGCGCAGAGCGCCTTGAAGTGGCCGGGATCAACAAACACCAGCTTGGCGAGCACTTCCAGGTCCGCCGACAAAGTGCCGATGGGAGAGTTATCATAGGCGATGTTGATCAGGTCAAAGTACAGTGCCCGGCATTCTGGCGTCCCCTTAAGGCGCATATCCGAGTTCAGCCAACGCCGCCGCTCCCAGACCATGAAGTAATGGCTGTCCAACCGGTCATCGGCGGACAGCGGGTACTCTGGCAGATCGCCAGTGTCGACGGGCGTTAGCCGCCCAGCGTGGATGTTCACAGCCCAACCTCCAGTTCGTTTTGGCGGCCCCCGTCTAATACGAAGACCGGCCTGTTCATTTCCAATGCCAGAAAAGCCGCCTGCCAGACCCCGGCAGATCGCTGCCAGCCTGATAGCGTCGGCACGACAACCAGGTCCGCATGGCGCACAGCACTTGTTGGTTCCTCAACTGCCAGACCGGCCTCCGAGGCCATGAAGGCCGGAGACAGCGGCAGGATACCGACCTGCGCCAGCATCCCCATCCAGGCAACGGCGAGGTCTGAGGCCAACACCGGCCCGCCGTCGAACCCCGCGTATGGCGTGGCGAGGCAGGCAAGCTTGCCCGCAGCGCAGGAAGCTACGTCAGCCAGCAAGGCGCCCTCATGCAGCAAGGCAGCGCCTTCAGCGCGCTCGCGCAGGCGTTGCCAGTTGTGCGGGCCCGAGAAATCAAGCATGCACCACCTCCGCCATAAAAGAGGCGCGCGGCAGCGAGGCCACCACGCGCCCAAGGTCCACAGGGAGGTGATTGGGGGCCACTCGCAGGCGCGCCTGCCCCCGGTCAGCGCTCAGGCAAAGGGACATGGCGGCCCCGCCTGCGGTGTTGGGAATAATCGCGCTCGAAACGCTCATGCCGCCCGCTCCAGCGCTTTGCCGAAAAACGCGGGCGCGCCGGGATCCGTCAACATCACCAGCAGCGCGATATGGCTTGCAGGCGCAGTCACCGCGCCCCACCAGTTCAATGCCGTTTGGAAACTCACGTCACAAAACAGCGCGACCTCGCGTGGGCTGCCGAAACGAGCGCGGAAGTAGGCCGACCAAAGATCTGGCGCCTGGGCTTTCAACGCGTATGGGTCAAACTGATTTGACCAAGACTTTTGACTAAGGCCCACAGCATCATTTCGACATGACACATCGTTATTCACAATCAGGCTCAGACACGGGCGGCTCATACGGCAACCTCCACTGGCCCATGTTGCCCGCGTGGCGGGGGGTGGTCTGCCATGTATTTTATTATTCTATCTACCGTGTGAAGCGTAGGACTACTGTGGCCACTTTCCCATCTTCCCCAAGTTGCACCACCGCCAGCACCGGCCTTCTGAACGACTGTCGACGGCTTGATTCCGAAAGACGCCGCATAGCTGCGAACCTGTTCAAGAAACTGTTCCATGCGACCTACATAGGGATTTTCTTCTATGACAGTCAATCAATAATTCTACAGCCTATCCCGCTCCATAGTAGTAGATTACTACCATGACTGAGCATGAAATCATGGAACCCTTCCTCCTACGCCTCAAAGAGCGGATTGACAGCGACCCAAATCTCACAGCGGCCTCACTCTCTGTTAAGGCTGGCATGAGCAATGCGGCGATCCGTCAGTGGCTGAGCGGAAAAAGCAAAAGCCCAACCCTTGAATCCGCTAGGAAAGTTTGCGCCGCCTTAGGGACGACGCTTGAAGAATTCATGAGCGAGGCCCGAACCCCAGAAGAAAAAGAGATCGTACGCCTAGCAAATCAGCTACCCGATCACCTACTGAAAGAGCTTCTAGGCTACGGACGAGGCCTAGCTGCCGCTGCGGGTCAGTCTCGGAAAGAAGACGGCGAAGAAAGCTGATAATTTCCTGATCTGTCAATTTTAACACTCCTCAGTACTAATTCCAATAAATCAAGGAATTTCAATCACCCACCATTGACAACATCCCGACCATAGAGAGCAGACCAAAAATGGAAGATCAAAAAAACGCTTGTTACCAATCGGCCAAAATAATTGAGGAAATCTCATCCCAGCCCGATCAAAACAAACTTTCCACCGCACTTAGCATTGTTTTTCCGCACATTAGCCAAACGGAAGCCAGACTTGGAATTCTTGCCATTCTGGATGATGCCATCGAAGAGGTCTCCCTTATCCCAAATCTAACGGACACGGGCGTGTCATCCATGCTTGCAGAAATCCGTCAAATTCAAGGCAGGCTTCTAATGGCGTTGCCTCAAGAAACCGTCAAAGCCTTTAAAGCGCATGCAAAATTCGAGAACGCGATAGAGAAGCTGAACTTAATTGGCCACACGCTCGCTACAAGCCACATATCGCGCAACAAACGGTTCGACCGAAAAACCTTCCTTGCCGAAACAGAAGAGATGCTTGAAGGCATTGGAAGCGCTCCAATTAACCCCATGCAAAAATCAGTCCTTGAACTAAAGCTAAGGTCTATAATTCGCATCATGCACGAATGCGAAGGCGCTACTGACGAACAAATTCGCCGTCGCCTCAAGAACATTTTCGCAGACCTCCAAGCCGAATTTGAACACATTGACGAAGAGCAGAAGGAATTTCTGGAGAAGTTCAAAGGCTGGGTTTCAAACTCTATGAAATCAGGCGCATTTGCGCTCGGGCTTACCGCTGACACCCTTAGCGTACTAAGTATCGCCGGACCTGCCGCGGCGGCGGTACTACTGTCGTCTGCTGATCGCCCACTCATGATCGAAGGCCCAAGCCACCCCCCAGAAGAAGAGAGCACCAGCCAGCACCCTGAATAAGTCCAAACGCATAGGCTGTGCCCACGAGGGATCCAGCACTAATTGCCCAAAGCGACACTAGAAGCGTGCACCCCATACAAAGACCAAACGCGATCACGCGAACCACCCCCGCTCCGCGCGGGGTTTTCTTCTTCTGCCTGGCAAAAGATAAAGTTTGACGCCTCTCGATCATAGTAATTTTTCCCTACATCATCGTTGACATAGATATTTATCCCTATACTCTACTCTCTATCAACCGATGGAGGATTGAATGCAAGACATGACCAGTACCGCTCGCCAGATCGTTGGATCGCCCGAAGACTACCTGGACGACACACACCTATTCACTCAGGCTTGGGCCACGATGAAAGCCGCACGCGGCCAAGGCTTCGACCCCGCCCGCCTGCGTGCAGCGCACCTGATCGACCGGCCCGAACCTGCGCCGGAACCTACCGACCAGACCCTAGCCCGTGTCGGCGCAAAGGTGCGCGCACTCATCGCGGAAAAGAACATCCCGGTTCCACACCGCGATGCAGCCTGACCCGAGATCGGCCCGCGCCTGCCCGACCACAAACTCAGCGGCGAGCCGCAGTGTCCGGTCACCACCGCGGGCCCCACCCCAACAGAAATAGCCGAGTAGCGGCGCGTGATGGAGGATTGACGCGCCGCTTTTCTTTGAGGTTTCGCGCCCGTCTTGCGGCGCGGATCAACGCGGGCGGCGCAATCCTCCATTCCATCCGCCGCCCGCGACCATCCAAGGACAGGACACCGATGCCGTCGACACCCCAGGAAATCTACGCCACCGCCCGCGCCCTGCGCGCCCGATGCCGGTTTGGCCAGGCAATGCTGCTGCAAGAGTTGGGCGGCAAGCTCAGGCCGGAAAGCACCGATCCGAGCGACCGGTTCGACTTCGCGGCGACTCGCTGGCACCTCTCACTGCTGGGCCTTTCCGCCTCAGGGAACGACATGCCATCCGCACTGGATGCTTGGCTTCGCGCCGCCCGGATCCACCACACCCTCGACGGCACTCGGCGCGCGACAGATGGTCGACCTGACTGCCCTTACAATGGCGGTAAGCCATTGCCGCCAAACACTAATCGATTTAAGGATAGAATCTGAAACTGAAACCATCACACTGGACACGTTTCATCTCGCGGGACCGGCCACCCGCACCGCCGGGGCGCGGCAAACAGGCCACCACTCACACAACCGTGCCGCGCCCCACAATCCCAAAAAATGACGACCGGCTCCCTTCGCCGAAGCGCATTTGAAAGAGGATGAATAGATGGCAACCATTCAACCTGCGGCCCTACGTGAAGCCAATGCCGCCGCCTTTCTGGATCTTTCGGTGACGAAGTTCCGCTCCCTGGTCAAACATGGCGCCCTGCCCGGCCCTGTCCGGCTGGCGGACGGCGTGGAGCGTTGGCGGGCCGACGATTTGCGCGCCATACTCAGCGGCACGGCCGCACGGCCATCAGAGGACTTTGAGCTTTGAAGAAGCCTCCCAAGCCCAGGATCACCAAACCGAACCTTGCCTGGAAGTGGAACGGTCGCCGCGGCATTTGGGATCCTTACCACCGGGTCACCTGGACGGAAGGCGGCAAGCGCCGCGAGCGTGCGGTGAAACTGGATTGGCAAGGGGATGCGGAACGCCTGGATGTGCTCTACTGGGAGTGCGCTGCAGGTAAACACCAGCGGCAGAAGCTCCAAGCACAGTATACTTGGCGCGCCCTCATCGAGGCCTGGCGAAAAGACCCTCGCATCCAGGGCAAACTCTCGGACGGGACCAAAAAGACTTACCGGCGAGACATGGAGGGCATTCTCGAAAAGAACGCCGACAAGGATGTCCGGCGCACCTCCAAGGCAGCGGTGCGTGCGGCCCACGCCAAGCTCGCCGACACCCCGCGCAAGGCCGATCGCTACCTGCAGACGATCAGCCTGCTGTGGAACTATGGCGCGAACAAGCTGGACTGGCCGCTGGGTGACAATCCAACGAAGGGCGTGGATCACTACGGCAAGCAGCGGGAATATGAACCGTGGCCGCAATGGATGGTCGATAAGCTGGACGAAGCACCGGAAGATGTGCGCGCCGCGGCAACGCTGATCCTGAACACCGGCCAACGCCCGAACGCTGCAATCTCGATGCGGTTCTCGGACTTTGACGGCGAATGGATGAGCGTCCTGGACGAAAAGAACGACGAGCGGATGGAGGTCTACTGCCCCCAGGAACTGCGAAACTTCATCGCCGCAGCGCCACGCAAGGGAGCCTATGTGCTGGCGAAGAACCTCACTCAGCCGCGCGGCTACTGGGCCTTGTCCAAGGCCTTTCGGGAGTGGCGCGCCAGCCTCGGACCCGAGGCCGAGAAGTACGTGCTGCACGGTCTGCGCAAGCTCGCGATCATCCGCCTTGCCGAGGCCGGATGCAGTGATGCCGAGATCCAGGCGGTGACAAACCAGAGCGCCGAAATGGTCGCCTACTACCGCGCTCGCGCAAGCCGAAAGGCCCTGTCACGCTCCGCTCAACTGCGCCGAAAATAGGTTGGACCAGAACGGGAACGAAAGGAGACTGTGGGAGCAGGTTGTGGGAGTGGCGAAGTTTCGACGATTTCCGCCCTTCGCAAAGAGAGAGAATTTCCCTTTAAAATCAGTGGTGCGGACGGCGGGACTCGAACCCGCACGGCCATAAGGCCAGGAGATTTTAAGTCTCCGGTGTCTACCATTCCACCACGTCCGCAGGTGGCACCGGGCGGCAGTGCCACGCGTGCATGGTCTAACCTCCTGTCAGCATGACGACAATGTCTTTTCTCGCCGAATACGCGCATTTTTGCGCCGTTAGAAAACCCCGTGGGCGCGCGCTGCCGAGAACAACAGAAATCACAAGGGAGCCAGCGCCTCATCTTCCTTGACGGCCTGCATCGCCACATAGGTGGAGGTCGACGCGACATGCGGCAAAGCGGAGATCTTCTCGCCGAGCACCGCCCGGTAGTCGCTCATGGAGCGGGTGCGAACCTTCAGGAGATAGTCGAAATGCGATGCCATCAGATGCGCCTGCTCCACCTCCGGCAGCCGCGTCACCGCCGCATTGAACTTGGCCAGCGCCGCCTCCCGGGTGTCGTTCAGCTTGACCTCGACGAAAGCAACGTGATCCAGCCCCAACCGGATCGGATCAACCAGCGCCCGGTAGCCGGTGATGATCCCCTCCGCTTCCAGCCGCTTCAGCCGGGTCTGGGTCGGCGTCTTTGACAGACCGATCCGGCGTGCAAGATCAGCGATCGAAATGCGCCCGTCCGTGCTCAGCTCGTTCAGAATCGCGATATCGTGGCGGTCCAGATCAGAAAAGTCCATATGCACTCCCGAGCATCCAAATTTCATCCATTTGACCTACCTCTACACAGATTTTGGGCAGTTGTCCTGACATTTTGGATATAAAATCCACCAAAAGACCTGCACCTTTGTGGAGTTTCCCCGCATGACTGCCAATACTTCCCTGCGCCACCGTATCGACGCTGGCACCTATGTCGACCAAACCGCCATCCGTGATCAACTGATCGCCCAGGCCGCGCTGAGCGCGGAAGACCGCGCCCGGATCTCGGCCCGTGCTGCCGCGCTGGTGCGCGACATCCGCGGCCACTCGGCCCCCGGCCTGATGGAAGTGTTCCTGGCCGAGTATGGCCTGTCCACCGACGAAGGCGTGGCGCTGATGTGCCTTGCCGAAGCGCTGCTGCGGGTGCCGGATGCCGACACCATCGACGCGCTGATCGAAGACAAGATCGCCCCTTCCGACTGGGGGAAGCACCTGGGCAAATCGACATCCTCTCTGGTCAACGCCTCGACCTGGGCGCTGATGCTGACAGGCAAGGTTCTGGACGAAGAGCGCAGCCCGATTGGGGCACTGCGCGGCGCCATCAAACGTCTGGGCGAGCCGGTGATCCGCACCGCCGTCAGCCGCGCGATGAAGGAAATGGGCCGCCAGTTCGTGCTGGGCGAAAGCATCGAGAGCGCCATGAACCGCGCCGCCGGAATGGAAGCCAAGGGCTACACCTATTCCTACGACATGCTGGGCGAGGCCGCGCGTACCGAGGCCGACGCCGCCCGCTATCACCTGTCGTATTCCAAGGCGATCTCGGCCATTGCCGCTGCCTGCAACAGTGACGACATCCGCAAGAACCCCGGCATCTCCGTCAAACTGTCGGCGCTTCATCCGCGCTATGAACTGGCGCAGGACGCCAGCGTGATGGAACATCTGGTGCCGCGCCTGAAGGCGCTGGCGCTGCTGGCCAAGGCCGCCAAGATGGGCCTCAACGTCGACGCCGAGGAGGCCGACCGCCTGTCTTTGTCGCTGGAAGTCATCGAAGCGGTGGTGTCTGATCCGGCACTGGCGGGCTGGGACGGCTTTGGCGTGGTGGTGCAGGCCTATGGCCCGCGCACCGGGCTGGCAATCGACGCCCTGCACGAAATGGCAGAAAAATACGACCGTCGCTTCATGGTGCGGCTTGTCAAAGGCGCCTACTGGGACACCGAGATCAAACGCGCCCAGGTCGAGGGGGTCGACGGTTTCCCGGTCTTCACCTCCAAGGCCCTGACCGACGTGTCCTATATCTCCAACGCCCGCAAGCTTCTGGGGCTGACCAACCGAATCTACCCGCAGTTTGCGACCCACAACGCCCACACGGTCTCTGCCATCCTACACATGGCCGAGGGCATGGACAAACAGCTGTTCGAATTCCAGCGCCTGCACGGCATGGGCGAAACCTTGCACCAGATGGTGCTGGAGCAGAACAAGACCAACTGCCGGATCTACGCCCCCGTTGGCGCCCACCGTGACCTGCTCGCCTACCTGGTGCGCCGCCTGCTGGAGAATGGCGCCAACTCCTCGTTCGTGAACCAGATCGTCGATGAGAATGTCGCACCGGAAGTCGTGGCCGCCGATCCCTTCGCCCAGGTTGGCGAAATCAGCCGCAAGATTCCGACCGGCCCCGAGCTGTTTGCACCGGAGCGCCCCAACTCCAAGGGGTTCGACCTTGGCCACGCGCCGACCCTCGCCCGGATCGAGGAAGCCCGCGCGCCCTGGCGCGACCATCACTGGCAGGCCGGCCCGCTGCTGGCAGGCGAGGCCCAGCCGGAACCGGCGAAAGATGTTACCAGCCCAACCGACCTCAGCACGGTTGGCAGCGTCCGCCAGTGTAGCGAGGCCGATATCAATCTGGCGCTGAGCGCCGCCACCCCCTGGAACGCCCCGGCAGAGGAACGCGCCGCGATCCTGAACCGGGTCGCCGACCTTTATGAGGAAAACTACGGCGAGCTGTTTGCCATCCTCGCCCGCGAGGCCGGCAAGACCATCCCCGACGCGGTGGCAGAGCTGCGCGAAGCGGTGGACTTCCTGCGGTACTATGCAGCCCGCATTCCCGCGGCGCCGCCCGCCGGTATCTTCTCCTGCATCTCGCCGTGGAACTTCCCGCTGGCAATCTTCACCGGTCAGGTTGCCGCCGCCCTGGCCGCAGGCAACGCGGTCCTCGCCAAACCCGCCGATCAGACACCGCTGGTCGCCCACCGGGCGGTACAATTGATGCACGAAGCAGGCGTGCCGCGTGCCGCCATGCAACTGGTTCCGGGCCGCGGCAGCGTGGTTGGCGCCGCGATCACCTCGGATCCGCGGGTTGCAGGCGTCGCCTTCACCGGCTCAACCGCGACTGCGATGCGCATCCGCCGCGCGATGGCCGAGAACCTGAAGCCCGGCGCCCCCCTGATTGCAGAGACCGGCGGCCTCAACGCGATGATCGTCGACAGCACCGCCCTGCCCGAGCAGACGGTACAGGCGGTGATCGAAAGCGCCTACCAGTCGGCCGGACAACGCTGCTCGGCGCTGCGCTGCCTCTACCTGCAGGACGACATCGCGGACACCGTGCTGAAGATGCTGAAAGGCGCGATGGACTGCCTGCATCTGGACGACCCCTGGCACCTGTCCACAGACAGCGGCCCGGTGATCGACGAGACCGCCCGTGCAGGCATCCTTGCCCACATCGACAAGGCGCGCGCCGAAGGCCGCGTGCTGAAGGAACTGCGCGCGCCCCAAGGCGGCACCTTCGTCGCCCCGACGATGATCGAGGTGCCCAGCATCAGCGCCCTCGAGGAGGAGATCTTTGGCCCGGTCCTGCATGTGGCGCGGTTCAAGTCGCAAGATCTGGACAAGGTAATTTCCGACATCAATGCAACCGGTTACGGGCTGACCTTCGGGCTGCACACCCGCATCGATGACCGGGTCCAGCACGTCTGCGACCGGGTGCATGCGGGCAACATCTACGTCAACCGCAACCAGATCGGCGCGATCGTCGGCAGCCAACCCTTCGGCGGCGAGGGGCTTTCAGGCACCGGACCAAAGGCCGGCGGCCCGCTCTACCTCAGCCGCTTTTGCGCGCCCGACCGGCAGCAGGTGTCGGACAGCTGGACCAGCACGGTGACAGAGCTGCCCGCAGCCAGCGGCACCCCGGCACAGCCAGTGACCACCACCCTGCCGGGCCCGACCGGCGAGTCCAACCGCCTGACGGTCTCCGCGCGCCCGCCGTTGCTGTGCATGGGTCCGGGCGCACAGGCGTCCGCAGAACAGGCGCGGGAAGTGATCAGCCTCGGCGGCACTGCGATCACGCCATCCGGCATGCTGGAGCTGGACAAGCTGGAAACCATCGAGGGCATCGCCGGTGTGCTGTGGTGGGGCGACGAGGCCACCGCGCGCGAGATCGAGAAGCGACTGGCAAAGCGTGATGGTCCCATCATCCCGCTGATCCCCGGCAAGCCCGATCGCGCCCGTGTCCTGGCAGAGCGCCACGTCTGCGTCGACACCACCGCCTCGGGTGGCAACGCCGATCTGCTCGGCGGAATGGCCTGAGCTATACCATATAAGCGCTTGACGCTGGGCCCTTTACGGCCCAGCGTTCCGCAATGTTCCCGTTGCGCGACCACAACCCCTCAGGCCGGACGCCCTATGTCGTCTACGTGCTGATTGCGGTGAATATTCTGGCCTATGCCTATTACTCGGCCACCTATGCCAGCCCACGCGCGCTGGCCTATTTCTACGACAGCTATGCCATCGTGCCCGCCGAGATTAGCCACGGTTACGGGTTGGGAACGCTGTTTACCTCGATGTTCATCCACGGTGGCCTGATGCACCTGGGCGGCAACATGCTGTTCCTCTGGATCTTCGGCGACAATCTCGAAGACGAAATGGGTCACCTGCGCTTTCTCTTGTTCTACCTGGTCAGCGGTGTCGGAGCCGGTCTGATACATGTGATCTCGGCGCCGGGGTCAATGGTGCCCACGGTGGGCGCTTCCGGGGCGATTGCCGGGGTCATGGGCGGCTACCTGCTGATGTTTCCCCGCGCCCGCGTCGATATCCTGCTGGTGCTGGTGATCTACTTCCGCATCTTCACGATCCCGGCCTTCGTGATGCTGGGCGTCTGGCTGGTGATGCAATTCTTTGGCGGCCTGCGCGCCGATCCCAACCTCGGCGGGGTCGCCTACTGGGCGCACGCCGGCGGGTTTGTCACAGGGCTGCTGCTGTGCCTGCCGCTGTGGCTGCGCCGCGGTGGACCCGCGTACTGGTCCCAAACCTCTGGCCAACCGCCGCATCCTGAACGCCCGTCTTCCTACGCCGCCAGCCGCATCCCAAAGTTGCCCCGCGCACGACGCAAACCCGGCCCCTGGGGAAAGTGATCCGTGGAAATGGATGGAAAATGCGGCCTGCGCCAACTAGGTAACAGTGAACTCGTCAACACGCAGGCCGCCACCCCGAAAACTTTCAGGGCAGTATAATGGTAGGTCGCCTGCCCCTGCATTTCCGGGGAATTTTTTGGGCATGGGGTCAGCCATGAAGAAAATCAGCAGCAGGAGCATCGGAAAAGATGGCGCGTCTTAAAGCCACCTGTCACTGCGGCGCCGTGGAGATTGAGGCGGAATTCCCCAAGGGACTGGCCACAGCCGCGCGGTGCGATTGTTCGTTCTGCCTGCGGCGTGGGGCAGCCGCCGTCACCGCAATAGCCGCGAGCCTCAGGGTCCTGAAAGGGGCGGAGAACCTCAGCCTCTACACCTGGGGCAGCCACACGGCGAAACACTACTTCTGCAAGACTTGCGGGATTTACACGCACCACCAGCGCCGCTCAAACCCCTCGGAATGCGGCGTCAACCTGGGCTGCATCGAAGGCGGCAACCCAAGGACACATGCCGCGTCCCATGGCGAAATCCCATGGCACGACGGGGTCAACCATCCGGCGGACAAGACGTAACCCTGCAACTGGCCCTTCCCGACGCCGCAGTCCCAGGCCAAGTCTAACAAAAAACGCGGCCCAGAGGCCGCGCTTGATCCGTGGATACGCGATGCGTGGCTTCAGCCGCGGATCACCTTGGCGAAATTTTCGAAGATCGGCTCGTTCGAGCAGACAACGGAACCGCTGTCGATAATGCCCGCCTCCGGGTCGATCGCCTCCGCGAGGCCACCGGCTTCCTTGACGATGATGATCCCTGCGGCCAGGTCCCACGGGTTCAGACGGCGTTCCCAGAACCCCTCGTAGCGGCCAGCCGCGACATAGGCCATGTCCAGCGCGGCAGAGCCCCAGCGGCGGATACCGGCACAGGCGGGTGCCAGACGGGCAAGATCCTGCAGCGTCAGCGGCAGATCGGCGCGACCGCCAAAGGGGACGCCGGTCGCAAAAATGGACTCGATCATCCGGTGACGGCCGGACACCCGGATACGGGTGTCGTTCATCCAGGCACCTGCACCTTTCTCGGCAAAGAACATCTCGTCCTTGGCCGCGTCATAGATCACCCCGGCGACGATCTTGCCCTTGTGCTCCAGCGCAATGGAAATCGCCCAATGCGGCAGGCCGTGCAGGAAGTTGGTGGTGCCATCCAGCGGATCAACGATCCAACGGCGTGTCGGATCCTCGCCCTCGATCTCGCCGCCCTCTTCGGCAATCCAACCATAGGTCGGGCGCGCATTCGTCAGCTCGTCCTTCAGGATTTTCTCAGCCGCGATATCGGCCTTGGAGACAAAGTCGCCCGCGCCTTTCATCGAGACCTGCAGGTTTTCCACCTCGCGGAAGTCTTTCACCAGGGAACGGCCTGCCTTGCGGGCGGCCTTGATCATCACGTTGAGGTTTGCACTGCCAATCATGTCGGTTCGGTCCTGTCAGGTCGGTCGGGGAGATGCCGGGTCAATGCGTGCCTATACGCGGCCTGCCCCCGCTTGCCAAGGGGCTTTCCGGTCTTCGCCTGATCCGCAGCACAGCCGTCAAGATCCGGCGAAGCGGTTGAAATCAACCGCGAGCGCTCCCAATGTCCAATCGGTAAAACAAAGGAAGACGCCAATGTCCGAACAGATGCAACGCATTGTGCTGGCCAGCCGCCCCGAAGGCCAGGCCAGCGAACAGAATTTTCGCTTGGAAGACGCTCCCCTCCCCCAGCCTGGTGATGGCGAAGTGCTTGTCAAAGTTCACTATATGTCGCTGGACCCCTACATGCGGGGCCGCATGAATGCAGGCAAATCCTATGCGCCCCCCGTCGAAATCGGCGAGACCATGACCGCCGCCGGCGTTGGCGAAGTGGTCGCCTCTGGCAGTGACGATCTGCAACCTGGTGACTTTGTGCTGGGCATGTTCGGCTGGGCCAGCCACGGGCTCGCCCCGGCTTCCGAGGTGCGCAAACTGGATCCGCAAAAGGCGCCCATCACCACCGCGCTTGGCGTTCTTGGCATGCCGGGTTTTACCGCATGGCATGGCTTGCACGCCTATGGCCGCCCGCAAAAAGGCGAAACGCTGGTGGTGGCTGCTGCCACAGGCCCGGTCGGCTCGATGGTGGGGCAACTGGCCAAACAGGCGGGACTTCGGGTGGTCGGTGTCGCGGGCGGCGCCGAGAAATGCAAGCTGGCGGTGGACACGTTCGGCTTTGACGCCTGCCTCGATCACCGCGCCTACGCCGACGCCCCTGCACTTGCCGAAGCCCTCGCAGCGGAATGCCCCGATGGCATCGACATCTATTATGAGAACGTCGGCGGCAAGGTGCTGGAGGCGGTGCTGCCCAACATGAACAACTTCGGGCGTATTCCGGTCTGTGGCATGATCGCCTGGTACAATAGCGCCGAAACCGGCCTGACCGCCCCCGCGATCTGGCGGGACATCCTGACCAAATTCCTGTCGGTGAATGGCTTCATCATCTTCAACCACTACGACCGCTATCCCGAGTTCCTCACCGAAGTCGCCCCCTTGGTGGCCGCGGGCGAGATCAAATACCTCGAGGACGTGGCCGAAGGGCTCGCGAACGCCCCCAAGGCCTTTCTTTCGATGATGCAGGGCGGCAATACCGGCAAGCAAATCGTCAAGCT
Source organism: Leisingera sp. S2M4 (assembly GCF_055398055.1). NCBI lineage: Bacteria > Pseudomonadati > Pseudomonadota > Alphaproteobacteria > Rhodobacterales > Roseobacteraceae > Leisingera > Leisingera sp. S2M4. The sequence continues at coordinate 265,368 of NZ_AP040861.1, forward strand.
GGTCTAAGCTGACCAGCGTTTCCGCCCCACGACGTTGGCCGGATCATGCAACCGCGCGGAGCGGGCACAGGCGCCCCAAGGGGGCCGGGCCGCTCCGCGCTTTTTTTCAAGCACAGCCCCTATTGCTGCTGCAGCTTGCGGGCTTCGACCTTCGCCAGACGGATCAGCTCCTGCATGAACGGCTTGTCCCGGTCTTCGCTGCGGATCGCCGCATAGAGCCGCCGGGTGATGCCCTCCTTGGTCAGCGGGCGCGTCACGTAATCGGAGGAGTATTTCACCTCGCGCACGACCCAGTCGGGCAGCACCGACACGCCACGGTTCGAGGCCACCAGCAAGAGAATCACCGCCGTCAATTCCACCTGCCGGATCGATGCAGGTTCGACCCCTGCCGGGGTCAGCAGCTGGCTGAACACGTCGAGCCGAGATTTCTCCACCGGATAGGTGATCAAGGCTTCGCCGCGGAAATCCTCCGCCTCCACGTAAGCCTTCGCAGCCAGCGGATGCTGCGCCGAGGCAACGAAGACGGGCTTGTAATCGAACAATTCGATGAACTCGACGCCCGCGATATCTTCGGGATCGGAGGAGACAACCAGGTCCACCTCCTCCTTCTGCAGGGCGGGCAGCGCATCAAAGGCCAGCCCGGGACGGATATCCACATCGACATCGCCCCAATTCTTGCGGAAACCCTCCAGCACCGGGAACAACCATTCAAAGCAGGCGTGACACTCGATGGCGATGTGCATCCGGCCGGTATGCCCATCGCGCAACGAGGAAAATTCCGCTTGTGCCGCCTCGACTTGCGGCAAAACCTGCTCCGCCAACCGCAGCAACCTCTGCCCCGCAGGCGACAGCTTCATCGGCTTGGAACGGCGAATGAAAAGCTCGACCCCGGCCTGCTCCTCCAGCCCCTTGACCTGGTGGCTCAAGGCACTTTGGGTGATATTCAGCTGATCTGCAGCCCGGGCCAGCCCGCCGGCCTCATGAATGGCCTTGATGGTGCGCAGGTGACGGAATTCGATGTGCATCCTGTAGTGTCGCTCATGTTGTTCTTGAGAATTATGAAATTGTCTCACAATGCTGCGCATGCAACAAGGGTCGAAATCAAACAAGCGAGTGACCTGAGATGACGACGCCCAAGATTTCCTTTGAATTCTTCCCGCCGAAAAATCTCGAAGCCTCCTTCCGGCTTTGGGATACCGTTCAGGTGCTTGCTCCGATGGGGCCGCGCTTCGTGTCGGTGACCTATGGCGCCGGCGGCACCACCCGCACGCTGACCCGCGACGCGGTGGCGACCCTGCACAACTCCTCGGGCCTGAACGTCGCCGCGCATCTGACCTGCGTGAACGCCTCCAAGGCCGAAACCCTCGAAATCGCCGATCAGTTCGCCGAAGCCGGGGTGAAGGAAATCGTCGCCCTGCGCGGGGATCCGCCAAAGGGGGAAGGCAAGTTCACCCCGCACCCCGAGGGTTTTGCCCATTCAGTGGAGCTGATCGAAGCACTGGCAGCACGCGGCACGTTCAACATCAAGGTCGGCGCCTATCCAGACCGGCATCCCGACGCAGCCGACCAGAACGCCGACGTGGAATGGCTGAAGCGCAAGCTGGACGCCGGTGCCGACGAGGCGCTGACCCAGTTCTTCTTCGAGGCGGAAACCTTCTTCCGCTTCCGCGACGCCTGCGAGAAAGCCGGGATCGACGGCAGCAAGCTGACACCGGGCATCCTGCCGATTGAAAACTGGAAAGGCGCCCGCAACTTTGCCCGCCGCTGCGGCACCGTGGTCCCGCACTGGGTCGAAGAGGCCTTCGAGAAGGCGGTTCGCGATGACCGCGAAGAGCTGCTGGCCACCGCCTTGTGCACGGAACTCTGCTCCGACCTGCTGGAAGGCGGTGTGACGAACCTGCATTTCTACACCCTCAACCGTCCTGAGCTGACGCGTGATGTCTGCTTTGCACTGGGCGTCACGCCCAAGGTGGCGCTGGAGAACGTAGCGTAAGCATTGCACTGGCCGTTGCGCGGTTCCTAATGAACAAAAGCTTTCATCAGGGACCGCGCGCCATGTTCTATGCCGAAACACCCTCGGATCTCTTGACGATCGACCAGACCACGCGGATGTCCGGACTCGATTTCATGCAGGGTATTCTGGATGGGCGTCTGCCCGGCCCGCCGATTGCGCGCACGCTCGGCTACCATCTCCATACGGTCAGCGAAGGCGAGGTCGTGTTCCGCGGCACCCCGGAATTCCATGTCACGAACCCGATGGGCACCGTGCACGGCGGCTGGTACGGCACCCTTCTGGACAGCGCGATGGCTTGCGCAGTGATGACCCGCGTGCCGCAAGGCTCGGTCTACACCACGCTGGAGTACAAGATTAACATCCTGCGCCCTATTCCGCTCGGCACCATGATTGACTGCACCGGCACCGTGGACCACGCCGGGCGGTCCACCGGAGTTGCCCATGGCGACATTCGCGGCGTGGACGATGGACGGCTCTACGCCACCGGATCCACCACCTGCATCATCATGAAGGTGGCCTAGGGTCGGCCGCAGTCCCCGGCCAGCCTTGTCTTTGCAAATCCGTGGCTTATCTTCCAATCGTCACCCAGTCGCACCACGGAAGGGGCAATGATGCCGCCAAATACCCTCGCGCGGGCCACGACAGCGCGCATCCAGGTCCTGGCTCCCAAGGCTGAGCTCGATTTCTTCGATACCCGCTCCATTGATCTGCCCCGCCCGGTCACCCCGTTGGAGGCCTGGCGGCTGATGCATGCACGCCCTCTGCCCGGCCTGCGAATGGCCTTCTGGCTGCGTGATGCGATCTCGGCCTGTTTAGGCGTCCGCCGGATCGGCCCAATTTCCGGTGCGACGCCCCGGCAGCTGAGCCCCGGAGACAAGCTGGACTTCTTCCTGGTCGAGGCGATCTCTGACCGGATCCTGACCCTGACCGTGCGGGACCGGCATCTGGACGTGATGACCTGCCTCAGTTCGCACGATGGCGGGCTGACGGTGACCTCGTCAGTGAAGACGCACAACCTGTTCGGACGAGCCTACATGGTGCCGGTGCGCCCAGCGCACAAGCTGATCGTCACGCTTTGCCTGAAACGCTTGCGACAGGCACTGGAGCAGGAATAACCGCTGCCCGCGCGGCGGCGGCGAATTGACCGCGCGCCAGCGCGTTCCTGCGATAGCGGAGCCTTGGGGTCAGGTGCGGGAGAACATTGCCCGCCAGCCGCTGGCCGGGATGGGGGCATCCTTGCGCGCGGCTTCTACACTGCTGTGCAGGCGTTCGCTGGGATCCAGCCCGACCCGGCGGCGGCTGCGCAGCAGGAAAATCTTGCCCCAGCCGCGCCAGGTGCCGACCGAGGGAGCCTTGGGATCCACCGGAAAGCGCATCCGCCAATCCAGCGGCAACGGCAAGCCGCGTTCCTCGGCCTTTTCCAGCATCCAAACGAGCGAAATATTGGCGAGCGGCCGGGCTGCCTCGAACCCGCCCAGTTGGCCGCCGACATCGCCATGGGCGCCGCTAAACCAGACCTGCTCCACATGACCTTCCCAATCCGCGGGGCTGTCCCACATCACCGGGTGGAACACATCGCGCGTCTCGTCCAGCGCCAGCGCGTGATAGCCGCTTTTGACGTGGTGACCCAATTCGTGGTTGTGGAAATTGTGCTGCTTTTCCGCCCAGCGCCACAGCAGCGGCAGCCGCAGTCCCAGCGCCTTGACCGTGTCCCAGACCCCGACCATCTCGATCTCGACGGTCTCGTGGCAATAGGCACGGCTGAAGGCGGCGCCGGTCTTGCTACGCCCGTTCAGCCGGTAGTGCCGATAGGCGGTGCGAATATTGCGCACCGTGGCATGTTCCGCCTTGAGGAGACCGATCCGGTCGATCACCCCGGCGAGCGAGCGCACCGCATAAGCGCCGCGGGAGTAGCCGAACAGGTAGATCTGATCACCGGGATGATAGCGCGATGCGAGGTAGCCATAGGCACGACGGATCTGCCGGTTGATCCCACGCCCCAGCATCACGTCCGGGGCGCTGCCCCAGCCGGTCCATTGCACGCCGGATTCATAGTAGACCGACACCGGCCCCGACATCTCGCGACACAGGCGGTAAAGCTTGCCCGCGTGGGTTTCCCGCCCCTCGTCCAGCGTCGACATGGTGCCATCGAGAATGATCACATGGGCCTGCGGCCCGCGCAGCCTTGTTTCGCCCGAATGTTCCGAGCGGAGCGGCCGTCCAAGCCACTCGAGAAACCTGTTACTCAGCTGCTTTAGAAACATCCCTCAGCACTTTCCACACTCTCTGCGGGGTGAACGGCATATCCATCTGCCGCACCCCTTTGTCCCAGACCGCGTCCTGCATCGCATTGGCCACTGCCGCCAGCGCGCCGACGGTGCCAGCCTCGCCGCACCCCTTCATCCCCATCAGGTTCTGGGTCGAGGGCACTGGCTGGGACGTAAATCCGATCGTCGGGACGGTGTCGGCCCGCGGCATGGCGTAATCCATGAACGTCGCGGTCAGGAGCTGACCGTCCTCGTCATAGACGACCCGCTCCATCATGGCCTGTCCCAGTCCCTGCGCCACCCCGCCATGCACCTGGCCCTCGGCCAGCATCGGGTTGATCAGATTTCCGAAATCGTCGACTACAGTGTAGCGCTCCACCACCGATTGCCCAGTCTCTGGATCGATCACGACCTCTGCAATATGGGCCCCGTTCGGAAACGAGCGTCCCGGCAGCTTGGCCCGCGCCGCGTGACGCAGCAAATCGAGCCGCCCTTGCGCGCGGGCCATCTCTGCGGCGTCCAGCATGCTGGGCGTCAGGTTCGACCCCGGCGCCCGGAAGCTTTCGCCGTCGAAAGAAATCGCATCTTCCTCGACCCCCATCTGCTCTGCGAGGAAGGGAATGAAGGCCGCCACCATGGTTTCAACCGTGGCCAACGTGGCATTGGCCTGCGTGGTGACCGAGCGCGAGCCACCGGTGCCGCCGCCCTGGGCGATACGGTCGCTGTCGCCTTGAATGACCTGGATGTTTTCTGCCGGAATGCCGCTCTGGTCGGCCAGAAACTGTGCATAGACGGTCTCATGCCCCTGCCCGTTGCTCTGCGTGCCGACATAGATATTCACACGGCCATCCTCCAGGAATTCCACTTCTGCGCCTTCCGAAGGATCACCCAAAATACTTTCGATGTAGTAACACAGGCCAACGCCCCGGTACTTGCCGCGTTTACCATCTGCGGCGCGCCGGGCCTCGAATCCTGCCAGATCAGCCTCTTCGCAAGCGCGGTTCAGCACCAGATCGAAGTCACCCACGTCGTAAGTCTCCCCGGTCACGGTGCCATAGGGAAACGCCGCAGGCTTGATAAAGTTCCGCCTCCGCAGCTCCAGCGGATCAACCCCCAGCTCTCGCGCAGCCCGGTCCATGGCGCGCTCCAGCACATAGATTGCCTCTGGTCTTCCGGCACCGCGGTAGGCGTCAACCTGGGTGGTGTTGGTATAGATCCCCTCGACCTGCAGCCAGGCCGTCTGGATATCATAGACCCCGGCCAGCACCCGGCTGAACAGCTGCGTCTGAATTGGCTGTCCGAAATGCGAGTTATATGCGCCAAGGTTGCAGCGCGTCGTTACCCGATAGGCGGTGATCTTCAGATCTTCGTCAAAGGCCAGTTCCGCCAGCGAGGTCAGATCCCGCCCGCCATTGTCACTGAGCATCGACTCGGTGCGGTCCGCGACCCAGAACACCGGCTGCTCCAGCACCCGGGCCGCATGGGCCACGGCAAAATACTCCGGATAAGGCATCGCCTTCATGCCAAAGCCGCCACCGACATCCGGGGTGGTCACCTTCACCGCATCTTCGTGTAGCCCCAACTTCTGCGCCATCTGGGTCTTCATCGCCCAGACGCCCTGCCCGCCATAGCAGAAGTGCAAGCGTCCATCCTGCCACTCGGCATAGCAGCCGCGCGGCTCCATCGCGTTGACGATGATACGATTGTCCTCGACCTGCAGGGAGACCTTGTGCGCGGCCTCGTCAAAGGCTTTGCGGGTTGCGGCCTCGTCGCCAATGCCCCAGTCGAAGGCACGGTTGTCCGGCGCCTCGGCGTGCAGCGGCTCCCCCCCGGGTGCCAGATCGAGCTTGGCTGGCAGATCATCGATCTCCAGCTCGATCAACTCGCCGGCATCGCGGGCCTGATCCAGGGTCTCGGCGACGACAACGGCCACCGGCTCGCCGACGTAGCGGACCCGGTCGCGGGCCAGCATCGGCCGTTCGGGTGCCGCCGCCTCGCTGCCGTCGCGGTTTTTCACGGTGGTTCCGTCCAGCCGCACGTCCAGCCCCGCGGCTTCGAGATCCGCAAGCGTCAGCACAGCGTGGACGCCGTCGCAGTCGCGGGCTTCGGACACATCCAGCGCAGTGATCGTGCCATGCGCCACCGGGCTGCGCAGCACCCAGGCCCGTAATGCGCCAGCCGGGGCGACATCTTCGATGTAGCGGCCCTGACCGGTCAGGAACCTCACATCCTCGACGCGCTTTACCGGCTGGCTTTTTCCGAATTTGTCCATGCTTGCCCCCTTGTCCGCACGAGCTGGCCGCGCTGCTGATTGTCAGGGGGGAGACTACCGCTAAGCGGGCGGTTGTCCAGTCAGCTCGATCACCGTGGCGACATCCCACAGACCATAGCCGTTGAATTGCGTGCTCATGGCCGAAGAATAGGCCCCCAGACCGGGAAACAGCACATAATCGCCCGTCGCACAGTCGTCAGGAAGGGGCAGACCATCCGGCAGCCGGTCAAGACTGTCACAGGTTGGTCCAAACACCACCCGGGGTCGGCGCGGCCCGGTGCGGCGGGAGCCGTCCGGGGCGACCACCTCGACACGGCCTGGCAAGCCCATGTCGCGGATGTCGACCAGCCCGCCATAGATGCCATCGTTCAAAAAGACCACGCCGCCGTTCTGGCGCAAGCCCTTGACCCGGGCCGCTAGGGTGAAGGATTCCGACACCATCGCCCGTCCCGGCTCGCAGATCAGCTGTGGACCGTCGGCACCGAACGCCTCCTGCGCCGCTGCGCCGATGGCGCCGAAAACCCGTTCGAGATCAGGTGCGACGCCATCGCGGTTGGCGGCAAAACCGCCACCCACGTTCAACCGGGCGATGCTGACCCCGGCGGCATCGACGATCTTGCGGGCAACATGGATATATTCGACCCAGGCCGCCTCGTCCTCGCATTGGGTGCCGGGATGGAAACACAGCGACGGCCGCCAACCGCGGGCTGCCACCGCCTTCAACAGCTCGACGGCCTCGTCGGCACCAGCCCCGAACTTGCTGCCGAAATCATAGGCGGCCCCCGCCACCGGAAGGGCAAAACGCACCGCGATTTCACAGCTGCGCGGCACCGCGTCAAGCTTGTCCAGCTCGCTCAGCTCATCTACCGACCAGCTGGCCACACCATGGCGGATCCCGGCTGCGATCTCGGCCTCGGAGCGCACAGGGTTGTTGTAATGCATTACCGCATCCGCACTGGCCCCGCGCACCGCTTCCATCTCGGCAGGTGACGCAACATCAAAGGCAGTCACGCCCGCCGCGACCAGGTTCGACAAGACCGCCGGATGCGGATTGGCCTTGACCGCGTAGGTCACCAGACCGGGAAAGCCCCGCTGGAACCGTCCCGCAACCTCATGCAGGACACGCGGTGAGAAATACAGGATCGGGTGATCCGGCGCCGTGCGGGCCAGGTGCGTTTCCGGAGAGAGCCAAAGCGGAGGAATGTGCTGCATCAATGTAAACCTCTGTGTGTTGATTTATTTTTGGCAGAATGACCGTCGATTCCTCCCCTCAAACTGACTAAACTGGCGCTCCAGATCGTCAAAATGCAGGCCAAAAATGAAAACTGACGACATCGATCAGCACCTTGTCAGCCTCTTGCGCGAAAACGCCCGCCGTCCGGTATCGGAACTCGCCCGCCAGCTCGGGCTGGCGCGAACCACCGTGCAGGCCCGCCTTGAGCGGCTTGAGAACAGTGGCGTCATCACGGGCTATACGCTGCGCACCTCTGCATCGGCACGACCGCCGCTGCAGGCAACCGTGTTGATGTCGATCGAGCCCCGTTCCGGCCCGGAGGTGCTGTCCCGGCTGCGCAGCCTGCCGGGTGTCGAGGTGGTCCACACCACCTCGGGCCGGTTCGATCTGCTGGCGCAGGTTGTCGCCCACAGCACCGCCGAACTGGACGACACAATCGACCGCATTGCCGAGGCGCGCGGGGTACGCTCCTCCGAGAGCCTGATCCATCTTGCCACCAAGCTGGACCGCACCAACGCCTGAAACACCGCCCGACCGGGTCGCGGTCAAAGAAATACCGCGATCCGCCTTTCCCTTCGCTGTGCCATTGGGTAATTGAACCCCAATTGCATGAGGGATGTAGTGATGGCGATGGAAAAGACATTCAACGCAGCGGAAGCGGAAAGCCGCCTGTACAAAGCCTGGGAAGAAGCGGGCTGTTTCAAGGCCGGGGCCAATGCCAAGCCCGGGGCTTCGACCTATTGCATCATGATCCCGCCGCCGAACGTCACCGGCGTTCTGCACATGGGACATGCCTTCAACAACACCCTGCAGGACATCCTGATCCGCTGGAAGCGCATGCAGGGCTTTGACACCCTGTGGCAGCCCGGCTGCGACCATGCAGGCATCGCGACCCAGATGGTCGTCGAGCGTGAGCTGGCCAAGGAGGGCAAGAAGCGCACCGATTTCTCCCGCCCCGACTTCCTCGCCAAGATCTGGGAGTGGAAGGAAAAATCCGGCGGCACCATCGTCGAGCAGCTGAAACGTCTTGGCGCCTCCTGCGATTTCGAACGCACCGCCTTCACCATGGCGGGCGCCCATGGCGACACCCGCACCGGCCACGAGAACTCTCCCAACTTCCATGATGCCGTGATCAAGGTCTTCGTGGAGATGTACAACAAGGGTCTGATCTACCGCGGCAAGCGACTGGTCAACTGGGACCCGCATTTCGAGACCGCGATCTCCGACCTCGAGGTCGAGAACATCGAGGTTGCGGGCCACATGTGGCACTTCAAGTACCCGCTGGCAGGCGGCGAGACCTATACCTACGTCGAGAAGGACGAAGACGGCAACGTCATCTTCGAGGAGGAGCGCGACTACATCGCCATCGCCACCACCCGCCCCGAGACAATGCTCGGCGACGGCGCGGTCGCGGTGCATCCTTCGGATGAGCGCTATGCCCCCATCGTCGGCAAACTGGTGGAAATTCCGGTCGGCCCCAAGGAGCACCGCCGTCAGATCCCGATCATCACGGATGAGTACCCGGACAAGGACTTCGGCTCGGGCGCGGTGAAGATCACCGGCGCGCATGACTTCAATGACTACCAGGTCGCCAAGCGCGGCGGCATCCCGATGTACCGCCTGATGGACACCAAGGGCGCAATGCGCGCTGACGGTGCGCCCTATGCCGAGGAGGCCGCCAAGGCCCAGGCCCATGCCAAGGGGGCCGCTTTCACCGAGAACGAGGTGGATGCGATCAACCTCGTGCCCGATCACCTGCGTGGTCTGGACCGTTTCGAGGCCCGCAAGAAGGTGGTTCAGGAGATCACCGACGAAGGTCTTGCGGTTATGCAAACCATCACCAAGACGGTGACGGACGAGGACGGCACCGAGCGCGAAGTCACCGAGACCGTGCCCTTCGTCGAGAACAAGCCGATCATGCAGCCCTTCGGCGACCGCTCCAAGGTTGTGATCGAGCCGATGCTGACCGACCAGTGGTTCGTGGACGCGGAAAAGGTCGTTGGCCCGGCGCTGGATGCGGTGAAGAACGGCGACGTGAAGATCCTGCCGGAAAGCGGTGAGAAGATCTATTACCACTGGCTGGAAAACATCGAGCCCTGGTGCATCTCGCGCCAGTTATGGTGGGGCCACCAGATCCCGGTCTGGTATATCCCCGGCGAGGAAGACTGGTACCCGATCTGCGCCGCCACCGAGGAAGAGGCGCTGGAAAAAGCGCGCCTGCAATCTCCTGAAGGAACCGAGTTCCGCATCGTGGCCGATCAGCAGAAAGCCATCGAGATCCTGGCCGAACAGCGCAAGCTGCTGGACGTGAAAGACGAAGGCGCCATCCGCAGCTTCGAAGGCCCGATGCAGGTGCCGATGTTCCGCGATCCCGACGTGCTCGACACCTGGTTCTCCTCCGGTCTCTGGCCGATCGGCACCCTGGGCTGGCCGGAAGACACGCCGGAGATGCAGAAATACTTCCCGACCTCGACGCTGGTCACCGGTCAGGACATCCTGTTCTTCTGGGTCGCCCGGATGATGATGATGCAGCTGGCCGTGCTGGACGAAAACCTGCCGGTAAAGGACCGCATCCCGTTCGACATCGTGTACCTGCATGGCCTGGTGCGCGATGCCAAGGGCAAGAAGATGTCGAAATCCACCGGCAACGTGGTCGACCCGCTGGAAATCATCGAGGAATACGGCGCCGACGCGCTGCGCTTCACCAATGCGGCCATGGCCTCGCTCGGTGGCGTGCTGAAGCTCGACATGCAGCGTATCGCAGGCTACCGGAACTTTGGCACCAAGCTGTGGAATGCGGTGAACTTTGCCCATTTCAACAAGGTCTATGACGCAGACCGTCGGGCCTATGACATCCCCGATGCCAAGGCCGCCGTGAACCAGTGGATCATCGGCGAGACCGCCAAGGTTCGGGTTGAAGTGGACGAGGCGCTGGAAGCCTTCCGCTTCAACGACGCCGCGCTCAGCCTCTATGCCTTTGTCTGGGGCAAGGTCTGCGACTGGTACATCGAGCTGAGCAAACCGCTGTTCAACTCGGAAGATGAAACCGTGATCGCCGAGACCCGCCAGACGCTGGGCTGGGTGCTGGACCAGTGCATGATCCTCTTGCACCCGATCATGCCGTTCATCACCGAAGAGCTGTGGGGCAACACCGCCAAGCGCGACAACATGCTGGTTCATCAGGACTGGCCGACCTATGGCACCGAACTGGTCAACGCCGAGGCCGATGCCGAGATGAACTGGGTCATCACCGCGATCGAGAACATCCGCTCGACCCGGGCGCAGATGCATGTACCGGCAGGCGCCAAGATCCCGATGGTGGTCACCGAGTTCTCCGACCAGGCCCGCGTGGCCTGGGAAAAGAACGAGGCGATGATCCAGAAGCTCGCCCGCATTACCACCCTGGAACAGGTTGATAGCTTCCCCAAGGGCTGCGCGGCCGTGTCCGCCCCCGGTGCCTCCTTTGGCCTGCCGTTGGCCGATGTGATCGACGTCGCTGCGGAAAAGGCGCGCCTGGAGAAGACACTGGGCAAACTTGCCAAGGAGCTGGGCGGATTGCGCGGGCGTCTCAACAACCCCAAATTCGCCGCGTCCGCTCCCGAGGAGGTGGTGGCCGAAGCCCGCGCCAACCTCGCGGCGCGCGAGGAGGAAGAAGCCAAGGTCAAGGAAGCGCTTGCGCGGCTGGCCGAGATCGGCTGACCGGCTCACCCACCTGAAACGCGACACACCCGCAGGTCTGGCCTGCGGGTGTTTTGCTATGTAATTCAATCGCCTGCTTTGTATCCGCTGGCACAGACCGGGTGAAATTCCCCGCAAAGCCCCCATTGTCTTTGCCGCGGAATTGTTTCAGCGTGCTTGCAATCTGGACACTTCCTAGGAGACCCTCGCTCATGCCCAAAGGATACTGGGTTGCCCATGTCGACGTCGAGGACATGGACCGCTACAAGGACTACGTCAGCGCCAATGCCAAACCCTTTGCGGACTACGGCGCCCGCTTCCTGGTGCGGGGCGGCCACAAGGAAGTGCGTGAGGGCCAGATGCGGGCACGCACGGTGGTGATTGAATTCAAGGATTTCGCAACCGCCAAAGCGTGTTATGATTCCGTTGCCTATCAGGACGCCAAAGCCTTGCGCGACCCGGTGTCCAGGGGTGACATGGAAATTATCGAAGGCTACGACGGCTGACACCGCTGCCTCATCTGCACGCGCACACCGAGGATCCCGCATGCCCCTGCTCAAGAAATTCTTTCAGGCCTTCCGCCCTGCCGAACCGCCCGCCCTGCCCGATCCCGATGTGGAGCTGGCACTGGGCGCGCTTCTGGTCCGGGTGGCGCAATCGGACCGGGACTATCAGCTGGAGGAGATCAGCCTGATCGACCGGATCCTGGCCCGCCTTTACCAGCACAACGCGATCGAGGCCGCCAAGGTGCGTGCGACGTGCGAAAAACTGCACGCCGCGGCCCCGGAAACCGACACCTTCGGTCGCCTGATCCGCGAGACGACCGGGCTGGAGGAACGGATGGCCGCGCTCGACGCGCTCTGGGAGGTGGTGTTGGCTGACGGCAATGCCCACGAAGGCGAAGTGAAGATCGTCGAGGAGGCTCGCAGCGCCATGGGCCTGTCCTACGCTGACAGTCAGGCGGCCCGCGCCCGCGCCGAGGAAAAACTCGCCCGACCGGCAGGAGACCACTGATGTTCAAGGACCTGTTGCGCCGCTTGCTGGATCCCGCCCCCAAGCAGTTGGACGACGAGGGAGCCCGGCTCGCCTTGACCGCCCTCCTGGTCCGGATCGCGCGGTCTGACCACAATTATTCCGAGGTCGAAAAAGATCGCATCGACCGCATCCTCGGCACCCGCTACGGCCTGGACACCGGCGGTGCGCTGATCCTGCGCGAACAGGCAGAGGCGCTCGAAGCCGAGGCCCCCGATACTGTCCGTTTCACCCGCGCCATCAAGGATGCCGTGGCCTATGAGGACCGTATCGCGGTGATCGAGGCGCTGTGGCAGGTGGCACTGGCCGACGGTCAGCGGGATGTGAACGAGGACGCGCTGCTGCGGCTGTCCGCCAGCCTGCTCGGGGTCAGCGACATGGAAAGCGCGCGCGCACGCCAACGCGCGGAGGCGGCGCTGTGATCGCATACCTGGGCATGTATGATCGCCCCGAAACCGCCGCCGCCAACGACCGCCTGTGGGCTCTCATTCGCGCACACCTGGGGTCCGGCCCCGAGCAGCTGACCCGTGAGGCGGATGGCGATCCCTGGCGGATCTGGACCTCGCCGCAACTGTTGCTTGCACAGACCTGCGGCTGCCCCTACCGCACGCGGCTCTATGGCGAGGTGGAACTTGTCGCCACGCCCGACCACGGTTTGCCCGGCTGCGCCCCCGGGTTCTACAACAGCGTGTTTGTCGCAAGGGCGGAGCGCAGCGGTCAACCGATCAGCGCGTTTGACGGCGCCACCTTCGCCTATAACGACGGGCTGTCGCAATCGGGGTGGGCCGCGCCAATGATCCACCTGCACGATCGCGGTCTCCTGCCCGGGGCCTTGCTGGCCACCGGCGGGCATCAGCAATCCGCCAGGGCCGTGGCCGAAGGGCGCGCCGACTTTGCCGCGCTGGACGTGGTCAGCTGGCAGATCATCCGGGAGCATGACGCCTTTGCCGCGTCGCTCTGCGAGATCGACCATACCGCTCCGTCTCCGGCGCTCCCCTATATCACGGCCGTGGGCACGAACCCGACGCCGCTGTTTTCCGCGCTGGAATCAGCCATCGCGGAGCTCGGAGAGGCGGACCGCCAGACCCTGCGCCTGCAGGGTCTCGTGCGGTTCACGCCAAGCGATTACCTCGCGGTGCCCACGCCGCCCGGCCCTGTGCTGACCGAACAGCGCATCCGTCAAGGCAGCCGGGCGTAACGTCATCTCCGTTTTGCGCGCTCCGAAGCTCCAATTCGTCAGCTGATCCGCCAGATCTGCGGTTTGAACATTGCAATCAGGCTTTTTTTCGGTCCAATAAGAACGAATTTCCATTCACAGGGACAGACACGCCTTGACCGATACTTCGCCCGTTCTGCAAATCCGCGACCTCCATAAATCCTATGGTGAGCTGGAGGTGATCAAAGGTGTGGACATCACCGCTCGCAAGGGGGACGTGGTTTCTCTGATCGGGTCCTCCGGCTCTGGCAAGTCCACACTCCTGCGTTGTTGCAACCTGCTGGAGGACAGCCAGCAAGGCGACATCCTGTTCAAGGGCGAGCCGATCACCTGGACCGGCAGCGGCCTCGCACGGCGCCCCGCCGATCCCAAGCAAGTGCTGCGGATTCGCACGAATCTCAGCATGGTGTTCCAGCAGTTCAACCTGTGGGCGCACATGACGATCCTGCAAAACGTGATGGAAGCCCCCGTCACCGTTCTGGGTCGGGACCGCGCCGAGGTCGAGGAAAAGGCCCGGCACTACCTGGCCAAAGTGGGCATCGGCGACAAATGCGACGCCTATCCGGCGCAGCTGTCCGGCGGCCAGCAGCAGCGGGCGGCCATCGCCCGGGCCCTGTGCATGGAGCCGGAGGCACTTTTGTTCGACGAACCCACCTCCGCGCTCGATCCCGAGCTGGAGCAGGAAGTCGTCAAGGTTATCAAGGATCTTGCTGCCGAAGGGCGCACGATGATGATCGTGACCCACGACATGAAGATGGCGGCAGACGTCTCCAGCCACGTGGTGTTCCTGCACAAGGGGCTGATCGAGGAAGAAGGCACGCCTGACGAAGTGTTTGGCGGAACCCGTTCGGAACGGTTGCGCGGGTTCCTGTCATCGACACGCCACGACCAATAAATTCAAATCAATAACCAACCAAATGGGAGTACTTTCATGAAATCTCTGTTCCTTGGCACCGCCGCCCTGGCGCTGACCGCCACCATGGGCCTGGCCGACACCGTACGCCTGGGCACCGAGGGCGCCTACCCTCCGTACAACTTCCTGAACGACGCGGGTGAAGTCGACGGATTCGAGCGCGAGCTGGGCGACGAGCTGTGCAAGCGCGCCGAGCTGACCTGCGAATGGGTCACCAACGACTGGGATTCGATCATCCCCAACCTGCTGTCGGGCAACTACGATGCCATCATCGCTGGCATGTCCATCACCGACGAGCGCAAGGAAGTCGTGAACTTCACCCAGGGCTACACCCGCCCGTCGCCCTCCGCCTACGCGGCGCTGTCGGATGACGTGGACCTCGAAGGCGGCGTGATCGCGGCCCAGGCTTCGACCATCCAGTCCTCGCATGTGGCCTCCACCGGCGCGACCCTGGTTGAATTCCCGAACCCCGACGAAACCGTCGCGGCCGTGAACGCCGGTGAAGTGGACGCGGTGATGGCCGACAAGGACTTCCTGATCCCGATCGTCAACGAGACCGAGCTGCAGTTTGTCGGCGAAGACGTGTTCCTGGGCGACGGCATCGGCATGGCGTTCCGCCAGTCCGATGACGAGCTGCGCAACAAATTCGACGCCGCCATCGCCAGCATGAAGGAAGACGGCTCGCTGAACGCGCTGCTGGACAAGTGGGAAATCGAGGGCAAGTTCTGAGCTGCCGACGCATTCCAAATCACGGAAGGGGGGCGTTATTGCCCCCCTTCGCCCCTGACCGGACGCCCTGAGAGGCCCGCGGCGCCACCTGCGGCACGCCGCGCCCCCAGGCCCAGATCATCAAGAGGCCCGCCATTTTCGCCTATTGCCTAGACCCGGCCAGCCTGGAGGGTATCCAGTGGCTGACCTGCTATCTGACCACCGGAAAGCATCTGTCTTTCTACCTGTCCTTCGGCACGGTGTTGCTGCTTCTGGCGGTGACCGCCCCGGCTGCGCTGCTGTTGGGATTTGGCGGGGCCATTGCCGCGCGCTCGCCGCTGCCGCTGCTGTCCTGGCCCGGCAAGGCCTATATCGCGGTGGTCCGCGGTGTGCCCGACATCGCATTTTTCCTCTTCTTCGTGATCGCGCTGGACCAGGCCATCGAATGGCTGCGACACAAGGTGAAATGCTCTGATTGGGAACAACCGATCCGCCAGGGCAATGACTTCGTGGTCTGCGAAATCGCCAAGATGCCGCTGGGAACCTCGCCGCAGTGGGTTCACGAGGTCTATGGCTTCAGCCTGGCCGTGGTCACCTTCGCGATCGTTTTCGGCGCCTTTGCCGCCAATGTGCTGTTCGGCGCGATGCAGGCCGTGCCGCGCGCGCAGATCGAAACCGCCGAGGCCTATGGGCTGAGCCGTCGCCAGTCCTTCTGGCGCATCCTGGTTCCGCAGATGTGGGTCTATGCCCTGCCCGGCCTGTCCAACCTCTGGATGGTGTTGATCAAGGCGACGCCTCTGCTGTTCCTGCTGGGGGTCGAGGACATCGTCTATTGGGCCCGCGAGCTGGGGGGATCGAAGACGGCCCGCTTCACCGACTATCCGCACCCGGACTGGCGCATGTGGTACTTCCTGGGTCTGCTGGTTTTCTATCTCCTCTTCACCAAGCTGTCCGAAGTGGTTCTGGAGCGGATCAGCACCCGCCTGTCGCGCGGCCAGGCAACCGTTGCAGGTGAGAAGCAAAGGAAAGCGGCATGAGCTGTCTTCAGACAATCCAGGATTACGGCCTGCGCTCGATCGGGTTCGGCGAACGCCTGCTGCCGCGCAGTGACTTCACGCTGTGCGACCAGTTCACGCTAATCGGCTCAGGCATGATCTGGAACATCTACTTTGGCACCCTTGCCGTGCTGGCGGGCTTCGTGCTGGCGAATGCACTGGCGGTGGCCAAGGCGTCCGACAACGCGCTGCTGCGCAAACCGGCCGACTGGTTCATCTTCCTGTTCCGCGGCTCGCCGTTGTTCATCCAGTTCTTCTTTGCCTACTTCCTGTTCCTGAACCTCAAAAGCGTCCACCCGGTGTTTGATTCCTTCACCTCGGCGTGGCTGGGCGCGCTGATCGTACTGTTCCTGAACACCGCCGCCTACTCGGCAGAGATCTTCTACGGCGCCCTGCGGTCCATCCCCAAGGGCGACGTGGAAGCGGCGGACGCCTATGGCATGACCGGCTGGCGGCGTTTCCGGCGGATCACTTTTCCGACCATGATGCGGCTGGCCTGGCCTGCCTACACCAACGAGGCGATCTTCCTGTTCCACGCCACGACGCTGGTGTTCTTCTCGGGCTTTCCTGCCTGGCGGCAGAAGGGCGACGCGCTCTACTACGCCAACTACTTCGCCGACAAGACCTTCAACCCCTTCATTCCCTACCCGATCCTGGCCTTCTATTTCATCCTGCTGACGCTGGTGATCATCGCGGTCTTCGGAATGGTGAACAAACGGCTCAACCGGCATTTGCCGCAGGAAAAGCGGACCAAGACGAAACTTCGGTTCAACCTGATCCGATGACCTCTCGACCCAGAACACTGAAATGGCTCCCACGGGGGCCATTTTTTTATGCCGATGTCGCTGCAAACGGCACAATGTGAAGCGCCCTCACGGCTCAGGTGATTTTTTTGATCAAATTTCTTGGCGAATGAAATTTGCTGCGCTAGGGTTGGCTCAGTGAAATCATGGAGCCTCCAATGGACCTGTCCGCTTTGAAAACCATCCGCATCGCCGCCTGTGACATGAATGGCCAGATGCGCGGCAAGCGCCTGCCTGCTGAGATGGCGGGCAAACTGGCCGAAGGCGCGGCGCGGATGCCGATTTCGACCTTGAACGTCGATCTCTGGGGCCGCGATGTCGAAGACAACCCGCTGGTGTTCGAAACCGGGGATGCCGACGGGGTCATGTTGCCGACCAACCGTGGCGCAGTGCCCATGCCCTGGCTCAACAGCCCCTCGGCGCTGGTACCGATGGCGATGTACTGGGAGGACGGCAAGCCATTCCTGGGCGATCCGCGCCATGTGCTCGGGGACGTGCTGGCCCGCTACGCCGCGCGCGGCTGGACGGTTGTGGCCGCCACCGAGATGGAGTTCAGCCTGCTGGACGACAGCGGCACGCAGCCTGCTCCGCCGATCGATCCGCAGACTGGCCGAATACTGGACCAGCAGTCGGTGCTGTCGGTGGCCGAGCTTGACGCCTTTGATGCCTTCTTCACCGATCTCTACGACGGTGCCGAAGCGATGGGCATACCGGCGCAATCCGCCATCTCCGAGGCCGGGCTGGGTCAGTTCGAAATCAACCTGAACCACCAGGAGGCAATGCGCGCAGCCGACGATGCCTGGCTGTTCAAGGCGTTGGTCAAGGGTCTGGCGCGCAAGCATGGTTTTGCCGCGACCTTCATGGCGAAACCCTACGCGGAAGAGGCCGGCAACGGCATGCATGTGCATTTCTCGGTCGAAGACGAGAACGGCAACAACGTGTTTGACGATGGCGGCGAAAAAGGCTCAGACCTGCTGATGCACGCGGTGGCGGGCTGCTTGGCCGCGATGCCCGCCAGTTCGCTGATTTTCGCCCCGCACGGGAACTCCTACGAACGGCTGGTGCCCGGCGCCCACGCCCCGGTCAGCGCCGCCTGGGCCTATGAAAACCGCACCGCCGCCATCCGCATTCCTGGTGGCAGCCCGCGCGCGCGGCGGATCGAACACCGGGTGGCGGGCGGCGACATCAATCCCTACCTGATGCTGGCCACGGTTCTGGGCGCAGCCCTTGCCGGGATTGAGGATGCCATGCAGCCGCCGCCCCCCTCTTCCGGCAATATCTACGAGATGACAGGCCTGCCGCAGCTGGCCGCGGACTGGGAGACAGCGATCGACTGGTTCGAGACCGACCCGCTGATCGCCCGTATCCTGCCAGCGCTCGCCATTCAGAATCTGGTGATGACCAAACGCCAGGAGGTCAAAGGCTTTGCCGAACGCCCGCGCGAGACTCATTGGCTGTCCTGGCTCGAGGCCGTATAGATCCACCTCAGGACAGCCGGTTTCGCCGGCTCTTGCCAGGCGTTCACGCCTCGGCTAGGCTAAATTTGATCATATTGGTGACACATGAAAATCGGCATTCTGCAGACCGGCCACTCCCCCGAGGATCTCTATGGCGACTTCGGCGATTACGACGCGATGTTCCGCGATCTCCTAGGCGGCAACGGATTTGAATTCCAGACCTGGGCGGTGGTCGACGGCATCTTTCCCGACGGCCCCGAAGCCGCTGACGGCTGGCTCATCACCGGCTCCAAGCACGGGGCCTACGAAGGCCACGCCTGGATCGCACCGCTGGAGGACCTGATCCGTGCCATAGATGCCCGCAAGCAGCCGCTGGCCGGGATCTGCTTTGGCCATCAGATCATCGCCCAGGCCCTTGGCGGCAAGGTCGAGAAATACTCCGGGGGATGGGCCATCGGCCCGGTCACCTACACGGTCGACGGCAAGGATCTGACCTTGAATGCCTGGCACCAGGACCAGGTGGTCGAACTGCCCGAAACCGCCCGCGTGCTGGGCGGCAACAGCTTCTGCCGCAACGGCGTTCTGGCCTATGGCGATCACATCATTTCCTGGCAGCCGCACCCGGAGTTCCCCAGCGCCTTTGTCGGGGGGCTGATCGAAAAACGCGGCCGTGGCGTGGTGCCGGACACGCTGCTCGACGCGGCCGCCTCCAAACTTGATACCCCCGTGGACAACCAGCAAATCGCAACCTTCCTCGCAGAGTTTTACAGGAAAGAGAGGACCTAATGTCAGCTTGGCTCGACGACCTTCCCGAAGCAGCAAAAACCTATCTGGAGGGCCGTCGTCTCGACGAAGTTGAATGCGTTATCTCGGACCTCCCCGGTATCGCCCGGGGCAAGGCGGTACCGGCATCGAAATTCGCGCGGCAGGATTATTTCCACCTGCCCGACAGCATCTTCTACCAGACCATCACCGGCGACTGGGCCGATGCGGCGGATGAGGATGGCTGGATCGAAAAGGACATGACGCTGAAGCCGGACATGTCCACCGCCACCGCCGCCCCCTGGACCGGCGACTGGACGCTGCAGGTGATCCACGACGCCTATGACCGCGACGACCAGCCGGTGCCCTTCAGCCCGCGCAACGTGCTGAAACGCGTGGTGCAACTCTACCGCGACCGCGGCTGGGAACCCGTGGTCGCCCCCGAGATGGAATTCTTTCTGGTCGCCCGCAACATCGACCCCGCCCATGGCATCAAGCCGATGATGGGGCGTTCGGGTCGCCCGGCGGCCGCACGCCAGGCCTACTCAATGACCGCAGTGGACGAGTTTGGCCCGGTCATCGACGACATCTATGACTTCGCCGAAGCACAGGGCTTCGAGATCGACGGCATCACCCAGGAAGGCGGCGCCGGTCAGCTCGAAATCAACCTGCGCCATGGCGACCCGGTCAAACTTGCGGACGAGGTGTTCTACTTCAAGCGGCTGATCCGAGAGGCGGCGCTGCGCCACGACTGTTTTGCCACCTTCATGGCCAAGCCGATCGAGGACGAACCCGGCTCCGCCATGCATATTCACCACTCGGTGATCGATATCGAAACCGGCGAGAACATCTTCTCCGGCCCGCAAGGCGGAGAGACCGACGCCTTCTACAACTTCATCGCCGGCTTGCAGAACCACCTGCCCTCGGGTCTGGCGGTGATGGCGCCCTATGTGAACTCCTACCGCCGCTACGTGAAGGATCATGCCGCGCCGATCAACCTGGAATGGGCGCGTGACAATCGCACCACCGGCATCCGCATCCCGCTGTCGAGCCCTGCGGCCCGGCGGGTCGAGAACCGTATCGCCGGCATGGACTGCAACCCTTACCTGGGCATCGCGCTGTCGCTGGCATGCGGTTATCTGGGCCTCACACGGGAAGAACGTCCGCGCAGACAGTTCAAGGGCGACGCTTACGAGGGCGAAGGCGATATTCCCCAGGTGATGGGGCAGGCGCTGGACCTGTTCGACGCGGCCACCGCCCTGCACGAGGTTCTCGGCCCGGAGTTTGCCCGCGTCTATTCCATCGTGAAGCGCACGGAGTACGAGGAATTCCTGCAAGTGATTTCCCCATGGGAGCGCGAGCATCTTCTGCTGAACGTGTAAACCCCCGGCGCTGCGCCCCGGTGCAGCGCCAGCGCATTTGAGTATTTCTGGAAAGATGAAGAGGGGAGCGCTGCGCCCGGCAGGCCGCGGTCGGCCTCCCATATAAGGTGACGCAATGGCTCTGAACCTGCTCTATTCGAATGACCGCAAGGGCGAATACCCGAACAGCTGGTACGCAGCCACCGCCACCCCCTTGCCGCCCTTCCCCCGGCTGCAGGCCGACGTGCGCGCCGATGTCTGCATCGTCGGCGCTGGCTACACCGGCCTGTCGGCAGCCCTACATCTGGCCGATGCGGGCCTGTCGGTGGTGCTGCTGGAAGCTCAGCGCGTCGGCTTTGGCGCCTCGGGGCGCAACGGCGGCCAGCTCGGCAGTGGTCAGCGGATGGAGCAGGACGGGCTGGAAAAGCTGGTCGGCGAAGACGATGCGCAAAAGCTGTGGTCGCTGGCCGAGGACGCCAAGGACCTCGTGAAATCGCTGATCGCCCGGCATGGCATCGAATGCCACCTGAAGCCGGGCGTGAGCCACGCCTGCTTCTCCGCGGGCGAAGTACGCCACGAACACGCTTATGCCGAACATCTGTACAAGCGTTACGGCTATGACCAGATCGAGCTGCTGGACCGCGACGGCATGCAGGCGCTCTGCTCCTCGCCCGCCTACGTTGGCGGCACCCTGGACATGGGCGCTGGCCACCTGCATCCGCTGGCCTATGCGCTGGGGCTCGCCCGCGCCGCGGATCGGGCCGGGGCGAAGATCCACGAAGGCAGCGAGGTCCTCGACATCGAAGAAGGTCCCACCCTGCGTGTCAGGACCGCGGGCGGCACCGTGACAGCGGATCACCTGATCCTCGCCTGCAATGGCTACCTCGGAGGGCTCAATGGCCAAGTTGCCGCGCGGGTGATGCCGATCAACAATTTCATCGTCGCCACCAAGCCCCTGGGCGATGACGCCGCGCGCGTGCTGACTCGCGACGTGGCGGTGGCGGACACCAAGTTCGTGGTGAATTACTTCCGCCTCAGCCACGACAAACGGCTGCTGTTCGGCGGCGGCGAGAGCTACGGCTATCGCTTCCCGGCCGATATTGCCGCAACCGTCCGCAAACCGATGGCGGAGATTTTTCCGCATCTGAAGGATGTTCAGGTGGATTACGCCTGGGGCGGCACCCTGGGCATTACCATGAAACGCATGCCCTATCTTGCGCGGCTGGCGCCGAATGTGCTGACCGCCTCGGGCTATTCGGGCCATGGCGTCGGCACCGCCACCCATGCAGGCCAGCTGATGGCCAGGGCGGTGCAGGGCCAGGCCGAAGGCTTTGACACGCTCGCACGCGTTCCGGCGCCGCGGTTTCCCGGCGGGCCGGGAATGCGCACGCCCCTGCTGGCACTGGCAATGACCTGGTTTGCCCTGCGCGATCGCATCGGGGTCTGAACCAGCGGAACTCCGCGACCTTGCGCAACACTTTTGTGAAAAAAGCCCGGTGGCGCAGGTTTCCGCCAAGGGAGCTCTTGGCAGGCGCGCATCTTAGTTTTAGATTTGCCACAGAAATTATTCAGGATTTTGAAATATGGCCCAGCCGCCCAACGTGCATGACGCTGAACCGATTCCCGCAGCTGCCCGCGAAGCCATCGACGCGCTGATGCAGTCGGGCGACCTGTTCCGCTATACCGCGCCGGAAAACGCGCCGGTCACGTTGCTGGAGCAGGAATATGCAGCGCTTCTGGGCAGCAAATACGCGCTGGCGGTTTCTTCCTGCTCGGCGGCGCTGTTCCTGTCGCTGAAGGCGCTTGGCCTGCCCCGCGACGCCCGCGTCCTGATCCCCGCCTTCACCTTTGCCGCGGTGCCCTCCTCGGTGGTGCATGCGGATTGCGTGCCGGTGCTGTGCGAAGTTGGCGACAACTACCGCATCGACATGGCGGATTTCGCGGCCAAGCTGGACAGCGTGCAGGCGGTGATCATCAGCCACATGCGCGGCCATACCTCCGACATGGATGCGATCATGGCGCTGTGCGATGCCCGCGGCATTCCGGTGGTGGAGGATGCCGCCCATTCGCTGGGCACCACCTGGAACGGGCAGAACATCGGCACCCTGGGCAAGGTCGGCTGCTTCTCGTTCCAATCCTACAAGATGGTCAACGCCGGCGAGGGTGGCATCCTGATCACCGATGACGCTGACCTGATCGCCCGCGCCGTCATCATGTCCGGCGCTTACGAGCACAACTGGAAGAAACACAAGGGACCGCGCGGTGAAAATGCGCCGGACCTGGAACAGGCCTTTGCCAAGTGGCAGAACCAGCTGCCGCTGTATAACCTGCGGATGAGCAACCTCTCCGCCGCGGTGATCCGCCCGCAACTGCCTGAGCTGGCCCGGCGGGTCCGCGACGGTCTGAAGAACCACGACTATGTCGCGGAGCGGCTGAACGCCTCGCCGTTCTTTGACGTGCCCGCGCCACTGACGCCCGAGCGACGCGCACCGGACTCCATCCAGTTCAACCTTGTCGGCCTCACCGAAGAGCAGATCTGCGCTTTCGCATCTGCAGCCGATGCAAAAGGTGTGAAGGTCCAGGTGTTCGGGCTGTCGCAGGACAATGCCCGCGCCTTCTGGAACTGGCAGTTCCTGCGCGACATTCCCGAACTGCCGAAAACCCGTGCGATGCTGATGAAAGCTTGCGACGTGCGCCTGCCGGTGCGCCTCAGCCGCGAAGAACTCGACGTGATCGCGGATATTCTGCTGGCCGCCGCCGACGAAACCATGGGCAAGGCCGCCGCCTGACGCCAGAGCGGCTGGCCGGTCGCAGCCGGACAACGCCCTTCTGCATAGAAAAAGCTTGGCACCGCGTCAGCGGTGCCAAGCCCAACTGTGGGTGTCATTCATCTGAATGACACCAAACAGGCGGGAGCGCCGCCCGGGTCATTTCATCTTTGACAGTTTTTCCTGTAGCGCCGCCAGCTGCTTCTTGATCTCGTCCAGATCTTCGCCGCTGTCACTCGTGGCTTCCTCGCGGCTGCCGCCCGTCCAGCCCTGGCCGCCAAAGCCACCGGTCATCGCCTTCAGAAACGCTTGCTGCTGCGCCTTGAGCGCCTCGAAACCCGGCATCTGCGCCATCGGATTCATGGCATTCATGTTCTCCATCATCTGCGACTGGCTTTCGCGCAGCATCTCGAAGGACGTCTGCAGGAACTGTGGCATCACCCCACCGCCCGGCACCATGTAGCTGCGCACCAGGTCGTTCAGCACGTTGACCGGCAGCACGTTTTCACCGCGGCTTTCGTGTTCCGCGATGATTTGCAGCAAATATTGCCGTGTCAGGTCATCGCCGGTCTTCAGATCGACGATCTGCACCTCGCGGCCGTCGCGAATGAACCCGGCAATATCCTCCAGAGTGACATAGTCGCTGGTCTCGGTGTTGTACAACCGGCGACTGGCGTACCGTTTGATCAGCAGCGGTTTTTCCTGTTCTGCCATCTACTTCCTCCCCGGTCATGACGCATTGCAGCAAAGCCTATGCCACTGCAGAACAAAAGGGAAGCCTTCGTGCAAACGGCGCACCATCCCTGCCCGCCCGCGCCGCGCAGCTGGATCGGCGGCGCTTGACCTGAAGTGGGCTTCAGCTTTTACAGATTATTCCGGAACAGATTCGACGGCAGGAGATTTCCGGACATGAAAGTTTTAATCCTCGGCGGCACCGGCACCATCGGCACCGCCGTCACGCGGGAGCTGTGCCGCCACGGCCACGAAGTGACCGGCCTCAGCCGCTCCAACGCCTCCGACCGCACCCTGCGCGCCATCGGCGCGCAACCGCTGCGCGGCGATCTGCGCCAGCCGGGCCTCTGGGCGCGGCAGGTGCAATCGGTGGACGCCGTGATCCAGCTGGCCGCCACCTTCGACACGGATATGGGGACTGTGGACCGCGCCGCGATGGCCGCCGTCCTGCGACAGGCAGCCTTGCGTCCCGAACCGCTGCGGCTGCTATATACCGGCGGTTGTTGGCTCTATGGGGCAACAGGCCCACGCGTGGCCGATGAAACCAGCCCGCTGCACCCGATCAAATCCTTTGCCTGGATGCAGGAAAACGCAGCCCGGATCCTGGCCGCCCCGGCGGTCTCGGCGGCGGTGATCCACCCGGCCATGGTCTATCATCAAGGCGGCGGCGCCTTTGCAGATTTTCTGGCCGCCGCCCGCGCGCAGCAACCGTTCGAGATCTGGGGCAGCATCCGCACGCGCTGGCCGCTGGTGCAGCGCGATGATCTGGCGCGCGCCTATCGGCTTCTGCTCGAGCGGCCAGACCTGACCGGCCATTTCAACGTCAGTGCCGAGGCCGGGGTGCCAGTGGCCGCGGTCACCGAGGAAATCGCGCGCCGTCACGGCCACCCCGGCGATTATGTGGTGCGCTCGCTCAAACATGTGCTGTTCACCCATGGCGACTGGGCCGAAGGTCCGACACTGGACCAGCAGATGGCCTCCGACAAGCTGCGACGGTTGACCGGCTGGCAGCCCCGGCTGCCCGACTTCCGCACCGCCGCGTTTTAGCCAATGGTTGGACCGCACCGCGCCACACGACCCGCAAACGGCAAAAAGGCAGGCCATCAGGCCTGCCTTTTCTCACGGTGTGGTACCTAAGGGAGGAGAGCCGGTACCAGCCCGTGTACGTCCTGTTGTCAGCGGCGGCTTACTTGGCAGCAGCCGATGCCTTCTTCGCGGCGGTGGTCACCTCGGCGGTGGCCTTCTTGACCGCGGCGGAGGCTTCTTCGGAGATATCCTTGCCAGCCGCCATCATCAGCTCAACCGTGTCCATCTGGACTTTCTTTGCCACTTCGGCAAAGGCTGCCAGGTTTTCAGCAGCCACTTCGGCGGAAGCCGAAGCAAAGTCGGTTGCCGACTTGGCATAGTCAGCCGGGTCTTCCTTGACCTTGGCGACGTCGCTCAGCTTGGCCAGGGTTTCCTTGGTCCACTTGTTGGAGATCTCGGCAGATTTGCCGGCCGCGTCCAACGCAACAGCGGACAGTTTTTCGTTCAGGGCAGCAGTGTTCTTGAACATGTCTTCCATCGCCTTGGTGTCGACGGGGAATGCGCCCATGAAGTCTTTCATCATCGCGGTGAAATCTTGGGTCTTTGCCATAGTTCTAATTCCTCAGAAAGCTGCGGCAGGACCATCCTGCGCTCTTCAGCATGACCTGAATATCGTTTCTGCATCGCAGCATTTCAAGATTTTTCTTGCTGCGCTGCAGAAAAAAAATCGCAAATCCGGACAAATCAACGGTTTGCCTTGACCCTTACATAGGTCCCCGGCGCCGGTGCCAAGGGTTCAAGGCCCGACTCACCCACCTCACGGGCGGGCACCTGCTTGCCGGACCGGGGCCTCAGCCAGGCTTGCCAGCGCGGCCACCAGGAGCCCTCGTGGAACTCCGCGCCCGCCATCCAGGCATCGCTGTCCCCTTTCAGATCCGGGTTGGTGTAATGGCCGTACTTCTTTTTACTGGGCGGATTGACGATGCCCGCGATATGCCCGGATTGCGACACGACGAAGGTCTTGCTGCGCGATCCCATCTGCTGCACGCCACGATAGCAGTCCTTCCAGCGCGCGATATGGTCGGTCTCGCAGGTGATGGCCATCAAGGGAACCTCCACGTCGCGCAGGCGCAAGCGATGGCCCAGCAGCTCGAAACCGCCACCGGCGAATTCGTTGCGCTGACACAGGCCGCGCAGGTACTGCATCGCCATGCGCCCCGGCAGGTTGGCGCCATCGCCATTCCAGTACAAGAGGTCAAAGGCGGGCGGCGTCTCCCCCATCATGTAGCTTTTCACCGCAGGTCCATAGATCAGGTCCTTGGAGCGCAGGAAGGACATCGTACGCCCGATCACCCAGGACCGCAGCAGCCCGTCTTCGGCCACCTGCGCCTCGATCCCATCAACGAAATCATCCTGCAGGAAGGGGGTAAATTCGCCCTGATCCCCGAAATCCGTGAGCGTGGTGAAGAAGGTTGCCGATTTCACCGATTTGTCGCCGCGCTGTTTCAGCAACGACAGCGTCAGCGCCAGCGTGGTCCCCGCGATGCAATATCCCACCGCGTTCACCTGGCTGACACCACAGATGTCCTTGGCCGTCTCGATGGCGGTCAGGAACCCTTCCTGGATGTAATCCTCCATGCCGATCTCGGCATGGCTTTCATCCGCGTTGACCCAGGAGACGACGAACAAGGTATAGCCCTGGTCCACCACCCACTTGATAAGGCTGTTCTGCGCCTTCAGATCGAGGATGTAATACTTGTTGATCCATGGCGGGAACAGCACGATCGGCGTTTCATGCACCGTTTCGGTGGTGGGCGTGTACTGGATCAGCTCCATCAGGCGGTTGCGATAGATCACCTCGCCCGGGGTGGTCGCGATATTGCCCCCCAGCTCAAAGGCGCTTTCATCCGCCAGCCGGACCACCAGCTCGCCATTGTTGGCCTCAAGATCCGAGACCAGGTTCTCCAGCCCGTCAATGAGCGACTGGCCCTCCGTTTCCACCGCCCGCTCCAGCGCGTCCGGGTTGGTCGGCAGAAAATTGGTGGGCGCCATCATCTCGATGATCTGGTCGGCGAAATACGCAAGACGCTTCTTGTCGGTCTCCTCCAGCTCCACCGCTTCCTGTACCGCGTTGCGGATGGTTTCCGCGTTGGTCAGGTACTGCTGCTTGACGAAGTGGAAGTAGGGGTTGTTGTCCCACAGAGGGTTGGCGAAACGGCGATCCCTGTCGTTGTCCTGCGCCTCACTGCCCTCCGGCGGGGCCGTCAATGCCTGCTGGGCTTCGGCAAAATTCAGCACAGATTTTCCCCAAAAGGCGATCTGCTGCTCCAGAAGCTTGGCGGGATTTTGCATGATCTGCGACCAGTAGGCGGTTGCTGCACGTGCATAAAGCTCCTGATTCGGACCGTCGAGCGCCGGGTTGTGCGGCACCTTCTGCGCCATGACATCGGCCAGCCGCTTACTTAACTCCTCCACGCGGGCCATGTTTTTCGCAAGCTTTTCAATGCTCTCGGAATTGGCTGCCTTGGATAATCCGTCACCAGTTGTCATATAAAAGAATCCCTCATAGGCTTTCTGCTATGCAGAATAAGCATCTGCACTTCTTGGGGCAAAGCGGCGAAAGGTCCGGTGTTCCGAAGTGTCCAGATCCCGACGCCAGGGCAGAGCCGAAGGAGCCCCGCATGCGCTACATGATGACCTACGACCTGATGGAAACGGTCCGGAACACCAACCAATGGCTGGGCGCTACCGCCCTCTCCATGGCATCGTACCCGGTCTTCTCCGCCTTGCCAAATCCGGCCCTCAGCTGGATGGCCGCCTGGGGCGAGGTGACCGAGCGGACCTACCAACGCATGGTCGTGAAACCCGATTGGGGTATCCGCACCTTCACCTGCGAGGACGGCAAGGACCATCTGGTCGACATCGTCACCGTTGTTGAACGCCCGTTCGGCGACCTCATCCATTTCAAGGTCAACGACCGCGAGGAACAGCCGCGTAAGGTGCTGCTTGTTGCCCCGATGTCCGGCCATTACGCCACCCTCCTGCGCTCCACCGTGCAAAGCCTGATCGTCAATTGTGAAGTCTACGTGACGGACTGGCACAATGCCCGCGATATTCCTGTTTCCGCAGGAAAATTCGACGTCGAGGATTATACGCTCTACCTTGCCGATTTCATGCGGGAGCTGGGTCCCGACTGCCACGTGGTGGCGGTCTGCCAGCCGGCGCCGCTGACCCTTGCCGCCACCGCCTACCTGGCGGAACAGGACCCCAAGGCGCAGCCCAGCTCGCTGACGCTGATCGGCGGCCCGGTGGATCCCGACGCCACCCCCACCGAAGTCACCGATTTCGGCCGCCGGGTGACCATGGGCCAGCTCGAGGAAACCATGATCCAGCGGGTCGGCTTCAAGTACAAGGGCGTGGGCCGCAAGGTCTATCCCGGACTGCTGCAACTGGCCTCCTTCATGTCGATGAACGGTGAGCGTCACTCCAAGGCCTTCATGGACCAGATCCAGCGCGTATCGCGCGGCGAGGCGTCGGACCACGATGCCCACAACCGGTTTTACGACGAGTATCTCGCCGTCATGGACATGACGGCCGAATTCTACCTGTCGACGGTCGAACGGATCTTCAAGAACCGCGAGATCGCCCGCAACGAATTTGTCGTCGCCGGTCACAAGATCGACATCGGCAAGATCACCGATGTGGCCGTGAAAACCGTCGAAGGCGCCAATGATGACATCTCGGCGCCCGGCCAGTGCATCGCGGCCCTCGATCTCTGCACCGGACTGCCCGAAAGCAAGAAGGCCAGCCAT
The DNA here is from genome assembly GCF_055398055.1 of Leisingera sp. S2M4. Taxonomy (NCBI): domain Bacteria; kingdom Pseudomonadati; phylum Pseudomonadota; class Alphaproteobacteria; order Rhodobacterales; family Roseobacteraceae; genus Leisingera; species Leisingera sp. S2M4. The sequence continues at coordinate 294,478 of NZ_AP040861.1, forward strand.
GTCGAGCCCGGCGCGGGCCATTACGGCATCTTCGCGGGCCGCAGCTGGCGCGACAATATCCGGCCGCTGGTGATTGATTTCATGAACGAAAACAGCCGCCGCCCGGTCGCAAAGAACACCTCGCGCAAACCCGCGCGCAAACCCACTCCGGCCTGATCGGATGGCAGGGGCACAGGCATTCGCCTGCACTTGCGGCGCACTGCGGGGGGAGGTCTCGGAGGCCGGGATCAAGACCGGCCTGCGGCTGGTCTGCCACTGCGCCGACTGTCGCGCCAACGAGCTGTACCACGGTCAGCCTGACCCGGCGCCGGACCCGGTGGAGCTGTTCCAGCTGGCCCCTGACAGCATCACCATCTCCCACGGCGCAGAGCATCTGCGGGCGATCCGGCTAGGGCCGCGCGGCCCGTTGCGCTGGTATGCCGCCTGCTGCGGCACGCCCTTTGCCAACACGCTCGCCCGGCCCGGCCTGCCCTTTGCAGGGATGCGCGCCGATCTCTTTCAGGACAAAACCGCTCTGGGCAAGATCCGCGCCCGGGCCTTCATACCGTCCACCGTGCCCGGCAAGCCCCCCAGGACGAAGGGCGGCGGTGCGATGGCCTGGGGCATTCTCAGCCGCATGATCGCGTCGCGCCTCTCGGGGCGCTGGAAGGAGACGCCCTTTTTCGACGCGGTCACCGGTCGCCCCGTGGCCGAGCCGGAATTGATCAGCAAGTCACGCCGCGCCGCGCTCTACCCGTAGGCACCGGCGGCACCGGCCCCGGAGCGCGCGTCGGTCACGATCACCGGGCGCGGCATCTGGGCACGGTTCGGCATCGCCAGCCAATGCAGCAAGGCCCGGTTCACCACCGCCGGCTGCTCCAGCAGTGGCAGATGCCCGGCATTCTCGACCACCTCCAGCCGGCCCTGCGGCATCATCTGCGCCAGCAACTCGTGCTTGCACACCGGCGCCAGCGGATCTTCGGCACCACACAGCGCCAGGGCAGGCACATGGATCCGCCGCAAAACCGCCTGCTGATCCGGGCGCCGCTGCATAAGCCGCGCCTGCGTCACGAACAGTTCCGGCCCCAGCGCCTGCGCCATCTGCAACCACCGGTCATGGATCTCCTGCCGCCGCGGTCCCGGTGCCAGCGCCTCCAACGGCATGAGCGCGGGCAGCACGTCCGCCAGTCGCCCCGCCCGGGCCGCCACGATCTGCGGTTCGCGATCCGCGGCCTGCAAGGGGGTATCTGCCAACGGGCTGACGGCCATGAGACACAGGCGGCTGATCCGCTGCGGCGCACGCCGGATCAGCTCCAGGGCCACAACGCCCCCCATGCCATAGCCGACCAGCGCAAACCGTGGCGGCAGGTGGCCAAGCATCCGCTCGGCGATCTCCGCCACCGTGCTGCCGCCCGCCAATGGCAGGACCATCACCGGCATGCTGCCCGAAAAGGTTCGAAACTGTTCCTCGAAAATCCGCCCGTCGCACATCATGCCCGGCAACAGAACCAGGGGTTCACGACACGGCTGCTCTTTTTCAGGCATTTGCTGCCCTCACGGTTTGCCCTCCACCCGTCATGAAACTGTGCAAGGCGCACCGCATCGGTTCAAGGAAAACCATGACACGGGGAAAACTTTCGTTCCGGCTACCACCCTGCGGCCACGGTCAATAGCCGTTCCAGCGAAACGCCCCTGCGGGTGACAACGCGGAGAACGGGTTGAAGGCGATTTCCCACAGGTGCCCATCGGGGCTGCGGAAGTAGCCGTGATGCCCGCCCCAGAACACGTCCTGCGCCGGTTTCAGGATCTCCGCCCCGGCGGCTTCGGCGGCCGCGAGCAGCTCCGCCACCTCTTCCTTGCTGCGGGTGTTGTGACTCAGGGAAACGGCCCCAGTGCCGAGGGTGTCTTCCGGCAGGCCGATGTCCGCCGCCAAGGCGGCCAAGGGATACAGGCCCAGCGTCTGCGAAATCAGGTCAAAGGCGATCACCCCGTCCGGGCTCTCGGCCCGCCGCCAGCCCAGCGCCTCGTAAAACGCAGCCGCCTTTTCCACATCCGGCACCCCCAGGGTGATCAGACTGATACGCTGTTCCATCGCCTCTGTCCTCCGCGTCTGCGTTTGTCACGAATGGAAGCCGCCCTCAGGCCGCTCCCAGTACATCCAGCACCGCATCCTCGATCATCTTCAGGCAGGCCTCGTCCGAGAAGCGGTGATCGGCATCCTTGACCAGGGTCAACCGCATGTCCGGGCAGGTTGCATGATCCATCAGTCGCAGCGCGGTTTCGGTCGACACCGCGGTGTCGGCAGTGCCCTGCAGGCAGCGCACCTTGAACGGCAGGAACAGCGGCGAGCGCAGCACCAGCCGCTTGCGCCCGTCTTCGATCATCCGCTTGGAGATGTGATAGGGCTCCATGTAGTCACTCGGCAGTTCGACATAGCCGCGGCTGTCCAGCTCGGCCTTCTGGGCGTCACTGAAATTGGCCCAATAGCCATCCTCGGTGAAGTCCGGCGCGGCGGCGATGGTCACCATGCCCTTGATCCGCTCGGGCATCTCCCGCGCCAGCAGCAGCGCCTGCCAGCCGCCCATGGACGATCCCACCGGCACGATTTCCCCCTCGGTCAGCTCCTGAACCGCGGCCAGCGTGTCCTCGTGCCAGTCGCCGATGCAGCCGTCTTCGAACCGGCCCGAGCTTTCGCCGTGGCCGGAATAGTCGAACCGCAGGAACGCCTGACCGCGTGCCTTGGCCCAGGCCTCCAGATGCACCGCCTTGGTGCCTTCCATGTCGGACTTCAACCCGCCGAGGAACACGACACAGGGCCCCTGCCCCTCGGTCTTGTGATAGGCAATCCGGCGTCCCTGCGCGGTCTCCAGAAACTCTGTGGCGGGCATGTCTGTGATCTCCTGTCGTTTACACCAGATGTGGCACGCTCGCGCCTGCTCGGCAAGCCGCACCACGCATCGCTTGCATGCCCCCTGCAACCCTCCTTATGGTCCGCGCAAAATTGCACAAGGGATCTAGGGCATGTTCAGGATCATCAAGGCCATCGTCATTGCCGCTGTCGCCCTCGCGGTGGCGCTGGCCACCGCCTGGGGCGCCATGGCGCTGTGGTATCGACTGCCCCTGGACGACGTGTGGCGCTGGGTCCTGGCGGGGGGCTTTGCGCTGCTGGGCCTGATGGTGATCCTGACCCTGCGGCGGCGTTCGGCGCTCAGGGGGCTGACCACGTTTGCACTGGCGCTGGCAGCGATCATCCTGTGGTGGTCCAGCCTCACCCCGCCCGCGACCGGGAACTGGGCACCGGATGTGGCGCGACAGGTCACCGGAACCGTCGAGGGCAACCAGTTGACCCTGACCAACGTGCGCAACTTCTCCTGGCAAACGCCCGAGGAGTTTACCGCAGCCTGGGAGACCCGCAGCTATGACCTTGACCGGATCGAAACCGTTGATCTGTTCATGTCCTACTGGGCCGGGCCGCAGATGGCCCATATGATCGTCAGCTTCGGCTTCGAGGGCGGCGAGCATATCGCCTGGTCCGCCGAGGTGCGGCGCAAGGAGGGCGGCGGCTTCTCCCCGATCGCGGATCTGTTCAAATCCAACACCCTGGTGCTGATCGCTGCTGACGAGCGCGACGTGGTGGCGACCCGCACCAACGCACGCGGCGAAAACGTGCAACTGTTCCGCATCAATGTCAGCCCGGAAACCGCCCGCACCCTGCTGTTGGAATACGTCGATGCCGCCAACACGCTGGCCGCGCAGCCACAGTGGTACAATTCGCTGACCGCCAATTGTTCCTCGGTGGTCATGGGGTTGATCCGCCGCTTTGCCCCGGACGTGCCGCTGGACTGGCGGTTGCTGGCCAACGGCTACCTGCCCGATTACGCATGGGAACAGGGTGTTCTGGACCAGAGCTACAGCGTCGAGGAACTGCGCGCCCTCGGCAGCATCACCCCGATCGCACAGGCCCATGGGGTGACCCCCGACTACTCCGCGGTGATCCGCGACGGGGTGCCCGCCCCGGCACTGGATAACGTCGGCAGCTGACCGGCGGCCAAGCTGTTATCGCAGCGGGAAAAATACGCCGGGGGGCCACAGGCAGCGCCGCGGCCGTCTTGACACCCTGCGCCTTGCCTGCCAAATCGGGCGGACACCATAACCCGCAACCGGGCGTTCTGTGGGCGCCAAACCGACGAGGAGCAGCCAGCAGCATGGCCCAAGTCTCTCTTACATTCCCCGATGGCAACGCACGATCCTTCGACGCAGGCATCACCCCTGCGCAGGTCGCGTCTTCCATCTCCACCTCGCTGGGTAAAAAAGCGATCTCGGCGACCGTCAATGGTCAGCACTGGGATCTGCAGTGGCCGATCGACTCCGACGCCACCATCGCCATCCACACCATGAAGGACGAGGATCAGGCCAACGAGCTGATCCGCCACGATCTCGCCCATATCATGGCCCGTGCGGTGCAGGAAATCTGGCCCGACACCAAGGTCACCATCGGACCGGTGATCGAGAACGGCTGGTACTACGACTTCGACCGGGAAGAGCCCTTTACCCCCGAAGACCTCGGCACCATCGAAAAGAAGATGAAGGAAATCATCAACAAGCGTGATGAGGTCCGCACCGAGGTCTGGGAGCGCGACCGCGCGATCCAGTATTACACCGACAACAACGAACCCTATAAGGTCGAGTTGATCGAGAGCATCCCCGGCGACGAGCCGCTGCGCATGTACTGGCACGGCGACTGGCAGGATCTGTGCCGCGGCCCGCACCTGCAGCACACCGGCCAGGTGCCGGGCGATGCCTTCAAGCTGATGTCGATCGCAGGCGCCTACTGGCGCGGCGACAGCAGCCGCGCCATGCTGCAACGGATCTACGGCGTGGCCTTCACCGGCAAGGAGAAGCTGAAGGCCCATCTGACCATGCTGGAAGAGGCTGCCAAGCGCGACCACCGCAAGCTGGGCAAGGAAATGGGCCTGTTCCACATGCAGGAAGAGGCACCCGGCCAGGTCTTCTGGCACCCCAACGGCTGGCGCATCTACACCACGCTGCAGGACTACATGCGCCGCATGCAGGACCGCGACGGCTACGTCGAGGTCAACACCCCGCAGGTGGTGGACCGCAAGCTGTGGGAAAAATCCGGCCACTGGGACAAGTACCAGGAGAACATGTTCATCGTTGAGGTGGACGAGGACCACGCCCGCGAAAAGGCGGTGAACGCGCTGAAGCCGATGAACTGCCCCTGCCACGTGCAGGTGTTCAACCAGGGCCTCAAATCCTACCGCGACCTGCCGCTGCGGATGGCCGAGTTCGGCTCCTGCGCGCGTTACGAGCCCTCGGGCGCGCTGCATGGCATCATGCGGGTGCGCGGCTTTACCCAGGACGATGGTCACATCTTCTGCGCCGAGGACCAGATCACTTCGGAAACCGCCAAGTTCATCGCCTTCCTGTCCAAGGTCTATGCCGACCTCGGCTTCCACAACTGGACCATCAAGCTCTCCACCCGCCCGGAAAAGCGGATCGGCTCGGACGAGACCTGGGACCACATGGAACAGGCGCTCGGCGATGCGTGCAAGGCGGCGGGCTACGACTACGAGGTGCTCGAAGGCGAAGGCGCCTTCTACGGCCCCAAGCTGGAGTTCACCCTGACCGACGCCATCGGGCGCAACTGGCAGTGCGGCACCCTGCAGGTGGACGCCAACCTGCCCGAACGGCTGGAGGCCAGCTTCATCGGCCAGGACGGCGCCAAGCACCGTCCGGTGATGTTGCACCGCGCCTGCCTCGGCTCCTTCGAGCGTTTCATCGGCATCCTGATCGAGGAACACGCCGGCAAGCTGCCGTTCTGGCTGGCGCCGCGCCAGGTGGTGGTGGCCTCCATCACCTCCGAGGCGGATGACTACGTCAACGAGGTGGTCGAAACCCTGCGCGCCGCAGGCGTGCGCGCCGAGGCCGACATCCGCAACGAGAAGATCAACTACAAGGTCCGCGAGCACTCCGTGGGCAAGGTGCCGGTCATTCTCGCCGTCGGCCACCGAGAGGTCGAGGAGCGCACCGTCTCGGTCCGCCGCCTCGGCGAAAAGCGCACCAGCGTCGAGAGCATGGAAAATGTTACAAAGGCGCTGGCGGTCGAAGCCACCCCGCCCGACCTGCTGTAACATTTACCGCTGCAAGTTCGGAAACGGCCCCCTCGCGGGGCCGTTTTTGTGTCACAGACTGCAAATATCACCGCTTTTCAGCACTTTGAGACCACAGTTCCCCGACAAATCCGTAACGGTCTCTGACGCAGGCGTGAGACACGCCCTCGTGACTTCAACGCGCCGTAGCCACGGGTTAGGGTTCTAGTGTCATCACGACACCGGATGCAGATACCGAAAGGACCTACCAGATGTCGAACACCGCAAAATCCCTGGCCGTTGCCAGCGCCGTCGCCGCTGCGCTGACCGCTGCTTCCACCGTGCCCGCCGCTGCCGCCACCAAGGAAAAATGCTACGGCGTGTCTCTGGCCGGTCAGAACGACTGCGCCGCCGGACCCGGCACCACCTGCGCCGGCACGTCGACCACCGACTACCAGGGCAACGCCTGGACCCTGGTCGATGCAGGCACCTGCGAAAGCATCGACCTGCCCGCCATGGCCGACGGCACCGAGCGCAAGGGCTCGCTGGAGCCGCTGGAACGCGACCTGCCGGCCTAAGCCATTTGACATCAAGGGGCGGGAGCATGGTTTTCCCGCCCTTTTTGCACCCTGACGACGGGGATCCCCATGCGTGACGCCGCCTCACAGACCCACCTGCCCGCCGCACCGGGCATCGGCTACAAGCCGCAGCATTTCACTGCCATCATGCAGGACGCCGGCCGTGTTGCCTGGCTGGAAATCCACGCCGAGAACTACATGGGCGACGGCGGCCGTCCGCTGGCGCAGCTGCGCCACCTGGCCGAGAAGTTCCCGATTTCGGTGCATGGCGTCGGCCTCTCGATCGGCGGTGAGGCCCCGCTGGACCCGGACCACCTCGCCCGGTTGAAGCACCTCATGGGCTGGCTGAACCCGGCCAGCTTCTCCGAACATCTCGCCTGGTCGACCCACGACAGCCATTTCTACAACGACCTGTTGCCGCTGCCCTATACGGACGCCAGCCTGCAGCGGATCTGCGACCACATCGATCAGCTGCAGGATACCATCGCCCGGCCGATGCTGCTGGAGAACCCTTCCAGCTATCTGGCCTTTGCCGAAAGCACCTGGTCAGAGCCCGATTTCCTTGCCGAGATCGCCCGCCGCACCGGCTGCGGGCTGCTGCTGGACGTGAACAACGTCTTTGTCTCCGCCACCAACCTCGGCTTCTCGCCGCAGGGCTACATCGACGCCTTCGCGCTGGCGCATGTGGGCGAAATCCACCTCGGCGGCCATGACACCGACGCGGATGAGCACGGCCGCCCGCTGCTGATCGACAGTCACGGCCGCGAGATCGCCGATCCGGTCTGGGCCTTGCTGGACTACACGCTGGCGCGTTCAGGCCCGAGGCCGGTGCTGGTGGAATGGGACAACGACGTGCCGGACTGGCCCGTGCTGGAGGCCGAAGCCGCCCGCGCCGCAGCCGCGCTGGAGCGCATCCCGGCATGAGTGTTTCGCAAGCAGACTTCACCCGCGCCCTGATGGATGCGGGCCAGCAGGTGCCGGACGGGCTGGTGGATCAGCACGGCCAGCCCGCAGGCCGCCGCTTTGACGTCTACCGCAACAATGTCGCCGCCTCGCTGACAGAGGCAATGCACACCGCCTTCCCGGTGATCGCCAAACTGCTGGGCAAGCAGAACATGGACGGGCTGGCGGGTCTCTACCTGCGGCAGCACCCGCCAGCCTCGCCGCTGATGATGTTCTACGGCGAAGACTTCCCCGCCTTTCTGGAAGGCATGGAGCAGCTCAGGCACCTCGGCTATCTCGGCGATGTCGCCCGGCTGGAGCTGGCCCTGCGCCGCGCCTATCACGCTGCCGATGCCGCCGCCATTGCACCGGAGGTGCTCGGTCAGCTCGGGGCAGAGGCGCTGATGCGCACGCGACTGCGGCTGGCCCCCGCGGTGCAAGTCCTGCGCTCGCCCTGGCCGGTGCATGCGATCTGGCGCTTCAACACCGAATCCGGCGCGCCCGCGCCGCAGCCGCAAGCGCAGGACGTGCTGATCACCCGCCCGGAGTTCGACCCGCTGCCACAGCTGCTGCCGCCCGGCGGCGCAGCCTGGATCGCGACGATCCAGGCAGGTGGGACCATCGGCACGGCGCTCGAGGCGGCCGCCGAAGACCAGCAAGATTTTGACCTCGGCGCGACACTGACCCTGCTGTTGCAGGGCGGCGCGATCACCGGGCTCGACAACAAAGGGTAAGACCATGAACGCATTTGTCACCATTCACGACGCCGTCTTCAGCCAGGTCGAGCGCGCCGGACGCTGGCTGCTGCCGCTGGCTGCGCGGCTGGTCTTTGCCTCGACGCTGCTGCTCTACTTCTGGAATTCCGGCCTGACCAAGCTGGGCGATGGCCTGCTAGGCCTGTTCAGCCCTTCGATCGGCGCCTACAGCCAGATCTTCCCCAAGCAGCTGGAGGCCGCAGGCTATGACGTCTCGCAGTTCGGCCTGCTGCAAAAACTGGTGGTGCTGGCCGGCACCTACGCCGAATTCATCCTGCCGCTGCTGATCGTCCTCGGGCTGGCAACCCGGCTGGCCGCCCTCGGGATGATCGGATTTGTCGTCGTGCAGTCACTGACGGATGTGATCGGCCATGGCGCCACCGACGCCAAGACACTGGGCGCTATGTTCGACCGGTTCCCGGATGCGGTGATCCTCGACCAGCGGCTGTTCTGGCTGTTCCTGCTGGCCTATCTGGTGGTTCGAGGTGGCGGCGCACTGTCGCTGGACGCACTCCTGCGCCGCCGGGTGGCAGCCGTCCCCAGCTGATCCGGATGCCCCATGTGACAGGCGCCCTGCCGCGGCAGCGGTGCCTGCCCTCTGCCCTGTCGCCTCAACCCAGCCCCAGGGCCGCCTGCACCGATTTGTCCCAGCCCAGGAACAATTCGCCGTCGCGCTCGATCAGCGGCCGTTTCATCAGCGCCGGATGCGCGCGCAGCAGCGCCAGGGGCGCCTCGGCACGCTCCTCTTCGTTCAGCCCGCGCCAAGTCGTCGAACGGGTGTTCACCAGTTTGCTGCCGAATTGAGCGTGCGCTGCCTGCAACACCGCATCCGGCACCGCTTCGGCGCGCACATCTACCAGAGAGAAATCTGGCAACTGTTTCAGCGCCTTACGACAGGTGTCACAGTTTTTCAGCCCGTAAATCTTCATAACGCCTCCAAGGCGGTCGACAGAAATCTTCAGAATTGATGGTAGAATTCACCAGTTTTTCTTGATTTTCGCCGGACCCGTGCAAAACTCTAGGTTGTCCAGCCTTGCCTGCGGCCAGTCGTGCCGGTGCGTGGCCGGATGCCCTGGGGATCCCCAAGGCAAGTTGCAAACTAGAAGGAGACACGGGAAATGCCAAGCGGCACCGTGAAGTGGTTCAACACCACCAAAGGGTACGGGTTCATCGAACCTGACGAAGGCGGCAAAGATGTGTTCGTGCATATCTCAGCAGTTGAACGGTCCGGCATGACCGGACTGGCCGACAACATGAAGATCGCTTACGAACTGTCCGAAGGGCGCGACGGCCGCCAGATGGCGGCGGACCTGAAGGCGTTGTGATCCGGTGCAACCGGTCCTGACGGCGCTGGCCGTCTGACCCGTGGCACCCCGGGCCTTTACGACCATGACGATACAGACTGCCTACAGGGATCCTGCCCGACGCAGCAAGCCGGTTCTGGTCTGACGACACGCCAAGTCGCGAGCCCGCCCCAAGCTGACCTCTGCGCCCGGTACCACTTCCGGCCTGGGCGCAGCGGGCTTTCGCAATTGGAAACCTCAGCCGTTCAGTGGCGTCTTGCGCAGATATTCCACCATCACGCAGGCCGGGTCTTCGGCCCGCAGGGGCTGCTCTCCCAACCGGTGCCAGTCCTGCGCGGAGAAGTCCGGGAAATAGGCATCGGCGTCTGCAATCTCCAGGTCCACCTCGGTAATCAGCAAGCGATCCGCCATCGCCAGCATCTCCCGGTAGATCCCCTCTCCGCCGATCCCATAGATCCGACGGTAGCCCTGCGCCTGCGCCGCCGCCACGGCCGCGGTCACCGAGGGCAGCACCGTTTCCGCGGCCTCGGGGTTGGAGGACACGACCAGATTCAACCGGTTTTTCAAAGGCTTCACCGGCAAACTGTCCCAGGTGTTGCGCCCCATGATGAGCGCACCGCCAAGCGTTTCGCGCTGAAACGCCTTCAGATCCTCTGGCGCGAACCAGGGGATGTCATTGTCCCTGCCAATGGCCCCGTTGCGCGCCCGCGCAGCGATCAGGGTAATCATCTGCTGTCTTCCTTGTTCTATCGACCGGTCGTCTCAGACCGCGACCGGTGCCTTGATGGCGGGGTGAGGGTCATAATCCACGAACTCGAAATCCTCGTACCTGAAGTCGAAGATCGAGCTGACCTCACGTTTGATGCGCAGCTGCGGCAGCGGTCGCGGCTCACGCGACAACTGCAGTTTCACCTGCTCGACATGGTTGGAATAGATATGCGCATCGCCCATCGTATGCACGAAATCCCCCGGCTCATAGCCGGTGACATGGGCCAGCATCGCCTGCAACAGCGCATAGGACGCGATATTGAACGGCACGCCCAGGAACATGTCGGCCGACCGCTGGTACAGCTGCAAATGCAGTTTGCCGCCGATGATCCGCACCTGCCACAGCGTATGGCACGGCGGCAATGCCATGTCCGGCACATCAGCCGGGTTCCAGGCACTGACGATCAGGCGCCGACTGTCCGGGCTCTTGCGGATCATCTCGACCAGTTCGGAGATCTGATCGACGCTGCCCGCACGATAGAGCGGCTCATCCCCGGTGGTCCCCGGGAGCGGCTCAAGACGTGGGAAGGCCCGCCATTGGTGCCCATAGACCGGCCCCAGGTCGCCGTTCTCATCCGCCCACTCGTCCCAGATCGAGACGCCGTTCTCCTTCAGGTATCGAATGTTGGTGTCGCCCGACAGGAACCACAAAAGCTCATGCACGATGGAGCGAAGGTGCAGTTTCTTGGTGGTCACCAGCGGAAATCCCTCCGCCAGAGAATACCGCGCCTGCATACCAAAACAGCTGAGCGTCCCGGTGCCGGTGCGGTCATCCGACACCTCTCCGTGCTCCAGGATGTAGCGAAGCTGGTCCAGATATTGCTGCATGGCGGCACCCCGTCGTGACTGCGATTGCCCTCCCCGCATACCGCCTGTCTGGCGCCACGCCAAGTCAAAAAGTTTCGCGCTTGCGCCGGATGAAACCCACAATATTTACACCCGCACTGCGCCCTGACTACAATATGCAGGTATCCCATCCGCCACGGTTGCGGCCTAACGGTTCAGGCTCAATTGACTTTACCAAAGCCGCGCATGATGGTGCGACAAAACGAAAAAGCATATTTTGAGGTACAGGCAGATGAGGCGCTATTGGCTAGGGCTCGCGGCGGCGTCCGCGCTGTCGGCATGCGGCGGCGGCAATCCCTTCTTGGAGGATGACACCACCACGCCGGACCCGGACCCGGGTCTGCAGATCCCCGAGGAACTTGCCGGGGATGTGACAAGCGTCAGCTATGACCCGGTGAATGAAACCCTCACGATCTCTGGTGTAGAGCTGGTTTCGGGTCAGGACACGACCACATATGTGCGTAACGCAGCACTCGACCGCGCCGGATATGAGGCCTACACGTTCCAGCAGGACTCGCAAAAGGAACATGCCACGGCCTATGTCCGTCAAAGCGAGGGAGGCTATGCCACCGTCGTGATGACAGGTGGCCAATTCGGAACATTTCATGGTGGCACAAGCTACGGACGCGACAATTCTTTTTCCGCGCCCGATGTCACAGCACCTAACAACGGCCTTGTCAGCTATGCGGGAACCTATGTTGGCCTTCTGAACATCAATGGCGACACTGGAGACCTGATTCCGCCCAGTCCGGGTGCTGACCCCGATATTCTGCCGGGGCAAGCAGCTGAAGTCACCGGAAAAGCCTACATCAATGCCGATTTCGGGGGGCTTTCGGTCGAAGGCGGTGTCTACGACCGGACCATTACCGATCACACCGGCGTGACAGTCGAAAATCTGACACTCTATGAGGGCACCCTAGCCACGGACGGTTCCTTCACCGGCGACGTGCATGTCGATGGTGGTGGTGTCGGCAAGTACGGCGGTGTTTTTACCGGCACCGACGCCGCCGCCGTTGCAGGCACCCTGCACGCCACCGGCCATATCGAGGAACTGAACAACGGCACTGTCCCGATCGAGGAATTCGGCGTCTTCGTGCTGGATTCCTGCAATGGCCCCAATGCCGACCCGGCCTGTCCCTAACCCATGCTGAGGCCTGCAGCGGCAGCCCTGGCGCTGGCCCTTGCCCTGCCCCCCTCGGCCGCTCGCCTCGCTGCCGAGGAGGTCGAGCCACAGCTGCACCTGTCCCTTGAACAGGGGCAGGCGCTGGCGGCGCACGCGCTGCAAAACGGTGACCCGGCCCTGACCCTCAAACTCTCCCGGGCATTGCTGCAGGCGGACCGCAGGAACCACACGGCCTGGCATCTGCGCGCCGCCGCTTTTGCCCAGACCGGCCAACCCGCCAAGGGCCGCAAGGCTGCCGCCCGGGGCTTCCGCCATGCCCCCGATGACGCCAGCCGCTACCAGTTGGCACAGCTGGCCTCGCGACTGGCCTATCAAAGCGGCAGGCCCACGCTGTCGCAATACTGGCTGCGCCGCACCGCCACCTATGCGCCGGACGCCCGCGCCGAACAGCTGATCGCCCGCGACTACAAGACACTGCGCCGGATCAACCCCTGGTCCTTCCGCCTCAGCGGCGGAGTAAAACCTTCGAGCAACGTCAACAACGGCTCCGATGCGGCAACGCTGCAGGTCGACGGGCTGGGCTCGCATCAAAATCGGCTCGGCCCGCGCGCCATCGCGCTGTCGGGGCTGATCGGCACGCTGGATGCGGGCATCAGCCGCCGCCTGGCGCAGAACGCCAACAGCCAGACCATGCTCAGCGCGCGGCTGTACGTGCAGCGGGTGGCGCTGTCCTCCAGCGCCAAGGCTAAGGCGCAGGATGCCGCCGCGAGGACCCATACCACAGTGCCGCGCAACGCCGACTTTGGCTCCACCTACGGCGAGCTGACGCTGGCGCATGCCTTTCGCGCAGGCCCCGCCGACAGCGGCGGCAGCGCCCGCGTCGCGCTGACCGCGGCGACCTCCTGGTACGGCGGCGAGCGCAGCTATGATCTGGCCAAGCTCAGCGCCTCGCGCAGCTGGGTGCTGTCGCCGCAGATGCGCCTCACCCTCAGCGGCAGCGCCGAGCACCGGATTGCGCCGCAACGGTTGTCGCTGGATGCAAACGTGCTGGGACTGGGCGCCGCCCTCACCCGCGAGCTGGGCAACGGCGACCGCGTCGATGTCAGCCTTGGCCTGCGTGACACCCGCGCCAAAAGCAAATACTTCGCCAGCCAGACCACCACCCTGCGGCTCGGCTACGCCTTTGACGAACAGGTCGGCCCGGCCCGTGTCAGCACCGGCCTGATCCTCGGCAATTCCGCCTATCCCGATCAGGTGGTCTACACCGGCAGCGCATGGCAGCGGGTGCCGGGCGGGCGGACCGACAGATCCGCCTATGCCGACCTCAACCTGTTCTTTGCGGATTACGACTATGCCGGATTTGCGCCGCAGCTGCGCCTGCGCGCAGGCAGGCGGTTTTCGAATCTGAGCAAATACGACAGCAGCGAGTTTTCCGTCTCGCTGGGCATCCAGTCAAAATTCTGATCGCGCCCAGCCTTTGACTGGCCTTCGCCAACAGGGTGGGAAAAGTGCGCAGCGCAACCCAAACAGGAGAGCCTCATGCCCCTCAAGTATCTGCACACCATGGTCCGTGTGAAGGACCTGGAGAAATCCATGGCCTTTTATGAGCTCCTGGGCCTGAAGGAAATCCGCCGAAAGGACTCCGAAGAGGGACGCTTCAGCCTGATCTTCATGGCCGCCCCCGGCCAGGAGGAAACCCCGCTGGAGCTGACCTGGAACTGGGATGGCGACGACGGGCTTCCCAGCGACAGCCGCCATTTCGGCCACCTGGCCTACGGCGTGGACAACATCTACGAGACCTGCCAGCGCCTGATGGACAATGGCGTCACCATCAACCGCCCGCCGCGCGACGGTCACATGGCCTTTGTGCGCTCGCCCGACAACATCTCGATCGAGCTGTTGCAGAACGGCGACCGGCTCGAGCCCGCGGAACCCTGGGCCAGTATGGAAAACACCGGCCACTGGTAAGACGGCCACTGGCAGGACGGGCAAGACATGCCCACCCGCGTCGCCACGCAGGCGGCGCGCCCGAGGCCAGACATGACAATTTCCGCGCAGCCAGCACTGGCTGCCCGGATCAATCCGCGGCATCGGGGCCGACGCGTGTCACAAGTCACGGCCCGTATTTCTTCGTTTCGAAAGATGGGGGGAAAGGGCGGCCACTTCTGTGACCTTCAACCAAGGTTTCACAACCTGGTGCCTGACCCTTTTATCCCGTCCGGGACATGGTTTCCCCGCATGTCCCGATGCCGACTCGCGATGTTTCCCGCTTGTGTCGGCTGTCCTCTGCCTGCCAGGAGCAACCCGGCGCGGCAGTCAGTAGATATAGCGGATCTGATCCGACCAGTAACGCTCGACGCGTTTCAACGACGCGGTGATATCTTCGATCCCTTGCGAGGAGATAACATCCTTGCCTTCCAGCCCCTCGGCATGGCGGGCAAACAGCGCCGACACGATATCGCGAATCTCGCGACCACGCGGCGTCAGACGCACCCGCACCGAGCGACGGTCGATCTCGCAACGCTGATGGTGCATGTAGCCCATCTCGACCAGCTTCTTCAGGTTGTAGCTGACATTGCTGCCCTGGTAATAACCGCGGGTTTTCAGTTCCCCGGCCGTCACCTCGTTGTCACCGATGTTGAACAGCAGCAGCGCCTGGACCGCGTTGATCTCCAGCACACCGACGCGTTCGAATTCATCCTTGATGACATCCAGCAGCAGACGGTGGAGACGCTCGACAAGGGCCAGCGCCTCCAGATAACCAGTCATGAACCCTTTGCGGTCCGTCTGGTTGATTGGCAGTT
This sequence comes from Leisingera sp. S2M4, assembly GCF_055398055.1. Classification (NCBI taxonomy): domain Bacteria; kingdom Pseudomonadati; phylum Pseudomonadota; class Alphaproteobacteria; order Rhodobacterales; family Roseobacteraceae; genus Leisingera; species Leisingera sp. S2M4. The sequence continues at coordinate 309,687 of NZ_AP040861.1, forward strand.
CCATACTCATTCGCATCTCCGACTCGAATTTGCTCCTGAGTAAAGATGCCAACAATTTCCCAAAAATCGGTTAAGCCCGAATTTTATTATTTTTGGTAGGTTTGCGCGATCTCCCCCACCAGGTCACGGAACTGTTCAGGGGCGGCAACCTGCCCCGTAACCCATTGATACAAATCCTGATCATTCTCATGCAGCAGGGCTTCGTAGAGGTCCAGGCGCGGGTCTTCCATTTGCGCCAGATTTGCAGCGGCATACCCCGACAGCAGGATATCCATCTCCTTGATGCCCCGCCGCATGGAGCGCATGTGCAGGCGCTTCAGACGGATTTCGCGGGTCTCGCTCATTCTGCCACTCCCGCGGCGACTTCCCCGCCTGTCGAGGCGCTGGCGGCTTCGGCCGTCTGCAGCAGCGTGCGCAGTTTCTTTTCCAGCCGCGCCGCCCGCTCCGCATTGTTGCGCATCTCGCCGCGCAGCGCCCGAAGCTCGCGCAGGACGCCCGCGAAATCGCCCAGATCCACGTCGCCGCTGGCCGGTTCGGTCATGCCTTCGCCCTCGCCGGTCAAAAGCCAGGACATCGACACGTTCAGCACGCCCGCCATCATCGTCAGCTTGTTGGCCCGCGGCTCCGAAAGGTCCTGTTCCCAGCCCATCAGCGTCGCCTTCTTGATCCCCAGCCGCCGTGCCAGCTGCGCCTGCGTCATCCCGGCAGCCTCGCGTGCTGCGGCAACCCGGTCCCCGAATGTTGCCGCGTCCGGTCCGTACCAGTCAGTCTCCTGCGCTTCCATCGTCGGATCTCCTATTTGCTCGCTTGATCGCTGTTTAGCGGCACCCTATGACAGTTCTGCAGAACATACAAACCGGGGCCCGTTTCATGTCATTCCTGTCCGATACGCTGTCGCGCGTCAAACCCTCGCCGACCATTGCCATGACCGCCAAGGCGGCCGAGCTGAAGGCCGCCGGACGCGATGTCATCGGCCTGTCCGCAGGGGAACCGGATTTTGACACCCCGCAGAACATCAAGGACGCCGCCGTTGCCGCCATCGCCGCGGGCAAGACGAAATACACCGCCCCCGACGGCATCCCCGAGCTGAAGCAGGCGGTCTGCGCCAAAATGAAACGTGACCACGGGCTCGACTACACCCCGGCGCAGATCTCGGTCGGCACCGGCGGCAAGCAGACGCTCTACAACGCGCTTATGGCCACCCTCAACCCGGGCGACGAAGTGGTGATCCCGGCGCCCTACTGGGTCAGCTACCCCGACATGGTGCTGCTGGCGGGCGGCACCCCGGTGACGGTAGAAACCACGCTGGAAAACAGCTTCAAGCTGACGCCCGAGCAGCTGGACGCGGCGATCACCCCGAACACCAAGTGGTTCATCTTCAACTCCCCCTCCAACCCCACCGGCGCAGGCTACAGCTGGGCCGAACTGAAGGCGCTGACCGAGGTGCTGCTTCGCCACCCGCACGTCTGGGTGATGACCGACGACATGTATGAGCACCTCGCCTACGACGGCTTTGAATTCTGCACCCCGGCGCAGGTCGAACCAAAGCTCTACGAGCGCACCCTCACCTGCAACGGCGTCTCCAAGGCCTATGCTATGACTGGCTGGCGCATCGGCTATGCGGCTGGCCCGGAATCGCTGATCGCCGCCATGCGCAAGGTGCAGTCGCAATCCACCTCCAACCCCTGTTCGGTCAGCCAATGGGCTGCGGTGGAGGCCCTGAACGGCCCGCAGGATTTCCTCGCACCGAACAACGAAACCTTCGTGCGCCGTCGCAACCTGGTGGTCGAGATGCTGAACGCGATCGACGGCATCACCTGCCCGGTGCCGGAAGGCGCCTTCTATGTCTATCCCTCGATTGCCGGTCTGATCGGCAAGACCACCCCCGCGGGCAAGGTGATCGAAACCGACGAGGATTTCGCCACCGCCCTGCTCGAGGAGGCCGACGTCGCCGTGGTCTTTGGCGCGGCCTTCGGCCTGTCGCCGAATTTCCGGGTCAGCTACGCCACCTCGGATGCGGCGCTGAAAGAAGCCTGCACCCGCATTCAGGCCTTCTGCGCCAAGCTGAGCTGAAGGGGCCGCGAGTATGAGTTCCGACCTGCCGGAGTATTATTTCCGCGTCCGCGAAAACGGCGCCTTTGTCTTTCGCATCGACGGCGAAAACCGGCAGCGGCGGATCGAAATGGACCAGATCGCGGTCGTCAACATCCGCAACGGCGAGATCAAGCCGAATGGCCAGCGGGTGCTGTCCGACCGCGACCTCGAGGAGATCAAACGCTGGATGGCCGAGCGCAGCGCCACGCTGGCCGCGCGCGAACTCGACGACATCCACCGCGCCATCGACCATCTGAACCTCACCGCCCACTGGGCCAACAGCCGCGCCACCGATGCGCAGCTGGAGGAGGTCACCGACGCCCTGTTGCTGGCCATGCACGACCTGCGCAGCGTTCTGGTGCGCAAGAAGGCTGACCGGCTGATGAAGGCACAGGAGCCACGCGGGGACGACACGTAATAGGGCTGCGGCGTTACTCGGCAATGTCCTCAGCCCAGAGCTCGGGCTTTTCACGGATGAAGCGGGCCATCAGCGCGATGCAGTCCGGATCGTCGGCCACCACCACCTCCACGCCGCGGCTGCGCAGGAAGTCCTCGTTGCCGCCAAAGTTCTGGCTGTCGCCGATCACCACGCGCGGGATGCCAAACTGCACGATTGTGCCGCTGCACATCATGCAGGGCGACAACGATGTATAGAGAACCGTATCGCGGTAGCTGGCCTGCCGCCCCGCCTTTCGCAGCGCGTCCATCTCGCCGTGGGCGATGGGATCGCCCTTCTGCACCCGCTGATTGCGCCCCTGTGCCACCACCTGGCCGCCCCGTGCCAGGACCGAGCCGATCGGGCAGCCGCCCTCGTCGAACCCGGCACGGGCTTCCTCATAGGCGATGCGCAACAGGCGGCGGTCATCTTCGGTCATCATCGGCGGGCGCTTTCCGGTTGTGGGGACTTACCCCAGCCTGCCGACGCCTGCCGCAGCGGTCAAGCCATGGCGCTCAGGCGTTGGCGGTGCCGACGGTGCGGATGATCCGCCCCCAGAAGCGCCACATCAGGAACACGCCCGCCGTAGTCAGCCCGGCCACCAGCCCGACCCAGACGCCAACGCCGCCCCAGCCCAGCACAAAGCCCATCACGTAAGACGCCGGAATACCCACCGCCCAATAGCTGACCACCGCGATCACCAGCGGCACGGCGGTGTCCTGCACTCCGCGCAGCAGCCCCAGCGCCACCACCTGCATGCCATCCATCAGCTGGAACAGCGCCGCCATCGCCAAAAGGCCGACGCCGATCAGCACGATCTGCTCCTTCTGCGGATCGGCCGGGTCGAGGAACAGCGAGATCAGCCACTCTGGCAACAACAGGAAGGCCGCAACCCCCAGCACCGAAAACGCCAGCGACATCACCGTCACCACCTTGGCCCCCAATGCCATATGCGCCCGGTCGCCCCGGCCAAAGGCATTGCCCGCCCGGATGGTGGCCGCGTTGGACAGTCCCAGGTGCGCCATGAAGGCCAGCCCGCCCAGCGACACCGCGATCCCGTGCGCCGCCAGCGGCACCGTGCCCAGCCAACCCATCATCATCGCCGAGGCGGCAAACAGGCTGCTCTCGGCCACCGTGGTCAGCCCGATCGGCGCGCCCATGCGCAGAACCTTGCCCAGCATCTCCCAGTCCGGGCGCTGGAAATTCTTCAGCAGCTCATGCTCCGGCAACACCCGAAGCGCATAGGCCAACACCAGCACAAAGGACACCCCGTTGGTCACCACCGAGGCCAGCGCAGCCCCCGTCACCCCCAGCTCCGGCGCGCCCCAGTTGCCGAAGATCAGTGCATAGTTCACCAGCGCGTTCAGCACCGCGCCGAACACCGACATCCACAGAACGATCTGGGTGCGCTCCAGCGCCGCCAGGTAGGATTTCGCCACCATGTACAACAGCGCCGGAAAGATCGCCCAGCCGGCAATGCGCAGATACTCCGCCGCGTCATGCGCCACCTGCGGTTTCTGCCCCAGCAGCAGCAGGATCGGCTCCGACCACCACAAGAGCGGCATCGCCAACGCGCCATACAGCAGCGACAGCCACAGCCCCATGCGGGTCGAGCGGCGGATCTGGCGGTCTTCCCCGGCGCCGGCCGCCGCCGCCACCATCGGCATCACCGCAAAGGCAAAGCCGGATCCCAGCAGGAAGATCGAGAAGAAATAGGTCGAGCCCAGCGTCACCGCCGCCAGCGCCTCCACACCGTACCAGCCCAGCATCACCGTATCGGTGAGGCCGATGGCAAACTGCGCCACATGGCCGCCGATCAAAGGCAGCCCCAGAACCGCGATCGCGCGCGCATGGCCGCGCGCGCTCATGACCATTGCTTTGTTATCCGTCTTGTTCATGCGCCAGCATTAGGCCCGGTCACGCGTTCCGGCAAGAGCAGAGTTTCCTTTCCCGCGCACAGCCTTATGGTGGTAGACTGCACAGCCACGCCCGCGCAGGAGCCCGCCATCATGCCCGCCTCGAAATCCGACCCGTTTGCCCCGCTGATCCCCGACGCCCGCGCCTTCCTGGCTGAACTGACAGAAAACAACACGCGCGACTGGTTCAATGCCCATAAATCCCGCTACGAGGCGCAGCTGCGCACCCCCGCGCTGCGCCTCGTGGACGAGGTCGCCCAGGCAATCAGTCGGCGCACGGGCGCCAAGGTGACGGGCAAGCTGTTCCGCCCCCAGCGCGACATCCGCTTCTCCAAGGACAAGACCCCCTACAAGACACATCTGCATATGCTCTGGTCGATCGAGGACGCCGACGCCGACACCAGCTGCGCGCTGTTTTTCGGGATCGATCCCGCGCGCTGCACCACTGGCGGTGGCATCATGGGCTTCAGCCCCGCGCAGATCACCCGCTGGCGGGCTGCCGTGGACGGGGCGACGGGGGACGAAGCCGCGGCGTTGGTGGACATTCTGGCCCTCAAGGGTTTTGCCACCCGCCCGGCCGAGCTGAAACGCACCCCTGCGCCCTATGGCAAAGCGCATCCGCATGGCGACCTGCTGCGCCGCAAATCGCTGACCTTCTGGCATGATCTGTCCCGCGCCGAACAGGCCGCGCCAATGGCGGCGGTGATGTCCACACAGCTGACGCTCGCGCCGGCCTTCGCTCTGCTGGGGGACGCCCTCCGGGGCTGAGGGCCTAGAGCGCGCGCAGCATGATCTGGATGGCCAGGATGGCCACCACCGCCCCCGCCAGGATCTCGAGCATTGCGGCGGCCCGCAGGGCACCGCGTCCCTGCAACTGCGCCAGCGCGCCCCGACGCAAGGTCACTGCCGCAACGGCCACGGCAACCGTCACCGTGGCAGTGCCCAGCCCCATGACGAACACCCCGGCAACCCCCGCCCACAAGACGCCCATGCGCCAGGTCAGCAGCAGCAGGAACACCGCGCCGGTACAGGGGCGCAGCGCCACCGCGCCCACCACCGCCAGCGCATCGCGCAGCGAGGTGACATTGGCCGCTTCCTCCAGCGTCGGCCCGTGCCGGTGCCCGCAGGAGGCACAAACGCCATCGTGATGGTCATGCGCCTGCGCCCCATGGGTGTGCCCATGGTCGTGATCATGCACGTGCCCGTGGACCTGATCATGATCGTGATGATGATGGTGATGGTGATCCGCAGGGTCATGGGAATGGGTGGCCTGTCCCTGCCCGGCCGTGGCCAGCGCCAGTCCGGGCCCCGTGCTGGCCAGCAGCCGCCGCAGCCCGCGCGCCAGCAGCCACAGACCAACCAGCGCGATCAGCGCGTAGGACAGCGGCGCCAGCACCTGTTCGGCCATGTCGGTCAGCTGCTCGCGTCCCCAGTCGAGCGCCAGCAACCCGCCCGCAACAAGGATCACCGCGGTCGCCGCCTGCGCCAGCGACGAGGCCACCGCCAGGGCCGCCAGCCGCATCAACGGCACCCGTCGCCCCATGCCATAGCCGCCGATCACCAGCTTGCCATGCCCCGGCCCCGCCGCATGAAAGAACCCGTAGGCAAAACACAGGGACAAGAGCGCCGCCAACGCCCCCGGCTCACCGCCGCGCAGCGCGCGCAGCCCCCGCGCCATCGCGTTCTGCGCCTGCCGCTGACCCTCTGCGGCCCAGCTCGCCACGTCCTGCGCGCCGCCCAGGCCCCACAGCCAGACCGCCAGCGCCACGACGCCCAGCGCCGCCAGTGTCAGCGCATACCGCATCCTCAGCCCTCACACCGCAGCCGAACCACATCGGCGAATTTCTCTCCGACCTTGGGAAACTCCAACTCCGCCTCCTGCGTCGGCATCGCATAAAGCAGCTCTTCCACTTGGGAATAGGCCGCATTCAGATCCGGCGGCGTCACCTCGCCCTGGCATCCGCCCGTCACCTCAAGCCCGAGGTTCAGCGTGTACGCCGTGTAGAACGTCGGATCGTAAACCTTCATCACCACCCCGTCAGCCGCCACCGGCTGTGCCAGCGCGCGGCGATGGCGGGTGGTGATCCGGCCGTCCTCGACCTCGGTCGACAGGTGCTCCGGGTCCCCCAGCGCCAGCGCCTCCCCCTCCCGGTCGAGATAGGTATCGCCCTCGAAATCAGGCAACCAGGCCAGGTCAAACCCCTGCAGCTGCGCCAGTTCGGCCTCGGTCAGCTTGCCGTCATAGTCGCTGTCCAACCCACGGTCCTCCAGCACCAGCAGCGAGTAGAACTCATCATAGGCCCAAGTGACCTCCACCGCTTCCAGGGTGCCGGACTCGCTGACGATCACCTTTACGGCGGTGTCCACGAAGATATGCGGGTGTGCCGCAGCAGCAGCCGGCAACAGCGCGGCGCCCAACAGCAATCGACAGATTTTTTTCATGACCCAAGATCTACGCCCATGGCCCCGACGCTGCAACCGCGACGACGGTAGCGGTGGCGCCGCTCCGCCCATCGTCAAGGCACCGCAAAATTATCCGCGGGGATCACCCCAAATAAAGTTGACTTTAATAGTCGGAATACCTATGCCAAACGGCGGAGCCAGCAAGACCGTCCAGCACGCATCCCTCCCTGTATGCATGAACGGACCTGGACCATGGCCCCCTCCCTACGCCCCCACCTTCCCCTGACCGCCGCCCTGCTGCTTGGCACCTGCCTGGCCGCCCCCGCATGGGCCGAGGACCGCCCGCTGCTGCTGGACGAGATCATCGTCTCCAGCGACCGCGCGGGCGGCACGCCGCTGGATATTCCGGCCAATGTCACCGTCATCGACGAAACCGAACTGGAACGTCGTGGTGTGCAGGACCTGGAAGATCTCCTGCGCACGGTGCCGGGCGTGGATATCGCGCGCCAGACCTCGGCAACGGATCCGTTCAACACCATCGGCGGCGTGACCATCCGCGGCGTCGGCGGCAACCGGGTGGCGCTGCAGGTCGATGGCGCACGGGTGGCGGAGCGGATCACTGACGGCACCCGCGACTACTTCGACTTTTCCTTCACCAAACAGGCCGAGGTGGTGCGTGGACCTGCCTCGGTGAAATGGGGTGCCGATGCGCTGGGAGGCCTGCTGGCGGTGGAAACCCTGGACCCCGAAGACCTGCTGCAGGGACAGGACCGCGCAGGCCGGGCCAAGGCGTCCCATGACAGTCTCAACCGCGGCACCGAGGCCGAGGCGATCTTTGCCCAGCGCTTCAACGACCGGCTCAGCTTCCTGCTGGGGGCAAAGCGCAGCCAAGCACAGGAGATCGAAAAGTCCAACGCCCGCGCCGATGGCGGCCTTTACGGCTGTCCGCGCAACCTCAGCCACGGCGCCACCCACTGCGGTGAGCTGGACCCCACCGACACCGCCACCAGCCGCGCCCTGGCCAAGCTGGTCTGGACCCCCAACGCCCGACACCGGCTGGAATTCAGCGCCGACCATCTGGACCGGCAAACGGATGTAACGCAGAAACAGGATCTCGGCCCGGTCTACTCCAGCTTCTCGGGCGCGCCGACGGGCGAGGTGATCCACAGCCGCGACCGCCACCTCGACCTGTCGCGCCAGCGGTTCGGGCTCGAGCACCGATGGACCCCGGCGCAGGGCTGGCTGGACGAAGTCAAGACAACGCTTGCCTATGTGCCCCACAGCTACGAAAGTCTCAGCCACAAATCCACTACCTCCGCCGCGGGCGACAGCCTGCGCACGACGGATATCCTGACGTACTCCGAGGACTTCCACGAACTCGACATTCAGGCCACCAAGACCTTCACGACCGGAGACATCGACCATCACCTGGTCTTCGGCTTCGATGGCGATTACGCGCAAACCGACTACCAGCGGATTTCGCGGGTCCGCAACCTGACCACCGGCACCACGACCGAGACCCGCGCGGGTGGCTTCAACTTTGCCAACGCCGAGACGACCCGCGCCGACCTCTATGCCGAAAACCGGATGCGCTTTGCCGGTGGCCGCTTCGAGCTGACGCCCGGGCTGCGCTTTGCCACCTACCGGATCGAGCCCAAGCCCGACGCCGACTACCAGGTGGTGCCGGGCGCGGAGCCCGTCACGCGCAAGGACAGCGAGCTGCTGGCCAGCCTCGGGGCGCAGTTCCACATCGACGACCGCTATTCGGTCTGGGCCAAATACGGCGAAGGCTTCAAGATGCCCACCGCCCAGCAGCTGTTCCAGTCGCTGGATTCCACCTTCTTTGATCTGGTGCCCGCACCGGGCCTGCGCCCCGAAAGCGTCAAGAGCTACGAGGTCGGCCTGCGTTACCAAGGCGCACGCGGCTACACCGCGGTGAACCTGTTCCAGTCCGACTACGACGATTTCATCCAGAGCTTCTACAACATCCCCGGCACCAGCCAGTACACCTACCGCAACCTCTCCGAAGTTTCGATCTGGGGGATCGAGATGTCCGGCGCCTGGGATCTGAACGACCGCAGCTGGCTGACCTATGCCGCCGCCTGGCAGAAAGGCACCCAGCGGACCAGTGCCAGCGCCGCCGAAACCCCGCATGACCTTGCGCCGCTGACCGCCACCCTGACCTATGGCTACGCGCTGCCGCAGTATGACCTGACGCTCGAGGCCGTCGCCACTGTGGCCGCGCGGGTCAAGGAAACCGCCGATCCCGACGGTTTCAAACCGGCAGGCTACGCGCTCTTGGACTTCTACGGCAAATGGCAGGTTGCGCCCAACGCCTCGCTGAACGTCGGCGTGCAGAACGTCTTTGACAAACGTTACTTCACCGCCGACGCCATTGGCCGCAGCACCGCCCCCTCGGAGGCGGTGGCCCGGTCCAACCCGCTGGAGCTGATGACCGGTGCAGGCCGCAGCTTCCAAGTCAGCCTGAACCTGGACTTCTGATGCGGGCGCTGTTCGGCAGACTCTACCGCCTGACGCGGCTTGCGGCCTCGGGGCCGCAGGCGTGGCAGGGGCTGGTGCTCTATGCCACGGTGCTCGGCCTCGGCTTTGTCGGGGTCTGGACCAGCGTCCTGATGATCGCCTGGAACAAACGCTTCTATGACGCGGTGGAGCAGCTGGACCTGGCCACCACCCTGCGCGAGCTGGCGGTGTTCTTTGCCATCACCGGGCTGCAGGTGGTGCTGTTCATCGTCGGCGACTACCTGCGCAAGCGGCTGCTCCTGCGCTGGCGCGCGCAGCTGACCGAGCGCGCCCTCTCCGCCTGGACCAGCACCCGCGCCTATTGGCACCTGCGCCCCGGTCTGTCGCCGCAGGCGATCGACAACCCCGACCAGCGCGTCGCCGAGGACTGCCGCCAGTTCGTCGACAAGCTGCTGCTGCTGTCGCTGGACCTGATCGAGAACTGCGTCTCCATCGTCAGCTACCTGGTGGTGCTCTGGGGGCTGACCGGCTTCGAGCTGACGGTGCCCGTCTTCGGCACCGAACTGGCCCTGCCGCACTACCTTGTCTGGCTCGCCTTCGTCTATGTCGGCATCTCCAGCGGCATCACCCATCTGATGGGCCGCCAGCTCAAGCCGCTGTTTTTCCGCCAGGAACGGCAGGAGGCCGACTTCCGCCACGCGCTGGTGCAGCTGCGCGACAACGCACCCGAGATCGCCCAGTCCGGCGGCGAGGACGCCGAGCTGCGCCGCCTCGGCCAGCGGTTTCAGGGCATCCGCCGCAACTGGCTGGCGCTGATCCGCCGCGAAGCAGTCCTCAACATCTTTCACCGGCCCTATTTCCAGACCGTGCTGCGGGTGCCGATGTTCTTCTCACTGCCCGCCTATTTCGCAGGCTTCGTCACCTTCGGCGGCATGATGCAGCTGGCCGGCGCCTTCGGCCGGGTGACCCAGACCCTCAGCTGGTTCATCTTCAACTACAGGGCCATTGCCGAAATCGCCGCCATCGCCGAACGCCTGGATGAGCTGTTCGCCAGCACCCGCGCCCCTGCGCCGATGCCCGGTGTGCCCCGCGCCATCCGCCGCGCGCCCGCCCCGGACGACGCGCTGCACGTGCGCGGGCTGGCCCTGTTCACCCCGCAGGGCCGCGCTCTCGACCCGGTCCCGGATGCCACCATCCGGCCCGGCGCATCGGTCTGGATCAGCGGCCCCTCCGGCACCGGCAAGACCACGCTGCTGGCCGCCCTCTCCGGTCTCTGGACCTATGGCGAGGGCGAGATCCTGACACCGCCTGCGGGCCTGATGTTCCTGCCCCAGAAACCCTATCTGTTGCCCGACGGGCTGGCCGCGGCCGCATGCTACCCCAGCGATCCGGCAGGCTTTGCCCCCGCCCGCCTGCGCGCGGTGCTGCAGGAGATCGGCCTCGGCCACCGGCTGGAGATGCTGGATCAGCCCGGTCCCGCCGCACTCGAGGGGCTGTCAATGGGAGAGCGCCAGCGGCTGGCGCTCGCCCGCGTGCTGCTGAACCGCCCCGCCTGGGTGGTGCTGGACGAGGCCACCAGCGCACTCGACAGCGCCAGCGAGACCCGCCTGCTGGCCCTGATCCGCCGCGCGCTGCCCCGGGCCGCGATCCTGTGCGTGGCCCACCACGAACCCCGCGGGCTGGCCCCCTTCGACCGCTGGCAGATCGGCCCCGCAACCCCGGATGAAAGACAAATCGCATGACAGACACACGATCCTTCCCCGCAGGCGACGCCGCAGAGCGCGGCCGCTGGACCCTCGGCGGTGCCGAACCGAATGCACTTCTGGCACGGCTGACGCAGATGGACCGGGTGATGCTGGCAATCCGGCAGGACGGGCTGCTGCATGAGCGTCTGGGCCGGATCCGCGAGGTGCGCCTTGATGGCGGCCACGTCGTGCTCGGCGGCACCGATCCGGTTGCCCGCATCCCGCAGGGCCTGCTGGCGGCGGTGCGTCTGGATGTCAGCGCCGAGATGCGCGGCAAGCTCTATCCCCGGCTGGAGTTCCTCGACCGCGACGGCACCCATGTGTTCTCCGTCACCGGGCTGGAGGGCGCAGCCCCCTTCCTTTCCCCCCTCGCCACGCTGAACCGCACGCCGCTGCCGCCGCCCAGCGTCGAGGATCCGGTGGACACGCCCGATGATCCCACCGATCAGGACCCCGCCCTGCAGCTTCTGGGCCGGTTCCAGCGTGCTTCGCAGCCGCTGCGCATCACCGCCCGCCAGCACGGAATCCGCCAGAGCTGGCAGGGTGTCATCGACCGGTTGATGCCGATGGGCGGCCATGTGAACATCATCACCAAACCCTTTCACTTGCACCTGCGCGCGGGCCTGATCGCCGCCTGGGACAGCACGAAAGGCCACCATGTCGCGCTTGATGCACAGGCACGGCCCCTCGGACTGGAGATTACCGAAACATGACCCCCGGCACCTGGTTCACCCCCGGCACGCAGACCCTGCTCAGCCATCAGGAGGTGCTCGCCCGCGCCGCGCGCCAACAGGCAGTGCTGCTGGGCGAAAGCCACGACAGGGCGGAAAACCACCGCTGGCAGATGCACGTCTGCGCGGGCCTTTTGGCGCATCGCCCGGATCTGGTGCTCGGCTTCGAGATGTTCCCGGCCCGGCTGAACCCGGTGCTGGCCGACTGGGTCGGCGGCACACTCAGCGAGGCGGAGTTTCTGGAGCGCGCCGAGTGGAGCACCGTCTGGGGCTTTGATGCCGAGCTTTACATGCCGATCTTCCGCTTTGCCCGCGATTTCGGGATCGGGATGATCGGCCTCAACTGCCGCCGCGCGCTGGTCACCGAGGTCGGCCGCGACGGCTGGGAAAACATCCCCGAGAACGCCCGCGAAGGGCTGAGCCCGGCCGTGCCCGCAACCGCCGCCTATCGCCAGTACCTGTTCGACATCACCGGCGGCCGGCGCGAAGGCCGCGCGGCGCAATCCGCCGATGATCCCGCCTTTGACCGCTTCGTGCGCGCGCAGCAGACATGGGACCGCGCCTTTGCCTGCCGCATCGCCGAACGGGCGGCCGCGCCGGACGCGCCGCTGGTGGTCGGCATCATCGGCCGCGGCCACCTGGAGTTCCGCGGCGGCACCCCGTTCCAGCTCGACCACCTAGGCGTTGCGCAGACGATGGTGCTGCTGCCGCATGCGCGGGGGGACAGCCACCATGCCGGGCAGGCCGACGCCATGTGCGTGATGCCCGACAGCCCGGACCAGCCCGCCTCAGCGGGCTAGGCCCCCGCCCGCTCGTCGGCCTCTCGCGCGACCGCGGCGATGGCGGCGCGCACGTCCGACGCGCGGCTGCGATGGTTGGTGATCGCCGCCCGCAACAGCACCCGGCCATCCACGCGGGTGGTGGAGAACACGGCCTCGCCGCTTTCCTGCAGCACCTGCGCAATCTCCGCATTCAACCGGGACTGCGCATCCGGCGGCAGGTCCGCCCGGGCGGTGAAAACGCAGACATTCGACACCACCGGCGCCGCCAGGGCCATCCCTGGCTGCGCCGCGACCTCTGCCGCCATCAAGGCCGCCAGGTCGCAGTTTCCGGTAATCGCCTCCGAGAACGCCGCCTCGCCATAGGTCTCCAGCGCCGTCCAGACCTTCAGCGCCCGGTTGCCACGGGAAAGGTCTATGCCGTAGTCGCAGAACCACGGCTCGCCCCCCGCCAACCCGCGCTCCGCGCCCTCCAGATAGGAGGGCCGCGCGGCAAACGCCGCCCGGTGCTCGGCCTCGTTGCCGATCAAGGCCATGCCGCAGTCATAGCCGACGTACATCCACTTGTGGAAATCCAGCGCGATGCTGTCGGCCCGGCCGATGCCGTCACTCAGCGACCGGTAGGGTTCTGCCGCGATCCGGGTCCAGGCGCCGAACGCTCCGTCCACATGCAGCCACAGGCCCAGTTCGGCGGCCGCGTCGGCCAGGGCGTTCAGATCGTCAAACAGCCCCAGGTCCACCGACCCGGCGGTGCCCACCACCAGGAACGGCAGCGCCCCGGCAGCACGATCCTGCGCCACCATCTCCGCCAGCGCGGCGCAATTCATCTTGCCATCGACCAGCGGCACCTTGCGCAGGTTGTCCGAGCCAATGCCCAGCAGCTCCACCGCCTTCAGCGTGGCATTGTGCACGCCCTCACCCGCATAGGCCGTCAGCCGCACATCGCCCAGCCCCCGCTTGCGCAGATCCGGCAAGGCCCGCAGCCGCGCCGCCTGGAAGGCAATCACCGTCGCCTGCGAGGTGCCGGTCACCAGCAATCCGCTAGTCCCTTCCGGCATCCCCATCTTGCGGCGGGTCCAGTCCACCACCGCGCGCTCCATGTAGTTCGCCCCGTGGTCGCGCCCGCCCATGTTGGCATTGACCGCTGCCGCCGCGACCGACGCGATCAGGTCCGAGGCCAGCCCCGAGCCCTGCACCCAGCCCCAGAACCGCGGATGGGTATTGCCGCCATGATAGGGCAGCACATCGGCGATAATCCGGTCCACGGTCTCTTGCGGCCCGCGCGCCTCGGCCTGCACCGCATAGCGCGCATCGATGTCATCCGGCACCGGCTGCCAGGGGCGCTCCGCCGCCTGCTGCATTTGGTCCAGCGCCGCCTCCAGCATCCGCTGCGCCTCGGCCCGGAAGGTCTCCCAATCCTGCGTCTTGATTCCCTGATCCGCCATCCCCGCGTCCTCTGCCTGCCCTGTGCTGGCCGCAGGTTTAGCCCGCAGACCGCCACGCTGCACGGAGAATATCGCCGCAGCCGTCCGGCGGTCCGCGGCTCAGGCCCCGACTGCCCCGTCAAACCAAAGGTTTGCCTCCGGCAAAACGGGAGGGCGCTTCGCACCCGCCCGAGGTCGGCCACGGCGCTCCGCAGCTTATCCACAGCCCCTTGCGTCCCTCTTCCACCCGGCCCCAACACCTGCCATAATGACCGTCAACCAAAACCAAGGAAGAGCAGCTCCCGCACATGGCCGACGACCTCCTCAGCACGCCCGCAGCCGAGACCTATGACGCCTCCTCCATTGAGGTTCTCGAAGGCCTCGAACCGGTCCGACAGCGCCCCGGCATGTATATCGGCGGCACCGATGAGCGCGCCCTGCACCACATGGTGGCGGAAATCCTCGACAACTCGATGGACGAGGCCGTGGCCGGCCACGCCAACCGCATCGAGGTGACGCTGCACGCCGATTATTCCGTCACCATCTCCGACAACGGCCGCGGCATCCCGATCGACCCGCACCCCAAGTTCCCCGACAAATCCGCGCTCGAGGTGATCCTCTGCACCCTGCATGCGGGCGGCAAGTTCTCCGGCAAGGCCTACCAGACCTCCGGCGGTCTGCACGGCGTGGGCTCCTCGGTCGTGAACGCGCTGTCGGATTCCATGGTCGTGCAAGTGGCCAAGAACAAGGAACTGTTCGAACAGCGCTTCTCCCGCGGGTTGCCCCAGGGCCCGGTCGAGAAAATCGGCGCAGCCCCGAACAAGCGCGGCACCTTCGTCACCTTCCACGCCGATGAGCAGATCTTCGGCCACCACCGCTTCAAACCCAAGCGCCTGTTCACCCTGGTACGCTCCAAGGCCTATCTGTTCTCCGGCGTCGAGATCCGCTGGAAAACCGAAATCGACGACGGCGAAACCCCGGCCGAGGCCACCTTCCACTTCCCCGGCGGTCTCAAGGACTACCTGACCGAAGTGTTGGGCAAGTCCTCCGTCTACGCAGACCAGCCCTTCGCCGGCAAGGTCGAGTTCCGCGAGAAATTCGGCGAGCCGGGTTACGTGGAATGGGCGATCAACTGGACGCCGTCGCGCGACGGCTTTACGCAGTCCTACTGTAACACCGTCCCCACCCCCGAAGGCGGCACCCATGTCACCGGCTTCTGGTCCGCCATCCTCAAGGGCATCAAGGCCTACGGCGAGCTGGTCGGCAACAAGAAGGCGGCCCAGATCACCCGCGACGACCTGATGGCGGGCGGCTGTGCGCTGGTCTCCTGCTTCATCGCCGACCCCGCCTTCGTCGGCCAGACCAAGGACCGCCTCTCGACCGAATCCGCCAACAAGATGGTGGAAAACTCGGTCCGCGACCATTTCGACAACTGGCTCGCCGCCGACACCAAATCTGCCGGTGCCATCCTCGACTTCCTGATCCTGCGCGCCGAGGAACGGCTGCGCCGCAAGCAGGAGAAGGAGACCCAGCGCAAGTCCGCCACCAAGAAGCTGCGCCTGCCCGGCAAGCTGACCGACTGTACCTCCAAGGACCGCTCCGGCACCGAGCTGTTCATCGTCGAGGGCGACTCCGCGGGTGGCTCCGGCAAGGGCGCGCGCAACCGCGAATACCAGGCGCTGCTGCCGCTCAAGGGCAAGATCCTGAACGTGCTCGGCGCTGCCTCCAACAAGCTCGGCTCCAACGCCGAGATCAACGACCTCTGCGAGGCGCTGGGGGTCGGGCTTGGTTCCAAGTTCAACCTCGACGATCTGCGCTATGACAAGATCATCATCATGACCGATGCGGACGTCGACGGCGCCCATATCGCCTCGCTCTTGATGACCTTCTTCTTCACCCAGATGCGCCCGCTGATCGATCACGGCCACCTGTACCTGGCCTGCCCGCCGCTGTTCCGCCTGACGCAAGGCGCCAAGCGCGTCTACTGCCAGGACGAGGCCGAGCGCGACTACTGGCTGGAAAAGGGCCTCGGCGGCAAGGGCAAGATCGACGTCAGCCGCTTCAAGGGTCTGGGCGAAATGGACGCCAAGGACCTGAAGGAGACCACGATGGACCCCAAGACCCGGAAATTGATCCGGGTGACCATCGACGAGGACGAACCGGGCGAGACCGGCGACCTGGTCGAGCGCCTGATGGGGAAAAAGCCCGAGCTGCGCTTCCAGTATATTCAGGAGAACGCGAAGTTCGTGGAGGAGCTGGATGTTTGAGAGAGATGCATTGGGAGGTTGTCGCGCTATCGCAAAAAATGTTCGCAGGTGCTGCCCTACACGACCATGTGGTTGCCAGATGGGCCTTTCTTAACGGCTTTTACAGGCACTTTGCATGGAATGCCTGTCAAGCGATTGAGAAGTATTGCAAATGCATAATTTTGCTGAATTCGTGTGAGAAAGTCGAGAGCACTCACAAGGTCCACCATTTATTCACTGAGGCGACTAAGCACACGGCAGGTCTGACTTCCCAAAACTTCGACTTTTCCAAGCATTCTCTCCCAGATAAGATCGCGGATTTCCCCTACCCTAGAGGCGAGGGAACTGAAGAAACGTTGCAAAATTTTGTTGCTCGAATGGGAGCTGTGGGAAATCCAGCCACCAGATACAGGCAGTCAAATGCTCGCGTCCTACCACTTGACTTGGCCAAACTGGACATTCTCTGCGGCATCCTGCGAAAGTTCTGTATTCCACTGGGTGGTAAAACGAAGGCCGGCAAGACGTACTCCGAGTTACTGCGAGAGGAACCCAACTTTGACCCCGAAGTTGACTTTGCGGCGCTATCAAAATCCAAATACCTGAAAAGTGCTCATCAGATGGCTTTGTTTGAGCGCAACAATCCCACCATCGCAGCCAGCGACATAGAAAAAATGGATTTTAAGTTTTCATGGGATTCTTCTGATATCGCGGCATCGGCAATGACAACTTCGAATAGAGAGGTTGTTCGTGAATTCTTGGAAACGAGATTCACAAAGCACGATCATATCGTAAAAGTATTTGCCGATACGCTTGAGGAACGAGACAAAATTTAAAGTGGTCAACCGGGCACAACACAAGGCCCGCGCCTGACCTTGGGAGGGCGCGAAAGCGCCTTCCCGGGGGGAAGGTCAGGCGCGGGCCGTGCGGCTAACGCCCCACGTCCCAGGAAAATTCCTGCCAACGCCGCTCCTTGATTTGCACCGTCGGTTGCGCAGGGCTCCGCCCGTCCACACTTCAAACCGTCCCCCGGACGGTTTGCCGCTTCGCGGACCAGTGTGAACTCCCGGGGGTAAGGTCAGGCGCCGGCCGTGCGGCTAACGCCCCACGTCCCAGGAAAAATCCTGCCAACGCCGCTCTTTGATTTGAACCGTCGGTTGCGCAGGGCTCCGCCCGTCCACACTTCAAACCGTCCCCCGGACGGTTTGCCGCTTCGCGGATCAGTGTGAACTCCCTAAGGTCAGGTCAGGCGCGGGCGATGCGGCCGACGCCCCAGAGAGCAAACCGCCAACACCTTCACCTTTTCAAAAATACTCCCGCCGGAGGCATCCCACCTCCCGGTCTGCGCCTGCCTGGGCGGGACGCGACTGTGCCTGTCCGTTCTGCCAAGGGCCAACCTCCGGTATGATCCGCAGGCAGGCGCAGCCCCGGCCGTTGCGCCCATCCCCAAACCAGCGCACGCGCCGCTTGCGCGCCCTTAACCCCGGCCTGCCATACTCCATTCCGTCGCGACACAAGGTGCGGACTGACGCCCCGCACCCACAGGAGATACGGGGACCCCAAAGACCACCTCTTCATCGGGTGCAGGGGTTCTCCGCAAAACGGAAGCTTTCGAGCGGACAACGGGGCCTGACACGCCCCCGCCCGGCCCTCCGCCTCAGGCCCCTCCGGGCCCCTGGCGGCGCCGCCACTCTTCCACGGGCCAGCACGACACGGCCCTGCAACCATAACGGCCACCGGCCCCGAACGCGGCCCAGGCACACCCCCGGACAAGGTCTTCCCTCTGCCCGGCCAACCCCGCGCATCCGGTGACAGCTTCGTGAGGGCTGTTGCCTGCCCCCGTGTTCCCTTCCTAAGCTCAGGTCAGCCGATCATAGCGGGGACACGAGCCATGGCCTTCATCGCGGACAACCAGCTGCCCCTGCTTCTGCTGTTCTTCCTCGCGGGCCTCATCGGGACCGCCTTCCTGTTTCGCAAGCCCGCAGGCCACCGCGCCTGGCGGCTGGCGGACCTCGTCTGGGTGGTGCTCGGCGGCTTCGGCGCGCTGGCGGCGGTGATCTCCGGCATCTACGCCGCCGACAGCTCGCGGCTGGAGCGCCAGATCGACATCGCCTATGCCGCCACCGCCGCCTTTGACCGCGACGCCGCCCGCTTCCGCCTGCGCTTTTGCGACCCCGCCTATGATGCCGACATCGCGGTCCTGTGCGACAAGGTCGAATTCCTCTCCGCATCCACCGCGGGCAATGCCGAGCTGCCGCTGTTCATCGCGGTCACGGATGAGGTCGCGCCGCTGCGCGGGCTCAGCCTGCTGTTCGGCGGCCGCGCGACCGCGCAGCAGATGCAGGACATGACAGCCACGGCCAGCGCCTTCGACCCGCAGGCGTTTCTGGTCTTTACCGCGCTCGACGCGCCCGCACAGGCGGCGGTCGACACCCTGCGCCGCAAGGTGCCCGCCATCGCCGGCGATTTCCTGATCCTGGCGCGCGCCTATGATGATCTGATCGCCCATGTGGCCAAGCTCAAGGACGAATGGGACTATCTCCAGGCCAATGCCCATATCCTCGCGCTGCAAGTGATCGCGCTCTGCCTGGTCAGCTTTGCGGCCCCGTTCCGGCTTGGCAAATCCATTGTCGAGCTGCGCCGCCACGGCTAGTCTCGGAGCTGCCGCCACCGCTTCCGGAGCCCAACGCCCGTGATCCGCCTCCTGCTTCTGATCCTCGCGCTACTGCCTGCCGCCTGTGGCCGACCGCTGACAGAGGCCGAGCGCAGCTATCTCTCGGGGTTGCACGGCAGCACCCTGGACCTCGACCGGGTCCGCCTGGTGCGCGGCGCGCCGGTGGCGGCGGTCACCTTCCGCCGCAGCCCGCGACCACGGCTCAGTTGCCGCGAACGCATCCTGCCGCCGGTCAAGGACGAGATCGTGACCTCCTCGCCTGCGGCGGTGGCGCTGTTCAACCGGGTCTTCTTTGCCCGCATCTGGTACGCCGACGACTACCTGCCGGAATACCCCGAGCGCCTGCACCTGGTCGAAACCATGCTGCTTGCGCATGAGGCCACCCATGTCTGGCAATGGCAGAACCGCCGCCGCACCGGTTATCACCCGCTGCGCGCCGCCGCCGAGCACGGCAGCCGACGCGATCCCTATCTGTTCGAAATAACAGATGAAACGCCGGATTTCCTCAGCTACGGCTATGAACAGCAGGGTGCCATCGTCGAAGAATACGTCTGCTGCCGCGCCCTCGCGCCACAGGCGCCGCGCACCCACCGCCTGCACGCGATGCTGGCGCGCCACATGCCGGTCCGTCCGCTGCCGCAAAGCCGCGAAAGCGACGTCTACCTGCCCTGGAAGGATGTCGAATTGCGCGGGATCTGCGACTGACGCCCGCGTCGCCGAACCGGCGCACGCAGGCGCGCGCCCGGCCGCAGCGGCAGGTGGCCTAGCCGGTCACCTTCTTCACGAATTGTGATTTCAGCCCGATCGCGCCGACACCGGCGATCCTGCAATCGATGTCGTGATCGCCCTCGACCAGGCGAATGCCGCGCACCTTGGTGCCAACCTTCAGGGTGGAGGACGCGCCCTTGAGCTTCAGATCCTTGATCAGCGTCACCGTGTCCCCATCCTGCAGCAGGTTCCCGACACTGTCGCGCACCTCGGCCGCGGTTTCGGCAGCGCCCGCCTCGGAGGCCGCCCACTCATGCCCGCACTCGGGGCAGATCAGCAGGGCGTCCTGCTGGTAGCTGTAGGCAGAGGCACAGGCGGGGCACGGAGGCAGAAGATCACTCATGCCTTGGCCCTAGACCGTTCGCAGGGTGATTGCCAGCCTCGACTGGCAGGTCCGACGCAGGTGTACGACACACCCCGCGCCGGTGCCCATCTCTGGCTCAGCCCTTGCCGGTGATGCGGATATTGCCCTGCAGCTGGGCGCCACTTTCGGTGGCCATGGCCTTGGCCTCGACATCCGCCGTCACTTGCGCGCTGGCAGACAGCCGCAGATCATCGCAGGCGATCCGACCGCTGTAACGTCCCTCGACCGCAACCTGCTGGGCGCTGAGCGCGCCATCGACCCGACCGCCGGCATGGACCGTCACGGATTGCGCCGACACGTCACCAACGACGCGCCCCCGGACCTCGACACTGCCCTTGCTGGAGCTGAGGTTCCCCTCCACGGTCACGTCTTCTTCGATAATGGATTTCACCACGGGTACACCTTTTCTTCATTGTCCGGCAGACTTGTCCTGCCAAATCTATCTTGGAAGTCGCAATTTGACCACCAGCCTTCCCGGCGGTGCGCAGCGGAATGCCAGTCTGCCGTCACAGCGGCACCAGCACCCCGTTCTCCAGCTTCACCTGCCGGTCCATGCGGGCGGCCAGTTCCAGGTTGTGGGTCGCGATCAAGGCCGACAGGCCGGTGCCCCGCACCAGTGTCATCAGCGCGGCAAAAACCTGGTCCGAGGTCGCCGGATCGAGATTGCCCGTCGGCTCATCGGCCAGCAGGATGCGCGGGCTGTTCGCGAGGGCACGGCAGAAGGCGACCCGCTGCTGCTCGCCGCCCGACAGCGCTGCCGGGCGGTGGTCTGCGCGCGCCGCGAGGCCGACGGTGTCCAACAGCTCCGCTGCCCGTGCCGCCGCCGCCTTTTGCGAGGTGCCGTTGGCCAGCTGCGGCAGCACGATGTTTTCAAGGGCGGTGAACTCCGGCAGCAGGTGGTGGAACTGGTAGACGAACCCCACCTCCTGACGCCGCACCCGGGTGCGGCGGCGGTCGCCCTTGCCGCTGACGTCCTCGCCCGCAACGCGCACCTCGCCCGCGTCCGGCGTGTCCAGCAGCCCGGCGATGTGCAAGAGCGTCGACTTGCCCGCGCCCGAGGGTGCCACCAGCGCCACCACCTCCCCGGCGTGCAGCGCCAGATCGGCACCGCGCAGCACCTGGACCTCGCCCGGTTCGCCACGCAGGTAGGACTTGCTGATGCCCTTCAGCTCCAGGGTGATCTCACTCATAGCGCAGCGCCTCCACCGGGTTCAGCCGCGCCGCGCGGCGGGCCGGGAATATGGTCACGAAAAACGACAGGCCCAGCGACAGGCCAACCGCGGACATGACGTCGGTCAGCCGCAGCTCGGCCGGCAACGCATAGATGCCGCGGATCGAAGGATCCCAGACACCGCCGCCCATCACGTAGTTCACGAAGGAAAAGATCGGGTCGATATAGATGGCAAAGAGGCACCCCAGCACCACGCCGCAGACGGTGCCGATGACACCGGTGAAGGCGCCGCAGATGAAGAACACCCGCATCACCGACCCTTCGCTGAGACCGATGGTGCGCAGGATGCCAATGTCGCGGCCCTTGTTCTTGACCAGCATGATCAGCCCGGAGACGATGTTCATTGCCGCGATCAGCACCAGGATCGACAGGATCACGAACATCACGTTGTCCTCGACCTCCAGCGCCCGCAGGAACCCGCCGGAGGCGTCACGCCAGGTCCACACCCCGGCATTGCCACCCGCCGCCTGCAGGATCGCATTGGCCACCCCGTCGAGGTTCTCGGGGTCCTCCACCATCACCTCAATCTCGTCCGCGACACCCTCGCGGTTGAAAAAGGCCTGCGCCTCGGCAAACGGCAGGTAGACGCGGGTGCGGTCGATGTCCCAGCGCCCGGCGGTGAAGATATAGACCACCTCATAGGCGTTCACCCGCGGGCTGGTGCCAAAGGCCGTCTTGATCCCGTTCGGCGAGATTAGCTTGATCTTGTCGCCGACGCTCACCCCCAGCTCCCGCGCGATGCCCGAGCCGATGGCGATGCCATCCTCGAAACGCGACAGGTCGCCCTGCGCCTCGTCGCTCTCGGCGACACCGGGAATACCGCGAATGTCCTCGGCCGAGATGCCAAAGACCTCGACCCCGGCGTTGCGCTGGCGCAGATTGGCCATCACCTGGCCCTTGACCAGCGGCGCCGCCCGCACCACGCCGGGGACCGCGGCCACCCGCTCGGCCAGCGCCTCGTAATCCTTCAGCGACCGGTCCAGCGCCCCGGCGGCGTTCACCTCGCCGTAGGAATAGACGGTGACATGGGCGTTGGCCCCCAGGATGGTGCCCACGAACTCCGACCGGAAGCCCGAGCGCACCGCCAGCGTCGCAATCAGTGCGAACACCGCCAGCGTGATCCCGATGAGGCTGATCCAGGTCATCACGCTGACGCCGCCTTCGGCCTTGCGGGCGCGCAGGTAGCGCCAGGCGATGATCCATTCAAAACGTGAAAACGGCGGAGGTGTGGTGGCCATGTGTGGTCCTGCCCGGAAATTTTGCCTGCAAACTGTGCTGCCTAACGCCCCGGGTCAAGGTTTGGTTGCACGGCGCACGAACAATCCGCGCTCACCGGCAGGAACCGGCCGCCTGCATGTGCCCGCCCCTTTTCACGGCGACGGCCTGCCCGGCGACTTGCCCGCGCCCCCGGATGGAGGCAGCGAAAAAGGGCGCGAAACCGCGCCCTTCTCTGAAAGGTATCACGAGTGCCGACGCAGTTCAGAAGCCGCGGCCGGTGCGGTGCTTTTCGTAGACCGCCGCAACCTTACGCACGGCTTCTTCCGGGCTCAGCTCCTCGCTCTCGCCGGTGCGCCGCGAGGTCAGCTCGACCACGCCGTTCTTCAGCCCGCGCGGGCCAACGGTGATGCGCCAGGGCAGACCGATCAGGTCCATGGTGGCGAACTTGCCGCCCGCGCGTTCCTTGCGGTCATCATAAAGCGGATCCAGACCCGCCGCGGTCAGCGCCGCATAGATCTGGTTACAGGCGGCATCGGCCTCGTCGTCGCCCTGCTTGAGGTTGACGATGCCGCAGTGGAACGGGGTCACGCCCTCGGGCCAGATGATGCCCTTGTCGTCGTGGCTGGCCTCGATGATCGCGCCCAGCAGACGGCTGACGCCAATCCCGTGCGAGCCCATGTGAACCGGCACGTTCTTGCCATCTGGCCCCTGCACGGTGGCGCCCATGCTTTCGGAATACTTGGTGCCGAAGTAGAAGATCTGCCCCACCTCGATGCCGCGCGCCACCCGGCGACGCTCCTCGGGGATCTGGTTGAACAGGGCTTCGTCGTGGGTTTCGTCGGTGCGGGCGTATTTCGAGGTGAACTCCTCCAGCACGCTCTGGCACTGTTCGACGTTGTCATAGTCGATGTCGCGATCACCAAAGGTGAGGTCGGTCACCGCGCTGTCATAGAAAACTTCCGACTCGCCGGTGTCGGCCAGCACCAGGAATTCATGGGTGTAATCACCGCCAATCGGGCCGCCGTCGGCACGCATCGGGATCGCCTGCAGGCCCATCCGCTCATAGGTGCGCAGGTAGCTGACCAGGTGGCGGTTGTAGGCGTGCAGCGCGTCTTCCTTGGTCAGGTCGAAGTTGTAGCCGTCCTTCATGTAGAACTCGCGGCCCCGCATCACGCCAAAGCGCGGGCGGATCTCGTCGCGGAATTTCCACTGCACCTGGTACATGGTCAGCGGCAGATCCTTGTAGCTGCTGACATGGGCGCGGAAGATGTCGGTGATCATCTCCTCGTTGGTCGGGCCGAACAGCATGTCGCGCTCGTGGCGGTCGCGGATGCGCAGCATCTCCTGGCCGTAGTCATCATAGCGGCCCGACTCGCGCCACAGGTCGGCCGGCTGCATGGTCGACATCAGCATCGGGATGTGGCCCGCGCGGATCTGCTCGTCATGGACGATGCTTTCGATCTTTTTCAGCACCTTGAAGCCCAGGGGCAGCCAGGAGTAGATCCCGGCGGAGGATTGCTTGATCATCCCGGCGCGCAACATCAGCCGGTGGCTGACGATCTGGGCTTCCGAGGGGTTTTCCTTCAGAACAGGCAGGAAGTAGCGGGACAGGCGCATGGCGGTCTCATTCTAGCAAACGGGTTCACGAATTCAGGTTCCCATGCGGTCTAAGCCATCGCTGCGCCACAGGCAATCAGGCGCGTGCGGGAAAGCTGCCGGACCAACTCTGCTAAAAATTGTCAAAAAGACACGCTATGGGTGCTGAGGGCGCAACGCCGGGGCGCCCTTTGGCGCTTCCCGGTCTTTCATTTGTTTATGAGTTTCCAGCAAGGCAGGGGGAAATTATGGCAACGTTCAAGTGGTTCAACGGGAATCAAGGCGTTTTCCGATACTCGAACTTCGGAAATTACGAGGTAACCAAGGTCACCTCCAAGGCGATTTTCGCGGAATACAACGGACAGGACGGCCCGATCGACGAGACTTCGCAACCGGCGCGAATCAAGGTGCTCATCAAGGACGCCGTCACAGCCGGGAGCAGCGGCAGTTTCACCGAAGGAACGATCACCAAGATCATCTGGTACAACAGCGATGGCGACAGGATCATGGAGGCGTCCGGCCTGAACGTCAGCCTGCCGATTGCAGCAGCGATGATGGCCAGTGGGAACCCGCATCAGCTGGACGAACTGATCTGGGCCGGGGGGCACACTTTCATCGGCTCCGATGACAGCCAGTATCCCTTTGACTGGGACGGTGACGACCTGCGCACCGGTTTTGGCAACGACACCGTTTCCGCGAATGGCGGCGATGATTTCATCACCGACCTCGGCGGCGCGGACATCTACGATGGTGGCGACGGCCGCGACACGCTGAACTACAGCGACAGCTTCCATTACGTGTTTCTTGCCAAACAGGGCATCCGCGCGGATCTCAAGGCGGGCACCATCATTGGCACGGATGGCCTGACCGACCAGGTCAGCAACATCGAGAACGTCCGCGGCTCGTTCATGCGCGATGTGATGAAGGGCGATGACGGCGACAACCGCTTCACCGGCCTGCAGGGCAATGATTTCTTCCACGGCCGGGGCGGATTTGACACCATCCGCTACGACCCTGATGTCAGCCGAGGCGGCTACGTGGGGGTGAAGGTGAACCTCGGCAAGGGCACCGCCATCGACGGGTTCGGCAACCGGGACACCTTCAAGAGCATCGAGGGCGTGCGCGGCTCCAACTACGATGATGTGCTGAAGGATTCCGGCATCGACAACTGGCTGTCGGGGCTTGGCGGCGACGACGTGATCTGCGTCAACAACGGCAATGACACCCTCGAGGGCGGCAGCGGCGCCGATGTGTTCCAGTTCAAGAGCAAGAGCTTTGGCGACAACACCATCCGCGACTTCGAGGACGGCGTCGACATGATCGAGATCCTGCACGCCAAGCGGTTTTCCCAGCTCACCATCGAAGACACCGGCGACGGCGCGGCCCTGGTCAGCTACCGCGGCAGCAGCATCACCGTCGACAACGTCTCGGCGAGTGACCTGACGGCGGACGATTTCATCTTCTGACCCGGCAATGACCACCCGCAAGGCGGCAGCACCACTCGCCTTGCGGGGCAAGATTTCCTTGACTTGCCCCCGGCCTTTTGCGGCTTATCCCCGCCTTGCCCACAGGCGATTGCCCCCAGCCCCTTGCATGGGCTGGGCGCATCAGGGAAGACTGGCGACCAAGATCCTGAACAATGCGGACGCGAACGGGCAGACGGACCATGGCGCTACCAGCGAAGAAACAGTTCAAATTCTGGGGCCTTGCCGCAGTCGTCTTTGCCGTGGTGATGTGGGCGCTCGGGAACGTGTTGCTGCCCTTCATCCTGGGCGCGGCGATTGCCTATATGATCGACCCGATTGCCGATCGCCTCGAGGCCTGGGGTATGAGCCGGACCGGGGCCACCGCCACCATTACCATCGCCGCCCTGCTGGTGTTCCTGCTGCTGCTGCTGGTGGTGGTGCCGACACTGATCTACCAGCTGATCGACCTGATCAACGTGCTGCCGCAACTGGTGCGTGACGCCCGCGCCTTCGCGGTGGAGCACGTACCGTCCCTGTTCGAACAGGACACCCGCATCCACAAGGCCGTCAGCACCCTTGGTGAAACCCTGCAATCGCGCGCGATGGAGCTGTTGCAGACCGCGCTGGGGTCGGCGGTTTCGCTACTCAACATCGTGGTTCTCCTGGTGATCGTTCCGGTCGTGGCGGTCTACCTGCTGCTGGACTGGGACCGGATGATCGCCCGCATCGACGAGCTGCTGCCGCGCGACCACCAGCCGGTGATCCGCCACATCGCGTCGGAAATTGACAAGGTGATGCACTCCTTCATCCACGGAATGGGCACGGTCTGCCTGATCCTGGGCAGCTACTACGCGGTGGCCCTGATGCTGGTGGGGCTGAACTTCGGCCTTGCGGTGGGCTTCATCGCCGGGCTGGTGACCTTCATCCCCTACCTGGGCGCGCTGATCGGCGGCGCCCTGGCCATCGGCCTGGCGCTGTTCCAGTTCTGGGGCGACTGGGTCTCGATCGGGCTGGTGGCCGGGATCTTCGTGATCGGCCAGATCGTCGAGGGCAATTTCCTCACCCCCAAGCTGGTCGGGGATTCCGTCGGGCTGCACCCGGTGTGGCTGCTTCTGGCGCTGTCGGTCTTCGGCGCGCTGTTCGGTTTCGTCGGCATGCTGGTTGCCGTGCCGGTGGCCGCCGCCCTGGGGGTGATCGCGCGCTTCCTGACCGAGCAGTATCTCAACAGTCGCCTCTACCAGGGACAGGGGCACCGCGACGCGGGGGCCGAGTGATCCGATGGCGCAACAGCTGAGTTTCGATCTACCGTCCAAACCGGCCCTGGGGCGCGATGATTTCTTTGTGGCCCCCTCCAACGCGATGGCCGTGGCGCTGCTGGATCCGCAGTTTACCTGGCCCAGCGGCAA
Organism: Leisingera sp. S2M4; assembly: GCF_055398055.1. Taxonomy (NCBI): domain Bacteria; kingdom Pseudomonadati; phylum Pseudomonadota; class Alphaproteobacteria; order Rhodobacterales; family Roseobacteraceae; genus Leisingera; species Leisingera sp. S2M4. Next base: position 336,662 of record NZ_AP040861.1, read on the forward strand.
GCTGGTGCTGACCGGTCCCGCCGGCGCCGGCAAGACCCACCTGGCGCATGTCTGGGCCAGCCAGACCGGGGCGCGCATCCTGCCCGCAACGGCGCTGACCGAGGCACAGCTCACGGAGCTGTCGCAAGGCCCCGTGGTGGTCGAGGACGTGCCCGACATCCGTGCCGACCGCGAGCGCCAGAACCTGCTGTTCCACCTGCACAACCTGGTGCTGGCGCAGGGGCACGCGCTGGTGATGACCGGGCAGATGGCCCCGAATCTCTGGGGGCTCAGCCTGCCGGACCTGCAAAGCCGGGTACAGGCGGCAACCCATGCCGAGCTGCAACCGCCGGATGACCAGCTGCTGGCGGTGGTGCTGGCCAAGCTCTTTACCGACCGCCAGATCACCCCCAAGCCCGACGTGATCCCCTACCTGGTGGCGCATATGCACCGCTCCTTTGCCGCCGCGGCGCAGATCGTCGGGCGCCTGGATCACCTGTCACTGGCGGAAAAACGCAGCCTGACCCGGCCGCTGGCCGTACGGGCGCTGTCGGAAATCCGGCAGGAAAGCACGGAAAACGCCGCCTAGGCAGGAGGTTGACCCCGCCCTTGCCTTGGCCCATCCTGACCGCGGACTGCAAGACGAAGGCCCGATGCCCATGACTGATGCCCCCGCCGCCGCCAACACCGACTGGGGCCCTTTCGGCCGACCGCTCTTTGACGATCCCGGCGCGCGGGCGCTGTCCCGGGTCGGCGTGGTCGACGTCGGGTCCAACTCGGTGCGCCTCGTGGTGTTTGACGGCGCCGCCCGCAGCCCGGCCTATTTCTACAACGAGAAGATCATGTGCGCACTCGGCGCCGGCCTGTCGGAATCGGGTCGGCTGAACCCCGATGGGCGCAAACGCGCGCTCTCGGCGCTGCGCCGTTTCCAGCATCTTGCGCGGGGCATGGGCCTGCCGCCCTTGTCGGCGGTGGCCACCGCGGCGGTGCGCGACGCCTCCGACGGGCCGGAGTTCTGCGAGGAGGTGCTGCGCGAGACCGGCCTCAAGATCCACGTTATCGACGGGCGCGAGGAAGCCCGGCTGTCGGCGCAGGGCGTGCTCCTGGGCTGGCCCGGGGCCTATGGGCTGGTCTGCGACATCGGCGGCTCCTCGATGGAGCTGGCGGAGATCCATCACAACACCGTCGGACGCCGGGTGACCTCGCCACTGGGGCCACTGAAGCTGCGCGACATCAAGGGCGGCCGCCGGGGCCGCAAGGCCTATATCGCCGAGGTGATCGACCAGCTGAAAGAAGAGATGGGCGCGCAGCGCGACCGCCTGTTCCTGGTGGGCGGCAGCTGGCGGGCGATTGCGCGCATCGACATGCACCGCCGCGGTTACCCGCTGAAAGTGCTGCATGAATACCGCATGTCTCCCCGCGACATGCGCGAGACCGCCCGCTTCATCGAAAACAGCGACCTTGGCAAATTGCGCAACGCCTGCGGCATTTCCTCGACCCGGATGGCGCTGGTTCCCTATGCGATCGACGTGCTGACGCGCCTGGTCAAGACCTTCAAGCCCAAGGACATCGCGGTGTCCAGCTACGGCATCCGCGAGGGGCTGCTGTATGAGCAGATGCCACAGCGCCTGCGCGAGCGTGATCCGCTGATCGAGGCGTCGCGTTTTGCCGAGATGAAGGACGCCCGCATCCCCGGCTTTGGCAAGACGCTTTATGACTTCGTCAGCCCCCTCTTCAACGGCGCCCCGCACAGCAAGCGTCGGCTCGTCAAGGCCGCCTGCCTGCTGCATGACGTCAGCTGGCGGGCACATCCCGACTACCGCGCCGAGGTCTGTTTCGACAACGCCACCCGCGCCAATCTCGGCGGGCTGAAACATTCCGAGCGCGTGTTCCTGGGGCTGGCGCTGCTGCACCGCTACAGCAACAAGCGCCAGGGCAGCGCCTTTGACCATCTGTACGGACTGCTCGACGAGAAGGGCCAGCACGAGGCCGAGGTTCTGGGCCGCGCGATGCGGTTCGGCGCGATGCTGATGGTGTCGGACAAGGGCGACATCGGCAAGCTGCGCTGGCAGCCGCGCAAGCGCGTGCTGCATGCCGCCCTGCCCGATGCCGCCCGGCCACTGTATGGCGAGGTGGCCGAGAACCGCCTGAAAGCCCTGGCCAAGGCGCTGGACGCTGAAGTGGTGCTGAGCTTCACCAAGCCGCAAAGCCCCAAGGAAGAGGCCGTCCATACCGCCGAGGTCCCGGCGGATACAACCGCGGCACCGGCCACACCGCGCGGGTAATCGCGCGGCGGCTGGACCTGAGAGGCCCGCGCGTATCGCTCGGGCCGGAGACATCACCTCGGAGATATTTGCCCCGTGTCGACAGGCCAGTGCGGTTCGGCCCGTGCGTTTAGGCCCATGTCAGCAGAGCAGCGCCGTCGGGGCGGGTGTCAGATGTCGATTGCCTCGCCGTCCGGCACGGTGTCAGTGGGGTCGTCTTCGGGGGGCTCCGTGTCCGGCTTGCGGCGGATGATGATATCGCCATTGGGCAGGATCTCGGGCATCTCGTAGACGCTCCAATCCTCGACCTCGCGGGCGATATCCGCCAGCGCCGGACCCATCTGGGACAGGAACGCGCCCATCGAAGGCCCGATGTCCTGCATGAAGCCCTGCAGATCCTGCAGCGCCGGTGCCATCTCCTGTTGCAGCCCGCGCAAGAACAGCTCGGCCCCGCGTTCCATCAGGCTGGACCCGGTGTCGTCGGGCGGCGTGCGCTCGGCGTCCTCCTGCGCAAGCAGGGGCGTGGACAGAAGGCCGATCAGGGCCACGGGCAGGATGATCTGTTTCATGCGGTCAATATAGGTCGCGCGCCGGGGCGAAAACAGGGGGAAGCGCAGAGAAACAGTGCCATTCGCACCGGCAGGCCGGTCAGTCCAGCTGCAGGTCCAGCGTGACCGGAAAATGATCCGAGGCATCCAGCAGCGCCCTGTGCAGCGTCGCGTCACCGCGGCACTCGGCATCCTCGAAAGGGTGCCAGATCCGCCAGTGCGGCTGGTATTGCATCAGGCTGTGCGAGATCATCACGTAGTCCAGCAAGGCACAGAAATAACGTTTCGTTTCAGGGTTATAGAACCGCGACGTGCTGGGCAGCGGGTCGCGCTGCGCGCCGCTCAGCGCCAGCCCGTGCGGGTCATTCAGCAAATCCCCCATCACGATCTCGACCGAGGATCGGCCGAACAGTTTTTCGTATTCGTCCAGGCCCGGACCATCGTTGAGATCGCCCATCACCACCACGTGGTCGCCGGCGGCGACATGGGCGGCCACCCGGCGGTGCAGCCAGATGGCCTGGGCCAGCTGCTTGCGCCGATTGGCGATCGACCGGGCGGTGGCGGCGGCCGGGGTGCGCGCACCATGCGGCGCCTTGGACTTCAGATGCGCGCCGATCATCCGCAATGCGGTGCCGCCCCGGGTGGTCACCGCCAGCTCCAGCGGCGGCTTGGAGAAACGCACCGCGTCCGCCTGCGCATCGACATCCAGATCCATCGGCAGAACCCCGTCAAAGCGCGGCGCATCCGGTGCGGCCTGCGGATCATGTACCGCCGAGAGCACCGCGGGATCATACAGCAGGGAAATCTCCTGCCGCGTGTCATTGGCAAAACCGCTGACCGCCTCGCAGGTGCGCAGGCCCGCCTCGGCCGCGAAATGTTCCAGCGCCCGGGCGCTGCGCTGGGTCTTGCCGGTGTTGGGTGCCTCGACGATCATCACCGCATCGGCGTCGATGCGGCGCAGCACATGGGCGATCGCCCGCCCCTGGGTGTAGCGGTCCGTGCCATGGTGTCCCGAGGGCGCCGAGTCCAGCAGCAGGCGGTCCTGGCTGTCAAACAGGTAAGCGAACCATTCGATGTTATAGGTTGCCAGCCGCATTGCCGCAGCACCCGTTGATCTGGTCCCAGGCGCGGTTGATGTCGATCATCCGCTTTTCCGCCAGCCGCACCGCCTCTTCGGGGACGCCGCGCGCCATCATCGCATCGGGGTGAGTGTCGCGCACCAGCCGCCGCCAATGCTTGCGGATCTCGTCCTTGTCCATGTCGGGGCTGACGCCAAGAACGGTATAGGGATCCTTCGGCGCATCCGGCACGAAGCGCGCCCGCAGCGCCTGGAACTGCTGCGGCGTCTGCCCGAAGATGCGGCTCACCTCCTCGAGAAACTCGTTCTCGCCGGGGTGGTAGAACCCATCGGCCATGGCAATGTGGAACAGCCCCTCCATCAGGTCGTTGAGGGTCGAGGGGTCATCCGCGAACATCCGCTGGATGCGGGCCGCATATTCCCGATAGCCGGCCACATCGGTGCGCGCGATGTTGAACACGCGGGCCGCCCCGGCCTCATCCTCGCGGGCGATCTGGAACACCTCGCGGAAGGCGGTGACCTCGTCGCGGGTGACCTGGCCATCGGCCTTGGCCATCTTGGCCCCGAGCGCGATCACCGCGATGGCAAAACCCACGGTGCGTTCGGGCGGGGCACGCAGCCGGTCGAACACCTGCGTCAGGCTTTCACCATTGGCAAGCGCTGCCAGCGCGTCAGATATGCGAGACCAAAGCGACATGGCTCCAGCCTAGCGGGGATTGGCGGCGCTGTCAGGGGCAGGAATGCCCGGCGTCAGGATTTTCTGCATGAAAACAGTATCAAGCCACTGCCCCCACTTGCAGCCCAACTGCGGCATGCGCGCCGTTTCCACATAGCCCAGCGCGGCGTGAAAGGCGATGGCGGCCGGGTTCGCGCTGCTGACGCTGGCCACCAGAACGTGGATGTCCGCCTGGCGCGCCGCCGCCTCCAGCGCCTGCATCAGCAAGCGCCCGGCCCCCTGGCCCTGGGCCTCGGGCAACAGGTGGATGGTGTGTTCGGCGGTAAACCGATAGCCGGGACCGGCGCGAAACGGGAAGAAATAGGCATGGCCCAGCACCCGGCCCGCCTGCTCGGCGACAAAGTAACTACCGGGCCGCGCCGCGATCTGCGCCCGGACCTGCTCGGGCGTTTTCTCCTCGGTGTTGAACGTGGCCAGCGTGTCGCGGATCACCCAGTTGGCGATGGCACAGCAGGGCTCGGCGTCCGCGGCGGTGGCGGGGCGGATCTTCATGCCAGCAGCCTCGGCCCGTGTGGCGTGTCGAACTCGGCCTGCAGGGCGGGAGGGCCAGACTCAACCTCCACGCGCGGATCTTCCAGCACCCGCGCAAGTGCGGCACGCAGGGCGCTGGCCTCCGGGTGGCAGACCGTCAGCCGCCGCAGCCGACACCCCGATTGCGGCAGGCTGGCGGTCGGCGGCGGCGACTGCCATTGCAGAACCGACGGAAAGACGTTGTCAAAGGGCTGAATCCCATCCGCGGGCACCGTCATCAGCCAGCGCAGGTCACCGCGCGCCATCTGCACCGGAGACTGCGCATGCTTCGGCAGCAGCGCCTGCTCCTGCGCCATATCCTCGGCCCGCAGGATCCAATGCGCCAGCCGCGCCGGGCCGCTGAGATTGTCGAGGTCGAACCAGCGGGGCCGTTGCTGCGGCTGCTGCGCGGGATCAATGGCGATCGCCTCCAGATAGAGGCCGTCCTCAAGCCCGATCAGGCGGTTGTGCGTGCCGAAGCGGGCGTGGCTGCCGCCTGCCCCGAGCCGGACCCCCATAGCCTCTTCCACATGGGCGGTGGCCTCCGCCAGGGTGGCGCCCGCCACGGCCAGGTGATCCAGTCTCATCATGCGCTCCCTCTGCCGCCGACAGGGCAGAGACTAGCCAAGCCGCGGCCGGGCGCAAGCCGCGATTGCGCCCCTGCGCCGCGTCAGGCCGACCGCGCCCAGGGCTCGTCAACCTCCTCGTAGACCTCCGCCTGCGACGGCGGCGCTGCCGGGTCATCATGGGTGCGGAACGCGCCGATCGCCTCGGCCATTGCCTGCGCCTCGCGCGACAGCCCCTGGCTGGAGGCGGTGACCTCTTCAAACAGGCCCGCGTTGCGGGTGGTGGCATCATCCAGGCTGGCCATCGCCGCATTGATTTCCTGCAGGCTGCCGGATTGTTCGCTGGCCGCCTGGGAGATGGTTTTCATCAGGTCCGCGGCGCTGGTCACCGAGGTGGAGATCTCGTCGATCGCCGCACGGGTCTGATCGACCAGGCCCGCCCCGAGGTCGACGTTCTCGCGCGCCTCGGCCACCAAGGTGGCGATTTCGGTCGCCGCTTCCTTTGAGCGATGCGCCAGGGTGCGGACCTCGGAAGCGACGACGGCGAACCCCTTGCCGACCGACCCGGCACGCGCGGCCTCGACCCCGGCGTTCAGCGCCAGAAGGTTGGTCTGCTGTGCGATCGAGTCCATCAGCCCGATGATCTGCGAAATCTTCTGCGAGCTCTCCTTGATCGCCTCCATCGCGCCATAGGCCTGTTCCACCACCTCGATGCTGTTGTCAGCGTTGCGCCGCGCCGTCTCGACCGAGGCAGAGGCCTCTCCCGAGGCCTTGGCGGTGCCGCTGATCGACACCGACAGCTGGTTCACTGCGGCGGCGGTGCCCGCCAGCGTCTGCGCGGTGCGCTCCGAGCGGCCCGACAGGTCATGCGAGGCCGCGGAGATCTCGGTGCTGCTGCCCGCGATCGACAGGCCATTGGCGCTGAGACTGCGGATCGAGGCTTCCAGCTTGTCCACCGCGGCGTTGAAATCATCGCGCAGCTTGGCATAGCCCTCGCCCATCTCCTCCTCGATCCGCACGGTCAGATCACCTTGCGACAACCGCTCAAGACCGGCGCCGATGGCACCCACGGCGGCGGTCTGTTCGGCCAGCCGGGCGTTGCGCTCGGCCTCGGCCGTGGCCTCCACCTCGGCCTTTTCGACCAGCCCGTCACGGAACACCCGCAAGGCGGTGGCGATGCGGCGGATCTCGTCGCTGGCCCGCTCGTAGCCGGTGACCGGACGCAGATCGCCCGCCGCCAGCCGCTCGGTGGTGGCGCTGATGTTGGCCAGCGGACGCAGGATCAGCACCCGGGTCAGCACAAGCGCCGCCACAAAGACCGCCGCGGCCACGCCCATCAGCATCTGCATCTGCCGCTGCGCCGCTTGAACTTCACCAGACAACCCCTTGGCAATCGACGAAATTTCCAACTGGCTGTCGGCACCCAGCTTGCCCGCGCTATCGGCAAAGCGCAGCACGGCCGCAACCGTCGCCTGCGCCGCCTCTGCGGCCTCGTCCGAGGCACGCAGCGCCGCGGCCTTGAACAGCGGCAGACCGTTGGCCGGATCGGCCATGGCGATCATCGCTTCCAGCTCGGTGCGGAACACGCCCTGTTCGAACGCGTAGAACCCTTCCAGCGCCTGCGCCGCCGCCTGCAACGACCCCGTCGCAATCTCCACCGCATCCAGGTCCGAGGCAGCCGCCATGTCCAACGCGGCGACCTGGAAGGCGTTGATCCAGCGGGTCAGCTCCAGCAGCTGCAACAACACGCCGACCTGGTTGTCCAGCAGTCGCTGGATGGTGTCACGGTTGCCGGCGCTGGCCCCGGCGGCCGCGTCCGAAAGGCTGCGGGTCATCGTTTCGATCGCAGCCGTAAGCGGGCCGAGGCTCGCACTGCGCGCCGCCAGCACCGGCCCGCGGCTTTCCTTCAGCTCCTTGCGGCTGGCCGAGAGCGTCGACTGGAACAGGGCCACCGCGGCGCTGATCTCGCGACGCGACCCGGCGTCCACGCCGAGGTCCTCCAGCCGCGCCAGAACCGGCTTCAGCCGGGAACCGGCGGTCTTGGCCATCTTCTTCAATTCGCGCTTGGTGGCGACGTCGCGCACATGCCCCAGCGCCAGCGCCGCGCCGGAGAGAATGCTGATGTCCGCCCGCGCTTCCAGCAGCGTTTGCAGGTCGCCAAACTGCTGCTCGACCAACGTTTTCAGCGCCGCGTCCACCTGGGTGATCGTGGCTTCGCCGCCCTCGACCAGGCCACTGCGGGCCGCACCGGCCACATCTGCCAGCCGCATCTGCACGGTCTCTCCCATCATCTGCAGGCTGGAGGTGCGAATGTCGATCATCACCTGGTTGCGGAAGGCCCCGCTGCGGGCCGCGATCAGGCTGTTGAGCCGCTCGGCGGCCGTTGCCGCCTCGGCCTGGAACTGCGCCTGGTGGTCGCCGCCCAACCCTGCCGCGCTGGCGTTCAGATGCGCGATGGCGGCTGCAGCCTCCTCCTCGGCGGCGGAGAGTTCGGTCGCGTCGCTGGCCTGCAATACCGCGATCATCACGTCCTTGGTGCGGGCCGCCGCGTCGGTCAGCTGGCGGCTCAGCTCCAGCTCCGGCACTTTCGCATCGGTCAGCACCCGCATCTGGCTGCCCACCTGCGCGAACACCAGCGACACCAGCAATCCAACTGCCGCGGCCGCGGCCCCCATCGCCATGAGGATCAGCGTGATCTTGGCGCCAATGCTGGAAAAAGGCCGAAAATAGCGTTTTGCGGATCCGTTTTTTTTGCGTGCGGTCATGATCTCTTCCGTGGCAGCCGCCAGATCCCCCCGGGCCGCCGATGGCCGATGGGAAGATGCCGCCCCGCAGGACCGCGCTCTGGCGAATACAGGCCGACCACGAGCCGGCCGCCTGTTCCATGCCCCGAATGGACCGCAAGAGCGTAAACAAACCGTAAGATCGTCCGGGCGCGCGGGCAAACAAACGCTTCGCTTTTTAACGAGCCCGGCGTTTGCCTGCCTGTGCAACCCCTTGGAGTCAGTCCGGCACCCCCGCCGCGCGGAGGGCGCTGACCCATTCCTGGCCCGCCGGGCTCATCGCGGCGGGATTGTCACGCTGAAACTGCGAAAGATTGAATCGCGGTGCCGCCTGCAACAAGCGATCCACGGTACTGCGCGCCTCGGCGTCACGGCCCGACATCTGCAGCGCAATCGCCTTGGAGCGCAGCGGCACCGGGAAGGCCTGTTTCGACCGCAGCGAGCGGTCCGCCAGCTCGATCGCGCGCCCGAAGTCGCGCGCGGTCAGGTTGGCCAGCGCCGAGATCGCATCGAAATAATAGCTTTGCGGCCCCAGCGGCGACAGTCGGCGGGCCGCATCGGTCAGCGCCACCGCTTCGTCCGGCACGTCCTGATAGGCCAGCGTCGCCCCTTTCAGCAGCAGTGCCAGCGCCTCGTTCGGGTTGTCCCGCAAGGCCAGGTCATAGGCATCCTGCGCAAGGTCAAAGCGGAACAGCAGATGGCTGGAAATCAGCCCCTTCAGCGTATGCGCCAGCGAGAACCCCGGCGCGACGGCGATGGCGGCCTCGGCCATGCGGGTGGCCAGGCGGCAATCCTGCTCACGGTTCGGCGACAGCCCCTTCTCCACCCGCATCGCGTGCCAGAAGCCCATCCAGGTCAGCGGCAAGGCGTGATCGGGTTCCCGTTCCAGCAGGTGCATCAGGAGATCATGGGCCTGCTGGAATTTTTCCGCCTCCATTTCCTGCATCTGGGCGATGGCAGCCATCAGCAGCGTGTGATTTTCCAGGTCCCGCAGCGGCTGGAAACCGACCAGCCGCACCGCCTCACCGGCCGCGGTCTGGCCGATCTGCTGGGTCGCGTTTCGCAGCGCGGTGCTGCGCCCCTCCAGCAGGTTGCGCTGACTGCCTTCAAAGCTGCGCGACCAGACGACTTTCTCGCGCGGGGCATCATGCAGGTCGATCTGGGCCCGGAAACGGCTGCCATCAGTGGTTATGCTGCCGGTCACCAGGTAGCCCGCCTGCGCCAGCCCAGCCACCTCGGCCGGGCGCACCCGCTGCGGATCCAGCTGCCGGGACGCAAGATAAGAGGTCACCGAAAACGCCCAGCTGCGCGACAGGTGGCGCGACAGCTCCTCGGCGATCAGGTCGCCAAGCACGCCGTTGTCCTCGCTCGGGTGGCGTTGGGCAAACGGCAGGACGGTCACCGTCGGCAGCAACCCGTCCAGCACCACGCGGCCGCGGTGCGGTGCGCCGGTCGCGGCGGCCTGCGGCGCGATGCGCGCCAGCTCCTGCCGCGTCTCGCTGAGCCAGCTGCGGAACACCTCCTCGTGCGGCAGCTCAAAGCCTTCCATGAAGGTCGGCCCGCCGCTGACGCCTCTGTCCAACTCGATCCGGGTCAGGTCGAGGATCACCCGCTCGCGATTGGCGAACAACAGCTTGGCCGCCTCCGGTCCCAAGTGGCGGCGCAGGGTTGACAGCGCCGTGCGCAGGCTGGCCTTGGCCTGTTCCGGCTGCGCGAGGCACCAGAGCGTCTTTTCCAGGAAGGCGCGGGTGCGAATGCCACCCTCTGCCGTCGACAGCAGGGCCAGCAGAGCCTGGTGCTTGGCGCCCAGTGGAATGCTGCGGCCGTCCGCATGAAACACGCCAAAGGCGCCAAACCGGCAAATTCTCAGGAGAACGGTCATTGCAACACCCCGCAAACGAGAAGAAGAATACAGTTAAACCATGATCATCTTGCCGCTTGCCGCAGGTTTTTGCAATCTTTAGTTGCATAAACTAAAATTAATGAACAACTTTAAAGAGATACGGGCCGCTGTGTGATGCCGCGGCCTGGCCGGACCGCCTCGGCACGTGCCCTTGGGGCGGTCGCCGAGCCTCGGACACCACCGGAATGAATCGTTTGTTGGGAATAACTTGACCAGCTTCGCGACCAGGGCGCCCTGCGCCCGTGCGGGGGCTGGCAGAAGTATTGCTGGGATCTCGGCGCGGCGGCAGGCGCCCCTCGGGCGGCTGCCCGGCCCAAGGCCGCCAAGGGATCCGCCCGAGGGGCGGACCCCTGCGGGCGCGGGAGCCCCCCGCCCGCAGGGGTTCAGGTCACGTCAGGCGCGCGCTTCGCGAATCAACTTCAGGATGTCCTGGGCTGCCTCGGGAATGTTGGTGCCGGGGCCGAAGATCGCCTTGACGCCCTTGCTGTAGAGGAACTCGTAGTCCTGCTGCGGGATCACCCCGCCGCAGATCACGATGATGTCCTCGGCGCCTGCGGCCTTGAGCGCGTCGACCAGCTGCGGGGCCAGCGTCTTGTGACCCGCCGCCTGGGACGAGATTCCGACCACGTGCACGTCATTGTCGATGGCGTCCTGCGCGGCTTCCTCGGGGGTCTGGAACAGCGGCCCCACATCGACGTCAAAGCCGATGTCGGCAAAGGCGGTGGCGATCACCTTGGCGCCGCGGTCGTGGCCGTCCTGGCCCATCTTGACCACCAGAAGCCGCGGGCGGCGGCCTTCCTCGGCCGCGAAATCCTCGATCGACTTCTGGATCGCGGCAAAGCCCTCATCGCCCTCGTAGGCGGCGCCGTAGACGCCGGCCAGGGTCTTTACCTCGGCGCGGTGGCGGCCGAATTCCTTTTCCATCGCCATGCTGATTTCTCCGACTGACGCACGGGCACGGGCCGCTTCCACGGCGGCCTCCAGCAGGTTGCCGCCTTCCTTGGCGCGGCGGGTGAGTTCCTCCAGGGCCGCCTGGCAGGCAGCCTCGTCGCGGGTTTCACGCAGCTGCTTAAGCCGCGCGATCTGGCTTTCACGCACCGCGACATTGTCGACATCCAGGATGTCGATCGGGTCTTCCTTGTCCTTGCGGTACTTGTTGACGCCGACCACGACCTCCTCGCCGCGGTCGATCATGGCCTGGCGGCGGGCGGCGGATTCCTCGATCCGGAGCTTGGGCATGCCGCTTTCGACCGCCTTGGTCATGCCGCCCATCTCCTCGACCTCTTCCATCAGCGCCCAAGCCTTCTCGACCAGCTCGTTGGTGAGGCTTTCGACGTAGTAGGAACCGGCCAGCGGGTCGACCACGTTGGTCACACCGGTCTCCTCCTGCAGCACCAGCTGGGTGTTGCGGGCGATGCGGGCGGAGAAATCGGTGGGCAGCGCGATGGCCTCGTCCAGCGCGTTGGTGTGCAGCGACTGGGTACCACCGAGCACCGCGCTCAGCGCTTCATAGGCGGTGCGGATGACGTTGTTGTAGGGGTCCTGCTCCTGCAAGGACACGCCCGAGGTCTGGCAGTGGGTGCGCAGCATCTTGGAGCGCTCGTTCTTGGCGCCGAACTCGGTCATCACCCGGTGCCAGAGCGTGCGCGCGGCGCGCAGCTTGGCGATCTCCATGAAGAAGTTCATGCCGATCGCGAAGAAGAAGCTGAGGCGGCCGGCGAACTTGTCCACATCCATGCCGGCGTCGATTGCCGCGCGCACGTATTCGCGCCCGTCCGCCAGCGTGTAGGCGAGTTCCTGCACCAGGTTCGCGCCGGCCTCCTGCATGTGATAGCCGGAGATCGAGATCGAGTTGAACTTGGGCATCTCGTTCGAGGTGTACTCGATGATGTCCGAGATGATCCGCATCGAGGGTTTCGGCGGATAGATATAGGTGTTGCGGACCATGAACTCCTTCAGGATGTCGTTCTGGATGGTGCCCGCCAGCAGCGACTTGTCGTGGCCCTGCTCCTCGCCCGCGACGATGAAATTCGCCAGCACCGGGATCACCGCGCCGTTCATCGTCATCGAGACCGAGACCTGATCCAGCGGGATGCCGTCGAACAGCACCTTCATGTCCTCGACGCTGTCGATGGCGACCCCGGCCTTGCCGACATCGCCGACCACGCGGGGGTGGTCGCTGTCATAGCCGCGGTGGGTGGCGAGGTCGAAGGCGACCGAAACGCCCTGCTGGCCCGCGGCCAGGTTGCGGCGGTAGAAGGCGTTGCTCTCCTCCGCGGTGGAGAAACCCGCGTATTGGCGGATGGTCCAGGGGCGGCCGGCGTACATGGTGGCCTTCACCCCGCGGGTGAAGGGACCAAAGCCCGGCAGCGAGCCCATGTGGGGCAGGTCCTTGGTGTCTTCCTCGGTATAGAGCGGCTTGACCTCGATGCCTTCCAGCGTCTGCCAGTTGAGGTCCTCGACCGCCCGTCCGCGCAGCTCTTTCTCAGCCAGAGCCCGCCATTCGTCCTTGTTTGTCATCAGGTCTTCCTCTCGTCAGTCGGGTGCGGGGCGGGTTCAGGCCCGCCGCCAGTTTTTCGGGGTCTTCGACCAGCGTGGCGAGGCCATCCGCCCCGCCTGCCAGCCACATCATGTCGTCGGCGTAGACCTCGCGCAGGGCTGCGGCCTGGACCTCGTCGAAGGGGTGCCAGCGGCCGCTGCCCTGGGGCAGCTGTTCCGCGACGCGCTGCGGCAGGCTGGCCCGCAGATCCTCCAGGCACAGCGAGGCATTCAGCCGCACGCGCGCATGGGCGCGCGGGGCGGCCTGGCCGGTGAGCGCCTTCAGCTGGGCCTCGGGGCGGGCCCCGAAGATTTCAAACGGCAGCACATGCAGGCGCACGCCGGGCATGGCGGCGGCGATGTCGGTGATCACGTCGCGCCAGCTGCGCGGCGCGCGCGCCAGCCGATCCAGCTGCGTCGGCGTCGGCAGCCGGTGGCCGCGCGCCACCGCATAGGCCAGCGCCGAGGTCCAGTAGCCGTCGAGACTGCGGATGTTCAGCGCCAGATCGCCGACGCTGCCCTCGAAGGCGCGGGCAAAGCGGGCCATGCGTTCTCCGGCACCGCCATAAAGCCCGCCGTGCCGCAGGTTGTCGCGAATGTTGCCGATCATGTTCTCGTCACTGACGATCAGATGCTGCACCCCGGCCGCACGGCTGTATTCCAGTTGGATCTGCAACCGCCCGCGGGCGCGGTCGGCAAGGTTGCGGCCGGTCACCCTTGCCGGGCCCGGCTGGATGCCATGAAACAGGCCACGCCGGGTCCGCCGCGGCCCCCAGAAGCCGATGCCCTCGGCGGCCAGCGCGGGGCTGTTCTGGCGCAGGTATTCCTGGAACGACGTGGTGGCGCAGCGATGGGCGCCGACATGCAGGATCACGTTCATCATGGTGCGGGACCTCTCTGGGAGGGCCGCGGGCCGCAGCCCGGTCACGGGGGGATGAACAATCATGACCGCCAACCCCTGATTATCCCGTTAATGGGAACGTTTTTTGCCCCTGCCATGGAATTGACGGTCGCAATTGCCGCGGTTGCACATATATTCAACCCAACAGGAGAGACCATGAAAGCAATCCTAACCGTTGTTTTGGCAGGATTTCTGCCGCTGACCGCCATGGCTGCCGACAGCAGCACGGATGAGCTGATCCAGCCTGGATACGATGTGCAGCTGTCCGACTTCCAATGGACCCACCGCCCGGTTGTGGTGTTTGCCGACAGCCCCGAGGACCCGCGTTTCCACGAACAGCTGCAACGGCTGATGGACGGCATCGAGGCGCTGCGCGAGCGCGACGTCATCGTGCTGACCGACACGGATCCCGCGGCGAAATCCGCCCTGCGCCAGAAACTGCGTCCGCGCGGCTTCATGTTGGTGCTGGTGGGCAAGGACGGCGGCGTGAAGCTGCGCAAGCCGCACCCCTGGACGGTGCGCGAGCTGTCGCGCAGCATCGACAAATTCCCCGAGCGGCTGCGCGAAGTGGAAGATCGGCGCGGCGGCTGAGGCCTGCGCGCGGCGGCTGCGCCGGAGCTGCCTAGCCGTTGCCGCGCACGTAGATCAGCGCCATTGCCTGCTTGTCGAGGACCACCATGGCACCGCTGTCCGGCACGAACAGCAGGTTCGACGTCGGGTTGCGGATGGCCTGGTAATAGATCGATTTGACCAGGTCCGACATGCAGCTGACCCCGGCCAGACCGGAGTTCAGCACCCCCAGCCCCTGCGGCAGGTCGCGCGACATGATGTCCTCTGTTACCGCGTTGGGGGACTTGCCCGAGATCGCAAAGACCACCGGCGTCCCGGCTTCCAGCATCTGCATGCCGGTGTTGAGCGAGCGCGCGCGCGCCAGCTGCGAGGTGAGCCGCGGGCTTTCGGAGGTGTGAAACACCGCCGCGGTGCAGCTCATCGAGCTTTCGAAGAAGAAGGTCTCGCCCAGCTCCACCCAGGCGGAGAGCTGGCTGCGCAACGCCTCTTCCTTGTCCAGCGCGCAGGCGGACAGCACCAGAAGCGTCGAGAGCAGGCACAGGGCGGGACGGAACATGCAGCACCTTCAGGGGGTCAAACACCGCAGCTGTCGCAGAAATTCCTGAAGATTTCGTGCATGCCGACAAACGCCTGCGGGCAGATACGCCGACCGGGAGGGCGTCTGCCGCCCCCCTGCCCGCGCTGATATCTGCCCGCAGATCCATTGTTATTCGAACTCCATGATCACGTCGTCGACCGCCAGGCTGTCACCGGCGCTGGCGTTGATCTTGGAGACCACGCCCTTTCTCTCGGCGCGCAGGATGTTCTCCATCTTCATCGCCTCGACGGTGCACAGCGGCTGGCCTTCCTGCACCTCCTGCCCCACTTCGACGTCGACCTTCACGATCAGGCCGGGCATCGGGCAGAGCAGCATCTTGGAGGTGTCGGGCGCCTGTTTCTCGGGCATCAGCTGCGCCAGCTCCGCCTGCCGCGGGGTGCGCACGTGGACCCGGATATCCGCCCCGCGCGAGCGGATGCGGAAGCCCTGGGTGATCTTGCCGGTCTTCAGAACCAAAGTCTCGCCATTGACATCGACGGTGGCCAGCTGGTCGCCCGGCGTCCAGTCGGAACTGACCCGCAGAGCCTCGCCATCCTCGAAGCGCACGGTAGCCCCGTCGCGGTCGGCGTCGATCACCACCGGGTAGGACTGCCCCTGCAGGGAGACCACCCAGTCGGTGCCGACCTTGCGCTCGTGGTTGTCCATCCGACCGGAGACGCGGGTGCGGCGGATCTCAGCCACCCGGTGCATCGCCGCACAGGAGGCCGCGATCTTGCGCAGGTCTGCCTCGGGCAGCTCGACCCCGGCGAAACCGTCGGGATATTCCTCGGCGATGAAGGCGGTGGTCATGTCGCCGGAGACGAATTTCGGATGATCCATCACCGCCGCCACGAACGGCAGGTTGTGGCCGATGCCCTCCACCTCGAAACTGTCGAGCGCGATGCGCATGGCCTCGATCGCCGCGTCGCGGGTCGGGCCCCAGGTGCAGAGCTTGGCGATCATCGGGTCGTAATACATCGAGATCTCGCCACCCTCGTAGACGCCGGTGTCGTTGCGCACCGCGGTGTCGCCTGCGGGGGCGTCGCCATGCCAGGTGCCATTTTCGGCCATCGGGCCGGCCGCAACCTCCGCCGGCGGGCGGTAGCGGGTCAGACGGCCGATCGAGGGCAGGAAGTTGCGGTAGGGATCTTCGGCATAAAGCCGGTTTTCGATCGCCCAGCCGGTCAGCTTGACGTCTTCCTGACGCAGCGGCAGCTCGGCGCCGTCGGCGACGCGGATCATCTGCTCGACCAGGTCGACGCCGGTGATCAGCTCGGTCACCGGGTGCTCCACCTGCAGGCGGGTGTTCATCTCGAGGAAGTAGAAATTCTTGTCACCATCGACGATGAATTCCACGGTGCCCGCGGAGGAATAGCCCACCGCCTTGGCCAGCGCGACAGCCTGTTCGCCCATCGCGCGGCGGGTTTCTTCATCCAGAAAGGGCGACGGCGCCTCTTCAACAACTTTCTGGTTGCGGCGCTGGATCGAGCATTCGCGCTCGCCCAGGTAGATGCCGTTGCCGTGCTTGTCACACAGCACCTGGATCTCGATGTGGCGCGGCTGGGTCACGAATTTCTCGATGAAGATCCGGTCGTCTCCAAAGGAGTTCGCCGCCTCGTTCTTGGAGGACTGGAAGCCTTCGCGGGCCTCTTCGTCGTTCCAGGCGATGCGCATGCCCTTGCCGCCGCCGCCGGCGGAGGCCTTGATCATCACCGGGTAGCCGATCTCGTTGGAGATCTTTACCGCCTCGTCAGCGTCGGCAATCAGCCCCATGTAGCCGGGCACGGTGGAGACGCCGGCTTCCTGGGCGATCTTCTTGGAGGTGATCTTGTCGCCCATCGCCTCGATCGCGCCTTTCGGGGGGCCGACAAAGGCGACGCCCTCGGCTTCCAGCGCCTCGGCGAACTTGGAGTTTTCCGACAGGAAGCCATAGCCGGGGTGCACCGCCTGCGCGCCGGTCTGGCGGATTGCCTCCATCACCTTGTCGATGACGATATAGGACTGGTTGGCGGGCGGCGGGCCGATGTGGACAGCTTCATCCGCCATCTGCACGTGCAGCGCCTGCTTGTCGGCGTCGGAGTAGATGGCGACGGTCTTGATGCCCATCTTGCGCGCGGTCTTGATGACACGGCAGGCAATCTCGCCCCTGTTGGCGATCAGGATCTTGTCAAACATAGGCTGTCCCTTGTTCCTTGGTAGTGCGGAATGCAAAACGCCGCGCCCGGGGCAGACCCGGACACGGCGATTGCGCGATTTCAAAAGCGGCCCCGGAGGAGCGGCGGATCAGGGCTGCGGCGGCAGCCTCAGCATCTGCGGGGATTCTGCTGGCAATAGACCAGGTTTGCGGCGACGCCGACCGCAGCACCGGTGACCGGGTTGGCATCCAGCAGGACCGCGCCGACCGCGCCTGCGCCGCCACCATAGATGATCTGCTCGCCGGTGGTGTCACCACAGGCTGCCAGCAGCCCGCAAAGCGGCAACGCCGCCAGAAGTGTTCTTGCCCGCATGTTTCTTGTCCTTCTGTTGAGGCATTCACTGTCGCGGGGGAATGTGCCCACAAACCACGACCGTGCAAGACAGGCAGGCGGGCGGAAAAAAGATGGGCGGAGGCTTGCCGCAAAACTGGGGGGGTACGGCAAGCTTCCGCCAATGCCTGAGAGGGACAAAAGACGGGCAGGCCGCGGATGGGGGCGCGTACCTGCCCGTTCAGGCGAAGGGGCCGGAACAAATGCTCGGCGTGGCGGCGCATCGGCACCGCCGCAGCCAGCATGCCTGCTCCCCTGCCCCATGTAAGCCCCTCTGAGCCGCCCCCGGCGGTTTGGGCAACTTCCCGCTGAATCGGAGAACCGCTGTGCAAATTCACGCCGAAATTGCGCCCCGACGCCTGCCGGGCAGCGATTGCCGCCCGGTGATGCCGCCGCAGGGACACGGCGGACGCAGCTATGCGGGGCGCCCGCATCATTCGAAGGCTTCCGGGAAAGAGGCCCGCGCAACGGCCTCGTCGATGACGAGAAGGGCTTCGTAGCTGGCGGGATCGAAGGGATCTTCGGCCGGGATCACCTCGCGTCCGAACAGCCAGCTGAGCCGACCGGCATCAAGGTTGCCGCGCTCGAAGGGCTGGTCGCCGAAGTGTTCCCACAGCGCCTGCATGAACATGGAATCGACGCGTTTGTCGACGTTCTTGCGGTCGCGGTAGCGCTCGCGTCGGGTCAACGGCGTCACCCCCTTGGGATTGGGGCGACGGATCGTGAACTGGAAATCTGTCCCCGGCATGCGGCCGGGGAACCCGCGGTGTTTCAACATATGGGTGCCTCCGGTCCGGCACCCCACGGGGCGGCGAGGGCCGGCCGCAGGGCCGGACCCCTGTGATTTTTACTTGTACTTGCCGGTGTAGACGGGTTCTTGCGAAACCGGCTCGACCACGACAAACTCTTCTTCCTGCTGAGCGCAGGCGGCGACGGCGGCCAGCAGGCCGGCCAGGGTGATAAGCTTGATGCTCTTGGACATCTCTGTCTCCTGATTGCAAATGTGAAACCAGCGGGGGCCAGGCCACCCGCGTGCCTCAACCTCAAAGTAAAGGCAGCCCGAGGGCCACCGGCATCAAAGATAGCCGGGTTTGCGCCGGAGTCACATCTGAATCGCGCCAATTGGCGACATTGTGGCTGCAATGCCGCAAGAAACCGCCGATCCCTGCCAATGCCCTCAAGATCTTGTGGTCGCATCAAAAAGCCTCCCAGATGCAGGATGCCCCGTCGGGCCGATACACCTCGAAGAATTGCGTGACCGTGGCGTCCTGCAGGCCAAAGGGCAGCGGCCGGTCCGCCAGCGAGATCACCACCCGTGCAGGCCGCACACCTTGGGCCGCCAGATAGGGCAGCGCCAGGTCCGCGCAGAGGTGGTCCATGTCGGGCGCGGCCTGTTCATGGCTGACGCTGCCGCCCTCGCGGGCGATCTGGGGGGCCACGAAGCGAAAACGCGCCCAGGTCTCGCCCTGGCTGTCATCCAGAAGCACCTCGGCAAGGCGCACCTGCTGGCCGGAGGGCACGGACACTGCCTTGGGCTCCACCGCGGCCAGTTCAGTGCTGGCACAAAAGGCAAACGAAAGCGGAATGAGAGCTTTCAGATAACCGCAACCCCGGCCCCCGTCAGTTCGGGCTCCTCCGGCCAGGGTTGCAGGCGCTGCACGTAAAGCGCGCGCTGTGGGTATCTGGCTGACGCGGATCATGGCGCTGATTCGTCCGTCTTGTCAATTTCCGCTGCAATTTTGTGCGCATTTTTCACGGTTGCGCCGGATTCGGAGCGATTCGTGTCCGGGCGAAACCCGGCGTGGCGCAGCCAGCGCGCGCGATTGGCCGCGCTATCCAGCACCTCGGCGATCCGTCCGGCGGCATTTGCGGGCACCTGCCCGGCCACCTGCCCGCCGGCACGCACCCGCAGTCCCGCCCCTGCTGCGGAGATTTCCACCGCGGGGGCAAACCCGCGCAGGGATTGCAGCGCGCGCCACATATCCTGTCGGATCTGATGCGCCAGGCGCAGCGGGTCGCCGCCCGGCAGCGTGGTCTCGGCCGCAAGGTCGAACCGCGCGGGCAGACGTCGCGACAGGGTCAGCGCGTCATCGGTGCGGGTGATATGCCAAGGGCTGCGGGGCAAGGAGGAGACCCTCTCTTCATCTTTCCGAAAAATACTCTCGGGGGTGCGGGGGCAGACAGCCCCCGCTGCAACAGCCGCAATTACAGCGGAATGTTGTCGTGCTTCTTCCACGGGTTCTTCAACTGCTTGCCCCGCAAGGAGGCAAAGGCCCGGGCCACCCGCTTGCGGGTGGAATGCGGCATGATCACCTCGTCGATGAATCCACGTTCGGCCGCCACGAAGGGATTGGCAAAGCGATCTTCATACTCGGCCGTCTTCTGGGCGATCTTCTCGGGGTCGTTCAGATCGGCGCGGTGAATGATCTCGGTCGCCCCCTTGGCGCCCATCACCGCGATCTCGGCGGTCGGCCAGGCGTAGTTGAAATCGCCGCGCAGGTGCTTGGACGCCATCACGTCATAGGCACCGCCATAGGCCTTGCGGGTGATCACGGTGACCTTGGGCACGGTGGCCTCGCCATAGGCGAACAGCAGCTTGGCACCGTGCTTGATGACGCCGCCATATTCCTGGCTGGTCCCCGGCAGGAAGCCCGGCACGTCGACGAAGGTCAGGATCGGGATCTCGAAGCAGTCGCAGAAGCGCACGAAACGCGCGGCCTTGCGGCTGGAGTCGATGTCGAGACAGCCTGCCAGCACCATCGGCTGATTGGCGACTACACCCACGGTCTGCCCCTCAAGGCGGACAAAGCCGGTGATGATGTTCTTGGCGAAATCTTCCTGGATCTCGTAGAAGTCGCCCTCATCCGCGATCTTGGTGATCAGCTCCTTCATGTCGTAGGGCGTGTTCGGGTTCTCCGGCACCAGCGTGTCGAGGCTGTCCTCGATGCGGGCAGGATCGTCGAAGAAGGGGCGCACGGGCGGCTTTTCGCGGTTGTTCAGCGGCAGGAAGTCGACCAGGCGGCGAACCTCGGCCAGCGCCTCGACGTCGTTTTCAAAGGCACCGTCGGCGACAGAGG
Source organism: Leisingera sp. S2M4 (assembly GCF_055398055.1). NCBI lineage: Bacteria > Pseudomonadati > Pseudomonadota > Alphaproteobacteria > Rhodobacterales > Roseobacteraceae > Leisingera > Leisingera sp. S2M4. Next base: position 357,217 of record NZ_AP040861.1, read on the forward strand.
ACTTCTTGGTGTGGGTGGAAGCACCGCCCAGCTCCTCGGCTGTGACGACCTCGTTGGTGACGGTTTTCACCACGTCGGGACCGGTCACGAACATGTAGGAGGTGTCCTTCACCATAAAGATGAAGTCGGTCATCGCAGGCGAGTAAACCGCACCACCGGCGCAGGGACCCATGATGACGGAGATCTGCGGCACCACGCCGGAGGCCATGATGTTGCGCTGGAAGATCTCGGCGTAACCGGCCAGCGCGTCGACGCCTTCCTGGATGCGGGCACCGCCGGAATCATTGATGCCGATCACCGGCGCGCCGTTCTGCACCGCCATATCCATGATCTTGCAGATCTTCTGCGCATGGGTGGCCGAGACCGAACCGCCCAGAACGGTAAAATCCTGAGAGAAGACATAGACCTGGCGGCCGTTGATGGTGCCCCAGCCGGTGACGACACCGTCGCCCGCGGGCTTGTTGTCCTCCATGCCGAAATCGGTGCAGCGGTGGCTGACGAACATGTCGAATTCTTCAAAGCTGCCCTCGTCCAGCAGCAGCTCGATGCGCTCGCGGGCGGTCAGCTTGCCGCGGGCGTGCTGCGCATCGATGCGGCGCTGGCCGCCGCCCAGCCGCGCATTCTCGCGGCGGTCCTCGAGCTCGGAAAGAATGTCTTTCATGGCATGTCCCCTGTCAGTTTCTGCGCGATCCTAACGCGGGTGCAGCGCCGACCAAAGGGGTTTGTGGCAAATTTGCAAATCGTTTGCATATCGCAACTGAGTAACTGCAAACCAGCAAATATCCTGAATTTTCGCACAGGCCCGCCGCGCAGCTTGCGCGATAGACAAAACCGCAGAAGCGGGATACAGGAAATGGTATGTCAGCATACAATTCCAGCGCGGCCAGCCAGCGCACGCCGCCCCGCATTTTCACTTTGATCCTGTTGGCGGGGCTTTCGGCCCTCGGCATGAACATCCACCTGCCCTCGCTGCCCAGCATGACCGAGTATTTCCAGACCGATTACCGGCTGATGCAGCTGTCGGTGGCGCTGTATCTGGCGGGCAACGCGGTGGTGCAGATCCTGGTCGGCCCGATCTCGGACCAGATGGGGCGACGGCCGGTGATCATGGGCAGCATCGTGCTGTTCCTGCTGGCCACGCTGGGCTGCATCTATGCACCCACGGCCGAGATCTTCCTCATGTTCCGCATTGCCCAGACCGCAGTTGCGGCCACCATGGTGCTGAGCCGCGCGGCGGTGCGCGACATGTTTGACACCGACCAGGCCGCCAGCATGATCGGCTATGTCACCATGGGCATGGCGGTTGTGCCGATGCTGGGCCCGGCGATCGGCGGTTTTCTCGACCAGTGGCTGGGCTGGCAGGCCAATTTCTGGCTGCTGTTCCTGGTCGCCGCTGCCACGCTGGCGATCACCTTCGTGGACTTCGGCGAAACCGCGGGGCGCAGCGGCAAGACGCTGCTGGCGCAGTTCCGCGAATATCCCGAGCTGCTGCGCTCGCCGCGGTTCTGGGGCTACTCGCTGGCCTCCGGTCTCGCCTCGGGGGCGTTCTTTGCCTATCTCGGCGGCGCGCCCTTTGTCGGCACCCAGATCTACGGGCTGAGCGCCGCTGCACTGGGGGTCTGGTTCGCAGCACCGGCCGTCGGCTATTTTGTCGGCAATTTCATCTCGGGGCGGTTTTCCACCCGCATCGGGGTCAACCGTATGGTGCTGTGGGGGTGCCTGATCAACGGCGGCGGCGTCCTGCTGTCGCTGATGATTGCCCTTGCAGGCGCTGACAGCGTTTATTCCTTCTTCGGGCTGATGTGCTTTGTCGGTCTCGGCAACGGCATGTCGATCCCCAATGCCACCGCCGGCGCGATCTCGGTGCGCCCGCATCTGGCCGGGACCGCCTCGGGCCTCAGCGGCGCCATCATGATCGGCGCCGGCGCGGCCCTCAGCGCCTTTGCCGGCTGGCTGCTGGTGCCCGGCTCCACCGCGGTGCCGCTGCTGACCATCATGTTCGTCACCGCGATGTGCGGTCTGGCCGCGATCCTGCTGGTGGTTGTGCGGGAGCGGCAGATCCGCGCATAGGCCAATCTGCGGACTTGCCGCGGCTGACTTTGCAATTATACCATTGCGAGGAAATGGATTTGCAAAGGCTTGCCTCATGGCCACTCAGAAACTTTACGCTGGCGCCAAGCTGCGCGAAATGCGCCAGAGACTGGAGCTGACACAAAAGGATTTCGCAGCAAAATTAGGGGTTTCCCTTCCTTACCTAAACCAGATGGAGAACAACAACCGCCCGGTTTCGACCACGGTGGTTCTGGCGCTGGCGCAGGAATTCGGCATGGATGTGACCGAGCTGAACGCGGGCGACAGCGAGCGCCTGGTCAGCGACATGCGCGAGGCAATGGCCGATCCGGTGTTCGCCGATGATGCGCCGCCGCTGGCCGATCTGCGGCTGACCGCCTCGAACGCGCCGGCGCTGGCGCGAGCCTTTCTGACCTTGCACCGCGCCTACCGGCAGACGCATGAGCGGCTGGCCTCGCTGGATGAGGCGCTGGGGCGCGAGGATGCGCGTATCCAGGCCTCCCCGTGGGAGGAGGTGCGCGATTTCTTCCACTATTGCGACAACTACATCGACGCGGTGGACCACGCGGCGGAGCATTTCGCAGCCACCGGTGACATCCGCGCCGCGGCGCTGGCGGAGCTGGAACGGGCCGGTGTGAGCGTGCGCCAGAGCGAGATCGAAGGCCTGCGCCACTTTGATGCCGAGGCGGGCGTGCTGCATCTGTCGAACCGCTCGGCGCCGCAAACGCAGCTGTTCCAGATGCTGTTGCAGGTGGCGTTGCTGCGGCAAAACACGCTGCTGGAAGCGACGCTGGATTTTGCCAAGTTCCAGAGCGAGGAAGCCCGCGCGATCGCCAAGATCGGATTGGCGAACTATTTCGCCGGCGCGGCGCTGATGCCCTATACCCGGTTCCTCGAAGCCGCCCAATCCTGCCGCCACGACCTGGAGCTGCTGGCGATCCGCTTTGGCGCCTCGATCGAGCAGGTGGCGCACCGGCTGTCGACGTTGCAGCGGCCCGGTGCCAAGGGGGTGCCGTTCTTCTTCGTGCGGGTTGACCAGGCCGGCACCATCACCAAGCGACACTCGGCCACGCGGCTGCAATTCGCCCGTTTCGGCGGCGCCTGCCCCCTGTGGAACGTGCACCGCGCGTTCGAGACCCCGGGGCGCTTCCTGCGGCAGCTGGCCGAGACGCCGGACGGGGTGCGTTATATCTCGCTGGCACGGGATGTCTCCAAGCCGGGCGGCTCCTTCGGAGCGCCGGTGCGCCGCTATGCCATCTCCCTGGGTTGCGAGGTGCGCCACGCGGATGCGTTGGTCTATGCCGACGGCCTGGATGTGAGCCAGGACAGCGCCTATGAACCGATCGGCATCTCCTGCCGCATCTGCGAGCGCAAGGACTGCCACCAGCGCTCGGTGCCGCCGCTGGAGCGTCGGCTGACCATCAACACCGATCAACGCGGCGTGCTGCCCTATGAGGTGAGCTGACCCCTGAACGAAAAAAGCGGGCCATCAAGGCCCGCTACGACACCAAAGGCGCCAGTGAAAACTTGGAAACGGCGGCGGCGTTAACCCTGCACGGGGCCGCTCGCAGCGCGTGGTCAGCCGCGCAGGCGACCGAAAATCTGGGTGACCAGCGACGGCTTGACGGCGGCATTGGCGGCAACATTGCGCTGCGGCTTCGGCGCGCTGGCCCAGATACGGCTGCGGCTGGCGGCCTCCTGATGCTCGCGCTCGACCTCGGGATGCGAGACGTCCTCAGCGGTGAGGATCGCACGCACCGCGGCCAGGATTTCCGCGTCGGTGGTTTCGACACTCTTGCCCTGGATCTCCTGCACGGCACCGGCTTGATAAGACTGTTCCATCTAAGGTCTCCTTGGCTTGGTCCGCGAATGCTGTGGCATGGCGGCCCATCGCGTCACTTCAATTCAAATTTAACCTATTCGCCGGGAAAGCGGTGGATTTACCTCGAATTTGCCGAAATTGCCCGGAAACGGGCCAAAAACCGGAAACAATAGCGCCGCGTGCAGACATTGTTGCCCGACCGGCGGCGACACGGCGAGAATCACCGCCCCTGCCCCTGTACATCCGGCACGAAAAAGGGGCGCCCGAGACGCCCCTTTCTGCCAGTTGCAATCCGGGCCTTCCCGGTTTCAGCGTTGCGCGGTCTGCCAGTTCGGGTGGAACCACGGCTCGGCGTTCGAGGCCGGCAGGCGGCGGCCCAGGATATGATCCGAGGCTTTCTCGCCGGTCATGATGGACGGGCCGTTGAGGTTGCCGTTGGTGATGCGCGGGAAGATCGAACTGTCGGCCACCCGCAGACCGTCGACGCCGATCACCCGGCATTCGGGATCGACCACGGACATCGGGTCATCCACCGCGCCCATCTTGCAGGTGCCGCAGGGGTGATAGGCGCTCTCGGCGTGCTCGCGGATGAAGGCGTCGATCTCGTCGTCGGTCTGCACGTCGGCACCCGGCTGGATCTCGTGCTTGACGAAGGGTTTCATCGCGTCCTGCGCAAAGACCTCTCGGGTCAGGCGCACGCATTTGCGGAAATCGATCCAGTCCTGCTCGGTGGACATGTAGTTGAACAGGATGTTCGGGGCATCCTTGGGGTCGCTGGAGGCCAGCGTGACATGCCCGCGCGAGGGCGAGCGCATCGGGCCGACGTGAACCTGGAAACCATGCCCTTCGGCGGCCGCCTGACCATCGTAGCGCACCGCGATGGGCAGGAAGTGGTACTGGATGTCCGGGTAGTCCACGCCCTTGTCCGAGCGGATGAAGGCGGCGCTTTCGAACTGGTTGGAGGCGCCGAGGCCGGTCTTGGTGAACAGCCACTGCGCCCCGACCCAGGCCTTGCCGAAGAGGTTCCAGTATTTGTAGAGCGTGATCGGCTGCTTGGAGGCGAACTGGAAATAGAACTCCAGGTGATCCTGCAGGTTCTGGCCGACACCTGGGCGGTCGGCGACCACGTCGATCCCGTGTTCCGCCAGATGCGCCGCCGGGCCGATGCCGGAGAGCATCAGCAGCTTGGGCGAGTTCAGCGAGGAGGCCGCGAGGATCACCTCGACATTGGCGCGGATCACCTCGACCTTGCCGCCGCGCTCCACCTCGACGCCCACGGCGCGGCCGTCCTCGATCACCACCTTGCGGGCGAAGGCGCGGATCAGGTCGCAGTTGTCCCGCTTCAGCGCGGGCTTCAGATAGGCGTTGGCGGCGGACCAGCGGCGGCCCTTGTAGACCGTCATCTCCATCGGGCCGAAGCCCTCCTGCTGCTCGCCGTTGTAGTCCTTGGTCACCGGGTAGCCCGCCTGCGCCCCGGCCTTGACGAAGGCGTCATGCAGCGGGTTGTCGCGCGGGCCGCGGGTGACATGCAGCGGGCCGTCCTTGCCGCGCCAGTCCGGGTCGCCGCCATGGCCGTTGCCGTCCCAGGTTTCCATGCGTTTGAAATAGGGCAGCACATCGGCATAGGACCAGCCCGCGGCGCCCGACTCGGCCCAGTGGTTGTAGTCGCCCGCATGGCCACGCACATAGACCATGCCGTTGATCGAGGAGGAGCCGCCGATCACCTTGCCGCGCGGGCAGACCAGCTCGCGCCCGCCCAGATGCGGTTCGGGCTGGGATTTGTAGCCCCAGTCATAAAGCGGCATGTTCATCGGGTAGCTGAGCGCGCCCGGCATCTGGATGAACGGCCCGACATCGGTGCCGCCGTGTTCGATCACCAGCACAGATTTTCCGGCCTCGCTGAGCCGGTAGGCCATCGCACAGCCGGCTGACCCGGCACCGACAATCACGTAATCCGCGTTCATTTCTATTCTCCATTGCGGATTCGGGGTGGGTCAAGGATGCCTTCGGCACCGCGCCCTGGCGCGGCTTGTCCTTGAGGCATCCCGAATCTGCCTCATCGTTGTTGTGGTCTGCTGAGGACGCAAAGCGCCCTCAGCGACCTCTCGGCAAACCCTTCCCTCTTGCCCTTTTGGGCAACGGGGCGGGTGGGTGGGAGTTGCCCAAAAGGGCAATCAGAAGGCGGCTTCGACGTCGCCCATGCGGACGTAGACGGATTTCACCTGGCTGAAGTGCTTGATCGCCTCTTTCGAGTTCTCGCGACCGACACCAGAGGCCTTCACACCGCCGAACGGCGCCTCCACCGGGGCGTCGTTGTAGGAGTTGATGAAGCAGCTGCCCGCCTCCAGCTGGCCGATCACCCGGTGGGCGCGGGTGAAATCGTTGGTGAACACCCCCGCGGACAGGCCGTATTCGGTGTCATTGGCGCGAGCGATCACCTCTTCCTCGGTGTCGAAGTCGAGAACCGACATGACCGGGCCAAAGATCTCCTCGCGGGCGATGGTCATGTCGTCGGTCACATCGGCAAAGACGGTGGGTTCGATGTAAAAGCCCGGCATGTCGGCACGCTTGCCGCCGCAGATCAGGCGCGCGCCTTCCGCTTTGCCCTTCTCGATGTAGCCGAGCACGACGTTCATCTGGTTCTCGGACACCATCGGGCCAAAGTTGGTGGCCTCATCCTGCGGATCGCCCAGCACGGCGTTGCCGGTGCGCTCGGCCAGGCGGGCGAGGAATTTTTCCTTGATGCCCTTCTGGACGAACACGCGGGTGCCGTTCGAACAGACCTGGCCGGAGGAATAGAAGTTGCCGTTGATGGCCCCGCCGACCGCGTTGTCGATGTCGGCATCATCGAAGATGATCAGCGGCGACTTGCCGCCCAACTCCATGGTGACATGCTTCATGCCGGCTGCAGCGGCGGCATAGACCTTCTTGCCGGTCGGCACCGAGCCGGTCAGCGAGACTTTGTCGACGCGCGGGTCAGTGACCAGCGCGCTGCCGACCTCGCCCATGCCCTGCACCACGTTGTAGAGACCCGCAGGCAGCCCGGCCTCATGCAGGATCTCGGCCACTTTCAGGGCACAGAGCGGCGTGGTCTCGGAGGGTTTGAACACCATCGAGTTGCCGCAGGCCAGCGCCGGGGCGCCTTTCCAGCAGGCGATCTGGGTCGGGTAGTTCCAGGCGCCGATGCCCACACACAGGCCCAGCGCTTCGCGCACCGTGTAGACCCAGTCCTCGCCCATCGGGATGTGCTCGCCGGTCAGCGAGCCTGCGAGACCGCCGAAATACTCCAGCGCATCGGCGCCGGAGGTCGCGTCAGCGACGAGGGTTTCCTGCAGCGGTTTGCCAGTGTCATAGGTTTCCAGCACCGACAGTTCGTGATTGCGCTCGCGCATGATGTCGGCGGCGCGGCGCAGGATGCGGCCGCGTTCGGTGCCGGTCATCTTGGCCCACGCCTTTTGCGCTTCCTTGGCGGTGGACAGCGCCTGTTCGACGATGGCGGGCGTTGCGGCGTAGACGGTGGCGATCTGCTCACCCGTCGCGGCGTAGATCACCGGGATCGGGGTGCCGGCAGTGTCTTCGACATATTCGCCGTTGATGAAGTGGCTGGCTTTGGGCTGTGCGGGATGTGTCATGAGTTTCGTGCCTCCGGCGGGGTATTTTCAGCAAGAGGAAATTGCTGAACGTCAGGGTTGCTTATTCGCCGCGGGGAAAGCGTTTGCTTTCCTCCAGCGTGTTGAGATCCATGTGGTTGCGCATGTAGCGCTCCGAGGCCTTCTGCAGCGGCTGGTAGTCCCAGGGGTAGTAGCCGCCCTGGCGCAGCGCCTCGTAGACGACCCAGCGGCGGGCCTGGCTGGCGCGCACCTCTGCGTCGAAGGTTTCCAGGTTCCAGCGGGCCTCGGACTTGGCGCGCAGGGTTTGCAGGGTCCCGGCATGGGCCGGATCCTCTGCGAGGTTGGTGAGCTCGTGCGGGTCGGCGTCCAGATCGAAGAGCTGATCGGGGTCCAGCGCACAGCGGTTGTACTTCCACTTGCCGTAGCGCAGGGAGACCAGCGGCGCGTAGGACGCCTCGGCCGCGTATTCCATGGCGACGGGGGCGCTGCGCTCTGCGCCTTGCGCCAATGGCACGAGGTTGTGGCCATCGGTCCAGGGTTCGATCTCGCTCATGTCGACGCCTGCCAGCGCGCCCAGTGTCGGGGTGACGTCGATGGTCGACACCGGCGTGTCGATGCGCCCGGCGGGCAGATCCGGGGCGGAGATCATCAGCGGCACGCGGGAGGAGCCCTCGAAGAAGCTCATCTTGAACCAGAGGCCGCGCTCGCCCAGCATGTCGCCGTGGTCGGAGACGAACAGGATGATCGCCTCCTGCCGGGTGGTTTCCAGCACGTTCAGGATCTCGCCGATCTTGTCGTCGAGGTAGGAGATATTGGCGAAATAGGCGCGGCGGGCGCGTTTGATATGGTCTTCGGTGATGTCGAAGCTGCGCCAGTCGTTGGCGTCAAAAATGCGCTTGGAATGGTTGTCGTGGGCCTCGTAATCCATCGCCGGGACCTGCGGCAGCAGGTGCTCGCAATCCTCGTACAGATCCCAGTACTTGCGGCGCGCCACGTAGGGATCATGCGGGTGGGTGAAGCTGACGGTCAGCGCCCACGGGCGGTCGTCCAGCCCGCGCGACAGCTCATAGAGCTTGGCGGTGGCGTTGTAGGCGACCTCGTCATCGTATTCCATCTGGTTGGAGGTTTCCGCCACCCCTGCCCCGGTGACCGAGCCCATGTTGTGATACCACCAGTCGATGCGCTCACCCGGTTTGCGGTAATCCGGCGTCCAGCCGAAGTCGGCCGGGTAGATGTCGGTGGTCAGGCGGTCCTCGAAGCCGTGCAGCTGGTCGGGGCCGACGAAATGCATTTTGCCGCTGAGGCAGGTGTAATAGCCCGCGCGGCGCAGGTGGTGCGCGTAGGTGGGAATATCGGAACGGAATTCGGCGGCATTGTCGTAGACGCCGGTGCGCGACGGCAGCTGCCCCGACATGAAGGAGGCCCGGCCCGGCGCGCAGAGCGGCGACGCGGTATAGGCATTGGCAAAGCGGGCCGAGCGCGCCGCCAGCTTTTTCAGGTTCGGCGCGTGCAGCCAATCGGCGGGACCGTCGGGGAACAGGGTTCCGTTCAGCTGGTCGACCATCAGGATCAGGATATTCGGAGCACGCATTGCGGACCTCTCAAACCGGGCAGTTTCTGTAAAGGCGCCCGGCAGGCCCGAAGGCGCTGCCAGGCAGTGAAGGCCGCCCCCGTTATCGGGGAGACAGGGGGGGCGGCCAAAGTGAATGGCATCAGTGGGCCAGTTTGATCTTTTCAAAGTCGAGGGTGTTTTCCTCCGGCGACGAAGTGATCGCCATGACCTCGCGGCGCTTGAACAGCACGATATAGCCAAGGCAGGCGACGTAGATGCCGATCACCACGGTGCCGATCCACTGGATCTGCAGCCATTGGCTCTGGAAGGCGACGGTAAGACCGAACAGCACAACCGAGTTGCCAAGGACATAGGGCAGCAGGCCAAAGCGCTTGACGGTCAGGTTGAGGTTGTCGGTGTAAAGGCGGATCAGCGAGTCAAACGAGTTGACCACGAAGATGATGCCCACGGCCACCATGGAGACGTTGATGAGCAGCGTCGTCTCGATGCTGTTGAGGTGGTAGTAGTAGAGCACCGAGAACCACACCGCCAACGGGATCGAGGGGAACACCAAGAGCGACGCCAGCACCTGCCAGGTCTTCAGCCCGCCGACAAAACGCGCGGTGAACTGACCGATCATGATCGACCAGGCGAACCACCAGAACAGGTAGAACTCGTGATAGTCGGTCAGCGGCAGGATGAACTTGTGAATATTGGCGAAGTAGCCGCCGATGTTGGAGGCGGTGTCGGCGAATTCGCCCAGCCCCATGCCGGCATAGGCCCACATGCCCAGGATCAGCGCCGCGAACAGCGCGGTGGAGCCCAGCGACAGAATCCGCACGTATTTGATGTCGGTCGAGGAGAAGGCGGCAAACAGGATCACCAAGAAGGTGATGAGGTAGAACGCCGGGATCACCGTCTCGCCGTCGCCCATGAAGGTGGCGTAATAGGGCAGATAGATCAGGAACAGCGCGCCGGTGAAGGCGCAGGTGCCGACGATGACGATGTTGTTCAGCAGCTTGACCAGCGGGATTTCAAAGAACTTCACCCGCGGCTCGATCACGCAGAAATAGAACGTCGTCAGGAAGTAGAAGCCCCAGATCAGGAAGCCCCAGAAACCGAACTCCAACGCCAGCGGATTGGTGAAACCATAGGCCGGTTCCGCCGCGGTGTCCGCATAAAGCGGGAAATCCCACGCCAGCGGGAACATGATCAGCCCCACGTCCAGACCGGAGGTGAACAGGATGGCGATGAAGGTGAAAAGGTGAACCGGTGTCACGCCGACATTGCGCACGTTCCACCATTTGATCACGCAGAATGCCACCAGCGCAAAGGCCAGCAGGATCCCGAACGAGATGATTGTCGTCATATAGACCTCCCATTGCGGGGCAGTTCGCGCCCCTTGTCATTGAAAGGTGACATACCACAGACAGATGAACGGCCCAATGATTTTTTAAATGACCATTCAAGTTTCTGACTGGCGGAACAGCAGTTGAAACGAAAACCCTTTTGCCGCACAAGGTTGACATGAGCAGAAAACGTATCCGCGACATCCGCAACGAAGAGCTGATCGAAGCCACCATCATCGCCGTGCACAAGCGCGGCTATGGTGTTGTTACGATGGCGGAAATCGCGCGCGAAGCGGGGGCGTCAGCAGCCTCGATCAACTATTACTTCGGCTCCAAGGAAGGGCTGATGGAAGCCACGATGCGCCATCTTCTGGGCAAATTGCGGCAGGCCATGGTCGAGGGCTATGCCACCGCGAACACGCCTCGGGAACGGCTCTACGCGGTGATGGATGCCAACTTCTCCGACGGGCTCTACACGGTGCCGCAATGCAGCATCTGGATGCAGTTCTGGGCCAATGCGCCCTATTCGCCGCGTCTCAGCCGGTTGCACCGAATCAACCGTGCCCGGGTGCGCAGCCATTTCCTCGCCGAGCTTCGCGCGCTGCTGCCGGACACCCAGATCGAGACCGCGCGCCAGGCGTTGCAGTCCTACATGGATGGGGTCTGGTTGCAGGCCGCGCAGTCGGAGACGCCGCTCGACCCGGCGGCCGCCCGTGCGGCGGCGCATCGGGTTGTCGACCTGGTGACAACCGCCTGAACCAAGGGCCGCCGCGTCAGGCACCGCTCAGGCGGCGGGCGGGTTGGCGATACTGGCCTGGGCGCGTTTCTTCATCACCGCCTCGCGCCACGCGATGAAGCTGACCGCCGCCAGGATCAGGCCACCGCCGGACACCACCCAGATGTCGGCAGGCTCGCCAAACACCAGCGCCCCCAGCAGCGTCGCCCAGACCAGCTGCAAAAAGGTGACCGGCTGCGTCACCGCCACCGGCGCAGCGGCAAAGGCCAGCGTCATGGTGTAATGGCCCGCGGTGGCGAAACAGGCGACCAGGAACAGCAGGCCCAGCTCCGGCAGTGTCGGTGTCACCCAGACCGCCAGCGCAAAGGGCGCAAGGCCGATGGTGACAAAGACCGACAGCATCGCCACCACGACGGCGGGGCTGTTGGTGCCGACGGTGAACTTGGCAATCAGGTAGGAGGCCCCAAAGGTGATCGCGGTGAATAGCATGGCGATATGGCCGGGCGAAATCTCGCGAAAGCCCGGCCGCAGGATGATCACCGCGCCGACCAGCGCCACCGCGATCGCGGAGATGCGGCGGAAGGCCAGCTTCTCGCCCAGGAACAGCGCCGCCCCCAGCGTCACATAGACCGGCGACAGGTAGTTCATCGCCGTCACCTCGGCCAGCGGGATCTGGGTCATGGCAAAGAACCACAGGATCACCCCGGCGGTATGCACCACGCCGCGCCCGGCGAACAGCATCCAAAGCCGCGGCGTTAGCTGCGCCCGCCGCAGCGCGCCAACCATGGGGATCAGGAACACCAGCCCCAGCAGATAGCGCAGGAAGGCGCTTTGGGCCGGGGGAATGCGGTCACCCAGATATTTGACCAATGCCGTCACCGCCACGAAGCACAGCCCAGTCACGACCATCCAGAACACACCTCTGAGAGGGTTCTGGACCGTGGCGGAGGGAATAGCTGTCTGGCTCATGCGGGCAGAGAACACCCAAACGGGCAGAGGATCAAGACTTCACATGTGAAATAGTTTGCAGCCGCGCCTGACGCCGCCCGGTGCAGCATTCACATCAACAGGAGCTTGAGCGCAATCGCCCACATGGTGAGGCCGACAACAGCATCGAGCACCTGCCAGGCGCGCGGGCGGGCAAAAACAGGGGCCAGCAGGCTGGCGCCGTAGCCCAGCGTGAAGAAGAAGGTGAAGCTGGCGATGGCCGCCCCGGCGGCAAAGACCAGGGGTTGCGGATATTGCGCCGAGATCGAGCCAAGCAGAACCACCGTGTCGAGATAGACATGCGGGTTCAGCCAGGTCAGCGCCAGCACCGTGGCCAGCACCGGCCAGAGCGCGGTGCCAGTCCCCTCCCCCTCGGCCTCCAGCGCCGCGCCACCGCGCCAGGCGGCACGCAGGGCGCGAGCACCGTACCAGATCAGGAAGGCCGCGCCGCCCAGCCGCATCGCGGTTTCAAACCACGGCAGCGCCAGCGCCAGGGAGCCGAAGCCAAGGACGCCGGCGGTAATCAGCACCGCGTCAGACCCGGCACAGGTCAGGCAGATCCAGAACACATGCTGGCGGCGCAGCCCCTGTCGCAGCACGAAGGCGTTCTGCGCCCCGATCGCCATGATGAGGCTGAGACCAAGGGCAAATCCGGCAAAAAGGCTGGGCGGCATGGCGGGCTCCTGTGTTGTCGCGGGATTTGACTAACCGCCACGCGCCGATTAATCCAGTTAAAGAAACTTAGGCCAGATTAGGAACGCTAATGCAGATGGATCCCAGCCAGCTGGCGGCGCTGAGCACGGTCCTGCGCCTTGGATCGTTCGACGCCGCGGCACGGGCGCTGTCGGTGACACCTTCGGCGATCTCGCAGCGGATCAAGGCGCTGGAGGAGCGGATCGGCACCACGCTGGTGCACCGGGGCACCCCCTGCAGCGGCACCGCGGCGGGAAGGCGGATCGCCAAACACGCCGAGGACATCGGCCTGCTGGAGGCGCAGCTGGCGCGCGAACTGGCCCTGGAAGTCGGCACGGCCCCGGTCCGGCTGCGGGTGGCGGTCAATGCCGACAGCCTGGCCAGCTGGTTCATCGATGCGATGGCGGCGGTGGAGGGTGTGCTGTTCGACCTGGTGGTGGACGACCAGGACCACAGCGCCGACTGGCTGCGCCGCGGCGAGGTTTCGGCAGCGGTCACCGCCAGCACCCGACCGGTGACCGCTTTTGAGGCCTATCCGCTGGGCGCGTTGGAATATGTCGCCACCGCCAGCCCCGCCTTCATGGCGCGCTGGTTCGCTGCGGGGGTGACGCCCGAGACCGCAGCGCGGGCGCCCTGCCTGATTTTCAACGCCAAGGACAATCTGCAACAGCTCTGGCTGGAGCGGAACGTGGCCGCCGGGCTGTCTCCGCCCGCCCATTTCCTGCCCTCGACCCAGGCCTTCATCGATGCCGCCGCGGCGGGGTTGGGTTGGGGGATGAACCCGCTGGAGATGGTGCGCCGGGACATGCAGGACGGCCGACTGGTGCCGCTGATCGCAGACACCACCCTGCCGGTCCCGCTGACCTGGCAGGTGGCGCGGGTAATGGCACCGGCCCTTGCCGACCTGACCCGCGCGGTGCAGACTTCGGCGCGACAGCATCTGGCCGCGACCTGAGGCCGGAGGCAGCACCACGGGAGGGAGTGCCATCCCAACAGGAAATCACGGCCAAAGCATGGCGGCGGGCAGCGGCCGGACCCGATCGCCCGGGGCCGCCCGGAAGACAGTGGCGTGCCGCGACTGCGGCGGCGGGCGGCAGCGATGAGCGCCCCGGCCGTCTCCCTGTCGCACTGCCTGCTCCGGCAGTTGCTGCTGCCTCGAGCGGCGGTGGTGCTGGGATGGCTGGCGGCGGCGCATTGGCTGGCCCTGCCCAAGGGGCTGGTGCTGGCGCTGATCGCCGCCGACGCGCTGCTGTTGTTGTGGCAGGCCCGCGCGGTACTGCGCGGAACCGATGCCCATGTGGCCAGCACCGGCGCGATGGCCCCGGTCTGGGGCAGCTATCTGCTGGTGCTTCTGGCGATCTTTGCCGCGCCGGTGCTGTGGTGGGAGGCTCTGCTGAGCACCCGGGAAGAAGCCGCCCTGCCCTATGCCGAACAACGCCGCCAGGAACGTGAGGCCTTGTACCGGCTGACCCTGTCCGAGGATGGCAGTACCCTGGTGCTGGAGGGCGAGATCACCCACGGGCTGACCCGCCGCGTCGAGGCGCAATTGGCCGCCGCCCCCGATCTACGCCGCCTGCAACTGTCCAGCGCGGGCGGGCTGATCTACGAAGCGCGCGGCACCGCCCGGCTGATCGCGCAATACCGGCTGGAAACCGAAGCCGCCGGGCTGTGCGCATCGGCCTGCACGCTGATCTTTGCGGCCGGGCACAGCCGCCGACTGGCCCCGGACGGCGCGCTGGGGTTTCACGGCTATGGCCTGATGTTTCCGGGCGGGCTGCCGCAGGTGAACCTGATCGCCGAGCAGCAGCGGGATCTGGAGTTTCTGCAACAGCAAGGCATCCACGCGGACTTCGCGCGCCGGGCCTTGGCAACCGATCATCGCAGCCTGTGGCGACCAACCCTGTCCGAGCTGCTGGCGGCAGGGGTGGTGACGCAGAGCGGTCGCTGACGCGAGGCGGTGGCTCGCTGGATATCTCATCTGATCGCCCTGCCCCTTGGCAGGTGAGCGAGCCCCTTGGCGCGACAGCCTGCTTGTGCCGCGCTCCTCACGCGCCCTGAAATGAAAAAGGCAGCCACCGGGGCTGCCTTTGGGTCTCGTCAATCGCGGGCGCGGATCAAAGCTGCGCCATCACCTCGTCGGAGGCCTCGAAGTTGGTGGTGACGCGCTGCACGTCATCATCATCTTCCAGCGCTTCGACCAGCTTCATCAGCTTTTGCATGCCTTCAAGGTCCAGCTCGGTGGTGGTGGTGGGCTTCCAGACCAGCTTGGTCGATTCCGATTCACCCAGCTCGGCCTCCAGCGCGTTGGCCACCTCGTTGAGGTCGGTGTCGGTGCAATAGATGATGTGGCCGTCCTCGGAGCTTTCGACATCCTCGGCCCCGGCTTCGATCGCGGCCATCATCACGGTGTCTGCATCGCCCACGGAGGCGGGATAGGTCACCTCGCCCTTGCGTTCGAACATGAACCCCACGGAGCCGGTCTCGCCGAGATTGCCGCCGTTCTTGGAGAAGGTGGAGCGCACGTTGGAGGCGGTGCGGTTCTTGTTGTCGGTCATCGTCTCGACGATCACCGCAACACCGTTGGGCCCGTAGCCTTCGTAGCGGATCTCATCGTAGTTCTCGGCGTCGCCGCCCTGGGACTTCTTGATCGCGCGTTCGATCACGTCCTTGGGCACCGACTGGCTCTTGGCTTCTTTCACCGCCAGGCGCAGACGCGGGTTCTTTTCCGGGTCCGGGTCGCCCATCTTGGCGGCCACGGTGATCTCCTTGGCCAGTTTGGAAAACAATTTGGACCGCGCCGCGTCCTGACGGCCCTTGCGGTGCTGAATGTTTGCCCATTTAGAGTGGCCTGCCATGGTGCATCCTTGCTGCTGAATATCAGAATTGGCGCTCATATAGCCCGTGCCTCGCCCTGCTTTCAAGCGTCACAGCCCTTGTCGGCACACGCGGAGCGGCTAAGGTGGCGGAATGACATTCGATCAAGCCGTTCTCTTCGCCCTTTTTGCCGCTGTCTTTGCCCTGCTGATCTGGGGGCGCTGGCGCTATGACCTGGTGGCCTTTGCGGCGCTGATGGTCGGTGTGGTGCTGGGGGTGGTGCCCGCGGCTGAGGCTTTCTCGGGTTTTGGCCACCCGGCGACACTGGTGGTGGCGCTGGTGCTGATCGTCTCTGCCGGGCTGGTGCGCTCGGGCGCGGTGTTCCTGATCACCCGCACGCTGGTGGACAGCGCCAGGGGCCTTGGCGCCCATATCGCGCTGATGGGCGGCGTCGGCGCGGTGCTGTCGGCCTTCATGAACAACGTGGCGGCGCTGGCGCTGTTGATGCCGGTGGACATCCAGACCGCCCGCAAGGCCGGGCGCGCCCCGGGGTTGAGCCTGATGCCGCTGTCCTTTGCCACCATCCTGGGCGGCATGGTGACGCTGATCGGCACCCCGCCCAACATCATCATCGCCACCATCCGCGAGGAACAGCTGGGCGCGCCCTTCCGCATGTTCGATTTTGCGCCCGTCGGGGCCACGGCGGCGATTGCCGGTCTGGCCTTTGTGGCGCTGGTGGGCTGGCGGCTGATCCCGGAGCGGCAGAATGCGGCCGGCGCCACCGAAGCGCAGCTGGCCCCCTATATCGCCGAGCTGACGGTCGGCGCCGAGTCCGAGCTGATCGGTCAGCGACTGGGCACACTGGACGAGGAGGCGGAAAAGGCGGATGTCGCCATCCTGGGGCTGATCCGCGACGGCAAGCGGCAGTACGGGCGGGCGGCGGCGGCCACCCTGCGGGCGGGGGATGCGCTGGTCATCGAGGCCGAACCGGAAGCGCTGGACGAGTTTCGCAGCGCGCTGAAACTGGATTTCGCCGATGCCGCCCGGCAGGAAAAGCTGACGGCCGCGGGCGAAGGCCTGGAGCTGGTCGAGCTGGTGGTGCCGGAAACCGCCCGCATCAATGGCCGCAGCGCCCAGTCGATCGGGCTGGCCTGGCGTCAGAACGCGGTGCTTCTGGGGATTTCGCGGCAGGGCAAGCGGCTGACCCGCCATGTCCGCCAAAGCCAGATCGAGGCGGGCGACATCCTGCTGCTGTTGTGCCCACGCGGGCGCAGCGGCGACGTCACCGAGTGGCTGGGCTGCCTGCCACTGGCCGAACGCGGGCTGTCGGTGACGGCCAACGACAAGACCTGGGCCGCGATCGGCCTGTTTGGTGCCGCCGTGCTGGCCGCCTCGGTCGGGCTGCTGTATCTGCCGGTGGCGCTGGGGCTGGTGGCCATTGGCTACGTGCTGCTGAAAATCCTGCCGGTGGCGGAGATCTATGATCATGTGGAGTGGCCCGTGGTGGTGCTGCTGGGCTCGATGATCCCGCTGGGCGCAGCCTTGGAGACCTCGGGGGGCACGCTGCTGATCGCCAACGCGCTGACCGGGCTGACCGCGGGCCTGCCAGCCTGGGCCGTGCTCGCGGTGCTGATGGTGGTCACCATGACCCTGTCGGATGTGCTGAACAATACGGCCACGGCCATTGTCGCGGCCCCGGTGGCGATCCAGATGGCTGATACGCTGGGGGTCTCGCCCGATCCTTTCCTGATGGCGGTGGCGGTGGCGGCCTCGGCCGCGTTCCTGACCCCCATCGGGCACAAGAACAACACGCTGGTGCTGGGTCCGGGGGGCTATCGGTTTGGGGATTACTGGCGCATGGGTCTGCCGCTGGAAGTGCTGGTCATCGCCGTGTCGATCCCGGCGATCCTGCTGTTCTGGCCCTTGTGAGCCAACCTGTCAGCGAACCTATGCGCCACGTTCACGCGGCCATCGCCTTGGTTGCGAACAGACACACAGGTTCAGAACGGTTGCGGCGCTGTTGCGGCGGGCTGGCCGGCCTCGACGCTCTCGACCTGCAACGCCCGCGAGCCCAAGGCGATCGCCGTTGAGCCCACCAGAACGGTAACCAAAAAGATATTCCTGAAATTCACTGCCGCGTCCCTGTACGTATCTTGCTTTGCAGCTCAACGCGCGGGGGCGCAGAAAGTTCCGTCGCCCTGCCGAAGGCCTGCTCAGAGCGGCCAGATGAAGGGGATCAGCAGCGAGGCCAGCAGGCCCACGGTGAGGTTCAGCGGGATGCCGACGCGCAGGAAGTCGGTGAACTTGTAACCACCGGGACCGTAGACCAGCATGTTGGTCTGGTAGCCGATCGGCGTGGCAAAACTGGCCGAGGCCGCGACCATGACCGCCACCACCAGCGGCCGGGGATCCACCCCCATCGCCTGCGCAAGGCCGATCGCAATCGGCGTCACCACCACGGCAACGGCGTTGTTGGAAACCAGCTCGGTCAGGATCGAGGTCAGCAGGTAAACGGCCCAGACCAGCAGGAACGGCGGCAGCATCGACAAGCCGGGGGCAAGGGCGTTGACGATCAGGCTGACCGCGCCGGAGCTTTCCAGCGCCGCCCCGATGGCCAGCATCGAAAAGATCAGGGCAAGGAGCCTTCCGTCGATGAAGGAGAACGCCTCATCCGCGTCGATGCAGCGGGTGATGAAGACCAGCGTCACGGCGAACAGCGAGAGCATCAGGATCGGCGCGACGCCGAAGGCCGCCAGGATCACGATGGACAGCAGCGCCACCATCGCAATCGGCGCATGGCTGCGGCGGTAGGCGCGCTGGGTCGGTTGCGACACATCGGCCAGATCCATGTCCGACGCCAGCCGCTGAATGTCGGCGGGCGCGCCCTCCAGCAGCAGGGTGTCGCCGACCCGCACCACCAGGTCGTCCAGTTGCACGCCGATGTTCTGGTTACGTCGGTGCACCGCCAGCGTGTAGACGCCGTAACGGCGCCGCAGGCGCATCGCCCCGAGGCTGCGGCCCACCATGCGGCAGCCCGGCGTGATCAGCACCTCGACGGTCTGGGTCTCCACCGCGGACACCTGGTCGACGCGCTTGAGTTCCTTGTTGGATTGCAGGCTCAGCAATTCGGTCATCTTGGTGCGCAGCACCACCCGGTCGCCAACCTGCAACTCGACCCCTTTCAGGTTGCGGCGCAGCGACTCGTCGCCACGGATCACGTCGATCAGACGCACACCGGGGCGCTTGAACAGCTGCACGCCGGTCACTTCGCGGCCAATCAGGTTGCTGTCCGGCGGGATCACCGCCTCGGTGAAGAATTTCATCTTCGACTTGTCGCTGAGCATCGCGGCCATGCTGTCGCGCTCGGGCAGCAGCCGTGGCGCAACAAACCGCAGGTAGACCATGCCGTAGGCCACCAGGATCAACCCCAGCGGGGTCACCTCGAAGATGGTGAAGGGCGCCAGCCCCTGCGCGCGCGACACACCATCCACCAGCAGGTTGGTGGAGGTCCCGATCAGCGTCAGCGTGCCCCCGAGGATCGCCGCGTAGCTCAGCGGAATCAGCATCTTGGAGGCGGAGACATTCAAGGTGCGGGCGATCTGGATGAACACCGGGATCATCACCACCACCACCGGCGTGTTGGACACCACGGCCGAGGCCGCCACCACGAAAGCCATCAGCAGCGCCACCGCCAGCCGCGGGCTGACCTCTGCCTTGCGCTTGGCAATTTGCGTGAAGGCATCGAGCGCCCCGGTGCGCACCAGCGCGCCCATGATGATAAACATGGCAGCAATGGTCCAGGGCGCCGGGTTGGACAGCACCGGCAGCGCCTGGTCGTAGGGCAGCACCCCGGTTGCCAGCATCGCCGCCACACCGGTCATCGCAACCACCTCTGTCGGGTAGGTCTCACGCAGGAAGGCCAGGAACATGGCCAGGACGATCACAATCGCCACCACGGCGCTGCCGGAATCACCAGAGAGGAAAAGTTGCATCTACCGTGACTATGCCCATTTTGTTGTCGGCGCCCGCGCCGCGACCACGCGCGCCGTTGCGCAGTTTCCCCGAAACCGGGTGGCGGAGCAAGGTCATCAGCATGCCACGCAGCCAAGTGCTGGTATTGAGGATCTTTTTCTAAGATTTCCTTACCCCTGCAGGACAGAAGCGGCGGCAGCGGCGCAAATCCGGTCCGCTGATCCGCCAGGCGCCGATCAGGGGGTCGCCTCCTGCAGCAGCCCACCGTTGCGAACCATGCGAATCTGCTTGGCCGCGCCGGTGCGGTCATCGGTCTCGACAAACACGCCGGACAGGGTCGCTTCGCCATTGGCCGGGGTGAAGCGCGCCTTCGGCATGCCGGTCAGGAAGCGGCGCATCGGCTCGGCCTTGTCCATGCCGATGACCGAATTGTAGTCGCCGCACATGCCCGCATCCGTCAGGTAGCCCGTCCCTTCGGAGAGGATCTGCGCATCCGCCGTCGGCACATGCGTATGGGTGCCCACCACCAGCGACGCACGACCATTGCAGAAGTGGCCCATGGCCATCTTCTCCGAAGTCGCTTCGCAATGCACATCAACGATGATCGCCTGCGCCAACCCGCCGCGGGGGTGTGATTTCAGCACCGCCTCGACCGCCCCGAACGGGTCGTCAAAGGCCCGCTTCATGAACACCTGCCCAAGCACCTGCAGCACCAGCACCTTGCGCCCTCCGGGGGCGTCAAACAGCCGATAGCCACGGCCCGGCGCGCCCTTGGCAAAGTTCAGAGGCCGGATGAGGCGCGGCTCCTTCTCGATGAACTGCAGCATGTCCTTCTGGTCGAAGGCATGATCGCCGAGAGTCAGGCAGTCGACGCCCGCATCCAGCAGCAGCTTTGCGTGTTCACCGCTCAGCCCCATGCCATTGGAGGCGTTTTCGCCGTTCACCACTACAAAATCGAGCCGCCATTCCTCGCGCAGGCGCGGCAGGGTTTCGGTGATGGCGCGGCGCCCGGCGCGGCCCATCACATCGCCAAGAAACAGAATTCGCATGTCGGGTTGGTACGCTGAAGCCGACCGCGGAACAAGGGCCGCAACGGTCGAGCAAAACCATTCAGGATGGTTTTGCCACAGTTTTTTTTCAGGCAGACCGGACCGGCGCGGTCAGCCCGGTGGCGGGATCAGCGGTCGAACTGCAGGACGCGGCTTTCGGTGACCACCATGTCAAGCGGCTGGTCGGTCGGCTCCAGCGGCAGGTCTTCGGCCTCCTGCGCGTCGAAGGCAAAGCCGATCGCGAGGGTCGCACGCTTGCCGCGCAATAGCTCCAGCGTGCGGTCATAGAAACCGCCGCCATAGCCCAGTCGCCCGCCATTCGCATCAAAGGCGACCAGCGGCACTACCAGGATCTCCGGCTCGAAGAAGTCATCGACCTCGGGCACCATCGCGCCGAAGGGGCCATCGCGCAGCGGTCCGTCCGGTTGCCAGCGGCTGAACTTCAGCGGCTGCCCTGCCCCCAGGATAACCGGCACTCCGACGGGTCCGTGCGCTGCGGCTTCGGCCATGGCGGGGCGCGGGTCGATCTCGGTGCGGATCGGCAGGAAGCCCGACAAGGGCACGCCCCGATATCCCGCCAGAACCTCCGACAGGCGCCCCGCCGCGCCGGGGATGTTGCGCTCGAACGCGGCCTTGCGGCGGGCAAAGGCCGCCTTGCGGGCGGCGGCCTTGATTTCAGTCAGATCAGCGGGGGTGGTCATTGCGCGCTCCTACAGCAAGACGGCGGCGGCCAGGCCGAGGAAGGCAAAGAAGCCCACCACATCGGTCACCGTGGTGACGAAGGCGCCCGAGGCCAGGGCCGGGTCAATTCCGATCTTCTCCAGTAGAACCGGGATCACCGTGCCCGCCAGCCCCGCGACGACCATATTGACCACCATCGCGACGGCGATCACACCGCCCAGCGCGGGCGAGCCGAACCAGACCAGCCCGACCACCCCCATCACCAGCGCAAAGATCAGCCCGTTGACCAGGCCCACCAGCACCTCACGCCGGATCACCCGCCAGACGTTGGAGCCGGTGAGGTCGCGGGTGGCCATGGCGCGCACCGCCACGGTCAGCGACTGGGTGCCGGCATTGCCGCCCATCGAGGCGACGATCGGCATCAGGACCGCCAGCGCCACCACCTGGGCAATTGCCGCCTCGAACTGGGCGATCACCAGCGAGGCCAGCACCGCGGTGACCAGGTTTACCGCCAGCCACGGGAAACGGCGTTTGGTGGTTTCCACCACCTTGTCGGCCAGAGAGCTTTCCTCGCCCACGCCGGCGAGGCGCAGGATGTCTTCCTCGTGTTCCTCGTCCAGCACGGCCATGGCGTCATCGATGGTGATGACCCCGACCAGCCGCCCCTCGCCATCGACCACCGGGGCCGAGATCAGGTGGTACTGGTTGAAGGCATAGGCGACGTCTTCCTCGTCCTGATCCGCCGGGATGACCTGGAAGGTGTCCTCCAGAAGATCGGCGAGCGGCACGTCCCGCTTGGAGCCCATGATCCGGCCCAGGGTGACATTGCCCACCGGGTGGGTGCGCGGATCGACCAGCACCACATGGTAGAACTGCTCCGGCAGATCGTCGGATTCGCGCATGAAATCAATCGCCTGCCCGACGTTCCAATGCTCCGGCGCCATCACCACCGCGCGCTGCATCAGGCGGCCCGCGGAGTTCTCTGGGAAGCTCAGCGACTGCTCAACGGCAACCCGGTCGGCAACCTCCAGCACCTCTAGGATGGCCTCCTGCTGGGGCTCCTCGAGATCTTCGAGCAGGTCGACCACATCGTCGCTTTCCAGCTCGCGCACCGCCTCTGCCAGCACGGCAGGGGCGAGCATGCCGATCACCTCTTCGCGGATGCTTTCATCCAGTTCCGACAGGATCTCGCCATCGAACTCGCGGTCATAGAGGCGGATCAACCGGGCCCGCTCGGCTGAGTCGACCTGTTCCAGAAGGTCGGCGATATCGGCCGCGTGCAGGTGCTCCAGCAGCTCCGTCAACTGCTGTTGATCGCCCTGCTCCACCGCTTCCAGGACCTGGGAAACCAGCTGGCGGTCCAGCTCGTAGGCGTCCTCGGCGGGCGTTTCGCCGGTGATGTTGTCGCCGCTGCTCATCTGGCACCCCCAGAACTCTTGTGAATATCTGCAAAATAGAAGAAGCGGTTACCGGAAAACAATGTCCGTGGCATAATTTACCGGGGCTTATGTGCCGGGTAACCTGCCATGGGCAATTTGGCAAGAAAGGGCTGAACAGATGGGCGCGGAAATGATCCTGAAAGGACAGGTTTTGAGCTTTGAGCGCTCGCCATTCGACGCGGGTCGGCCCGAGGATGCCTGCCGGATTGCAGAGGCGGTGGCGCTGCGCGACGGCCAGGTGGCCGCGGTTGGCCCGCTGGCAGAGCTGCGTGCGCAGATGCCGCAGGCCGAGGTAGCCGACCATGGCGCGCGGCTGATCCTGGCCGGGTTTGTAGATGCCCATGTGCATTACCCGCAGACCGCGATCATCGCCAGCTGGGGCAAGCGGCTGATCGACTGGCTGAACAGCTACACCTTCCCCGAGGAGGAGCGCTTTGGCGACCGCGCCTATGCGGATGAGATCGCCGCCCGCTACCTGGATCTGACCGCCGCCCATGGCACCACCACCGTGTGCAGCTACTGCACCATCCATCCCGAAAGCGTCGATGCGTTTTTCTCCGCCGCGCAGGCCCGCGGCCAGCGGGTGGTTGCGGGCAAGACCTGCATGGATCGCAACGCACCACCCGGCCTGCGAGACACCGCGCAATCCGCCCATGACGACTCGGCGGCGCTGATTGCCCGCTGGCACCGGGTCGACCGGTTGGAATACGCCATCACGCCGCGGTTCTCGCCCACCTCGACGCCAGAGCAGCTGGAGGCCCTGGGCGCGCTGTGGGCCGAGCACCCCAGCTGCCTGATGCAGACCCATCTGAGCGAGCAGACCGACGAGATCGAATGGGTGCAGGAGCTGTTTCCGCAGGCGCGCGACTATCTGGACACCTACGAGGAGTTCGACCTGTTGGGCGCGCGCGGGCTCTATGGCCACGCCATCCATCTGACCGAGCGCGAACGCCATCGCTTGCGCGAATATGGTGCGGCGCTGGTGCATTGCCCGACCTCCAACACCTTCATCGGCTCCGGCCTGTTCGACATGGCCGGGCTGATGGCCGAGGGGCAGCGGATCGGGCTGGCCACCGATACCGGTGGCGGCTCCAGCTTTTCGATGCTGCGCACCATGGCCGCGGCCTATGAGGTCGGCCAGCTGCGCGGCACGCCGTTGCACGCGGCGCAGCTTCTGTGGCTGGCGACCCAGGGCTCGGCCACGGCGCTGCGGATGCAGGACAAGATCGGCAACATCGCCCCCGGCATGGAGGCGGATCTGGTGGTGCTGGACCTGGCATCCACCCCGGCAATCGCACAGCGCAGCGCGCGCGCCGAAGACCTGTGGGAGGCTGTGTTCCCGACCATCATGATGGGTGATGACCGTGCCATTGCCGAGGTCTGGATCGGCGGCAGGCGGGTGCAGGAGAGGCGCTGACGCGCCTCCGCCTGCGGCGGTTTGAGTATTTTCAGAAAGATGAAGCCAGGGCGCGTGCCATCTCGCCGTGGCGTGCGATCAGGCGCGGCAGGTCGAGCGTGGTGATCTCGCCGCTGCGGATGATCTGCTTTCCTTCGACAAACAGGTGTTTCACCTGCGTCGGCCCCGCCAACAGCATCGCCGCCGCATCCCAGCTGCCGCTGGAGGCGATGCCAGTGGTGTCCCAGATCGCGATGTCAGCGCGCTTGCCCGGTTCCAGTCGGCCACAATCCGGGCGACCGAGCACATCGGCGCCGCCACGGGTGGCGATCTCCAGCGCCTCGTAGGCGCTCATCGCGTCGGCACCGTTGGCGACCCGCTGCAAGAGCATCGCCTGGCGTGCCTCGGCGCTGAGGCTGGCCATGTCGTTGCTAGCGGAGCCATCGACGCCCAGGCCCACCGGTACGCCCGCATCGCGCATCGCGCGCACAGGTGCGATGCCGCTGCCCAGACGACAGTTGGAACAGGGGCAATGGGCAATACCGGTGCGGGTTCTGGCAAAGAGATCAATCTCTTGCGCGTCGAGCTTCACGCAGTGGGCGTGCCAGACATCGTCGCCGGTCCAGCCCAGCTCCTCGGCATATTGACCGGGCCGACAGCCGAATTTCGCTTCGGAATAGGCGATGTCCTCGTCATTCTCGGCCAGGTGGGTGTGCAGCATCACCCCCTTGTCGCGCGCCAGCAGCGCCGCATCGCGCATCAGTTCCCGGCTGACCGAAAACGGCGAACAGGGCGCAAGACCCACGCGGCACATCGAGCCCTCGAACGGATCGTGGAAGCCGTCCACCACCCGGATCATGTCGTCGAGGATGGCGCGCTCGTCCTCGACCAGGCTGTCGGGCGGCAGGCCGCCGTCGCTTTCGCCGATGCTCATCGCGCCGCGGGTCGGGTGGAAGCGCAGACCAATGTCGCGGGCGGCGTGGATGGTGTCCTCCAGCCGGGAGCCGTTGGGATAGAGATAAAGATGATCAGAGCTGAGCGTGCAACCCGACAGCGCCAGTTCCGCCAGCCCGAGCTGGGCGGAGACGAACATCTCGTCCGGGGTGAAGCGCGCCCAGATCGGATAGAGCCGCTGCAGCCAGCCGAACAGCAGCGCATCCTGCGCCCCCGGCACCGCCCGGGTCAGGTTCTGATAGAGATGGTGGTGGGTGTTCACCAAGCCCGGCGTGACCACGCAGCCGCGGCCCGACACGGTCTCCCCCGCCGTTTGCAGCCCCTGCCCGACGGCGGCGATCTGGCCGCCGCGGATCAGCACATCGGCGCCATGCAGCACGCGGCGGGCGTCGTCCATGGTAAGGACGGTATCGGCGTTTTGAATCAGGAATTCTATCGTCATCACACACTCCTTTTGACAGCCCGCTTCATAGGAATGTGTGGGGCGCGATGGAAAACGGGAAAGAACCGCGCCGGTGCCGAATGTAAGGCGCTGGCGCGGGCTTTACAACCCGGTCAACCGGCGTTGAGACGCTCCAGTGCGGCGCGGTGCAGGTCCGGGTTTGCTGCTGCAATCACCTGGCCGCCTTGGTGCACCGGATCGCCCTGCCAATTGGTGACGACACCGCCGGCCGCCTCGATCACCGCGATGGGGGCCTGGATGTCGTAGGCGTTGAGGCCCGCTTCGATCACCAGATCCACCTGCCCCGCCGCCAGCAGGGCATAGGCATAGCAATCCATGCCGTAGCGGGTCAGTCGGACGCGGGCTGCGACGCGCTCAAAACCGGCCCGCTCCTCCGGGGTGCCGACCTCGGGGAAGGTGGTGAAGAGGATGGCCTCCTCCAGCCCGGCCGTTGCGCGGGTCTGCAAGGGCTGCTCGCCCAACGGGCCGGTCATCACGGCCGTCCCCAGCCCGCCACAGAAGCGCTCGCCGGTATAGGGCTGGTCGATGACCCCCAGAAACGGGCCGTTGTCGTCGCCAAGCGCGATCAACACGCCCCATGTGGGCGTCCCGCTGATAAAGCCACGGGTGCCGTCGATCGGATCCAGCACCCAGGTGCGGCCAGAGGTCCCTGCCCTCGTGCCGAATTCCTCGCCCAGGATCGCATCCTCCGGGCGCAGCTCTGACAGAACCGCACGCATGGCTTCTTCCGCCGCGCGGTCGGCGACGGTGACAGGGTCAAACCCCTCTGCCAACTTGTTTTCAGCGTTGAGACCGCGGCTTCGGAAATGCGGCAGGATGGCGGTGCGCGCAGCATCTGCCATCCGGTGAGCAACGTCGAGATCGGAAATATCGGGCTGTGTCATGCCCAAACGGGTGCCACCGGGCGGCCGTTTTTGCAAGGGAAAATGACCGGCTCGCGCCAGCGCTCCGCTCCCTGATTATGCCGGTGCCGTGACCGTTTGCGGCCAAGCGGCATGCTCAGGACGGGACGACACCCGAGGGTGCGATCCCGTCACTGGTCATCAACTGGGTGATCAGGCTGCGTCGCTCAGCACGCGGGCCAGTTCGAACAGGCGCCGACGCTGATTTTCAGGGATGGCATAATAGGACCGCACCAGGTCCAGTGCTTCCTTGTCTCCCATCAGATCTTCCGGGACGGCGACCTTGTCGGACGCGGCCTTGTCCTCTTCCTGCAAACCCTCGAAGAAGAAGCTGACGGAGACGTCCAGCGTGTCTGCGATGTCCCACAGGCGGGACGCGCTGACCCGGTTCGCACCGGTTTCATACTTCTGAATTTGTTGAAACTTGATACCGACCTGTTCGGCAAGCTGCTGCTGTGTCATGCCAATGAGCCACCGACGGTGGCGAATGCGCTTTCCCACATGCACGTCTACGGGATGAGCCATGCGTCTCTCCTAAAACTGTAAATCCGGTCACCCCCGGATCGCCGCTTCCATCAAACCTGACCATCCAGCGTCCTAATGCCGCCGGAACAAGGTTCCCCATCAGGGCGATCCAAGCTCAACCTCCAAGAAAAAGTCTACAACCATTGCGATTGAATGCAAGGCCGTAAACGCCCCGTGCGCAACGCGCACATTCAAATAGTTGATTTCCCATACCATTTTTCAAACGTTTTATTGACAAGTAACTGTAGAAGTCGCGCCTCCCCAAAAATAGCGAGGTGCAGCCCCCTGTGATACCTACCCAGTGTAGCCCGGCGAATCGCTTCGATTCCCGCACAAGCTGAGGAGACGACATGCAGGCCTTTCAGGTTAACAGCTTTGACGACCGCGCCGCCCTGACCACACTTGCCGCGCCCGAACCCGGTCCCGGCCAGATTGCGGTGTCCCTGCGCGCCTGCGGGCTGAACTTCGCGGACCTGCTGATGCAGAAAGGTACGTATCAGGACACGCCGACGCTGCCCTTCACCCTAGGGCTGGAAGCGGCGGGCGTGGTCATCGCCTGCGGGCCAGAGGTGGCAGAGTTCTCGCCGGGCGACCGGGTGGCTGTCTTTGCCGGATCAGGCGGACTTGCGGAAATCGGGGTGTTCGACGCCGACCGGGTGATCCACATTCCCGAGACCATGAGTTTTGAACATGCCGCCGCCATGCAGATCGCCTATGGCACCAGCCACATGGCCCTGGATCACTGCGCGCGCCTCCAGCCGGGCGAAACGCTGCTGGTAACCGGCGCCGCGGGTGGGGTCGGGCTGACCGCGGTGGAGATCGGCAAACTGATGGGCGCCACCGTGATCGCCCAGGCGCGTGACGCCGCCAAGCTGGAAGTGGCCGCCGCCGCCGGGGCCGACCACCTGATTGACGCCAGTGAGGATTTGCGCAGCGCGGTCAAGGCCCTGGGCGGTGCCGACGTGGTTTATGACGCGGTCGGAGGAGAGGTCTGGCAGGCCGCCTTCCGCTCTGCCAATCCCGGCGCGCGGCTGCTGCCGATCGGCTTTGCCGGAGGCGCCGTGCCGCAGATCCCTGCCAATCACCTGCTGGTCAAGAACCTGACCGTGATCGGCTTCTACCTGGGGGGCTACATGAAAATCCGCCCCGCGGTGGTGCGGCAATCCTTCGAGACACTGTTCGCCTGGCACGGCGAGGGGCGCATCAAGCCGCATATCAGCCATTGCCTGCCGCTGGAGCGGGCCGCGGAGGGGCTGGAGCTGCTGCGCGACCGCAAGTCCACCGGCAAGGTCGTCATCACCATGAACGCCACCGACTGACGCCCACCAACACAAGCCGGGCGGCTGCCCCTCGCGCCGCCCCGCTCTGCGGCTCAGCTGGCGACCCGCAGCGGCACCGAACGCAGGTTGGAGAAGCCCTGTCGGATCAAGCCGGCCAGCTCCTCGACATAGGGCGCGCGCACCTTGTCGCCGCCGTATAGGTTGATGTGCTGGCCCGGCAGTTCCGGCAGGGCGCCACCGTGGTCGATCAACTCCTGATGCGGCGGCTGAGTGCCCTCCAGCAGGACGCCGACTGCCAGATCGGCACTGACCGTGGCCTCCACCGTGCGGTCGGATTCACTGTCCAGTGCCATTTCCCAATCCCGCCCGGCCGCATCCAGCGCGGCCGTGGCCACGCCGCGGAAGATGCACTGCCGGCAGAACCCCAGCCGCAGCGGTTGTTGCCGCCAGGCCGAGCCATTGACAGCGCCGACCCAGCGCAGCGGCATCTTGTGGATTGTCTCGCTGCCCGGCTCTTCGCCGGTTTCCGTCGTCAGGATCAGGTCCAGCTTGCCGCGGGAAAACCCGTCCTTGAGCTCGCGGGTGTTGGAGGTCACCAGGTTGACATTGACCCGCGGAAAACTGGCGTTGAACCGCTTCAGCACCTGCGGGATCGCCGGGTAAACGATGTCATGCGGCACGCCGAGGATCACCTCGCCCTCAAACGCCTGATCGGTGAGCCGCCCGATCACCTCGTCGTTCAGCGCCACCATGCGGCGGGCATAGGCCAGCAGCTGCTCGCCCGAGGCCGTGAGCGCGATGCTTCGGCCCGACCGGTCCAGCAGATCCAGCCCCAACACCTCCTCCAGCCGCTTCAGCTGCATCGAAACGGCAGATTGGGTCAGGTGCAGAAAGCCCGCCGCCCGCGTCACACCGCCATGGTCAGCCACCGCCACAAAGGAGCGCAGGGTGGTCACATCGAGATTTCTAGCCATCACAACACCTGATGCTTGCCATCAAAAACATTCGTTTTGAAAATGTGCCATAAGCCGTCATATATATCAACATAATTGATTGCCCCAAAGGTAAGCATCACAAACCCACACCAAAGGATCCGCGCCATGCCGACCGTCACCCCTGCCCACTCTTCCGCCTGCTGCCCGCCTGCCCGGCCCAGCCTGTCGCTGCGCATCGTGCAGCGGTTTGCCCTCTGGCGTCAGCGCCGCCAGCTCGCACAGCTGGACGCCGCGCAGCTTGACGACATCGGCATCAGCGCCGAGGAGGCCCGCACCGAAGCCAGCCGGGGCCTCTGGCACGCGCCGGACCACTGGCACCGCTGAGCCACGACTGCCAGCCTCACCCTCAATACGCACAAGCAGATACGGGTCGCCGCAAGGTGACCCGTATTTGTTGTTTTTTCCTGCAAATCCTCACCGGAAATACTTGAACCGCAACGCTTCAGGCCCGATATTCACGGGGAAAGCTGCGGCCTGTGTCCCCGGACCCGCGCCCGCAGCGAGGGAGTAGATTACGGAGACCACCTGAGATGGCACAATTCGACACCATCCGCTCTGCCGCGGGCGTTCGCACCGCGCAGATCGATGAGGGCCTACGCGCCCACATGAACAAAGTCTACGGCACCATGTCCGTCGGCACGTTCATCACCTTCCTGGCCGCCTGGGCCATTTCCGGGCTCGCCGTGACCACAGATCCGGCCAATGCCGTGGCCCAGCTGAGCAGCGACAAATACCTGACCAACCTCGGCTATGCGCTGTATGCCTCGCCGCTGAAGTGGGTCATCATGTTTGCACCGCTGGCCTTTGTCTTCGGCATCGGCGCCGCGGCCAACCGCATGTCGGCAGCCGGCGTGCAGCTGCTGTTCTACACCTTTGCAACCGTGATGGGCCTGTCGATCAGCTCGATCTTCCTGGTGTTCACCGGTGAAAGCATCGTGCAGGTGTTCCTGATCACCTCGATCGCCTTCGCAGGGCTGTCGCTGGTGGGCTACACCACCAAGAAGGACCTGTCCGGCATGGGTGCCTTCCTGATCATGGGTCTGATCGGCCTGATCGTGGCCTCGATCGTCAACATCTTCCTGGCCTCCTCGGCCATGGCGTTCGCGATCTCGGTCATCGGCGTGCTGATCTTTGCAGGCCTCACCGCCTATGACACCCAGCGCATCAAGAACGAGTACATCCAGCACGCCCACATGGGCGACCAGGAGTGGCTGGCGAAATCCGCGATCATGGGCGCACTGAGCCTGTATCTGGACTTCATCAACATGTTCATGATGCTGCTCCAGCTGCTGGGCAATCGCGAATAAGCGACCGGCACAATCCAAAACAGCGGGGGCGGATCTGAAACGATCCGCCCCTTTTTTATTTTCAACAACACGACAGTCAGAAAGTATTTTCAGATGCAGCTCATCGAGATCCCACCAGCCGGAGCAAAACGCCTGCTCCCGTTGTTGCAGGACCTGCACACCCTGCACGCCACCCACCAGCCCGATCGCCATACCGCCGCCCCTGCCGAGGCGGATCTCGAAGCCTGGTTGACCGACTGGCTGGCCGACGACAGCGTCACCGCAATGGCGGCAGAAAGCCCGCAGGGCAGCTTGCTGGGCTACGCCCTCTATCAGATCGAAACACGCCCCATGCTGCCGGTGCGCCCAGCGGAGACCCGCGCCATGCTGCACCATATCGCTGTCCGCAAGAACTGGCGCCGGATGGGCGTCGGCCAGGCGCTGGTGGCCGCGGTGAAGGCGCGTGCGGTACAGGTTGGCGCAACCGTCGTTGCAACCACCTATGCGCCCTTCAACACGGCCTCCGCCGGGCTGATGCGTTCGATGGGGCTGGAGCCGGTTTTGACCCTTGCGGAATGGCGCGCCTGAGCAGCCCCGCCAATCAGTCGCCTTGAGCCGCCTTGCAGCGCCGCAGGCAGGGCGATCAACCCCTGTACCCCTCCAGCCACATTTGCCGCCGCTGACGGCGCTGCTCAGCGGCCACGGACGCCGGGCGAGAGGTGACCCGCCCCGTGCCCCCGACCGCGGCCAAGGGCTGGACCGCAATCGCGGCAGGCAAAGGCACGCTCTGTCCCGGCTCAAAAGAGCTGGACACCGGCGCGCCGATCCCACCAATCGCCACTGCAAAAACGAAAACTCGCACAGCCCACCCCCAGTCTGCTCAACATCCCACAAGGCAGACGTTAGGCGGACAATGCGGCACAAAGATGCCGACGGCCGTGGCCGACACGGGCCAGGGGCGGAGAACTTGCGGACAAGTTTAACAGACCGCAAACGCAAAACGGGCCGCGGCAACCGCGACCCGTTCTGAAAAATCGTCCCGAGGGGAAGGCTTACTTGATTTTGCCTTCCTTGTACTCGACGTGCTTGCGGACAACCGGGTCGTACTTCCGCACGACCATCTTTTCGGTCATGGTGCGGGCGTTCTTCTTGGTGACATAGAAGTGGCCGGTGCCCGCGCTCGAGTTCAGGCGGATCTTGATGGTGGTCGGCTTCGCCATGGTGCTTCTCCTGCGTCCGGAAAGGCTGCAAGCCTCTCGGTAAATTCCTGTCTGAAGCCCGGCTTTTACCCGCCCCAGCCCCCAAGTCAATAGGATTCTCCCCGGCGTCGGGGGATTTATGCACAGAAGGCCTGTAAGCCGGATCCTGTCCCCCCTGCCCCGAAAGGCAGGGCTCGATGACCATTCATCTGGGCGACGCATTGCTGCGCCGCTCTAGCTGCCAACCCGGTCCCTCTCGGCTGAAGCGAACCTAGCGGCGGTTTTCCGGAAACCCGGAACCTGCCCGCGCGGGGACCCTATTTGGCATTGCTCCCGGTGGGGCTTGCCGTGCCGCCCCTGTTGCCAGGGGCGCGGTGGGCTCTTACCCCACCGTTTCACCCTTACCCGCGCGGGCTGATCCCTTGGCGAACCGCAGGGCCGGCGGGCGGTCTGTTTTCTGTGGCGCTTTCCGTCGGGTCTCCCCGCCCGGGCGTTACCCGGCACCGTTGCTTCATGGAGTCCGGACTTTCCTCGCGGGGTTTGCCCCCCCACGCGGCCATCCAGCCTTCTGTGCGCTCCGAGGGGTAGAAACAATGCCCCGTGGCGTCAAGCGGATAGTTCGGCATGGCGGGCTCGCTCCGATTGGCCTTCTGGGCTCTGCGCTCCCGGAGCGCAGGGCAGAGCCGTGCAGCGGTCAGGCCACGCCAGACGCGCCGGGAAGTGCTGCAAAATCCTCTGCCGCCAGCGCACCCCTGCCCCACGGGCGGAAACGCAGGCGCACCGCCTGCAGCAGAGCCCCGTCCTGCACCGGAGCGGTAAAGCCCGCGGCGCGGGCAGCGGCACGAAAGGCGGTCATGTCGGCGCTGGTCGGCGCTGCGCCGCCGCCACCGGACGGAGCCGCCAGACCCTGGCGCGCCAGCCGCGCCCAGTCAAATCGCGGACCCGGATCAGACTTGCGCCCCGGCGCCATACAGCTATGGCCGATGACCCCCGCCGCCGGTATCTGCCAACGGTCCATGATGCCACGCATCAGTGCCTCCAGCCGGTCCATCTGGAGTGCGCTGAACGGATGATTGCCGCGGTTGTCGAGCTCGATCCCGATGGAGCGGGAATTGATGTCGTCCTGCCCCTGCCATTCGCCCGCACCGGCATGCCAGGCACGCTTGGCTTCGGCCACCAGCTGCCAGATCGTGCCATCTGCCGCGATCAGGTAATGCGCCGAGACTTCACTCGCTGGATCGCACAACCGTTGCAGGGCCGCTTCAGCGCCCTCCATCGCGGTGTAATGCAGCACGATCAGCGACGGCTTCAGGCCGCCCCGACGCGGGCCGAAGTTGGGACTGGGGCACCACAGCGCCCCCTCGGCGTCGGCCCGGCAGGTCAGTTCTGCACCGCCTGCCGGTACGGGGCCGGATCCCAGTCGCAGGCATAGCCATCGCCGTCCGGGTCCAGCGCCTGACGGTCGCGTTTGGGGCCACCGCCCTCGAGAAAGGCGATCTGGGCCTGATCCGGCGAGGCAAAGGCCGCGCAGTTGCGTTCATGTCGCGCGGCAAGGTTCAGGCCGGAGCGGCTGTAGACACGCACGCCCTTGGGGTTGGAGGTGCTGAGCGCGTAGCGCACGATATTGGGGCCGGTATCCGCATCCCGCTCGGGCAACGACGTGGGCTGCACCAGCCGGTACTGCGCGCGCTGGCGTTCCAGCCGGGCCGCGTCACTTTCGATCGTCTGACGCGCGGCGACGGCCTCGAAATCATTTTCATCCGAGATCCCCGCATTCCCGGCCAATGGCGGCGCCGGGTTGGCTGGGCTGGCCTCGAGCGGGGCAACGCCCGAATTGGCCCGGCTTGCAGCCAGCGCCGCGGCCGTCTCCCGGGCCAGGTCAGCGTCGCTGCTGCTTGCGTCGACGGTCGCCACGCCGCCGCCTCCGGTCTGCCCTGCACCCGCCTCGTAGGGCGTGCTGGACACCCGCGCGGGCGGCACCAGCGGATCGCCGTTGATGGTGGTGCCGACGGCAGGCGGTGGCGCGAAGGGATCACCATCAATGCCAACGCCTGCGGCGCTGTCGGGAACCTGGGGGGAACAGGCAGCCATGACCAGAAGGCTGCCTGCGACGGCGTGAGATGCGAATGCGCGCATGGGGTTACCTGTCTGCTCTGCTCAATTGCTGAGGCGGAGGTTTACCACCATTGCTGAGGCTTGGCTACAAAGCCCGCCGCAGACTCCAGCGCATAGGCAGTGTTCAGCAGATCGCCCTCTTCCCACGGCTTGCCGATCAGCTGCAGACCCAACGGCAACCCCTTGGCATCCAGGCCCGCAGGCACTGCGATACCGGGCAGGCCAGCCAGGTTCACGGTCACGGTGAAGACGTCGTTGAGATACATCTGCACCGGATCCGCTTCCGTCATCTCGCCGAGGCCGAACGCAGCCGAGGGGGTCGCCGGGGTCAGGATCGCATCGACACCGGCGGCGAAGGCATCCTCAAAGTCCTTCTTGATCAAGGTGCGCACCTTGCGGGCGCGGTTGTAGTAGGCGTCGTAGAAGCCGGCCGACAGCACGTAGGTGCCAACCATGACCCGGCGCTGCACCTCGGGACCGAAGCCTTCGGCGCGGGTCTTCTCGTACATCTCGGTGATGCCGTCACCTGCTTCCAGCGTCGCGCGATGGCCGTAGCGCACACCGTCGTAGCGCGCGAGGTTCGAGGAGGCTTCCGCCGGGGCGATCACGTAATACGCAGGCAGGGCGTATTTGGTGTGCGGCAGAGAGATGTCGACGATCTCGGCACCGGCGGCCTTCAGCATCTCGGCGCCATCGGCCCAGAGCTTGCTGATTTCCTCAGGCATGCCGTCCATGCGGTATTCCTTGGGGATACCGATCTTCTTGCCGCGGATGTCGCCCGTCAGCATCGCCTCGAAATCCGGGACCGGCAGGTCGGCAGAGGTCGAATCCTTGGGATCGTGGCCACACATCGCCTCGAGCATGATCGCCGCGTCACGCACCGATTTGGTCATCGGCCCGGCCTGGTCCAGCGAGGAGGCAAATGCCACCACACCCCAGCGCGAGCAGCGGCCGTAGGTGGGCTTGATGCCGACGGTGCCGGTAAAGGCCGCAGGCTGGCGGATCGAGCCGCCGGTGTCGGTGCCGGTGGCCGCGAGGCACAGATCCGCCGCCACGGCAGCAGCCGAGCCGCCGGAGGAGCCGCCCGGGGTCAGCTGGGCGTCGTCGCCATCGCGCCGCCACGGGCTGACCGCGTTGCCATAGGCCGAGGTCTCGTTCGAGGAGCCCATGGCGAACTCGTCCATGTTCAGCTTGCCCAGCATCACCGCGCCGGCGTCAACCAACTGCTGCGAGACGGTGGATTCATACTCGGGCTTGAACCCCTTGAGGATGTTGGAGGCCGCCTGGCTGTCCACGCCCTTGGTGCAGAACAGGTCCTTGATGCCAATCGGCAGGCCGCACATCGACGGCGCGTCGCCCGCCTTGATGCGCTCATCCGCCGCGCGGGCGCGTTCCAGCGCAATGTCCGGCGTCTTGTGAACGAAAGCGTTCAGCGCATCGGCTGCATCGATGGCCTTCAGGCAGGCCTCGGTCAGCTCGACAGAGGTGGTGTCGCCCTTGCGCAGCGCGTCGCGGGCCTCTGCCAGGCCCAGTTTGTTCAGATCGCTCATGTCTCTTACTCCACAACCTTGGGCACTGCGAAAAAGCCTTCGCGGGCGTCCGGCGCATTGGCCAGGACCTTGTCCTGCTGGCTGCCGTCGGTCACTTCATCCTTGCGACGCTTGAGCCGCTGCGGGGTGACGGAGGTCATCGGCTCAACGCCCTCGACATCCACCTCGTTCAGCTGCTCGATGAAGCCCAGGATGTTGTTGAATTCGTCTGCCAGCGCCGGCAGCGCGTCATCCTCGACCTTGATCCGGGCCAGTTTGGCCACCTTGGCGGCGGTGCTTTGGTCAATCGACATGGAAACCCTCATCTCGTGTTGGGTAGGCATTTACCGCCGCAAGGGGCGCGCCGCAAGCCTGCAAGGGCGCAGCGGCGCATCTCCCCGTCGCAACGGTGATTTTCGCAGCCCTTGCGCATTCCATTTGCGGCGCGGCCTGATAGGCTGGCACCGGATTTCGCAACCTCCGACAGCAAGAGGATTTTGGCAATGAAAGTGATTTGGCTGGGGCATGGCTCCTTTCGCATGGAAACCGCAGGCCAGGTGCTGCTGGTGGACCCGTGGCTGACCGGCAACCCGGTGCTGCCCGAAGACCAGCACGAGGCGGCGATCGCGGGCGCCACCCATATTGTGCTGACCCATGTGCATTTCGACCACGTGGTCGACGTGCTGCCGCTGGCCAGGCGGCTGGGGGTGCCGGTGGTCGGACAATACGACCTGATGGGGCTGTGGGCGGAGACCGAAGGGGTTGAGACCATCGGCTTCAACAAGGGCGGCACGGTGGATCTGGGCGGTGTGCAGCTGTCAATGGTGCCCGCCTCGCACAGCTCGACCTTCTCGACGCCCGAGGGGCTGCGCACCGGCGGCAGCGAAGTGGGTTACATGATCCACGCCGAGGGCAAGACCATCTACCTGTCGGGCGATACCGACATCATGGCAGACATGGACTGGATGGGCGATTTCTACAAGCCGGAGGTGGGCATCCTGTCGGCAGGCGGGCATTTCACCATGGACATGAAGGGCGCGGCCTATGCGGCCAGGCGCTATTTCAATTTCAAGACGGTGATCCCCTGCCATTACAAGAGCTTCCCGATCCTGGAGCAGGACGCCAAGGCGCTGATCGACGGGCTGCCGGGCGTCGAGGTGATCGAGCCAGAGGTGATGACGCCCATCGAGATCTGAACCGGGCCTGCCGCACGGGCGCGCGGGTCCGCCAAGGGCGCGCGCCCTCCCGCCCGGCGCTGGATCTGCAGCGCAGATCCGCCCCCGTTGGGCCCAGCGCCGGGCCTTGGTGGCCCGGCGCGGCACCTGTGTCAGTCGGCGGACTTCAGTTTAGGCGGCGTGAATGCCGCGCGGGCAGCCGCGGCACGCTCGCGGCAGATGCAGCCGCAGGCATGATCATTCACCAGCCCCATCGCCTGCATGAATGCAAAGGCGGTGGTGGGGCCGACAAATTTCCAGCCGCGTTTCTTCAGCGCCCTGGACAGCGCCACCGATCGCGGCGTGGTCGAAACCGTCTGCGGTTCCGGCAGATCCTCGGGGGCGGGCTCGAAACTCCAGAAAAACGCGGCCAGCGAGCCGACCTCGGCGACCAGTTCCTGCGCGCGGGCGGCATTGTTGATCACCGCCTCGATCTTGCCGCGGTGGCGGACGATGCCCTTGTCCTGCAACAGCCGCGCGACATCCGACGCGCCGAAACCCGCCATCACGTTGAAATCGAACCCGGCGAAGGCGGCGCGGAAATTCTCGCGTTTGTCCAGAATGGTGCGCCAACTGAGGCCGGACTGGAAACTCTCAAGGCAGACTTTCTCGAACAGGCGGATGTCATCGCCCACGGGATAGCCCCATTCCTCGTCGTGGTAGCGCAGGAAATCCGGCGCCGACGCGGCCCAGCCGCAGCGAGGCTGACCATCGGGCGCGGTGTAGATCCGGCTCACTCGCCGCCCCGCAGGAAGTCAAGCCGGGGGTCCATCATGGTGGGCGCCACGCCGATGATTTCCGGCTCCACCACGCCTCCGGTCACGAAGGGGTCCTTTGCGATGCGGGCGGCAAGCTCGTCCTCGGTTTCACCAACGGCAAGGATCGCGCCGCCCTCGCCATCCGTCATCGAGCCGGCCGCGAGGAAGACCCCATCCTCGAACCCCTGCTGAAGCCACGCCTTGTGCGCCTCAAGAAACTCGGCCAGCCGATCCTTCTGGGCGGCAAATGAGAGCAGAATGAAATACATATGTGTCTCCTGTGATGTGAACCAATCGGGGCACAGCGCTGGCGTATCCTCCCCCCGCCCCCGGCACTGCGTCGGCGCGACTGCTGATCGCGAGCCGACAGGTGCAGCGCACGCGCATCGGGCTGCGCCCCTGCAACAGCCGCCCGCAGCCTCGGGGATGCGGTTTCAGGACGCCCCGGCTGCTGGCGGCGCCACGACAGCTCCCAAGGCACGCGACATGGGTCTCGATAGGGCAAATGCCCCCATGCCACAACAGTCCACAACAGGAATGGCCATTGCCGAGCCCATCCGCTGGTTTCGCGTTCAGCGCTTCCGGGCGAAGAAATCCTTCAGCAAGGCGCTCGCCTCGGCCTCGGCAATGCCCTCGTAGACCTCGGGGGCGTGATGCGCCTGCGGGTGCGAGAAGACGCAGGCGCCATGGGCCACGCCGCCGGACTTGGGGTCGGAGGCCCCGTAGTACACCCGCCGGATACGCGCGGCAGCAATGGCGGCGGCGCACATCGCGCAAGGCTCCAGCGTCACATAAAGATCAAAACCGGTCAGCCGCTCGCTGCCGAGGTGGGCGCAGGCTTCGCGGATAGTCAGGATCTCGGCATGGGCGGTGGGGTCGTTCAGCTCCCGCGTGCGGTTGCCCGCCAGCGCGGTCACCTGCCCGTCGGGCGCGATCAGCGCGGCCCCCACCGGCACCTCGCCCCGGCGCGCGGCGGCCCGCGCCTGCTCCAGCGCCTTGTCCATATGCGATTTGAACGTCATGCCTCTTCCTGCCCGCGATTGCGCGCTTTCGCAAGGCGCATGCCTCTTCCTGCCCGCGATTGCGCGCTTTCGCAAGGCGGCGGAATGTTCTATGGCAGCCTTATGAGCAAAACACCCGCATCCCCGAAGGGCAAACCGGCCCCGAAAGCCGCAGCAGGCAAAGCGCCCGCTGCAAATCCGACTGACGGCAAAGCTGCCGAGGGCGACCGCATCGCCAAGGTACTGTCGCGCGCTGGCGTGGCCTCGCGCCGCGAGGCCGAGCGGATGATCGCCGAAGGGCGCGTGTCGGTAAACGGCAAGAAGATCGACAGCCCGGCGCTGAACGTGACGGCACGAGACCGCATCAGCGTCGACGGCCAGCCCCTGCCCGAAGCGGAGGCGCCGCGGATGTGGCTGTATTACAAGCCGATCGGGCTGGTGACCACGACCAGCGACGAAAAGGGCCGCAAGACGATTTTCGACGAACTGCCCGAGGATATGCCGCGGGTCATGACGGTCGGGCGGCTCGACCTGAACTCGGAAGGGCTGCTGCTGCTGACCAATGACGGGGCCATCAAGCGCAAGCTGGAACTGCCCTCGACCGGCTGGCTGCGGCGCTACCGGGTGCGCATCAATGGCCGTCCCCGCGACGAAGATTTTGCGCCGCTGCGCAAAGGGGCGGTGATCGACGGGGAAAAATTCCAACCGATGACGGTGACGCTGGACCGCCAGCAAGGTGCCAATGCCTGGCTGACGGTAGGGCTGCGCGAAGGCAAGAACCGCGAAATCCGCCGCGCGATGGAACATGTCGGCTTCACCGTGAACCGGCTTTTGCGGGTGTCCTACGGGCCGTTTCAACTTGGCGAGCTGAAACCCGGCGAGGTCGAGGAGCTGCGCCCGCGCGTGGTGCGCGACCAACTGGGCCTGGAACCGGAGGAGGCCGCCCCGACCGCGCGTCCGACCCGCGCCCGTGGCAAGCCAGGCGCCAAACCGGGGCGCAGACCCGGCAGCGCCCCCCAGGACAAGGCAACTGGTGGCGCAGGCAAACCGGGCGGACGCCCCGACGGCAAGCGGGGCGACAAACCGGTGCGCGCCCCGGGCGGAAAACCCGCCGCGCCATCGACCGGCCGCCGTGCGGCCCCCGGCGGCCGCGGCACCCCCAAAGGCGCAGGACGCCCGGCGCACCCCGGCGGCGCAAAGCCCCCGGGTGGCAAGAAACCCCGGCGCTGAGACAATTGCGGCAGACTTCCCCCTAGCAAGATCGCAACCTATCCCCTAGGTTTCCAATTAGTTAATCGCTTTTGGCTGCTTTGGGGGATGCTCGCGTGCAGAAAATTGCCTTCGTCGCCTTGTTGATCCTTCTGCTGGGGCTTGGCACCGGCTGGATCGTGGGGGGCTGATCGGATGGCACAGCGCTACGGCGGCAAGTACAGTCCCGATACGAAAACCACGGAGGCGTCCCAGCCCAAGGGCACGCCTGCGGCGCGACGCCCGGCACGGGTGCAGGTCGATCCCGTCGGTCTGCGCGCCAACCTGATGTTTGTTCCGCCGGCGCTGCTGACGCTGCTGTCCCTGACCGACGGCGCCACCGGGCTTGCACTCGGGCTGGTGGGCGCGCTGTCCTGGACCGGCGCGGCGCTGCTGCTGCGCGAGGGGCTGAAAGCCGAAGCCGCTTACCAGGCGCGCAAGGTCGCGCGCCGCCCCGCCCTGCCCCGCAAGATCCTGGCCGCGGTCCTGTCTGGCGGCGGCGCGGCGCTGGCCGCGGCCAAGGGCGATCCCAGCATCGTGACAATGGCGCTCTACGGCCTCGCGGCCGCCGGGCTGCATCTCGCGGCTTTTGGCCTTGACCCCTTGCAGGACAAGGGCGCCGACGGGGTTGACGATTTTCAACGCTCGCGCGTGGCCCGTGCCGTCGACGAGGCCGAAGCCAACCTGTCGGCGATGACGCAGGCCGTGCAGCGCACCCGCGACCGGCAGCTGGAAGCACGGGTGGAACAGTTTCAGGCCATTGCCCGCGAGTTGTTCCGCACCGTCGAAGAGGACCCGCGCGATCTCACCGCCGCGCGCAAGTACCTGACCGTCTATTTGCGGGGCGCAAAGGATGCTACTGTGAAATTCGCCGACATCTATGACCGCAGCGGCGATCAGCAGGCCCGCATCGATTACCTGGCTCTGCTGGACGATCTGGAACAGAATTTCGCCGCCCGCACCCGCAAGCTGCTGGTTGAGGACCGCACGGATCTGACCGTTGAAATCGACGTGCTGCGCGACCGCTTGCAGCGTGAAGGGGTCCACCTGGACCGGAACTGATGAGTGAGGAAGCCATTTATGTCCCAAGCAATTCAAACCAAGGCCGCTGAGGCCGAAACTCTGGTTCAGGAAGTCACCGCCACCCAACTGCCCGAGCCCAAGGCCGAGGTGCAGAGGCTGGAGGAGGCCGATGCCGAGACCTCCGAGGCGATCCGCAAGCGGATGAACCAGATCGATATGGCCGATACCAACTCGATCATCCACTTCGGTTCCGACGCGCAGGCGGAGTTGCAGACGATCAGTCAGGCGATGCTGGCGGATGTGCGCAACAAGGACGTGGGCCCGGCTGGCGACAGCCTGCGCAACATCGTCACCACCATTCGCGGCTTCTCGGTGTCGGAACTGGACATGCGCCGCAAGCCGTCCTTCTGGGAGCGCCTGCTGGGCCGCGCCGCGCCCTTTGCCAAGTTCACCGCCCGCTATGAAACCGTGCAGGAGCAGATCGACAAGATCACCGATGACCTGCTGGGCCATGAACACACGCTGCTGAAGGACATCAAGTCGCTGGACCTGCTGTATGAAAAGACGCTGGAGTTCTACGACGAGCTGGCGCTTTACATCGCCGCGGGCGAGGCCAAGCTGGCCGAGCTGGACGGCACCGCCATCCCCGCCAAGGAGGCCGAGGTGCAGGCGGCGCCCGAAGGCGACCAGGTGATGAAGGCGCAGGAATTGCGCGATCTGCGGGCCGCCCGCGACGACCTGGAGCGCCGGGTGCATGACCTGAAGCTGACCCGCCAGGTCACCATGCAGTCGCTGCCCTCGATCCGGTTGGTGCAGGAGAACGACAAGTCGCTGGTGACCAAGATCAACTCGACCCTGGTGAACACCGTGCCGCTGTGGGAGACCCAGCTGGCGCAGGCGCTGACCATCCAGCGTTCGGCGCAGGCAGCCGCTGCCGTGCGCGATGCCAACGACCTGACCAACGAACTGCTGACCTCGAACGCCGCCAACCTGCGCC
The DNA here is from genome assembly GCF_055398055.1 of Leisingera sp. S2M4. Lineage (NCBI taxonomy): Bacteria > Pseudomonadati > Pseudomonadota > Alphaproteobacteria > Rhodobacterales > Roseobacteraceae > Leisingera > Leisingera sp. S2M4. The sequence goes on from NZ_AP040861.1 coordinate 398,877, forward strand.
AGTCGAACGAGATGATCCGGCAGGAGATGGAGCGCGGCGTGTTTGACATCGAAGCGGTGAAACAGGCCAACGCGGATCTGATCGGCACCATCCAGGACAGTCTCAAGATCGCCGACGAGGGCAAGGCCAAGCGCGCCGCCGCCGAGGCCGAGCTGCAGAAGATGGAAGCCGAGCTGCGCGACACGCTGGCCGCCGCCAAGGCCCGTCGGGACGGGGTGGGCGACAATGCCGGCACCGCGGTGCCGGGCTGAGCCATGCGGCGGGTCGCGGCACATAGGTCTGTGCTCGGTCGCAGCGCCGCCCTTGGCGCTCTGGTTGCGACGGCGGGCTGTCTTCCGATGTCAAAACCGGAGTCGCTGGTGCCGCGCCCGCGCCCGGCCACGCTGCAACCGGCGGTCTACGAACCCTCCGCCGACAGCGCCCAACTGGCCTATTACTACCAGACCCTGCAACGGGACCTGCTGACCCGCGGGTTGCTGCGCACCGATGGCGGCGGGCCCGACACCCCCTACGACGCCGAGGATCTGGCCGAGAGCTTTGAAGCGCTGGCCTTCTACGATGAATACGGCGGCTCCGACGTGGCCGGGGAACTGGGGCGCTGGGACAAGCCCGTGCGCATCGCGGCCGAGTTCGGCCCCTCGGTTCCGAAGTCCCAGCGCGACGCCGACCAGCAGATGCTGGGCGACTACGCGGCGCGGCTGGCACGGATCACCCGGCACCCGATCAGCATGGTCAGCAGCCGCGCCAATTTCCACGTGATCTTCGCCAGCCTCGACGACAGCGCCTTTGTCGCCGAGCGGGTGCGCGAGCTGCTGCCCTCGATCAGCGCCAAGGACCTGTCGCTGCTGGCCGCCCCGCCGCGCAACTACTACTGCCTGGTGATCGCCGGTGGGCCGCAGGAGGATCCGCTCTCCTACAGCCACGGCGTGGCCCTGATCCGCGCCGAACACCCCGACCTGGTGCGCAAAAGCTGCGTGCATGAGGAAGTCGCGCAGGGCCTGGGTCTTCGCAACGACAGCCCGCGGGCGCGGCCTTCGATCTTCAACGATGACGACGAATTCGCCCTGCTGACCAGTTTCGACGAGAAGCTGCTGCAGATGCTGTATGATCCAAGACTGAAGACGGGCATGCGTGCCGAGGACGCCCGCCCGATCGTTCGCATCCTCGCCCGCGAGGCGACCGGCCGCGACCTGTAGGCCGCCACATGAAGAGGACCTGACTGATGGGTATTTTCGATTTTCTCAAGGGTGAATTCATCGATGTCATTCACTGGGTGGATGATACCCATGACACGATGGTCTGGCGGTTCGAGCGCGAAGGCCACGCGATCAAATATGGCGCCAAGCTGACGGTGCGCGAGGGCCAGGCGGCGGTTTTCGTGCATGAGGGCCAGCTGGCGGATGTCTTCACCCCCGGTCTCTACATGCTGGAGACCAACAACATGCCGATCATGACGACGCTGCAGCACTGGGACCACGGCTTCCAGTCGCCGTTCAAGTCCGAGATCTATTTCGTCGACACCACCCGTTTCAGCGATCTGAAATGGGGCACCAAGAACCCGATCATCTGCCGCGACCCCGAATTCGGCCCGGTGCGGCTGCGCGCCTATGGCACCTACACGATCAAGGTGGCGGACCCTGCCCGCTTCCTGACCGAGATCGTCGGCACCGACGGTGAATTCACCATGGACGAGATCTCCTTTCAGATCCGCAACATCATCGTGCAGGAGTTCTCCCGCGTGGTGGCAGGCAGCGGTATCCCGGTCCTCGACATGGCCGCCAACACCGCCGATCTGGGCAAGCTGGTGGCGGCAGAGATCTCCGGTACGCTGGCAGAATACGGCCTGATGATGCCCGAGCTTTACATCGAGAACATCTCGCTGCCGCCGGCAGTGGAGGAGGCATTGGACAAGCGCACCCAGATGGGCGTGCTCGGCGATCTGGGCCGCTACACCCAGTTTTCTGCCGCAGAGGCGATGACGGCGGCGGCCCGGACCCCGAACAGCGGCATGGGCGCCGGAATGGGTATGGGCATGGGTATGGCGATGGCCCAGCAGATGGCGCAACAGATGGCACCGGGTGCGGCGGGTCAGCCTTCGGGCCCCTGGGGCGCCCGTCCCGCCCCCGCTGCGGCGGCCCAGGCCGCGCCTGCCGCAAGGTCGCAAACCGCCCCGGTGGCACCTCCGCCGCCCCCGGTGGAGCATGTCTGGCACATCGCTGTCGACGGTCAGACCTCCGGGCCCTTCTCCAAGGCCCGCATGGGGCGCATGGCGCAGGATGGCACCCTGACCCGCGACACCCATGTGTGGACGCCCGGGCAGGATGGCTGGAAACGGGCCGGGGACGTGATCGAACTGGCACAGCTGTTCACCATTCTGCCGCCGCCCCCGCCTCCGCCGCCACCCGCGGGCTGACCCTCGCCATCTTGCTGCTGCCCCTGCCCGACTTTCGACCGCCCTTTACCTGACAGGTACGCCCGACCGTGACGATGCCGCCGCCGCCGATTGCGCCCGAAACCGCCGCCGAAACCACCCACCGCTTTCCCTGCGAGAATTGCGGCGCGGACTACACCTATGATCCGGCCACCGGCCAGCTGACCTGTGCGCATTGCGGCCATACAGACCGCATTCGCAGCGGCCCCTGGAAGGGATCCGCGCTGAAGGAGCTGGATTTTCACGCCGCGGTGGCGGAGCAGCTGCCCGAGATCGAAACGGAAGTCACCCGGGTCAGCACCTGTCCCAACTGCGCCGCCCAGGTGGAGTTCGACCCTCAGACACACGCCCGGGAATGCCCCTTTTGCGCAACGCCGGTGGTCACGGACACGGACGAGAGCCGACAGATCAAGCCCAAGGCTGTGCTGCCCTTCGCCATAACCGAACGCCTGGCGCATCAGGCGATGAGCAACTGGCTGGGGCAACTGTGGTTCGCGCCCAGCGGGCTGAAGCAATATGCCCGCAAGGGGCGGCGCATGCAGGGCATCTATGTGCCCTATTGGACCTATGACGCCCAGACCCGCAGCACCTACCGCGGAGAGCACGGCACGGTGTATTACGTCACCGAGCGTGTCCAGCGCAATGGCCGTACCGAAACCCGCCAGGTCGCCAAGGTGCGCTGGCGCCCCGTGGCGGGACGGGTACAGCGCTTCTTTGACGATGTTCTGGTCCTCGCGTCGCGAAGCCTGCCGAAACGCTACACCGACGCGCTGGATCCCTGGGACCTGTCGCAACTGGAGCCTTACCAGCCGCAATACCTGGCCGGGTTCCGGGCCGAGGCCTATGGCGTGGACCTGGAAACGGGTTTTGCCGAAGCCCGCCAGCGGATGGACCGGGTGATCGAGCGGGACGTGCGGTTTGACATCGGCGGCGACCGCCAGCGCATCCACGCGATCGACACGCAGGTCTCGGACGTCACCTTCAAACATATCCTGCTGCCTGTCTGGCTGGCCGCCTACAAGTACCGTGGCAAGACCTATCGCTTTGTCGTCAATGGCCAATCCGGCAAGGTTCAGGGCGAACGCCCCTATTCCGCCATCAAGATTGCCCTTGCTGCGCTAACGGCCGCGGTCGTGGTTGCAGCGGTCGCCTATCTGGCTGGACAACAGTAGATCGTCTCGCCAAAGAGCCCCGGGACACCAACACAGAGAGCCTGAGCATGCGCGCTTTGATACAAAGGGTTACAGAAGCCTCGGTCACTGTAGACAAAGAGGTCTGCGGCGAAATCGGCCCCGGCCTGCTGGTCCTGGTCTGCGCCATGCAAGGCGACGATGAGGCGGCGGCCGAGCAACTGGCCGCGAAAATCGCCAAGCTGCGCATCTTCAAGGACGAGGCCGGGCGGATGAACCGCTCGGTGCTGGACACCGGCGGCAGCATCCTGGTCGTCAGCCAGTTCACCCTGGCAGCGGACACCCGCAGCGGCAACCGTCCCGGCTTTTCGCAGGCTGCCCCGCCGGTGGAGGGCGAACGCCTCTACCTGCATTTCGCCGAAGCCGTGCGGCAGCAGGGCCTGACCGTCGCCACCGGCCGCTTTGGCGCCGACATGAAGGTGGCGCTGGTCAATGACGGGCCGGTGACCATCTGGCTGGATACCGCACAGCGCTGAACCGACCGGTGGCCGCTGTGACCGGATCGAAGCAAGGTGACTCGCGTCGGGGTCAACAGGGCTGGTTGAGACGTGGCATGCCCATGTTTGCGGCAACATTTTGGCAACTCCAGGTTGCGAGCTAGCGACGTCAGCGCAATTAAATTAAGCGTTTGCGGCTCCGTAGGGTAAAAAAATTCTGGTCGCATTCCGGCCGGAAATTTGATTTACACGCCGCACGACAATCTGAATACGGCACCTAACCACACAAAGGCGACGCGCTGCGATTTCGCCATGACTCTGCATGTGCGCCCCCTCCGGGGCCGCCGCGAATAATCCTTGCGAGGCTGCGGCAAATGCGCAAATCTTGAACCATCAATTAAAAAACGGGTGTTTACAGCACCTAATCAAACCGGGAGATCCTCATGAACAGACACATCCAGTATCTGGCCAGCCAGGCCGTGGCAGGCAAGCTGTCGCGTCGCGAATTCCTGGGCAAGGCCGCGGCTCTGGGCTTTACCGCCGTGTCCGCCAATCTTGTCCTCGCCAACAGCGCCCGCGCGGCCGGTCCCCAGACAGGCGGCACCCTGCGTATGGGTCTGCAAGGCGGCTCGACCACGGACAGCCTCGATCCGGCTTTGGTCACCAACACCGCTGGCCTGATGATCACCCGCCTCTGGGGCGAAACCCTGGTCGAGCTGGCCGAGGACGGCGGCATTGAGGGCAAGTTGGCCGAAAGCTACGAGGCTTCGGCGGACGCCAAGACCTGGACCTTCAAACTGCGCCCCGGCGTGACCTACTCGAACGGGCAGAACGTGACCGCTGACGACGTGGTCAAAACCATGGAGCGCCACAGCGGCGAAGACACCAAGTCCGGCGCCCTGGGCATCATGCGCGGTATCAAGGATGTGCGCGCGGACGGTGACACCGTGGTCTTCGAACTGGACAGCCCGAATGCCGACCTGCCCTATCTGCTGGCCGATTATCACCTGATCATCCAACCGGGTGGCGGCGTCGATGACCCGGCCGCAGCCATCGGTACCGGCCCCTACATCATCAAGTCCGCCGACATGGGCGTGCGCGTGGTGGCCGAGAAGAACCCCAACTACTGGGGCGATCTGGGCTATGCCGAGACCGTGGAAATCATCGTCATCAACGACGACACCGCCCGTGTTGCCGCACTGCAGTCCGGCCAGGTGGACGTCATCGACCGGGTGCCGCCGCGCACCGCGAAGCTGGTCGACCGCGCGCCCAACATCACCGTGCATTCGACCTCGGCGGCAGGCCATTACGTGTTCATCATGCACTGCAATACGGCCCCGTTCGACAACAACGACCTGCGGATGGCGCTGAAGTACGGCATCAACCGTCAGGAAATGGTCGACAAGATCCTGAACGGCTACGGCACCGTCGGCAACGACACCCCGATCAACGCCTCCTATCCGATGTACACCGAGCTGGAGCAGCGCACCTTCGATCCCGACAAGGCGATGCACCACCTGAAGAAGTCGGGTCACGACGGCTCCATCCTGCTGCGCACCTCCGACAACTCCTTCCCCGGTGCGCCGGATGCGGCGGCGCTGTTCCAGCAGTCGCTGTCCAGCGCCGGCATCAAGCTGGACGTCAAGCGCGAGCCGAATGACGGGTACTGGTCGGAAGTGTGGAACAACAAGCCCTTCTGCACCAGCTACTGGGGCGGCCGTCCGACCCAAGACCAGATGTTCACCACTGCCTATCTGTCGACTGCCGACTGGAACGACACCCGCTTCAACAACGAGCAGTTCGACCAGATGCTGATCGCCGCCCGCGGCGAGCTGGACGTGGCCAAGCGGACGCAGATGTACGCCGACATGTCGACGATCCTGCGCGACGAAGGCGGTCTGATCTGCCCGATGTTCAACGACTTCGTCGAAGCGACCGGCGACCGCGTGGACGGGTTCGTGGCAGGCATGCCGGGGCAGGTTCTGATGAACGGCTACGCCGCCAGCAAGATGTGGGTCAAAGCCTAAGATGTCCCCAATCGTGAAACTTCTGGCTCAGCGCATCGCGCTGAGCCTACTTCTTCTGTTGCTCATCTCGGCGGTGATCTTCGCCGGGACCATCGTCCTTCCGGGGGATGTGGCCCAGTCCATTCTCGGCCAGTCCGCAACCCCTGAAGCCCTGGCCAACCTGCGCGCCGAACTGGGCGTCAACGACCCGCCGGTGGAGCGCTATTTCTCCTGGCTGTTCGGTGCGATCCAGGGCGATCTGGGCACCGCATTGACCAGCGGACAGGACATTGCCGAAGCACTGAGCAACCGGTTCTGGAATACCCTGTTCCTGGCTTTCTGGGCCGCCGTGGTTGCGGTGCCGCTGGCCATCTTTCTCGGCCTGCTGGCCGTCCGCTACAAGGACCGCTGGCCGGACAAGCTGATCTCTGCCGTCACGCTCGCCTCGATCTCGATCCCCGAATTCCTGATCGGCTATGTGCTGATGTATTTCATCGCGGTGAAGCTGCGCTGGTTCCCCTCGGTCGCGATGATCAACGACAGCATGAGCCTGCTGGACAAGCTGAGCGCGATCGCGCTGCCCGTCGCCGTGCTGACGCTGGTGGTGCTGGCGCATATGATGCGCATGACCCGCGCCGCGATCCTCAACGTGATGCAGTCGGCGTATATCGAGACCGCCGAGCTGAAGGGCCTCAATGCCTTTCAGGTGATCTTCCGTCATGCCTTTCCCAACGCGATCGCGCCGATCGTCAACGTGGTGATGCTGAACCTGGCCTATCTGGTGGTCGGGGTCGTGGTGATCGAAGTGGTCTTTGTTTACCCCGGCATGGGCCAATATCTGGTCGACCATGTCTCCAAGCGTGACGTGCCCGTGGTGCAGGCCTGCGGCCTGATCTTTGCCGCGGTCTATATCGGCCTGAACATGATTGCCGACATCGTCGCCATCCTGAGCAACCCGCGTCTGAGGCATCCGAAATGAAGAATATCCCCATTTCCGCACTCGTCGGGCTGTTTTTCACCGCCCTCTATTTTCTCGGGGCCATCTTTGCTCCGCTGCTGGCGCCCTACGGGGTCGGCGAAATTGTCGGCGACGTCTGGGAGCCCTCCAGCGCCGACTACCTGCTGGGCACCGACAATATCGGCCGCGACCTGCTGAGCCGGATGATCTACGGCGGCCGCACCACCATCTTCATCGCCTCTGCCGCGACGGTTCTGTCGTTCACGCTGGGCTCCGTGCTGGGTTTCTTTGCCGCCGTGATGGGCGGCTGGGTCGACCAGATGCTGTCGCGTTTCGTCGATCTGGCGATGTCCATCCCGACGCTGATCTTCGCACTGGTGGTGCTGTCGGTGGCACCGGTGACCATTCCGATGCTGATCATCGTGATGGGCCTTCTGGATTCCACCCGCGTCTACCGTCTGGCCCGCGCCGTCGCGGTGGATATCGAGGTCATGGACTTTGTCGAGGCAGCCCGTCTGCGCGGCGAGAAAACCGCCTGGATCATCTTCCGCGAGATCCTGCCCAACGCGCTGTCGCCGCTCATCGCCGAGATGGGCCTGCGTTTCATCTTCGCGGTGCTGTTCGTCTCCACCCTGTCCTTCCTGGGCCTGGGTGTGCAACCGCCCGAGGCTGACTGGGGCGGCATCGTGAAGGAGAACAAGGAAGGCATCGTCTATGGCATCCCGGCGGCGCTGATCCCGGCCTTTGCCATCGCCACGCTGGCGATCTCGGTGAACCTGGTCGCTGACTGGGTGCTGAACCGGACAACCTCGCTGAAAGGAGGCCGCGGATGAGCGATACCCTGTTGAAAGTCCGCGACCTGAAGATTGGCGCGACCGTCTACCCGCCGGGGGAGAAGCCCCGCGACATCGAGATCGTGCACGGGGTCAGCTTTGACCTCGCGCCCGGCAGGGTGTTGGGGCTGATCGGTGAATCCGGGGCCGGCAAATCCACCATTGGCCTTGCCTCCATGGCCTACGGCCGCGGCGGCGTGAAGATCACCGGCGGCGAGGTCTGGGTGAACGGCCGCGACATCCTCAAGTCCAAGCTCGGCGATATCCGCCGCTTGCGCGGCGGCGAGGTCACCTATGTGTCGCAATCGGCAGCCGCGTCCTTCAACCCGGCCAAGAAGATCATGGACCAGGTAGTGGAAGCCGCCGTCGAGCAGAAGAAGTTCTCCCGCAAGGAGGCCGAGGCCCGTGCGCGCGCGCTGTTTGCCAAGCTGGGCCTGCCGGATCCGGACAACATCGGCGACCGCTACCCGCACCAGGTGTCGGGCGGCCAGCTGCAGCGCTGCATGACGGCGCTGGCGCTCTGTCCCGAGCCGGACCTGGTGGTGTTCGACGAGCCGACGACGGCGCTGGACGTGACCACCCAGATCGACGTGCTGATGGCGATCAAGGAAGCCATCCGCGACACCGGCGTTGCGGCGCTCTACATCACCCATGACCTCGCGGTTGTGGCGCAGGTGAGCGATGACATCATGGTGCTGAAGATGGGCAACACGGTCGAATACGGCCCTGTTGACCAGATCATCAACAACCCGCAGGAGGAGTACACGCAGGCGCTGGTCTCGGTCCGTTCCATCGAGCACGAGGAAAAATCGCCAACCGAGGAGCCGGTACTGAGCGTGCGCAACATCACCGCGCGCTACAAGGGCACCCAGTTCGACGTGCTGCACAACGTGAACGTCGATCTGTATCCCGGCCAGACCCTGGCCGTGGTGGGGGAGTCCGGCTCCGGCAAATCGACGCTCGCCCGGGTGATCACCGGCCTTCTGCCGCCGCGCGAGGGGGAAATCGAGTTCGCCGGTCGCGTCCTGTCGCCCGACCTCAAGGGCCGCACCCGCGAGGACCTGCGCGAGTTGCAGATGATCTACCAGATGGCCGATGTGGCGATGAACCCGCGCCAGACGGTGGGCACCATCGTCGGCCGACCGCTGGAGTTCTACTTTGGCCTGCGCGGCGCGGAAAAGCGCAAGCGGGTCATCGAACTGCTGGACGAGATCGAGCTGGGCGAAAAATTCATCGATCGCTACCCGGCGGAACTCTCCGGCGGCCAGAAGCAGCGTGTCTGCATCGCTCGCGCCCTGGCGGCAAAGCCCAAGATGATCATCTGCGACGAGGTCACCTCGGCGCTGGATCCCCTGGTGGCGGACGGCATCCTCAAGCTGCTGTTGGAGCTGCAGAAAATCGAGGATGTCGCCTACCTGTTCATCACCCACGACCTGGCCACGGTGCGGGCGATCTCCGACAACATCGCGGTGATGTACCAGGGCAAGGTGCAGCGCTACGGCGGCAAGAGCCAGGTGCTCAGCCCGCCGTTCGACGACTACACCGACCTGCTACTCAACTCGGTGCCGGAAATGCGGCTGGGCTGGCTGGAAGAGGTGATCGCCAACCGCAAGATGGAGAGCGCCGGCAACTGACGCCGCCAGCAGGAATTCAGGCTGATGGCCCCTGCCCCGCTTGCGCGGCGGGGGCCTTTTTCTGACCTGCGATGCCAGGCCGTGCCGGATGAGGAAACCCACTGCACCTTGCGCGGTTTCGCCCCCTTTGCATCAAGAGACCTTTCCAGTGAAACAGCGCATTTGCGACATCATTCTTCGGGTTTGGACCGGCGTGGCTGCTCCTTGTCCGCATGATGGCCGTGAGGCGAATTGACCCCCAAAGGAGCATCCATGAATAGCAAGCTTCTTCTCATCATTCTCGACGGCGTGCCCTGGCGCAACTTTCGCCGTCTGTTCGGAAATCTGGAGGGATGGGTCGACAGCGGCGACGCCCGCGTCTGGAAGCTGCGCTCGGTGCTGCCGTCGATTTCGGCCAGCTGTTATGCCTCGATCCACACCGGCGTGGCGCCAGCGGTCCATGGCTGCACCGGCAACGCCAATGTCTTCCGCCTGAAGGAAAAGGACGTGTTCTCGCAGGTGCGTGCGGCTGGTGGTGTGACTGGCGCCGTGGCGCACAGCTACTGGTCGTCCTTCTTCAATCGCCACCCCTTCGATCCGGTGCGCGACATCGAGTATGACGAACCGGACAGCGCCACCATCAACCACGGCCGGTTTCACAGCATGACCGGCTATGGCAAGGACAACCAGATGACGCCCTGCGACGTCGATCTGTTTGCCACGCTGACCAACCTGTGCATGCGCTTCGGCCTGGACTACGGCATGCTGCACACGTGTACGCTGGACAGCATGGGGCATCGGTTCTTCCACGACTGCCAGGAGATGGACCACGCCTGTTTCGTGATGGACGAAATGCTGGCGCCCTTCATCCACCGCTGGCGGGACATGGGATATGAGGTGATCGTGACCGCGGATCACGGCCAGGATGAACGCGGCCACCACGGCGGTCGCGATCCGCTGCAACAGGAAACGGCGCTCTACTACTTTGGCGAGGCTGAAGGGCCTGCGCGCGATGATGTCATCGATCAACGCCAGCTGGCGCCCACCATCCTGACCCGGCTGGGCGCCCCGGTAGCGGACACCATGACCGCCGCCTCCTTTTTGCAGTAACCCCAACTGGCGGTGGCCTGTACGCAGGCCATCGCCCCAGACCATCGCGCGGGGATCGTGTCGGCAGCGCCCGATCAATCCTCGAAAGACCAGATCTCCTGACCAAGCGCTTCGATCGCAATCGAAATGCGCTCGAAACTGTCGCGGGCACGGCTGACGCTGTGGCGGGCCCTCAGATACCCGTGGACCAACCCGGACTCGTTGATCCAGTGCGCCTTGCCGCCCGCTGCCTGAATCCGATCACGGTAATGGCGCGAGTCGTCGCGCACGGGGTCGCAATCCGCCGTCACCAGGACCGTCGGCGGCAGATCCGCAAAATCGCTGTCCTGCAGGGGCGAAAACCGGGGATCCCCCTCCGGCACCGCGCCCCCCGCACGCAGCTTGGTGTAATATAGGATGTCTTCGCGCGTCAGCATCGGCGCATGGGCGTGTTCGACATAAGATCCTTCGTCCATATCGCCGCCAAGCGCCCCGTAGATCAGCACCTGCCCCAGCACCACCTCGCAACGGCCCCGGGCGTGATGCGCCACCGCGGCACACAGGTTCGCCCCGGCGCTGTCCCCCGCGAGGACAATACTGCGGCCATAGGTCGTGCCCGCCCATGTCAGCACCGCCCAGACATCGTCAAAGCTCGCCGGGTGCGGGTGTTCCGGTGCCAACCTGTAATCAACCGAGACCACGCGGTAGCCGGTCTGGGCACAGATTTCGGCGCAGACATCGTCATGGCTGTCCAGCCCACCGACCACGAAGCCGCCACCGTGACAGTAAAGCACCGTGCGGGTGGGATCGCCCGCGGTATATATCCGCACCGGCACATTGTGGGCGGTCTCATCCTGCGTCGCGACCACGTCCGGCCGTGGCATGCGGAACTCGCGCGCCATCGCATCATAGATCTTGCGTTGCTCGGTGATCGGCAGCTCAACGGCGTCATCGGGATACAGTTCCCCGGTCTTCTGGATAAACTCCCAGGTTTCCTCGTCGATCAGCCTTTCGTAATCCATCCGTGCCTCCCGGTGGCCAGAGTTTTCCCGAGCCTAGGCGGGCTTGGCCGCAAATGGAATGGTTGAAAAAAAGAGCGCCCCAAGAAGGGACGCCCCGTGTGGCCAAGGTGATGGCCAATCGTGCCTGCATGACCTGTGCAGCGATCAGCTTGCCGCAGCAGGCTCCCACGGGCGCGTGAAGCTGTTCAGCACCCCCGCAACCTCTGCCTCAGAGCTGCCATTGGCGGCAACCTGAGCCACCAGGCCGCGTTTCTTGTCATCGACCACGGACGTGACCCGTGCCGCCACCCCGGCCTTCTCCAGCGCCTCATTGTAGACGCGGGTGATGGCCATCTTTCGAAGGTCCGGTTTGAACACCTTGCCGACCGCGGTCTTTGGCAGCTCGTCCAGCACCGTCAGATGCTTTGGGATCGCCGCGCGCTCATGGACATGAGTCGCGCAATAGTCGAGCAACTCCTTCTCGGACACGCTGGCACCATCGACCAGTTCGACATAGGCGCAGGGCAGTTCGCCCGAATGGGCATCCGGCTGGCCAATGGCCCCGGCAAAGGCGACCGCCTCATGCCCCAGAAGCGCCTCTTCGATCTCCGCCGGGTCGATGTTGTGGCCGCCGCGGATAATCAGGTCCTTGGCGCGACCGGTGATCCAGAGATAGCCGTCCGCATCGATCCGCCCCAGGTCGCCCGTGCGCAGGAACTTGTCCTGGTAATACAGTCCCACGTTCTTGTCCGCTTCGGTGTAGGTATGCCCGGCATAGACACCCGGGTTCGAGACGCAAATCTCGCCCACCTCGTCCACGCCGCATTCCCGCGCGCCCGCACCGTTCTGCTGCACGATGCGCACATCCGTATAGGGAAAGGGAATACCGACGGAGCCGACCTTCTTCTCGCCACCGGGCGGGTTGCAGGACACCAGGCAGGTCGCCTCGGTCAGCCCGTAGCCCTCGACGATGGCCACACCCGAGGCGGCCTCGAATCGCTTGAACAGCTCCATCGGCATCGGGGCCGATCCGGAGAAGGCGGTTTTCACGCTGGAGATATCAGCATCGACCTCGCGCTGCATCAGCGCCGAAACCGCGGTCGGCACGGTGATGATGAAGGTGATCTTCCAGCGTTCGATCAGCTTCCAGAAATTGTCGAACACGCCTTCGCCGCGGTAGCCCTGCGGTGTCGGGAACACAACATGCGCGCCCGACGCGATCGCCGCCATCACGATCACATGCACGGCAAACACATGGAACAGCGGCAAAGGACACATGATGTTGTCCTCTTCGCTGAACAAAAGCGTATGCCCCAGCCAGCCGTTGTAGATCAGGCCCGAATACTTGTGCTGCGCCACCTTGGGCATGCCGGTGGTGCCGCCGGTGTGGAAATAGCAGGCCACCCGGTCGCCCGCGGAATCGGCAAAAGCCAGCGTCTTGGGTTGTTTCGCCATCTCCTTGGCAAAGCTGAGGTATTTCGCCTGTGGCGCACGCGCATCGGCGGCCAGCTTGGGCCGGATCAACGGCACGATCCAGGACTTCGGCGGCGTCAGGTAGCGGTTCAAATCCACCTCCAGCACCGTCGCGACATCCGGCGCATGGCGCACCGCCTCCGCCACCTTCTGGGCCACATCGGTCTTGGGGAAGGGGCGCAGCGTGACGACGACCTTGGCACCGGTCTCGCGCAGGATCGAGGCGATCTGCTCTGCGTCCAGCAGCGGGTTGATCGGGTTGACGATCCCCGCAACGGCCCCGCCCAACATGGTCACCAGCGTCTCGTTACAGTTGGGCAGCACATAGGCGACCACGTCCTGCTCGCCCACGCCCAACGCGCGGAACAGGTTGGCGGCCTGGCTGACCTGATCCTTCAGCGTGGACCAGGTCAGCGTTTCCGCCTTGTCCTGCGGACCCGAGAATATCTGATAGCTGACCGCGTTGCGGTTCGGAAACTTGTCCGCAGTTCGCGACAGCAACCCATAAAGCGTGGCTGGCAGGCCGCGCTCCTCAAACGGCATATCTGCCTGCAGCGCGTCTCTGTCCGCCTTGCCGGAAAAAACCATGAAACTCCTCCCTTGTCCCCCGATGCATCGCGGGATGTGTTCTTGTTCTGCCAGATTATTGCAAACCGCATTTGGCGCAAGCGTCGGGACGGTTCACGCAAAGTCACCTTGCGCTGTGACGTCACGCCATTTCTCTCCGCCCGCGCCTGAACACCCGCCGCGCGCCCCGCGCGGTCGGTCGCCCGGGGCCTAACCCGGCGCGGTTCTTTGATGCCTTGCGAATTACTGCGCGGCCATGCCTTCGGTGAATTGCAACCGGGCCAGACGCGCATAGAGCCCGCCTTCGGCCACCAGCTCATCATGGGTGCCGGTGGCAACGATGTGCCCCTGATCCATCACCACGATGCGGTCTGCCTTCTTTACCGTCGCCAGCCTATGCGCCACGATCAGCGTGGTACGGCCCTGGCTCAGCTCGTCAACCGCGGCCTGCACCAGGCGTTCGCTCTCGGCATCCAGTGCCGAGGTTGCCTCGTCCAGAAGCAACACCGGCGCGTCACGCAGAATGGCGCGGGCGATGGCGATGCGTTGCTTCTGACCGCCCGACAACATCACGCCGCGCTCTCCGAGGAAACTGTCGTAGCCTTCCGGAAGCTTCTGGATGAACTCATGCGCTGCTGCCGCCTGCGCCGCCGCTTCCACCTCGGCGTCGGTGGCATCGGGGCGACCAAATCGGATGTTGTCGCGCGCCGAGGCGGCAAAGATCACCGGATCCTGCGGCACCAGCGCGATGTGACGCCGGAACTCGTCGCGCCGAAGATCGGTCAGCGGCACGCCGTCCAGTTTCACCGCCCCGCTGTTGGGATCGTAGAACCGCTGCAGCATCTGGATGATGGTGGTCTTGCCAGCCCCGGACGGGCCAACGAAGGCCACGGTTTCGCCGGGCGCGACCGTCAGCGACACCCCGTCGAGCGCCGGAACATCCGGCCGCGACGGATAGCGGAAAGACACATCCTCGAACTCAATGCCGCCGCGCACCGGCTGCGGCAGCTGGCGCGAGGAAACCGGGTCCCGCACCGTGTCCTCCGCATTCAGCAGCTCGACCAGCCGCTCGGTCGCGCCGGCGGCGCGCTGCAACTCGCTCCAGATCTCCGACAGCGCCGCGACCGACCCTGCGACCAGCACCGCGTAAATCACGAACTGGATCAACGTGCCCTCGCTCATCACCCCGGCGCGCACGTCGTTGGCGCCCATCCACAAGACGCCCACGATGCCCGAGAACACCAGGAAAATCACGATCACGGTCAGCTGCGCGCGGGTACGGATGCGGCGGCGCGAGACATCGAACGCGGTTTCCGTCATGCGGGCAAAGTCCGCCCGGCTCCGGTCCTCGTGGCTGAAGGCCTGCACCGTCTGCACCGCCCCCAGGGCTTCGCCCGCATTGCCGGAAGAGGCCGCGATCCAATCCTGATTTTCCTTGCTGATGCCGCGCAGGCGGCGCCCCAGGAACAGGATCGGCACAATCACCGCCGGCACGATCAACAACACCATCAGCGTCAACTTCGCCGAGGTCAGCAGCATGAGCACCATGCCGCCAAGGAAAATCAACAGGTTGCGCAGGGCAATTGATACGGAGGACCCCAGAACTGAC
This sequence comes from Leisingera sp. S2M4, assembly GCF_055398055.1. Classification (NCBI taxonomy): domain Bacteria; kingdom Pseudomonadati; phylum Pseudomonadota; class Alphaproteobacteria; order Rhodobacterales; family Roseobacteraceae; genus Leisingera; species Leisingera sp. S2M4. The sequence continues at coordinate 414,084 of NZ_AP040861.1, forward strand.
TGAATCAGAGTGGTATCGGTGGTGATCCGGCTCAGCACCTCGCCGGTCATGATGCGTTCGTAGAAGGCGGGGCTCATGCCGATCACCCGGTCGAAAACCGCCTTGCGGATGTCGGCAACCACCCGCTCACCCAGCCGCGTGACCAGCGCGTAGCGCAACCCGGTGCCCACCGCCAGCAAGGCCGCGATCACCAGTGCCGCGCTGAAATACAGGTTCAACAGCTCCGAATCCGACACCCGGAAATTGTCGACCACCCGCCGCACCGCCAGCGGCAGCGTCAATGACAACCCGGCCGTCATGACCAACGCACAGGTCGCCGCAAACATCAACACCCGGTAGGGCCGCATGAAGGGCCACAGGGCTGCAAGTACCCCGATCTTGCGTGAGGTTGCCCGCTCCTGTTCAGAGTTCGGGGCTGCCGGTTTGCGCGCCATGCCGGTTCCTTTTGCACTGTGGGCAGGCGGGGAGCGACCCCCGCACATTCGTCAGGGTTCATGGCCCTCTCGGCCCGGCAGGTCAAGCACACAGCCCGTGCAAATGCCTCTTCTGGCCCGTTTCCGGGCGCGTCACACTGTATCACCGTGCCACGCAAAGGCCGCGGGCCACCGCCCAGGCAACAGGCAGGGATATCCGCCAAACGGTAGACTGCGAAGATCAGGGAGAGTTTGGAGCGGGTAGCGGGAATCGAACCCGCACCTTAAGCTTGGAAGGCTCTTATGATACCATTTCACCATACCCGCTCGGAGTATTTGCTGATTTATGGGAAGCGTTCGGGAAGGTCAACCACCTTGTAACAGGGATTTTTCCGCCACGGCCAAAAAGTGAGTTTCACCTTGCGCCCGAGCCGCCAAACCCGTCAGATATCACGATAAACCCGCCCCGCACCACGCCTGTCGACCGGCGAACCTGAAGGAAGCGACCGTGAGCCAATCCCAGCGCACCGCCGTCATCACCGCCCACGGCCAGCCCTCCGCACCCGCCCCGGCCGAGGCCGACCTGGCAGACGTTGCGCGGGCTGTTTCCGCGTTTTTGCCCGACTGGGACGTCCGCTCCGCTACCCTCGCCAGCCCCGGTCAGCTGGAAGCGACAGTGACGCCGGGCTCGATCATATACCCTTTCTTCATGTCCCGTGGCTGGTTCACCTCCAAGGTATTGCCAGAGCGGCTCTCAGACATCCCCTGCCACGTCGCGTCACCGTTCGGGCTTGATCCCGCGCTGCCACAGGTGGCCGCGCAGGCGGTGCTGCAGTCTGCCCAGGAACAGGCCTGGCCAGCGTCAGAGGATCTGCATCTGTTGCTCGCAGCCCATGGCTCCGCCCGCGGTCCCAAGGCGGCCGAGGCGGCCGAGGCCTTCGCCGCGCAGTTGCGGCCCCACCTGCCCGGCTGGACGGTGTCGATCGGCTATATCGAACAGGCCCCCCGGCTCGCCGAGGCGGCACGGCAGCTGCCCCCCCGCAGCCTTTGCCTGCCCTTTTTCGCGCAGGCCGGTGACCACGTGCGACAGGACATCCCCGAAGCATTGGAAGACGCGGTTTTCTCCGGACAGGTGCTGCCGGTGACCGGCGCCCTGACCGGGGTGCCGCAACTGATCGCCAAAGCCATCGAGCGCACCGCCCTTGAAAACCAAGACGCATGACGGCTTGCCCTGCTGCGCGCTCATAATGCCCCACCGCTGAGAGCCCCAGCTAGCGAGGTGCTTTGCCCAAGTACGCGTTTAGGAGCCGATGAAACGCCGACGCTTTGTGCATGTTTAGGCTTGTACTGTGCCGTGAATCACGGTACTCCCCGCTACACACCACAAGGACCTTAGAAATAAGGCAAAAGGCGAGTTGGCGGAGTGGTGACGCAGCGGATTGCAAATCCGTGTACACCGGTTCGATTCCGGTACTCGCCTCCAAATAAAATCAAGGCCTTGCGGTGATTTGTCCCCCCAAAAGACGCTAGGAACGACAGTTCCGCAGGGCGAACCGTTCGGTTGCGGCCCGGCAGCGCCGTGCAACCTCGGTTTCTTCGCCTAGAAGGCACGGCAAGTGGCACCTCCGGACCTCTAGCGCCTTACATAGCAACGGTATGCGATCACCGCGGTGACCTCTCCAAAGGAGCAAAACTGCCCCGGGTCGCCGCCAGCGCAACCTTCCCGGCCTATCTCTGCATCATCCCGGCAAGTACAATCGCCTGAAGCCGGAGGGGACCTTTACTGTTTCAAGCGGAACCGCTGGATCTTGCCGGTCTCGGTTTTGGGCAGCGCATCGGTGAACAGGACGGACCGCGGGTATTTATACGGGGCAATCTCTGCCTTCACGTGGTCCTGAAGCAGCTTGACAAGCTCATCACCCGGCTGATGGCCCCCGGCCAATACCACGTGTGCCTGCACGATCTCGCCACGCGCCTCGTCCGGCGCGCCGACCACCGCGCATTCCGTCACGGCCGGATGTGACAGCAACGCTGCCTCGACCTCCGGACCGGCGATGTTGTAGCCGGCCGAGACGATCATATCGTCGTTGCGAGCCGCAAAATGCAGATACCCCTCGGCGTCCTGGACAAAGCTGTCGCCGGTGATGTTCCAGCCGTCCTGCACGTAATCCGCCTGCCGGGCGTCGGCCAGGTATCGGCAGCCGGTCGGCCCCTTCACCGCCAGCCTGCCAACCACGCCGCGCGGGGCCTCATTGCCGTCGGCGTCCAGTACCTTCACCTCATAGCCGCTCACCGGCTTGCCGGTGCAGGCGGGCTTGTGATCGCTGAAACGGTTGGAGATGAAGATATGCAGCATCTCGGTGGCCCCAATGCCATCCAGCATCGGCTTGCCGGTCTTCTCCATCCACTCCTGGTACACCGGCGCGGGCAAGGTCTCCCCGGCCGAGACCGCCGCCCTGAGCGAGGACAGATCCGCCCCCTCCTCCATCGCGCGCAGCATCACGCGATAGGCGGTTGGCGCGGTAAAACAGACGGTTGCGCGGTATTTCTCGATGATCTCGATCAGGTTCGGCGGGCTGGCATTTTCCAACAGCGTCGCCGCTGCGCCAAAGCGCAAGGGAAAGATCGCCAGACCGCCAAGGCCAAATGTAAAGGCCAGCGGCGGCGAGCCCACGAACACGTCTTCGGGCTGCACATCCAGCACCTCGCGCGCATAGCCGTCGGCGATCATCAACAGGTCGCGGTGAAAATGCATCGTCGCCTTGGGCGATCCCGTGGTGCCCGAGGTGAACCCCAGCAGCGCCACATCGTCCCGGCCCGTCTTCACCGCCTCATAACTCACCGGCTTTTCCAGCGCCAGCCGGTCCAGCTCCGCATCGTGGTTGGAGGTGCCGTCAAACCCCACCACCGTCTTCAGAAACGCCGAATCCTTGGCGCAGGCGACCAGTTCGTCCTTCAGCCGGGTGTCGCACAGCGCATGGGAGATCTCCGCCTTGTCGACGATCTTGGCCAGCTCGCCCCGGCGCAGCATCGGCATGGTGTTGACCACCACCGCGCCCGCCTTGGTCGCCGCCAGCCAGCAGGCCACCATCGCCGGGTTGTTGGCCGAGCGTATCAGCACCCGGTTGCCCGGCTTCACGCCCAGATCCTCTGTCAGCACATGCGCCAGCCGGTTGGTCCAGTCGGCCAGCTCCTTGTAAGTGCGATAGCGCCCGTTGCCGATCAGCGCGGTGCGGTCGCCAAACCCCTTCTCCACCATCGCATCGGTCAGCTCGACCGCAGCATTCAGGTATTCGGGATAGTCGAACCCCTCCAGCAGGAATTCCGGCCATTGCTCTGCCGGAGGCAGATTGTCGCGGGTGAACGTATCCACATGCGCTGTCGGTCCCAGCATCTCAATTTCCTCCCTGAAAGGCGGCCAGTGCCTGGCGCGCGATCACCACCCGCTGCACGTCTGATGCACCCTCGTAAATGCGCAGAGCGCGAATATCGCGGTAGAGTTCCTCTACCTTCTGCCCCGAACGGACCCCGTCGCCGCCATGCAACTGCACAGCCTTGTCGATGACCTGCTGCGCCTGGTCGGTGGAGAACAGCTTGGCCATCGCGGCCTCGCGCGTCACCCGCGCAGCGCCAGTGTCCTTGGCCCAGGCGGCGCGGTAGACCAGCAGCGCCGCGGCGTCCACATCCAGCGCCATGTCGGCGATATGGCCCTGCACCATCTGCAAGTCGAACAGCGGCGCGCCCTGCACCTGCCGGGTGGTGACCCGCTCCAGCGCTTCATCCAGCGCGCGGCGGGCAAAGCCCAATGCCGCCGCCGCCACGGTGGAGCGGAACACATCCAGCACCGACATGGCGATCTTGAAGCCCTGCCCCGGCTGGCCCAGCAGGGCGGATTTCGGAATGCGGCAGTCGGTAAAGCGCAAGGTCGCCAAGGGATGCGGCGCGATCACCTGCTGACGCTCCACCACCTCGAACCCCGGCAGGCCCGCAGGCACCACAAAGGCGCTCAATCCCTTGGCGCCCGGCGCTTCCCCCGTGCGGGCAAACAGCGTGTAGACATCGGCGATGCCGCCGTTGGAGATCCAGGTCTTCTCGCCGTTCAGCACGTAAGACTCGCCGTCCAGCGTCGCGGTCATGGTGGAGTTCGCCACATCCGACCCCGACTGCGGCTCGGTCAGCGCGAAGGCCGAGATCGCCTTGCCCGCCCGCGTCAGCGGCAACCATTCCGCCTGCTGCTCCGGCGTGCCGAACAGCGAAATTGCCCCGGTGCCCAGCCCCTGCATGGCAAAGGCAAAATCGGCCAGCCCGTCATGGCGCGCCAGCGTCTCGCGGATCAGGCACAGCGTGCGCACATCCAGCTGCTCACCCGCTTCTGCCCCGCTGTGCCGGGTCCAACCCGCCGCGCCCAGCGCCGCCACCAGCGAGCGGCAGGCCGCATCCGTGTCGGAATGATCGATGCCCCCCAGATGTGCCCCGGCCCAATCGTCCAGTTCCGCCGCCAGGGCACGGTGCCGGTCTTCAAAGAACGGCCAGGTTAGAAAGCTCTTGTCCGCCATCCGCGTCTCCTCCCGGTGAACAGGCTGCGCGCCCGTTTCATCTTTCCCCAAATACTCCCGCCGGAGGCACCCGCGCTCTCCTGCCGCGCAGGTTCCGGCGGTGCCGCGGCTCAGTCGCCTTCAAACAGCGGCTTTTCCTTGTTCACAAAGGCATGATAGGCGCGCTCGAAATCGGCCGTCTGCATGCAGATCGCCTGCGCCTGCGCCTCGGCCTCGATCGCCTGTTCGATCGACATCGACCATTCCTGCGCCAGCATCGTCTTGGTCATCATGTGACCAAAGTTGGGCCCGGCCGCGATCCGCTCGGCCCAGCTCTGCGCCTCACTCTCCAGCGCATCCGCCGCCACCAGTTTGTTGTGGAACCCCCAGGCATGGCCCTCCTCGGCACTCATCGAGCGGCCGGTGTACAGCAGCTCCGCCGCCCGGCCCTGGCCGATGATGCGCGGCAGGATCGCGCAGGCGCCCATGTCGCAGCCCGCCAGCCCCACCCGAGTGAACAGGAACGCGGTCTTGGCCTCGGGCGTAGCAATGCGGATATCCGACGCCATGGCGATGATCGCGCCTGCGCCGACGCAGATGCCGTCAATCGCCGCAATCACCGGCTTGCCGCAGTTCACGATCGCCTTGACCAGATCGCCGGTCATGCGGGTAAAGGCCAGGAGCTCCTTCATGCTCATCTTGGTCAGCGGGCCGATGATGTCATGCACATCCCCGCCCGAGCAGAAATTGCCACCATTGGAAGCAAAGACCACCGCCTTGACGCTGTCGTCATAATGCAGATCGCGGAACCAGTCGCGCAGTTCTGCATAGCTGTCGAACGTCAGCGGGTTCTTGCGCTCCGGCCGGTTCAGCGAGACGGTGGCGATGCCACCCTCGATCCGGCACAGAAAATGCTCCGGGGTGCGGTTTACCTTCATGCTCTCTCTCCGTGCTCCAGCCGCCGGGCAACCGCGTCCAGGCTCTCGGCAATCGCCTGCGCCTCATCTGCGGTCAGCCCGTCAAAGGCGGCGTTGATCCAGCCTTCATGCGCCTCGGCCTGGCGGGCGAACTCGGCCCGCCCCGCAGGCGTCAGCCGCACCAGGTTGGCGCGGCGATCCCCTTCGACCTTCTCGCGCTGCACATGGCCATCTTCGACCAGCCGCTCCACGATGCCGGTCACATTGCCGTTGGAGACTTTCAGAACCCCCGACAGCTCACTCATTTTCAAGCCTTTTTCGTGCTGCACCAAGGCTGCCATCACGTCAAAACGCGGCAGCGTGGTGGCGAATTCGCGCCGCAGGTTCTCGCGCACATTGCTCTCGACCGACTTGGTCGCCTTCAGCACTTTCAGCCACAGCCGCAGCCGGTCCTTGGAGGTGGTGCTCAAATCTCACCTCCCGACACGCTCATCGCGTGCCCGTTGACCGAAGACGCACCGGGCGAGGCCAGGAACACCGCCGTGGCCGCGACCTCTTCGGGCGTGATCAGCCGCTGCATCGGGTTGCCGCCAACCACCATTCTCACCGCCTTCTCCCGCGGGATGTCATGCCCGGCCATCAGCCCGGTGATCGCGCTTTCCGCCATTTCGGTATCGACAAATCCGGGGCAGATCGCGTTGCAGGTGATGCCTCGCTTGGCCACCCCCTGCGCGACCGAGCGCACCAGCCCCAGCACCCCGTGTTTCGACGCCGCATAGGCCGGGATCTGTGCCCCGCCCTGCAAGGACGCGGTCGAGGCGATGGCGATCAGCCGCCCGCCTGACCCCATGCCCGCCCGCAAGGCCTCGCGGAAGGTCAGGAAGGTGCCGGTCATGTTTACCGTCAACGTGTGCTGCCAATCGGCCAGTTCGACATCCTCGATCCGCCCTGCCACGCCCGTGCCCGCATTGGCCACGACCACGTCAAAGGGCGTACCGAACAAGGCCTTGACCTGCGCCTCGTCAGTCACATCCGCCTCGCGGATCTCCATCTTATGGCCCGCTGCCGCCGCTTCCAGCGGCGCGCGGCGGCGGCCGGTGATGGTGACGTCGCACTCCTCGGCGGCAAAGGCATGGGCAATAGCACGGCCGATGCCGGTGCCGCCACCTGTCACGAGAACCCGTCGTGTCATGCCCGGATCACCTCCGCTTCGCGGTCCGCCAGCCGCCAGGCCTGATCGCGCCCGGCGTGATAGGGCAGCGGCCAGTCGCCATGCCGGTCGCCGATGCGCGCGGCCTCGTGCAGCGTCCAGTAGGGATCGGCCAGATGCGGCCGCCCGACGCAGACCAGATCCGCCCGACCCGCCATCAGGATCGAGTTGGCGTGGTCCGCCTCATAGATGTTGCCGACCGCCATGGTGGCAATTCCCGCCTCATTGCGGATGCGGTCGGAGAACGGCGTCTGGAACATGCGCCCGTAGACCGGCTGCGCATCAACCGAGGTCTGCCCGGCGGAGACGTCAATGATATCCGCACCGGCGGCAGTGAAGGCCTTCGCAATCTCGACTGCTTCCTCCGGGGTCACGCCTTCGTCGCCGACCCAGTCGTTGGCAGAGATCCGCACCGACATCGGCTTGCCCTCGGGCCAGACCGCGCGCATCGCCTGGAACACCTCCAGCGGGTAGCGCAGCCGGTTCTCCAGCGAGCCGCCGTAGGCATCCTGTCGAATGTTGGATTTGGGCGAAATGAAGGACGAGATCAGATAGCCATGCGCGGCGTGGAGTTCGATCATGTCGAAGCCCGCGCGCTCTGCCATCTGTGCGGCCGCAACAAATTCATCGCGGATCTGGTCCATCTCCGCCCGCGAAATCTCGCGCGGTGCGGGATTGTTGTCCGACCACGGGATCGCCGAGGCCGAGACCGTCTCCCAGTTGCCCTCCGGCAGCGGCGCGTCCATTTCCTCCCAGCCCAACTGGGTCGATCCCTTGCGCCCGGAATGGCCGATCTGGCAGCAGATCCTGGCGCTGGTCTCTGCGTGCACGAAATCCACCAGCCGCGTCCAGGCGGCTTCATGCTCCGGCGCATAAAGCCCCGGACAACCCAGCGTGATCCGCCCCTCCGCCGACACGCAGGTCATCTCGGTGTAGACCAGCCCGGCGCCGCCCTTGGCGCGCTCGCCATAGTGGATCAGGTGCCAATCGGTCGGGCAGCCGTCGACGGCCTTGTACTGCGCCATGGGCGAAACCACGATGCGGTTCTTCAGATCCATATCGCGCAGTTTAAACGGCGCGAACATCGGCGGCCGCACCGGCGCATCGGCGGGCGCACCGGCCTTAGTCTGGAACCACTTCTCGGCGCTTTGCAGCCAATCCGCATCGCGCAGGCGCAGGTTTTCATGGGAAATCCGCTGCGAGCGGGTCAGCAACGAATAGTTGAACTGCACCGGATCCATATCCAGGTAGCGCTCCACCTCCTCGAACCACTCCAGCGAGTTGCGCGCCGCCGACTGCAACCTCAGCACGTCCAGCCGCCGTTCGTCCTGATAGCGCTCAAACGCGCGCTCCAGCGTGGGTTCGGTGCTCACCAGCTCCGCCAGGGCAATCGCGCTGTCAAAGGCCAGCCGCGTGCCCGACCCGATCGAGAAATGCGCCGTGGCCGAGGCATCGCCCAGCAGCACCACGTTTTCATGGTACCACTTCTCGCACAGCACCCGCGGGAAGTTGATCCAGACAGCCGCCCCGCGCAGATGCGCCGCGTTGGACATCAGCGCATGACCGTCCAGATGATCGGCAAAGATCTCCTCGCAGGTGCGGATGATCTCTTCCTTGCTCATCCCCTCGAAACCCCAGTTCTCCCAGGTCTGGGCCGAGCATTCGACGATCACCGTCGCGGTGTCATCGTCGAACTGGTAGGCATGGATCCACATCCAGCCGTGCTTGGTCTTCTCGAAGATGAAGGTGAAGGCATCGTCGAATTTCTGATGCGTACCCAGCCAGATGAACTTGCAGGGGCGCACGTCGATCTGCGGTTTAAAGTGCTCCGCGAACTCATTGCGAACGCTGGAATTCAGCCCGTCGCAGCCGACCACCAGATCATAGTCTTTCTGATACTCCGACGCGGGCTTGGCGATGGTTTCATACTGCAGGTCCACCCCCAGCTCGCGCGCCCGGTCCTGCAACAGCAGCAGCATCTTCTTGCGCCCGATGCCGGCAAATCCGTGCCCCCCGGAGACCGTGCGCGTGCCGTTGTGCACCACCGCGATGTCATCCCAATAGGCAAAATTCGCGCGGATCGCCTCGGCGCTTTGCGGATCGTTGGCCCGCAGGTTCTCCAGCGCGTCATCCGACAGCACCACGCCCCAGCCAAAGGTGTCATCGGCGCGGTTGCGCTCGATCACCGTCACCTCCGCCTCGGGCTGGCGAAGTTTCAATGAGATCGCAAAATACAGCCCCGCAGGACCGCCTCCCAGACAGGCGACTTTCATGCGCATCCCTCCCGCTCAGCCTTAAACCGTTACCCAGAGGATAGGCTGCTGCGGAAATAAATTTCAAGCCTAAAGTTTTAGGTTTGAAATATGCGCGCACGGGGCTGCCACGGCTGCCTGAAAAGCAACCGCGCACAAGGGGTCAGTGCTTAAAGCTCGCGCAGGTACTGCATCACCGCAGGACGCACGGATTGCTCCCCACGCTGACGGGCTTCGGCGATGATCTTGCGGATCTCCTCCAGGTCGACCCGCAGCAGCAGCGACTTCACCGGCCCGATCGACGCCGGGCGCATCGACAGCGTGCGGATACCCATGGCCGCAAGGCAGACGGCTTCGACCGGGCGTCCCGCATCCTCGCCGCAGAAGCTCAGCGGGGTTCCCGAAATCGCGCAGCGTTCGACGATTTGTTCGATGAAGCTCAGAAAGCTGACGTTCAGCGTGTCATACCGTTTGCGCACCCGTTCGTTCTCGCGGTCGGCCGCAAAGAAGAACTGTTTGAGGTCATTGCCGCCAATCGACAGGAAGCTCACCTCGTCGAAGAACTTTTGCGGCGCATAGGCCAGCGACGGGGTTTCCAGCATCGCGCCCACCTTCAGCTCCGAAGGCAGTGCATGGCCGAGAATCCGCTCGCGCTCGATGGTCTTGTCGACCTCGGCCTTGGCGGCACGGTATTCCTCGAACTGGGCCACGAAGGGGAACATGATCGACAGCGGCCGCCCCTCGGCCGCACGAAAGAGCGCCTGCAGCTGCATCCGCATCACGCCGGGCTTGTCCAGCCCGACCCGGATCGCCCGCCAGCCCAACGCCGGGTTCGGCTCATCCGTTGGCTTCATGTAGGGCAGCACCTTGTCCGACCCGATGTCGAGTGTCCGGAACACCACCGGCTTGCCATGCGCCGCATCCAGGACCCGCTTGTACAAGGCCACCAGCTCCGAACGCTTCGGCATCTGGTTGCGCACCAGGAATTGCAACTCGGTGCGGAACAGCCCCACGCCCTCGGCGCCGGAGCCCTCGAGGGACGGCAGGTCCGCCATCAGACCGGCGTTCATCACCATGTTGATATGCTGACCGTCGGTGGTGATCGCCGGGGTGTTGCGGATCGAGGCGTAACGCTCCTGCGCCTTGGTGTGCATCGCGATCTTGTCGCGAAACGCCCCCACCACCGTGTCATCCGGGCGCAGATGCACCACGCCCTGATCGCCGTCGACCATGATGTGGTCGCCGTTCAGCGCCTCGGTGGTGATCCGCTTGGCGTTGACCACCAGCGGGATCGCCAGCGCGCGCGCCACGATCGCCGCGTGGGAGCCGACAGACCCCTCCTCGAGCACGATCCCACGCAGGGACCGACCGTATTCCAACAGGTCGCCGGGGCCGATATTGCGGGCAATCAGGATCGGGTTTTCCGGCAGCTCGGCACCAGTATCCGCGCCCTGCCCGGTCAGGATCCGCAGCAGGCGGTTGGACAGGTCATCAAGGTCGCTCAACCGCTCCCGCAGGTAGGCATCCTGCACCTGCGCCATTCTCGACCGCGCCTGCGATTGCTCCTTTTCCACCGCCGCCTCGGCGCTGAGCCCGCGGGCGATGTCCTCTTCCATGCGCCGCATCCAACCCTTGGAGTTGGCAAACATCCGATAGGCCTCAAGCACTTGCAGCTGTTCCTTGTCGCCGTTGCGCGACACCTCCAGCATCTTGTCGACCCCGACGCGCAGCTCTTCGACGGCCTCGTTGAGCCGCTCCAGCTCGCGCTTGGGATCGTCGGCAATCGGGTTGGTCACGATGACCCGCGGCTCATGCAGCCAGACATGGCCCTCGGCCGCGCCTTCCTGCGCCGAGGTGCCGTGAATCAGCACCGCCTGCTGGTGCAAGGGCGACAGCGCCGCGCCCTCGCCGACAAAGGCACCCAGCTCGGTCATCTCGGCGATGACCATCGCCACCACCTCCAGCGCATAGACCGCGTCGGACGAAAACTCCCGCGCCTCCTTCGACTGCACGACCAGCACGCCCAGCATTTCGCCCAACCGCTGGATCGGCACGCCAAGGAACGAGGAATACCGCTCCTCACCGGTTTCCGGCATGTAGCGAAAGCCTTTGGCGTTGGGCGCATCCGGCGTGTTCACCACCTTGCCGTATTTGGCGACGCGCCCCACCAGCCCTTCGCCGATGCGCATGCGGGTCTGGTGGACGGATTCGGCCAGCAGACCCTCGGTCGCGCAGAGCTCCAGCGTTTCCTCATCGCGAAACAGGTAGACCGAGCAGACCTCGGTGCCCATGCTGTCGGCAATCAGATGGGTTATCTTGTCAAGCCGCGCCTGCCCGGCATCATCGCCGGCCATCGCCTCACGCAGACGCACCAGAAGTTTCCGGCTTTCGGATTCCATCGTATCAGCCATTCTCACCCTTTCTCGGGCCCACCCTTTTCCCGGGCATAATCCCTGCGCGTCGGCGCATCATCACCTCCTCAGGAGCGGACAGGTTTACAGCCACGCAGCCCAAAGACGTGCGCCAGCGCACTCTCCTCCCCCCTCTTCTCCCACCCTGACGGGAAAAGTCCAAGCGTTTTTATCCCTTTGCCCGCTAACATCACGGTCCGCCGGAAAAATGGGCAAGCGACAGGGCAAGCGCCCCTTCAAACGGCAAAGGCGCCCCCCAGGACGCCTTTGCTTTGTACGAAAAATCGTTTGCGTGCTGAAACTTAGGCAGCCTTGTCCAGCTCGAACGCATCATGCAGCGCCTGGACGGCCAGCTCCATGTACTTGCGGTCGATCAGCACCGAAATCTTGATTTCGGAGGTGGTGATGACCTTGATGTTGATGCCTTCGTCCGACAGCACCTTGAACATCTTGGCCGCGACACCGGACTGCGAGCGCATGCCGATGCCCACCACCGACACCTTGGCGACATCCTTGTCAGCCAGCAGCTCGGCATAGTTCAGCTCACCCTTTTCCTTGATCGCCAGCAGCGCCTGCTCAGCGCGCGCCACCTGATCGGTGGGGCAGGAGAAGGTCATGTCGGTGCGGCCCTCTTCGGAGATGTCCTGCACGATCATGTCAACGTTCACACCCGCGTCGGACAGCGTGGTGAAGATGGTTGCCGCGATGCCGGGACGGTCTGCCACCGACTGCACGGTCAGCTTGGCTTCGTCACGGGAATAGGCCACACCGGCCACAACATTGGATTCCATGATTTCCTCCTCGTCGCAGACCAGGGTTCCGGCCTCGTCGGACTGTTCCTCAAAGCTCGACAGCACGCGCAATTTCACCTTGTAGCGCATTGCCAGTTCAACCGAGCGGGTTTGCAGCACCTTGGCCCCCAGCGAGGCCAGCTCCAGCATCTCTTCAAAGGCGATCTTGTCCAGCTTGCGCGCCTTGTCGCAAATCCGCGGGTCGGTGGTGTAGACCCCGTCTACATCGGTGTAGATATCACAGCGCTCCGCGTCAAAAGCCGCCGCGAACGCCACGGCCGTGGTGTCGGAACCGCCGCGCCCCAACGTGGTGATGCGCCCTTCGGGGCTGATGCCCTGGAAACCCGCGACCACCGCAACCTTCATGCCTTCGCCGAACTTCTGAGTGATGTTCTCCGGCGGGATCTCCTCGATCCGGGCCTGGCTGTGGGCGGAGTTGGTCTTGAGCGGCACCTGCCAGCCCTGCCAGCTGCGCGCGGGGATATCCATCTCCTGCAGCGTCAGCGCCATCAGGCCGGCGGTGACATTCTCGCCCGAGGACACCACGGCGTCATATTCACGCGCATCATACAGCGGCGAGGTCTCATCGACCCAGCCCACCAGCTCGTTGGTCTTGCCGGACATGGCAGAGACGATGACGATCACGTCATAGCCCTTGGCCACCTCGACGCCGACGCGTTTGGCGGCACGTCGAATTCGGTCCAGATTGGCGACGGATGTGCCGCCGAATTTCATCACAAGTACGGGCATGCGGAACGGGTCTCCCTGCGCTTGCGGGTTTCGATCCCGAGCCTCATATGCGACCCCCCGCCCAAGGGCAAGAGCGGGCAGCCCCCGAGGGCAAGGAAGCTGCGCGCAACAGCGCGTTTTCCACCGCGGCAAACCGCCACAACGGCAGCCTCGCGCAATTTCCGCAAATCAGCTGCGCCAGAAGCGCACTGTCAGCATCGCGTAGACCGCCATCAGCTCCAGCCGCCCGATCAGCATCGCCGCGATCAGGAGCCACTTGGCCGGATCGTTCAGGGTCGAGAAATTTCCGGCAGGCCCGATGGTGTCGCCGAGGCCCGGTCCGATATTGGCCACGGCCGTCGCCGCGCCGGATACGGAGGTCACGAAATCCAGCCCCGTCAGCGCCAGCCCCCAGGCGACCAGCCCCACCGTGACGACGAAGAACATGAAAAACGAGATCACCGAACTCAGCACCTCGGCATCCACCACCCGCCCGTCATACCGGGTCGGGAACACCCCATGCGGCGAGCGGATGCGCTGGATCTGCGCCCGGATCGAGGCAAACAGCAGCTGGTAGCGGAAGATCTTCACCGAACAGGCGGTCGAGCCCGCGCAGCCACCGATCAGCCCGATGAAGAAGAACACCATGATCAGGAAATTGCCCCACTGCATGTAGTCCACGCTGGCATATCCCGTCCCCGAGATGATCGAGGTAATGTTGAACAGCGCCTCGCGGAACGCCTGTTCCGGATGGTGCGGAAACACGGTGAGCAGCACGCCGGTGGTCACCACCACCAGGATCGCGATGGTTGCCATGAACACGCGGATCTGGCTGTCGCGCAACAGCGGCTGCCCATGGCCGTTGATCAGCTGCACATAGCGCACAAAGGGCAGCGCCGCCGCGATCATGAAAAAGGAGGCCGCATATTCCGCGGGTCCCGAAAACGTGCCGAAGGAGGCATCGTAATTCGAAAACCCGCCCGTCGACATCGTGGTCAGCGCATGCACCAGCGCGTCGAATGCGCTCATCCCCAGCACCATGTAGACCAGCACGCAGGCCATCGTCAGCGACACGTAGATCAGCGAGATTTGCTTGGCGATCGCCTGCGCACGCGGCAGGATCTTCCCCATCGTGTCAAAGGCTTCGGAGCGGAAGATCTGCATGCCGCCGACCCGCAGCTCGGGCAGGAAGACCATCGCCACGACGATGATGCCGATACCGCCCAGCCATTGCAGGATGCCGCGCCACAGCAGCAGGCCGCGCGGCAGACCATCGAGCCCGGAGATCACCGTCGAGCCGGTGGTGGTCAGCCCCGACATCGCCTCGAAGAAGGCGTCGACAAAGCGCAGATCGGTCGCGCCCAGCATCAGCGGAATCGCCCCGAACAAGGGCAGCGCCACCCAGACCGTCGTGGTCAGCAAGAAGGTCTGGCGGATGCTCAGCCCCTCGCGCACGCCATTGGCGCAGCTCAGCGACAGCAGCCCCCCCACCAGGATGGTGAAGATGGCGCTCTCCAGGAACACATGCCATTCCCCGCGGCCGTCCATCAGATCGACCAGCAGCGGGAACAGCATCATGGCTCCCAAAATTACGACCAACAGGCCAATGACATACCCGACCGGGCGGAAATCCAACATGCGGCGAAGCGTTGGCCTCCCACGCGCTAAGTGTCAAGACTGCGGCGTTATTTGCCGCTGTCCCCCTTGTCGTCAGACTTGCCGGATCCTGTCGTGCGGCCCGTGCTCTGCGGCATTTGCGGCGGCTTGGCCGGTTGGCGCGGCCGCTTGGCAGCGGCCGCCGACTCGCCACCTTCGCTGCTGCCACCCGTGCGGCGCGAGGGCGGAAAGGTTGCCGGTCCCGTGGCCTTCGCCTCGGACGTCGTCGCCGATGCGCGCGGGTCCGTCACCGGCGCCTTGGCTGCTGGCTCTGACTTGCCAGACGGCGGCGTCGACGCCGCGGGTTTTGCCGCGTCTTTGGGTGTGACCGCAGGCGCCTGTTCCGCGGCGGCGATGGCGGGTTTGCTGCTGGTCGGGCGAGTGGGCACCTTGCGCCGAGCGGGCTTTGCCGTCGTGGACTTGCTGGTCGCGGACTTGCTGGTCGCGGACGTGCCGGTCGCGGTTTTGGTGGTTGCGGTTTTATTGGTCGCAGTTTTGGAGGGCGCGATCTTACGGGGCGCGCGCTTTACTTCAGCGGCCTTGGCTGTCTCGACCTTCGGCTGGTCCACCGGCTCCACGCTGGTCTCGGCGGCGCGGCCAGCGTCGGTCGGTGCCGGGTCTGTCATCTCCTCTTGCGGCGCGGCAGCCGGGCCACCTTGCAGCAGCCGCTGCTGCGCCGCCATCAGGCTCTGCGCCACGCGCAGCTGATGAAACGGTGCCTGTACCGCCAGTTCCGTGGCCTGCCGCCACAGTTTCAACTGGAAACCCGCCGCGGTACCGGCCCATTCATGCGCTCGCATCGCCATCCCGGCCATCTGGTGAAAACCTGTCATCTGATACTCCTCGCTTGCGGCGTCAGCTGAAGAACCGGCCCCTCAGGCATCCGGTCCACCAACCCGGCTGGGCGCACAGGCGCCCTCCCCCAAAGGTCGTTTCAGGGGATTCGCTCACAAGGCTAACATGATATTCTGCACGGCAGCATAAAAAATGCGGCAGCGCAGCATTGGACACGGCAGTGTCTTGCCTACGCCCTGATAATCACCGCAAGGGCCGACCGTGGGCGGTCAGCCCTTGTGGATCAGGCTGGCGAACAACCGCGGGTCCATGCTGGTTGCCTTGAACAGTGCGCCCTGCGTCAGGACGCTGACGGCGTCATGGCTGTGCAGGCTCTCCTGGTGGCTGGCAATGACCCGGAAATCGCCGATCCGCGCATCACCCTGCAGGGCCTCGCAGAACAGTCGCGCGGCATCCTCGACAAAGATCGGGTTGGCCGCGTTCAACTCTGCAAAGGCCTGCTCGTCCTCGCGCTTGACCATCACCTGCGTCTCGGTGGGCACCGCCTGGCGGCACAACTCGATGAGATCCTCGAACCACAGGCAGCCCGCGTCCGGCTCGACCTGAACCGAGATCCGCGCAACGGAGCGCTGCGAATGCGGCGTTGCCAGCTGCCCGCGGGCCTGTCGGGCATGCTCAGACAGTTCCAGCGAACAGGGGCACGTTGAGGAATAGACGTAGTCGAGGTGGATGATCTTTTCGCGCACGCCGTCATGGTCCACCAGCTCCAGCGCGAAATCGTAATACTGATACCCGCTGAGCCCCGACCGCAGGCTCTGCACCTTGACCGGGAAGGAAAACCGCATCTGCAACCGCGCATCCGGGCTGTCGAGATCGCTCAGGTAGTCGTCCAACGCCGCTGCCATCACCTCGAAGCTGAAGGTGCGCTCGGCGTGCTTGTAAAAACTGCGCATGATCCGGGACATGTTGATGCCCTTCTTGCTGGCGTCCAGAGACACCGTGCCGGTCACGCTGGTTTCGAGCGTCAGATCGCCATTGTCGCGGGTGTGGAACCGGATCGGCAGGCGAAAGTTGGAAATGCCAACGTGCTGGATCTGCTCCTGCGCGCCACGGATCAGGCTGGTCGGCCCGTTCTGCAGATCCGGCAAGGAGGCGCGATAGATGTCGTCCGCGTTGAAATCCTCAGGATAGTGCCGCGACAGATCCGGGTAGTTGGCCGTCGCGCGCTCGGGCAGCAGCCGGGCCACCGCCGGATCCAGCTGGGCGATCTCGGTTTCGGTCGCGGTCCCGGCCCAGGCGCGCAGCACGTCCAGCGCGGCGGCGGCGGCCTCACGATCCGGGGTTTGTGCGTTGTCGCGGGTGTGAATGTTCATCGGCGCGTTTCCCTACTCTGGCAGGCGCCCGGCGGCGCCTGCAGACAATGCAATTATACCTTTACGCCGCAAAACTCAAAACGGATCAGTCAAATGCGGCAAAACCTGCGCCTGAACGGACGTTCGGCTCACCCCTGCGCCGCCGCAAGCGCCTGCGTGAGGTCGGCAATCAGGTCGGCTGCATCCTCCAGCCCGACCGACAGGCGCACCAGCCCCGGCGTGATCCCCAGTTCGGCCTTCAGCTCATCGCTGAGCCGTTGGTGGGTGGTGGTGGCGGGATGGGTGGCGATGGATTTCGCATCGCCCAGGTTGTTGGAGATCACCGGGATCGTCATCGCGTTCAGAAAGCGGAAGGCCGCCTCCTTGCCGCCCTTCAGATCCAGCGACAGCACCGTGCCGCCCTTGCCGCCCAGCTGGGTCTGCACCAGCGCGTTCTGCGCATGGCCCGGCAGCCCCGGATAGATCGTGCGCGCCAGGGCCGGATGCCCCTCCAGAGCCTCGGCAATCTTCAGCGCGCTGTCGGCCTGGGCGTTCACCCGCAGGGAGATCGTCTCCAGCCCCTTCAGCAGCACCCAGGCGTTGAACGGGCTCAGCGAGCCGCCGGTGTGCTTCATGTAGGGTTCCAGCGTGCCGCGGATGAAATCCTTGGTGCCCAGCACCACGCCGCCCAGCACCCGGCCCTGGCCGTCGATATGCTTGGTCGCGGAATAGACCACCACATCCGCGCCCTGCGCGATCGCGCGCGAAAACACCGGGGTCGAGAACACGTTGTCGACGATCACCAGCGCGCCGACCGCATGGGCGATCTCGGCCACCGCGGCGATGTCGATCACTTCCAGCGTCGGGTTCGACATCGATTCAAAGAACACCGCCTTGGTGTCGGGCCGCACCGCCGCACGCCACTGCTCCGGATCGGTGCCATCGACGAAGGTCACCTCGACACCATACCGTGCCAGGATATTTTCCAGGATATACAGGCAGGACCCGAACAGCGCCCGGGCCGAGACCACGTGATCCCCCGCCTTCAGCACCGAGGTCAGCGCGCCATTGACCGCCGCCATGCCCGAGGCCGTGGCAAAGGCGTCCTCCGCCCCCTCAAGCGCCGCGATGCGCTTTTCGAACATGTCGACGGTCGGGTTGCCATAGCGGGCATAGATGAACTCGTCCGGGCCGGTTTCGACAAACCGCGCCTCGGCCTGTTCGGCGTTGTCGTAGACAAAGCCCTGCGTCAGGAAGATCGCCTCGCTCACCTCGTTGTATTGGCTGCGGCGACTACCGCCATGGACCAGCTTGGTACGGGTGTTCCAGTTGTCGCTCATCTTCTGTCTCCTCGCGCCCGCGGCGCATAAAAAACCCCCGTTCGGCCAAGCGAAAGGGGGTCCTTCACGTCCTGACCTCTTTAGCGGGTATGTTTTACGTGGCCCGCAATCCGGTAACAAATCGCCCACGTTTGAGGCGTAAAACCTCAGAATTTCAGCAGCTTAACGGGTAAGACCTTGATTCTCGCGGCATACCCTCGCCAATTTTGGCCCGTTATTTTCTTGGGTTTTCGATCATTTGCCAACCATGTTATGCCCCGAAGGCATACCGCAGCACTCAGGGCATACCAAGGATTGAAGGCGCATAATGGGCACGATCGCAGAACGCAAGCTCTCAGACGGACGCACCGCCTATAAGGCCCAAATCATTATCAAACGCAAGGGAGAACCAACACACAGGGAATCCCGCCAGTTCCCGCGCCGGTCCACCGCGAAGGCCTGGATGGAAAGACGCGAAAAGGAGCTTCGCGCCCCCGGCGGGCTGGAGAAAGCCCGAGGGAAGCGCAAGACACTTGCCAACGCGATCAACCAGTACATCGACGACCACAAGAAGACGTATGGCCGATCCAAGGCTCAGGTGCTCCAGCGGCTGAAGGAAATGCCGATCGCCGAAATGCCCTGCGACGAAATCACCAGCCAGCACATTGTAGATCTGGCCCGCGAGATGGGCGAATCCCGCGCCGCATCGACAGTAGGAAACTACCTGTCGCATCTGGCCCCAATTTTTCGTATGGCGCGCCCGGCTTGGCAAATCGACCTTGACCCTGCCGCCATCAACGATGCCCTGATCATCTGCAAGCGGCTTGGCCTGATCTCAAAGTCCAACCGACGCGACCGCAGACCGACGATGGAAGAGCTAGACAAGCTCATGTCGCACTACCAGGACAGTGCAGCGCGCGGCCACATGCCAATGAACAAGATCATCCCCTTTGCGATTTTTTCAACACGGCGACAGGACGAGATTGTGCGCGCCCAGTGGCAGGATCTCGACAAAGCACACAGCCGCTTGCTCATCAGAGACATGAAGAACCCAGGCGAAAAGATTGGGAACGACGTATGGTGTGAGCTACCGCCAGAGGCAATGCGCGTCATCGATACGATGCCAAGAACCGGCCCGGACCAACCAATCTTCCCCTACCGAGCGAACAACATTTCCGCATCCTTCATTCGAGCATGCGCCCTATTGGGGATCGAGGACCTTCGGTTTCACGATTTGCGGCATGAAGGGGTAAGTCGGCTATTCGAAACCGGTAAGACCATTCCGCAGGTCGCGAGCGTGTCCGGGCACCGGAGCTGGCAGAGCCTCCAGAGATACAGCCACCTTCGCGCCACTGGCGACCGCTTTGAAGGCTGGCAATGGCTAAACCTGATCGCGCCGGTAGGGGGTTCTGAGAACGATGCAGGCTAAGGACTACCCTTTGCCCATGGTCGAGATAACTTGCGATCAGTGCGGTCGGCACGGTAAATACAAAAAGAGCACGTTTGTACAGCTGGTTGGGCCGAACACAGAGCTCCCGCAAGCGCTGTCTATCATTGCTTCCGACTGCCCGGAGGAACGACCCTCGATCAACAACATGCGCGGCCGGTGCCGACCGCATTATGCGCAGAATTGGTGGCTCATGCCGACAAGCAAGGAAGGCGAATAACCCACCCACTAATTGCCGCCTCCCATCCAGATCACCCTGGCAAAGGAGCTAACCCCCGCAGCGCCTTGGCCATTTCGAGGTAGCCGAGATAGCCATACTCGGCGTGCATCTGTTCATAACATGCCGCCCAGGGCTCTCGCCTTTCTTCGGGGAAGACATCGAACCATGAACCTTTTCGAACGCGAACCTGGCCATCAGGCAACCGCTCAAAGTCTATCGCCCTAGTGCTCATCCCCCCTGCTCCTACTTGGACCGATCCGATTATTCAGCTATGGCCAGCGCATCCCAATCTCACCAGAGTGGGAAGGAGCGGCTCGCCGCGCTCACCCCATCTGAGCGTATAAAACGCGGGCCGCTCTTCCTCCCTACTTGGACCGGTCGAGAGACTTGCGAAACGTGGATACGTTCTTTCTCTTGCGCCACCGTACTAAGTAGCCCGCCGACATCGCCACCTAGCGCATGAAGCGATAAACCATTGCCAAGTTTCGTGTGCACATAGCCCCATGTACTGCGCGCCCACCGCCTTCTGTCGCATTCCTTTCATCGCACAGGAACCAACTCGACACGGTGACCTTGCAGCCTCTGCCACCTTTATATTTCTGCAGTCAGCTCAAAGGAGACGCTCGGTCCAGGGGAAGCTCGAGGTGAAGCGCTTGTGAGCTGGCCAGGAAGTAGGCCTTCGATGCAAGTGCGTCACTGCCGAACCTTCTGGGAAGGCGGCCATTCAATACATCACACAGCTATTGGTGCCGCGCCGGATGCTTCCATTTTCCAAAGTAATTGCGACCGGTCATGGTGCTCAAATGCTACATGTGAGACACCGTGCTGCCACGACATCAATCAGCAGACAATTTTGGCTTCGGCACAACACGCTGGTCAACATCTACTCCCCAACCGTACAGTTGCCGCATTAGAGTTGAAAAGCTATAGCTTCCGGAAACAGCAAATTAGCGAGCCTGAAGGTGGAAAAAACAAGCATTGACAACTCAGATTCGCAAGCAACGATCGGAATCGCCCTATCTGGTGGTGGTGCGCGAGCAATTGCGTTTCACCTTGGATGTCTACGTACGCTCCACAAACACGGCATTCTAGCGGAGTGTGCTGTGTTGTCGTGTGTCTCAGGCGGCAGCGTCATTGGTGCCGCTTACGTAACACATCGAGGGTCATTTGAGAGCTTTGAACAGAAGATAATCGACCTTCTCCGATCAGGACTTTTTCTACCTACTATCAGGACTGCCCTCACAACACCTGAGGGCGCAAAGGTAGTTATCAGCTGTATTATCCACCTGACGGCGTTTTTTTGGAGGCTTTTAATTGCCCTGCCTTTTTGGCTATATACGAAGGCAATGCGTGGCGTTTTTGGCGTAGTCGACGAACAACAAGAGATCAGGCGAATGCCGCGCCGTCTCGCCAGCCGTACAACACTGATTGCGAGTACGCTCGACCGACTATTGTTCGCCGGCGCGACGCTAAAAGATCTAGAAAATACATCTCCCAAATTTGTTGCGACGGCTGCTGAGCTACGAACAGGGGCCGCTTTCTACTTCAGCTCCGTTGAAAGCGGTTGTTGGAGGTTTGGCAAAGTGAACGCTGATCGAATCCCTTTATCAAGAGCGGTAGCAGCGTCTGCGGCGTACCCGCTCTTTTTGCCGGCTATCGATGAAGTTTTTTCCTTCAACCAAATTGATGGAAGCGTACGCCGAGACAGAGTAACGCTCACCGATGGCGGCGTGTACGATAACTTGGGTTTGGCTCCACTTTGGCCTGATCGCGATTCAAAAATTTCAGTGCTGTTTCCCAAACCGGACACCATCATTGCTTGCCGAGCTGGGTATGGGTTGAGGCTTGATCGGCCAAGCCTGTTTTGGGTTTCGCGGATGAAAGCGAGCTTCTTTACGATCTTCGACAGAGCACAGAACGCGGCTATGAAACGGCTGTTTGATTTAAAAGCTAACCGGCGATTGAAGCGCTTTGTTTTGCCATACCTAGGGCAATCAGATCAGCGCTTGGCAGAACCACCAGCGGATTTGGTGCGACGTGAAGAAGTTGACGGCTATCCGACTGATTTCTTTGCCATGAGTGATGACTGGATTACGAAACTCTCAAAACGCGGTGAACAAGTCACGTTGGCAGTCTTGAAGGAACATCACCCAGAGCTTTTGCGAGGTTAGAACTTTTTTGAACGCCCCCTTGCATCTCACGCGCTCGTTACCAAGTTCATCAATTATTAACAACGAGGTTCAGAACATGACGCAGATTACATTTTTTCCCATAGGCAACGCAGACACAAGCTTGGTAGAGTTGAAGGATGGGAGGCGCATCCTCATCGATTTTGCGGATACGAAAGGGCGCAACCCAAAAAACAAGGACAAGAAGTGTGACTTGTCTAAATTGCTACGGGAAGATCTCGAAGGATCAGATTTTGACAGCTACCACATTGTTGCATTCACCCATCTCGACGACGATCATTGCCTGAAAGCGCCGGAGTATTTCTGGCTGGAACACGCTGCCAAGTACCAATCCAAAGATCGCAAGAAGATAGATACGCTCTGGGTGCCTGCAACCGCGATCACCGAAGAAGGCATGAAAAATGACGGTCGCGTTATCCGTCAGGAGGCGAGACATAGACTGAAAGAGGGTAAGGGGATTAAGGTTTTCTCACGTCCAGAACGGTTGAAGGACTGGCTGGAGGATAACGGTCTTACCGTAGATGATCGAAAAAACTGTTTTGTCGACGCAGGCGAGCTGGTTCCCGAGCTGACCCTCGACAATGACAAAGTCGAAGTTTTTGTCCATTCTCCGCACGCCACACGCACCGACCGAAATGGAGTAGAGGATCGCAATGGGGACTCTTTGGTGTTCCAGATGCGGTTCGAAGAAGGTGGGTACCACACTGATGTGCTCTTCGCAGCGGATGTGCCTCATGAAGTACTGTCGGAAATTGTCGATATCACAAAGAAAAAGAAAAATGACGACCGGTTGCACTGGAACATCTTCAAATTACCACATCATTGCTCCTACCTCTCGCTCTCAGATACTAAAGGAACTGATAAGACCTCGCCTGTAGATCAGCTGAAATGGCTGTTTGAGGATCAGGGGGAAAGCAGTGGATACGTTGTATCGTCCAGCAAGCCCATTCCCACCAAAGGTTCGGAAGAAGATGACGACATTCAACCGCCGCATCGGCAGGCGGCCAACTACTACAAGCAAGATGTCGTTAACAAAAACCATCTCCTTGTGACAATGGAACAACCAAATAAATCGAATCCCAAACCGATTGTTCTGAAAATTGGCAGGCGGGGTGCTGCGCTGAAAGCATTTGGAGCGCCCGCTGCTGCTATGCTCACCGGAGGTGCTGCTCCGCGGGCCGGCAATGGAAATTGATACCAAATGGCTGACGGCAAAAGCCGAGGTCGCAGTCGCACCAGAAGAATTGTCTGATCCTGGCCTCAGAGCACTCTGTGCTCTGCTCCAGAGGGACGACTACACGGGCGCAAATTTCCTGGAGGCACGCCGGAGTACTACAAGTGAAACCGAAGTTGTTCTTCTAGAAGCGCTTCCTGAGCTTGGCCAAAAACCTGTTGCCAATGACATCCGGCACATTGAACCAATGGCTGTTGTTTCCCGCGTTGGCTGTCAGATTCCCAGTGTCTATCCGGTAAGGTGTGACTTTCCGCAGACTGTTCCTCATTTAAATTGGGGTTATCTTGGTGATCGCCGCTCACTTTGTTTATTTGATGCGAAACCTAGTGACGTGGCACATATTTATAGCCCTGACCTCCTTGTAGAACGTATCAGGTGGTGGCTCGCGGAAACAGCGCATGGTGAACTTCATGGCGAAGACCAACCCCTTGATCCTGCAATTGCACCAAGCATTTTTGAACTGATCCTTCCCACCGATTTCGATCCTGAAGTCCAACAACAATACTTCGCTTTCAGGCCGTCTAATAGGACGTTGTCTCCAGTCGTCCTTGTACCTGCGACTGCAGATCCGGAAAACTGGAAAGAAAGTTATGGCGCAACAGTTCTGATCACGGACCCAGTTCCCCATGGATCAATGCTGGATCTTCCGAAAAACATGGCCGAGCTTATCGAAAGCTATACTCAAATTGGCATCGACATCAAAGCACATCTGAAAGGGGAATTTAAGGGAGACCTCGAAAAAGGCGTAAAAGGTGTCCAGGTGAACAGTTGGCTGCTTATGATAATCATTACGCCCCTGCTGAGAGAAGACGGTAGTGTTGGGGCTCAATCGACACGCGCATATCTAAGTAGCAGAAGTAGCCTTCAGCAAGTTGGTTTGGATCTCGGATTGCTGAGTTCTGCGGGAGAGAAGGTAGCGCTGTTGCTTCAAGACCAGCCCCCCGATATGGAAGCCTTGGCTAACATCCAACTTATGCCTCTCAACGTCGTGAAAGGTTTTAGCCCGGATCAGGCGCGAATATTGTCAGGATTGGATCCCGATGGACGCAAAGGTTTTGTTGCCATCGGTGCTGGAGCACTTGGCTCTCAAGTGATCGATAACTGCGCGCGAATGGGCGCAGATGACTGGATCATTGTCGACGATGACTTCTTACTCCCCCATAATCTGGCTCGCCACAATGCTTCTGGATGGATGGTCGGCCAGTCTAAATCGGATATCGCGAAAGGTAGGATAGACAACCTTTTCGGTTCGCAACGCGCGGTTTCTTTACATGAAATTGTTGGCGGGCCTGAAGAAAGCGATGCGCTCAAAGATGCTATTGCCTGCGATAAGCAGATTGTGGATCTAAGTGCTTCACTAGACGTAAGCCGATCATTGGCGATGAGGAGAAATATAAAAAAACCAATAGCAAGCTATTTCGTCACGCCCTCAGGGACATCGTTGATTGAATTCCGCGAAGGTCGAGATCGGCACGTCCACCTCACGGACATTGAGATGACATATTATTGGTCAATCTTTTCTAATTCTGAGTTAAATGAACACTTAGCTATTGGAGATACGGTCCAAATTGGCAGTTGTCGGGACGCAAGTGTGACTATTCCACAGCATCGAATGGCTTTGTTCGCAGCAATTGCATCCGAGCAGGTCATCGCCCCTATCCAAACCAAAGACCATGGGCACATCAAAATTTGGGAGGTGCAGACTAGCGGCGAGGTCACGGTTTTGAAGTATGACGTCCCCCCATTCGTGAAATTGGGATTGGGGGATTGGAGCGTGTCGGTATCGATGGAAGTTCAGGCTACCATTGCCGCAGCGCGAACTTCTGCAGGCCGAGTGGAAACCGGTGGCATACTGCTTGGATCCTGTGACCGAAGAAACCGCTGCATTTACGTCACAGGCGCGTTGCAAGCCCCAGCTGACAGTCGAGCCGGTGCAAGTTATTTCGAGCGCGGCGGGCATGAAGTCGAAAAAACGATAATGTCGGCAGAGCACATGACAATGAGTCATCTGACATACATCGGAGAATGGCACACCCATCCACTGGGAATGAACAACGAGCCAAGCTCAGAAGATGAAAAGTTACTTGACTGGATTGCTGAGAGGAGAGAGCTTTTCGTCATGCCAGGGATTATGATTATTATGGGCGAAAACGGGTTGCGAGTACGCATTCGCGTAGCGGACGAAACTCAGGAAACGGTGATTTGAACCAGTGAATTAGTTTGCGCTGTACGATATAATGATCGAAATTCGATATCGGCGAGGGCTTAAATGGTCGTCAACTACGTCCGCACTTCCAACATTCGCTGACTTTCTCTTCTCGCGAAAACACTGAATGGCTGAAATGCGGCCTGCATCAGCACAAGGTAAAGGTCGTGATAAAATCGGCTCTGGACCGATCGTGCATCCTAGCACTGCATAGCACTCTGAAGTATGCAAAGATCGATAGCTGCGCATAGCAAACATCAATCCAGAAACCTCCGATCACCGGCGGGGCTTTCGCCCCGACAGTGCGCCAACTTTACCCCCACAATCAAGCAGCGCGCGCCGGTCACGGGACCACAGAAGCTCCACCTGCTGATCACTGACCCAGCCCTCAGGGATCCGCACAGGCACCGCGCACGGCTCCACAGCCTCAGCGTAATGTATTGAGCCGCCGCACCCGGCCAGGGCCGAGACAGCGAGGCACAGCAACAGGATCCGCATAGGCCTTCTCCTCCAGTTGGCGTGAGAGTTCATCGCGCGCGCGCAAAGCCTTGATGCGGGCGACCTCCAGTTTCCGGAACGCCTCGATCTGCGCCAGCTCGCGCGCCTGGTAGCTGGCGCGGCAGTCCGCGGCCCCCTGCCGATAGCCGAAAGCGGCAGCGGCCGTCAAAGCTGCGAGGGCGAAAAGTGCAACCGCCCCTCTCATGCTTCCGCATCCAGCGCCCTCAGGCACATGGATCGCTCCGACAGGCGACGGTTGGTCAGGCCACGGATCACCCGCCCCCCTGCCCGGTTCCAGCGCGGCAACTCATTGCAAGCGCCGCGCAGATCGCCCGCATTTGCCTTGCGCACCAGCGTCGACCGGCAAGCGGCGCCTGCGCCCACATTGTAAGTCCAGGACACCAGCGCGATCTTCATCCCAGCAGGCACCTTGGCGGTCAAACATCGGTCCAGCGCGGCCTCGTAGCTGACGATTTCTTGCGCCAGCATCGCATCGCACTCTGCCTTGCTGTAGCGATCGCCGGGCCTGACCCCCTTGGTTTCGCCATAGCAGACCGTCCAGACGCCAACGATGTCGCGGTAGGCCTGCGTGCGCAGCCCTTCCCATTGGCCAATGAAGGACACCGCCGAGGCGAGTGCGACCGACCCGCCCGCGATCAGGCCGACGGTCCGCTTGCGCAGGGCACCGCTCTCATCCCGTCGGAACGCCCGCCACAGGCCAGATGCAGGCTGCACCAGCACCCGGGCCGGAATGGCGAGCAGGTTCACCACGGTCGCCGCCAGGGCAAACCACAGCGGATCCAGCCCCAGCATGTCAGGCGTAACCAGCGACACAAACACTGGCGCGACCGACAGAACGGCCGCCAGAAGCAGAAGACGAACAGACCAGGCGCCTTTCAGCGTGGCCTGCCAGTTGTCGATGAATTTCATGGGAATTCTCCATGCCAAAAGAGCCCGCAAGCGGGCCGTTGAAGGTGAACTGTGTGGGGGGATGGATCAGGCCTTCGGCAGCAGCTCGAAGAACAACGTGTCAGTGCGGTCCCAGCGGGTTTCAGTGCCCCCTGCGACCGGGCAGCGATATTCGAGGACGATATGCACGCCGACACGCCCCAGGCGCAAACCGGCAGGCATGTCTACAGGCGCCCTCAAACGCTCCGGAGACATACCAACCTGCGTGATCGGCTTCAGGCGAGATCCGCCTTGCCGAACGCCGCGGCTATCTTCAAAAACGCTTGCCCCCTCGACAAAGGTGCAGTTCGCTCCCGCCTTGGTTCGGGCCATGTAGAGCACGATCCAGAGCGGCTCGCCTTCGCGCACCGGCTCCTCGACATAGCTGTAGCCCCGCGGCTGGCGAATGATCCGGTTTTCGCCCGCGATCTCATCGATGCGGTCGACCAGGTGCGCCAGTCGCCGATCGATGCGCTCAAGGCTATCAGGGCTGCGCCAGATCGCCAGCGCCTGGTCGCTGAGCGGGGTGAAGATAGCGGCAAGCAAAAGCAGCACAGCAGCGAAACCTGTGCGAGCGATCCATTTGAGCGACTCGTCCAGGAAGAACTTTCGTACGGATGCGGCCACAGCACTCCCCGCGGTCACTTTGCCAGCCATTCTTCCACCTCCGCGGACACGTCGCGCATTTTGATCCAGCTCGGGGCCACAGGTTGTCCCTTGCGGATGCGCAGCTTGCCCATGAGGCCCACCAGATCCCATTCAGGGCGTTCGGCCCGCGGGATGTACGGCTGCGACGGATCATAGTCCGGGTTCAGCTTGCGGCGCTTCTGGGTCACGCGCTCGGCATCTACCGGCACAGTCACACCCTCGGGCACCTCATCAGCGGCGTAGCTGTGGCCCACGTCCTTAGTGGTTTCCCTCACCACCTCGACCATGCGCGGCACACGGTAAGTGCCCAGATCGTTGCCCGCCTCATCCACCAGCGGGAACTCATCGAACAGCGGCACCTGGACCGTCTCGGTCACGATCTTCTTGACCGCTTGCCCGTTCGCCACCTCGATCACCTCGCGGGTGCGCTCTTGTGCCTCGGTCGCCTGTTCCTGCACCGTCTCGGTCTCGGTGACGGTTTCGGTCCAGCTTACGGCCTCGTAATCCTCCCAGATGTAGGCGCCGAAATCATCCCGCAGATACTTGCCTTTCCAGCGGTCAATATCGCCGTCACCGACCACGGAAGGATTAGCCGAAATCACGCCGATGGGGGTTTCCCCATCCTGCGCCGGGCGGATCTTATCGCCATCCAGAACCACGGACAGGCCGGTGCGGGTTTCAGCGTCCGGGTTGTCGTCCAGCCATTCGAAATATTCCGCATAGTCCGCACCGGTCCCTTCCCACCCTCGATCACTTTTTCCCAAACCATCACCGGTCAGAAGAAACTCAATATCCGCCCCGCCGCCGCTGCGGGCGGTAAAGAGCGAATAGTCGGAGTTTGCAGGTTTCGCGGCAATGATACGCACAACATCATTTGTGAACGACGCGCCGTTATGGGTCACCCCCAACGCATGGTTGTTTGTCGAGTTCCCACTACCGGCTTCAATGTGGGCCGCAGTTCCTGCGACATTCTCCAGCACGTCCAGTCTCCTTGCGGGGCTGGTCGTCCCGATGCCGACTCTACCATCTGGCTCGATACGCATGGCCTCAGACGGCGCGGCGTTGCCGGACACATCAAACGCCAAACCGATATAGCCGGAGGCGGTGCCCCGCACGCTATTGATTGTCGCATAGCGGTCTGAGCGGTCAGAATGCATCGCAATCAAAGGGGTCGACTTGTTATTGGTCGCGTCATTGGTGATGAGGGACAGCCCCGCAATTGCAGTAAACCAACTGGAAGCACTGTTCGGTGCAATCGCCACAGACCCGCCTCGCACGTCCAGCGCCGCCACAGGGCTGGACGTCCCGATGCCTAGGATATCCGCCTCCAGCGTCGTGAACTTGCCCGCCGCGGGCGTGTTAAGGCCGATCGAGGTGCCGTTAAGCGCCCCGTTGATCACCGTGCTGTTGCTTTCAAGAAAGTTGATGAAGGCCAGCATTTCATTGCGGTGCGTGGTCGCGAAATGCTGGAACAGCGCGTACATCTTGGCGTCAAAATCCGCCTCGGGCGCGCTGCGCTGCGGAATGTCCGGCCATTCCGAAAAGCTGGGAATGCTCATGCTTGATCGATCCTATTTGAGGGTTTTCAGAATGAGGGGAAAAACGGACTCGCCCGCCACATCCAGCGGCTGGCCGTGGTCATCTACAAAGCCCAGGCCTTCGACCCCGAAGTTCGGGCCGTTGCCCGAGGCGTAAAAGGCGGTCGCCAGCCCATCGACTTCGTCGATGATATCCATCACCCGCGGCGCCTGGATGGTGGGCACCGCAAGGGACACCTCGACCTTCCGGGTCGAGCCGCGCTTAACGAGGATCTCCTCGCCGAAGTCGTCATAGCCCTTTCGACTGTGGCTGACGAAATCGATGCGCGGCAGGTTCAGGACGGTGCCGAGAAGGTGGTTCCGGCCGAGCACGATATGTCCGACCTCTGCCATCGCGCCGATCGCGGAAATCGTGATGTCGATCCGGTGCCCGATGTAGCCGGGGAAGCCATTCAACACCTTTTGCCGGGCATAGACGATGCCGCCGAAGAAATAGGTGTAGACGCTGACGACATGGCCGGTATCCGCCATGACAAAGGTTTGGTCGTAGATCCTGACCGCGCCATCCCATACCTCGATCCGCACCGAACCGGCGGTTAGGCCGAAGAGAGAGATCGCATCACAGTCCTGCGTCGGGACGATCGAATAGGTGATCTGATCCGCGCGGCGGGCCTTGTTAGAACGCCGGTTGTCGAAGGCGGACCAGCGGTTCGTTGCCCTCAGGTCCAGCCACCAGGTGCCATCGTCGGCCACCGGGTCATTGCCCTGGTTTCCGTCTTGCATGCTTTCGTAGATCCGGTGCGACGCGGTGGAAATCACCTTGTCACCGGCCGCATAGGTGGTGCCGGCACCCCAGTCCGGGTGATCATTTTCAGCAATGTTCGAGGCGACCAATTCCACATCGGTCACCTGCATCGGGGAAATGATATTGAAATCCATCACGCACGCTCCGCCGGTTGCCCGGCCTCATCCCAATCTTCCAGAAACTGCGTAATCTTGCGCACGAACAGCTCCATTCGCTGCCCCTGCGCCAGGGCGGTTTTCGCGAAGGCATCGATCGCCTGCGCCAATGGCCGGTTGTCGAGCATCGCCACGCTTTCTGCATGACTGTGGATGCGAGAAGCGCCCGTGTTCTCGATCTCCCAACCGCGCTCGCCGACGATGCGCGGCCCGCCGTAGTGAAGACCGCCAGTTGCAAACTTCGGCACAGCCCCCAAGCCGCGCAACTGCTGTCGCAGCTTGTCGAGCTTGCCCTCCATCTGCCTCTTGGAGCGGTTGAACCCGAAGATCTGATCTTCCAGCCCGCCGTCGGCCCAGAACTGCTTGCGCCACGTGTCCAGATTGCTTCCCGCACTGCGCACGACGTGATCCGCGCTGTACTGGATCTGGCCGTCCTCTCCGACTTTCAGCGTATGGCCCGGGTTCAACCGAACACCGGTGGAGTGCTCCAGCGCCCGGATCTTGCTGATGATAGACTGGCCATCCATGTTCGAGAGGTCGGACATGGCCTGCGCGCCCTTGCTCTGCAGGTCCGAAATCTTCAAGGCTGTTTCGCGCTGCTTGCGGTCCTTGTCGACGGCGGCCTGCAGCCTGCCCAGCATGCGAGACAACTTTCCCATCGGATTGATCAGGCCTCGGCTGCTGTCGGCAACGTCCTCGAACAGCGTGCTGAACGCCGTATCCGGCTCGAAGAAGACACCGCCACCGAAGGTGATTTTGCCGTTCCCTTTAGAGCCGATCAGATCCTGCAGGCGGTTGAGCTGGCGCACCGTCGCGCCGCCTTCCTTCGTCAAGGCAACATTCACCCGGCGCGACAGGGTGGCCGCCCGGGTCAGCACCATTTGGCGCGTTTTCGGGTCCAGATCCTGCGCCAGGTTCAAGTTCAGGTCACGCCGCAGGTTGGCCGAGGTCTTCAGGACCAGCTTGCGGGTCTTCGCGTCGAGGTCTTCACGCAGCACCAAATCCAGCGCGGCAACATGCTCGGACAAGGCATTGGTCGCGATCCACTTGTCGGCTGGCGACAACTCGTCGTTGCGGATCACGAAATCCAGCGAGGTCCGAATTCCACTATCCGCGCGCGCCAGCAGTTTCTTCAGCCACTTCGGCGCATTGTCATCCAGCCCCACAGCCACATCGAGGCGGCCCACCAGGTCATCATAGCTGAAAGCTTCGGCGTTCTTGATTGCATCTTCCAACGCTCCCAAAGCGCCCTCAAAGGCTCCAACAGTCCCGTCCCAATCCTCCGCCAGCGCCTGCACACCGGCGCCCAGCTGCCCCACCTCCTCGGCGGTCAGCCCTTCCAACTGCAGGAACTGGCCAAGGCTCGTCAGCACCTCGATCTGCTGCTCGTAAAGTCCGCGCAAAATGTCCTGGTTCGCGCCCTCCAGGTCCGCAATGCCAGCGGCCAGGTTCAGCTGCCCCTGAACCTCAGCCGCGGCCCGGCGATATTCGAGCGAGCTGGCCGCCCCAGCCCGAAGACTTTGCAGGTATGCCCGCGCCAATTGCGGGATGGCCTGCGCCGCCTGGACGTCGCCGTCGCGCGCCCGTTCATATGCGCTTTCATAGCGCCCTCGCTGAACCGCCAGCGCTTGGGCTGAACTGGCGGCGGTCAGGTCGGAATTGACCAAGCTGCCAAGAAAATCCCGAAGGGTCCCGGCGGCGCGATACCAAAGCTGCGCCGCGGCCTTGGCATCCGCCGCCATATCTCGCGCGATCCCAATGCGGAGCTCAATCTCAGCCCCAACCTTGCCGACCAACCCCTGCATGGCTTCGGAGAACGCACCAACCTTTGGCAGGACTTGATCCATCCCGGCGGCCAGCTGCAGCAGCTCGGCATAAAGCGCGCGGCCTGCCGCCGTGGTCAGGTCAGCCCCTTCGACAAGGTCGCGGAAGCCTTGCCGGGTTTTGGGCATGGCTAGGCCAAGCTCCTTGAACTCACCCCGCAGTTGCTTCAATGCCCGGCGCCGCAAGGCATCCGCCTGCTCTGCTTCGCTGTAGAACCCGGCAAAGTAGGCATTGGCCGCAGCGCGCATCTGCTCTGCGCCGCCGAACGCCTCAACCAGGTCGGATGCACGGTCACCGCCCTGAACAGAAGCCTTGAAGGCAGTGCGCCCCAGAAGGTCCATCATGTCGTTGACCGCCATCAAGCCTGACGCCATGCGGTCCAGTGCCTCCAGGTGGGTCTCACCCGCCCGGATGTACTTTTCGTTCGTCAGGATCAGTTCCGCCATTTTCTCGGCGGTCCTCTGCACCTGCGCCTGCAGGAGTTCCTGGATCTGCTCCTGCGACTTGCCATTGGTCCAGATGGAAAAGGATACATTCTCCATTTCCTTCAGACCACTGGTGCTGAGGTTCAGGGCATCAGACAACTCCAGTACGGACGCAGCCGCGCCCTTCATGGCCGCATCGAGGGCATCGGTCATCTCTTGCGGGATGGCCTTGTGAACCCATTTGTCGCTGCGGAAAAACCCGCCCTTGTAGAAATCGAACAGGCGCCCGCCCTCGAACCCCTCATGGCTGAGGGCTCCGTCGATTCCTGACCCCTTGTATTTCCGGCTGAAGGCTTTCGCGAGAACCGCGATCCCGCCCGCAATGATGCCGAGCGCGGGCAACGCCGCGCCCAAGGCGCCCCACCCCGCTGTCGCACCTGTCGCCAATCCGCCGAGGTTCGCAAAGCTGGCGCCAAGGCCACCACCTGACAAGATCCCACCAAGACCGGAAGTAATACCGCCCAGAATGGCCCCGCCGCCGCCCAACAGGTTCAGCAGGCCACCGCCGCCACCCGCGGCGCCCGCGACGGCCTGACCACCGCTGCCTAGCAAAAGCTGATCCAACCCAAGGAACCCGGTCACCGAGGCGATGACAGGCAGCACGATCTTGGTGTGCGCGAACTGGTAGGCGATATCGCGTAGCATGCCCTTGATCGTGTCGCCAAGGCTGCCACCCTCGAATGCGGTGCGCGTAATCGCCTCGCTCCACTGGCCCTGCAAGTCTTTGACGCGCTGCATGCGGGCTTCAACATTATCCAGCTCGACTACCTGCGCCGCCAGGCCGTGGATCTGCGCCTTGCTCAGCCCGGCCCCCTCTTTGCCGAGCCGCTGCTGCACCTGGCGCACCGCCTGCATGTGCTTACGCTGCGCGTCGGACAAGCCGACCAGCTTCCGACGATCGGCGATCTCCTTCTTCAACCCCGCCAGCGCGCTCTTTGTTGCGGCTCCACCCGCAGATTTGACACTGTTCAGTGCGGTCACCTGCTTCTGGTACTCAGCCCGCAAAGCCTGTTCCTGCTCATACAGTTGGACACGCTGCTCAATGGTGCTTTGCACGTAAGCGCGCTGCCCATCCTGCATCTGATCCAGCGGCCCGGCCGCAGCTTCGAGTTCGGCGCGGTACTTGGCAGCATTTGCTGCTGCCACGCCCCCACCAGCCGACAGGACCGCCATGCCCGCCTTCAATCCGGCGATATTGGACTGCGCGGCGGCCAAGGCACCCGGCACCGAAGCAAGGTAGGTACTCAGAGCAGACGCCTGCCCCGCAGCAGATCCCAGCCCGCCCGCCAGGGCATTGCTGTTGTCGGCCGCATTGCCGGTATTGTCAGCCGCAGTTCCCGTCTCCGAAGCGACACGCTGCGCGGCAACGGTCGCAGCATCGAGGCGCGCCTCGGCTTCCGCCAGCGCAGCCCCAAGCCGATCTATCTCCGCCCGCGCGGCAGCCATCCGGTCTGTTTCCCAAAGACTGCCCCCAAAGAAGTTCGTGGTGAAGGATGCGGCCTCTAGCTCGGCCCTCGCGGCTTCCAACGCCTCACGCGTGGCATCCCGTGCAGCCTCGGCGGCCCTGCGCATTGCCTCGGCGTTCTTGGCGGTCATGTTCTTGTAGAACGCGTCCGTTGCCGCGGTGAGCGTGTCATGTGCATCGGCCACCATTTGCACAGCTTCGGCATAGTCTTCCGCCGCTTGCTGGGACTGCACGAACCCGGCCGCGATGCCCCCCGCGACGGCCACCAGCGCCCCGATCCCGGTCGCCATTGCCGCGATGCGCAGAAGCTTCAGCCCACGGGTCAAACCCTTGATGGCAATGCTGGCAAGCGCAGCTTTTGCACTGGTCGCCCCAAGCGCGACTTCAAGCGCCACAGCGGCCTTCGCTGCCGCAAGAAACTTGACCGGCGCCAGTGCAACTGCTGAGACGGTTCCCAGCAAGGCGGCCCCCAAAGGCACCGCGACCTTCAGCAAAAGCCCCAGCCCGATCGCCGCCGGGCCAACAGCCGTGGTCAGCGCTACCCCAACAGAAATGAACTGCTTCGTACGCTCACCCAGCCCGTTGAACCATTCCGCGGCATCCGCTGCCCTTTCGCTGAGGTACTCCAGCGACGGCGCCAGCCCAACGGCAAGCTGGTTGGCGACACCACGCCCCACCAGGCCCAGCCGGGAAATCGCGTCATTCGTCACTTCGATCTGGTCTGCATCGACCTCGGACACGGCAAGGCCAAAGCGCGCGACATCCTCCGCCGCAGTGCGCAGAGCGGAGCCATCGATCCGGGTAAAGATCAACCCTGCACGACTGCCGAACAGATCCGAGGCCACTGCTGCTCGCTCCGCCTCTGGCACATAGTTCGAAAGCGCCGACTGGATCTTTGCCAGCCGCTCATCAAGCGGCAGCTGCTGCAACTCACGCGCATTCAAATGCAGACGGGTCAGCGCCTTGGCAGCCGCACCGGATCCGCTCGCCGCCTGGCTCAGGCGCTTGGTCAGCTGCAAGGTCGCCTGCTGCACCTCGCCGATCGAGACGCCCGACAAGTCAGCGGCACGCTCCAGCACCTGCATCGACTTCACTGTGGTGCCGAGCGACTGCGCCATCTTGGCCTGAGCATCGATCACCTGAAGGCTGGATTTGACGGCAACAGTAGCCGCACCCGCGAGCGGCAAGGTGACACCCAGCGCCATCTTGCGTCCGGCGGCCTCGATCCCAGCCCCCATGCGCATCATGCGCCGTTCCAAATCGCCCATGGCGGCCTTGGAGCGCTTCGCGCCACTCTCGAATGCAGCGGAATCCAGAGAGAGGACACCGCGAAGCGCGCCAATGACTGCGGACATCTACCGCCCCTTCTTGCTTTGGTAATGCATGCTCATCAAACCGGCGCGCAGCTGCGCCAGTTCGTGCTTCTTGTCGCGGCCGACTTTCTTCTTGCCGCCGCTTGCCTGGGTGAAATCCGGCATCTTCTTCGGATCGTGGAAGGCATATTGCACCAGGATGCCCAGCTCCTGATTGAGCACCCGCAGAGCCGAGAACTCGGCATCCTTGGCCTTGATCCGGGCCCGGGTGATCAGATCATATTCGCGCAGGCTGACGTGCCAGAATTCAGCGTGATGCAAGCCCAGCTCGCACCACACCGAAAACAGCCTCTGCCAGTCTATGCGGCCGGGCTCTCCGCGTTTCCCGCGTCACCCTCGCCGCCTTCTCCCTCCTCCTCGCGCAGGAACGGAAAGGCGTTCTGCAGCGCCTTGGACAGGTGCTCACCGGCAGCATTTGCACCGCCGAGCGCATCCAACAGATCCAGTGCATCATCGAGCTCGACACCGGCCCCATCATCTAGGAACGCCGCCCAGGCCTGCGACACCAGCTTCACGCCGCCAGCGCCACTCAGAAGCTGGGACAGGATCTCGCCGATCGGCTTGCCGGTTTCTTCTTCCAGCCGCACCTGCGCCCGCATGGAAGCTTTGAGCTTGTGGGTTTTCTTGCCCACCTTCACGGAATGGGTGCTGATCATACGACCGGATCCCCCTTGGTCCAGTTGACCAGCCCCGTCGGACGCAGCTTGAGGTCGGTCATCAGATCACCATCCTGGTCCACCGCCGGAATCGACGGGTTCAGGAAGGCCTGGTAATCGAACGTGTCGCCGGTCGACTGCACGCCATCTTCCGGCGGCAGCACCACCTGGAAATAGACCGGCTTGCCAGCGGCCTTGTAAGCAAGCGCCTGCTCATAGAGCGCGGTCGAGTAGTAGCAGTTCAGGGTCAACTCACCCGTATCGGTCAAACCGGTGCCCCATTCGCGATTGCGGCCCGGGCTGTCCAGCGAGGTACGGTCCCGGTATTCCTGCGTTTCTTCCGGAATGCCGACCGTCTTACAGCCGGGAATTTCCGTCCAGGCAACGCCGTCCGCGGACCAGTTCACGGTACACAGATCACCCGCAATGACATTTTGTGCCATCACATCATCCTTTCATCATGTTGTGAGAAAGCCGGTCGCCCGGCAGGGTCAGGCGCGGTAACGCACCTGGAAATCCAGCATTTGAAGCCGGATCACATCACCACCGGTTTCCGAGGAACCGTCCCGGCGGGATATCTCTTTGCAGCGGATCACCGAACCGCTGCGAAAGCTTGTCAGGGTTTGCGAGACCAGCGGCACAAGGCCGATCAGGTGACCGTATTTCTCGGCTGCGACATTCACCTGGATGCGCGCGGTCTCAATGTCTGTCCGCTCGGTCAGCGAATACCCTGTCACATTGCTGATCCGCTGCAGGCTAATGCGCGGAAAGCCCACGTCAGCCCCGAACACGCCCCAGACCACGGGATGGCCAAGCGTCTTCAGCAGGTCTTTCAGCTCACCTTCCATGCTCATCTTGCCGCCCTTTCCGCCTTGCGGCGTGCGCGCTCGACCGTCTTTTCGATTTCCTTCCACGCCTCACGCTTCAGCGTTTCCAGCATGGTCGCCTGGTGCGCATCCCAAGCCGGGCGCATGAACGGGCGTGCGGGCATGGCGCCCACGGATTTGCCAGACTTCTTGTGAAAACGCTGCACGGTGCCGAACTCATAAAGGTGCGCGTGCGGTGCCGTGTCTCCATCCGGCATGACCGGCCCCACATAGAGAACCACTTTGCTGCGACCGCGATCCATGCGGGCATCCCGCCGCTGGCTGGCCGCGAGCTTACTGGTCACTGCCACCTTGAAGTTTCCACCCGAAAGGTCTTCTGCAGCTTTGGCCACGGGCTTCAGCGTTTTCTTCATCGCCCGCCGCATCGTGCCCTTCGCAGTCCCGCGGGCCAATTCCGCAAGGGCGCGCTCGATATCGCCCGCGCCTTCCATCTTGAATTTCATGGCCATGTCAGTCTGCCCCCTTCATCAACCGCCAGGCCGTGAATTCCAGCCGGTCGCGGTATCCGATTTCCTTCACCCCGGTGATCCGCCAGTCATCCCCCTGGAAGCGGATCCGGAAGGCACCGGTGACCGCTGCCAGTTTTGCTGTCCAAAGCACCTGAAACCGGGCATCCGTCTTCTGCTCAACCGCCGCCGCCCGCTGCCGCTCGCCATCGCTGACCGGCTGATAGGCGGCCCAGGGCATGGCGAATTCGTCCCAGCCCGCCACCTCCTGTTCGCCCGCCTCATTCTCCGTGAAAGCGGCCTTCAGGATGAGGATGCGTCGATCACGCTGCGCAATCCGCATCACCGCCACCAGGTCTTGAAGTTCGCGACGAGCCGTCCGATCGACAGTGGCACCTCAACCGGCGCGCCCTCGAACACGACCGGCTCCCGCGCCTTGTAGAGATGCGCCGCGAACAGCAGCACGGCATGACAGACCGGCTTGGGCACGGCGTCTGAGGTAGCGCCGTATCCCGCGACATATTCAATGCGCAGCGGCGATCGATGCTGGCCGGGGCGCGGCCAGGCTGCAGCCACCGCCACCCGAAACCTGCCATCGTCCTCGAACAACTCGATCGAGGCCTCGGGCACCGCTTCCCAACTTCCGGCCGAGGTGAAAACCTCGACACGGGCCACACTGGACACGGGCGCTAGAAACAGCTCGACCGACTGCCCCCGCGCAGGCACTGCTTGAAAGGTCTCGCGCCAGGTCTGGCTGACCAGCGCCCGCCCAAGTTCGCCATCAGCACCGTCGAACTGCGCGATCGCCGTATCGAGGCAATGCTGCAGAAACTCATCATCGTCGCCCGGCTCCACGCGCAAATGCGCCTGCAACTTGGCGAGATCCACCGGCGCAACCGCAGGCGGGCTGATAAGGGTCAGGGCCATGGGGCGATCCTCCGGAGGTCTGCACCGCAGCAGCGCTCAGCTGCCGCGGCTTGGTTCAAGCTTTCGATTTGCGTGCAGGCTTGGCTGCGGCCCTGGTGGCCTCGGTGGCCCTGGTGGCCTCGGTGGCCTCGGTGGCCTCGGTGGCCTCGGTGGCCTCGGTGGCCTCGGTGGCCTCGGTGGCCTCGGTGGCCTCGGTGGCCTCGGTGGCCTCGGTGGCCTCGGTGGCCTCGGTGGCCTCGGTGGCCTCGGTGGCCTCGGTGGCCTCGGTGGCCTCGGTGGCCTCGGTGGCCTCGGTGGCCTCGGAACGAGGTGCGGGCGGCTGCGCCTCTGCGTCAACCAGTTCCGCATACTGCGCGCGGAGCAGGTCGCGTCCCAGCTCGTCGGCGACGGTGGGCGTCTGGCCCACGGTGAAACTGCCGAAGGGACCGGCGCAATTGGTCGTGATCTTGATCTTCATGGGAAGTCCTCGGGAAAGAGAAACACAAAGGCGGCCCCCGAGGGGACCGCCGCAACCGGGCTGGATCAGGCCGCAGCCATCTGCAGGGTTTTGATCGCCTTGGTTTGCGCGGGGGCACCGTCGATCCGGTGGACACCCATGATGCCGAGGTTGGGGAAGAACTTTTCGCGCGCCACGCCAATGAGCGGGCTTCCCACCTTGCGGACGTAGTATTCCGAGAAGTCCCCGAAGGCGATCGGCTTGGCCCCGGCCGAGATCTGCGCCATCGCCTGGTTGAAGGAGACCGGCTTGTTGTTCAGCGTGGCCGGCACACCCTTGGTCACGTCGCCATCCGACCAGATGTAGCGCCCGTTCGTGTCCTTCAGCTTGCGAAGCGCCTTCACGGTCTGGTCATGCATCTGGAAGCGCACTTTCGGGCCGCCACGGTAGGCAGGATCCACCGAATGCTCCAGGTCCATAATCTCATCAAAGGTCAGAGCAGTGGCCGCCGCAGCGGTGTGCCCAACCGGCGCGCCGGTGACAAAGCCCAGCGGTTCATTGGTGCCGGTGCCGACCGTCAGCCACTTGTTCCCCTTGCGACCAAGGCGCTCGCCGATCAGCTTGGCCAGCAGAGCTTCGAAGCCGAAAGAGGAATCCTGCGCCAGCTCAAAGGACCATTTGATCCAGGGCGTCACCAGCCCATAGGCCAGCAGAGACGTCTTGGCGAGGACGATATCGCCGGAATTGTCATCCACGCCTTCGTCGCCCTCGGTATGGGGGTTCGCTTCCTCGTCCGTGTCATCGACCTTGGGCAGATCAAAGGGGGCGCCGTTGGACAGGTTGATCTCAGTCGCGATATTACCATCCATCATCGGGCCATGCGCCGCGGCGGCAATGTTGATCGCATTGGCCAAGGTGGTCGGCACGAGGAAACCACCCGTCGCCCCCGAGCCGGTCGATTGGGCCCGCTCTTCGCGATACCCCGCACGCAGGGCATCGCGCGCCTCCTTGCTCAGCTCGGACAGGTCGGCACCAGAGGCAAGGTACTGGCGGAAAGCTTCCCGGTATTCGTCGCTGACGTTCTCGCCGGGGGAATGGCTGCGATCTTCCTGCCCGGGGCGGCGCTCTTCACGCTCTTCGCGCTCACGCTGTTCGCGACGCTGTTCCTCTTCCTGCTTGGCCTTCCAGGCGCGTTCTCCGCGATCGGCCTCTTTCACCAGGTCATCGTACTGGTCCATCATCGCATCGAACTTCTCGTTCGCTGCACGCGCCTCATCCTTCGGCGTCTTTTCAGTGATGCCATCCCGGATGCCGGTGGCCTCGGTCAGCAGCTTCTGCGCCTTCTCGCGCAGCTCCTTGATCTTCGACATATCAAACCCTTTCGGTTGTCTGGAAACTGCGCTTGCCCAAGGCGCGAATTTGCTGGGCGGGCCGGTCAGGCCAGGCCGGACAGACGCGCGCGCATCTGCATCTGGCGGCGATAGAAATCACTGTCGCCGCCCAAGGCCGCGGTTTTTGACCGCAGCCCGATTTCGGTGCCGTCATAGGCAGGGTCCGTCACGATCGAGACATCGAACAGCTGAACCGAATGGATCGTGCGCAGGGCAAAATCCCCGGTCTCGTCCCAGGTCTCTTTGTCGGCAATGAAGGCAAAGCTCATCTTGGACATGTCGCCCCGCTTCATCTTCGGCAGGATCCGCTGCACGTCCGGATCAGACGGGTCCAGCGCAGTATCCACCCGCAGGCCGCGCTGATCCTCCGCCAGCTTCAGCGTGCCGGACGAGGTGCGCGCCAGCGGCAATCCTTCATGGTCGACCAGAAAGGTGACGTCATCACCGCGGGACAGCGCCTCGGCAAAGGCACCACGCTCGATCACCTCCGCCCAGCCCCAGCGGTCCAGCGGACCGATCTCCGCCCGCTCTCCGAAGACCGCCGCATAGCCGGTGACATTGATCAAATCGCTCCCTGTGTCAGCGTCGCGCAGCTCAATGGGCGCGACGGCGCAGAAACGCACCTCGCGTTGCGGGTCGCTCATGGCGGCCTCCTCTCAGTCTGTGTCGGTTTCCTGTCCCGCCGCGCCCTCATCGGGATCGGCATCATTTTCAGGTGCGGCACCCGCCGCGCCTTTGGCAAAGGCCTTGCCAGCCAGTTCGATCGGGACCGTCGCACCCTGCACCAGCAGCGTATCGCCGCCCGGCAGCGGCGCCCGGTTCTCCAGCGCGCGGCCTTCGTTCGGGGTCATCAGGCCGTTCTGGATCGCCTTCACGATCGCCTCGATGCGGGTCTTGAAGTCGCCGCGCATGATCCCGTCGAGGTTCAGCTTGACGTAACGCTTCGAGCCACGCCCGAAGATCTTCAGCGTGAGCTCCTGCTCGAACTTCTTCACCCAGCGCCGCAACGTGTGCTTCACCAGGTGCAAATCTTGATGCTCGATGTTGTTGTAATTGCCCTTGCTCAGCTCCTGCAGAAACACCGGAGGCAACTGGTAGATCCGGGCCATCTGCCCAACCGCGAAGATCTGAACCGGCGTCAGCTGCATTTTCTCCGGATCATCGCCGAGACGCACAAGATCGTGACCGGAGGGCAGCGGCAGAACCGGCTTGCCTTCCTCTGCCGACCGGCGGGTGACCTTCATCAGGTCCGCCGCCGCCCGCATCATTTCCTTGGCCGCCGTGAACGGGCCTTTCAGCACGTAGGGGGGAACACCGTTCTTGCCGAACACGGTCAGCGCGTAGCGGTTGGCGTTCAACCCCTGCCGGATCGCGCTGGCGCAGGTCATCACCGGGTTGTGGTGCCCCACGTGATCCGGCTTCAGCAAAAACGCGATATCGATCACGTCCTTGCCCTCATAGGTCTTCACCTTCCCCGAAGGCTCCCGGTAGTCGTAAAACAGCCGCCCCTTCACCTTCCGCACGGTGGTGCGGTCGTATTCCATCGGAAACAGGTTCACCGCCTTACCCCCGCGCCGCTCGACATAGGTGTAGGCCCGCCCGGGCCCGAACACTTCCGCAAAGAAGGTCTCCCGCCAGGCAAAGCTGGTTGTGCTGTCATTGACCGCCGCGCCCAGCACATCGGCCACGCCACCGCTCACCTTCTTGTCGCCGCCCGGCTCGCCGGTCTTCTCGAACACCTCGACCGGCAATCCCGCCATGGCCGCCGACAGGAAGTTGATCGCAGCCCAGACGCCGGGCAGCGACAGCGCCTCTTTCATGGTGACACCTTCGGTCACCTCTCCGCTCAGCACTTCCGCGATCGTGGCCTCGCCGCTGTCCACGACCACCTGCGCCCGGTCTTCCACGGGTGCCGCTGCCTGCGCCGCCGTGCCGCGCCGGAAAATTCCCGTCAGTCCCAAAGTGTGTCCTCCAGCGAGTAATCATCATCCGCCCAGGGTGATTGTTCCGGCTGCCCGCGTTCCCGGCACAGCGCCATCCCGACGGACATACCGAGCGACACCATGCCGTCGATCCGCCCGTGCGCCTTTTCCTTGTCGAACATCCGGTGCCCCGTCCGGTTCTCGGCGTAGGTCACGGAGGCCGCCATACTGTCCAGAAGCGCGTTCTTCGCGACGGTCAGTCGGCCGTCATAGATCGCGTTTTCCAGCTTGTTGATCGAGTCGGGCATCCACAGGTAGATCTCGACCTCCTGCCCCGGGTTGGTCGGATCCGGCACCTTTTCAAGCACCCGTTTCTGAAACCCCTGCGGATGAACCTCGGTCGGCAGCACCAGCCCCTTTTCCGTCAGGCTGTCCTTCAGACGCTCCAGCCCGTACTGGTCGCAGGCAATCACCTCAGGCTGGTAGCGCGAGTTCAGATCCGCTAGCGCATCCGCCAGCCATGGATACTTCAACCGCTCACCCGGTACCGCCTCGATGAACTTCCTGTCGACCCACAGCTCATAGGGCGCCTGATCCCGAGCCGAGCGATCCAGCAGCGTATCCTTCGGCGTCCAGAACCATGTTTTCGAAACCAGCTTTTCCGCGTCCTTGGTGGCGTCCAGCACCCAGGTCAGCGTCAGCGCGGTAAAGTCCCGTACTTGACTAAGGTCGAGACCGCCAAAGCAGGGATAGCCCGCCTTGGTCAGCGCCTCCGGGTCCACATCACCGTGACAGGCGGTCCAGGCGTCGCGCTTGATCGCCGCCTTGACCGATTGCGTCCACTGGCAAAAGTGAAGCCGCGCGATGCCATTGCGCTTGCCCGGCATCATCTTCGCCTGTTTCACCACCTCGCGCAGGTAGTCTTCCTCGATGGTCTCCCCCAGAAGCGGGTTCACCTTTGGCCAGCAACTCGGGTCATTCTCCCAATCGTCGCCCTCATCCAGCGAGCAGATGAAGGCAAAGGTGCTGTCATCCTCCTGCACGCCGGTCACCACGTTTACGCCGTGCTGATGCTCTTCCCAGCAAATCGACTTCTTGTCGGTGCCGGAGTTCGTCGCCATGCACAAAAGCGGCTGCTTGCGGAACTTGAAACCCCGTTCCAGCATATCGATCACGTCCCGGTTCGGATGCTCATGCACCTCGTCCGTCAGCGCACAATGTGGCCGCGGGCCAGACTGCGCTTTTTCGGCCGACAGCGGTTTAAACTTCCGCTTGTCCCCACCGCGCCCGACATAGGTCATCTGCCAGACCGGGTTTTCGCCTTGCTGTGACACCCGACGCTTCAGGACCGGCGACTGATCGACCATCGCCACCGCGTCCTGAAACAGGATGCCCGCCTGGTCCTTCTTGGCCGCAGCCGCATAGACCTCCGCTCGCGGCTCCCCATCCGCCACCAGCATATAAAGGCCGATGCCGCCGAGCATCGGCGACTTGCCGTTGCCCTTGCCCTCTTCGTCATAGAAGCGCTTGAACCGGCGCAGCCAGGCACGGTGCGTGTCGCTGTACTTTTTCCACCCGAACAGCGAGCCGATGCGAAACGCCTGGCTCGGGTGCAGGTGAAACGGCTTGCCCTCGAACTGCCCCCCGTTCAGCCGCAGCACTTCGGGAAAGAAGTTGATCGCCCGCTTCGCGGCCGCCAGATCCCATTTCATGCCGCGATTCGGTCCCTCGACCAGATCGCGCAGATGCCGCGCCGCCGCCGCCCGGACATATGGCCCCGCCACGATCTTCCCGGCCACCACGTCCTGCGCCCAGGCTGTCACCGGATCATCCTCGTAGGAGACCGGTTCAACCGCGTCGGTCACGTCAGATAGCTCTCCGGCCCGTTCGAGTCTGGGAAGTTGAACCCCATCTGCCCACCGCCCGACAGCCCCCGCTCCGCCGCAGGCGTCATACCGAAGTCATTGGCCAGCGCCCGGATCTGCCGGAAGGTCTCATTGAGTTGGGCAACCTCCGGGCGCGCCTTCAGCTGCTTGCCGTTGCGGGTCTCGCT
Source organism: Leisingera sp. S2M4 (assembly GCF_055398055.1). Lineage (NCBI taxonomy): Bacteria > Pseudomonadati > Pseudomonadota > Alphaproteobacteria > Rhodobacterales > Roseobacteraceae > Leisingera > Leisingera sp. S2M4. The sequence continues at coordinate 458,217 of NZ_AP040861.1, forward strand.
CTCGTAGGTCTCGCCGGTTTCTTCCAGCTCGAGGGTCAACCGCTCATGCCGAACCACCGCGGCACAGAGTTGGCGAAACATGAACACATTGTGCGGCTTCAGCCGATCAACGGTTGGGTGGCACAGCGGCAGCGCCAGTCGATCGAAGGTCCAGCGCAGCTCACCCGTCAGCCCTTCTGGCCGCAGCTCCTCCAATCGGAGCCGGGCGCGCTCATCAAGGTTGTGCAGCTGCCCCCCGTCTTCGGTTAGCGGCACAACCTTTTCATCTGCTGGTTTCCGCCCCCGCATGACCCTACCTAACTCCTTCTCCAGTGTGGCTTTTTCTATCCAATTTCCACTTTGCGCACAGAAAGGTTCCCCCTCCGGTTTCCACCCGAAGCGGATTTTCTTGCGCCCCTCCCCCTCCCGTTCGGAACGGGTCGGCAACCCTACTCATTGGCCGGATGCATCGGATCCAGTGGCCAGCCGTCGTCGCCACGCTCTTCCGAATAACCCCGCGCCTCCAGCCGCTGCTTGTTCTGATCGTGGTCATCCGGGCAGAGCGTCTGCAGATTGCCCGGATCCAGAAACAGCGCCTTGTCCCCGCGATGCGGCACCAGGTGATCCACCACCAGGAAGTGCCGTCTCGGATTGGGCTGTTCCGCACCCGCCGAGGTCAGCGTGCCGTCATTCACGATACCGCGCCGCAGACATGCCCGGCACAGCGGTTCCTTCTCAAGGTGCTGAGGCCGCAAACGCCGCCGCCAGGCCGAGAGGTTGTAGAGGTGGTGGTATTCACTACGGGCCGTCATACGCGAACCCCCAAAGCAAAAGCGCCCAGCAGTTTCCTGCGGGCGCAATTTGTGATGATGCATATTCATTGGCACGCAGTCGGACTAAGCGTCAAGCCCCTTTTATATTCTCCACAGGCAACGCGATCCCCTGTTCGGAAATCTTGGCCAAGCAAACTACCGATTGCAAAGAGACGAAAGTAAGGATGAAGAACAGGATAGGCGGGAGCACCTCCAGAAGCCACACCAACAAATAGTCGCCCTTTGCCAAAGCCTTCGCTCTCTTGGAGTAATACAAAGCCTCCCTTCTATACTCTTTTTGAACCCGGCTTATTTCCTCATCTCCTTGCACGTAAGTTTTTGTTATTCTGTGATCTCTTGACTGCAGCGCCAACAGTGTCGCTTCATACTGTTCATCTCGTTGCTTTTCGAAAAAATAGTAGGTGTCTTTCCCAATGTTTGGCATGGCTTTAACTAAAAAGATAACCAGAAAAAGCCAGCTCAAAGCACCAAACATCCATTGCAGCTCATCCTTTGAGACTTTTACCTTTATTCCCAAAACTAATGCATCACTAAAGTTCACAGAACATTGATCCAGCAAGATGTAAGAAACGGACACAAAAATGAGGGCGCGACCGGAAGATTTGTGGTCAGAATGATCGAGAATTTGCAAGATTTTGGCCCTTTCACCCGCCATGGCTGAGTACAATGCTTCCAGTCTATAGCTACCAGCTCGCGTTCAGTCCAATCATCCGGTCCAACGCAGCCCCAAGCGCCAGCCCCAACGCCTTGATGTGCTTGCCAGATGCCCGCTGCCCCTCGCCCACCCAGCCGCAGGCCTCGAGCACCTCGGACAGCGTCCGGTCTTCGATGCAAACCATATCGACCAGCTGAAGGTCGCTGATCAGTCGACGGCGGTTCCGATCGGAGGGGCGCACCCGTCGCACCTGCATTGCATAACCCGAGCCGACACGGCGGCGCAGGCGTTCAATCTCTTCCCGGTCGCGCAAAACCGCATCCATGAATGCACCGCCCTGCCCGCTGCCTCCCGACCGCACCGCTTCGATCGAGGAGCATTGCAGACCTGCGCAAGCATGTCGTTCAACAAGATCGCGGTAGTGACGGCCCATAGCCACCTGCCCCGGTGTGAATGGCGCAGGCCGCTTGCGACGGGCAGCGCTAGCCGCCATCACGTCAAACGTGTCAGCGCAACGCATGGCTGACCTGCCGCGATACCCCGATGGCGCCGCTTGGAACTCATCTTCCCCTGTCGGATAGAGGCTGACCGGCTGGAACACTTGAAACGGGCCGCGGGCCGGAGCCTCAGGGATTTCATCCCCGCAAACGCTCGGCACTTGGCCGCGCGCTTTCACCGCCTCAATACGTGCTGCCTCTTCCTCGGCCCGCGCTGCACGCGCGGCAAGGTACGCCGCCACTGGTTTCAGATCCGCGCCTCCGTCCGGCGCGACGATTACCACATGTTCAGTCATGCGCAGCCACCGCCTCAACGATCCGTTTACAGCGATCAAGCGCCGCGTTTCGCCTTGCCCGAAACTCCCTCTCAGTGTCCGCAACGATAGAGCCGCGGGCCGCCTGTTCGTCTTGCTTCAGCAGCCGTTGCCGCGCCTCGGCCGCCCGCTCGCGAATTCCGCGCAGGTCAAATTCCTTCGGCCAGCAGCGGTTCTTGCGCAAAAAGGACAGCAGCTCCGGCGCCCAGTCTTCCGCCATTGCTGCCCGCCCGATCGCACTGGCAAACACGGCCCGCATCAACGGTGACGCGCTGTCTGCGGGCGGCTGGATCTCCGCCGCCCAGGTCAAGAGTTTCGCTGCGATCGGAAAGCGGTTGCCATCACGACCGCCCGGGCGAGCGGCCGCCTGTTCGGCCAGCGCATCCAGGTTCATCTCGCTCATGTAGGAAAGCCGCCCACACAGATCGTCAATCATTGCTTCAAACTGCGCCGCAGTGACGCCAGTGGGCCGCGCCAGACCCAACCGCTGCAGCGGCTCGACCAGGCGTTGCCTGACCCGGCGCTCCGCCTCGGCCTGCTCTCTACTGCTCATCGCCCATTTCCCCTCTTTCTCAGCAACTACACGTTTTCCTCAAACACTCACCTCGCGGCGGCCCCAGTAAGGTGTTCTGTATTCTTCTGTTTTTTATTGTCCTGTCCTGTAGGGCAATTTCACCGAAAGACCTGAAATCGTACTGAAATCAGGTGAAATCATTTCACTTCATTTCAGATGGATTTCACTTCCGCGCAGCACTGATCGGCGTCACGTCCCCGGTGTAGCCAAGCACCTCGACCATCGCCGCCCGCACGTTGTCCGGCGTGATGTACAACTCCGAGTGCTCGAAGTGCTCCGCCAGCGCCGTGATCGCGCGATCATCCTTGATGATGTGATCGGGCACGCCCATCTCCGCCATCTTCTTGCGGATCTTGTGCTTCTTGAGCGCCAGCCGCCCCGCCTCGCGCGCGGCATCCCGCCCCCGCTTGCGCTTGTACATGTCCTGGACGATCTCCTCGATCAGACCGGGATGCCCGAGGCGCTCCTCCGCCTCACCCGAGCGCGGGTCCTCGACGAGGACCGTCACCCAGCCATGCAACACAGTCTCGCGGACCTCCTGCCATTCGCTGACAGACCGGAACCGGGCCATGTCGGCCAGTTCCAGGTCATCCGTCGGCAGCGTGCCCGCCGGATCCTGCCGGATCGCCTCCGACCACAGGATCAACGCGGTGCCGATATCCGCCCGCCTGCCGGTCATGACGCATTTGCTCAGGAACCGCGACGACAGGAACTTGTGCCCGTAAAAGGGAAACCAGTCGTGCGAGGACAAGGTTTCCCCGCGCTGCAATGGCCAGGTATCAGGCGTCCGCCCGTCCAGACCGTCAACCATGTCTTTCACAGCCCTACCTCCAGATCATTCGGCCCGCCTCCGTCCAGAACGAAAACCGGCTTGTTCATTTCCAATGCCAAGAAGGCCGACTGCCAGACCCCCGCGGATCGCTGCCAGCCCGGTAGAGTCGGCACGACGACCAGGTCCGCATGGCGCACCGGTCCGGTCGGATCCTCAACGGCAAGACCGGCCTCCGAGGCCATGAAAGCCGGAGACAGCGGCAGGATACCGACCTGCGCCAGCATCCCCATCCAGGTAACGGCGAGGTCTGCGGCCAACACCGGCCCGCCGTCGAACCCCGCAAAAGGCGAGGCGAGGCAGGCAAGCTTGCCCGCAGCGCGGGAAGCCACATCAGCCAGCAAAGCCCCCTCGTGCAGCAAGGCAGCGCCTTCAGCGCGTTCGCGCAAACGCTGCCAGTTGTGCGGGCCCGAGAAATCAAGCATGCACCACCTCCGCCAAAAAAGGGGCGCGCGGCAGCGAGGCCACCGCGCGCCCAAGGTCCACAGGGAGGTGATTGGGGGCCACTAGCAGGCGCGCCTGCCCCCGGTCGGCGCTCAGGCAAAGGGACATGGCGGCCCCGCCTGCAGTGTTGGGAATGATTGCCCACGAAACGCTCATGCCGCCCGCTCCAGCGCTTTGCCGAAAAACGCGGGAGCGCCGGGATCCGTCAGCATCACCAGCAGCGCGATATGGCTTGCAGGCGAGGTCACTGCGCCCCACCAGTTCAATGCCGTCTGGAAACTCACGTCACAGAACAGCGCCACCTCGCGCGGACTGCGGAAACGTGCGCGGAAGTAGGCCGACCAAAGATCTGGCGCGGTGGCCTTTAGCGCGTATGGGTCAAACTTATTTGACCAAGACTCTGCGACCGCGTCAGCTGCATGCTGCGGACATGAGACATCATTGTTTACGATCAGAGTCAGGCGAGGACGGCTCATGCGGCAACCTCGCCATTCTCTGGCGGAGGATTGGAGGCAATATAACGGCGGATCTTGTCGACGGTATGGAGCGTCGGACTAGAATGCCCTTCGCTCCAAGCCTGCCACTGGCTCCAATTCGCGCCGATAGCTTGGCGCAGCACATGCTGCGGGCTCCGCCCGACAGCCTCGGCATAAGCCGCCATCTCTTCCAGAAATTGTTCCACGCCCCCTTCTGGGGTTTTTTTACCCCAAAGGTCAAGGGTATTTTTACTCCATGCACTATCACCTCAACTGGGGTAATTTACCCCTCATGCAACAAACGTTCAGAGACGCATTCATTGCGGCAATACAAACAACAGGCAAATCAATGCGTCAGGTCGCTCGCGACGCAGGTGTGTCCTATGAACAGCTGAAAAACCTCGCCCAAGGCAAGGCCAAGTCGACCAACGTTGATGACGCTGTACGCATAGCCGCCTCTTTCGGAACGACCCTTGAAGGTTTTTTGCAGGGCCAAACGGAGGCTCCGCCAGTTCCAACCATAGCAATAGCGGGGAAGGTCGGCGCGGGCGCACAGGTTCCGGTATTCGACGCTTATGAAAAAGGCGGGGGACCTCAGGTGAAATGTCCACCTGGTCTGTCGCCGCACGGCATCGTCGCCGTCGAAGTAGAAGGCGACAGTATGGAGCCCGTCTATTCAGCCGGAGATCTTCTATTCTACACTCGCAATGGGCACGATGCAGTTGCTTCTGAGGACGTCGGCCACCGCTGCGTGTGCGAGGATGAGGACGGTATGGGTTGGGTGAAGCAAGTGAAGGCCGGAGACGAACCCGGCCTGTTTCACTTGATCAGTTTAAATCCTGGAGCAAATAACATTTGGAACGTTCGCCTAAAATGGGCTGCACGTGTGAGACTGCATTGGCCCGCTGACCTAGCACAAAAGATCTAGCAAAAGCACCACGTAGGGCTTCTCACTCAATCTTCACGGATAGAAAAATCCGCCTTCGACGCTAACGGATAAAGCCCACTCATTACACGCGGGCGGCGCGCATGTATAGAAAGGGCTAGCGTCATTTCATACTCATAATACCGACCTGCCAATAGTAGAGAACCTGAACGAGACAAACACACTTGAATTAGGAGACCTCGACCAACCGCAAAATTGTATGCCCCCGCAGCACCCATTATCTTGCCATGCGGGCAGCCTATCTTAACGAGAAAGTATTTTACTTATTGCCGCGCCAATGGATGGATCTACTCCCCCCTCATCTTTGACCATGCCATCTGTACTTGGCCTAAAGAGCGACGCATATACGATGGCTCTCTGAGAATGAATTTCGTCGCTCGCTTCACCCGTTGCTACTAGACTAATATACGCTTCTGCAAACGCTCTCCTCTCGCGAGCGTCAAGCTCTAAATGGCGCTCTGATAAAAACTCCTTCATTTGCAGTCGAATATACCAAAGGGCGAGAGTAACCAATGTCAAAACAACAAGGATTGGGAGGAATTCGAAGACTCCTCCCATACTGCACTCCACAGCTAAGCTCTTGGCATCGCAGCCGGGTTTGCTATAGAAGGCAAGCAACAAGTCTTTTCGATATATAATAAAAGCGCAAATTGCCACCAAGCTCACACCTAAAATTACAAGAGACGATACAAACCGGGAGAAGGCGGCACTCTTCCTTCTGCTATGCTCTGCTTCTTTTTCCTCCCAAAGCTTGACAGGCTCTTTGAACACAGCTTGTTGCTCTAGTGCTTCTGTAGCAGCATGAACTCTAGATTCAAAACGAGTTTCAATTTCCTCCATCCAGCCCCCAATTTGAGCCCGGATATGGGAGGCACTCTCCATCAACTCATCAAGGGATCTTTTTTGCTCTCCAATAGTTTTACGCTGCTCTGAAATGGCCACATCCAATAGCCGCAACTCCCTTCTTGCATCATTCAAATCCCCCGCACCAAGCCCATTTCCAATTTTCCCATCACCTAAACCTTCTCCAAAAGACTCAACACCTTCAGATGCAAGAAAGTTTATAGATGGAAACTTATAGAGCGAAAATCCTGCTATATGGTGCGGCGATTGTCTCCAGTGCTCCGCATCAGTGCAGGCAATTTCAAAAAGCCACGACCGAGGAAAATAGTTCCCCTTCAGCTCGGCATCGTACCAGTTTACAAAAACCTTCCATTCAGATTCAGAAAAGATAGCCTTCACATGCGACCAAATGTACTCAAATGGATTATCACCATCCGACCAAAGAGGATCGCGCATAACATCCTCACCTGAATCAAGTCGGTTAAAATCCCGCTTAACCTCCGCCCAAATGTCAGCCGCGTTTTTCTCGACAGCAGCCACAGCAGCTCTGACCGCAGATGCTGCCGCAGCCGCGGCGGCGGAGGCATCTATCGCGTTGGCGATCCTCTCGAGGTCGACCCCAGCGGCGGCGGCGGCCGCGCAACTTGCTGCTCTTGCAGCGGCATTAACAGGGCCTTTGGTGTCTACAGCCAAAGTCGCAATATCATTGTCTGCTTCGGCGGAAGCGTCGGAGAGGGTAGCTAGCATGTCAACTGGTGGCCGGTTGGCAACTGCCGACGATAGAATCAATGCACGTATAACGGGCAATGCAGTCAAACCACGCTGCTTTGCAATCGCGCTCTCGTGCGTCCACTCCCACCAAACAGGCAAAACGCGCATGGCAGCGCGCGAAGCGATCGCCGCACTCCAATAACGCGGCTTATCCCTAAGAAACATTTCAAGAACATCAGTATTTTCAAATATTTTGGGAGAGTTCATCAAGCTATCCTGGCTTCTGCGTCAACGGCATTCAAACCCTCCACACGCCGAAGTCAACTTTAGAAGAGCTACAACCCGAGCGGTCGCATAGCCAGAGCTTACCCCCCTGCAGCAGTGCACCTCAACAACCGCTTCGAAACCTTGGCTTACAACGCACCGTCGATGCAGAAATTTTTCGCTGACACAAAATCCAAACGACATCTTCGAACTGGGTTCGATCGCTTTCGCCGACCGCTAACTCGGCTGCGCACTGCTATGTGAAACTTGACAGAATGGGGTATATTTACTCTTTTTCGGTTGACGGGGTATTTTTACCCATGTACTAATTTATCCGTCAACCGATGGAGGATTGAATGCAAGACATCACCAACGCTGCGCGCCAGATCGTCGGATCGCCCGAAGACTATCTGGACGATACGAGCTTGTTCACCCAAGCCTGGGCCACCATGAAGGCCGCCCGCGGCCAGGGGTTCGACCCTGCTCGCCTGCGCGCAGCGCACTTGATCGACCGGCCCGAACCCGCCCCGGAACCGACCGACCAGACCCTTACCCGTGTCGGCGCAAAGGTGCGCGCACTCATCGCGGAGAAAAACATTCCGGTGCCGCAGCGCAATGCAGCCTGACCGGATACCGGCCCACACCTGTCCAACCACCTGCGCAAATGCATGTAGCAGCGTCCGGACCCACCTGCGGGCCCCACCCCAACTGAAATAGCCGAGAAGCGGCGCGTGATGGAGGATTGACGCGCCGCTTTTCTTTGAGGTTTCGCGCCCGTCTTGCGGCGCGGATCAACGCGGGCGGCGCAATCCTCCAATCCATCCGCCGCCCGCGACCACCCAAGGACAGGACACCGATGCCGTCGACACCCCAGCAAATCTACTCCGCCGCCCGCGCCCTGAGCGCCCGCTGCCGGTTTGGCCAAGCAATGCTGCTGCAAAAGTTGGGCGGAAAGCTTACGCCGGAAAGCACCGATCCGAGCGACCGGTTCGACTTCTCGGCGACACGCTGGCACCTCTCCTTGCTCGGCCTCTCGGCCTCAGGGAACGACATGCCATCAGCGCTGGATGCCTGGCTTCGCGCCGCCCGTATTCACTACACCCTCGACGGCACTCGGCGCGCAACCGATGGCCGACCAGACTGCCCATACAACGGCGCAGCCACTGCCCCTACCTTGCCGCGGCGACTTGAAAACGAGGCTGAGGCGACGAGGTCGATATGAACATGCGGGCTCGGCCACCCGCACCGCCGGGGCGCGGCATGAAGGCCACCACTCACACAACTGCGCCGCGCCCCAGACAAGAACTGCCCCCCGCTCATCTCCTCGACCAAGGGGCATCGACGGAAACCAAGAGCATCATCACAATGAAGCCTCTCCGCGTTCTCATTGGCTGCGAAACCTCCGGCACCGTGCGTCGCGCGTTCCTCGATCGTGGCTACGACGCATGGTCTTGTGACCTGCTGCCCTCCGACGACCGTAGCAACCGTCACATGCAGTGCGACATCCGTGACGTGCTTGGCATGGGCTGGGATTTGCTGGCCGTCATGCACCCACCCTGCACCCGACTTTGCAACAGCGGCGTACGCTGGCTCAGCAAGGCACCCAAAGGCCGACGCCTAGCCGACATGTGGGCAGAGTTGGATGAAGGCACCGCGCTGTTCTCTGCCTGCTGGAATGCCCCCATCCCGCGGGTTGCCGTTGAAAACCCGGTAATGCACCGACACGCGAAGGAGCGGATCCAGAACTACCGCCCCGCGGCGCAACATGTGCAGCCATGGTGGTTTGGCGACCCTGCCTTCAAATCCACCGGCTTATACCTCCGCGGCCTCCCCCCTCTGAAGCCCACGAACCGCCTCACGCCGCCCGCTAAAGGATCCCAAGAGCACAAGAAATGGTCCGCCATCCACCGCGCCAGCCCCGGTCCTGACCGGTGGAAGATGCGCAGCAAGACCTTTCCAGGAATTGCCGCAGCGATGGCCAAACAATGGGGCGCGTATGCCACCGAACAGGAGCGAGCAGCATGAACACCTTTTGGCTCCTCACCGCCAAATATGAAGGAAACCCGCTTGTCCCAGTCGATGCACTCCGCAACGACTACTTTAATGGAATGAGCCGTGAAGTATTCCTACGCAAGATCGAAAGCGGCGAGATCCCCCTGCCTCTCACGCGCCTGGGCGAAGGTCAGAAAGCACCCCGCTGCGTTCACATCTCGGACTTGGCCAAGTATTTTGACGACTGCGCAGAACAGGCGAGGGAAGAACTGAAGCGGAAGTTTTGAGGGCAAGGAATACCCAGGGTTATTCCCCAAAGTATGCCTCATCAAAATCCGTCAGCAAAAATTACTTATTTACAGCAACTTACCGTGCAGTAAATCCAATAACAAATCGCCACGAAAGATGGCCCGCATGTACGCCCGCAGGCGCAACCAGTCAAGCTGTAGCAGCTGCGCCGTGCGTCATACGACCGTTACCGGATCGTCACCTGCCGGTCACGCCCCGGGGTTAGGGTCCGGCAAAATTCAGGAGCCGGGAGCCGAAAATGGCCTTGATCCGCATTAATGCCCGCGGGCAGACAGCCGAGCTGCACGGCTCTCCCGCACCGCTCGAGAGCCTGCTGCAGCGCGCTACAACGGGTGACGGGCCGGTGATCGTGATGATTCACGGCTACAACTATCGCCCCGGCGGCCGCAGCAACTGCCCCCACCGCCACCTGCTCTCGCTCGAGCCTGCGCATCTGCCTTGGCGCGCGCCCTCCTGGCCGCGCCAGCTGGGCTTCGGGCTCGGACATGCCGACGAAGGCCTTGGCATTGCCTTTGGCTGGAACGCCTGCGGCACCCTGCGACAGGCCCAGGCCAGCGCGGCCCGCGCCGGGCAGGCCCTGGCGCAGGTCTGCGCCCTGCTGCACCGGCAGGATCCGCGGCGGCCGGTGCATGTGATCGGGCATTCGCTGGGGATCGAGGTCGCCCTGGAAATGCTGCACCATCTGCCGCAGGGCGCCATCGGCCGCATCATCTCTCTGTTCGGGGCCAGTTTTCAAAGCCGCACCGCAACCGCCCTGGACACGCCCGCCGGGCGCTCGGCCGAGTTCATCAACATCACCAGCCGCGAGAACGACCCGTTCGATTTTCTGTTCGAACGGCTGACCCGGCTGCCGACGCGCGGCGACCACGCCATCGGCCATGGTCTCAACGCGGCCAATGCCGTCACGCTGCCGCTGGACGACGCGGACACGCTGAACCATCTGCGCACGCTGGGCTATGCCATCGCCCAGCCACAACATCGGATCTGCCACTGGTCGTCCTTCACGCGCCCCGGCACGCTGCGGTTTTACCGCCACCTGCTGCGCCAACCGCAGGAGACGCCCCTGCAACGCCTGCGCCCGGCCTGCCCGCCGCGCTCGGCACGCCGCTGGTCACGCCTGTTTGCCCTGCGCCCCTTCGCCGCCCCCTTGCCCGCCTGGCATCAGCTGTGATCCTCTGGGCGCACGGCAACGAGCAGGAGCGCCCAGATGCAGTCAGCCATTCAACTCTATTACTGGCCCACCCCCAACGGCTGGAAGATCTCCGTCGCGCTGGAGGAAATGGGCCTGCCCTATGACACCACGCTGATCGATATCACCAAGGGCGACCAGTTCGCACCCGCGTTCCTGGCGCTGTCGCCCAACAACAAGATGCCCGCGATCACCGACCCGGACGGCCCCGACGGCCGCCCGGTGTCACTGTTCGAAAGCGGCGCGATCCTGATGTATCTCGCCCGCAAGACCGGGCGTTTCTACGGCAGCGACGACCGTACGCGGCTGGCGGTGGAGCAATGGCTGATGTGGCAGATGGGCGGGCTCGGGCCGATGGCGGGCCAGGCGCATCATTTCCTGAAATACGCGCCCGAGCCGCTGCCCTATGCCCAGGACCGCTACCGAGACGAGGTGGCGCGGCTGTACGGCGTGCTGGACCGGCAGCTGGCGGACAATGAATATGTCGCCGGGCCGGACATCACCATTGCCGACATGGCAATTTGGCCCTGGGCCTCTTTGTGGGAGGGCCAGCAGCAGACCCTCGACGACAAGCCGAACATGGCGCGCTGGCTGGAGCAGATGTGGTCCCGCCCCGGTGTCATCGCCGGGCGGGCGCTGCATGCCGATCTGCGCGGTGATCGCTCCGACACCAGGGCGCAGCAGGTGCTGTTCGGCAAGTGACGGATTTGGGGCATCGCCCCCGCCTGCGGCACGCGCTGGCGCAGCCCGCCGCAGGCGGGCTGCCATGCCCAAGGCCTGTGGCCTCATCCCCGATGAGGCCAGGGCGCGGGAGCGCTCCCCTTTTGCGGGTTACTCCGCCGGACCGGTGTTTTCCTCGTCCTCGTCCGGCCCGTATTTCTGAAACAGCGGCCCCTGGAACATGAAGAAGCCGAACATCGCAATCGGCAGGCCGAAAGTCTTGAAATAGACCCAGGCCTCTTCGCTCTGGAAGCGCCAGATCAGCTCATTCGCCACCGCCAGCGCAAAGAAGAAGGCGCAGAGGCGGCGGGTCAGGATCATCCAGCCTTCCTGCTCCAGCGGCATCACCTCTTCCATCACCACCTTCAGCCAGCTTTGGCCGCGCAACAGCCCGATGCCCAGAAGGCCGCCGAACAACAGATACAGCATCGTCGGCTTCATCTTGATGAAACGGTCGTCGTTGAACCAAACCGACATGCCGCCGAACAGGACCACCAGCACCAGCGTCGCAAACTGCATCCGCGACAGATGCCCGGTCAGCTTCCACAGCGCCAGCGTTGAGGCCACCATCAGCGGGATGAAAGCGGCGGTGATGACGATGAAGCCCTTGTACTCCTCGCCGCCGATCAAAAAGATCTCGTCCTTGAGCTTCAGGTAGCCAACGAAGAACAGCACAACCGGACCGAATTCCAGTATCATCTTCAGCGTCGGGTTGATCTTCTTTTCAGCCATCTGGCGTCCTGTCCTGTGTCTGTTGCGGCGGCGGCGCTCAGCCGCCCATTTCCACTATCACGGCGCCCAGCGCGATCAAAGCCATCAGCGCAATCCGGCGCGGCCCGACGGTCTCCTTCAGCACCAGCCAGCCGATCAGGGCGGCAAACACGGTGGAGGTCTCGCGCAGCACCGCCGCCTCGCCCACCTTGTCCAGCCGCGTCGCCAGCATCACCGAGCCGAAAGAGGCAAAGGCCACCAGCCCGCCGAAGAAGCCCTTGACCAGAAGCGGCCCCGGCACCGGCGGCGCAGCCATGCCCCGCCAGCGGACCAGCGCGATGACGGGAAACACCAGCCCGTCGATCATGAAGAACCAGGCAAGGAAGGTGAAAGGATCGGCCGTGGCGCGGATGCCATAGGCGTCATAGGTGGTGTAAAGCGCCACGAACAGCCCGGTGATCACCGCCAGCACCAGCGCAATCCCCAACGTGTCGCGCGCCGCGGTCAGGAAGATGAAGTTGTAGACCGCCAGCCCGAAGATCCCCGCCAGAAGCACGCCGACGCCCAGCCACTGGGTACCGGTAAAGGTCTCGCCGAACAGCCAGTAGGCACCGATCACCGTGAACAGCGGCCCGGTGCCGCGCACCACGGGATACACCACCGTATAGGCGCCCTTGGTATAGGCTAGCGCCTGGAACAGCTTGTACAGCAGATGGATCACAAAGGCGCCGAGGAAGATCACCCACATATGCGGTTCCGGCCAGGGCACCACGAACAGCGCAAATGGGGCTGCCATCAGGCAATAGAAGAAATCGATCGCCCCGCGCGACAGCCATGGATCGTGCCGCCCCTTCTGCAGCGCGCCGAAGACCGCATGTAGGAAGGCCGCCGACAGCGCCAGGATCAGGGCCATCTGATGCCCGGCCTCGGTGCCCTCGAGGGAGATCAGCCAATCGCTCAAATCAAATACCTTTGTTCACGCCGCATCAGCCGGGTGTTTTCCTTTCCGGTTGTCCGGAGGAATTGTCCGGCAAGAAGTGAGCCGGGTCAGGACTTCTCCAACCCGGTCAGGGCGGCGGCAAATTCCTCGGGGTCGAAGGGTGCCAGATCGTCAATCTGCTCGCCCACGCCGATGGCGTGGATCGGCAGGCCGAATTTATCCGCCAGCGCCACCAGCACGCCGCCCTTGGCGGTGCCGTCCAGCTTGGTCATCACCAGCCCCGAGACATCGGCCAGCTGGCGGAAGGTACCGACCTGGCTCAGCGCGTTCTGGCCGGTGGTGGCGTCCAGCACCAACAGGGTGTTGTGCGGCGCGGTCTCGTCCTTCTTGCGGATCACGCGGACGATCTTGGCCAGCTCCTCCATCAGGTCGGTGCGGTTCTGCAGACGGCCTGCGGTGTCGATCATCAGCAGATCCGCGCCCTCTTCCTGCGCCTTGGTCATGGCATCGAATGCCAACGAGGCCGGATCGGACCCTTCCGGCGCGGTCAGCACCGGCACACCCGCGCGCTCGCCCCAGACCTGCAATTGTTCCACCGCGGCGGCGCGGAAGGTGTCGCCCGCGGCGATCACCACCTTCTTGCCCGCGCCCTTGAACTGGCTGGCCAGCTTGCCGATGGTCGTGGTCTTGCCCGAGCCATTAACCCCCACCACCAGCACCACCTGCGGGCGCTTGGCGTAGATCGGCAGCGGCTTGGCGACGGGTTCCATGATGCGGGCGACTTCCTGCGCCAGCAGTTCCTTGATCTCGCGGCTGGACACCCGTTTGCCCATGCGCCCCTCGGCCAGGTTGGCGGTGACGCGCAGCGCCGTGTCCACCCCCATGTCGGCGGCGATCAGCAACTCTTCCAGCTGCTCCAGCATGTCGTCATCCAGCGCCCGGCGCGGCTCATCCGCCGTGCCGCGCCCCATCAGGCGGCCCAGCAGGCCCGGCGACTTCTTCTCCGGCTCCGGTGCAGGCGCGGGTTTTGCAGCAGGCGCCGGTGCCGGGGCAGGCGCAGGTTTCGTCTCCGGCTCGGGCTGCGGTTCGGGCGCGAGATCCGGCACCGGTGCCGGGGCGGGTTGTTCCGGGCTGACCGCAGGCGATTGCGCCAGCGTTTCGGCCACCTGATCCGCGGCGCTGTCCGCGCCTTCCTCGACGATGGCGTCCAGCCCCTGCTCCAGCTTGGACGAGGATTTGAACAGCCGGTCTTTCAGCTTTGAGAAAAACGCCATCGGTGTCTGCGCTCCGGGATTGCTACGGGGTCTGACATCCACCTAATGCGGATTTCCGCCGAGTGCAAAGCGCAAGGCGGGCCGGGATCGCGAAAATGCCACCGACACGGCCGCCGCGCGCCGCTTTGGCGACATTGCCCTTGGTCCCGCGCCCTGCCCTCTGGCACAGTGGGCCCATGCGTTTTCCTTCGCTGATTCCCCTGCTTGCCGCGCTGGTGCTGCCCGCGTCCCCTGCCCCCGCGGCCGAACCACTGGGCGCCGAGGCTTTTGATCGCTACACTCAGGGGCGCACGCTCTATTACGGCTTTGGCGGCGATCTCTACGGGGTCGAACGCTACCTGCCGGGGCGGCGGGTGATCTGGTCCTTCCTCGACGGCCGCTGTCAGGAAGGCCGCTGGTACGAGGAGGCAGGCCAGATCTGTTTCATCTATGAAAACCGCCCCGACCCGCAATGCTGGCGGTTTGAGCTGGGCCCACGCGGGCTGACCGCGCAGTTTGAAAACGACCCTGCCGCGACCGAGCTGTACGAGGCCGAGGACATAGGCGAGGACATGCTGTGCCTTGGCCCCGACGTCGGCGTCTGAGGCAGACACCGGCGCCGTGAGTATTTCAGACCAGTAAGAAGTCGGCCCTGGGCCGTGTCAGAACAGCGAGCCCTGATCGCCGCGGTCGCCGCCCGACGGTTTGTCCGACGCAGTGGCCGCGCCCGGTTGCGCCGCGTCCCTCGTCACGTCCAGCGTGCCATCGGCAAACTCGACCTGCAGCGGGCCTGCCGCAGCGGCCGCCGCCGCCCGGGTCGTCACCACGTCGCCGCCCGCGCGCACCACCGCATAGCCGCGCCCAAGCGTTGCCTTGTAGCTGAGGATCTCAAGCTGCCGCCCACTGGCCGCAAGGCTCTGGCGCTGACGGTCGATGCGCGCGGCCTGCGCCGCATCCAGCCGCTGCGCCAGCCGCGCCAGCGCGTCCTTCTGCGCCGCCATCTCGCGCTGGATCGGGCGCAGGTTGAGGCGCGAAGACAGGTTCTGCAGCCGGTTGCGCCGCCCCTCGACCAGCTGGCGCAGGGTGGCGGGGCGCAGGGACGCCGCGGTTTCGCTCAGATGCACCCGGCGGCGCTGCACGCCGGAGATCAGCGCGCCGGGCAGCCGGTCGGAAATCCGGTCCAGCCGCTGACGCGGGGTTTCCAGCAAGGTATCGGGCTTGGGCAGTGCACGCGCCAAGTCGTTCAGCCGCTGGCGGCGCAACTGCACTGCCTGCCCCGCCGCCCGCGTCAGCCGCGCGCCCTGGTTTTCCGCCCAGGCCATCAGCTCCAGCCGCACCGGCACCGCCAGCTCGGCCGCCGCCGTCGGCGTCGGCGCCCGGCGATCCGAGACAAAGTCGATCAGAGTCGTGTCCGTCTCATGCCCCACCGCCGAGATCAGCGGGATCTGGCTGGCCGCCGCGGCGCGGGCGACGATCTCCTCGTTGAAGCCCCACAGATCCTCGATCGAGCCGCCGCCGCGGGCCACGATGATCAGATCGGGCCGCGGCAGCGCACCACCCGGTGTCAGCCGGTTGAAGCCCTCGATGGCGCGGGCCACCTCGGGCGCGCAGGTCTTCCCCTGCACCGCCACCGGCCAGACCAGCACCTTGCGCGGAAAACGATCGCGCAGGCGGTGCAGGATATCGCGGATCACCGCGCCGGAGGGCGAGGTCACCACGCCGATGATATGCGGCAGGTAAGGCAGCGGTTTCTTGCGCTCCGGCGCAAACAGCCCCTCGGCCTCCAGCTGCTTCTTGCGTTTCTCCAGGAGCGCCATCAGCGCGCCTTGGCCAGCAACCGCGACCTCATCGACGTTCATGTTGTATTTCGACTGCGCGCCAAAGGCCGTCAGCCGACCGGTGACAACCACCTCCAGCCCCTCTTCCGGCACCACCGAGAGGCCGCTGATCTGCCCCTTCCAGGTGGTGCAAGCCAGCACCGAGCGGTCGTCCTTGATGTCGTAGTAAAGATGCCCGGAGCGCGCCTTGAACACGCGGCCCACCTCGCCGCGCACGCGAATGCGGCCAAAGGTGCCCTCCAGCGTGCGCTTCACCTCGCCCGAGATCTCGGAAACGGTGAACTCCGGGGCGTTCTGGCCTGGGATCGGGTCGTCAAACAGGTCGGACATCGGGGGGCTGCTCTCCTGCGGCCTTTGGCCGGTCTTGTTTTGAAGTCGCGCGCAGCATAGAACGCGCGGCAAGCAAGGCAAGCCCCGGGTGGCACCGCGGGGCACAGGGCTCAGGCAGATCGGAGAATGCGCCAATGAACATCCTTATCCTCGGCAGCGGCGGGCGTGAACATGCACTGGCCTGGGCGGTGATGCAGAACCCCAAATGCGACAAGCTGATCGTGGCCCCGGGCAACGCAGGCATCGCGCAGATCGCCGACTGCGCCGCGCTGGACATCGAGAACGGCACCGCGGTGGTGAGCTTTGCCGAGGAAAACGCCATCGATTTCGTCATCATCGGCCCCGAGGCGCCGCTGGCTGCAGGTGTGGCTGACCGGCTGCGCGCCGCGGGCCTTCTGGTGTTCGGCCCGTCCGAGGCCGCCGCCAGGCTGGAAGCCTCCAAAAGCTTCACCAAGGAAGTCTGCGACGCGGCCGGTGCCCCCACCGCCGCCTATGGCCATTTCACCGATGCCGAAGCCGCCAAGGCGCATGTGCGCCAGCATGGCGCGCCCACCGTGGTCAAGGCCGACGGTCTGGCAGCCGGCAAGGGCGTCATCATCGCGATGACCGAAGAGGAAGCCATCGCCGCCATCGACGACATGTTCGGCGGTGCCTTCGGCGGCGCTGGTGCCGAGGTGGTGATCGAGGAATTCATGGAAGGCGAGGAAGCGTCCCTGTTCGTGCTGGTCGACGGCGAGGACGTGCTGGCGATCGGCTCGGCCCAAGACCACAAGCGCGTCGGCGAAGGCGACACCGGCCCCAACACCGGCGGCATGGGCGCCTATTCCCCCGCGCCGGTGCTGAGCGCCGAGATCGAGGCGAAAGCGATGGAAGAGATCGTGAAGCCGACCATGCGGGTGATGGCCGAGCGCGGCATGCCCTATCAGGGCGTGCTCTATGCCGGTCTGATGATCAAGGACGGCCAGCCGCGGCTGGTGGAATACAACGTCCGCTTTGGCGACCCGGAATGTCAGGTGCTGATGATGCGACTGGGCGCGCAGGCGCTGGACCTGATGCACGCCGCTGCCGAAGGCCGCCTGGCGGACGCGCAGGTGAACTGGGCCGACGATCACGCGATCACCGTGGTTCTGGCCGCCCAGGGCTATCCGGGCGGTTACGAGAAAGGCACCGAGATCAAGGGGCTGGACGCGCTGCCCGAGGACAGCAGCAACATGGTGTTCCACGCGGGCACCAAATCCGAGGACGGCAAGATCCTGGCCGTCGGCGGCCGCGTTCTGAACGTCACCGCCCGCGGCGACACCCTGCAGGAGGCCCGCGATCGCGCCTATGCGATGATCGACGAAATCGACTGGCCGCAGGGGTTCCACCGTCGCGACATCGGCTGGCGCGCCCTGTAACCGCGCGCACAACGCGCCCTCCCGCTCCCCTGTAGCTGCCTCGGCACGGGGCCACAGACACAGGTGCGGGAGGCACGCAATCCACGGCACATCCCCGTCATGGCGACCGGGAACCGGTCAGGTCAGGGCCTGGCCGTGCCGCCCGTCAAGCGCGGGCGCGCCCCGGTCATTTTGGTTTCCATGGGTGTTGCCGTTGATCGGCATCCTGCCCGGCCGGATCAGAACAGGTTCAGTTCACTCATCATCAGGAAGCGGCGACGGAACTGGTCCATCAGGTCCGGCTCCAGATAATCCGCCGGATGGCTGGTGCCAAAGGCCGAATAGGAGCGTTCCTTCAGTTCGCTCAGCTGCCGTTCGATATCCAGCTGGGCAAAGCTGGAGGGCAACGCCAGCGCCGTCTCGAAGACCGTGCGCAGCGGCGGCGATCCCATGATGTTGTACCAATGGGCGTCTTCGCTGCCGCCGGCATCCACGACGCCCTGCATCTCACGCTCGAACGCCAGCGCCAGCCGCATGTTGGAATCCGATTCGCCAATCTGGATTTCGAACTGCCGATCCTGGTAAAGTTCCACCAGTTCCGCCGCAAAGCCCTCGGGATAGGTCAGCCCGGTCTCGCCTTTGTTGAAGGCAAAAGCCTCGGCCATCGCCCGCAGCCCCTTGTCGTAATGCAGGTTGACGAAGGAGATCTCGTCCGACAGGTCGGAATCCAACGCCTTGATCACCGTATTGAAATCGTCTTCGCGGCGGCTTTGTCCGAACAGGTCCAGCGTCGCGGCAAAAAGATCCAGGTCAAAGACCACGTCGCGGGCCTGACTCAGGTCCGCCGCCTTGTCGCCGATCTCCTGCACGAAGATGTCCATCTTGTTCACGTATTCCGGCCAGCCGTTCTGGAAAGCGTCGGCGAAATCGCGATAGGCCACGTTATCGGGCTGGTTGACGAAGGAATTCGGGTCGTCCAGATCGGACTCCAGCACCTGCCGCAGGTAATCCTCTCCGCGATCACTCAGGTAGAACAGGTCCAGCGAGTGGGCCAGCAGGTCCGGGTTGTGCAGCAGCTGGTCCGGGCTGGTGAAGGTGTTGATGTCCGGCCAGCCAAAGCCGAAGGCCGCCGAGGCCGTGCGATAGCGCGTGTCCTCCAGCTGGTTCACGAAGGAATTCGGATCGGTGGTGTCCGAATTGAACACCCGCAACAGGAAATCCGGGTGCGTCCGCTCCAGATCGAAGGTCTCGACCACCGCCGCCAGCAGTTTTTCATCCGCCAGCAGGTCCTCGGCACTGGCCAGCCCGTCGGGGTGCTTGCCATATTCCGCCAGCAGCGACTGGATGCTGTTGTCATATTCCGGCGGCGCGGCAAAATTGAACTGGGCGGCGAAATCCGCGAACTTCGGATTGCTCAGCTTGTTTGCAAAGGAGTCGGGATCACTCAGGTCCGATTCCAGAACCTTCTGCAGGAAGAACTGGTTGTTCTCCATCCCCTCCAGCCCGACGTTCGCCAGCGCCTTGCGCAGCAATGTGCCGTTGGACAGCAGGTCATCCGGCGTGTTGATCCCCACGAACTCGGCCCCGGCGCGCGCGCTTGGCAATTGCGGCCCGTCCGCGCTGCCAAAACCGAAGGTGGTCGCCAGCGCCTGGTACCGGGTGTCATTCAACCGGTTCACAAAGGACTTCGGATCGTTGACGTCGGATTCCAGCACCTGCTTAAGATAGGCACGGTTGCCGATGTCCTCGTCGAGACCAAAGGCCCCGAGGGTCACCTTCAACAGGTTGTAGTCATCCAGCAGCTGATCGGCATTCTCGATCGTGGTGATCCGCTGGGTGAAATCCTCCACCTCGCGGGTCATCACAGGGGACTTTTCGAAAACGTCCTGCTGTTGCTCTCGGGTCCGCTGCAGGAAGGTCCATCCGCTGATCCCCGTGCCCAGCACATAGGGTGTAAAGCTCACGCGCAATCTCCTGTGATTCCGGTCCCTGCCCAAAAGGCCGCCGGGGTCTGATCCGCGATCACGCTACGCGAAGGTGGTGAAGAAATCGCAAACGGCCGCCCACGCTCGGGCGGCCGCAGAGGTCACGGCGGGCTCCCGCCGCGCCGCCCCATCCAGGGATGGGCGCTGCCCGTTGGGCCCGGCGCCGCGCCACGGCGCGGCGCGGCAGCGCGTCATTGGCAGCGCAGCGCCTGCCGCAGGCCGATGTCCGGCTGCAGCGGCCCCAAGTCGCGGCGCCTGAGTTCGCCATTCCGCAGGCGCAAAGCCTTGATCCGCCGCCAGTCACCGCCAGGCACCACCAGCTCCGGCCCCAGGCCGCAGTCGCGGAGGCCCGAGGTGATCCCGGCATCGCCAATGCGGTGATTGCTGTATCCGGCACGGCTGGCCACCTCAGTCAGCGCACCGTTCCGGAACCGCCAGACGCGGAGGATCCTTGCCAGGTGCGGACGGTCGACATAGGCGATCTCCACCTCGCCGTCGCCATCCAGATCCGCCGCGCCGATCACCGCCAGCCAGCGATGCGGTCGACCGATCGGCGGGGTCTCGGCGACCACCGCTATCCTGCTGCCCCCGGGATGGTCCGGCGTGGACACCTCATCCCAGATACGCAGGGCAGCGCCTTGACCGACATAGGAAATGACCGTGATGACCTCGGCCGTGCCATCGCCGTCCAGGTCCACCAGCCGCGGGGCGGTGTCCTCATAGACGGCGCGCTCCGGCGTTGATCGGATCCGGCGCCCGTCGCGCAGCCGGATCTCCAGCCCGGCGTATTCACCGCCAGGCAGCACCCCGTGACCGTAGGCGCGCGTGGGCTCCACGTAGCGCGCCGAGGCGATCTCTGCCGCAACCTCCGCCGCAGGCGACAGCCCGGCCAGCCACAGGCACAACAGCCCCCGCGCGCGGCGGGTGAAGCGGGGCCGCAGGCACGACGCCAGACGCCGCGCCGCCGCCCCCGCGGGCATCAGATCTGCTTTTCGGGCATATGCACGACCAGCCCGTCCAGATCGTCCGTCACCTTGATCTGGCAGGTCAACCGCGAGCGCGCCGGGTCCGGCTCAAAGGCGAAATCCAGCATGTCCTCTTCCATGTCATCCTTGGCGGGCAGCTTTTCCACCCAGTCCGGCGCGATGTAGACATGGCAGGTCGAGCAGGCGCAGGCGCCGCCGCAATCGGCTTCGATGCCGGGGATGTTGTTGTCGCGCGCGCCTTCCATCACGGTCAGCCCGTTGGCCACATCCACCACATGTTCGGTGCCGTTGTGCTCGATGTAAGTGATCTTTGCCATTTCCAGCTCTCTTCCCTTTTCCGGTACTTGCAGGACTGTGTAGCCAAGCCCCCGCAGCGGTGCCAGCCCCAATTGCGCCACCAGCCGTCGCTGCTGGACCTGCGGCGCCAGATGTTCTACAAATGTTCCAGACCTTCCCGCCACAGGCCACCGCCATGCCCGCCCCCACGTCTCCCCCTGCGTCGCCCCCCATGTCCACACTCATGTCCGCCCCCGCGTCCGCACAGCCCCCCGCGCCGCCCTCTGCTGCAGGGGACCCCTGGCCGCGCCCGCCCTCAGCCCTGCCCGCCGCCCGGCTGGGCGAGCCGCCCGAGGGCGCCCGCGTCACGGTGGCGGGCCTGGTGATCCTGCGCCAGCGTCCCGGCACCGCCAAGGGGGTGATCTTCGTCACGCTTGAGGACGAAACCGGCGTCGTCAACGTGATCGTCTGGCGCAAGATCTACGAGGCGTTCCGCCGGGCGGTGATCTCGGGGCGGCTCCTGCGCGTCACCGGACGGCTGCAGCGGGCCCATTCCGTCACCCATGTGATCGCCGAAGTGGTCGAGGATATCTCGCCGATGCTGGATCTTTTGCTGGCGGAACAGGGCCGCCAGGACGATCCTGCCTTTGCGCCCCCCACGGATGTGGGCTAATCTGCCGCCAAATCAACAGCGCCCCGCGCGGGCCGAGGCATTCAGGGCATGACCGCATCCGTATTCACCAGCACCCGTCGAGGCCGGGCCGCGGCGCTGCTGGCGGCGTTGGCCTTGCTGGCCGCCTGCGTGCAGCCCCCGCGGGGCGATGACGTCGCACGCGGCGGTCGCTACGCACCACCCGGCGCGCCCGCGGACAGCTGCTGGAGCCGTTATACCACCCCCGCCGTGATCGAGACCGTCACCCGGCAGGTGCAAATCGCACCCGCGCAGCTGGACAGCAACGGCAAGGTCCTGCGTCCCGCCAGCTTTCGCACCGAGTCCAGCCAGCAGATCGTCAGCCCGCGCCGCGAGCACTGGATCGAGATCCCCTGCCCCGAGAGGATGACCCCCGCGTTCATTCGCACCCTCCAGCGCGCCCTGGGGGCACGCGGCCTTTACCGCGGCCCGATCCATGGCCGCATGGACCACGCCACCCGGCTTGCCGTGCAGCGCTACCAGGCCCCGCTGGGCGTTGACAGCGGCACCCTGACGCTGGCATCCGCGCGCAAGCTGGGCCTGGTGGCTGTGGCGGGTTGACCGCAGTCAAGACAGCGCGAAACATGTGCGGTTTTCCGCCGAGGCCTGCTCTGCTATGGTTAGCGCAAACCGCACGCCCCGCCTCCAAGGTGTGCCCGCCCCAGAGGGATGGAACCGACACATGCTGAAGACCCGCCTGCCCGACACCGGCTTTCTGTCCGGCGCGTCCGGCCCGCTCAGGCGCATGCTGGAAAGCCAGGCCAGCGAAATCCGCCTGTCCCAGGGCGAGGTGCTGTTCGAACAGGGGGACCCGGGGGATGCGCTCTATGCGATTGTCGAGGGGGCGCTGGAATTCTCGGTGCTGTCCGCCTCCGGGCGCAAGCTGTCGCTGGACATGATGCGCCCCGGTGCGGTGTTCGGAGAGATCACCCTGTTCGACCCGGGCGAGCGCACCGCAACCGCCATTGCCACCGAAGCCAGCCTCGTGCTGCGCCTGCGAAGCGGTGATGTGCTGGAACAGATCCGTCGACACCCCGACCTCGCCGCGGATCTGCTGCGACTGGCCGGTCAGCGCATGCGGTGGATGAACAACCAGCTCAATGAACAAGTGTTCCTGCCGATGCCGGTGCGCCTTGCACGCAAGCTGGCGTATCTCGCGCCCGAGGGCAGCGACGGGCGGATTTCGCTCTCACAGGCAGAGCTGGCGGAATTCGTCGGCGCCACCCGCGAAGCCGTGTCCAAAACCCTGGCGACCTGGAAACGCAACGGGCTGATCAGCGTCAGCCGCGGCGGTGTGCAGATCCTGGACCGCAACGCCCTGGCCGTTCTGGCGGAACCGGAATCGATCTGACCACCGCGCGCCTCCGATTTTTTTGTAAATTCCCAACAATTTCACCTGTTCTGTAATCCCGGTTACAGAAGCCCCCGGCCCGCGCGGCCATAACAACAGACATCGGCAGCCATTATCCGTTCCATCCCAATGGCTGCCGCCCCCAAAAGAGCCATGTGCCCGCCAGCACATGGCTCTTTCTCATTCTCGCTTGGCTCTCAGGATGCTTTGCCCGACGACCGCCAAGGGGTGCCAATGCGCCCGCAGGCCCGGGCTGCACGGGCCGCAAAACGAAAAGGCCGGGCACACCGCCCGGCCGTCTCGTGATTGTCAGTCAGGGCCAAAAGGCCGCGATCAGTCTTCCAGGTTCAGCGCCACGAAGCGCGGCTCACCGGCCCGGCGCACCAGCAGCAACAGCGACTTGCGACCGGCTTCACGCGCCTCGGCGACACGGTCTTCCAGCTCTGAAATGGCGGTCACCTTCTGCTGCCCCGCCTCGGTGATCACGTCACCGGCGCGCAGCCCTTTCTCCCAGGCTTCCGAGGCTTCGTCCACCGACAGGATCGCCAGCCCCTGCACGTCGTCGCCCACGTTCAGCTCGGCGCGCATCTGGTCATTGAGGACACCCACGGTGAGGCCCAGAAGCTCGGTTTCCGACACATCGGGCATCATATCGCGGCTGGGACGCGAGCTGCCCCGTTCAGCGTCTTCACGACGACCCAGGGTCACCCGCAGGGTCTCGGTCTTGCCTTCCCGGTAGACCACCACCCGCACGGTCTTGCCGACCTCGGCATTGCCGACCTGGCGGACCAGGGCGCGGGTATCCTGCACATCCACACCGTCAAAGCTGACGATGACATCCCCGGCCAGAACACCGGCGTCCTTGGCCGGACCTTCCGGCACATCGGTGACCAGCGCGCCGCGCGCCTTCTCAAGCCCGATCGCCTCGGCCAGGTCGCCGTCCACGTCCTGGATCTTCACACCCAGCCAGCCGCGACGGGTCTCGCCATACTCCTTCAGCTGTTCGACCACCTTGACGACCACGTTGGACGCCATCGAGAAGCCGATGCCGATCGAGCCGCCGTTGGGCGACAGAATCGCGGTGTTCACCCCGACCACGTCACCGTCCATGTTGAACAGCGGCCCGCCGGAGTTGCCCCGGTTGATCGCCGCGTCGGTCTGGATGTAGTCGTCGTAGGAGCCCGAGAGCTCACGGTTGCGGGCGGACACGATGCCCGCGGACAGCGAGAAGCCCTGCCCCAGCGGGTTGCCCATCGCAACGACCCAGTCGCCCACGCGGGCCGTGTCGCTGTCGCCGAACTTGACGAATTTCAGCGGACCGGGTGCCTCGACCTTCAGCAGCGCGATGTCGGTGTTGGGATCGGTGCCGATCACCTTGGCCGGCAGCAGCCCCTGCGGCTGGCCCTTGCCGGGGAAGAACTCGATCTCGATCTCGTCGGCCCCCTCGATCACGTGGTTGTTGGTGACGATATAGCCATCCTCGGAAATCACGAATCCCGATCCCAGCGCAGAGGAGCGCCGCGGCCGTCCGCCGTTTCCGTTACGGTCCTGAAATTCCCGGAAGAAATCCTCGAACGGAGAGCCCTCGGGGACAATCCCCTGCGGTCCGGTGCGGCCCTCCACGACGGTGGTGGTGGTGATGTTGACAACGGCCGGGCTGACCCTGTCGGCCAGCGGCGCCAGGCTCTCGGGACGGGCCAGCGCGGTCACCGCCTGCATCAGCAGAACCGCCATGCTGAGAACCGCAAGCGCAGCCAGGCGCAGTACCGCACCCCCGCCGCTTGCCTTGCCGGAAATTGCAATTGCCTGTGGCTGCACGGAATTTCTCCTTGTCATTTCTCGTTCTTCTGTCCCGCCCGCACCCGGGCCTTTCAGCCCCGGTCCCGCAGGAGTCGCGTGCGACCAATGTAAGAACTTACGCCCGACCCGCAACAAATGTTGCAGCTGATCAAGCTCCTGTGAGCAGATTTCCTGCCGCCACCCCGTCAGGACACCCGGCAGGACGCCGGGCGCAGCTGCTCAGACGCCGAGGCGAAAGGCCAGCCAGACCAGCACAAGCCCCAGCGCCAGCGCCGCCAGCCCGGCGTTGCGGCGCTGCTCCTCGCTCAAGCTGCGCAGCATCTCCAGGAGGCGCTCCACAAGCGAAGGGGCCAGTGCGTACACCAGCCCCTCTGCAATCAACACCAGCCCGAGGGCCAGGAGGATGAAGGCCATTACTCGCCTTCCGTCTGACCGTCCGACAGCCGGTTCGACGGCGCGTTGGACCGGCCAGCCGCCTTGCCATCCGAGGACTTCAGGTAGTTGAAGAACTCGTTGTTCGGCGACAGCACCAGCGACGAATTGCCCTCCTGAAGCGAGGCCGCATAGGCATTCAGCGAGCGATAGAACTCGAAGAATTCCGCGTCCCGACCATAGGCTTCCGCAAAGATCGCGTTGCGCTCGGCGTCGGCTTCACCGCGGATGATCTCGGCTTCGCGCTGCGCTTCGGATACCAGCTCGACCACGGTCCGGTCGGCCTGGGCACGCACCCGCTGCGCCGCCTCTTCACCGCGGGCGATCTCGTCCGCCGCTTCCCGCTCACGCTCGGCGCGCATCCGGGCAAAGGTGGCTTCGAGGTTGGCCTGCGGCAGGTCTGTGCGCTTCAGCCGCACGTCGATCACTTCGAGGCCCAGCGCACGGGCTTCGGCGATCGCGCCGTTGCGGATGCGCAGCATCAGCGTCGCCCGGTCCGAGGACAGGATGTCATCGGAGCTGACGGTACCGAGGATGGCGCGGGTCTGCGACCGCAGGATCGAATCCAGACGGGTTTCCGCCGTGGCGATCCCGCCGGCACCCACCGCCTTACGGAACTGCTCCACGTCCGCGATGCGGTAGCGGGCAAAGGCGTCGACCACCAGGCGGCGGTCATCTTCAGGGGTGATTTCCAGCGGCCCGACTTCGCGGCTCAGGATACGGTCGTCATAGGTGACGACGTTCTGGATCAGCGGGATCTTGAAGGCCAGACCCGGCTCTTCCTTGACCGACTTGATCTGGCCGAACTGCAGCACCAGCGCCTTTTCGCGCTCATCGACGATGAAAATCGACGACAGGCCGGCAATCACCGCAACCACGAGGATCGGCAGAATGAGAGTGGTGTTCCGCATCAGTTGCCCTCCTGAGACTTGCGCAGCTCATTCAGCGGCAGATAGGGGACGACCCCCTGGCCCTGACCGCTGCCGGTTTCATCGAGAATGATCTTGTCGACCCGGCCCAGAACCTTTTCCATGGTTTCCAGGTACAGGCGCTTGCGGGTCACTTCCGGCGCTTTCAGGTATTCTTCCAGAACCGCGGTAAAGCGGCTGGCCTCACCCTGGGCCTGGTTCACGACCTGTGCCCGGTAGGCTTCGGCTTCTTCGAGGGTCTGCGCAGCTTCACCACGCGCGCCCGCCAGCTTGCGGTTTGCATAGGCATCCGCCTGCTTCTCCAGACGGTCCCGCTCCTGGCCGGCCGACTGAACTTCGCGGAAGGCGTCTTTCACCGGCTCCGGCGGATCGGCCTGGTCGAAGTTCACACGGATGATGTTCACGCCACTGTCATAGCTGTCGAGGGTGGTCTGGATCAGCTCGCCCAGACGCTCGGCAATGATGCCGCGGTCCCGGTTCAGGATCGGCGCCAGTTCGGACTGCGCCACGATTTCCCGCATCGCCGATTCCGACACCGCCTGAATGGTCTGCTTGGGGTCACGCAGGTTGAACAGGTATTTCGCCGGATCGTTGATGTTCCAGACAACCTGGAAATCCACGTCGATGATGTTTTCATCCCCGGTCAGCATCAGCCCCGCGTCACCGCCGCGAGACCCCGCCCCGATGTGTTCGGTCTGTTCCACCTGCACCGGGATCACCTCGTAGGTGACCAGCGGCCAGGGCGCGATGTTCAGGCCCGGCTCACCCGTGGCCGAGTATTTGCCGAGGAACAGTTCAACCGACTGTTCTTCCGGCTTGACGGTGTAGAAACTGGCAAATCCCCACAGCACCACGGCTGCGGCTGCTGCCAGCCCCAGGGTGCCCTTGGTGAACAGGGGCGCACCGCCGCCTGCGCCGCCGCCGCGACCACCGCGACCGCCACCGGCACCACCGCGACCGCCCATCAGGACGCGCAGCTGCTCCTGGCCTTTCTTGACCAGTTCGTCGATCTCGGGAATCTGGGGATCATCCGGCTTGCGGCCACCGCCGCCGTTGTTCCCACCGTTGTTGCCCCGGTTGCCTCCTCCGCCACCAGAGGAGCCACCGCCCCCCCATGGGCCACCGCTATTGCCAGCCATCTGTCTCCTATCCGTTTACTGCCGCCCGCGGGCGGCATGGGTGTTCATCTGCTTGCCGAGGCGCCCTCAGGTGGTGCGCACCGGCGTTTTCAAGGTTACCAACTCTTCCGACATTGTCGGGTGCACCGCAACAGTGCGGTCGAAATCTTCCTTGGTCGCGCCCATCTTTACCGCGATTCCGGCCAGCTGGATCATCTCGCCGGCAGCGGGTGCGACGATATGGCAGCCCAGCACCTTGCGGGTTGCCTTGCTGACCACCAGCTTCATCAGCACCTTCTGGGCACGGCCCGCAAAGCTCTGCTGCATCGGCTTGAAAGAGGTCGAATAGACCTCGATCGGCTCCTGCTTGGCGGCGTCCTCTTCGCTGAGACCGATGGTGCCCATTTCCGGCTGGGTGAAGATCGCCGTCGGGATCAGCTCGTGGTCGGGGCTGGTCGGATTGCCCTTGAACACGGTCTCGACAAAGGCCATGCCTTCGCGGATCGCAACCGGCGTCAGCGCCACCCGGTCGGTCACATCGCCCACCGCATAGACCGAAGGCACCGTGGTCTGGCTGTACTGGTCGACGACGATCTCGCCGCCCTTGCCGCGCTCCACGCCCAGTTCCTCAAGGCCGAGATTGTCGGCATTGGGCGCACGGCCGGTGGCATACATCACCTGGTCGAACATATGCTCTTCGCCATTGGTGTCGGTGACGCGGATCTTGTCGCCGTCACGGCGCATCTCGGTGACATTGACGTTCACCCGCAGATCGACGCCCGCCTCGCGCATGCCGTCGGCGATCACGCCGCGGGCCTCTTCGTCAAAGCCGCGCAGGATCTGCTCGCCACGGTAGAACTGGGTGGTCTTGACGCCCAGCCCGTTCAGGATACCGGCAAATTCGCTGGCGATATAGCCGCCGCCGACGATCAGGATGCTTTCCGGCAGCTTTTCAAGGTTGAAGATCTCGTTCGAGGTGATCGCCAGTTCAGAGCCCGGGAACTCCGGCACCGTGGGCCAGCCGCCGGTGGCGATCAGGATGTGCTTGGCGGTCTTGCGGGTGCCGTCGGCCAGTTCCACCGTATGGGCGTCGGCCAGCCTGGCACGGCTGTCAAAGCTCTCGACGCCGCTGTTTGTCAGCAGGTTGCGATAGATGCCTTCCAGCCGGTCCAGCTCCGCGTGCAGCTTGCCCTTGAAGGCGTCCCAGTCAAAATCGCCCGGCTTGATGTCCCAGCCATAGGCCTGCGCGTCCTCGACCATGCCGGAATATTCCGAAGCAAACACCATCAGCTTCTTCGGCACGCAGCCGCGGATCACGCAGGTGCCGCCATAGCGGTCTTCCTCGGCCAGCGCCACCTTGACGCCTTCCTGTGCTGCGACGCGGGCCGCGCGCACCCCGCCGGAACCGCCACCGATGACAAACAGATCGTAATCAAAGCTCATGAAGTTCTGCCCTTTGCAAGTCCTGTGCAGGTGTATCCCATAACGGACCACCAAACGCCATATGCCCAAGTGGGCGTTATTGCGCCGCATTCAACCTTTTGGCGCGGATTTGCACGGGGTTGTGAGGCGAAAGCCCCCGCCGCGCCGAGAGCCGCGGCCACCCGAGTGCGAAACCGAAGTCCGCGCCCAGTTCCTGCCCTCGGGCGCGGACAGGCGCGGACAGGCACGGCCCGGCCTGCCGACCGGGCGACGCCGTCACACCAAGGCACATCCTACTCCGCCAGATCGGTGAACAGGTTGTCTTCCTCGGCGAACTCAAGCCGGTCCTTCTCCACCGTGCCCTCGTTGATGTCGCGCACCTCGACGTGGCCGTCGCCATAGCCGATCACCACGGTGTCGCAGATATCGATGAACAGCCCGTTCTCGATCACCCCGGGGATCTGGTTCAGCACCAGCGCCAGCTGGCGCGGATGGCCGATCCGCTTGAGATGCAGATCGAGGATATAGTTGCCCTCGTCGGTCACGAAGGGCGCGTCGCCGTTCATCCGCAGGGTCGTCATCCGCCCCATCACGTCCATCGACACCAGCGTCTCCTCGATCAGCGCCTGGCTGCTTTGCCAGCCGAACGGCAGCACCTCCACCGGCAAAGGGAAGGCGCCCAGCCGCTGCACCGACTTGCTGGCATCCGCGATCACCACCATCTGGTCCGAGGCGGTGGCGACGATCTTCTCTTGCAGATGCGCGCCGCCGCCGCCCTTGATCAGGTTCAGGTCGGCGTCGAACTCGTCGGCGCCGTCGATGGTGATGTCCAGCCACTTGGCCTCATCCAGCGACACCACGTCGATGCCCACGTCCCGCGCCAGCGCCGCGGTCCGGCTGGAGGTCGGCACCGCGGTGATCCGCAGCCCCTCCTCGCGCACCATCTCGCCCAGGCAGCGCACCAGCCAGGCGGCAGTGGACCCGGTCCCCAGCCCGACCCGCATGCCGTCATCGACCATCGCCGCCGCCCGCTTGGCCGCTACGAATTTCGCCTTGTCGATCGGTGACAGTTCTCCGCCCATCGGCCTTGCTCCCCGGCTGTTTTCCTCGGCCGCGTTATACCGGCTTTGCCCGCAACAGGCGAGAGCCCGCATGCGCGAGGCGGATCGTTTCCGTCCCGCCGCGCCCCTGCAGGCAGACACTGGCACTGGCCGGACAGACGATGTATCAGGAAAGGCGGGTTTCCGATCGGAAACGCCGGAAATGAACACACGCGCGCTCCTTTTGCGGCCTAATGCTGAACCAGGAGCAAGCCCAACAACCGGCCCGACACGCATGACCGCCACCTATCGCCTGCACTATGCCCCCGACAACGCCTCGCTGGTGATCCGGCTGGTGCTGGAGGAAATGGGCCAGCCCTATGACACGGTGCTGGTGGACCGCCGCGCGCGGGCACAGGACAGCGCTGCCTATCGGGCGCTGAACCCCGGCGGGCTGATTCCGGTGCTGGAAACCCCGGACGGGCCGCTGTTCGAGACCGCCGCGATCCTCTTGTGGCTGGCCGACCGCCACGGCGTCATGGCGCCCTCCGCCGCCAGCCCCGCGCGCGCTGCTTTCCTGAAATGGCTGTTCTTCGCCTCCAACACGCTGCACGCCGATCTGCGCATGCTGTTCTATCCCGACAAGTATATCGGGGCCGAGCCCGCCCACCAGGCCCAGCTGCAGGCGACGCTGCGCCAGCGCCTGCGCCAGCACCTGACCAGCCTGGAGCGCGCCGCGGCCGACCGCCCTGCCTGGCTTGGTGCGCTGCAACCCTCGGTCCTGGATTACTACCTGGCCTGCCAGCTGCGCTGGATGGCGCTCTATCCGGTTGACAGTGATCGCAGCTGGTTCGATCCTGCCGCCTATCCCATGTTGCAACGGCTTTGCTCCGGGCTGGAAAGCCGCCCTGCCGTTGTCGCCGCGCAAGAGGCCGAAGGTCTCGGGGCGCACCCGTTCACAAATCCCGTTCATGCCAATCCCCCAGAAGGATCAGCCACCTAATGTTCCTCTCCGTCTTCGACATGTTCAAGGTCGGCATCGGCCCCTCGTCCTCGCATACCATGGGCCCGATGGTGGCCGCCGCGCGCTTTCTCGACATGATGCGCGCCTCGCCGTTCGAATTCCACGGCCTGCGCGCCTCGCTGCACGGCTCGCTCGCCTTTACCGGCGTCGGCCATGCCACCGACCGCGCCACCATCCTCGGCCTCGGCGGCTTCACCCCCGAGGATTACGACGACGAGAAGGCCGAAGCCTTCCTTGCCGAGCTGGCCAAGACCCACCAGATGCAGCCCGAAGGGCTGGGGCCGCTGCGTTTCGACCCCAAGGCGGACATGATCTTTGATTACGACCAGGCTCTGCCCGGCCACGCCAACGGCATGATCCTGATGGCCACCGACGCCCAGGGCGACGTGATCCTGCGGCAGGTGTTCTATTCCATCGGCGGCGGCTTCGTGGTCACCGAGGAGGAACTGGCCGCCGGCAAGGCCACCGATGAGGGCGCCCCGGTCCCCTACCCGTTCAAGACCGCCGCCGAGATGCTGGAGATGGCCAAGGCCAGCGGCAAATCGATCGCCGAGATGAAGCGCGCCAACGAGATCGCCCGCGGCTGCCCGGAAAGCCTGTCCAAGGGCACCGCCCGCATCTGGCAGGTGATGAACGACTGCATCAACCGCGGCCTGTCGCGTGACGGCATCCTGCCCGGCGGGCTCAACGTGCGCCGCCGCGCCAAGGGCATCTACGAGGCGCTGCTGGCCGAGCGCGGCATGAACCAGCCCGCACCGCACACCATCAACGACTGGATGAGCGTCTATGCGATGGCGGTGAACGAGGAAAACGCCGCCGGCGGCCAGGTTGTCACCGCGCCGACCAATGGTGCCGCGGGCACGCTGCCGGCCGTGATCCGCTACTACCTCGATCACGTGCCGGGCGCCTCGGAAAGCCATGTCGAGGACTTCCTGCTGACCGCCGCCGCCATCGCGGGCCTCGTGAAGTACAACGCGTCGATCTCCGGCGCCGAGGCCGGTTGCCAGGCCGAGGTCGGCTCGGCCGCTGCCATGTCCGCCGCAGGTCTCTGCGCGGTGATGGGCGGCACCCCGGAACAGGTTGAAAACGCGGCTGAAATCGCGCTGGAGCATCACCTCGGTATGACCTGCGATCCGGTCAAGGGCCTGGTGCAGGTGCCCTGCATCGAGCGCAACGGCCTGGCCGCGATCAAGGCCGTCTCGGCCGCCTCCCTCGCGCTGCGCGGCGATGGCCAGCATTTCGTGCCGCTGGATTCGGTGATCGAGACCATGCGCCAGACCGGCGAGGACATGCACGAGAAATACAAGGAAACCTCGCTCGGCGGCCTCGCCGTGAACGTGCCGAA
The DNA here is from genome assembly GCF_055398055.1 of Leisingera sp. S2M4. Lineage (NCBI taxonomy): Bacteria > Pseudomonadati > Pseudomonadota > Alphaproteobacteria > Rhodobacterales > Roseobacteraceae > Leisingera > Leisingera sp. S2M4. The sequence goes on from NZ_AP040861.1 coordinate 490,639, forward strand.
CTGCTGACCCCGGGCGCACCGACTGCACGCCCCCCCCAAGGCGCGCGTCGGCCCCCCCCTGCGCGGGGCGTGCGGCTGCCCCCGTCCGCATGGGCCACGAACTTTCGGCCTGCGCCCTCAACCTTCCCTTGCATCCCCCGGCAGGCGGGCCTAGCGTCGCGCCATGACACAGGACCGCCCCCTCCTCGGCATCGCCCTGATGCTGGGTTTCTGCGTGACCATCCCGGTCTGCGACGCCATCGCCAAGCTGCTTGGCGACCATATTCCCGTGGGGCAGATCGTCTTCGCCCGCTTTGCCTTTCAGGCGGCCCTGCTGCTGCCGCTGGCACTTCTGCTGGGTAACAGCCTGCGGCTGCCACGCCATGTGCTGCCCTACCTGCTGCTGCGCACGCTGTTGCAGATGGGCGGGGTCGCGGCGATGTTCACCGCGTTTCGCTTTCTGCCGCTGGCAGACGCGGTGGCGATTGCCTTCGTGATGCCCTTCATCATGCTGCTGCTCGGCAAATTCGTGCTCGGCGAGGAGGTCGGGCTGCGGCGCCTGGGGGCCTGCGTCGTCGGCTTCACCGGCACCCTCCTGGTGATCCAGCCCAGCTTTGCCGCGGTTGGCCTGCACGCGCTGTGGCCGGTGCTGGTCGCGCTGATCTTTGCCCTGTTCATGCTGGTCACCCGCAAGATCGCCAAACACACCGAGCCGGTGTCGCTGCAGGCGGTCTCCGGCCTGCTGGCAACCGTGCTGATGCTGCCGCTCCTGTGGTATGGCGATGTCACCAGCCTTGCCGGGCTGACCCTGGACATGCCCCCGGCCCACACCTGGAACCTGCTGATCGCCACCGGGGTCATGGGCACGCTGGCGCATCTCCTGATGACCTGGAGCCTGCGCTATGCCCCCACGTCGACGCTGGCCTCGATGCAGTACCTGGAAATCCCGGTTGCGGTGTTTGTCGGCTGGTGGATCTTCGGCGACCTGCCGAACGCGCTGGCCTCCCTGGGCATCCTGCTGACCGTCGCCGCCGGGCTTTACGCGGTGATGCGCGAACACAAGGCCGCGCGCAGCCTGCGCCGGATCACCCCTGCGAGCGATCCCGTCTGATCTGCCCCAGCACATCCGCCAACAGCCGCTGCGGCAGGATCACCAGCAACCCCTCGCCCTCAGGCTCCAGCCGGATCGCCCCCAGCGCCCGGTTCGAGGTGCCGATCCGCCCCATCGGGGACATCTCCAGCCCGTCGATCGGCCACTCCAACCCCTCCGAGCGCCCCCGCACCCGCTGCATCGGAAACAGTGACACCACCTCGCCCGCCTCGGTCGGCAAGGCGACCGGATGGGTCAGGTGAAAGATGACCTCCTGCGCGCCGAGCAGAACGCAGGGCGTGGCATGCCGCTGCACCAGCGTGTTGAAGGCCGCCAGCTGGTGATCCACCCGCTTGCCGAGAAACCCCACGGCGATCACCGCCGGGGCCGAGACCGAGCGCAGCGCCTTGTCGAAATCGGTGCTCTCCTGCTCGGCCACCTCGTGCAGGCAGCCTGGCGGCAGCTGTTCCCGCAACGCTGCGGGCAGGGAATCAAGGTCGCCAATCACCGCCTCCGGCATCCGCCCCGCCGCCAGCACCGCCGCCGCGCCGCCATCCGCCGCCGCCAGTCGCGGTGCCAGAGCCAGCGCCGCCTCCAGCGCCCCCGGCATCACCTCGCCGCCCCCGACGAGGGTAACTGGTTCCGATGCGTCAACAATTCTCGCTGTCATGGGCGGTATTCCTGGCAGTTTTGGAAACAGGTCACAATGTGAACACAAAATGATACGATCTATTGCACGAATTCGAGCAAAATTGGTCCTTCCAGCCCATATGGTGAATGGAAGCAACTGTGGCGAAGACGAGCGAGCTGATGGTACAAAACAACAAAGTCCTGACCGTCTCCTATGGAACCTTTTCCTGCACATTGGAAGGGTTCGAGGATTCCTTCGGCACGATGAAGGCCATCGCCGAGTATTTCCGCGACCTGGCCTCTGAAGACCGGTACTTCGGTGCCGAGCCGCCGCAGCCGGATGCCGACATGCTCGCCCGCATTGCCCAGCGCGAGATCGCCCGCCAGGTCGAGGCGCGCACCAGCGAGGGTGGCATCCACCTGCGCGCCGCGGCGCTTTCTGCCGCCCCGGCGGAACCGCCGACGCAAACCGCCCCTCCCGCCGGCCCCCAGGCGGATACCACGGCGCAGCCCTCTCCCGCCGCCTATCTGGCCACCGAACGCCCGGCGCAGACCCTGCCGACGGCCGCGCAGGCCGAGCCGCAAGCTGAACCTGCCGCCGCGGCTGAAACCGCCCCGGAAGCCGCCGTCGTGGCCGAAGAGGTCGAGGACTGGAGCCTGACCGAAGCCGAAGCCGAAGCCGAAGCCGAAGCCGAAGCCGAAGCCGAAGCCGAAGCCGAAGCCGAAGCCGAAGCCGAAGCCGAAGCCGAAGACACGATCGCCGCTGTGCTCGCCAGTGCAAGCGCCTCCGACGCGCCGGAAGAAACCCGCCCGTCGGGCGCAACTGCCGCACAGCCCGAGCCCGAGGACACCCCGGCCCCGGACAGCATCGCCGCCAAGCTGCAGCGGATCCGCGCCGTGGTCGCTCGCGCCCCGGAACCGGAAGAGGAATTCTCCGAGGACGAACACGCCGACGACGTACTGGAAAACGCGGCCGCCGACATCTCCAGCGCGATGCAGGACGGCGACGAGTCCGACGCGCCCGATTTCGACGACGAAAGCGACGACGAGATCGCCCGCGCGCTGGACCGACTCGACATCGAAGCCGAGGCCGACAGCGCAGCGCCGTCCGAGGCAGAGGCCGACGCGGAAGAGGCCACCGAGACGGAATCGCAGCCCGCGCCCGCCGCCCAACCCCGCATCCGCGTCGCCAAGGTAAAGCGCGCCGATTTCGAGAAAGCCGTCGCCGCCGGTCAGCTGGAAGAAACAGCCGACAGCGACGACGAGCAGGCCGACCACGCCGCGCCCGAGGCCCCCGCCGAACTCTCCGAAGAGGATGAGGCCGACCTGATGCGGGAACTGGCCGAGGTCGAAGCGGAGATTCTCGCCGCCGGGCAGGAGCCCGAGGAGGAGACGGCACCGGACACCCCGGTCGAGACCGCGTTTGCCCCTGCGCCGCACGCGGAAACCCCGCCCGCCGCGCCTGCGACGGACCTGCCCGACAGCGATGTATCGCGGCTGATGGCCGCCGCGGACGAGCGGCTCGAAGAACCCGAATCAGCCTCCACGCGGGAGGCCTACAGCCATCTGCGCGCCGCCGCTGCCGCGGCCAAGAACGGCGAGACCGACGGCTCCGGCGATGACGAGGCCCAGCCCTACCGCGAGGATCTGGCCAGCGTGGTGCGCCCGCGCCGCCCGGAAACCCGTGCCAAGCCCCGCGACGCCGGTGGCGATCGCCCGCGCATCGCGGTGAGCCGCCCGGCGCCGCTGAAACTCGTGGCCGAGCAGCGCATCGACGAAACCAGCCAGCCACAGCAGCCGGTGCGCCCGCGCCGGGTGTCCGCGGCAATTCTCGAAGAGCCCTCCCCCGACGCCACCGGCAGCAGCTTTGCCGATTACGCCGAGGAGCGCGGCGCGGTGGAACTGCATGAATTGCTCGAAGCCGCCGCCGCCTATCTCAGCTTCGTCGAGGGGCGAGACCATTTCTCCCGTCCGCAGCTGATGAACAAGGTCCGCAGCAGCGGTGCCGGCGACTTCAACCGCGAGGACGGGCTGCGCAGCTTTGGCCAGCTCCTGCGCGAAGGCAAGATCGAACGGTCCGGCAACGGCAAGTTCACCGCCTCCGGCGAGATCGGCTTCCAGCCCGGCAAACGCGCCGCGGGCTGAACCTCCGAACAGGAATCAAAAAAGGCGGCCTCCGGGGCCGCCTTTTTCAATTCAGCACAACGCGCTGCCGCTTCATCTTTCCCCAAAATACTCCGGGGTGAATTGGCCCGCAGGGCCAAGAGGGGCAGCGCCCCTCTACCAGGCAAACCTGCGGGGCAGAGCCCCTCCGCTTACTCGCCGTCCGCGTCCGGGTCCGCCTGTCCGACGCCGCGGAAGACAAACTTGAACGGCAGCACCCAGACGATGCCCAGCGCCACATAGACCACCAGCTCCAGCCACAGCGGCGGCCGGTCCAGCCAGTTCATCACCGTGACCGCGGCCACGATGTAAACCGGCATGCCCACCAGCAGGATCACCAGCGCCCAGCGCCGCCGCGCCTTGTAGCTCAGGCCTTGCTTCTCTGCCATCAGTCGGCAAACGGGTCGGTCACCAGGATGGTGTCGTCCCGCTCCGGGCTGGTGGAGAGCAGCGCCACCGGGCATTCGATCAGCTCTTCCACCCGCTTCACATACTTGATCGCGTTGGCCGGCAGGTCGTTCCAGCTGCGCGCGCCTTCGGTGGATTCGCTCCAGCCCGGCATTTCCTCGTAGATCGGCTTGCAGCGGGCCTGCTGGTCGGCAGCGGTGGGCAGGTAGTCCAGCCGCTCACCATCCAGCTCATAGCCGGTGCAGATCTTCAGGGTTTCAAAGCCGTCCAGCACGTCCAGCTTGGTCAGGCAGATGCCCTTGATGCCCGAGGTCGCGCAGGTCTGGCGCACCAGCGCGGCATCGAACCAGCCGCAGCGGCGCTGGCGGCCGGTGGTGGTGCCGAACTCATGGCCACGGGTGCCCAGACGCTCGCCATCGGCATCGGGCTTGCCCTCGGCGTCCAGCAGCTCGGTCGGGAACGGACCTTCGCCGACGCGGGTGGTGTAGGCCTTGACGATGCCCAGCACGTAATCGATCGAGCCCGGCCCGATGCCCACGCCGGTCGCGGCCTGCCCCGCAATCACGTTGGACGAGGTCACGAAGGGATAGGTGCCGAAATCGATGTCCAGCAACGCGCCCTGCGCGCCTTCGAACAGGATCCGCTTGCCCGCCTTGCGCTTTTCGTTCAGCACCTTCCAGACCGGTGCCGCGTAGGGCAGGATCTTCGGTGCGATCTCTTTCAGCTGGGCAATCAGCGCATCGCGGTCGATTGCCTCGACGCCGAGGCCCTTGCGCAGCGGATCATGGTGCTGCAACGCGCGGTCAACGCGGGCGATCAGCGTCGCCTCATCGGCCAGGTCCGCGACGCGGATGGCGCGGCGGCCGACCTTGTCCTCATAGGCCGGGCCGATGCCACGGCCGGTGGTGCCGATCTTGGTGCCCTTGCTTGCCGCTTCCTCGCGCGCGCGGTCCAGCTCGCCGTGCAGCGGCAGGATCAGCGGGGTGTTTTCCGCGATCATCAGCGTCTCCGGCGTGATCTCCACGCCCTGGGCGCGCACGGTCTCGATCTCTTTCAGCAGGTGCCAGGGGTCCAGCACCACGCCGTTGCCGATGACCGACAGCTTGCCACCGCGCACCACGCCCGAGGGCAGCGCGTGCAGCTTGTAGACCTTTCCGTCAATGACCAGCGTGTGGCCGGCGTTATGGCCGCCCTGAAAGCGTGCGATCACATCCGCGCGCTCGCTCAGCCAGTCCACGATCTTGCCTTTACCTTCGTCGCCCCACTGGGCGCCGACTACGACGACATTGGCCATATCCGGTCCTTTACAGTCTTTGGTTCAAACCCACGCTCATATAGCGATGCTGCGCAGGCAGGGGAACCGGTTTTTCGCCGCAGGGGGCAGTGTTTCACCGCAACGCGTGCCGCCCCACGTCCGTAATCAAGCCGCAGGCGCCGGGCGAGCGCCTGCCCGCCCCACCGGGCTGGCGCTTTGGTACAGGTATCGCTTCACTGCGGCCTAATACGGATTTTGCTGACATAATCTGCCCGACACGACCCAATCAGCGCCACCCCGCGGTCAGGCGCTCGCCCTCATTGTACCGTCTCCAAGCGGGTGTTGCGCAACCACCGTACGCCCGCTTCACGCAATCCTCATACCGACCTGCCAGACTGCCCCTGATCGCGATCCCCCGCCATGATCCTTGCGCAAGGGTCATGATACGTGGCGCAGGCATCTGTGCGGCTGCCTGCGCATCACCCGGAGACCGGCCCCGATAAAAAGGGGGTCGTTCAGGAAGTCCTGTCCGAGCCTCCCCCGCGGGGGAGCGTCCATCCTCCACCCGGCGGCGCCGCCCCCTTTATCAGGGTATAGCGCAGAACCAGAGCAACAACGCTGAAACACCCGCCCCGGCGCCCGGCCGCGGCGGCCAGGGCTGCCGGGGTCACTCCGACAGATGCACCGGCGCGCCATGCGGCGTGGTCAGATAGGCCTCCTCCCAGCGCTTGCGCATCTGCTCGGCCTCGGCCGGGGCCACCGCGCCGTCTTCCGCCAGGTAGCTCTCCAGCGTTTCCAGCCAGGCGCGAAAGTAATCCTCGCCGCCGTCCAGATCACGGTTCAGCCCGTGCCGCTTCAAGGTGGCCGAGAACCGCTGCACCCAGTCGGCCCAGCTGAACCGCCCGGCCTCGTTCAGATGCACCGTCAGGGCAAAGACCTGCGCGTGCCAGGGTTCGGCAAAGACCGGCTCCGGCGCGGAAACCTCGGCACAGCTGCTCATAGCGGCTCCAGGTAGCTTTGCCACAGATCCAGCACCACCTCGTCATCGGGGTGTTCGGGATGCGCCCACAGCTGGCTCGCGGCAAAGCGAACGGCATAAAGCGGCTCCGGTGCCTCGCCCAGCCCGTGGGCATTGCTGTCGGGCAGCACATGGCTGCCGTGCAGCCGCAGGATCTGGCCGCAGGCCCCGGCCGCGTAGCGCGGCAGCCGGGTGTGGCCGCCCGGCTTCAGCACATTCTCGGCAGGTCGCCGCGTGCGCACCGCCTGCCCGGGGGAAAACCGCGGTGCCGGGCCGCCATCGCGGGCCGCCGGGCCGCCCCTGGCCAGTGCCGCCGCGACGTCTTGTGCCTGCAGCGCCCGCCCGGCCAGCGCGTGCAGCTCGGCCGTGCCCTTGCCCTGCAGGTCGGCCTCGCTCAGCACGCCGGTTTCCACCAGCAGGTCGGCCAGCGCGGCGATCCATTTCTCGTAATAGGAAAAACGGCTGTAGTCCCCGGGCGACAGCCGCTCGCGCGCGTGACGCGAGACGTCGATGTTCCACTGGCCCAACGCGCCGCAGGCCAGCGTCACCGCCAGCGCGCGACCGTGCCAGTCCTGCGCAAAGACCGGCGCGTCCGCGGCCTCTGGCCTTACCGGCCCGTCGCCGAATCGCCCGCCCATGTCATGCACCCGAGTCATGGCTGCGCCTGCCCCGGCACCACCGGCAGGGCGGTTCCGATCATGCTGTCACGGCTGACCAGCGCCGCCAGCGCCGCCTCGTCCAGGCCCTCGGTGCCTTTGGGCCGCATCGGCAGGACCAGATAGCGGACCTCGGCCGTCGAATCCCAGACCCGCACCGCGGTTTCCGGCGGCAAGGTGACACCGAATTCCGCCAGCACCTTGCGCGGCTCGCGCACCGCACGGGCGCGGTAGGCGTCGGATTTGTACCAGCCGGGCGGGATCCCCAGCAAAGGCCACGGGTAGCAGCTGCACAGGGTGCAGACTATCATGTTGTGGCGCTGGGGCGTGTTCTCCACCACCACCATATGCTCCCCCTGCCGCCCGTAGTAGCCAAGCTCCGCCAGCACCGGGTCGGCATCCGCCAGAAGTGCGGCCTTGAACCCGGGATCGCGCCAGGCCCGCGCCACCACCCGCGCCCCGTTCTGCGGGCCGATGCGGTTCTGGTAGGTGTCGATGATCTCCTCCAGCGCGGCGGGATCGACCAAGCCTTTTGCGGTCAGAATCGTCTCCAGCGCTTTCACCCGCAGGGCGGGGTCCGGGGGCAGATGGGCGTGCGGGTGGTCAGGCAAGTCATGCGGCATAAGGGCAGACTGCGCCGCCCCGCGCGCCCTGTCCAGCGCCCTTTGATGATAGGAGAAATCAAGATCCGTGATGCAGCTTGGCCATTGCCGGCATCGCAGGCAAACTGAGCCCTTGCCCCCCCGGCCAATCTTCCCTATTTACCGCCCGATACTCAGCCAACCGCCGCAGGGACCCATGGAAAACGTTGTTCTCATCATCCATCTTCTTCTGGCTCTCGGCCTGATTGCCATTGTCCTGCTGCAACGCTCCGAGGGCGGCGGTCTGGGCATGGGCGGCGGCGGCGGCGGGGCGATCTCCGGCCGGGCCGCGGCAACCGCGCTCAGCAAGCTGACCTGGCTGCTGGCCATTGCCTTTGTCGGCACCTCGATCACCCTGACGGTGCTGGCCGCACAGAAATCCGCGGGCTCCTCGGTCGCCGACCGGCTGACCGTTCCGCAGGCCGAAGGCCAGGCTCCGGCAGCTCCGCCTGCTCTGGGCAGCGATCTTCTGCCGCCGAGCGAAGGCGACAACGCACCGCTGGTGCCAAGCCTGGACTAAACCACTATACCTTGACGGGTTTTCGGGAACTGCAACAGCATCTTGCGGTTCCCTTGCGCATGATGCGCGAATCCTCTATATATGAAGTCCCGTGATGCTGCGGTTTTTCGGATGATTCCGATCACCGCCGGGCAGCTGAAATCTGACTTCTCACGGGGGCAGCCGAACACATATGGCGCGTTTTATCTTCATCACTGGCGGTGTTGTTTCATCACTGGGCAAAGGTCTGGCTTCGGCGGCACTGGGGGCACTTCTGCAGGCTCGCGGCTATTCCGTTCGCCTGCGCAAGCTGGACCCCTATCTGAACGTCGATCCCGGCACCATGAGCCCGTTCGAGCACGGCGAGGTTTTCGTCACCGACGACGGCGCCGAAACCGACCTCGACCTCGGCCACTACGAGCGCTTCACCGGGGTGCCTGCCCGCAAGACCGACTCGATCTCCTCGGGCCGGATCTACACCAACGTGCTGGAGAAGGAGCGCCGCGGCGACTACCTCGGCAAGACCATCCAGGTCATTCCGCACGTCACCAACGAGATCAAGGACTTCATCTCGATCGGCGAGGATGAGGTCGACTTCATGCTCTGCGAGATCGGCGGCACCGTCGGCGACATCGAGGGCCTGCCCTTCTTCGAGGCGATCCGCCAGTTCGCCCAGGACAAGCCGCGCGGGCAGTGCATCTTCATGCACCTGACCTTGCTGCCCTACATCAAGGCCAGCGGCGAGCTGAAGACCAAGCCGACCCAGCACTCGGTGAAGGAGCTGCGCTCGATCGGCCTTGCCCCCGACATCCTGGTCTGCCGCTCCGAAGGGCCGATCCCGAAGAAAGAGCGCGAGAAGCTGGCGCTGTTCTGCAACGTCCGCCCCGATTCGGTGATCGCCGCGCAGGACCTGAAATCGATCTACGAAGCGCCGCTGGCCTACCACCGCGAGGGCATGGACCAGGCCGTTCTGGACGCTTTTGGCATTGCCCCTGCCCCCAAGCCGAACCTGGCGCGCTGGGAAGATGTGGCTGACCGCATCTACAACCCCGAGGGCGAGGTGAAGGTGGCCATCGTCGGCAAGTACACCCAGCTGGAAGATGCCTATAAATCCATCGCCGAGGCGCTCACCCACGGCGGCATGTCGAACCGGGTGAAGGTCAAGATCGAATGGGTCGACGCCGAGCTGTTCGACAAGGACGACGCCGCGCCCTACCTGCAGGGCTATCACGCGATCCTGGTGCCCGGCGGCTTTGGCGAGCGCGGCACCGAGGGCAAGATCAAGGCGGCGCAATACGCGCGCGAAAACAACGTGCCCTACCTCGGCATCTGCCTTGGCATGCAGATGGCGGTGATCGAAGCCGCCCGCAACGTCGCAGGCATCGCCGAAGCCGGTTCGGAAGAATTCGATCACGAGGCCGGCAAGAAGCGGTTCGAGCCGGTGGTCTATCACCTCAAGGAATGGGTGCAGGGCAACCACAAGGTCAGCCGCACCGCCGATGACGACAAGGGCGGCACCATGCGCCTGGGCGCCTATGACGCGACGCTGAGCGAAGGCTCGCTGGTGTCGCGCGTCTATGGCAGCACCCATATCGAGGAACGCCACCGCCACCGCTACGAGGTGGACATCAAGTATCGCGAGAAACTGGAGGCCTGCGGGCTGCATTTCTCGGGCATGTCGCCTGACGGCCGCCTGCCGGAGATCGTCGAATGGAAGGACCACCCCTGGTTCATCGGCGTGCAGTTCCACCCCGAGCTGAAGTCCAAACCCTTTGCGCCGCACCCGTTGTTCGACGACTTCGTGCGCGCAGCCAAGGAAGCCTCGCGGCTGGTCTAAGCGCTGGCGGGCGGCGGCGCTCCCGCCCGTCGACGGCGCCATCCGGGATGGCGCCTTGCCAGTTGGGCCCGGCGCCGCTTCGCGGCGCTGGGAGAAACAGGAAAAAGGCGGGCCATCGGCCCGCCTTTTGCATTTTGGTTTCCCGAACCAGGTATCCGATCCACGCTCCCCACCGGCATCCGTCCCCCTCCGGCATCCGTCGCCACGTCCGTTGATGCGGGGGATAGGGCGTGTCCCTTGCGCGCGAGGCCGCCTCGGCCCGGTCTGCGACCGGGACCCAGCACGCGATAACAGGATCAGAAGCCGTGCATCCGCTTGGCCCATTGATAGGCCACCACCAGCCCCTTCATGCGCGGCAGCATCACCAGCGAGGCGACCACCGTGACCACCGACAGGATCAGCGCCAGCGTCCAGGGATCCGGTCGCAGCTGCACGTAGACAATGTGCAGAACGAAGCCCAGAATATGGCCAACCACCAGGATGGTCAGATAGGCCGGCCCATCGTCCGCGCGCTGGTGATGCAGCTCCTCGCCACATTCGCTGCAGCCGTCATTCACCTTCAGGTAGCTGTGCAGCAGCTTCCCCTGCCCGCAGGCGGGACAGCGCAACCGCAGCCCGTTCACAAGCGCAGGCTTCATCGCCCGCACGTCCTGTTCCATCAGATCGGTGCCACTCATTTGCGCGTCTCCTTGGCTTTACAGCCTGATACCGTGATTCCGTCATTGCATGCAATCAATATGCAGTCATTTATCTTGCATAGATTGTCGCAGTTTGGCATTGAACCAGTCAATTCCGAAACAAAGTGACCAGCTGACGGGAGATGAGGCAGATGGACGACTGGAGCCCGGAACGGCTGGCAGAGGCGCTGAACGGCGGCAGACCGCGCTATCTGGAGATAGCCGAGGCGATCGGTGCGGATATCGACGCGGGCGTGCTGTCACCGGGCGACCGCCTGCCGCCACAGCGGCGGGTGGCGCAGCAGCTGGGGGTGGATTTCTCGACCGTGGCGCGGGGTTACGCCGAAGCGGTGCGGCGCGGCTATATCGAGACCTTCGTCGGCCGCGGCACGTTTGTCAAAGCCCCGCAGCCGCAGCCCCTGCGCCCCGATCCGCGCCGGGCGCGGGAAGAAGACCCGATGATGAACATGCCCCCCGAGCCGGAGGATCCGGCGCTTGTTGCCCGGATGCAGGCGGGTCTGGCGCATGTCTCGGCCAACCTGCTGCCCCTGCTGCGCTACCAGTCGGTCACCGGCAGCCCGCAGGACCGCGAGGTGCTGTGCGACTGGCTGCAAGCCAACGGCCTGCCCTGCGCGCCGGAGCGGCTGGCGCTGACCCCCGGCGCCCATGCGGCGCTGTACGCAATCCTGACGGTGTTGTGCGAACCCGGCTCGGTCGTGCTGTGCGAGGATGTCACCTACCCGGGCTTGCGGGCGATCGCGGCACAGCTGGGCGTGCAACTGGTCGGCCTGCCCGGCGACGAAGACGGGATCGATCCGCAGGCGCTGGAGGCCGCGATCCGCAGCCATTGGCCCGCGGCGCTCTATCTCAATCCGACGCTGCACAATCCCACCACCCGCACCATGCCCCTCACACGCCGCCAGCAAGTGGCCGCGGTGCTGGCCGAGCATGACCTGCCGCTGGTCGAGGACGACGCCTACTGCCTGGTGGCGCCCCCGCCGCCAACGCCGATCAGCACGCTGGTGCCGGAGCTGGGCTGGCACATCGCCGGCCTGTCCAAATGCCTGGGCGCGGGGCTGCGACTGGCCTGCACCACGGTGCCGCAGCAAAGCCAGATGGGCCGGTTCAGCCAAGCCCTGCGGGCCCTGCACGTGATGGTCTCGCCGCTGACTCTGGCCCTGCTGACACGTTGGATCGAGGATGGCACCGCCGCGGAGCTGCAGACCCACTTGCGTGAGGCCGCGCGCGCGCGGCAGGCCCTGGCGGCGGAGATCCTGTCGCCGGGAGCCCCGCAAGGGGTGGCGACACGGAGCGATCCGCTGGCCTTCAACCTGTGGCTATCGCTGCCGCCGGGCACCAGCCGCGCCGAGGTGATGGGCCGGATGGCCACGCGCCAGATCGGCATTCTGCCCAGCGATGCCTTCACCGTCAGCGGCCCGCCCCCCGAGGCGCTGCGGGTCTGCCTTGGCGGGCCGATCCCGCTGCCCGCCCTGCGGGCCGACCTGCTGGCCCTGCAGGACGCGCTGAGCCGCAAAGACTGGCTGGGCTGAGCCGCGCGCAGCGGCGCGGGCCGCGCGTGCGCAACGGCGGCGACCCGTCGGCAAGCGCCCGCAAAAGCTTCACCCGTTAGCGCAATCGACCCGTTGTTTTCGCACCATTTCGCGGTATAGACAGCCCGACGACAGATATTTCCAACAAGAGTGACGCATCATGGCAAAAGACGCTTCCACCCAGCAGGCTCAATTCGACCGCATTGCCACCGGCAAAGGGTTCATCGCGGCACTGGACCAGTCCGGCGGCTCCACCCCGAAGGCGCTGAAGCTGTACGGTGTGAACGAAGACGCCTACTCGAACGATGACGAGATGTTTGCCGAGATCCACAAGATGCGCACCCGCATCATCACCTCGCCGAGCTTCACCCAGGAGCGGATCCTCGGCGCGATCCTGTTCGAAAAGACCATGGATGGCGACATCAAGGGCAAGCCGACCGCGCAATACCTGTGGGAAGACTGCGGCGTGGTGCCGTTCCTGAAGGTCGACAAGGGTCTGGCCGACGCCGAAAACGGCGTGCAGATGATGAAGCCGATGCCGGACCTCGACGCGCTGCTGGCGCGCGCCAACGACAAGGGTATCTTCGGCACCAAGATGCGCTCCGTCATCAAGGAAGCCAATGCCGAGGGCATCAAGGCGGTCGTCGCCCAGCAGTTCGAAGTGGGCAAGCAGATCGCCGCAGCCGGGCTGGTGCCGATCATCGAGCCGGAGGTGGACATCCACTCGGCCACCAAGGCCGAGGCCGAGGACATCCTGAAGGCAGAGATCGCCGCGCAGCTGGATGCCCTGCCGGCAGACACCAAGGTGGCGCTGAAGCTGACCATCCCGACCAAGCCGGGCCTGTATGACGATCTGGCCGATCACGCCAATGTGGTGCGGGTCGTGGCCCTGTCGGGCGGCTACAGCACCGACGAGGCCTGCGAGAAGCTGGCGCAGAACCCGAAGATGATCGCCTCCTTCAGCCGGGCGCTGACCGAAGGTCTGAACGTGTCGATGACCGATGCCGAATATGATGCGGCGCTGGATGCCAACATCGGCAAGATCTACGCGGCCTCGCTGTAAGCCGCAGCCACGCCAGGTTGATTTTGAGGGGGCCGCACCATCGGGTGCGGCCCTTTTTTTTTCGTGCCGATTGTTGCGCCTTAGGCCCCGCGGACCCGTCATGCGCCTTGTTGGTCGGCGGGTTGGACTGGGTCAATCTTCGGGGCGTCGCGCCAGACAGACCGCGAGGATCAGGCCCGCACCGCTGAGGAACGGCGGCCAGAAGTGACGCAGCCCGGCGGCGCTGAACCAGCTTTCGGATTGCGGCGAGGCGGTCGGGGCCAGGCTGCTGGCCACCTGCTGCCAGAACAGCACCGAGGCCAGGCATATCATCACGCCGCAGACCGCCAGCAGCCAGCGGGCGGAGCTAGGCACACCGGCCCCGCCACGCTGCCAACCTGCGCGCGGTGCAAGCGCTGCGGGGCAGCCGGATCACGCCGCCTCGGTCAGGGAGGGGCGCAGGCCGGTGCAGCTGACCCTGTTCTCATTTGCTGCCAAATATTTCTGGGCCGACTCGCGATCTCCAAAGCTCAGCGCCTCGTCGTAGAAATAGGTGATCCGGTCGCCGCTGCGCGACAGCAGCGCGCCACTTTCAAATGCAATGAACCACTTTTTCCGCACCAGATACATCAGCCTCAATCCTTCTTTTCACGCCCGATCCTGAGGTCCATGACCGCGGTCGGGTTCGCATTGCCTTGTGACCGGCTCGCCCCGACGCAAGAGGCGACGGCCTGCCCTACCGTCTTGACGCCAGACCTAGATCTGGGCGCATGCTGGCAGAGCTTGGCCAGATTTTGCGCTATTTCCTTGCCAAAAGGTTAACAAGCTCCCACCCTCCTTGCACTGCGGCAGCATTCTGCCGGCGGCGGGCGGTTTCCTGCCGGCCTCGGCGGGATGTGGAAAAATCTGGCAAGAATTTGCGTCAAATTGATGCCATACGCCTTTTCGCTTGCCAGCCCGAATTGCCGTGCCGCAGCCGCGACTCTACGGGCGGCCGTCAGCGCGGTTGACCGGGATCAGGAGAACCGTGGCGGGCGTTTTTGCAGCTGGGCAGCGACCGCTTCCATCTGGTCTGGCTGCCCGATCAGCGCCAGTTGCTCGCGGCTCTCGGCGAGCAGCACCTCGGACTGGCTGGCACCGCTTTCGGCAAGGCCGATCAGGCGTTTGGCCGCGCGGATGGCGGAGGGGCTCTGCCCCGCGACCTGTGCCGCCAGGGCCTGCGCACGCGCCAGCGGGTCGGCAGCCACTTCGGTGACCAGGCCGCAGTCCTGGGCCTCGTCGGCCGCGATCACCTCGGCCGTGTAGGTCAGGCGGCGCAGCATGTCAGAGCGCAGCAGCCGCGGCAGCAACACCATGCCGCCCATGTCCGGGATCAGCCCCCATTTCATCTCCATCACCGAGAAACGGCTGTCGGGGTGGGCAATGCGGATGTCGGCCCCGAGCGCGAGCTGCAGCCCGCCTCCGAAACAGGCGCCGTGGATCGCGGCGATCACCGGGACCGGCAGCCGCCGCCAGACCATGGCCACCTCCTGAAACCGGTTGGCGTCGTGATGGCTGCGTTGCATCACCTCCTGCGTCAGATCGCGCTGCGCGAGGGTTGCAAAACTGGCCATGTCGAGGCCGGCGCAGAAGCTCTTGCCCGCCCCCGAGAGCACCACCGCGCGGGCCTCCGTTTCCGCGAGCTGCTGCCCGGCCGCCACGATTTCGTTGATCATCGCGTCATCCAGCGCGTTGTGCTTGTCGGCACGGCTCAGGGTGACATGGGCGACGTGGTCCTTGTGGTCGATGGTGACGCGCGGCATGGGCGGGGCTCCGATGTTGCTGATGACGGCAGCCTGCCCCGGACACGCCGCACAGGCCAGCGCAACGTGGCGGCAGCCCGAGGCTTGCCCCGGCCCCGGCCTTGCGGTTATCTGCCGCCATGACTGGACCCCGTTACACCCCGCTTGTGCAATCGCTGCCCGCCACCGTGCCCTTTGTCGGCCCTGAAACCCAGGAACGCACGCGCGGCACGCCGTTTGCCGCCCGGCTGGGCGCGAATGAGAACATCTTTGGCCCCTCGCCGCGCGCGGTGGAGGCGATGGCGCAGGCCGCGGCCGAGATCTGGAAATACGGCGACGCCGAGAACCACGACCTGCGCCGCGCGCTGGCCGCCGAGCATGGCGTGGCGATGGAGAACATCGTGGTCGGCGAAGGCATCGACGGGCTGCTGGGCTACCTGGTGCGGCTTCTGGTGGCGCCGGGCGATGCGGTGGTGACGTCTGAGGGCGCCTATCCCACCTTCAACTACCATGTGGCGGGTTTTGGAGGCGTGCTGCACAAGGTGCCCTACCGCGAGGACCACGAGGACATCGCGGCGCTGCTTGCCCGCGCTGCCGAAGTGGATGCCAAGATCGTCTACCTGGCCAACCCCGACAATCCGATGGGCAGCTGGCACCGCGGTGCCGATATTGCCGCCGCGCTGGACGGGCTGCCCGAGGGCTGCCTGCTGCTGCTGGACGAGGCCTATGTGGAATGCGCGCCCGAGGGCACCGCGGCGCCGATCCGCGCGGATGACGCGCGGGTGATCCGCATGCGGACCTTCTCCAAGGCCTATGCGATGGCGGGGGCGCGGGTCGGCTATGCGCTGGGGCACCCGGACCTGATTGCCGCCTTCCACAAGGTGCGCAACCATTTCGGCATGAACCGCGCCGCGCAGGCCGGGGCGCTGGCGGCGGTGCAGGACCGCGCGTGGCTGGCGCATGTGGTCGCGCAGATCGACGGCGCACGACGGCGCCTCGGCGAGATTGCCGCCGCGAACGGGCTGACGGCGCTGCCATCCGCAACCAATTTCGTTGCCATCGACTGCGGCGCCGACGGGGCCTTTGCCAAGCGGGTGCTGGAGGCGCTGGTGGCCCGCGGGGTCTTTGTGCGGATGCCGCTGGCGGAGCCGCAAAACCGCTGCATCCGTGTCAGTTGCGGACCGGAGGCCGAGATGGCCGCCTTTGCCGAGGCGCTGCCTGCCGCGCTGGCGATCGCCCGGGGCGGCTGAAACCTGCCCAGTCGCCGGTGCTCACGCGATCTTTTACCGGACTTTCCCCGCTTCCGGGCTACCCTTGTCAGGGTATCACCGGGAGAATTGTCATGCGTGACCCTGACCTGCCGGACGGCATTCCGGACATGTTTGCTGCGACCATTACCTTTGCCGGCATCAACCTGATGTGGATCTTCTTCGTGCTGTGGGTGCTGTACGGTCTGGTGCCCGTGCTGGTGCTGGCAGTGCTGATCAACCACCTCATCACCAGGCTGGAAATCCGCCTGAACGGGCACAAGGGGCAACGGGGGCAAAAGGGGCATAACGCCTGACTGCTGCCTGACCGGGGCCTGAAACGGGCGCCCCTACCCGCCCCGCGGCGCGCGCCGTTGCGAGCCAGGTGCCTCAGCGTGAGCCTCAGCTTGCCGCGAGCACCGCGGCCGCGCGCGCCAAGGCGTTCTGGCCGTGGGGGATGTCCAGCGCCTTCAGGCCGACGTCGATGCCGCCCAGCAACCCCATGATCATATGCCCGTTGACATGGCCCATGTGGCCAAGCCGGAAGAACCCGTGCCACTCGGGGCTGTCCGGTGGCGCCATGCCGAGGCCGATGCCCAGCGTCAGCCCCAGGTTCTGCTCCAGCCAGGTGCGCAGACGGGTGCCATTTGGGGCAGCCATATGCAGCGCGGTCACCGCGTTCGAGCGCAAGCCCGGATCCGGCACGTTCATCCGCAGCGGACCATCCTCGCCCCAGGCCTCGCAGGCGGCCCAGATGGCGCGGGCCAGGTGGGCGTGGCGGGCCCAGACGTTCTCCACCCCTTCGGCATGAATCAGGTCCAGCGCGGCGCGCAAGCCGTAAAGGTGATGGGTGGGCGCGGTGCCCCCGAAGAACTGGTAGAACATCTCCGGGTTGGCGCGCGGGCTCCAGTCCCAGTAGCGGCTGATGCGCGGCAGCGCGGCACGGGCCGCGGCGGCGCGGTCATTGAAGAACACGAAGCTCATCCCCGCGGGCACCATCAGCCCCTTCTGGCAGGCCGCGACCATCACGTCGACGCCCCACTCGTCCATCTCGAACCTGTCGCACCCCAAGGAGGCGATGCAGTCGGCCATCAGCAGCGCCGGGTGGCCCGCCGCGTCCAGCAGGCGGCGCAGCGCCACCACGTCGTTGCGGATCGAGCTGGAGGTGTCCACATGCACCCCCAGAACCGCCTTGATGCGGTGCGCCCGGTCGGCCTCCAGCACCTCGGCGATGCGGGCGTGGTCCCAGGGTGCGGCGGTGCCGAAATCGAGGATCTCCACCTCCAGTCCCAGCGCCTCGGCCATTTCCGACCAGCCGATGGCAAAGCGCCCGGAGGCGGGCACCAGCACCCGGTCGCCCGGCTGCAGGGTGTTGTGCAGCGCCGCTTCCCAGGCACCGTGGCCGTTGGCAATGTAGATCGCGACATGGTGCCGGGTGCGAGCCACCCGGCGCAGGTCGGGGATCAGGGTTTCGGTCATCTCGACCAGCTCACCCGCGTAGATGTTGGGCGAGGCCCGGTGCATCGCCTGCAGGACCTGGTCCGGCACCACCGAGGGGCCGGGAATGGCCAGGTAGGATCGCCCGGCCGACAGGTTGACGGATGACTTCATGGCTGCTGCTCCCTGTGCTGCGGCGGGCGGGCAGCCGGGCCGCAGGTGATTTTGCCCGCCAGAGTAGTCATCCGGATCGCGGGGTCAATCGCCGAGGATGACGCCGCGCCATGCCCCTGCGCCGACCCGGCCTTTGATGCCAATGGCTTGCACCACGGCCCTCAGCTGCTTAAATGGCGCAACCCCCGCCGGGACGAACACCATCAGAAGAGGCCCGAGATGACCCCAACGAACCGCCGGACCTTGCCCCTGCGACGGACCCTGACGCGATGAGCCAGCCGCATAAATCCTCGCGCGAGCTGTTCGGCTGGCTGTGGCGCGGCTATCTGCGCCATTACATCGGTCTTCTGGGCATCGCGGTGGTCTTCATGTTGATCGAGGGCGCGACGATGGGCGCGCTGGGATACATGATGCAGCCGATGTTCGACCTTGTCTTCGTCGATGGCAATTCCGACGCGCTGGTCTGGGTCAGCCTGGCGTTCCTGGCGATCTTCACCCTGCGCGGGGTGTCCAGCGTCACCCAGAAGGTGCTGCTGAGCAAGGTCTCGCAGACCTCTGCGGCGCATCTGCGCAAGGACATGCTGGCGCGGCTGATCCGGCAGGATCCGGCGTTTCACCAGCAGCACCCGCCGGGGCTGCTCCTGCAGCGGGTGCAAAGCGACGTCGGCGCCATCGGGGCGGTTTGGCAGGCGGTGATCACCGGCGCGGGCCGCGATCTGGTCGCGCTGGTGGCGGTGCTCGGCGTGGCGTTCAGCATCGACTGGCGCTGGACCCTGATCCTGCTGATCGGGGTGCCGGTGCTGCTGCTGCCGATCGCCACGATCCAGCGCTACGTGCGCAAGAAGGCATCGAAAGCGCGGGATCTGGGGGCGGATCTGGCGACGCGGCTGGACGAGATCTTCCACGGCATCGTGCCGGTGAAGCTGAACCGGCTGGAAGACTACCAGGTGGGGCGTTTCACCGAACGCACCGATGAATTTGTTAAATCCGAGGTGAAGGCGGCTTTCGGCACCTCCTCGATCTCCGGGATGACCGACATCATGGCCGGCGTCGGCTTCATGGCGGTGCTGTTGTATGGCGGCAACGAGATCATCGAAGGCGAAAAGACCGTCGGCCAGTTCATGAGCTTTTTCACCTCGATCGGCCTGTCCTTCGAGCCGATGCGGCGGCTGGCGAATATCTCCGGTGTCTGGCAGAACGCGGCCGCGGCGCTGGAGCGCATCAAAGAGCTGCTCGACGCACCGATCCTGTTGCAGGAGCCCGAACACCCCAAACCGGCCCCCGAGGGGCTGCCCGACATCCGGCTGCAGGGGGTGGACCTCAGCTATGGCGACGCCCGGATCCTGCGCGACCTCTCGCTGGAGGCGGAGGCGGGCAAGACCACCGCGCTGGTCGGTGCCTCCGGGGCGGGAAAATCGACCATTTTCAACCTGCTGACGCGGATGGTGGACCCGCAGGCAGGCTCCGTCACCGTCGGCGGCGTCCAGGTGAACGAGTTGAGCACGGCCGATCTGCGCAGCCTGTTCTCGGTGGTCACGCAGGACGCGATGCTGTTCGACGAGACCCTGCGTGAAAACATCGTTCTGGGGCGCACCGACGTCAGTGACGAGGAGTTGCAGGCGGCGCTCGAAGCCTCGCATGTGGCGGACTTCCTGCCCAAGCTGGAACATGGGCTGGATACACGGGTGGGACCGCGTGGTTCGGCCCTGTCGGGCGGTCAGCGGCAGCGGGTGGTGATTGCCCGGGCCCTGTTGCGCAACACGCCGATCCTGCTGCTGGATGAGGCGACCTCGGCGCTGGACGCGCAGTCGGAGAAGGTGGTGCAGGCGGCGCTGGACAGGCTGGCGGGCGGGCGCACCACGCTGGTGATCGCGCATCGGCTGTCGACCATCCGCAACGCCGACAAGATCGTGGTGATGGACCGCGGCCGGGTGGTGGACCAGGGCAGCCACGAGGAGCTGCTGGCGCGCGGCGGCATTTATGCCGATCTCTACCGGCTGCAGTTCCAGGACGGCAAGGCCGTGGTCGACACCACCGCCATCACGGCGCAGACCGAGCATCTGACCAAAGGCCGCAGCGGCTCACGCGAGCGCTGGTTCCGCCGCTTTGCCCGCAAGCTGTTCGGCTGACGCCCGGCGGTGCATCGGGCCGGTTGCAGGCCGCGCCCTTCCCGCGGGAGGGGCGCGCGGAACGGGTTATTTGCTGTAGGACTTTGCGAGACGCTCGGGCGTGGCGCCGAGGAAATACCGCGCCAGCGTCCACAGGTTGCGCCCGCCGCGCCGCAGCCATCCGGCCCGCTGGTAGCGCACGGGACTGGTCAGCGCCGTCGAGGGCAAGGCGGTCAGCCCCTTGAGGCGGCGCGCCAGCGCCACGTCCTCCATCAGCGGCTGGTCGGGGTAGCCGCCCGCGGCCACATAGGTATCGCGGCGGATCAGCAGACCCTGATCGCCATAGGGCAGGCCGAACAGGCGCGAACGCAGGTTGGCCCAGCCCGCCACCAGCGCAGGCATCACCCCGGACGCACGGAAGCGCAGGCGGAAATAAGCGGGCAGCCCCTGCCCCGTCTCCAGATGCTGCGCCACCGCGTCGGCCCAGCCCGGCGCCAGCCGGGTGTCGGCGTGCAGCACCAACAGCCACTCGCCGCGCGCCTCGGCGCAGGCCCGGCGCAGCTGACCGCCGCGCGACGGCGCACCGCTGATCCATTCGGCCCCGGCAGCCTGGGCAATGGCGCGGGTTTCATCCTGCGAACCGCCATCGGAGATGATCAACTCGCAGATCAGCCCGGCGCTCAGCCCCTCCATCAGGTGCTCGAGGCAGGCGGGCAGCTCTGCCCCCGCGTTCAGGGTGGGGATCACGATGCTGACCGGCGCGGGCATGAACGCCTCCTGTGCGGTTTTGCGGTTTTCTTCCGCCGCACTTCCTATATCACTGTGCGGCAAAGTTAAACGCCCCGGCCAACGGACCGGTTCCAGCGGAGACACAAGCATGAGCAACCGTCGCATTCTGCGCCTGAGCGGCGCTGACACACGCAGCTTCCTGCAAGGGCTGGTCACCAGCAACGTGGACCGTCTGAAGGACGGCCTGGTCTATACCGCTTTGCTGACCCCGCAGGGCAAATACCTCGCGGATTTCTTCCTCGCCGCGGATGGCGATTCCGTCCTGCTCGACGTGGAGGCCAGCCTGGCCGAGGGGCTGATGAAACGCCTGACCATGTATCGGCTGCGCGCCGATGTGCAGGTGGAGATGACCGATCTGCAGGTGCGGCGCGGCACCGGCCCGGCACCGGAAGGCGCGCTGACCGACCCCCGCCACCCGGACATGGGCTGGCGGCTGTATGGCCCCGAAGGCGGCGATGACGGCAGCGACTGGGACGCCATCCGGGTGGCCCACTGCATCCCCGAAAGCGGCATTGAACTGGGGCCCGACACCTACATCCTGGAAGCCGGGTTCGAGCGCCTCGGCGGCGTCGATTTCCGCAAAGGGTGCTATGTCGGCCAGGAGGTCACCGCCCGCATGAAGCACAAGACCACCCTGCGCAAGGGGCTGCGGGTCGTGGAGGTCGCAGGCGCCGCCCCGGTGGGCACCGAGATCACCGCAAACGGCAAGAGCGTCGGCACGCTCTACACCCAGTCCGGCGGTCGCGGCATTGCCTATCTCCGTCTTGATCGGGCCACCGGCGACATGCAGGCCGGTGAGGCGCGCGTCACCTGGCACCCCGAGGCGGAGGCCGACGACAAGGGCTGAAGCCCGCTCTGCGCGCATGGCTGGCCGTGTTCACCGGCGGTTCATGCGCGCGCCGTAGGGTGCAGGCGAGTGCTGTACACCCAAAGGACTTCCCATGCGCCTGATCGCCGCCGTCGCGCTGACCGCGATACCCGCCTGCCCTGCCCTCGCCACCGACTGGAGCCACAAGGACTGGCGCGTTTCCGTCGCCGTGCATGAAACGACCGAGGACCGCCACCTCACCTGCCGCGCCAGTACCGGCGGCGACGGCGATCCGGTGCTGGCGCTGTCGGTCTACTCCGGCGATGTCGGCCCGCCCTACAGCTATCCCATGGCCCAGGTGATCGAACGCGCGCCGCGCGGTTACGGAACCGCGATGCAGCAGGGCCAGCCGGTCGATTTCCTGTTCGACTTCGATCGCGGCTTTGCCATCACCGCCACCGCCTCTGCCGGTTTTGACTCCGAAGGGATCGCCACCGCCGAAACCCAGCTGCGCCCGCAGGACCATCTGCCAATGCTGCAGGCAATGAAGCAGGGCCGCTGGGTGGAGATCTGGGCGGGCAACGACATGCTGTATGAGGCATCTCTCAGCGGCTTTACCGCCGCCTACGGCAAAATGATGGACGCCTGCGGGTTTGACCTCGCGCTGCCGCCAAGGTGATCGGGCAGGGTTTGCGCAAGAGCTTTCCGAGCTGATGCGCGCAGGACCGGTCTGAAGGATCCCGGCTGCCAGTCCACAGCCAAAAAGGTCCACAATCAAAAAGGCCCACCATCAAAAAAGCCGCCCCGAGGGAGGGCGGCTTTCTGTTTTCCGGGTCGTCCTGGATCAGGCGCGTTCGGAATATTCCATGGTCTCGGTGTTGACGACGATCATCTCGTCCTGCCCGACGAAGGGCGGCACCATGACCTTGACGCCGTTGTCCAGAATCGCGGGCTTGAAGGAGTTCGCGGCGGTCTGGCCTTTGACGACCGGCTCGGTCTCGACAACCTTGCAGGTCACCTTCTGCGGCAGGGTCGCGTTCAGCGCTTCGGATTCGTAGAATTCCACCACGATGGTCATGCCATCCTGCAGGAACGGGCGACGCTCGCCCAGAAGATCCGCGGGCAGCTCGATCTGCTCGTAGGTTTCGGTGTCCATGAACACCAGCATGCCGTCGGTCTCATAGAGGAACTGCTGGTCTTTCTGCTCGAGGCGCACGCGCTCGACCTTGTCGGCGGAGCGGAAGCGCTCGTTCAGCTTGGAGCCGTTGCGCAGGTTGCGCATTTCGACCTGGGCAAAGGCGCCGCCCTTGCCGGGCTTGACGTGATCGACCTTCACCGCTGCCCACAAACCGCCATTATGTTCCAGGACGTTACCAGGACGGATTTCATTGCCGTTGATCTTGGGCATGGGAAAATGCCTTTCAGATGGTTGATGATAATTTGCAAGACCCTATATCTGGCAGGCTGATCGCTGGCAAGACAAGGATATGGTGTGTAGAAAGGATGAAAAAGCTATGCGCAAATTGCATGAATGCTATGCATCTGCGCTCTATCCGAATCGTCACAATTCCGCCATAAGCAGCGCTACGCCGAAAATTGCAATAGCAAGAACAACAAGGGATACGAGATGCGAGATTTCGTAGACGGCACCGCTTACAATAACGAGCAAGGCAACCGCGCCCGCAAACTCTTTGCCGCTGTTGTCCTGGCCGCACTGGATGATGCCATCGCCGACGACAAGAAATATGGTAATGGCCCCGAACAGATCGCCCGCTGGGCGCGCTCGCGCGATGGTCGCGAAGTGCTGTCCTGCGCCGGTATCGACCCGAACGAGCGGGTTGTGGAAGGTCTGATGGACTTTGTCGGTCGTGGGGTGCGGACCTCGGTCGCGCTGTCGCGCGAGGAAAGCGAGCGTCGCAACGCCGCCCAAGCAGAAGCCGCCTGACGGCCCCTGCCTGTCTGATAGATCTATCAGATGAAAAACGCGCCCCAGAGATGGGGCGTGTTTTCTTTTGCGCGCCCCACCTCGGGCCGCGCGCCTTTGTGCCCCCCCCGTGACAATCTGACCAGACGGCAACACGTCGTGCCGGGGCCAAACCACGGCGGTTCCGGCGTACGCCCCATGGACGGCGGCGGCTAAACTGCTATCCATGGCGGCAACAACAGGCGCAACCAGGGAGCAGCGGATGGCGCGTTCAATCATGATCCAGGGCACCGGCAGCAATGTCGGGAAATCCCTGCTGGTGGCCGGGCTGGCGCGGGCCTATGTGCGGCGTGGTTTGCGGGTGGCACCGTTCAAGCCGCAGAACATGTCCAACAACGCCGCCGTGACGCCCGAGGGCGGCGAGATCGGTCGCGCCCAGGCGCTGCAGGCGCGGGCGGCCAGACGCGCGCCGCATACCGACATGAACCCGGTGTTGCTGAAACCGGAGACCGACACCGGCGCGCAGGTGATCGTGCAGGGCAAGCGCCGCGGCACCCAGGGCGCCGGATCGTTCCTGCGTGACAAGTCCGGCCTGCTGGAGGCGGCGCTGGAAAGCTACCACCGGCTGGCGGCAGACGCCGACCTGGTGCTGATCGAGGGCGCGGGCTCCCCGGCGGAAACGAACCTGCGCAAGACCGACATTGCCAACATGGGCTTTGCCTGCGCCGCGGAGGTCCCGGTGGTGATCGCTGGCGACATTCACCGCGGCGGGGTGATCGCGCAGATCGTCGGCACCCATGCGGTGCTGGAGCCGCAGGACCTGGAGCGCGTTGTCGGCTTCCTGGTCAACCGCTTCCGTGGTGACCTCAGCCTGTTTGACGGCGGCCGCGACGACATTGCCGCGCGCACCGGCTGGCCCTGCCTGGGGGTGGTGCCCTGGTTCTGGGATGCCTGGAAGCTGCCGGCCGAGGACATGATGGACATTGCCTCGCATCGGGGCGGTGCCTGCAAGGTCGTGGTGCCGCAGCTGGAGCGGATGGCGAATTTCGACGACCTCGACCCGCTGGCCGCCGAGCCCGAGGTCACGGTCGAGATCGTGCCGCCGGGTCGCGCCCTGCCCGGCGACGCCGACCTGATCATCCTGCCCGGCAGCAAGTCGACCATCGGCGACCTTGGCTACCTGCGCCGCCAGGGCTGGGACATCGACATCCTGGCCCATTACCGCCGCGGCGGCCATGTGCTGGGCCTGTGCGGCGGCTACCAGATGCTGGGCAAGACGATCGACGATCCCGAAGGGGTCGACGGCCGCCCGGGAAAGGTCGAGGGGCTGGGCCTGCTGGATGTTCACACCGTGATGGCCAATGACAAGCGGGTCACGCTGACCGAGGCGGTGACCCGGGACAGCGGGCTGCCAGTCAGCGGCTATGAGATCCACATGGGCCGCACCGAAGGCCCGGATTGCGCGCGCGCCTGGCTGACGATCGGGGAGCGCCCTGAAGGCGCTGCCTCTGCCGATGGGCGGGTGAAAGGCTCCTACCTGCACGGGCTGTTCTCGTCAGACCGGTTCCGCGCCAGTGTTCTGGAGAGCTTGGGATACGCCAGCCAGCCGGGATATGACGATGGTGTCGAAGCAACGCTGGATGCGCTTGCCGACCACCTGGAGCGGTACATGGATCTGGATCAGCTGCTGACACTGGCGCAGCCGGTGGTGCGCTGAGGCCAGGCTGAGCACCCCTGCCCCGCACCTCTGCTGCGAGCGCGCAATCAGGGGAGGTCCGGTGATGGCGCCAGGGCTGGAACCGCCCTGAGACTGCACCGAATTCCCCTGTCCCGCACATTGGGCAACTCGTTGATCAGAGCAGGTCGTGCGCGGCCAGAGCGCGATGGATTTCGCGGCGCACCAGCTTGCGCACATTGCGAGTGATCCGCTCACCCAATGCGCCCTGCAGCTCCTCTCGCACGATGCTGGCGACGAGTTCCCGCAGGCCGTCCTCGTCAAGGTAGGCCTCACCGTTGGCCTCTGCTTCGGCGGCCAGCGCATCCATCGCAGCCTCGGTCGCCGCAGATGCGGTCAGGGCCTCGATCTCATCGCTCTCGGCGCTCTGCGTTGCCGGCGCTTCCTCGCGCGCCTCGGCCGATGCCGCGGGTTGCGCCGGTTGCTCCGCCGCCCTGGCGGGCTGCACCGCTGCGGCCAGTTCCGCCGACTGCGGCGCAACGGACGACAGGGGTTTCTCGCGCACGGGCTCGTCACGCCATACGATCACATCCGGCCCGATCGAGGCAAAGGGCCCCTCGGTCTTGCTGTCGGGTTCCCAAACCGGTTCGGGCGCGCCGGCCACCTGGCCCTGACTGCGCGCCTCCATCTCGGCGATCTTGCGCACGACGGAGGCGGCACGATGGGCCACGGATTCGGTTTGGGCAGCGCCCTCGGACCGGGCAGCAGTCTCGGGCGCTTCGGCGGTTGCGGCCTCTGGCGCAGGATCGGCTGTCGCGGGCTGTTCGGCAGCCGCATGTGTGCCGTTGAATTCGGAAACTTCGGACGGATCCTCCGGACACGGCTCTGCCGGGAGCCCTCCGCCCTCGGGGGCCTCCTCGTGCTCGGCGGCATCGGCAGCCGCGGCAAACAAGGTGGCACCCGGACGGCCCCAGGGCGCTTGCGCCTCGCTCGTCTCGGCGGCATCGGCCTGCGCGACGGAGGCGGCGTCAGCCTCGGATCGCAGGGCAGCGGCGACATCCTCGCTCGCGGCGGCCTGATCCGTGGTGGTCTGATCGGAATAGAGACGTCGGTGATGGAAGGCCAGTGGTGGCTCGGCAGCGAAGTCTTCCGGCGCCGGGGCGGATAGGTCCGGGTCCGGGATCTCCGCAAATGTCGCGGAAGCGGTATCTGCGGCGGATTGGGCCGCCGAGGCGACCGGGGCAGCCGCGGGCGCGGCGCCGTCCTGATCCTGATGATCCTCGGTCGTCGCAGGGCCGTCCTGCACCCGCAGGGCTGGTGTCAGGACAAGCCGCGCCGCGGGATGCGGCGCAGCCTCATCACTGCGGGTATCTTCGCTCACCAGACGGCGGATCGAGGACAGAACATCTTCAATCTCGGCGTGGGTAACTGGGTCGGACATTTTTGATAACCACTCTTGCCTCTTACGGTAGAGTGTAGCGACCTTCCCTGTTCCACACAACAGATAGGATGAATTGTCAGTTACGCCCCAAGGCCTTGAGCACCCGGTCCAGATCCTTGCCGCGCTTGCTCAGCGGGACGGGGGCGTCCTTGACCAGGTTGTAATAGAGCGTGGGATCGTAGACCTCGACCGCAAGGCCGAGGTGTTCCGCGGTCAGCAGCCCCTGCGCCTGCAACAGCTGGTAGGCGGCGATGGCCTGGTTGGCCCGGGCATTGACCTGCTCGGTCTGCGCATCGAGGTAATCTTGCTCGGCCTGCAACACGTCCAGAGTGGTCCGTGCGCCCAGCGTCGCTTCCTCGCGGATACCATCAAAGGCGACCTTGGAGGCGCGCACGCGCTCGGCCGAGGAGATCAGGCTGACGCGGGCTGTCTCGACATTGTAATAGGCGGCGCTGACGCTTTGCTGGACCACCCGCTGCGTGTTGATGAGCAGGCCGCGCTGCGCATCCGCATTGGCAATCGCACGCCGCCGCACGGCCGAGTTGCGCCCGCCAGCGTAGAGCTCCTGCCCGAGGGTGACACCGATACTGGAGCTATTGCCCGAACTGTTACTGCCATGGGTGTCATCGCTGACGCCGACCTGCGCCTGCAGGCTAACCCGCGGCCCCATGTCGGCGGTGGCGGCGGCCACCTGGTAATCGCGGGCCTTGACCACATGCTGCTGGGACAGCAGGTCCGGGTGGTTGCGAATGGCGACCGCCTGCGCGCTCTGCAAGGAGGCGACGGTGCGCGGCAACGGCGGCTGCCCTGCGATCACGCCGGGGTCGCGGCCCACGACTTCCCTGTAGGTCGCCTTGGCGGTCAGCAACACGCCTTCGGCATTGGTGAGATTGGCGCGCGCACCGGCAACCCGGCTTTCGGCAAGCGCCACATCCGTGCGGGTGACCTCGCCGACGTCGAAACGGTCGCGCGCGGCCTTCAGCTCCTCGCCCAGCAGGCGCAGGTTGTTGCGGCGCAACCGGACATTCTCTTGTGCCTGCAGCACGTCGACATAGGCCTGAACTGCGCGCAGCAGCACCGATTGCTCAACGCTGAGCAGGGCCTGGCGGGTGGCCAGAACCGTTTCCTGCGCCGCCAGCTTGTTCAGGCGGCTGGCCCCACCATCATAGAGAAGCTGAGTCAGTTGCAGCCCGGTGGACAGGGTATTCTGTGTCCGGTCCTGGCGGAACTCGCTGTAGCTGTTGGTGGCGGAGACGGTCCATTCGATCACCGGTCGCAGCCGCGACACCGCAATCGCCACATCCTCGTCGGCGGCCCGCAGCAGGGCCCGGTTCTGCTCCAGCAGGCCACTGGTCTTGTAGGCGCCAATCAACGCATCGGACAGGTTGTCGGCCGCGGCCTTCAGCGGCATCAACGCCGTGGCGGCGACCCCGCCGGCAAACACAAAAGCCTTGAATACACTCGCAGAAAACTTCATTCGCATAGGTTGCCTTGCTCGTTTGCCGCGCCGCCAGTCGCGGTGATTTACCTCTTGAGCAGCGGCCGCCGACAACGATCCGGCGCCCGGCTCATCCATCTTGGCACACGGCCACCCCCAAGAACCGTGGCGACCATCCGGGGATGGTCTAGAGCGCGAATTCCCGCGCCGCCGCAAACCCCGGCAGGACCGGAGCATTTGCGTTGAATTCAAACCGCCAGGAAATCTGGTCGCCGGATTTGTATCCGATCTTCACTTCTCCCAGCGCGCCGCGCACCAGCAGCGCCGCAATCCGGCCGCCGTCCTTGAGCTGGTCGAGCAGCGCGGGCGGCAGGTCCTCGACGCCACCCTGCACGAGGATGACGTCATAGGGGCCATGTTCCGCCGCGCCTTCGGCCAGCGGCCCGGTGTGCACGATGGCATTGTCGGCCCCCGCATCCGAGAGCAGCGTCTGCGCGTCCGCCGCGAGGTCCTCGTCTTCCTCGACGCCGATCACCATCTGGGCGATGCGCGCGGCAACTGCGGTGGAGTAGCCCAGCCCACAGGCAACATCGAGCACCAGCTCGTCGTTCTGCAGGTCCACCGCATCCAGCATCTTGGCCAGCGTGCGCGGCTCCAGCAGGACGCGACCGCCGCCAAGCGGCACGTTCTGATCGGCGTAGGCGGCCTCGACCTGGGAATCGGGCACGAACTGCTCGCGGGGAACGTCCAGCATGGCGGCGATGATCGGGTATTTGGTGACATCCGACGGTCGGATCTGGGTATCCACCATCATGCGGCGGCGCTCAGTGAAATCTGGCATCTGCTAAACTCATGTGTTCAGTCGGTCAGGCCGGTTGTGACATATCCCGCCCGGCACGGCAACGGTGGCGTTGGCGCGAACAATTAAAGTCGTGCAGTGCTGCCATGAGGCAACTGCCGATGATGGTCGGGCACTCCCGTCCGGGCCCGGTCAAACCCTCTGCGAGCCACAGGTTCCCTCTGCGAGCCACAGGTCCTGTCGCGCAGAAGGGATACCGGATGCCGCATCAATATCTGGCTCACCACGGGCCAGACCGGCAACACGTCACGCTCCCTCCTCGCCGCCCCATGCGACCGCCGACGAGAGGGCCTGCCCTGACGTCTTGCCCACGCCGGGGCTGCCTGCGGGGCGCTAGGGGGCGCAGGATTTGCAGAACGGCGTGTGCGGGCTTTGATCCAGAAGATCCGCGCCGATTTCGTCGCCGCAAATCTGGCAGAAGCCGTCGGAGCCTTCACGCAGCCGCGCCCGCGCCGCTTCGACCTGCCGCAAGTCCTCCGCTCGGACCGCGCCGGTCGCGGTCGGCCCCGCCACCGCGACCGGATCCGGCCAGGCCGAGGCCATGGCCAGCCCCTGCCGCGAATGCGGTGCGTCCGGCTGACTGCGGGCACTCTCGGCCATGGCGCCGGACACGGCATCGGACAGCCGCGCGTTCTGCGCCCCAAGCGTTTGTTTCCTCGCAGTAAAATCCATAGGCTCAACCTCCGCCTTCCCTTGCCACCGGACAGGCCGGGGCCGACCTGGCACCGGCAGCGCCGACCCAAGCCTCTATTGCATTTACAGGATAGCACTCATCCAGAGGTTGCACAAGTTTCCCCTCTGGCCACTGCAAGTGGCGGCGGCTTTTCGCATGCGCCGAAACCGCTGGCCTGAAGAGGGGGTGCTTGTTAGAAACTCTGTCAGATTATCAATCCATTACACTCCAAACCAAGGGGCGAGGGAAATGTTCCGAATTATTGTGATAGGGCTGGCCGTCTGGGGGCTGACCGCCTGCGAAACCGCCAAGGGCGCCGGGCGCGACATCCAGAAAGCCGGGCAAGCGATCAGCGGCGCGGCGCAGGACGTACAGAACACCATGTAAGCCTGGGCGGCGCGCCGACAGGGCACCGCCGACACCCGCGAGCCAGCCTTGCGCCCCCGGCGCGCCCCACCGCCCGACCACCGCCCGAGCGGAAGCACGCGCACGCCCGCGCGCGTATTATGCCGCGCGGCGCACGTGGCGGCTTGACCAAACCCCGAATCCAAATCATATGCCTGAGCATGACTGATCTCGCCAAAATCCGTAATTTCTCCATCGTGGCCCATATCGACCACGGGAAATCCACCCTCGCCGACCGGCTCATCCAGGAGACCGGCACGGTGCAGGACCGTGACATGAAGGAGCAGCTGCTCGACTCGATGGATATCGAGCGCGAGCGCGGGATCACCATCAAGGCCAACACCGTGCGCATCGATTATGTCGCGAATGACGGTGAAACCTATGTGTTGAACCTGATCGACACCCCCGGCCACGTCGACTTTGCCTATGAGGTCTCCCGCTCGATGCGCGCGGTTGAAGGCTCGCTCCTGGTGGTCGACTCGACGCAAGGGGTCGAAGCGCAGACATTGGCGAATGTCTATCAGGCGATCGAAGCGGATCACGAGATCGTGCCGGTGCTGAACAAGATCGACCTGCCTGCGTCGGACTGCGACCGGGTGGCGGAGCAGATCGAGGACGTGATCGGCATCGACGCGTCGGGCGCGATCCAGGTTTCGGCCAAGACCGGCCAGGGCATCCGCGAGACGCTGGAAGCCATCGTCACGCAGCTGCCCGCCCCCAAGGGCGAGCGCGACGCGCCGCTGAAAGCAATGCTGGTGGACAGCTGGTACGACGCCTACCTGGGCGTGATCGTTCTGGTCCGCATCATGGACGGCGTACTGAAAAAGGGCATGCGGGTGAAGTTCATGTCGAACAACACCCTGCACCACGTCGACCGCATCGGCGTGTTCCGCCCCGCCATGCAGGTGGTGGACGAGCTTGGGCCCGGCGAAATCGGCTTCCTCACAGCCTCGATCAAGCAGGTGCGCGACACCCGCGTCGGCGACACCATCACCAACGACCGCAACGGCTGCGAAAAGGCGCTGCCGGGCTTCAAGCCGGCCCAGCCGGTGGTGTTCTGCGGTCTGTTCCCGGTCGATTCCGCCGAGTTCGAGGACCTGCGCGACGCCATCGACAAGCTGGCGCTGAACGACGCGTCCTTCAGCTTCGAGATGGAAACCTCGGCCGCGCTTGGCTTCGGCTTCCGCTGCGGCTTCCTCGGCCTCTTGCACCTCGAGGTGATCCGCGACCGGATCGAGCGCGAATACAACATCGAGCTGATCACCACCGCGCCGAGCGTGATCTATCACGTCTACATGAAAGACGGCGAGATGATCGAGCTGCACAACCCTGCCGACATGCCCGACATGTCCAAGGTCGACCACATGGAGGAGCCGCGCATCAAGGCGACCATCATGGTGCCGGACGAATACCTGGGCGATGTGCTGAAACTGTGCCAGGACCGTCGCGGCATCCAGGAAGACCTGACCTATGCCGGCAGCCGCGCCATGGCGGTCTATGACCTGCCGCTGAACGAGGTGGTGTTCGACTTCTACGACCGGCTGAAATCGGTGACCAAGGGCTATGCCTCCTTTGACTACCAGATGACCGGCTACCGCCAGGACAACCTGGTGAAGATGTCGATCCTGGTGAACGACGAGCCGGTGGACGCGCTGTCGACCATGGTCCACCGCGACCGCGCCGAGATGCGTGGCCGGGCGATGTGCGAGAAGCTGAAGGACCTGATCCCGCGCCACATGTTCAAGATCCCGATCCAGGCTGCCATCGGCGGCAAGGTGATCGCCCGCGAGACCCTCTCGGCGCTGCGCAAGGACGTGACCGCCAAATGCTACGGTGGCGACGCCACCCGGAAGCGGAAACTGCTGGACAAGCAGAAGGCGGGCAAGAAGAAGATGCGCCAGTTCGGCAAGGTGGACATCCCGCAGGAGGCGTTCATTTCCGCCCTCAAAATGGACAACTGAGGCTGGCCATTTTCGCGGGACGGCATAGTTCTGCAACGCTACGCCTATAAAAACGCTTGCAAAACGGGGCTTCGGCTCCGTTTTCTGTTTTCTGCTAATGCTGCCACCCCACCCGTTCCACCTTCACAGACCGGCGCGCGCCCCGCGCGCACGTCCGGCGTTTCGCCTGCTCCTCTGGGCTTTAATGCCCCCATGCGCCACTCTCCGCCCATCCGCAGCCAGGCCACCACTCCGCTGCTGAAAACGCAGCCGTTCCATGCTATCCTTCCCCCGTTCATCTGGGGAGGATAACACCATGAAACACCTGACTTTGGCCGCTGCGATCACCCTTTTGGCGTCGCCGCTTCTGGCCGGGCAGTGCCCCGCCGATATTGCCGCCATCGACGCCGCGCTGGCCGCCGGGACAGAGCTGTCGGAGGAAGACCTGGCAAAGGTCCAGGACCTGCGCGACGAGGGGCAGAGCCTGCATGACAGCGGCGACCATGATGCCTCGGTCGCGATCCTGGCCGAAGCCAAGGGGCTGCTGGGACTCGAATAGGCGCCTTCAGGCATCGCCCCTTTCAAAAACGCCCGGCGGCAAACCGGGCGTTTGATCTCCGCTCTGCGGCTCCGGCGTTGAGCGGTTCAGGCGCTGCTCTGGACCCCTGTCGCGGCGGTGCGCATCCCGCTGCCGTCCTTGACCTTTGTGCGCCCTGCGGCAGCGCTGCCCGCCCATAGTCCGCCGCAGCCCCCGGCCCGATCCCGCCGATGCAGCGCCAGCCGCTGCAATTTCCGGAAAAATCCGCTATACTGCCCCCATTCCGCGGCTCACGCGGCCCCTTGCGGGTGACGAACCAAGCACAGGAGGACAACCGGAATGGACGCAATCAAAGCCAGTGAATACGCCCGTGCGCTCTACTCGGCGCATGGCGACAAGGCCGAGGCCGAGGCCGCACAGAAGATGCGCCAATGCGCCGAAGCCGGGCGCGATAGCGAAGCCAAAGACTGGAAAGCCGTGCGCCAGGCCGTGCGCGCGATGCGCGGGCCAAACCAGGCCTGAGGCCGACCAGGAACCGTAACGTCCGGGGTGGCGGGCCGCGCTGTGGCGGAGGCTTGCCGCCCCTCTCTCACCCCAGGTCACCGTGATTGAAACGAAGCCGCGCTTGCGGCATACTGCGCTGCAATTGCGGGCAGCAAGCCCGCGCCGCATGAACGGGGCACGAGCAGATGAAACACTTCCTGACCGCCGCAGCTTGCGCTGCATTTCTGGCCGGGCTGATGCCCGTAGAATCGCAGGCTGGCACGATTGAACGCGCCTGTCGCCAATCCGACCGGACCGCCGCCTCGCCGCGGCTGTGCCGCTGCATTCAGCAGGTCGCCGATCAGAGCCTGACCCGCAGCGAGCAGCGCACCGTCGCCAAATTTTTCGCCGACCCGCACCGGGCGCAGGTGGTGCGCCAGTCCGACCGTCGCAGCGACGAACGGCTGTGGCTGCGCTACAAGGCTTTTGGTGAAAACGCCGCCCGCAGCTGCGGCTGAGCCTGCGATCACCTCCCCAGACCGCCCGGCATGACCGCTGGCGACGCGGGCTGCAGGCTGTCTGCACGGCAGCCGACACCGCCCCCGGCGGCTTTGCGACATTTTGCACGTCAACGCCCGCCCTCTTGACCGGCATGCTGCAACGCGGAACAAACGGGTCCAAGCGATTTGGAGTGTTTGCATGTTGATGAAGGGCGTGACCCTGCGCGGGCTGGAGGTGTTCGAAGCCCTGGCCAAGACCGGTTCGGTGGCACAGGCGGCCGAGTTGACGGGCCTGAGCCAGCCTGCGGTCAGCCAGCAGATGCGCAATCTGGAAAAGGCGCTGGACAGCGAGTTGATCGACCATGGCCGCCGCCCGATGGTGCTGACGGCCGCCGGTCGCAGCTTCCTGACCCGAACCGAGGCGGTGCTGGCCGAACTGCGGCTGGCCCAGAGCG
The DNA here is from genome assembly GCF_055398055.1 of Leisingera sp. S2M4. Lineage (NCBI taxonomy): Bacteria > Pseudomonadati > Pseudomonadota > Alphaproteobacteria > Rhodobacterales > Roseobacteraceae > Leisingera > Leisingera sp. S2M4. Next base: position 524,759 of record NZ_AP040861.1, read on the forward strand.
AGCTGACGGTGATGGATCTCAGCCACCTGCAGGCGCTGTCGATCGGGCTGATCGACGATTTCGACAATGATCTGACACCGCGGCTGGCCACCATCCTGGCCGACAGCCTGACCGGGTGCAGGCTGAAGATGATCACGGCCTCCAGCCATGACATCGTGCGGGCGCTGGAAGCGCGCGATCTGCATATCGCCATTGCTGCGACCTCGGGCAACCTGCACGAAGGCATGGTGGAATATCCGCTGGTGCGCGATCCCTTCATCCTGGTGGTGCCGCGCGGCGTGGTACGGGGGGGCGCTGACGCCGCCGCCCAGCTCGACGGTCTGCCGCTGCTGCGCTACGCGCGCGAGCAGCTGATCTCGCAGCAGATCGAGGCGCTGCTGGCGCGTCAGGCGCTGACCTTCGAAAACCGGTTCGAGGTGGGATCCCACCTGGCGCTGATGGCGATGGTGGCGCGGCGCATCGGCTGGGCGATCACGACCCCGCTGGGCTACATGCGCGCCGGTCGCTTCCACGACCAGATCGACGCGCTGCCATTGCCCTTTGGCGAGATGTCCCGCACCATCTCCCTCTTTACCGCCGCCGATTGGTCGGACCGGGTGCCCCGTGACGTGGCCGAGACGGTGCGTCGGCTGGTGCAGAGCCAGATGATCGATCCGGCGGTCCAGCAGCTGCCGTTTCTTGCCAGCGGGTTTCGGACCATCAGCGCCTGAGGCGCCCTGCCCCTAGCGCTGCGCCGTGCCGATCGCCTCCTGCAGCCCCTTGGCCGCAGCCTCGATCAGGTCGAGGCACCCATCGAAGTCGCGCGTGTAATAGGGGTCCGGCACGTGGTCCATACCGCTTTGCGGCGCGTAATCGGTAAACAGACGCAAGGGCGTCTGGTTCCCCCTGGGGCGCAGGGCCTCGATCTTGTCGATGTTGCCCTGGTCCATCGCGATGAGCAGTTCGAAAGCGTCGAAATCCGCCGGGGTCACCTGCCGCGCCCGCAGATCGCTGATGTCCAGCCCGCGCGCCCGCGCCGCCGCCTGCATCGGCCCATAGGGCGGCTCCCCCACATGCCAGTCCGAGGTGCCCGCGCTGTCGGTTTGGACCTCGGGACAAAGCGCGCGAAACACGCCTTCGGCCGCCGGAGAGCGACAGATGTTTCCTAGGCAGACAAACAGAATACGGGTAGGCATGGGGCGGATCTCCTGTGGATGGGAGCAGTGATAAGGGGTTCAGGCGCAATGGAAAAGAGCATGCAGAAGATCGTGATCCTGACTGGTGCGGGGATTTCGGCCGAAAGCGGGCTGGGAACGTTTCGCGACGAGGGGGGCCTCTGGGCGCAGCACAGGATCGAGGACGTCGCGACACCCGAGGGGTTTGCCCGCGACCCGGCGCTGGTGCATGGTTTCTACAATGCGCGCCGCGCGCAGGCAGCGGCGGCCGAGCCCAATCCGGCGCACCGCGCGCTGGCGCGGCTGCAGGCGGAGCATCCCGGCGAGGTGGTGCTGATCACCCAAAATGTCGATGCCCTGCACGAGGCGGGCGGCGCTGACCCGGTTCTGCATATGCACGGCACGCTGGCAGGCGCGCTCTGCGCCGCTTGCGATCACCGCTGGGCGGCACCGGCGCAGATGCACCCCGGCCAGCCCTGCCCCGCCTGTGCCGCCCCGGCGGGCCGCCCTGACGTGGTCTGGTTCGGCGAGATGCCCTATCACATGGAGGAGATCTACGCGCATCTGGCCGAGGCGGATCTGTTTGCCGCCATCGGCACCTCGGGCGAGGTCTACCCGGCGGCCGCCTTCGTGGACGAGGCCCAAGCGGTGGGCGCACATACGGTGGAGCTGAACCTCGCCCCCTCTGCCACGACCTCGCGCTTTGCCGAGCGCCGCTATGGCCCCGCCAGCGAGACCGTGCCTGCCTGGGTGGCGGAGCTGCTCGCCTAGCACCAGGCGGCAAAAAGCCCGCCGCAAGGGCGGGCTTTGGGCGCGAAGGAGGGCTGCAGCGCAGCCTGACGCCGCGCCCGCCCTGCCCCCGTGGATCAGTTGGACTGGCCGGAGTGGTCGTGGTCCTTGTCATGGCCGTGATCGTGGCCGTCACCGTGATCGTGGTCATCGGGCTTGCGCTCCAGGTCGACGGGCACCTCGATCTCGATCTCGCCGGCCTGTTCGAACACCAGCGTCAGCTTGACCACATCGCCGTGGTTCAGCGCGCGGGTCAACCCCATGAACATCACGTGGTCGCCACCGCGCTGCAGCCGATGGGTGGCGCCCGCGGGCACGGCAAAGCCTTTCTCGACGTGCATCATCTTCATCACGCCGTCACCGCTTTCCTTGTGGGTGTGCAGTTCGACCCGCGCCGCCACATCGGAGCGCACGGCGACCAGGCGGTCATCCTGCGCCGTGTGGTTGGTGATTTCCAGAAAGGCCGCACCGGCCTTGGCCACGGGCGAGGACACCCGCGCGTATTGGTCGTGCACCATGATCTTGGCAGCGTGGTCAGCCAGCGCAGAGGTGGCCAGAACAGCGGCAGCGGAAGCCGCAAAGAGTACGGATTTCAGGGACAAGGCATGTCTCCTCATAGGTCGGAATTTGGCAATGGTGTCAGTGGGAAAGCGGCCGCAGCCTCAGCCCGCCGCGGGCGGCGCGCGGGCACTGGCGTGCAGCCGCGGGGCCGCGCCCTGCAGAACCGGGGCGTCCATCGCCACGCCTGTCGCCGCATAGCCGCCGGGCACCGGCAGCACCGTGGGCGGCACCACCGCATCCAGCACATGCGTCACGCAGTCGGGGCAGTAATGCGGTGCCGGGACCGGCTGGCCCTCGGCATCGGTGTAGACGACCACCGCCCCCGTGCCGGTGCAGATCACCATTGTTCCGGTGGCATCGCGACCGCCTCCAGCCGCGGCCGCGCTGTGGGCCGTCAGGGCGACGGCCAGGGCCAGGAACAGGCCGAGATATCTGCGCAATACGGATGTCATCGCGGCATGATATGCCCGCGCAATACCCGGCCTGCAAGGGGGCGCAGGCGGCAGGCGCCGCGCAAAACCGCCGCAGGCCGCAGCAACGCAAACACCGCGCGAAGGTTGCCCTTCGCGCGGTGCTGCAATTCCGTGATCCGCGTGGGATAAGCGCCAGTGATCAGGCCGCGGCGGCCTGTGCCTTGGCGATCTCTTTTTTCACTTTCAGCGCGTTTGCCGACAGCTCTTCGTCCTTGGCTTTGGCCAGGAAGGCGTCCAGACCACCACGGTGGTCAACGGAGCGCAGAGCAGCTGCGGAGATGCGCAGCTTGATGCCACGGCCCAGAACTTCGGACTGCAGGGTCACGTCGTTCAGGTTGGGCAGAAAGCGGCGTTTGGTTTTGTTGTTGGCGTGGCTGACATTGTTGCCAGTCATCGGGCCTTTTCCGGTCAGTTCGCAACGGCGCGACATATCATCATCCTTCGTTTCTGTAAGCCCGGAGCAGATCCGGGCCAAATCACAAGGGGCGCGGCCATTGGCTGCGCCCGAAAACTGGTCCGCTGCTCATACGCTCAACCGGCAACAGCGTCAAGTGATTCAACTCAGCTTTCTTGCCCGGCTTATGCCCCGGTTTCCGCGGCCTGTGCAAGACGCTTCAGCGCGGCATCCGCCGCCGCCGCCAGCTGCGGCCTGCCGTGCTGCCGGGCGATGCGGGCAAGCTTCTGCCAGTAGCTGGGCGAGTGGCGACGGCGGCTGCGGTGCATTGCCAGCACGCGGGCGGGCGTCAGCGGCCCCTCGCGTAGGAGTGTTTGCAGATCCCAGAAGCTGCCCCCCTCGCGAATGACCTGGCTGGCGGGGTGACCTGCGCAGGACAGGCGGCACAGCTTCAGGTCAGGAAACACCGCCTGGATGAACAGCGCATGGCTGAGGTCCATCTTCCGGAAGGGATCGAACAGCACCACCCCCTGCACCCCGTGACGGCCAAAGCGGACGAGATCGCCCAGCTCGGCGTCAAAGCCCGCGGCCTCCTTGCGGCGGCGGTCGTTGGGAACCGCGCCGGGGGCGATGGTGAACTGTGGCGACACCGCGATCAGCCGCTTGAGGTGCAGCGCCTTGGAGAACCGCAGCGCGCCGTAGCCGCCCATGGAAAACCCCATCGCCGAGACGTCCTCGAACCCTCTGGTCAGGGCCTTGAGACTGCGCGACAGCGGCTTGGTCTCGGCGTTGATGTACCAGTCGTTGTGCCGCGGCTGGATGTGCAGATGGGCGTAGCCGTGCCGCGTCATGTTGCGGACCGGGCCGCGGTCTTCGAACTCCCCGGCCACGGCGACGCGCTGGCGGAAGGTGACGAACAGGCGCTTGCTGCCCGGGTTGAACAGCGAGGCGCGCAGGTGCTCGCCGTCAAAGACGCGGGTTTCCTGCATGCGCGTTCAGCCCTGCAGGTGCTGCTGCAACATCTGCTGCGCCGCCGCCGCCGGGGTCAGCGCGCCCGTGGCCACCTGCCCGGACAGATCCGCCATCGCCGCCTGCGCCTCAGGGGTGTGCAGCCGGGCCAGCAGTGCCTGGCGCACCTCCTGGTCGAACCAGTAGCAGGCCTGCGCCTCGCGCCGTTTCTGCCAGTGGCCGTTCTCGCGCCGCCAGTCGATCAGCGCCTGCATCTCGGTCCAGGCCTGATCCAGCCCATGCTCCTCGACCGCGGAGACCATCAGCGCCTTGGGAAAGCCCTCGGGGTCCTGCGGGCGTTTGCGCAGGAGCCGCAGCGCGCCGGCGTAATCCGCGCAGGTGCGGCTGGCGACCGGTTTCAGCGCGCCGTCGGCCTTGTTCACCAGGATCAGGTCGGCCATCTCCATGATGCCGCGCTTCACGCCCTGCAGCTCGTCGCCGCCTGCGGGCGCCAACAGCAGCACGAACAGGTCGGACATCTCCGCCACCACGGTTTCCGACTGCCCCACCCCGACGGTTTCAATCAGCACCACGTCAAAGCCTGCCGCCTCGCACAGGGCCACCGCCTCGCGCGAGCGGCGGGCGACGCCGCCGAGGTGGCTTTGGCTGGGGGACGGGCGGATGAAGGCGTTCTTCTCGCGGCTGAGCCGCTCCATCCGGGTCTTGTCACCGAGGATCGAGCCGCCGGACCGGGTCGAGCTGGGATCAACCGCCAGCACCGCCACCCGCAGCCCCATGCCGATCAGCATCATGCCGAAGCTTTCGATGAAGGTGGATTTGCCCACGCCGGGCGTGCCCGACAGGCCGATGCGCAGCGCCTGGCGTTTGTGCTCGGCCAGTGCGGACAGCAGCGCGCCTGCCTGCGCGCGGTGGTCTTCGCGGCCGCTTTCCACCAGGGTGATGGCACGGGCCAGGGCGCGGCGGTCGCCCGCCAGGATCTTGGGTGTCAGCTGTTCGATGTCCATCTGGGCCTTCCTGTCGTCTTGCCGCGGACCTTGGCGCATGGGGGGCGGCAATGTCCAGTGGTTGCGGGGTCTGTTCCGCCCGGCGGCGCCGCCGGGCAGCGCCCGTCTGCCCCCATGGGCGAGCGCTTCGCTTCCGCCCGCGGACGGGAGATGCCCTCAGTGTCTTGTCCGCAAGAACTTTACCGCCGCATGCGCTAGACCTCCCTCGCCGCTTTGGCGATAAGGCAGACATGACCAGATTGCCGATCGAAGACGCCCTTCCCGAATTGCTGGACGCGCTGCGCGTGCGCGGCCGGGCCGTGCTGCAGGCACCGCCCGGCGCGGGCAAGACCACCCGCGTGCCGCTGGCGATGCTGGAGGCCGGGCTGACGCAGGGCCGCATCGTGATGCTGGAGCCGCGTCGGCTGGCCGCCCGCGCCGCCGCCGAACGGATGGCTGAGACGCTGGGCGAGAAGCCGGGCGAGACCGTCGGCTACCGGGTGCGCGGCGATGCCAAGGTGTCGAAATCCACCCGCATCGAGGTGGTGACCGAGGGCATCCTGACCCGGATGCTGCAATCGGACCCGGACCTGCCCGGCGTCGGCGCGGTGATCTTTGACGAATTCCACGAACGCTCGCTGAACGCGGATCTGGGTCTGGCGCTATGCCTTGAGGTGGCCGGGGCACTGCGTGACGACCTGATCCTGGTGGCGATGTCGGCCACGCTGGACGCAGGCCCGGTGGCGGCGCTGATGGACGCCCCCATGGTGACCTCCGAGGGGCGCAGCTACCCGGTCGAGACCCGCTGGCTGGAGCGCCCGCTGCCCGCGCAAGCACGGCGCGTGGATGCGCTGGTCGATCTTGTCGCACAGGCCGAGCGCGACACCAAATCCACCGGCGGCGGCATTCTGGTGTTCCTGCCCGGCGAGGGCGAGATCCGCCGCGCCGCCGGGGCGCTGGCCAAGCGCCTGCCGGGCCATTGCCACATCCGGCCCCTGTTCGGCGCCCTGCCCTTTGCCGAGCAGCGCGCCGCGATCCAGCCCGAAACGAATGGCCGCAAGGTGGTGCTGGCGACCTCGATCGCCGAAACCTCGCTGACCATTCAGGACATCCGGGTGGTGGTGGACATGGGCCAGGCGCGCCGGGCGCGGTTCGATCCGGGCTCCGGCATGTCGCGGCTGGTGACCGAAAAGGTGACCCGCGCCGAGGCGACCCAGCGCCAGGGCCGCGCGGGCCGGGTGGCGGAGGGCATCTGCTACCGGCTGTGGACCAAGGGCGAGGAAGGCGCGCTGCTGGGTTTCCCGCCTGCCGAGATCGAGAGCGCCGACCTGACCGCGCTGGCGCTGGAGCTGGCGCTGTGGGGAGCGGCGCCCGACGATCTGATGTTCCTCACGCCGCCGCCTGCAGGGGCGCTGGCGGAGGCGCAGACGCTGCTGGCAATGCTGGGCGCGCTGGATGCGCAGGGGCGCATCACCAAGCACGGCAAGGCGCTGGCAGCGCTGCCGCTACATCCGCGGCTGGGCCATATGCTGCTGCAGGCCGGGCCAGATGCAGCGCCGCTGGCCGCCCTGCTGGGAGAACGCGACCCCTTGCGCGGCGCGCCCTCGGATCTGCTGCTGCGGCTGAAGGCGCTGAAGGACCCCAAGGGGTTTGAAAGCCGCCAACCCTATCAGCTGAACCGTGCGGTGGTAGAACGGATCAAGGCCGAGGCGCGGCGATTGCGGCCGCAGGCCGGGCGCTCGGAAGCCGGGTTGTCACCGGCCGCGATGGCCGCCCTCGCCTATCCCGATCGCATTGGCCAGCGGCGCAAGGGCGGCACCCCGCGCTATGTGCTGTCGGGTGGCAAGGGCGCGGTGCTGGACGGCGGCGACACGCTGGCGGCGGCCCCCTTCCTCGTGGCGCTGGACACCGACGGCAACCCGCGCGAGGCCCGGATCCGCATGGCGGCGCAGATCACGCTGTCGGAAATACGGGCGCTGTTTTCCGACCAGATCAGCTGGGTCGATGTCTGCGAGTGGTCGAAACGCGAGCGCAGAGTGGTGGCCCGCCAGCAGGAGCGGCTGGGGGCCCTCGTGCTGGACGACCGGATCTGGAAGGATGTGCCCCCTGAAGCCGTGGCAAAGGCCATGCTGGACGGGGTGCGCGACCTTGGCCTGCGGCTGACCGGCGCCGCGGCGCGACTGGCGGCCCGGGTGGAGCTGCTGCGCGCAGATGGCCATGACCTGCCGGATTTCTCGATCCCCGGACTGACCGAAACGCTGGAAGACTGGCTGCTGCCGATGCTCGGCGGGGTAAAATCCGCCGAGGACTGGAAGCGCTTTGATGTACTGCCTGCGCTGCGCGCCGCGCTCAGCTGGGAGCAGACGCAGCTTTTGGACCACGAGGCACCGGGCAGTTTCATCACCCCGCTGGGCCACAAGGTGCCGATCGATTATGCCGGCGAGGTGCCGGAGGTCTCCCTGCGCCTGCAGGAGCTGTTCGGCGTCACCCGTCACCCCACGGTGGGCGGGGTTGCGCTGAAGGTCACGCTGCTATCCCCTGCCCGTCGCCCGATCCAGATCACCCGTGATCTGCCGGGTTTCTGGGCCGGCTCCTATGCCGATGTGCGCAAGGACATGCGCGCGCAGTACCCCAAGCACCCCTGGCCCGAGGACCCGACGCAAGCGGACCCCACCCTGCGCGCCAAACGGCGGACCTAGCGCCCCGAGACGCTCCGAGACGCCCGGGGTCGGTACAACCGCAAGCGCAGCATCAAAACCGCCGCAAGCCCTGGGCGCGGGATGGCTGACGGCGGCGCGCCGCCTGCTGCGTGCTTGCAAAGCTGCGGGCACCCTCCTACTTTGTCGGCAATCCGAACAAGACACGGGGTAACCCGATCACAAAGGCTGAGCAGACATGACCCGCACCTTGACCCGCGCCTGGGAAGAAATCGTGAAACCACTTTTAAGACGGCCGAACCGGCTGCAGGTTGCCGCGCTGTGCTATCGCACCGGCGAGTCCGGCAAGGAAGTGCTCATGATCACCAGCCGTGGCACTGGCCGCTGGATCATTCCGAAGGGCTGGCCGATTGATGGCAAGAACGGCCCGGATTCAGCCCTTCAGGAAGCCTGGGAAGAGGCCGGAGTGCGCAAGGCACGGGTCTCCGAACGCCCGATCGGCGAATACAACTACATGAAACGCCACGACAACGGCACCGACGAGCCGGTGACGACGCTGATCTTCGCCGCCGAGGTCGAGGAACTGGAAGACAGCTACCCCGAGGCCGCAGAGCGCAACCGCCAATGGATGAGCCCGCAAGAGGCTGCAACCCTGGTGCATGAACCCCAATTGCAGGACGTGCTGCGCCAATTGTAACATTTTTGTAACAGCTTCATGTCAGGCGCTTGCAACCCGGCAGGTGCCTCGCTAGGCGCGTGCCGAGACCTCAGAATCAGGAATGTCGAGAATGAGCGATGCACCGCAGCGCAGCCAATGGAAAACCCTGGACAAGGATCTGAACCGGATCTCCCAGGTTGAGCTGGCGACCAGCTATGTCTCCCGCCCCCTGGTGGCACCGGGGATTGCGCTGGCCTTCATCGTGCTGGCGGGCCTGGGCGCCGGCGTGTTCTTTGGCGGCTCGGCCATGAGCATGGTGGTGATCGCCGCCGCCGCATTCGGCGCCTATATGGCGATCAACATCGGCGCCAATGACGTGGCCAACAACATGGGCCCCGCGGTGGGCGCCAATGCGCTGACCATGGGCGGCGCCATCGTCATTGCCGCCATCGCCGAAAGCGCGGGCGCGCTGCTGGCGGGCGGCGACGTGGTCTCGACGATTTCCAAGGGCATCATCGATCCGACGGCCGTGGCCAATGAGACGATCTTCATCTGGGCGATGATGGCGGCGCTGATCTCCTCGGCGCTGTGGGTGAACCTGGCAACCTGGGTCGGGGCTCCGGTCTCGACCACCCATTCGGTGGTCGGCGGTGTCCTTGGCGCGGGTGTCGCGGCGGCGGGCGTGTCGGTGGTGAACTGGCCGACCATGGCCAAGATCGCCGCCAGCTGGGTAATCTCGCCGGTGTTGGGCGGCGTCATCGCGGCGCTGTTCCTCGCCTTCATCAAGGCCAAGATCATCTACCAGGAAGACAAGATCGCCGCCGCGCGCCGCTGGGTGCCGGTGCTGGTCGGCATCATGGCCGGCGCCTTTGCCGCCTATCTGGCGCTGAAGGGGCTGAAGCGGATCATCAAGATCGACCTGCAGACCGCCCTGCTGATCGGTGCTGCCGCCGGGGCCTTGTCCTACGTGATCACCGCACCGCTGATCAAACGCCAGTCCGAGGGCATGGAGAACCGCAACAAGTCGCTGAAAGCGCTGTTCGGCCTGCCGCTGGTGATCTCCGCGGGCCTGTTGTCCTTTGCCCATGGCGCCAATGATGTCGCCAACGCGGTCGGCCCCCTGGCGGCCATCGTGCATGCCACCGAATTCGGCGATTTCGCCTCCAAGGTGGCGATCCCGACCTGGGTGATGGTGATCGGCGCCTTTGGCATCTCCTTTGGCCTGTTTCTGTTCGGCCCCAAGCTGATCCGCATGGTCGGCAGCCAGATCACCAAGCTGAACCCGATGCGCGCCTACTGCGTGTCGCTGTCGGCGGCGATCACCGTGATCGTGGCCAGCTGGCTGGGGCTGCCGGTGTCCTCGACCCATATCGCGGTTGGCGCGGTGTTCGGGGTCGGTTTCTTCCGCGAGTGGCACATGGAGCGCCGCCTGAAGAAATCCGCCGCCAGCCGCCCGCCGGAAAAGCGCATCGCCCCGGAGGAGCGCCGCCGTCGCAAGCTGGTGCGCCGCAGCCATTTCATGACCATCGTGGCCGCCTGGGTCATCACCGTCCCGGCCGCTGCCCTCCTGTCCGCGTTGATCTACCTGCTGCTGAACACAATCACGGGCTAAGCCCTACCGACCACACCCGCGCGCCATCCGGTCGACACAACGGATGGCGCGTTGCATTTTCCGGGCCACGGCGCCTTTCGCCCCTGCCCGATCAGCGCGCTGAGCTTGCAGCCTTCCTCACAGGTTCCTACCCCGATTTCCCTGTTTCCCCACCGCCTGAAACCAAGAAACCTGCCGCGGATCCCGCGACAGGTTCGATGATCTGGGCGAGACACGGCGCCCCGCCCCCGGTGCGAGGTCCAGCCGCGACAGCACCCGGACCTCGCTGCAAGATGTTTCCGATCGCTCAGCCGCAGGCCTTGGTCAGGGCCTGGTCGAGGTCGCGGATCAGGTCGTCCGCGTCTTCGATACCGATCGAGACACGCACCACGTTCGGCCCGGCTCCAGCGGCTTCCTGCTGCTCAGGCGTCAACTGCCGGTGGGTGGTCGAGGCGGAGTGGATGATCAGCGACCGGGTGTCACCGAGGTTGGCCACATGGCTGAAGATCTCCAGCGCGTCGACCAGCTTGACGCAGGCCTCGTAGCCGCCCTTGACCGCAAAGGTGAACAGACCGCCGGTGCCCTTGGGGTAGCAGCTCTTGGCGCGTTCGTGGTAGGGCGACGACGGCAGACCGGCGTAGGTCACGTAATCGACACGATCGTCCTGCTCCAGCCATTCGGCCACCTTCACCGCGTTCTCGCAGTGGCGCTGCATGCGCAAGGACAGCGTCTCGATCCCCATCAGGGTGTAATGCGCCGCCTGCGGGTTCATCGTCATGCCCAGATCGCGCAGCCCGATGGCGATGCCGTGGAAGGTGAAGGCCAGCGGGCCGAAGGTCTCGTGGAACTTGAGCCCGTGATAGGCCGGTTCGGGCTGCGACAGCGACGGGAACTTGTCACTCGCGGACCAGTCGAACTTGCCGGAGTCGACGATGCAGCCGCCGGTCACGGTGCCGTTGCCGGTGAGGTACTTGGTGGTGGAATGCACCACCAGCGTCGCGCCCTGTTCGATCGGGCGGCAGAGATAGGGCGTGGCCGAGGTGTTGTCGACGATCAGCGGCAGGCCCGCCGCATCCGCCACATCGGCCAGCGCGCGGATGTCGGTGACATAGCCGCCGGGGTTGGCGATGGATTCGCAGAACACCGCGCGGGTGTTTTCGTCGATCGCCGCTTTCACCGCCTCCAGATCGTCGGTGTCGACGAATTTGGCGGACCAGCCGAAGCGCTTGATGGTCTGGCTGAACTGGGTGACGGTGCCGCCATAAAGCCGGGTCGAGGCGACCACGTTGCAGCCTGGGCTCATCAGCGCGAACAGCGCCATGATCTGCGCCGCATGGCCAGACGAACAGCAGACCGCCCCGACGCCGCCTTCCAGCGTCGCCAGGCGTTCCTGCAGCACGGCAACCGTGGGGTTGGTCAGGCGCGAGTAGATGTAGCCGACCTCCTGCAGGTTGAACAAAGCGGCGGCATGTTCCGCGTCGCGGAACACATATGCGGTGCTTTGATAGATCGGCGTCTGCCGCGCACCGGTGGCCGGGTCAGGCTTGGCGCCGGCATGGATCTGCAAGGTGTCAAAACCGTAGCTCGGAGCGTCGGTCATCGTTCAGTCTCCCTTAGACGTTGTTCTGTCGCGCGCACCTCAGCATGGCCGGGGCCGGAACGCAATCGCGCGAATGTCGCGCCAGAGCGCAAAGCGCCCCCGCAGCCGCATGGACCAGCCCGTCGTCCCTCGCCGCCCCACCGCGCGCAGCGCGGTGCCACCCCCAACTGCAAGGCTGCGCCGCAGGCGCTGCTGGCGCAGGCGGGAGCCCCGCCGCCCCGGTAGCCGCAAAACGCGCGCGCCCGCGGCAGGTCGACCGACGCTAACGCATCCAGAAGCCTTCGGATTTGATCCGGTTGCGGATCGCCTGCTCGCGGCGCGGCAGGTTGTCCTGATCGAACAGCGCCCGCACCTTCTCGCCCCGGCGCTGGTAGACCATCCGCTTGATCGGCTCGTACTGCTTCAGCACCTTCTTGAGGCGGTTGGGGGCGGTGATTTCGTGCAGCAGCGCCACCACCCGGTCGCTTTCCCGCGCATACAACAGCGGGAACACTCTGTAGTGGCAGCTGACCTCCCCATCCAGATACCCCGCAGGCAGCGCGTCCCGTCCGCCCCCCAATTCATGGATGACCAGCGGCAGCACGATCTGGTCCAGCCAGGGGTCAAGGCTCTGGCCAATCAGCTCAGCCGGGGGATCATCCCGCACCGATTGCGCGTAGCGCAGGAACCGCGTGCCAAAGGCCCGCGGACAGGCCCCATAGAAGTATCCCGCGTTGAAATAGAGGTAGCGCTTCCAGAACTCGTCCGGCTGGCTGAGATCAAGACTGCTGGCGAAATCGAGCCCGAAGCGATCATAGAGCGAGCGCCAGATGCCGTCGTATCCCGGACCATACAGCGTCGGTTTCGGCCAGCTGCCCTCGACCCGCAAGGACGCCGACGGACGGGAGAAATCAAAAGGCACATCCGCCAATTCGCCGGTGATGAGCGTATCGGTGTCGAAGAATACAAAAGGCTCGCCTTCCGGCATCACCTGCAGGGCTTCGATCTTGTTGCCATAGGGATAGGCGCTGCCGAACACCTGGCTGTCGAACGGGACCATGCGCGCGCCCAGCTCTTCCAGGGCGGCAAGCACGTCCGGGTTGCGGATGCGCGGATCCCTCTGCCACAGTGGGCCGGGCTGAGGCACCGCAACATAGAGCTGACCGGAGAAGCCCGGCGCACAGTGCCGCAAGGACGCCGCGAACAGCACCGCCTCGTACTGCAACCGGCCCGCCTGGCCGACAATCAGGATGTTGAAGGGGGCATCTGCCATGGTTTTCCCCGTGTTCCGTCCCGCCCGCACGGGTAGTTTTGCTTGGTGAAACAGCTAAGCGCCAAAGCCGGTCCATGCAACCGTCGCGCTTGAAAATCGGGCGCGCGGCAGAGTTTAGCGCATTGCAGGAGACAGACCATGCTCGACATGATCCTGGCCATTCTGGCCACCACCGCGCAGACCGGCGATCCGGCCGCTGCCGTGCACGCATCCGGCGGAGCGCCTGTGGCCCAGGCGTCGGCTGCACAGTCGCCCGCGCCATCGCCCCTGATTGCCGAGCCACAGGACGCGACCGGCCGCTTCACCACCGCGCTGGAAGTGAGGCCGATCCTGGCCGCCACCCGGAGCAACTGGATCCATGTGCGGGAATTCCAGGGGCAGGATCTGCTCTATGTCACCCATCTGTGGTCCTGGCGCTGCGGCCTTGCGCAGATCCGGCTGAGCGTCAACGAAGAAGAGCCGGAAGTCTGGCCCCTGCCCGCCTGCCACCTGGACGAAGGTTTTCCCAACATGATCAAGGCCGAGGACGGCATGCCCTATCGCGAGTACCCGCTCGGAAGCGTTCAGGCGGTGACGGTCGAGCTTACCTACGATGACCTTGGCACGGAAACGCTCACCTTCGGGCGCGACGGGCAACCCCGCCCCTGACGGCTCTGACGCCCCTGGCTGGGCAAAGTCCTTCGCAGAAAACGAGATGTGAAACGCGTCAGTATCATCCTCGCGACCTGCCCGGACGGAGGCGAAAATGTTTCTGCGCATGCGCACGTTAGCGGCTTGACGGTACCGACGCGGTCTAGTACCAGTCCCGCACGCGATCCGCAGATCACCTTGGCAGTTTTGCTCCTTGGTGCGTTGATTTGGAGCGCGGCGTGAAGAGTGCCCCTATAGCTCAGCTGGTAGAGCAACTGATTTGTAATCAGTAGGTCCGCGGTTCGAGTCCGTGTGGGGGCACCATAGACACAAAAATTAGCTTTATAATTCGGCACTTTATTGGGTTTGGTTGAAATTTAGCAGGTTGCTGAAGAAGTCGGCTCTCGACGCGGCCTGAGGAGCATGATTCACCCTCAGCACAATTTCGGCGGGGCTTGGTGATGCGCGGGACGGACGAAGCGAGCGGATCGCTTTGTCCATCCCTATATTTATGGGCCAGTTCGAAGTAGAGTTTCGGGCACCGGCGGGCGCATGTTGAGGGCTTGATGCGGGCGGGTGTGGTTGCAACGCCTGAGCCAGCAATCAATGACGATCTGCGCCTGTTTGGTTGTTGTGAACCATTCAGCAATAAGAACCTCGTGGCGGAGCGTTCCATTGAAACGTTCATTGTATCCGTTCTCCCAAGGTGATCCCGGATAAATCCGGATCGGGTTCACGCCGACCTTCTCGAGCCAGCTCTGGGTCGCCTGGGACGCAAACTCCGGGCCGTTGTCGCTGCGGATGAACTCAGGCTTCCCGTGGCGAAGAAACAGGCCGTAGAGCACCTCCGGGTTCAGACTGCCACCGCGAGCACCTGGCGCGTGTATTCATTCAGCACTGTCAGCATCTTGTAGCCGTGGCCGTTGCTGAGCCTGTCGTGAACGAAATCAACACTCCAGACATGGTTGGGGTGTGTCGGCCGGAGCCGAATGATGGAGCTGTCCTTATGGTAGAGGCGCCGCTTCCTCTTATACCGCCGCGGAAGCTGCAGCCCTTCCTCGCGCCAGAGGCGCTCAACCTTCTTGTGGTTGACCTGCCAGCCCTCGATTCGCAGCAGTTCGGCTATCTTGCGGTAGCCGTACCGACCATAGTTCTTGGCCAGGCGGATCACGGCAAGCCGCAGGTCGTAATAGTTCCTTTCGACGGCCTGATACTGCATGGAGCTGCGTGCGAGGCCGACCACCTTGCAGGTCCGGCGTTCTGAAGTGGCAAGCTTCTGGCGCGTGTGAATGACGGCCTGACGAAGCTGGCTCGTCGTCAGGCCTTCGGCTTGAGGTAACTCAGGCTTTCCTTGAAGATCAGCTTGTCCAGCTCAAGCTCCGCCACAATTTTCTTCAGCCGGCCGTTCTCTTTTTCGAGGCTGCGCAGCTCCGAAAGCTGAGACCTGCCCATGCCACCGAACCGGCGCCGCACCCAGAGCTTCGAGCGAGGCGTCGAAAGCGGGCACCAATCCGCGGATCTTCTTACCCTCGAAATCCGAGGGATCATTCAGGAAATCGCCCTGAGATGTGAATACGCTGGTGTTGGTTTGAAACAACCAGACGACATTCTCAACACCCTTTTGGCGCAGCTTGTCTTCCAGAAAGTCGGCGGCTTCCGGGCCGTCCCAGTTGCGCCAGATCGCCATGTCGGAAAAGGCATACGGAGCTGTGGTCACCGTCATGATCGGCAGGGTCTTACCCCATTGGAACTGCACCGAAAAAGCGCACTCGATATCGCCTTTGGCGGTTGAGGTGATATTCTCTTTAGCCCCAACCAGACTATTGGCACCAAAGATCTGAACGTCGATCTCGCCATTTGACAACGTCTCGACTTCCTCGGCCCAGCGGTCGATCACCTCCGCAACGGCATGGGACGGCGGCAGCTGGTGGCTGCAGCGCACTTCCTTGGTGCCCGCCGAGGCGGCGGTGCCGGTAGCGGCAATGCTGGCGGCGGCAAGCGCCGGGATCAGATGTTTCATGGGTTCCCTCCCTAGGACCTTGGACTATAGGGCGCCTCAGGCGGCCCAATGGATCAGTGGCGGCGGCCCGGACCGGGCCAGCGCCCCATGCAGCTCCTCCGCGGGCATCTCCTCCTCAAGGATACCGCGGATCGCTGTCACAGCTTTCAAGTCGATGCCTGTGGCAAAGCCCATCCGCTCGCACAGGAAGACCAGGTCTTCAAAGACCGCATTGCCGGTGGCCCCCGGTGCAAACGGGCAGCCGCCAAGACCGCCCAGCGAGCCGTCCAGCACCCGTGCGCCCGCATCCAGGGCCGCTGCAGCGTTTGCGAGAGCCAGGCCGCGGGTGTCATGCAGATGCACGGTCACCGGTACATCCCCGCACAGGTTGACCAGCGCGGAAGTTAGAGCGCCCACTTGGCGCGGACCGGCAAATCCAACGGTATCGGCAATACCGATGATATCCGCCCCAGCGTTCAGGCAGTCTTCAGCGAGACGCAAGACTTCGGCTTGCGGCACGTCGCCGGCGATCGAGCAGCCGAAAGCCATCGCAATCCCTGCATTCACTAGCGGTCGGCCAGAGCTTTGATCGGCAAGTTCCCGTGTCCGGCGCACGAGGTTTACCGCTTCGGCGCGAGAGCGGCGCATATTGGCCCGGCTGTGCTCCTCGGTGGCGGAAACCACGTTGACGATCTCATGCACCGGTGTCTGCACCGCATCCTCGGCTCCGCGCTCATTCAGGGCCAGCGCCGATGCAAAGGCGCCCAGATCCGCTGTGGCGCCGATCAAGGCCCGGATATCAGCGAACTGCGGCACACGGGAGGCTGGCAGGAAAGAGCCAACCTCGAAATGGCGCACTCCGGCAGCATATTCCGCATGCAGCCACTTGAGCTTGGCCTCTGTGGGCGGAAACCGGCGGACCAGTTGCAGCCCGTCACGCAAACCCACCTCGCGCAGAGTCACGCGGTTTTTCGGATAGAGCGTTTCGGCCTCCATCACATAGCCTCACGGTTGACCCGGCCCGCGGCCGCGTGAATGTCTTCCACCGTGAGCCCAAGGCTGCCTAGGATTTCCGCCGTGTCCGCTCCGATCTGAGGTAAATCTGTATTTGCAGCGACTGCTGGAGCGCCATCTACCTCAAACGGCAGACCCGGCGCCCGAAAGCTGCCGCCTTCGGGAAGCGCCGACGCGAACAACCCGCCGGGCCGGTTCACATGGGAATCGTCAAACATCTGTGCCGGCCGCGCAATGGGCGAGAACGGGATGCCTTCCCGTTCCAGCACTTCGGCCAAGGGCACAAAGGACTGCTGTGCCACCGCGTGTTCGATGATGGGCAAGGTCCAGTCACGGGCGGCGATCTGGTCCGGTCGGTTCTGCAGCCGAGGATCTGCCTTCAACTCCTCAAGCCCCAGCACTTCACAGAGCTTGGTCCATTGGCCTTCCGTCACAGCGCCGAGGAAGATCTGCTGCCCGTCACCGGTTCTGAAGAAATCATAGACCGGCACGCTCCGGCATAGGCGGTGCCTCGGTGCCCTTGATGTCGAACTGGGCCATATGCTGGGCGACCAGCAGCAGGCAGTTCTCGAACAAGCCGATCCTGATCGCATACCCTTGGCCATCCTGCCGGCGCTGCAGCAGCGCACCCAGCACCGAGAAAGCACCGAAAAGTCCTCCCATGATGTCATTGGCCGAGGAACCGATCCGCAGCGGCCGCCCGGTGGGGCCAGTCATGTAGGCCATGCCGGTCATCATCTGCACCACCTCGTCCATCGCGGTGCGATTTTGGTAAGGGCCGTGCAGGAACCCCTTGCAGGAGGCCACGATCAGCCGGGGGAAACGCTCGCGCAGGACATCCGGAGCAAACCCCATGGCTGCGAGAGAGCTGTCGCGGAAGTTCTCGACGAAGACATCCGCGGTTTCCAGCAGCTGTTCCAACGCAAACCTGCCTTCCGCTTTTTTAAGGTCCAGGGTGACGGATTTCTTGCCCCTGTTGAAGGTTGGAAAGAACCCGCGTCCCATTCCTGTAAGATTGCGGGTTTTGTCACCTTGCGGCGGTTCAATCTTGATCACTTCAGCGCCGAGGAACGCCAAGAACATGCCGCAGGACGGCCCCATGATCATGTGGCTCATCTCGATAACGCGCAGGCCCTCAAGCGGGGCAAATCCGGTGCCGGTCATAGGTGTCCTCCTTACCTCACCTTGAAGCGTAGGATTGAAGCCGGCATGTGAAAATCATAATGTTTAGATCAAGCCATTCTAAAAACCAGAAGCCATGGATTCCCGCCAACTCCGCTACTTCGCTGCCATCTACGAACAGGGCTCACTGGCACAGGCCGCCGGGCATCTGAATGTTGCGGCCTCCGCGCTCAGCCACCATCTCGCCAACCTTGAGGCGGAACTAGGCGCGCAACTCTTTCTGCGGCGCCCCCGCGGTTTGTCGCCGACGGCGGCAGGCGCAAGGCTTTACGAACACGCCCGGGCGATTCTAAGGGCGCTGGACGCCGCAGGCGACGACATCAGAGGGGAATCCCAGGAGGTGGCTGGAGAGGTTTCCGTCGGCATGGCGCATTCTGCGGTTAAGGCCATTGGCCTGCCGCTAATAGAAAGTGTGCTGCGGGACTATCCGAAACTAAAGCTATCGCTGTCCGAAAGCCTGTCCGGCTCCACCCTGATGCACCTGATGACCTCGGAGGTGGACGTGGCGGTGGTCTACAATCCACCGCAGGATAAAGCGCTCAGGCTTCAGCCGGTGCTGGAAGAGCGTATGCTTTGCGTCGGCCGCCCGGAGCTGATCGGTGACACGGATGCGCCCATATCCTTTGAGGAACTCCTGGAGCTTCCGATCATCCTGCTGCGTCAGGGGCTATCGGCTCGCGCCTTGATGGATGACCTGAACCTCCTGAAGAAACTGGAGTCACGTGCGCGCCTGAATCTCAATTCAGTAAATGCTATCGCGGGCTCTCTCAGTGCTGGCCTGGGCTGCACGATCGGGACCTCTCTGTTCATGCGCGAACAGCTGCTAGCTGGCGAACTGCATTCCCGGCCCTTGATAGATCCGGAACTGCGCCGGACGCTTTACATCTGTGAGTTAGCAGACCGCCCTGCAACCTTTGCTCAGGAGAGAGTGCGCAGCCTGATCCTGCAGATGATTTATGCAGCCATCAGCGATGGCACTTGGGAGGCAGAACCAGCCAAATGATGAAGTTCAGGTGTCACGACGGCCTATACTTAGCCATCGCACCCTGCGCGGAGTGTGACCGGAACCAGCCCGAAGCGGACCCGAAGAGTGGGTCTTCTCGCACCTTCGGCAACCACAGATGGGCGGGGAACCGAACCTTCGCCGCACTTGCATAGACGATGTCTCAACATGAGGGATACAGGTTTCCTTAGGGGGATATACTGGGTAAAACAGAAGAGTTCATTTGCTGTGTTTGAAGTCCGCTGCTTTGGCGCGCATCTTGTTTCGAACAGCATCGAATAAACTAACGCTAGTCTTATCAAAATCTCGGCTCTATTTTGAATAATAGAAACCGGCTTCAGTATGCGGATGAAGTTGTGAAATTAAATTTCGGAATATTTAATACCAGCAAAGTCAATTTGGATAAAATGCGATTTTCGGCTTCGATCTTGATGCGTTCACATGAGAAAATGTGGAGCGAGGCCTTTCGAGCTCAGTCTGCTGTCGGGCTACCTTCGAACTTACAGCACGATACGAGCCGTGTGTTTGGTTGGTCGAATATCTTAGGTCAGTACATTGATGGGGAAATGGTTCGCACATTAGGGTGTATTGAGGAGCCCGAGAATGATGCCGAACGAATCGAAATAAATACTCGTTGCCAAAACTATTGGAAGCGATACCATAAAAGAGAAACTGAACAGTATGTCGGCGACCTCTTAAAAAGATTTAACCAAGACTCAACTGAGGGAATTCACTTTTTTCGCGGAGAAGCTGTTTTTGCCAAGAAAAGAAACCTCGCGGCGCAAGTATATCCAAACTTCTTCGGAGATGATTCTGAGATAGTAGATAAAGATGGTTTGGTTTTTTACAAAGACCTGATTTCGCAAGCTGTCGAGCTCATGCCAGGAGTTTATCACGAAAAGAAGAACGACCTAATACTTGTAGCTCATAGATTTTTTCGGCGCAGCCAATTTTACAAGAACTCTCTAAACTCCGATTTCATCGAAAAATTTTGCAAAACAGCCAATCAGCACCCGGAACTTAACGCAAGGATTAGGCTTGATCCAGACCTTCTTGGGCACCCTGATACTGTCAAGAAAGCCATTGAGCTTGAATACTGGCACGGGCCGAAATTTAGCGATGATATCAGCAAAATCCCTGACGGTGTAGCTGAACACAAGGCAGATGATTGCACTCGACGGTTTGAAGCTGTGGATAGGACACAAATTTGGTGGAAGGCCCCTGAAACCCGTTGGGTCAACGGTTCTAAAAACAGCTATCGGACATTCGAAATTGAGGAGTTGGTTGAAGATACGTCTCCGGGTTTTGAAGGTAATTATTTCTGCTGCCGGTACGCACATGCGGAGTACTCTTCTGAAGCTGACGCAATCACTCACTTTGACGGAGCAATTCGAGCGTATGCGGAAGAAGCCTTCATGGAAAGAATCGACAGAAAAATTGACCGTGCTGGCAAGCAATCTGACTATACAAAATTGTTTCGGTTCGATGGAGAACTATCGATATCTAGATGGAAGAGCCTGTTAAGTTGCTTCTATCGAGGCAACTATCTAGTGCCTGAGTACTTAGGGGCGCCTTCAAGGGAAGAACAGGCTGCGAGTCAGGGAAAATCGCTTAGCGCCGAAATGAACGAGGCAAATTTATGGGCCTTCATTGCCCTACGTCGCGGTGAAATGGAGCAAAGAACAACGCTCTACTCTAAGACTGCTCAGATCAATGAACAGAAACTGCCGTATGTTGAGGTTGGTACTGGCGCAGTGGCGAAGTATCTCAAGAACATGTACTGTGACATTTCGCCGGTTGGTTTCCGAGACAAAATCTTGAATCTTTCCCCCATTTGCATTTCAGACTGTGACAAAACAGTTGTCTTCTTTGAGGAAATAATCAATGGCCTAGCTGAAGCAATGAGGGAAGACATTGAAAACAACTTGATTACAAGTGCTGCCATTCCCCTTGCGTGGAAAGTTGATGATTTCGTAATTTGCCTTACGATTGCAGGAAACGCATCTGAGGTGCTAAAGATAATGGGCGAGTTGCCAACATCGGTAGAGCTGAATAAGAAGCCTTCAGATTGGATTGATCAGCTGGCAAAGCTCATAGTGGAAATTGCCCCGATTGAGAACGCGGTTGTCAACTGGGAAGGCGTGGAAGAAGGGTTTCTAAATATTTCGCGTGAGGAGGAATTAGAATTTTTTTGTCCGAAGGATTCAGAAATTGGGCGCGCAATGCAAGCGAGCTCACAATTTCCTACCTGAGCGCATTTCTTTAGCGAAGTGCGTTCGTTCGCGCGAGCAAAGACTAGGAGGGCAACTGTCAATACGGCATCGCAGAAAGAGATGGACGACGAGTGTCGGCTATGGGCCGGTCGGGCCAGAAGCCGTGTCCGATCACCCCGACTTTGCAAAGGTCGCTTTCTGCGCTACTCCGACCTTCGAGCGGGGCGCAGCATCGTCCTGGTCAACTGTGCAGCCCTGGAGGTCTGCTCTCAGGAAAACTGGCTGGTTCCTTCGCGCTTGCAGCGAGGAAGTCGCCGCGCTTCGTACAAACGTCCGAATTGGGCTGCCTGCGGTCAGCTGTGATAGCGACGGTAACTGTCCGAGCCGTTGATGACTCCGCTGCGCCGCCGCAAGGCCGCTCCGAGCCCAACCTCCCAATTGCTGCGCG
Source organism: Leisingera sp. S2M4 (assembly GCF_055398055.1). Lineage (NCBI taxonomy): Bacteria > Pseudomonadati > Pseudomonadota > Alphaproteobacteria > Rhodobacterales > Roseobacteraceae > Leisingera > Leisingera sp. S2M4. The sequence goes on from NZ_AP040861.1 coordinate 546,329, forward strand.
ATGCCCAATGTCTGCTATAGTAAGGTATGCAATTAAGAGCTTGAGCCGCCAGTCGAGGGCACACAATTACCTTGGTTTTGGGATCGTTGAGCGGGTATCCTTAACACAGAAAGCGATGGAGCATAGTGATTGCAAATGCTTGACCGTGACACACAGCCAAAGTCCGTCGGCGTTGTAGGCGACGGTGACGATGTCGCCATCATCGAAACCATCGAAGATGTTTTCAAAGTCGCGATTACGGGCGAGGACGCCGAGAGCATTCGGACGTTGGAAGATGCACATTCGGTGATTTGTTCCAAACTACCGAACGAGGAAAATGAGCAAACAAAGTGCCTGACGGCCATGGCGTACTACAGATTGAATCGTGCAATGCAGGACCATGGAAAGGCTTGGCCGTCCGAACGCGTCGAAGCACCTGAAGCAATGCGCCCACGAGCGTTTCAGCAGCAATTGGAGGAAGCAAGCGGATTGCAACTTCCGTTCCTAACGACCTCAAGCGCTTGGGTTAACATGCTCGGCTGGTCAATCCTCGGGACGTGGGCAGCCGGGCCAATCTTGTTTTTCGACTCATTTTCAATTGCCGTTGGAATCCTAGTCTTCGCTTTGAACATCGCGATCTGGCGGTACGCAACAAGTATCGATCAGCGCGTCTGGATATTTAGAGGGACGCTTGCTGACCTCTCACGGCAGGCTTCAAAGGAAAACATCGGCCAACTTGTATCCGAAGGTGGTAAGTGGAAGGGAGCTGATGTTTGGGCGGTAATGACGAAGATCATTTCTGATGAAACAGGCTTTCCTGCTGAAAAAATGCAACCCGCTATGACATTCATCGACTAATTAGCTTTTGTCTCCAGCAAGGTCTTTCAGTCTTGCGTTTTTGAGGTCTCCGGGTTGCTAACCCTTTTTTCCGCTATGCCCCAATGTAACAGCATGATTTGCACAACAGGTGACATCTATACTTAGATGCATCAAACGAAACTCCACAGCGGACGTTCACAGCTGAGTCTTGAACGGCAGCTTCGTCCCGCATCTCTTCCGTTCGATGATGGTTGGTGGCTGCACATGCGGCGAAGGTCTCCTCCTTTCATTGCTCGTGCAGCATGGGATCGCCTCCCGGCTGGCAGATCCCAAGACTTTGCAAAGGTCGCAATCTGCGCTTTGCTGACATCTGCACCGAACGCCGCATCGCCCTGGTCAGCAGTGCAGACCCGAAGGTCGCTTCCGGGAAATCTGGCAGGTTACCCCCTGATAGCGACTAGACGGGACATGCCTTGTCCCACCTGAACTTCAAGCTGCCGCAGCTTAGAATCAATCTCTTCGGGCTTCGGTCGCTTGTTCGCCATTCGTGGTTCTACATTTTCTAAACATAACGGTGGACCAATTCAATTGGGGAGGCTCAGGCTTAGAAACGGAAAACGCTCACGTCCGTGGTCCGGCCTTGGGGGCAAGTCCACATCAGCCGGGAAAATCCAGCTTTCGGAGTTTCAGAGTTGGAGAACAGAGCAAGAAGACCGGGCTGTAACAAGGCGACTGAGGCCAAGTCATGGAGCACCGGTCATAAAGCAAAACAACCAATAGCGTCGCCTACAGTGATGTCAACATTCCCGATCAGGAAGGGTGCGACGCTTTTTTGGCCTTTCGCCGTTTCGAAGAGAAACGCTATGCAGGTAGGTCGAGGAGGGACGTATATTGAAAGAGCCCCGGGGCCCAGAAGGTGCGCTAGATATGGGGAGGCATGACTGTGCCGAACTTTTTGAGCTGACTGTTTGGCGGTAGCAGAACTGGTAGGGGTACTGAGTTCCGCTGCGGGGCGCTACAAAAGGAAGCGCAGCGGCTGAGACAGTAGAGGCAGGGGTCGCTATCCCAAATCTTCCAGCCAAGGCGTACTTCAAAGCGCTAGATCTTCTCTCCCGGGGTATTTCTGATTGCAACTACCGGACCGCTGCCGCCGCGGCGCACGCCGGATTGCCGTAACAGCGGTTTCAGACAACAGGCAGAGCGGGCTTGTTCAGGCGAACCGAACTCGTCAGCAGGCAAAGGGAAATCGCAACCTAAGCAATTGTTTCAAACGAAACCACGGGCCGCGCCGCGCCCGATGGTCATTAAATTCGTGTCGTAATGGTCAGAACCCCCCAAAATGGTCACGTTTTCGCGGGTCGTACAAGAACTGGCGGAAGCAATGCTCCGCCAGCTCAACAATTTCAAAAAAGCGGCCAGAACTGAGGGCCGAAGGTGCATTCATTTACCCCTTGACACCCCTTGCGCAGACTTATGCTTTCGTTTGCGCATTCATTTGCTTTCTCTGACTACTACTTGTCGAACCCGTGAATTATTGGCCATCAGCGGCTTCCCCTAGGATGTAAGTTATTGAAAAATAACGATCGCATTCACCAAAATAGACCCTGAGGCCGTAATCTGTCCATTTCACCCAGAGAAAATGGCCATCGAAAGTTCGTAAAAAAATGCCGCCAGAAGGCGGCATGGTCTGAATTTCCGGGAGTGGTCAGGTTCTGAGGGTCATCCCATCAGGAAATATGAGTCTTGGGAAAGGCCTGGCGGAGGGGATTCGAGCAGCGCCTTGATCTCCTCCGGGTCGACAACCACTGCCGCGAATCCGTGTGCTCCGGTCACCCGGAAGACCTGCTTCAGATGCCCGAGGAACATCAGTTCGAGGATAACCTTCACCCGCGCCCGGGATTTTTCGGCTGATTTGGAGAGATGGACGAAACCCTCGGGCGCCTCGTCGATGGTCGGAAAACTCGTCTCCAGAAAACGAAGGATCGGCTTCACGCCCCGGCCATCTACGGCCTTGCCGATCTTGCTTGCGAGGGCGCGGTGATCCTGCACACGTTGCAGTTGTCCGATCTCGATAAGAAGCGCGATCAGCGGGCGGGAGGCCCCGAGCAAGTCCGGCAGGCGCATGACCGGAACAGCATGCTTTACAACGTCGATCAGATCGCGCGCGGCGGTGTAGTCGACCACGAGCCGGTTGCGCCCCTGCTCCGCCTCTGCCGGGCTCAACAGCCCCGCCACCTGCAGGACGTTGCGCAGCGTTCTGGCGTCGAGACCTTCGGCCTTTGCGATCGATGCCACGCTACAGAGGTGAGGATCAGTAACCGGCTTGCCCAAAAGCATGTGCCCCTTGCTGAGCGGGGTGGTCTCGAGGATCACATCCCTGAGCATGTCGCGGATGGGCCCAGGGTCCTTAGAAAGCCGGCTTCCCGACAGCCAGGCATGCAACATGCCAAAGGCCGCGCGCGGCGCGGCTCTTTTCCCTCTGGATGCCGTGACGCGCGCCATGAGATACTCGCGGATCGCCGCATCGCCCTCGGCGACGATTGACCAACCCGCTCGCCCGGCCGCATCCCACATATCCGCATTCATGTCCGAGGCTTTCAGCTTCGGACCAAAGGCCTCGAGGGCGCCCAGCATCTCGGTCGCGCGCACCGCCTGATCGATATCCTGAGCGTCCAGCCATGCGGGCCCGGGGTAGCCCTCCAGACGCGCCACCGCGTAGGCTTGCAGCGGCGAGACCACGCGGACGCCATCCGGCACCTGCCGCTCGGCATCGATCAAGGTAGTCATGGCCTGCAGCTCATGTGCGATGTCGTCCCATTTCCCCGACCGCAGATCGCGGAGCCTGACTCCGTGGACCGGACAGGTCCGTACCGGAGCCAACCGCCAGATGAGCCGGTGACGCAGCGCGGCACCGGGCAAACGCGCCCCGCTGAGATCATCTTCCAGGCAGGCAGGACAGATCCGTGTCACAGGACCGCTCGTGAATTCGGCTGCGAACTCCAGCCCCCGCAATTGGTAGCGCCGCCCACCAACTGCGCTGATCGTATTGCGCAGCACCGCTGCGGGATCGTGCCCCGCCCTCTCGCACAGCCGCAGAACCGCGCGCTCGTCGCCCCGCACGAGGTCCACGAGGGGAATGCCGAGATCCTTCAGGAATGCGAGAGCGCGTCCGCGGGTGTGGAAGGCGGCCTGCCGCGCTGCCCAGGACAGAGGGGTCTCATCATCGGCAAACGGCAGCATGGGGAAAAGCGCGCTCATGAGACCGCCCTCACTGCTTTTTCCGACGAGGATGATCCTCCTCGACCTCATCGGGTTTCAGGAGCCAGTAGTGGTCGGCGTAGAAAACATTCTCGGCAGCTGTGCAGGCCTCGTTCATCGCGTAGGCCGCCGCGAAATGTCCGATATCCAGTTCCTCATCACCGCGCCCGATGGCGATTTCCATGGCCTGCAGCAACAGCTCGAGGGCCCGTCCGAACCGATAGCGTGCCCCATGGAAGATGCGTCCGATCAGATCCGCTTCGATCGGCGCCCCGAGCCCCACCCGCTGGCAGTATTGCGTAATGACATCGCGGAAGCTGTCGCCATCGACCTGCTCGACGAGATCGGGCAGCACCATCGCGGTGAACCTGCGCTGCACCTGCGGATCCGTACGAATGACCTTTGCGAGGTCTTCCGTGCCAGACAGGACCACGATGACGGCATCGTCACCCTGCATCAGAGATTTCAGCGCCCGAAGGATCAGCTTGCGGTCCGCGCAGAAGAGGTCCTGCGCCTCGTCGATCCAGAGCACCGAGATCCCGAGAAGCTGCAAGCGGTGACGCAAGTCCTGCCAGAGCGACCAGGCCTCCTTGCGCGGGTTCGCATCGGGGTAGCCACTCTCCGCCAGCAGAGCGAGCGTCATACTCTTGAACGTCGCTGGGCTCGGCACCGAACATCCGAGATAGCGCGGCTGCCCGTACTCGCCCTCCTGCAACACCGTGAGCTTGGACAGCGTGCGCTCCAACAGGTGGGACTTGCCGCTTCCCGGCCCCCCGATCAGCATGACCCCACGGGTTTCCCCGGTCCGGGTGAAGCGCTTGACGACAGGGGTCAGATCCCCCTGTTCGTCCGTGGCAAGAAGGCGCGTCATGTGCATTGCCGCCTCGGCATCACGCGCAGAGCCGATATGAAGGCTGCGGACACGTTCCAGAGCACTCTTTGCGGTATCAGCTTGTGCCATGATCAGTCCTCCTCGATGGTCATGTTGGATTTGGGCGAGGTGGGCGTGGCGCCGCGCCCTTTGGTGGCCCGCTTTGCGGGTTTGCCGGGCGTCACCGGCGTGCTGGGTTTCTGAGCCGCCACGGTCATCTCGGAGGAGTCCGGGATCTCCATGCCGAGACCGTCTTTCGCCTGGCGCAACTCCTTGCGCTCAACGAACTCGATGCCGGCCAGAAGCTTCTTCTCTTCCTTCGCGCAGCGTTTCTCGGACCAGTCCTCAAGGTTGAGACCGGCCGCGGCCATCGCGGCTTCGTTGCGCGCTCTGATCGCCGTGATGGCGTCACGGACGGCGACGTTGTCGAGGCGGTTCGACTTCGGGTTCGCGTCGCGGACATGACGCACAGCCGTCAGCCAGGTCTGGGCTGCTACGCCCCGCAGTGCCGGGTCAAGCGCAGGCACCTCGTACCATTTCTTGCCCCACTTGACCGAGATGGCGCCAATGTCCTTGGGATGCCAGCGCACGGAAACCTTTTCCGGGTCCTCGCGGCGCAGATAGGTTTGCATCGCCTCGGATTGGTAGCGCACGCCCAGAACGGTGATGCCGGTCTTGTCCAGGCGATACTCGCGCTGCTGGCCGAAGCACAGCCGCATCATCTCCGCGTCCGGCGGCGGCGTCACGCCACGAAGCTTGGACAGGCGACGCCAAGCCTTCACAGGGGTTTCTCCGCCCAGCCCGTGATGGGGCGTATTGTGGTAGATGTCGATCACCCAACGCAGCAGCGCGAAGGTAAAGTCATCCAAAGTAAGCGCGGCGCGCTTTTCGGGATCTGCATCGCCCTTTTCCATGATGCTGGAGAACGTGTGGCCAGAGAGACGCGGCGCGAAGTCGCTCCCGAAGCTGTTGAAGACGCGCTCAATCGTTCCGCGGTTTTCCGGCACCCCATTCATCGCCATCTCCCACATCACGCCGAGATCCTCAGCCGCCATGCGAAAACGCATCGACTTGAAGGCAGAGCCGCCATCGAAGACGATCAGCTCGGGAGTGCCATGCATGTCCCAGGGAGTCAGTGCCCCGACCGCGTCCGCCCACGCCCCCTTGTTCGTCGTGATCATCTGCAAGAGTTGCACCGCAGCCTCGGAGTTCGCCGAACGGCTCAGGACCATGCCAACGATGCAGCGCGTGGCACAGCAGATCGCTGCGGTCAGCGTCCAGCGATCCTGGGCTTTGGCCTTGTAGCGGGGATTTTTGTCGTCACCTTCGATGTAGAGGCCGAGTTGCCGCTTCTCGTCATCGCTGAGCATGCCATAGATGTTCGTACTCTTGAGCAGGGTCGAGACGTCCACCGTCCATTCGTCGATCTCGACGCGTTCCAACGGGCGGGTCACGCCGAGACCATTCAGAACGGGCCGGAACTTCTTGCGGGCGGCAGCCTCACCATTGCGGGCAACTTCCACGCGAAACGGGTCCAGTGCCCGGATCGCCCGGCGCACCGTCTCGCGGCTCGGTGCGCGGAGATGATCGTCCTTGTCAGTGTATTGTTCGTTGCGTGCATGGATGGCCAGCGCGACATTCTCATAGATCTGCTGCATTGTCGGCCTATCGGGCGACAGATAACCTTGGACTTCCCTGCGCATGATGGCAGCCGCTTCCGGCTTGACCCGCGTTCCCCGCCAGCCACGCCGATCCATATTGTCCAGATGGCCGGGCAGCCTCAGGTCACGGAGATCTGCGAGCCAGCGGCGCAGCGTGCGCGGGCTCGGAACCTCGCCCATGTTCTCAGAGGGCAGGATATCCAGCGCACCAGAGGGCATGTGCGGCTTCGCCAATTGCGTCGCACGACCGACCAGCGTGTCCATCGATGCGGCAATGGAGGCATCAGTGAACTTCATCAGCTTTTCGCGGTGCATGTCGAGCGCGGCCTGACAATAGGCATCCTTGCGCACGAAACGCCGAAGAGGCCGCACGGACAGCGCCCCAAGCGCCACGCCTTCCGTCAGTTGCCGTTTCCGCGCGGCCTCCGGATTGAAGTAGTCACGTTCGACGCGGATGCGGCCCAAGTGACCGAGATCGGCAAGCTCTTCATGGGAGAACTGCCGCGCAAGGCCCTCATGGTCATCATGCGTCATGACGAACCCCTTCTCGGTTTCCATGTGGAGCCGGAAGGCCATACCGTCGATGGTGACACGGTCGAAGCGGCCAAAGGCATAGCGGGAATTTTCGGAGGTGAAGGAGAGATCCATTTCGAAGTCCTTTTCAGATGTTTGGCGCTGCACAAGGCAGCAGGAGAGAGTGCGGTCGCCGAACGGCACCGCCTGGAAGAGTGATGGGTTGAGTGATTGCGGGTTGCAGTGCGGACGGCATCTTCGGCCGTCCTGAACTCAGTCGTCGGCCGTTGCGGCTAGATCAGAGGCGACCTGCAGCCCCTTCTGGCTCCGGAAAGCCGTGCCTCCGTCGAGGATCAACAGGGCCGGAACAACAGGCGCCCCCAACCATGCAGCGCCAGCGTCGTCGTGCGCGACACGATCAACAGGTGCGGAATGGACCCGTTTGGAGCCCTTGCGGCGCCGCGTAACCAGACCGGCGCTCCGCGAAGGAGAGGCAGTCATGCGCAGACCTCCTTCGCCTTGAACACCAAGCTGCTGTGGTCGATACGCTCATAGCTCACCATCTGGAGGTGCCCGGACCGGATCAGTCGAACGAGCGCACGGAACCCCATCCCATCAAGGCCGGTCTGCTCGACCAGGCTTTCGATCGTGGCCACACCGGCCATCCGGCCGACGACATCCCGAGCCACGGGATCGCCGAAGCAGTCCGGCCGCCGCACGGAAAGGAAGAGCTTCGCGTTGAAGAACTCGACGGGGCAGACATCCCGCTCCGTGAACAGACGGAAGTCGTCCAGAACACCTTGCGCGACGGCCTGCTCCTTGATGCGGGCCAGCTGCGCCAGATAGGCGTCCTTCACCCGCCCCAGGGGACGCACGGCATAGCCGATGACGGTCCCGTTGTGCTCAGTGGCGACAAGGTCGATGTAGTGCTTGTGAATTTTGCCGTCTTCGTCGAACCAGTCGAAAAGGACTTGTTCAACAAGCTCCTGCACTTCGGGCCGCGCCGCCAGCAGCAGGGCAGCTTGCGCCTCGAGATGGCTCTCAACCCCGGTGCGAATGCCAGGGCCGGAGCCCAGGACGATACCGCCGGTGAAGTGTTGGGTCGAACCCACCTGGGTGGCACGGTCGCCGCGGCTGAGTTCGGGCAGGCGGACGCCGCCGCCGATGGAAAGGTCAGACATGATTTCTCCTGCCCCGAGAGCATGGCTGCCTCGGGCTGTGTTTATCTTTGAAGATTGCGGAGAGCTGTCCTTGTCCTGGCAATAGCGGCATGCTAACTGGCAGGTGCTACACAGGGACCGGGCCCTCGCACGGTTCAAATTGGCGCTATGCGCCTATTTCTGGTTTCTGGTTTTTGAGCCTCTTTGGACAGTGTTTTCCGATGAGCGCCTGCCACCTGCTTGGATCTGAGAATTCAGGACCAAGTCAGGGCATCAGCCGCATATTCTGGAAATGCCCATAAGAGTTGTTTGGGCCCGGTGTCCAGACTGCCAGTTTTGCGGAGAATGGCTCGCATTTTCTTCGTTAATCCTGGCCTCAAGAGCGGGGAACAGTTTCACTCCGATTTCGTCCTGGACTAAGGGATTTTGTGAAAAGAGGACGCGAGCTCCTTTAAGAACACTCGGAACACTAGCTTTTTCTACTGCTACCTGAAATGCCGGGTACATTTTCATCTGGATAAGCCTGTGGATATCAAGGAGCGCCGCTCGAAACGGCTGAATGGTCAATAGGAATTCGGTGAATTCGCGAATCGATTCCCGCAATGTAAAGCGTCAAAAACAGGAAACCGCCGCCGCTTGTCACTCCGCGGCATCCCCGCTCGCAAGCGAGGCAAGCCTGTTAAACAGCTTATGGGACACGCAGACCCTCCTTTCCCACTCCGGCTCAGCAATTTCCGCAGAAGACTTTCCGAACCAAACTTTGAGGTCTCCCTCTGAGGACACGTGTGAAAATACCGCGTGCGGCCCATTCGTGCTGATCTCGACCGAAACCCTGGCGGGACCAAAGCCATCCGCCTCCGTATTGAAGCCATACTCGAGCCAATGCCCGCAGAACGCTCCGAAGGTGCGCGCCATTTCAAGGCCATCAACAGGCAGACGGTTGAGAGCATCAAGCATCTCGCTGCGTCCCTCTGCCCGACCAGCGACCTCCCACTGAATGTGGTCATCAAGGAAGAGGCTGCCCTGTGCGACCCGCAGCTGAGAAAGCTCCTTCACAGCTTCCGGCGCATCTTTGGTTTCAACATTCATGACCAATGCCAAGGTCAGGTGAAAGATATCTTCGCCAGTCATGTGCGCCGCCGCCCGCCCGCGCCCCCCAGGGCTGCGCAGACCGGCACGGGCCATGGCGCGCGTCATGGCATCAACCTTATTGGGATTCAGATCAAAGTACTCCGCAAGAGCACGGACCATTTCACCTTTTGTCGCCATAGGAGATGCCCTCAAGAACTGCCGATGAGGAGTTGATAGCCCATGAACAGGTCACGCGTCAAGTTTACGGTAAAACTTTTTCCGAAAATAAATTGGGAAATGATCCGAGGCCTGTAGCCCCTGTAGACTGGACACTCTGACAGAGGGAGCAGGCAAGAGACGTCACGCTTAAAAGAGTGCGCCACCCACCAATTGCACCTTAAGGGTGTGTCGGTACGCCCCATAGGAATACTGTACCCCTAAAAGGAATACCTCGGGATACTCCAATTTAACAGATTGAAATAACTCGATAATCGCGCCTCCGCGAGCACACATCACTCGTGAAATTTCCAACCAGCTGGTTAACTGAGTTCCTCACTGCTGCATGGTAAACATTGGCCTCTCGAGTAGCCGCGAAGTTGGTAGGTGAAATCAAAAACACGCGCGCCGCAGTATGCGTAAAGCGGCGCGCTAAACTTGCTCCAAAGAGGACTACGTGAGCGGCAGCTCCTCCTTCAGCGCCCTGTACAAGCTGACTATCATCAGAAGGATGACAATGGAGAAGGGCAGTGCGGCGGCGATCGACGCCGTTTGCAACGCTACAAGACCTCCAACAACCAACAGCACGCTGGCGACAACCCCCTCGGTAACGCCCCAGAAGACGCGGACCAGATGCGGCGGGTGCTGGCTGCCCATCGCAAGCATGGTGCAGATCACCAAGGTGCCTGAGTCCGACGAGGTGATGAAGTAAGAGGCAATCAGGAAGGTAACGATTGCCGCGAAGGCAGTGCCCCAGATGCCAACGTCCATGCCTTCAAGCGTCGCATAAAGCGCCAGGGTCGGGCTTTCGTTCACGGCTTCGATGATACCGCCGGCACCCTGCAATTCGATACTGACCGCGTTGCCACCGAACATCGCCAGCAGGAACATGGTCACTAGCGGCGGAATGATCAGCAAGGACACAACAAACTCGCGCAGGGTTCGCCCCTTGGACACACGGGCGATGAACAGGCCGACAAACGGCGACCAGGCGATCCACCAGCCCCAATAGAAGACAGTCCACCAACCCTGCCAGTCGCGCCCGGCCTCTTCATCCACCCACATCCCCATTGGCACAAAGTTCTGCACATAGTTACCGAGAAGATTGACGTATTGGCCGAGCAGATAGACCGTCGGTCCCGCAAAAAGGAAGAAGGCAAGGATCGCGAAGGTCAGCCACATATTCAATTCGCTGATAATGCGGATGCCTTTGGACACACCCGAGACGGCCGAGAGTGTAGCAATGCCGGTCACTACAGCTATCAGAATGATCTGATTGGTTGTCGAATTGGCGATTCCAGTAAGCAGGTTTAGACCCGCGTTCATTTGCTGGACACCCAGCCCCAGAGTGGTGGCAACCCCAAAAATTGTGCCGAAGATGGCCAGCAGGTCAACGGCATGCCCCCAGAACCCGTAGATCCGGTCGCCGATCAGCGGATACAGGGTGGACCGCATCGAAAGCGGTAACCCTTTGCGGTAGGCGAAAAAGGCCAGAGACAAAGCAACAATCACGTAGACCGCCCAGCCGTGGACACCCCAGTGAAAGGCTGTAATCAACATTGCCGTGCTGGCGGCCAGCGCTGAGTTCGCCTCGGTTCCGGCCATTTCGATGAACGGATTGCCCTGCAGGTGGTACATCGGCTCAGCGATACTCCAGAACAGCACGCCATTGCCCATGCCTGCGCTGAACAGCATGGCAAACCACGAGAAGTTGCCAAATTCCGGCCGGTCGCTGTCCTTGCCCAGCCGGATGTGGCCGTAGCGGCTGAAGGCCAGCCAGATGCTGAACAGCAAGAAGATGCTGATGATCAGAATGTAATACCAGCTAAGGGTGCTGGTGATCCAAAGCTTGATCCCGTCGAACACGCCCGAGGCGAATTCGACATTGGCGACCGTGAAGAGCACAAAGGCGATGACCATGAGTTTCGAGGCGATGCTCATCCGAGCATGGACGCCTTTCAACAGGCCGGTTCTGGCGACGGCGTTATAAGGGTAATGGCCGTCAAAGCCCTGTTCGAGTGACATTGTTTCTCCCTGTCTTTGTGTTTGGGCCGGACCTGAGTGGACCAGCCATGACCCGGCCTTCCGTGCCGCCAGCAGGCAATAGGTGTTCAGCCTGAGACCTTAGTGGAGCATCGGGTAGGCAGGGAATGAGAACCGCAAATACTTGGATGAAGGAAATTTATGGTGCGCTGCTGTGGAGCGACCAGGACTTTCGGAAACTGTGCGGTGAACGCTCAAACTTGCGCTTGAATTGCCTAGAGAAATACGAGGCACTTTCAAAACCCGAGGCCATGGCGACCTCCCGGACACTTAGGTCGGTTTCATTCAGCAACGAAAAGGCCCGGTCCAGCCGCAGGCTGAAGTAAAACTTCCACGGCGATTGCCCGACGTACTTCTGAAACAGGCGCTCAAGCTGGCGGCGGGAAACAGCCAAAGTTTCGGCAATTCCATCAATGTCCAGCGGCTCTTCCAGGTTGGCCTGCATCAGGCGAACGGCGCGGATTAAATTTTGATTGCGACAGCCAAGCATTGGTGACACTGGCGTTATCTGTCTCGACATGCCCGCTCCCGGGCGTTTGTGCAGGCACATCTCGGCAACGCAGGACGCTAGATGCGCGCCGCAATGGTCTTCAATGATTTCAAGCATCATGTCAGTAGCAGCATGACCGCCGCCGCATGTGTAGAGTCCCCGGTCTGCTTCATAGAAGTTGCCGGTTGGTTCGAGACAGGGAAACAGCTCGGCAAAGCCAGGGGAATTCTCCCAGTGCAGCGTAAACCTCCGCCCGGTCAGAACACCTGCCGCCGCCAGGGCAAACGCGCCGGTACAGATACTTCCAACACTTACGCCGTGCGCTTTCTGGCGGCTGATCCAGCTGACAACCCGGCTGTCATACGATTGCGCAGGTTCCGTCCCTGCACAGACAAAAAGCGAAGCATTTCGATCAAGTTCCACCAGACCGGTATCCATTTGAATCGGAATGCCATTTGAGCAGCTTACCGGTTGGCCATCCGGGCTGAGCGTATGCCATTCAAACAGCGGCTTCTGTGTCAGCTGATTGGCTATCCGCAACGGCTCGATTGCAGCGCTAAAGGCCAGCATCGTAGTTTTGGGCAGCAAAAGAAAATGGAATTTCTTCGGTGGACCACCGCTGTCGAAACGTACGGTGGCAGCGCCTTTCGGAAGGAAACGGTTGTCTTGCATGAGCGTTTTCCAGGACATTAGAACGGAGGTCTCTGTCCTCGTTTTGATATTTATTGTACCCTGGCACCGCGCCCGTCGGCGCGGTGCCTTGTCACCTCGGAACGGCAAAGGCCAGACGCAAATGGACCCATTTGGCGGCGCCTTCGCTGGTGCGCTGCGGGTCCGGTGTCAGTGAAAGAAGGCCAATAGACCCAGCCAGGACAACCAAACAGATCAGCCCCTTTAGCAGCAATCCGGCCTTTCCTCGCATCCTAGGCCGCACTGCCGACGATGTTATGCTCCGGGCCGTAGGGGAAGCCGGTGATATTCTCGGCACTGTCTTCGCCTACGATCAGAATGTCATGCTCCCGATAGCCGCCTGCGCCCGGCGTACCTTCTGGCAGCATGACCATTGGCTCCATCGACACCACCATGCCGGGCTTCAGCTCAGTATCGATATCTTCGCGGAGCTCGACACCGGCCTCGCGGCCGTAATAGTGGCTTAGCACCCCAAAGCTGTGACCGTAACCGAAGGAGCGGTATTTCAGCAGATCCCACTCCCGGTACATCTCATTCAGCTCCAATGCGATATCCTTGCACTTTGCACCGGGCTTGATCAGCTCCAGCCCGCGCTCATGCACGGCGACGTTCTTTTTCCAGATGTCCAGGCTGGCGTCGTCCACATGGTCGCAGAACAAGGTCCGCTCCAGCGCCGTGTAATAGCCGAAAATCATCGGGAAGGTGTTCAGGCTCAGGATATCGCCGGACTGTACGATACGGTTGGTGACGGGGTTGTGGGCGCCATCAGTGTTGATGCCGGACTGGAACCAGGTCCAGGTGTCCATCAGTTCAACAAAGGGGAAGGAGGACGCAATCTCGCGTATCATCGCATTGGTGCCTGCTATGGCAACTTCATGTTCAGCCACACCAGCCTGCACTGCCTTGGCCACCGCCGCGCCGCCAACATCACAGATCCGCGCACCTTCGCGGATCAGTTTCAGCTCCTCATCGGACTTGATCGTCCGCATCCACATAGAGGGGCCGGACACATCGACGAACTCCACATCCGGCAAGGCATCCTGCAGCGCCTGGCGGTAATCCAGCGACACGTGGTCGAACTCAATTCCGACACGCTTGGCACCCTTGGTCAGGTCCTGTACCGCCCGGTAGAAATTGTCGCGGCGCCAGTCTGTATAGGTGATGTTGTTTCCGAAGCTGCGGCGCCAGGGCTGGCCGCCATCAATGCCTGCGGAAATCGTGGTTGCATTCTTCTGGTCGATCACCATGCCGTACTTGCGCCCGAAGTAGCAGTACAGCCAGCCGGAATAATAGTTGATGCAGTGGTAGGAGGTGAACAGCGCCGCATCGACGTTCTGCTCTGCCATCCAGCCGCGCAGCTCATCCTGGCGGCGTTTCATTTCCTGGTCAGAGAATGGCGAAAAATCCTTCTCGCCATTGTGCCATTCCATGACGTGGAGCATATCTTCAGACATTTTTAATCCTTTCTTCGGGGCGTGTCCCAGTCGGTAGCACCGAAGAAAGATTTCAAAAAATTAATAGATGTGATCCTACTATAAATATTTCAAATTCAAACCCTATCCGGACGTCGGCTTCAATGTCTTGCGGAAGCCCCCGACGCCTCCGGCAATCTGCTCGATCAGTTTGAGCGCCGCTTCACTCTGGCGCACATGTTTGTAGAACAACCCGACATGTATTCGCGCCAGCTGCGGAAATCCGATATCCGGTGTCAGGATACGCATACCCGGGAGCAAGGTCTTAGTTGTAAGGGCAGAAATGCCCCAGCCGCTGGCCACCGCGTTCTGCAGCGCCGAGATGCCGGGGCTTTCAAAGGCGATCCGCCACTTGCGCCCTTCGCCGTTCAGCGCTTCGATCACCCGGTTCCGGTAGACGCAGCCCTCCGGGTGCAGAACTAGCGGTAACGGCTCATCCGGGTTGAAATGGAACTCCTTTGCGCAAACCCATTTGGGACGCTCGGACCAGTAGTGCGAGACATATGGCGCTGGCATTGAGTCTGTGATGGCAATTGTCATATCCAACTCGTCCGCATGCAGCTTACTCAGCAGATCGCGGCTCCAATTGCAGCGGATATCCAGCGTGACGGCCGGGTTTGCAGAGACAAAGTCCGAAATGATCTCCTGAAAAAAACCGATTGCATAGTCAATCGGCAGGCCAACACGCAGCACGCCCTGAATACTGGAACGCGACAACCGGGCCACGGCCCTGTCGTTCAGCCGCAAAATTTCACGGGCAAAACCGATCAGCGCATGGCCATCTTCGGTCAGCGTCAGCTCCTTACCCTTATGCACGATTAGCTTGCAGCCGCTGAGCTCTTCCAAGCGGCGTATTTGCAGGGAAATCGCTGGCTGGGTCCGTCCGAGGGCCTGCCCGGTCTCTGTGTAGTTTCCTAGATCGACTGCCGTCACAAAGGTGCGAAGCAAGTCAGTTTGAAAGTTGGTGAAGCTTCTAGCCATTTGCAATTCTTATTCCATTATTGCTACTATCAATTTCCCACATGTCACCTCCGGAGTCAAAGTAAAGCAAGCCTTAACTTTCCCGGAATGACCCAACCCATGAAGAAAGCTTCTGTTTTTGCCGCCGAGCTGCCTTGGCCGGAGTATAAATCCCGCGTCGCAGGTGGCTGCACCCCCATCTTGATCCCGATCGGATCAATGGAGCAGCATGGGCATCACATGCCCATGCATGTCGATGTACTGCTGCCGACAGAGTTTGCCCGCAGGGTGGCGTCAGAGACCGGCAGCCTTGTCGCCCCACCCTTCACCTATGGCTACAAGTCACACCAGAAATCCGGAGGCGGGAACTTTTTTCCCGGCACTACCAGTCTGGATGGCAGCAGCCTGGTCAACGCACTGAAAGATGTGATCAAGGAGTTCGCCCGCCACGGCAATCGCCGAATCTGCTTGGTAAACGGTCATTTTGAGAACTCCTGGTTCATTGTTGAGGGCATCGATCTGGCCCTCAGAGAACTGCGCTGGGACGGCATTACCGATATGAAAATTGTGGTGCTGTCCTACTGGGATTTTGTCGGCGATGACTCAATCGCCAAGCTCTACCCCGACGGCTTCCTGGGTTGGGACATCGAACACGGCGGTGTGTTGGAAACTTCGCTGATGCTCAAGCTTTACCCGAATTTGGTGTGGCTGCAGGACGCAATCGACCACCCGCCGGCCGAATTTCCGCCCTATGACGTCTACCCCCCGCACGAGGACTGGACACCCTCCACCGGCACCCTGTCCTCCCCCAAGGATGCCTCGGCCGAAAAGGGCGAGCTGCTTCTCAATGTCTGCACCGCAGGGATCGTCAAAGCGCTGCGGAAAGAATTCGGAGAACGCTCTCCGGCAAGCGCGGCGGCTACAGCTGCGCAATAAACCCAGCAAGGAGACTGACATGACTGCCAAACTTATCCATCCCACCCGGCGGGCGCTGCTGAAGTCGGCCGCAGGCGCGGCGCTCGCAACCCCGTTTCTGTCTATCCGGGCCGCGGCCGAAACCGTGAATCTGTCGATGCTGGCGTGGTATGGCCATGCAGAGCCCGATGTCGTTGGCGAATTTGAAGAGCTGCACAATGTGAAGTTCACCCCGAAATACTACACCGGAGGCGACAACATGCTGGGCCTGATCGCCCAGTCGCCGCCGGGCACCTATGACGTCATCCTGTCCGACGCCGAATATGTTCAGCAGTTGAACGCGGCCGGATACATTGAGGAACTGGACCCAAACGACTATGCCTTTGATGACTTCTTCCCGGAGTTCCAGCAATTCCCGGGCCACTGGAAGGACGGCAAGCTCTACTCGGTGATCACCCGGTTTGGCTTCCTCGGTATATCCTATAACGCCGATGTGCTGAGCGAGAGCGATGCGGCCAGCTACAACGTCTTCGGCGACAGCCGCCTGACCGGCAAACTGGGCCACTTCGACTGGCACCTTCCAAACTTGGGGCAGATCAGCTTGCTGAACGGCAATCCCAATCCCTTCGACCTGAGTGACAAGGCTTGGCAGCAGGTGGAGGACAGCACAATGGCGCTGCGCGACCAGGTGGGCGGGTTCTTTGACTATGGCGGCACCTTCTCGTCGCTGAAGAACGGCCAGATGACCGCATTTGCGGGCATTGGCGACTGGATCACCGGCGTGCTGGAGAAGAACGGTGCCAATGTGCGCACCGCGATCCCGCAAGAAGGCGGCCTGCAATGGACCGAAAGCTTTTCGATCGGCAAGGGCTCCCGCAACCAAGAAATGGCGAAGAAGTGGATCCAGTACATCACCTCGCCCAATGGCCAAGCGAAGTCAGCGGATATGGCGGCCTACCCGGCGCTGATCCCCAACAAGAAGGGCTGGGTCGTGCTGAATGAGGCGAACCCTGCCGAAGCCAAGAGGCAGAACATGGTCCTGGGCCAGCACAACGCCATGGACCTGATCCGCGAAGGCCGCATCAAGTACCGCCAGCTACCCGTGCAGCAAAGCCTGGAGGACTGGAACGACTTCTGGTCCGACTACAAAGGCGCGTAACTCCACCAGCACCGGAGATGTCTCCTCCCCTGTCCCCGGTGCCCAACTGAAGGCCAGCTGCCGCCCGGTGCTGGAAAACCGATGAATACACGGCCATCTCTGTTTTCACTGACCTTTTCGCTGCCGCTTCTGATCTGGCAGCTGGCCTTCTTTTTGTTTCCGCTGGCCTTTCTGGTGGCACTTAGCTTCTGGACAGTGCGGAACTTTCAGATGCAGCCCGATTTTGACACCGTGAACTGGGTGAAAATCTATTCCCGCAGCGTGTTCTGGGATGCCTACTTCAGGACCCTGCTGCTCGCTTCTTTCAGTGCGGCGCTAATTAGCCTGGCGGCTTTCCCGGCGTCTTATGCGATCTCGTTCAAACTGGGTGAAAATGCGAAACGCTGGATGATCTTCGTCCTGATCATCCCTTTCTTCACCAGTTATTTGGTCCGCGTCTATTCGCTGCAGGTCTTCTTGTCCGACGCAGGCATCCTGAATGCTTTCCTAGGCTACCTTGGGCTCGGCCCCTATTCTATGCTCAACAACAGCTTCGGCACCCTCACCGGCTATGCCACCCTGTGCCTGCCGCTGGTTATCCTGTTGCAGGTCTTCAGCCTGAATTTCGTGAACCGTGATTTGGTCGAGGCCGCCCACAATATGCGCTGCGGCCGCCTGCGGACGGTTCTGGAAGTGATCATACCCTCTGCCAAAGCCGGTCTGGTGATCGCAGGCCTCTTCGCTTTCATCCTCAGCTTCGGCGATTTTGTGAGCCCCCTTTATCTGGGTGGAGGCAACCCGCCGACCCTTTCGATCATGATCACCGATATCACAAAATCCGGGCAGCAATGGCCGCGCGCTGCGGTGGTGGCGCTGACGATGATCGCCACACTTTTGACAGTCGCCTTTGCCGCCATCAAATTTGCCTACAGGGAGGCAGGAAAGTGACCGGTAACCGTAATCCCCTTATCAACGGCCTGCTGAAGCTGCATATCACGCTATGCCTGATCTTCATCTTCGCCCCGATTGCCGGCAGCTTTGTCTTCTCGCTGAACTCGGACCGCTTTCCTTCGCTGCCGCTAGGCTCGTTCTCAACTGAATGGTACCGGCTTATCTGGGAAGACCCACTGGTCTGGGCCGGCTTCTTCAACACTCTTCTTGTTGGCGCTTGCGTTGCAGCGATTGCGACGCTGCTGGGCTTTGGCGGCGCCTACACCGATTTTCGCTACAAGTTTTTCGGCAAGCCCGTCTATCTGGCCCTTGCCCTGCTGCCGCCCACCATCCCAGTGGTGATCATGGGGCTGGCGATGCTTGCCTTCCTCTCCCGCGTCAGCCTCTCCGGGAATGTGATTTCGGTGATCATTGCCCACGGCGTGATGTGCAGCCCATTTGCCATGGCGATCATCCGCCTGCGCCTGTCGCAGATGGACCCTGATCTGGAAGCCGCAGCCTGGAACTTGGGCGGCAATGAATGGGTAACCATGCGCCATGTGATCATCCCCTTCACCAAACCCGCAATCTATGCCGCCTTGTTCATCACCATGGCCGTGTCCTTTGACGAATTCGCGGTGGCCTGGTTCGTATCGGGCCTGAACGAGACCCTGCCGGTCAAGGTTCTGGGCTTCCTCCAGGGCCAGGTCAGCCCCCGGATCAATGCCATCGGCTCGCTCGCCTTTGTCAGCTCAATCTCCTTCATCGTGATTGCCCAGCTTCTGATGCGCAATCCAAACGCCAAGACCTCTTAACAGACAGGACAGAGCCATGATGGACACTCCAATCGTGCATTTTGACAACGTTGTTAAAAAGTTCGGCAGCTTCACCGCTGTTGAAAAGGCCGACTTCCAGATCGCCCGCGGCGAGTTCCTGGCGATCATGGGCTCTTCCGGCTGCGGCAAGACCACGACCCTGAGGATGCTGGCAGGGCTGGAAGATCCGACCGAAGGCAATATTTTACTGGACGGGAAGAAAATCAACGGCAAGCCGACCTGGGAACGGGACACGCCGATGGTCTGGCAGAGCCTGGCGCTATTCCCTTTCCTGACGGTGCAGGAGAATGTCGAGTTCAGCCTTAAGATGCGCAAAGTGTCCAAGGGTGAACGGCGTGAGCGGGCCCGCAAGTGGCTGGACCGGCTTGGTATCCTGGAGTTTGCTGACCGCAATATCTCGCAGCTGTCCGGCGGCCAGCGCCAGCGTGTCGCTCTCGCCCGGTCGCTGGTGACCGAACCTAAGATCCTGCTGCTGGACGAGCCCCTCTCCGCTCTTGACGCCCATTTGAAAGTCCGCATGCAGTCGGTGCTGTCGGGCCTGCAAAAGGATCTCGGCATCACTTTCGTTTACGTGACCCATTCGATGTCCGAGGCCTTCTCCATGGCAGACCGGGTGGTCATTATGAGCCGCGGCAAGATTGAGCAGATCGGCACCCCGGAAGAGATCTACCGGAAACCCCACAACCGATTTGTTGCGGACTTCTTGGGCTCTTCCAATGTGTTTTCTGGCAACCTAGCATCCGGAGGCAGTGTCGTTTGGAAAGTCGATGCTAAAAACGCAACCTATACTTTAAAGGCGCCTGCAGGTGTGCAGAAGACCCGCGGAGCCTCCGTGGCCTTTGCCGTGAGTTCCGAGAACATGTCATTGGCCGTCGCTGGAACGCCCTGTACTGAAAACTGCGTTGAAGCCACGGTTGTGGGCGGCGAATTCGCTGGCGCCTCTGCCACTGTCTTCCTGGAAACGGATCAGGGCCAGGAACTAAAGGTGCAAAAAGGGCATGAAGAACTCGAGGCGGTAGACCTCAGAGCCGGACAGAGGCTCTTGGTTCATTGGCTACCGGAGCATTGCCACGTTCTGCCTGGCGAATGAAGGGTTTAACGCAAACTTCGGAAGCCCACATTCCGCCCTTGGCGGCAAGCCTCCTGCCATGGTCTATTGGCTGAGAAAAGACGAAACCCAACCTGGTCAGCAGCGGCAGAGAGTAGCTTAAATTACGCCAGATCCTGTCCAACGATCGGGGAGTAGCTCATACAGATTCCGCCGCATCTTTGGTTTCTACATTCATGACCAATGCCAAGGTCAGGTGAAAGATATCTTCGCCAGTCATGTGCGCCGCCGCCCGCCCGCGCCCCCCAGGGCTGCGCAGACCGGCACGGGCCATGGCGCGCGTCATGGCATCAACCTTATTGGGATTCAGATCAAAGTACTCCGCAAGAGCACGGACCATTTCACCTTTTGTCGCCATGGGAGATGCCCTCAAGAACTGCCGATGAGGAGTTGATAGACCATGAACGGGTCACGCGTCAAGTTTTTAGTAAAACTTTTTCCGAAAAATATGCCAAAAACCGATCCGAGCCTTTAGCTCGCTTGTGAGTTGGTCGCTCTGACAGAGAGGCCCGGCAGGAAGCATTGCGACTAAAGAGGCAACAACTCTCAAAAATCTCTCACAAAAGTTTATCCAGTACTCCCCATAGGAATACTGTACTCCCTGAAAAGATACCGCAGAGCACTCTAAGGTTAGACCCGGAAAAGGATAAGAATGATGCCTTCAGCCCCCCTATAGGAGAGATGTGCCTTAAGGCTACAAACCTTCGGTCCATTAACGCAGGTGGAGCATATTCAGCCTCTGCCACCCGCCCGATACCGCACGACGACTTGGTCGGACCGCTACTCAACCTTGAAAAGCGACAAGCGGCTCCGCCAAATTCATCCGCTTGGCAAGGCCTTACTAGGAGACGGGAAAGCCCCCCCCCCTCAAGCATGCTTCGCGCATCAATGGCCCGACCTGACAGTTGGCTCACTCCTTGAGCAATCAGGTTTTACGCTACTCAGAAGGAGCTGCGCTAGTAGACTTGAGCGTAGACAGCACATCTCTCCTCTGGCGGCATCGTGTCTAGATAGGCCAGCTCACCCC
The DNA here is from genome assembly GCF_055398055.1 of Leisingera sp. S2M4. Classification (NCBI taxonomy): domain Bacteria; kingdom Pseudomonadati; phylum Pseudomonadota; class Alphaproteobacteria; order Rhodobacterales; family Roseobacteraceae; genus Leisingera; species Leisingera sp. S2M4. Next base: position 567,486 of record NZ_AP040861.1, read on the forward strand.
TTTTATGGGCAAGGTAGACTTCTGCAAAGCCTTCCGGAAACCAACTGCGAGCAATGTCATTGCGCTCGAACCGCGCCAGGGCTTCGGGCAGCGCTTCTGGCAGTCGGGTATAGCCGCGCGCCTTCAACGCCTCTGCGGACAGTAACGACAAGTCTTCTTGGGTCACTGGCGGTGCGGCCAGGTTCTCTTGCAGGCCTTGCGCCCCAGCATGCACGATTGCAGCAAGCGCCAGATACGGCGAGGCAGCGGCGTCGCCGGCCCGGAACTCAAAATTATACTGGCGGGCAATGCCGGCCTCGTCCTGTGCCGAGGTTGGGCAGATCCGCAACGAAGCCTCGCGGTCACGCAAGCCCAGATTGTTGTAGGCTGCGCTCCAGCGGTGCGGCGTCAGGCGCAGGTAAGACACGTCGCTCGGTGCGGTGAAGGCAACAATGCTGTCTAGGTATTTCAGTACACCTGCCAGAAACGCACCGGTCACACTGGACATTCCCGCAGGACCAGCCGGATCATAAGTGGCTGGGATCCCCTGAGCATCTACAAAACTCATATGGATATGCACGCCATTACCGACGTTTTCAGGGTCGCGGATCGGCGTGAAAGTCGCTCGTTCCCCGCATCTGCGGGCGACCGAACGGGTGACCTCTCTCAAAACAGCAGCATGGTCGGCGGCGCGCAAACCATCCGTGGGATCAATTGTGACCTCGTACTGGTCGGGGCCGTATTCATTCATGAAAGTATCCGTTTCCATGCCCGCTTGCCCCAGCGCCGCCATCAGGCTTTCGGCCAGTTCACGTTTCTGCTGAAAACCGGAATGGGTATAGGCCTCACCGAATGCGGGCGACCCCGCATCCAGCTGGAATTCGTGCTCGAAGGCAGCGACAAGCCTGACACCGCCAAGATCTTCTAGCCGTTTAAGCGCCTGCTTGAGAATAGAGCGCGTGCAGCAGCTCCAGGGCGCTCCATCAAGTTCGCGGATGTCTCCCAGCACGAAGCGGTCCGCCGGGCTGCCATCCCCGTAATCGATATCAACCAACGTTTCCGCATCGGGCACCAGCAGAAGATCGCCCAAGGATCCAAATGGTGTCTCGGCAATTTTGTCGAAACAGGTGATCTGAACATTGGTGGGCGTCCATCCCACCCCCTTGGCCGAGCGTTTTTCCAGATCCGCCAGCGGAAAGCTTTTGCCGCGGATCTTACCGGCGAAATCCGAGGTTGCTGCGAATACCAAGGGGGTCTTAATCATCGCTTATCTCTCCTATGTCCAAACGAAGGGAATCCCATCGCTCAATTCTCTTGCGCGCCTTATCCCAACCGCCTTCCGCAATCCGCGTTACAACCGCCTCCAGCAGCACCAGCGCGCCCACATAGCTGTCCCAGACAGTCCCACTTTCGATAGGTGTCGCGATGACCTCGCTTGCCACTCGCGCAACAGGTGAAAGCCACTTGTCCGTTAGCAGGATAACCTGCGCGCCCTGTCGGCTGGCCGCCCGCTCCGCAAGTTGTTCGAGGCTTGGTTGGTAGCGTCGGAAATCCACCACAAAAACCACATCACGCGGCTTCATGCGTAAGAGGTATTCGGGCCAGATTTCGGGATCAGCAGGCAGGTGATAAACATTGCCCCGCATTTGCCGTAAGTGGCGCGACAGGTACAAAGCCAGCGCATCACTGATGCGCCCCCCGATCACATAGACGCTGCGCTTTTCGTCAGCAAACATATCGCAGACACGGTCAAATTGCGCTTGAGTGATGGCTGCCGTCGATTCTGACAGCAGCGCTGTAGCCCTGTTGACGAAATCTTCCAGGAAGTCCCCCTTCATCGCACGATCGCTCTGATGCAGGTCCAGAGGCGAACGGTTGCCCTCCTTCAGCTCGTCGATCAGGTGGCGCTGGAAGTCCTGATAGCCCGAAAAGCCAAGTTTGGCGACAAACCTCGAGATGGAGGGGGGCGATGTTTTCGTCTTTTCCGCAAGCGCTTGGATCGGCTCCAAGCCAGCGAACGGGTAGTCCAGCAATAACGCCGTACACAGTTTTCGCTCGGTCGCGGTCAGCGTGTCCGACAAAGATTCCAGGCGCGTTCTGACATGCATTTCTTGTTTCATGCATCCAGAGACGATTATGAAAATAAAAAGTCAACAAGCAAAAAAACATTGACTTTGAAAATGTGCGATCAGCATTGTAGGGGCAACTTCACGGGAGCCGTCCATGATCACTTCGCCAAGAACGCACATGCTTGCCGCCCTCTCTGCAATCATCGCCGGAGCCGTCGGCACCGCATTGATCGCAAGTTTCCTAGGGCCTGCTGCGGAGCGGATTGTCACGGTGTTTTTCATCTCGCTGATCGGCGTGGTCGGCATCGGCATCTACAGCGGCAACAGCGGCATTCTCAGCTTCGGCCATGTGGCCTTCATGGCAATCGGCGCCTATGTGTCCGCCCTGCTGACCCTGCCGTCGCAATTGAAGATCGCGACCCTGCCGAATCTGCCGGAGTGGCTGGCGACCACCGAAATGGGGCTGCTGCCCGCAACGGTAATCGCGATGGCAGTGACGGGCCTCGTGGCGCTGCTTGTCGGTGCGGCAATCGGCAGACTGGAAGGATCCGCCGCCACAATTTCGACCCTGGGTCTCTTAATCATCGTGCATGGTGTCATCATCGGCTGGCGGGATGTGACCCGCGGTGCCCAGTCCTTCTTCGGAGTGCCCCGCGAAACCGGCATCTGGACTGCGGTGGCAGGCGTCATCGTGGCGCTGGTACTTGCGCGGCTGTACCGGGATTCTATTTCGGGACTGAGGCTGCGGGCGGGCCGCGAAAACGCGATTGCGGCTTCGGCCGTCGGCATCAACATCCCGCGCGAGCGCCTGATCTCCTTCGTGCTGGCGGGGATGACAATGGCGCTGGCTGGTGCTTTGCTGGCTCATTTTCTGGGCGCGTTCAGCCCCAAGAAATTCTACTTCAACGATACGTTTCTACTGCTGGCCATGCTGATCGTAGGCGGCATGAGCACCATTACCGGCGCCGTGACCGGCGCGGTGATCATCACGCTGGTGACCGAGGTCCTGCGTCGGCTAGAGAGCGGCCTGTCCATAGGCGGCATCGAACTGCCCGCGGTTTTCGGCACAACACAGATCGGCATCGGGCTGATCATTCTGCTCGCCATGTTCCGCAAGCCCGAAGGCCTTGCCGGATTAAAAGAATGGGAAGAAAGACTCTTTCCGCCCGCTGCCGCTGGCAACGCTGCGCCCGCCATGCCCAAAGCACACGCCTCCACGCCGCTTGTTGCAAAGGGCATGACCATGCGGTTTGGCGGACTGGTCGCGGTCAGCAATGTGTCGCTGACCTTGCAGCCCGGCGAAATCCTCGGCCTGATCGGCCCTAACGGCTCCGGAAAAACCACGCTGCTGAATATGCTGTCGGGTGTCCTGCAGCCGAGCGAGGGAACCGTGACGCAAGGCAGCGTTGACCTGACAGGGATCCCTTCGCACAAGATTGCGGATCATGGTATCGCACGAACGTTTCAGAACATTCGCCTGTTTCCCGATCTGACGGTTCATCAGAACGTACTTGTTGCCGCCCTGTCAACGCGCGGCGGCGCCGAAGCAGAGGAGCGCGCTCAGGCGGCGCTGACCGAACTAGGAGTTGCAGCCCTGGCTGGAGAAAATGCCGGCAACCTGTCTTACGGCGATCAGCGCCGCGTTGAAATTGCCCGTGCATTGGCGTGCCAGCCGACCCTGCTGTTTCTGGACGAACCGGCGGCTGGCATGAACCGTGAGGAAACCGACGCTCTGATGGAAACCCTGCGCGGCCTCACCCGCAATCTGGGCATCGGTATCCTGATGGTCGACCACGACCTAGCCCTGATCAATCAGCTGTGCGATCGGCTGGCGGTGCTGAACGAAGGCAAGCTGATCGCCCAAGGCACGCCGGCTGAGGTCCGGCAGGACCCCGCGGTCATCGAGGCCTACCTCGGCCCCGGAAAACTAAGCTCCAAGAAAAACACTAAGCCCCAGGGTCAACCCGGGCGCAAACCAGAACTGGCCGGATGATCCCAGAGGCCAGACCCCAACAGACGGAGACTTACCCATGAAAGCACTGCTTCTATCATCCACTCTGGCTGCCGCCTTTGCGGCGGCTCCCGCCCTCTCCGAAACGCTGCGCGTCGGAGTCGCCACAGCACAAACCGGGGCCCTGGCCTACGCGGACGTGCCGGTGTCTGGCGGGATGCGCTTGGCCGCCGACGAGATCAACGCAAAGGGCGGCATTGGCGGCGACGTCAAGATCGAACTTGTCGAAAAGGACGTGCGGTCCGATGCGGCGCAAACTTCGATTGCGACCCAAGAGCTGGCGGATGACGGTGTCTCCGTGATCGTGCTGCCCTGCGACTCCGATCCGGCGCTGGCTGCAATCGGCGTCATTTCCTCGGCGCAGATCCCGGCAATCTCGACCTGCGCCTCCTCGCCGACCCTGCCGATGATCGGCGGCGATTACATGTTCTCGAACTTCCCGGGCGACAATGTGCAGGCGACCGTCTCCGCCAAATGGGCCTGGGACGAGGGCCACCGCAACGCTTATATCATCTACTCGCCCGACACCCAGTACACTACGATGCCGCTCTATTTTGCTGAAGTGTTCGAGAAACTGGGTGGAACCATCGCCGGGCAGGCAACCAATACCATCGGCCAGCAGGATTTTTCCGCTATCGCCACCAAGGTTGCAGCGCTGGACCCGCAGCCGGATGTCATCATGACGTCGGCCTATGAGCCGGACTTTCCTTCGTTGCTGAAGGCGCTGCGCGCGGCGGGTGTGACCGGCCAGGTCATAGGCTCTGACGGCATCGATAGCCCGACGACCTTCTCGCTGGGCGACGTTGCCGAGGGCGTCGTTTTCACCACCGCAGGCCATGCAACGCCTGGAAGTCCGCTAGAAGCATTCAACTCCGCCTATGAAGCCGCCAACGGCGCGCCGCCGGAAACGATTTTCAGTGCAGTCGGCTACGACCTGATCAAGGTTCTGGAGGCCGCTGTACTAGCGGCAGACGGATCAGTGGAACCCAGCGCCTTGCGCGATGCGATTGCCGGGCTGGAGAATGTTCAAGGGGCGACCAGCCTCATCACTTACAAAGGCACGGATGGAATGCCGGTTCGCCAGGTCTCGCTGATCCGCGTTGCGGACGGCGAGCGTGAACTCGTCGGGCAGCCCTCACCAGACGCCTCGCTGATCCCAGCGCCACGCATGCAATAAGGAGCGTACCGGTGTCAGCGCTTTTGTCTGTTCAATCATTCCATGTTCACTACGGAGCAGTCGAAGCGGTACGCGGCATCGACTTTGAAATCCGGGAGGGCGAAATCATCGCCCTTCTGGGAGCCAACGGGGCCGGAAAGTCCTCAACACTTAATGCCCTTGTCGGCCTTGTTCCCGTCGCCGCCGGTACAGTGATGTTTGACGGGTCGGACATCACCCACAACGCTCCTGAGACCCTGGCCCCGGCAGGGCTCACCTTGTCGCCGGAAGGGCGCCGTGTTTTCGGCACCCTCAGCGTGGCAGAAAACCTGCTGATGGGTGCCTACGGCATCCGCGACAAACAGGCCGTGGCAGCAGCTTGGGACCGTGTCTACACGCTGTTTCCCATCCTGCATGAGCGCCGCGATCAATTCGCCGGCACGCTGTCGGGCGGGCAGCAGCAAATGCTGGCCGTCGGCCGCGCTCTCATGAGCAACCCCCGGCTGCTGCTGCTTGATGAGCCGTCGCTGGGGCTTGCCCCGAAGATTGTCGAGCAGGTGTTCGAGCTGATCACCTTGCTGCGCGATCAAGGGGTGACGTTGGCCGTCGTCGAGCAGAACGTCGCCATGGCTTTGGAAGTCGCAGATCGTGGCTACCTGATGTCTGGCGGCAGGATCGTCGCAGCGGGCTCTGCTGCAGAACTGGCACAGTCGGATTCACTGCAATCTGCCTATTTGGGAGCAGGCTGATATGGACCTGATATTACAGCAGACTGTTAATGCATTTGCCTTGGGGGGCACCTATGCGCTGCTCGCGCTGGGGCTGGCGGTTGTCTTTTCCATTATGGGGCTGATCAATTTCGCCCACGGTGAACTGATGACAATTGCCGGCTATGTCCTGATGTACTGCGGGCTTGCGGGCTTTCCCTTTGTTCTGTCCGTCGCCTTGGCCGTTAGCGCAGCAGTGGCGGCAGCAGTCCTGATGGAGCGGATCGCCTTCCGCCCTGTCCGCAATGCCTCCGGTGCAACAATGCTGGTCACCAGCTTTGCCATTGCAATGATCCTCCAGGTGCTGTTTCAGAACCTGATCTCAGCGCGATCCCAGGCTGTGGTGCTTCCTCAATTCCTCTCGGACAGCGTCCAGTTCGGCGGCTTGATTATCGGCGTCAACAAGATCGCCGCGATCGCGGCAACGGTCATCATGCTAGTGTTCCTTGACCGATTCATGAAACACCAGAAAACAGGCATCGCCATGCGTGCCTCAGCCGAAGATTTTGCCGTGGCAAGGCTGATGGGTATCCGTGCCAATACAGTGATCGCCGGCGCCTTTGCCCTGTCCGGACTGCTGGCCGGTGTCGCAGCGGTCTTGTGGGTCAGTCAGCGTGCCTCGGTAGATCCGCTGATGGGCTTCACACCGGTACTGAAGGCCTTCATCGCAGCCATCTTGGGCGGTCTGGGATCCTTGCGCGGTGCGGTAGCCGGGGGCTTTCTGCTCGGAATTATCGAGATTTACCTTGCCGCCTTTCTGCCGCAGGAGCTGCAGGAGTTCCGCGACCCGATTGGCCTGTGCATCGTTGTTGCCGTGCTCCTGTTCCGGCCCAACGGACTAATCCCATCCCTCGCACTGAAGGCGGAAAAAGTGTGACCTACGGAAACGTCAAATCCGATCCTGCGACGCTGTTGGGTCCGCGCGACCCAGCCCCGGTGGAGGTTCTGAATAGCGCCAGCCGCCATCCGGTTCTGCTGGTCTGCGAACATGCGGGGCAGCAGATCCCGGAACGCTTGTCCGGCCTCGGGCTGTCGCGCACAGACCTCGACCGCCATATCGGCTGGGACATCGGCGCCGCGGCAGTGACCCGCAAGCTGGCCCACGCGATGGGAGCACCTGCGGTTCTGCAGACATACAGCCGACTGGTGATCGACTGCAACCGGCCGCCGGAGGCACCCGACGCAATGCCACTGATCAGCGACGGAACGCCTGTTCCCGGCAACCGCGGCCTGACCCAGCAGGACCGCGCGGCGCGGGTTTCCGGGATTTTCGCCCCCTACCAGGCGGCTGTCACAGAGGCCCGGGGGCAGCCTGAACGGCAGCTCTTGATCTCGATCCACAGCTTTACCGCCCGGATGGCCGGTGAGGTGCGTCCCTGGGACATAGCCTTCCTCTACCGCGGCGATGCAGACACACCTGAAAGACTGCGCCACGCCTTGCTGGAGCAAGCACCGGAGCTGTCGGTGGGCATGAATGAGCCCTATCAGATCGATGACGAGTCCGACTGGTTCGTCCCCCGCCACGGCGAGGCCAGCGGCCTGCCACACAGCCTGATTGAAATCCGCAACGACCTGATCGCCGATGACGCGGGCCAAAGCCGCTGGGCCGGTCTTTTGCGCACCGCCATCGAAAGCCTGCTTTAAGGAAGAAACACATGACACTGAGCCGAGACATTCCCGTCGATCCGCAGCAAACCGCCCTTCTGTTCATCGACGTTCAGAATTTTGGCGCCCATCGCAAGGGCGCCGAATTCGTCAACATGCCGGAGGCCGAAGTCGCAGAGAAATACGGCTGGTACTTCGCGGAGCTGGAAGGCCGGGTCATTCCGAACATGCAGCAGCTCCAGCAGGCCAGCCGCGCCGCCGGGCTTGAGGTGATGTATACGACGATCGAAAGCCTCACTCTGGACGGGCGTGACCGCAGTCTCGATTACAAGATCACCGGCTTCAACGTGCCCAAGGGTGCCTGGGACGGCAAGGTGATCGATGCGCTGGCTCCCGGCGAAGACGAAATCGTGCTGCCAAAGTCATCTTCCTCGGTCTTCGTGTCGACGCATATCGACTATGTTCTGCGCAACTTAGGTATCAAACAACTGGTGATCAGCGGGCTTATTACCGATCAATGCGTTGAGAGCGCCATCCGCGACGCCTGCGATCTGGGTTATCTGGTGACACAAGTAACAGATGCCTGCCTGACCTATAGTCCCGAACGACAAGAAAATTCCATTTCGGCCGTACAGGGCTACTGCCGCCAGCGCACCACATCTGAGTTACTTGAAGAGCTGTCTCCGACCTGACGCCCCGCCAATCTTGCTGGGCGCAAGCCTTTGCAAACAAGCATTCTTAGCGCCGCGAGGGCGTCTGCGCCCTCTTTCGTAGTCCGCCAGCCCGCGGATTGCGGCGCCCTGACATATATTCGAACTGCAGGAGCGATCACCCGATGGTACATCACTGGCAACAGGTTCTAAGCGATCATTGGGGCATCACTGCCGCGCTGACACCGCTGAACGGTGAGTATGACCAGAATTTTCTGGCGCAAGGGGAGCATGACTATGTCATGAAGATCATGCGGCCAGACTGCCAGGCTAGTTTCATTGATCTGCAGTGCCGTGCGCTTGAGCACATCAGGACACAAGCCCCCGACGTCCACGTTCCCGCAGTCTGCAGGAGCATCCGCGGCGACATGTTCTTGGCCGTAGCGGACGAGGGTGGGGCTGAGCGGCTGGTCTGGGTCATTGAGAGGCTTCCAGGGAAGACTTTTGCCGAGTTCAAGCCGCAGACCGATGGACTGATGTTTGATGTGGGGCGCGCCGTCGGGCAAATGGGGCTTGCCTTATCCGGTTTCGCCCATCCCGCGCTTGAACGTGACTTCAAGTGGAACCTAATGCAATCGGATTGGATTCTTGATTGTCTAGACATGGTTGAGAGTCACGATCGGCGCGCGCTCCTCGATTGTATCGTCGCGGAATTCTCCGCCGTTTTACCGCTTCTGAGAGATTTGCCTAACGTGGCAATCCACAACGATGTCAATGATTACAACATATTGGTCCGCGGCTCGCTGAGTGAGCCACCGCGCGTTTCCGGCCTGATCGACCTCGGCGACATGTGCGCCGGGCCGCGCATCTGTGACCTGGCGATTACTTGCGCCTACATGGTTCTTGGTCAGGAGAACCCCGAAAAGGCGCTGCAATCCGTAGTGGCCGGATATCATAGCATCTGGCCCCTCACCGAGGCAGACGTTGATCTGCTGTGGCCGCTGCTGCGGATGCGGCTGGCGGTCAGCGTCGTCAACTCGGCGCTAATGGCCAGTGAATATCCAGATGATCCGTATGTTGTGATTTCACAGAAACCCGCTTGGCAGTTTCTCGAAAATCCCAGCGTCAGCGGCGACCTGATCAAGGTCCGCCTTCGTGCGGCCTGCGGCCTGCCGGTTACCGGTGCAGCCCCGCGCATCCTGTCTTGGCTCGACCACCAGCGGGGCCAGTTTGCACCGGTGGTGGGTAAACCCCTGGATGGAATGGCGATGCGCAGCCTGTCGGTGGAGCGCTCGGTCATCCCGAGCGACCCGTTTGCAGCCGAAACCGAAGCGATGGCGGACGGCCAAAGCAGCGAGAACATCTGGCTAGGATACTACGGCGAGCCTAGGTTGGTCTACACTGGTCCTGCCTTTCAAACCGGGCCGTGGAAGGCCTCCAACCGCCGCACGGTGCATCTGGGGATAGATGTCTTTTGCGCTGCGGGAACGCAGGTGTTTGCCCCGGTTCCCGCGACGGTTCACAGCGTAGAGAACCGCTGCGGCCGCCCGGGCCAAGGGGGCGTTGTCGTCCTGCGTCATGAAACGCCAGATGGGGATCCCTTCTTTACCCTCTACGGGCATCTCGACCCAGAGGTCTGTGGCCGTCTGAAAGCAGGTCAGCAGATCAAAGAGGCTGAGGCCTTTGCCCGGCTGGGCGATGCGGCGCAGTGTGGCGGTTGGCACCCGCATGTGCATTTCCAGCTAATACTCAGCACCGAGGGCATAGCTGAACACTGGCCCGGCGCCGCTGACCCGGACGAACTGGGCCTTTGGGGAGCGCTCTCTCCGAACCCGGCCGCGCTTCTTAACCTGCCGGACGCCGACATGGTCTACCAGCCAGCCGACAAAACCAAGCTTTTGGCGGAGCGAGCGCGCTGCTTTGGCGAAAACCTGAGGCTCAGCTACGCCGATCCTGTGATGCTGCTGCGCGGCTGGCGCCACCACCTGTTCGACGAATGGGGGCGGCCCTATCTGGACGCCTACAATAACGTCCCGCACGTCGGCCACGCACACCCGCGCATTCAAGCGGTCGCGGCGGACCAACTGCTGCGCATGAATTCCAACACCCGCTACCTGCACCCCGCGCAGGTAGCTTTTGCGGAAAAGATCACTTCGAAACTGCCTGAATCGTTGTCAGTGTGTTTCTTCGTCAACTCTGGTTCTGAGGCCAATGAATTGGCCCTGCGCTTGGCTCGCGCTGCAAGCGGTGGGCGCGATATGGTCACTCCCGATCACGGCTATCACGGCAATACAACGGGAGCGATTGACCTGTCAGCCTACAAATTTAACGCCAAAGGCGGCATCGGACAAAGTGATTGGGTGCATTTGGTTGAGGTCGCCGACGATTACCGCGGCCGTCATCGCCGCGAAGATCCGGACCGGGCCGAAAAATACGCGGCGCAGGTGGACAAGGCCTTGGCCGCGATTGCAGACCGCGGCGGTAAACTGGCTGGTTTCATCGCCGAGACGTTTCCAAGCGTCGGCGGGCAGATAATCCCGCCCAAGGGCTACCTGGCCAAAGTCTATGCTCGGATTCGCTCCGCGGGCGGCATTTGCATAGCAGATGAGGTGCAAACCGGGCTTGGAAGGCTGGGAGACTATTACTTCGGCTTCGAACAGCAGGGCACCGTGCCAGACATTGTTGTGCTGGGCAAGCCGATCGGCAACGGACACCCGCTGGGTGTTGTGGTTACGACCCGGGAGATCGCCGACGCCTTCGCCCGCGGACCGGAGTTTTTCTCGACCTTCGGTGGGTCAACCCTGTCCTGCCGCATTGGCAAAGAGGTGCTGGACATCGTCGACGATGAAGGTCTGATGAAGAACGCACAGCATATGGGCACCCAATTACTTGCGGGACTGCGGACCATGGCGGAGCGGCACCCCCTGATCGGGGATGTGCGAGGTTTCGGACTGTTTATTGGTGTTGATCTGGTAACGGACCGCAACAGCCGCACGCCTGCTACGCAGGCTGCGAACTACGTTAAGAACCGGTTGCGAGAGCACCGCGTATTGATCGGGTGTGAAGGACCTGCGGATAACATTCTGAAGATCCGCCCACCGCTCACCGTGGATGACCAAGCGGTTGATATGATATTGACCCTTCTGGACCGAGTACTCGACGAAGCAGAAAACCTCTGCGGAAAGACAGGTTCCCCCCCACGCCAATATTTCCTAGATGAACCGTGAAACCTACCGCTTTGCAAAAAGCCGGACCAAACAGCTCAAAGACACTTTTTGAAAGGGAACTCCCATAGGTCCTAACAGACCAAGCCGCCTCGGAATACGTCGGCTATTTAATATTTAATGAGCGCGCATCCCAACACGCCAGTTGAACCTGCACTGGCAGGTTTTTACACAAACCTTTGGCCAGAAAACGAACCACCGTTCACACACCACCTTTCGTCGCCGCCATGTGACTTTCGCGGATGATGTCTGTCCATGTAGAGAACTGGGAAAATCGAGCGCAAACCCGCCATGTGGCGATACGGCAAAAGCAGCGTTGCATAGATGGGCATGGGGTTGATCGCCAAATGACGGCAGCCAGCCCAATTCGGACGTTTGTACGAAGCGCGGCGACTTCCTCGCTGCAAGCGCGAAGGAACCAGCCAGATTTCCCGAGAGCAGACCTCCAGGGCTGCACAGTTGACCAAGACGATGCTGCGCCCCGCTCGAAGGTCGGAGGAGCGCAGGAAGCGACCTTTGCAAAGGCGGCCGTTTTGCGCAACTAACTGAGGCTTTGTGCTGAAGCGTAGCCTTCCTTTGCTGCCATTCGCTGCGACTGCGAGCTTCTAAAACTGGAGAATGGACGCAGTGCGGGACTAAGCCTAAGCTGTTGGTTACAGTATTTGCGTCGTAGTGACCGCTGCCAGTGTGAACGGCTCGCAGCCCTTTCAAATCATAGACGCATTAACTAGATTCCAATGAGCGCGGACGTTGTCCGCACTGCTCAGGATTGACCACAGGGCGCAGGCCGTTTCTTGGAGATACGTTCTATTCTTTCGTTTATCATGCGGCTATGAATACAACTATCAATCTCCAGCCGAATTCAGCATTCGGCGTCGACGGATTTCATTTGCAATCAATGAAGCGACTTGCGGTGCAGTGAATTGGCTAGTTTCACTTACTGCTGTTGCAATAAATGCTAGACGGCCGCGTTGCCCTGCGAGGCGTTCAGCTGCAGCCCGCCGTTCTAAGCTGTAGAGCGCGTTTAGCTTCAAGCTTCTAATGCATCGCTTTCCTTTTGCTGTTTTAGGGGTAAATACCCAATTCTTTCTAATTGATATATGCTCACTGAAATCATCAAGGTGTGGGTGGGGCCAGCGATATTCGCTGGTGTTGGAGATGTTTCTGCAGTTATATCTATTTAATACGGGGCACCGCTTTATCTCCACCTTCCGTCCAGCAATCAAGCTAATCGATTTTGATAACCGAGATGAAATTTTTCGAAAAACTGCGGATTTCTGAGAGTTGCAGGTAGAGCAGGAAAGCGCCAGATTTTGAGGTTCGAAGGTAAATTTAGAGAATGCGGATTTTTCAATGAAGTGCTCAAGGTGTGTATCTTGAATGTCTCCAAGCGGGCGGCGACAATAACAGCATCTGCCCACCTGTGCAATTCTCAGCGCATCCTTTACTCCCTTCTTAAATTCAATGACCGCTTTTGATTGGCTTTCCCATTTTACTCCAGTATAGCTAGAGGCATTATAGCCATCAGGGTAACCAGGTGTCGGATTCACTCTCTCAAAGCAGATATTAATCTGTGCCATCTACTCGCTCGTCTTCAATTAGCGCCTCAATAATTAAGCGCAGGGGATCACTGCTTGGTAGAGCATTCTGTACATCAAGTAAATCTTCGCGCAGTTCAGCAAGAATAGATTCACCTTTCTTTCCGAGTTCTGTAGCATCCACCGCTCTGCTTACGAGGTCAGCTACATACGGATTTCGGCTCGAGGTCACCCCAAAGTTATCAAAAAGTATTCTGTCGCTTGTCAGTCCAAAGCTATCTTCGGATTGTATTCTTTGGAAATCTGCGTCCTCCATATCGACAATACTGCTACCCTGTTTGACGGCACTAACAATCAGTGGTGAATGTGTTGATATGACAACGTGCAAGTTCTTGAAGTGGCTAAAAATTTCCTGACAGGCCTCCATGAACCCGAGCTGCCACTCAGGATGGAGACTGTTTTCCGGTTCATCTATTAGCACTACTGCATCGTCTTGGCACGCAAATCCTAGCGCCAGGATCGTCGTCAGAATATGGAATTCGCCTGAGCTAAGTTCGAAAGCTGAGAACGTCTTCTCCTTGGCGATGGGTGCTACGCTTACTTCTCTAAGTTTCAATAATCCGCACATCAATCCAAGGCGAGCAACGTTCTCCTCTATTCCATCGTGCAGGTCCTCTTCCGCCGAAACCTTGAGGCGGAACCTTCTTTTCCTGGACAGCGCCTCCTGCAAATCATCGAAACATTTGCGATCGAAGGTTTGAATTAGAAACGCCGCGGCACTTTTTGATAGTCTTGGTAAGGTGGTTTTGTTATCCAAATAATCGCCTTCTGCGATGCGTTTGCAGTGATCGAACAGCTCAGGCTCTTCCTCTGAGTTGTACCTCTTAGGTGTGCGGGGGCGGCTGTGCCAAAGGTCAAGATGCAGCTCGGGTTTTAGGTTTGCAAAATCGAAAGCCGCACCAAAAAATGGCAGAAAAATACGCTTTTTTCTTCCGGGGTCCAGGGCATAATTCAGGAGGGTTTCGAGAGGTTGTTTTTTGCTAAGAAGGTTTGCTCCGACACGCTGCCCAATGTATACGTAGTTTGGCAGATCAAATTCTGTTGGGCGGCCGCCTAAATCTTTTGCTGGAAACCTATCAGACGCCGTTCCAGAGATGCAAATTATGGAATAATCCTTTTCGTATGTCTCCCTCTTAGCGTAAACGACCTGAGAAGTATCCGAATTTCCAGTAAGGGCCGCAACTAACTCTCCAAGCGCTCGACTTTTGTTCGATCCATTTCTGCCTGTAATAACTGTGATGTAACTTTCATGTTCCTCAAATTGCTCTGGTAGAAGGTAGACGGTCTTGCGGCTTCCGTTTGTCGTTTTGAAATCAATCTTTTCCAAATATGGCATTTTCGTTTCTTTTTCTAAGCTGAACCGATGAAGAGAACACAGATCTCTTACGTTTCAAGCGCTTGAGACAGAGCGACATCCTCTGCCTTCTATAAAGGTGATGGGTGTCTTGCGCTGAAGTCAACCCGTATCGCTTCCCTTTCTGGCGACATGGTACTGCGCAGAGCCTTCGCCTAGATAAAATGACCTGCCCACACTGGTCCTTCGTTTATCGAGAAAGTTTGCGGGTTTTGCTCTGAGGCCCAACGTTGGACCGCCAGAATCTGGTTTTTTCAGGGGGTAGAGCAGTCCAACATCTCGGAACCTCTTAAAATTGCGCACTAAATATTCCTGTGCGTTTCGATGACTTTGCAAATCATCGCATGTTAACTGAGCATTGTTCAACCTGAAGAAAGTACTCGCCGTGACCGCCTGGATATTTCAATGCAATCCTGATCACTACGATATCGATGGACTTCTGGCCACTGAAACCAAAGAAATTCTCTACGCGGCGAACCAAAGCCCAGGTCGAATGGCTCAAGGTGATACTGTGTACATTTGGAGGTCACAGGGAAAACAAAAGGCTGTCGCGGGGATCGTGGCAAAAGGCCGGTTGTTGGGTAGTGCCAGCGAACGTGCCGACGATGGGTCTGGAAGCGCGTTCTGGATTGATCCTTCTGACGCCAACGTCCGAAAAAGTCGCGTCGGCCTAAAAATCGAAGAGGTCGCGAACGAAAAAGAAGTCATTCAACGCGCCTGGATGCTGGAAGACCCAATCCTCCAGGATCTGACGATCCTGAAAATGGCTAATATGTCGAATTACGTTGTCGAAGGAGACCAACTTAAGCGGATCGAAGAGCTTTGGGAAAACACGGGCCTTTCGTGGTCCCGTGCCCAGAGCATCGCGGCCTTACGTGTCTATCATCAGACTTACGGCGGCACTCTCTCTCAATCGCCGGGTTCACCCATCTCGCAAACGGCCACCTTGATTGGACGAACGTTGACGCGGGTCCACGACAAAGTGCTTAACTTTCGCCACATCGACCCGAGGGACAAAAGGGCTGGATTGTCCGGTGCCGGATCGGTGGATCGCGAAGTTTGGAGCGAGTTTTTTCTACCTGAGACTGGTGAGATTGACAGCGAGGCATTGGAGGTCGAATTCCAAAGGCTCTGGGCTGATCCAACACCCAAAACGTCGCAACTTCAAGCACGTGAAACTGGACCGCGGACAGCTACCTATCGTCCGGGCCCGACTCCGCAAGCTGGGGACTACACAGTTTCCGTCAGTAAACATGATGAGTGGTTCGTCTATGTTTTGGAGCTAAGCAACAAGAAGGTCATCAAGGTCGGAATGTCGCACGAACCAAAGGCCCGCCTGAAACACTACAACCACACCATCATGCCGGAGATAACCGGCCTAAGGTGGAGGCTCGCATTCACTCATCCTGTTTCGGACGCTGAAACAGCACAGGTAATAGAGCAAGCCGTCTTGGGAAGCTTTGCCAAGTACCAGCTCCCTAGCAACGGAGAGATTCTTCAAAACGTGGAGGTGATGAAAGTTCAATTGGCGATAATCAGCGCAACTGGATTGACGGCTTAAATGAAATCAACATTCGTGGCGCTCGACAGCTATTCGACGCTCATCTAGCCGTGCCCAACAGTGTTGAGGCTCGACAAAGCAGCCGTTCAGTTCGTTGGCCTCAAGAGCTTCTTAGTCCCGCACCACTGACCTTCGAAGGTTGTCGGTCGCTGCACCTGCGGCGAAGGTCAGCTCTTCTTTTTGCGCCTGCGGCATGGATCGCCCGCAAAGCCGCAAGATCTGTCGACTTTGCAAAAGTCGCTATCTGCGCTTCGCCGACATCGGTGCCAAGCGCGGCATCGCCTTCCCCAACTGGGCAACTCGAAGGTCCGCTCTAGGAAAATTACAGCTTAAGCGGCGCTTTCGTTGCTCCAGGTACGAATGTCGCGACTTGGCTGAGCCTGATCGTAAAGACCGTGTATCTGGTGTTCAGGTCTTGCAAGCGCATCGAAAATGTCGAAATGGTGTTTGTCCGGCTCTTCCCAGATTGCCACCTCCGCTCCAAGCCCGGCCCACATTGACGCCAAAAGCCGATTCTGGCGTAAAAACTCGGCCCGCTCACTAGCACCGACCCAACAGCACATCCGCAGGCCTTCGGGGGGATGCAGCAGCGCCGGGCTTTCGCGCATGGCTTCTTCGACATCCAGACGCAGGCTTTCGTTCATTTTCAAACGCAAGAATGGCCGCAAATCGCTTAGGCCGGATATCGGGATCACCATCGACAACCGACTTCGCGCTTGCTCCGACAAGGTGGAGCCCTGGGCGCAGACCCGGGCCACCAGATGCCCGCCTGCGGAATGCCCGGCCAGGACAATGGGGCCCTCTACCTGCGCAGCCGCCGTGTCCACTGCCTGTGCGATTTCGCGGCCTATGTCGGTGATGCGAACCTCCGGGCAAAGAGTGTAGCCCGGCATTGCAACCGCATAGCCATGCGCCAGAGGCCCTGCCGCCAGATGGGACCAATAGCTGCGGTCCAAGGTGTGCCAATAGCCGCCGTGAACAAAGACAAACAGTCCGCGCGGCTTACCTTCAGGCAAGAACAGGTCAAAGCGTTGCCGCTGACCGCTCCCATAGGGCTGATCAAGGACCGCGCGCCCCAATTCCGTCATGTCCTGCCGGAACTTTGCTGCGGGCGCGACCCAGGCGTCCGGCCAGCGGTCGCTGCGGTGGATATGTGAAGCATTGGAATAGGCACGATCCCAATCGTCGATTTTGTAAAACATGAACAGTTCCGTTTTTGCGCCGCCCCTGCGTGGGGTGAAGCAGGACCCAATGGCCCTGCCCTGGTGTTTTTCCGATCCGGTTTCAGTTCCGGTCCACGCCCAGTTCTTCGGCAACCTCATCCAGTTGCTCCTGATAAAAGGCAACCGCTGCGTCCGCATCCACGCCTTTTGCTTTTGCGTCTTCGGTCCACTGGTCCCAGATCGGCGCAAGCCGCTCCTTCATCTCGTCCAGATCGGCGCCGGTCAGTTCGATCCGCGTCAGCCCGCCCGCCATCAGCTCATCAATTGCTTTCGCGTTATGCGCCTGCCAGACAGTGGCGAACTTGCTCACCATCGCCTCACCCGACAGCGCGTTGATCGCCTCTTGATCCTCGGGGCTGATGCGGTTCCAAGCAGCATCGCCGACAACGATGAACTGGCTGGAGGCGGCAAAGCCGCCCGGTACGGTCATCACAACCGGCATGTGCTCAGACATGTTGAAGTCAAGCACGGTGCCATAGGTCTGGAACATCCCGTCGATGATCCCGCGGGAAATCTGGTCATAGGCCTCGGTCAGCGGCGAGGAGATCGACACCAGCCCCAGCTTTGTTGCGATCTGTTCGACAATGGCACCCGGAACACGAATGCGCAGGCCATCCAGATCGTCGACGCCTTCCACGCCAGCGCGTGTGAACAGCTGATAAGAGCCCGGAACCCAAAGGCCCAGCAGATGCGTGCCTTCGTGTTCATTCGCCTCCATGAAGTACTTCTGATAGGTGCGCCAGTTCGCGATCGAATTGACCTGCGCGTTCTCGGCCGTAAAGGGCAGTTCGACCATTTCTGTCAGTTTGAACCGCTCCGGCGTATAGCCGTGGACGCCAAAGGCAATGTCGGCGACACCGTTGCGCACCATGTCAAAATGCGCGCCCGGCGCCCCAAGGGCAGGCAGGATCTGCACGGACACCCGGCCTTCAGTCGCGGCTTTGACCTCTGCGGCCCAGGGCTCGATCATATCAGTCAGAATTGGGTGGGTCGGCGGCAGCCAGTTGGAAAAGCGCAGAACCACGTCCTCTGCCAATGCAGATGTGGCGCTGGCCAAAAGGGTCAGGCTTGAAACTGCGGCAATGAAATTTCGTCTGATCATAGTCTAGTCTCCGTGTTGGTTTTGTTATGTTTTTTCTATTCTTTAGGGGTCCTACATCAGCCTCGGCAGCCATAGGGCCAGACCGGGAATGAGGATGAGGAGAAGGATGCGGATCGCATCCGCCGCAACGAACGGGGTCACACCGACGAACATCTTGCGCAGTGGCACTTTGGGCAGCACCCCTTGCAGGACATAGATATTCATCCCCACGGGCGGTGTGATCAGTGCCACCTCAACCAGCGTGACAACGAGGATGCCGAACCAGATCGGATCGTAGCCAAGATGCAGGATCAGCGGAAACGTGATGGGGATGGTGAGCAGCAGCATCGACATGCTTTCCAGAACGCAGCCCAGGATCAGGTAGATCGCCACGATCACCAGCATCATGGCCCATGCCGGAAGATCTAGCCCGGCAACAAAGCTGTTCAGCGCCGCGGTGAAGCCGGCAACGTTGATGAAGTTGCCAAACACCTGCGCCCCCACCAGAACAAAGAAGATAGACGCGCTCATGATCGCGGTTTGCCCTAGTGTTTGCAGAAAGCTCCACAACGTCAATTTGCGCCGCCAGACAGTGATCGCCAAAGCGCCAACAGCACCAACGCCCGCGGCTTCGGTCGGGGTGAAGAAATTCCCGTAGATCCCGCCGATGACAAGACCGAACAGCAAAATGACGGATCCGACCGCACGCAGCGCCACCAGCCGTTCACGCCAGTTGCTGCTTTCCCCTGCAGGCCCCGCCGCCGGGTTCAATGCGGTGGAAACAACGACCGCGCCCACATATAGCAACGCGCCCAGCAGGCCAGGCAGGATGCCCGCGATGAACAGCTTGCCGATGTCGGTCTGGGTCAGGATGCCGTAGACAATCAGGACGATGCTGGGCGGGATCATGATCCCCAGGGTGCCCGCCGCCGCGATGGAGCCGGACGCAAGGGAATCGTCGTATCCATAGCGTTTCATCGATGGATAAGCGACGCGGCCCATGGTGGCCGAAGAGGCAAGGCTGGAGCCGCAGACAGCTGCAAACATGCCACCGGCAATGATGGTGGAAATCGCCAATCCGCCGCGCCGGTGACCGACAAAGCGATACGCCAGATCGAACAATTCCTTTGAAATCTCGGCCCGGCTGATCAGATTGCCCATCAGCATGAACAACGGGATCACCGACATGTTGAAGTTGTGGACCGTGCGATAGGCCGTGTCCGCCGCCATGTATCCGGCCGGCCCCCAATCCACGATCCAGGCGAAACCGCCGACGCCAATCGCCAGCATCGCCAGGGCAATCGGCACCTCCAGAAACAGCAGCAGGAAAAGCAGCGCCAACGCGCAGAGCATGACCGTCATCAGACTTCTCCCATACCCTCGGAATCCGGTGCCTTGCGACTGAACGGCAATACAATGGCGGACACCATGCACATCGCAGCCGCGAACCACGCAAACGGCGCCAGCGGGAAGCCTGCGAAAATTGCCCGCGCCCCGGCACTGCTCATCTGATTGCCAAGCCGCAGCAAGTGCCAGGCAAAGAACAGGTAGACTGCGACGCCGACGCCCCGGCTCAAGGCCATGAACAGAAGATCCACCCACCGGTAGCGGTCGGCGACTGTCCGAAAGAGCGTCACGCGCACATGTTCCTGACGCAGCGTGACAATCGGCAGCGCCGCAAAGACCATCGCACCAACGGCGATTTCAGTGATCTCATAGGCGCCGGGGATCGGACGGTTCAGGCCGCGCAGGATCACGTCCGAAAAAGACACCGCCATCAGGACAACGATGCAGAACGAAGTGAGCAAGTATAGCGGAAACAAAATCCTGGAGGCGATGGTATAGGGCATCACACCTCCTCTCGAACAGCGGACAGATTACGGATCATGCCCCGTGAACCTTGTCAGCCGGGTTTGTATTGAGATTGTACTTCATGATCTTGCCATGCCGCCCATTGCGGTCCCCTTCGAGCCCGTAAACCGGACCATTGGGCCCCGCTGCCTGTTCCAGCACGGCAGCGATCGCCGCACGGTCCTCGGCATCAAGGGACACTTTGAACACCTCGAGAGTCTTGGGCAGATGGCGCGCGTAGCGCGCGCCGACTATGGCGCCCGCGACCTGCGGCTGGTCCAGCACCCAGCGGGTTGCGATGGTAGACAGCGCAACGCCATGCTTGTTTCCAATGTCCTGCAACACCTGGAGCAGCGACTGGAACAGCTCCCACGATCCGAATTCATCTATGATGAGCCGGTACTTGATGAGGCTGCGGTTTTCGAACACAAACCCCGGATCGGGCTTGCCGAGCCAGTTCTCGGTCAGAAATCCCCCTGCCAATGTGCCGTAACACAGGATCTGAACATCCCGGCGCGCGCCCCAATCTGCAAAGGTCCCGGCCGGCCTGCGGTCCAGCAGCGAATACTGCACCTGCGCGGACACCACGTCGAACCCCGCATCAATGAACTGGTCCATAACCGGAGCGTCCCAGTTGGTCGCTCCCAGATTGGCGATCTTGCCTTTGCGCTGGCAATCCTTCAGCACCTCAAGCTGTTCGACCGCATTGCCCACGGCCATGTCCCACCAGAAGAATTGAACCAGCGGGATACGGTCGATCTGCAGGCGTCGCAGGGACCGGTCCACGATCGCCTCGACCTCTTCCGGCCGGATGTCCGCCAGGCGCGACAGGTCGGGGACCAGTTTGGTGTGGACCACCACGCGGTCCGCCACCTCGGAACCGCGGCGGCGCCGGACATCCGCGATGAAATGGCCGATCATCTCTTCAACGCCGGTATAAATGTCTGCGCAATCGAACGTCGTGATCCCGGCGTCAAGAAAGGCTTCCATGTCTGCGATAGCATCCTGCTTTCGCACCTCCCCGTGGCCGCCGGCCAGCTGCCAACCGCCCTTGATGATGCGGGACATGCGGTGGCCGGGGCGCAGTTCTGCAGTTTCCACGGTCATTTGTCTTCTTTCCAATAGGGCGTGCCGCGCTGGTCCGGCAGGCCTGTTGTGGCCGCATGAGAAAACCAGCGCTTGTTTTCGCGGTGAATACGCAGCCGCCCGCCGCAATGCGGATCCGGGCAGGCGACCTCGGCATCGGTCGTCATCCAATCGTCGGCATCCGTCTCTCGCTGCTTGGCCGCAAGCAACGGCAGAACCGACGACAGGGCATACATCGAAATCCGGGTGTCCTGATCAAACACAAGGTTCTCGCCGACAACGCGGAAGGCCTCTCCTTCAACATGCCGGCACACCGGTGTCCGTCCGTCCAGCACGGTCTCAACCTTCAGATCGTAGAGCCAGAAACCCCGCTCTTTCTTATCCTCCATACCGCGCCTTTCCATGCTTGACCGACTCCACTGTGATGTGTGATATTTTATCAAAGATACGTTTCTAAGCTGTCAAGGGCGAACATGAGCACACCGATCATTCCCCGCATCGATCCCCTGAAACTGCGTGAAAATGTCTATTTTTCACTCCGCGACGCCTTCACCCGCGGCGCATTTGCCCCTGGCGACGTGCTGAGCCTGCGCTCTTTGGCCGATCAACTCGGGGTTTCCATGACCCCCGTGCGCGAAGCGGTGCGGCGGCTGGTAGCGGAGGGCGCACTTGTCGATACGCCATCGCGCACCCTAATGGTTCCAGCTTTCGACGCGCGGCGCGCCGCAGACCTGAAGGCCGCGCGGTTGGCGCTGGAAAGCCTGGCTTTGGACCAGGCGATGGACCGGATCAATGATGCCGACATCGACCAGCTTGAAGAGATCCTGTCGCGGCCTTCGACCAGCACGACAGGACAGCCCGACCTTGTCGCAAATCACGACTTCCATCAAATGCTGTACGGCTTTAGCCAGTCAGAGATCCTGCTGCCGATGATCGAGGCTCTTTGGCTTCAGTATGGCGCATATTTGAACCTAATCATCAGCACCCCCGCCTCAAGTGAGATCGACGAACACGCGCATCACCGCGCGCTTATCGCCGCCCTGCGTGAGGGACGCAGAACCGACGCACATGCTGCACTGAAGGCTGATATCACCCGGTCGTTTCATATCTTACTGCCCTAGGTCAGCCTCTGAATTATGTCTTCCTGCCCTTTTTATGGACCGGAACGGGGCACAACGAGGATGTAAAGCAGCTTAAGCCGCTCGGCGCGGATACGCCGAGCGCAGAGGTGGTCTTCGCTCCGGCCGAAGGCAAGATGGAGACGCAGCAGGTTCTGTTCGGACCGATCGACGGCATTGAATTGCGTTGATGCTGGCACGCTGTGCGGGCCTGACCCCAAAGGGGTCGGAATAAGCGCGCAATTTTTCGCGGTGCTTGTTTATATCGCTGAAGAAAACGATGTGGTCAGTTGCTTAATATCCGCTCTTGCGTCCAGGCGGACTGCGCGTTCGCGTTAGCAGCGAAATCACATTCTCCGCCGTTGCACACTCCCGCTTCCTGCCTATTGCGAGACTCCACCTGGTTATCGTGGGCTGCAATGCAGTCAGGAAGTGCCTTTATTCGTGCGGCTTTGTGAATGCGCCTCTCAACTCTGTACAATCATTTTTGCAACGAGTTCTGCCGCATTCTGGACACCGAGCTTCTTCATGACGGAGCTGCGATGAACTTCTACGGTTCGAGGGGATATTCCCATCGCAAGGCCCGTTTCCTTGCTGGTGAAGCCATTTACAATATGTCGGGCAACCTCGCGTTCTCTGGGCGTTAATGTGGAGGACGTCGACGGTCGGGTTTCCAAGTGATCGAACGTCCAAACCATCAATCGAAAGGGATCGGTCGGGGTCAAAGTCCGTCCTGACGCTCGGGTCCAGATGACCTCACCGCTGCGGCATTGCATGAAGCGCTCGTCCGTATAACGCGGCCGACCATCCAGCCAGCGCCGCCAACGGGAGCCTGTCTTTTCGTAATCGACACTTGAGGGGTAGAGGATGCGGATTGATTGTCCTTCAAGTTCAACGCGGGACCAGCCAAAAATGCGCTCCACCTCCGTATTCACAAGCTGAATTTTGCGATTCGACAGCACCATTAGGCCGATCGGAGCGTCCATGAACCCCGTCAAAATAAGGTCGGACTCCGAAATCTGGTCGTAATCCATGGGCCGCTTCCTTTCTCTGCACCTGCATCTACGTAGTACATACGTATTTTTATACGTAGTTCCACGGATAGCTGAGATATTTTTTTTCCAGCACCTTTGTTCCCGGAGGACATTACATGACCCAGGAAATTTATATCACAGGCTCTGGCCACACTCGGTTTGGCCGCCTCGATGCCACGCTCGAAACGCTGATCGTCGAGGCCGCGCGTGAAGCACTGGAGGAAGCACAGATTCCGCCGGCTGAAATCGACGCCATTTTTCTCGGCAACTTCAATTCCGGACTTGTGCCTGACGGGTTTGCCTCCTCACTCATTCTGCAGGCGCATCCTGACCTGCGCTTTACACCTGCTGCGCGCTGCGAAAACGCCTGCGCCTCGGGCGCGGCCGCGATTCATGCCGGGCTGAACGCCATTTGGGCGGGCCAGGCACGGAACGTTCTGGTGGTTGGCGCCGAAAAGATGACGCACCGCTCCACGCAAGAGGTTACCGCCGCCCTGGCGGGTGCGGGATATCAGAATAATCCGGCAGAAGCGGCCCTGAGTTTTCCGCAGGTCTTTGCCCTTGCGGCTGATCAATACGCGGAGCGCTATGGCGATCCGCTGGATGCGATGGCGCGTATTGCGGCAAAGAACCATGAAAACGCAATGAAAAACCCGCTGGCCCATATGCACAAGCCGCTGGCCTATGAGGTGTGCCGCGAGGTGAGCGAGAAGAACCCGCTTATCGCACCGCCTTTGCGGCTGAGCGATTGCTCTTTGGTCACGGATGGGGCCGCTGCGATTATTCTGAGCGCCTCTGACGCCCACGCTGCGGATGCAGTGGCCCGCGTGCGGATTGCAGCCGCCGAGCATGTGTCCGATTTCCTTCCGATGAGCCGCCGCGATTTCGTGGCATTCGAAGGGCCGGAGCGCGCCATTCGCGCGGCCTATGACGCGGCCGGGATTACGGTTGCAGATCTGGATTTCGCAGAAGTCCACGACTGTTTCACCCCGGCGGAGCTGCTGATCTATGAAGCGATGGGGCTCACCCCCAAGGGTCAGGGCGCGCAGGCGCTGGAGCAGGGCACCGTCTATGCGGACGGGCGCACTCCGGTAAACTTGTCCGGCGGTCTCAAGGCCAAGGGACACCCGGTCGGTGCCACCGGCGTGTCGATGCATGCACTGGGGTTCCGGCAATTGACCGCGCGTGCTGGAGGGATTCAGCGTGCCGGTGCCGAATGGGGGCTCGCGTTCAACATGGGCGGCGCGGCCGTCGCAAATTACGCAACCATTTTGCAAGCCGATCGCGCCTGAAGATCACCCGGGAACTGCTAAAACTATGAATATCGCAAATTGGCTGTATCAGACCGCCTTGTCCTGGCCCGCCCGGCCGGCACTCTATCAGGGGGACGTCCTTCGCCAGACCTATTCCGACTTGTTGCAGGCGGTCTGCAACCGGGCCGCCTGGCTGCGTGACCAGCATGGCATCCGCAGCGGTGACCGGGTCGCGGTCTTTGCCAGAAATGCGCCGGAGTATATCGAAGTACTGCATGCCTGCTGGTGGCTCGGGGCTGTTGTTGTCCCCGTCAATTTCAAACTGCACCCCCGTGAAGCCGAGTGGATCATCCGCGATGCCGCTGCGGCGCTGACACTGACGGAAAGCGGAACGGTGTTTGCGGCTGAAGACGGCATCGCCGAGGCAAAGCTTGCAGCACCGGTTGCAAATCAGGGCAAGATCACCGCGCCCGAACCGGTCTGTACACAGGCGCTCGCATGGCTGTTCTACACCTCGGGTACCACCGGCACACCCAAGGGAGTCATGCTCAGCCATGACAACCTGCGGCACATGACCCTGTGCTATGCGCTGGATGTCGATGCCGCCCAACCCGATGATCACATGCTTTATGCCGCGCCCATGTCCCACGGTGCAGGGCTTTACATGTTCGCGCAGATCCGCGCGGGCGGCGCGCATCTCATCCCTGCGTCGTTCGGGTTTGACTGCGAGGAGATCATTGGCCTCGCCGAAACCCGCGGCAACCTCGTGTTCTTTGCGGCGCCAACAATGGTCAAACGCTTGATTGCCGCTGCGAAACAGCAGGGCTACGCGGGGGACGGCATCCGCACCATCATCTATGGCGGCGGGCCGATGTATGCCCATGACATCGACGAGGCGCTTGCCTGTTTCGGTTCGCGTTTCGTGCAGATCTACGGACAGGGCGAATCTCCCATGACAATCTCTGTGCTGTCGCGCGATCTGGTCGCGGATCAGACCCATCCGCGCTGGAAGGCGCGGCGAGCCTCTGTCGGCATTGCGCAAGGGGCTGTGAAACTGGCGGTTCTGGGCACCGATGGAGAGGTTTTGCCAGCGGGTCATACCGGGGAAATCTGTGTCCAGGGCCCAACCGTGATGACTGGCTACTGGCAAAACGAACCGGCTAGCGCGCAGGCGTTGAAACAGGGTTGGCTGCACACCGGCGATCTGGGCCATCTCGACGAAGACGGCTTTCTCTACCTCACCGACCGCTCCAAGGATGTCATCATCTCGGGTGGCACCAACATCTACCCGCGCGAGGTCGAGGAAACGCTTCTGGCCCACCCTGCGGTCTTTGAAACAGCCGTCATCGGCGAACCGGAGCCGGACTGGGGCGAGCAGGTTGTTGCATATGTCGTGTTTGAACCCGGCAGCAGCGCCAGCGAGGCCGAGCTTGACAGCTGGTGCCGCCAGCATATCGCCGCCTTCAAACGCCCCAAACGCTATGTGGTCGTCCCGGAGTTGCCCAAAAACAGCTACGGCAAGGTCTTGAAAACCGATCTGCGCTGCCGCACAGGAGCCGAGGCCGCCCCCGCATAAGCCCAAGCGAATTTTTCCGGGCACGAGGAGCCCGGTTCCAACGGAGGAGAACCCAATGAAAAGACGCGACTTTCTGAAAAGCTCAGGCGCTATGGCCGGCGCGGGGCTGATCGCGGGCCTGCCCGGCCTTGCCCATGCCGCAACCTCGCTGAAATTTGACAGCTATGTCAGCGAAACCGCCGGCCCGTCCTGGATCGACCGCTGGTTCCTCGAAGAGCTTGCCAAGCGCAGCAATGACGAGATCGGCATCAAATACTACTGGGCGGGCAGCCTCAACAAGGTCGGCGAGCATCTGGGCGCGGTGCGCGACAGCACCAGCGAGATGACCCTGATCTCGCCGGGCTATTATCAGGCGGAACTGCCGGTCACGCGTGGTCTTGAATGGTATTTCCGCATGGAACGCGCCGACGAGCTGCAACTGGTGTGCCGTGACGTCTTCGAAAACTTCGCGCCGCTGCGGCAGGAATGGGAAGACCGTCACCGCAGCAAGGTGTTGTACTGGACCAACTGGAACTACGCGCCTCTGGTGATGCGCGATCCGATCAGCTCGATCGCCGATATCAAGGGCAAGAAGATCCGCGGCTACGGCGTGGCCACCGATGTGATCGAAAGCCTGGGCGGCATTGCCGTTCCGATGGCCGCGGGCGAGGTCTACCAGGCGCTCGAACGCGGGGTTCTCGACGGGGTCTACGGCTTCGATTTCGTCACCGCTGTCGCCTACAAGCTGCATGAGACCGCACCGAATTTCTACGACATCGGCGACGGACCGCATGCGCCTGCCGCCACCATCATGAATCGCCGTGTCTGGGAGGGTCTGCCCGCCGAACACCAGCAGATCTGCACCGATCTCGCCGATGAGCTGTATGGCGGAAAATTCACCGAGATCTACAACAAGGTGCTGACCGACTACGTCCAGAAAGCGCAGGCAGAAGGCGTGGTGCTGTCCTCCCTGTCGGACGAAGAAAAGCTGCGCACCAAGGCCGTCGTGCAGCCGGAGCAGGTCAACAAATGGGTCGACACCGTGGCGCGCCCCAACGGCATCGACGGCGCGGCCATGCAGGCCGTTGTAGAAGAGGCGATTGCCCGTCACGCGGGCACCGGGGCGATGAAACGTCCGGTCGAAATCGCGGCGGGCCTGTAGGCCGATGCTGGCGCGGCTGAACCGCCTGGTCGACGGGGTTTCCCGGATCACATCATGGGTGGCGCTGGGGTTCCTCGCCTTCATGATGCTGGCCATCACAGTGGATGTGGTGGCCCGCGCCGCCCTGGGACGCTCTGTGCCCGGGCTGTTTGAAATGACGGAAATGTCCATGGTGATGGTGGTCTTCATGGGGCTGGGCGCAACCCTGCTTGATGACGGACACATCCGGGTCACCATGCTGACCGATGCGCTGCCCGGTCCGTTGTCGCGCGCAAGCACGGCCCTGGCCTGGCTGTTTGCCGCGCTGACCTTTCTGATGCTGGCCTGGCCCGCGACGCTTGAGGCGGCATATTCGTTTTCGATCCGGGAGTTCCGCTGGGGCTATTTTCAGGTGCCGATCTGGTGGGCAAAGATCGCGGTCGCCGCGGGGCTTTGGTTTGCTGCGCTGCAGGCCGCTCTGCACAGCCTGCAGATCGCGCTGAAGCAAACCGGAGCGCAGCTCGACACGCCCTCCACCGGTGCGCGGAACACGCGGCTGCACTAGCCGCCCGCGCCCGAATGGTCCCGGCGGATGCCTCCGGGACCGCGACTTTGCATTTCACAGGACATCGACAATGGATGTGACACTCATCACCCTGCTCGCCGTCGGGCTGATCTTTTTCCTCATGGCCCTGGGCACCCCGGTCTTTGCGGCACTGGCCCTGTCGGGGGCTTTCGGCATCGTCATGGTGGAAAACCTGGGCTTCCTGCTCGCGCGGTTGAAGTCGTTTTCCTTCAGCCACACCGCCAGCTACGCGCTGACGGTCATTCCGCTCTTCATCCTCATGGGGGCCTTCGCCCATCATGCACAGGTCGGGAAACGGCTGTTCTATGTGGCAAATAAATGGGTGGGGCATCTTCCGGGTGGGTTGGCGATGGCCAGCATCCTGACCTCCGCCGGCTTTGCCGCGACCTCCGGCTCCTCGGTGGCGACGGCGGCCACGGTCGGGGCGGTGGCCATTCCGGAGATGAAAGAAAAGGGCTACGATCCGCGCCTTTCGGCCGGGGCGGTGGCTGCCGGCGGCGTGCTGGGCGTGCTGATCCCGCCCTCTGTCCTACTCATCTTCTATGCCGCGCTGACCGAGGTGTCGGCTGGCAAAATGCTGATCGCGGGCTTCGTTCCAGGAGTAATCACCACGGTCGCCTTCATGATCGGCGTGGCCGTGATCGGCCGCCGAGTTCAAACCCGCTCCACCCGTGCCCCCAAGGCAACCTGGGCAGAGCGGCTGTCGTCGACCACACAGGCCTGGCAGGTGCTGGTCCTGTTTTTGATCGTGCTCGGGGGCATATATCTCGGTCTCGTCACCCCGACCGAAGCCGGTGCGGTCGGCGCGCTTGCGGCCCTGCTGATGCTGGTTTTCGCCCAATCGGCACGCGGGCGTCTCGGCCATGCGCTCTCCGAGAGCTTCCGGTCTACCGCCACCACCACGGTGATGATCCTTTTCACCATGATTGGCGCGGGCATCTTCAGCTTTTTCCTGACGTTGGTGCAGGTGCCGCAGATGATCGCCGGCGCCGTCACCGAAAGCGGTATTCCGCCCCATCTGATCGTCGCCGTTCTTCTGTTGCTTTACATCCCGCTCGGCATGTTTCTCGATGCCTTCTCAATGATGGTGATCACGCTGCCCATCGTGTTTCCCACTGTTTTAGGGCTGGGCTTCGATCCGATCTGGTTCGGTATCCTCTGCGTCAAAATGTGCGAAATCGGGCTGATCACCCCGCCCGTCGGCCTAAATTGCTTCGTGATCGCTGGCATTGATCGAGATACCCCGCTGCCCGACGTGTTCCGGGGCGCGCTCTGGTTCGTGGCAATTGAGATGGTGACTGTAGCCCTTATCTTTGCCTTCCCCTCCATCATCACCTGGATGCCCGACACAATGATGGCCCCGTAGCCGATGCGCCCTAAGAAGATGTTTGCCCCCTCTTTGCAGGTGCAACGCCACTCCTGCAAAGGGGGGCCTCCATAGCGGGATGTGATCGCACTGACCTACCCTAGAAAAGGTGGCCAGCTTCACTCTGGAACGGTGGGGGGGTTAGCGCGCTGCTGAAAACACAAGATGCTAATGGTACTGATAGAGGTAATCGTCCTTGGCTTTGCACCGGAGGGCCCTGAAGAGGAGGTAGCTAGCACCCTTTTGAAAGAAACCGACCATTTGGAACCACGGGCTACGCCAGTTTCGCCTAATTCCATGCAAAAAGCTCCTCCAACCCATTGACCTTTTGATCGCGGATGCGGGCGAGTTCTTAGCCCAGCCAAAGGCTGACAACCCCGCGATGCCGTTGCGCATGTCTGTGACGCCGAAGACAAGATACTCCCGAGCACCAGTTCCCGGGCCGATCATGCTGCCTCCACTCCGTGGATCAGCGGGTTCGCCCCCCTGCTTCCAGATCACTGGGAAACCGGAGGCACCGCCCGTTGACCAGGCTCAGCTCAGCTTGAACGGAACGGCTGGCAACCGGCAAAAACGCGCCCCCTCTGTCATCCTGCGAGAAAATTCTACCTCCGCATCCCCTCAAGATTGGAACGATTACCGGTAGAAACGGAAGAAAGACTGAAGCGTTTCTATGAAGAGCCAGAAATTGACTGGTATTACAACGACCAGTAAGCGCGAGCCGGACCAGTCAGATCAGCCTTCCCACTACTAGACGCCACAATTTTTATTGTATGATAATTTAACGCCATTAATAATATCATTGACAGGTGCATTGATTCATCATACCAAACCAGCGACGTTGCGGACGTAAGCTGCAGTGTCGATGGAGGGTTCGGTGGACAGATCAATCAACAAAGCGTTGAAACGCGACAGCCTGAACAGGTCGGCTAAGGGATCCGAAATGTTGGAAACTCTCGGGCGCCGCATCGTATCGGGTGAATACGCCGTCGGTGAAACCCTTCCGATCGAGGCTGAGCTGATTGAAGAATTTTCTGTCAGTCGCACCACACTTCGAGAGGCGATCAAGACACTTACCGCGCTGGGTCTC
The DNA here is from genome assembly GCF_055398055.1 of Leisingera sp. S2M4. Lineage (NCBI taxonomy): Bacteria > Pseudomonadati > Pseudomonadota > Alphaproteobacteria > Rhodobacterales > Roseobacteraceae > Leisingera > Leisingera sp. S2M4. The sequence goes on from NZ_AP040861.1 coordinate 597,844, forward strand.
CTGGAGGTCCGGCCCAGGCATGGGACCCGCGTTCGTCCGCAACGTGAATGGACCTTGCTAAACCGAGACGTGCTCCGCTGGATGCAGCCCGTTAACGGTTTCAACGTGGAGCTGTCGACGGCAATTGATGAAGCGCGCGAGGTTTTTGAACCCGCAGCCTGCGCCCTGGCCGCGGTCCGGGCTGACCGGAAAGAGATCACCCGTATCCGGTTGGCTTATGAAGCGATGGAGCAGGCCGCTGCAGAAGACGATGTTCCCGCAGCGATTCAAGCAGACAAGGAATTTCACCTGTCGATCCTCGCCGCGACCGGCAACCCCATACTGGAGGCCTTTGACACGGCTATCGATGCGGTTTTGGGGCAGCTCTTTCGCGCGGCTATCGAAGTCCACATGGAAAGTTTCCGCAAGAACCTAGTCAATCACCTGCGGGTTCTCGAGGCAATTGAGCAAGGCAAGCCGGAGGAGGCGCGCCAAGCAATGCTAGATATGATCAGCCTCACACGCCGCCACTTGAAGAATTACAAGATAATCCAACCAAACAGCTGAAAATAAGGAGGAAATTTCATGCTGAAGAACACCCTGCTGGCGATGGCCGCAGCGGTGGCCGCTACCGGTGCGGCCGCTGCAAATTACCCGGAAAAGCCCATCACTATGATTGTCCCTTGGAACGCTGGCGGCGGCACGGACGCCATCGCCCGCACCTTGGCCAGCGGCCTGGAAGAGGAGCTGGGTGTTCCGGTCGCTGTCGTGAACCGCTCCGGCGGAGCCGGTGTTGTCGGCCACAACGCGATGGTGACGGCCCCTAAGGATGGCTACACCATTGGATTCGCGACCGCCGAGATGCTGACCTACTATTGGACAGGCAATGCCGAATTCTCCGTGGATGATTTCACGCCGCTGGCGCTGGTAAACTTTGATCCTTCCGCGTTCCATGTCTCCGCTAGCAGTAGCTGGGAAAATCTGGACCAGGCGATTGCCGCGATCAAAGCAGAGCCTGAAGGGACCTACAAAATGTCCGGCACCGCTGTCGGCGCCGCCTATCATCTGGCATTCGCTGGTTTCCTGCAGCAACAGGGCGTCGACCCGCTGAAGGTCACGATGGTTCCGTCCCAAGGCGCAGCCCCCGGCTTTCAAGAGCTCGCGGCGGGCGGTGTGGAGATCATCCCCTCGTCGCTGCCCGAAGGCAAAACAATGATGGACGCTGGCCTGTCCAAAGCGATCGCGGTCTTCGCCGATGATCGCAACGCGTCCTTCCCGGATGTCCCGACAGCGTCTGAGCAGACCGGAACGCCCTATGCGGCGGGCACCTGGCGCGGGCTTGTCGGCCCAGCTGACATGGATGCCGAAGCCGCGGAAAAACTGGAAGCGGCCGCGCAAGCTGTCTTTGAAAGCGAGAGCTTTCAAACCTTCATGACGCAGCAAGGCTTCGGCGCACAGTATCGCGGCGGTGATGACTTTGGCACCTTTCTGAAGGCCACGCACCGAAGCATCGGAGAGGTGATGCAGTCCATCGGCCTGTCCCAACGCGCAGACAAGGGCTAAGACGATGCGGCTCCCCGATACCTATACCGGATTGGCCGTTGCCTGTCTTGGCGGCTTCGTCGTGCTGCGGGCCACTGGCTTCCCGGAGCCGACGGGAGCCGCATCCCCACGGCTTTTCCCCTACATCATCGGCAGCGCCTTTCTTGTTCTGGGGCTAGCGATTGCGGCGCGCAGCCTGTGCGCGCCTCAAGGCCGGGTCACCGACGCCTTCCGGCCGCTGGCAAACGACTGGCTGCGCAGGCCGCGGCACCTGCTGCGGGTGCTTCTGATCCCGGCAACCGTGGTTCTGTTCGGCCTCCTGTCCCCTGTTGTCGGGACCATGCTGGTGGCGGTGCCCCTGATCTTCCTCAACGCCTTGGCCTGGCAGGAAAAGCCTGTGCCCGCCTTGGTTTCATCAGTGGTGATCTGCGTCACCGTCACCCTGTTCTTCACCAAGGTGATGCGCGTACCGCTGCCCACCGGGCCGCTACCTGGTCTCTGGTTCTGAGGTTCCGTCATGGATATTTTTCTCTCCTCTCTGGAAATGGTCCTGACGGTTCAGGTTCTTGGCGTCATCCTGCTTGGCGCTGTCTTCGGACTGTTCGTCGGAGCCACACCTGGTCTCAGCGCCACAATGGCTGTTGCCCTGCTGGTTCCGGTGACGTTCTTTCTGTCGCCGGTCGCCGCCATCGGCGCCATCGTGGCCTGTTCAGCCATGTCGATCTTTGCCGGCGACATTCCCGGCGCGCTGCTGAGGATCCCCGGCACCCCCGCCTCGGCTGCCTATATGCGGGAGCTCGACGCGCTGACCCAGAAGGGGCGCCTCGATCTATCTCTGGGCCTCTCGATGTGCGTCTCGGTCACCGGCGGGCTCATCGGCACCCTTGTTCTGGTGGTGGCCGCGCCGCAATTGGCCCGCATCGCTCTAAAGTTTTCCAGCTTTGAATATTTCTGGCTCGCCCTCCTCGGCCTGTCTTGCGCGACAATGGTTGCGGGGCGCGACCGGCTGAAGGGCATGGTGTCATTGCTGCTGGGCCTGGCGCTGACCATGGTCGGACTGGATGTTACCACCGGCCTGCCGCGCTATACCTTTGGCATCATCGACCTGCAGGCCGGTGTTTCACTGATTGCCGTGATGATCGGGGCATTCGCGTTGGCCGAAATCCTGCGCACCGCCTCACGCGAGCTTAGTAGGCCGCAAAAACCGGCGACAGCAGGGCTGTCGATCCTCAAAGGCCAGTTCGGCAACCTGTGGCGGTTCAAGCTGCCTGTACTGCGCGGCAGCCTGATGGGCACCGTAATCGGCGCCCTGCCCGGCGCCGGCGCCGACATCGCCGCCTGGATTGCCTTTGCGGTCAGCCAGCGGTTCTCCAAGGTCAGGCAGAACTACGGCAAAGGAGAGCCGGAAGCCATCGCGGGCTCGGCTTCCGCCAACAACGCCGCGCTGTCCGGCAGCTACGTGCCCGCGCTGGTGTTCGGGATCCCCGGCGACTCGATTACCGCGATCGTGGTGGGGGTTCTGGTCCTCAAGGGCATCCAGCCCGGCCCGATGGTGCTGCTGACCTCGCCGGATCTGGTGAATGCGATCTATATCGTGTTTGTCCTGGCCAACCTGCTGATCATCCCGCTGGGCCTGGCCGCGGTCATGGGCGGCCGCCATGTCCTGGGGCTGCGCCCCGGCCTTCTGTACCCCGCGATCCTCTTGATGTGCGTACTGGGCACCTTTGCCACCAACAATGCGCTGTTCGATCTGTGGACGCTGGCCGCCATCGGGGTGCTGGTCTGGATCATGGAAGCCAATGACTATCCCGCGGCGCCGATGGTGCTGGGCCTGGTGCTGGGCAAGATCGTCGAGGAAAGCTTCATGTCCAGCATGATCAAGGCCGACGGCAACCTGCTTGGCTTTTTCGAACGCCCCATCGCCGGAACTCTGGGGGTCATTACGATCCTGGTCTGGCTGGTGCCCCTGCTGCTTTCACTGCGCGGCCGCCGTGTCGTGCGCTCTGAACTCTCATAACTCAACCAAAGGACTAGCCCCATGCCTGTCGAAGCCGACAAGGTCGAAGACCGCAACGACGCACTGACACCCTATCAGCTACCGTTCCCGCAGGACGCCGCTGAAGAAATCGTCATCCCCGAAGCCATCGCGACCGACGAACGCATCTGGGTGCCGCAATCGGAAAACGTCTCCTTCCGCCCGCTGTGCCTGAACGCATCGCAAGGCTACTGGATGAACCTTCTGCGGGTGCGCAAATCCGGTGTGCTGTCGCGCCACCGCCACCCGCAGCCGGTGCATGGCTTTGTGCTGAAAGGGCGCTGGCACTATCTGGAGCACGACTGGGAAGCCCGCGAAGGCGGCTATGTTTACGAGCCTCCGGGCGAGACGCACACACTGGTCGTGCCCGATGACGTGATCGAAATGATCACCTACTTCCAGGTGAACGGTGTCATGCTCTATGTTGACCCCTACGGCAAGACGATGGGCTACGAGGACGTCTTCAGCAAGATCGAGATGTGCCGCAACCACTACGAAGAAGTCGGCCTGGGCGCCGCCTACGTGGACCAGTTCATCCGATGACGGCCGGGTCTGAAAAAACCGGCGCCTGGGCGGCGCCCTTTCTTGACGGTCGGCGGGTGATGGTCACAGGCGGCTCGTCCGGTATCGGCCGTGGCATCGCCGAGGCCTTTGCGCGCGCGGGATCGCATGTCGTCGCCACGGGCGTCACCGGGCCCGAGGTCGATGCGGCCACGGAATGGGCCGCCGCTGAGGGGCTGTCCTCCCGCCTGTCCTTCCGCCAGCTCGACGTCTGCGACAGCGACGCCGTGACCCGGGACATTGGCGGCATTGACGATCTGTTCGCCTTGGTCTGCTGCGCCGGGGTGATCCGGCGCGGTGACGAACTGTCGCCGGACGTCTTCGCCAAAGTGGTCGACGTGAACCTGAACGGAGCGATGCGCTGTGCCCACGCGGCAAAACCGGCGCTGGCAAAGACCGGCGGCTCGATCGTGATGACCGCATCCATGCTGTCATTTTTTGGCGGCGGTCTGGTGCCGGGCTATTCGGCCTCCAAGGGCGGCGTGGCCCAACTGACCAAATCCCTGGCTATCGCATGGGCAGCTGATGGCATTCGGGTGAATGCCATTGCACCGGGATGGATCAAGACGCCGCTCACCGCGGCGCTGCAAGAGGATGAAAACCGCGCGCAGCCGATCCTGTCGCGCACCCCGATGAACCGCTGGGGCGAGCCCCAAGACCTCGCGGGCCCGGCAATGTTCCTGACCACGCCACTGGCGGGCTTCATGACTGGCACCGTGGTGCCCGTGGATGGCGGCTACGCGATCGCGTGAACAACGAAAGATCCAAATATGAAAGCGCTGGTCTATACCGGACCGCGCACCGTCGAGGTGCGCGACATTCCCAAGCCGCAGCCAAACGCTGGTGAAATCTTGCTGAAGATCCGCTACTGCGGGGTCTGCGGTACAGATATTGGCATTTTTGGCGGCACCCACCCCCGAGCCACCGCCCCGCTTACGCTGGGCCACGAACTCGTCGGAGAGGTGGTCGATGGGTCGGACCGTTTTGCCGCCGGTCAGCGCGTGGTTGCTTACCCCCTGCTCTCTTGCGGGACATGTCATGCGTGTCGGACAGGGCAGCCGCATGTCTGCGACAGTTTGCGGCTACTTGGCATCGACATGGAAGGTGGCATGGCGGAATACCTCGCCGTGCCCGAGGACATGCTTTTTGCGATCCCGGATGATCTTAGCGATCAGATCGCTGCGCTGGTCGAACCGATGGCCGTAGCACAGCGCGCTGTTGAACAGTCTGGCCTTCGGCTGTCAGATCGGGCCACAATTCTTGGTGCCGGACCAATTGGACTTCTGGTGGCCCTGGCCGCCCGCCAGGCTGGCGCTGCAAAGATCATTGTGTCTGATATCGACCCTTTTCGCCTGTCACTGGCTGCATCCTTCGGCTTCACAACTGTCGATCTGCGCAACCAGGACCTAACCGAAAAGATTCTGGCCGAAACCAACGGCGACGGAGCTGATGTTGTTTTTGAGTGCGCAGGGGCCGAAGCGGCTGCGCGGGACATGACCCGCGTCACCCGATCCGGCGGAACAATCTGTCTCGCGTCCCTTCATAAGGCTCCCAGCCCCGTTGCTCTACTGGACATTGCCTTCAAGGAGCTGCGACTGATCGGCTCACGCGTTTATACAAAGGAACAATTCCAACGCAGCATTGAGCTCGCGTCCACCTTGGCCGATGATCTAGAACAGTTGATAACTCGCACTTTACCGCTGAGCGCTGCAAGTTCCGCTTTTGGCCATGTCTCTGACTTACACAAGAACGATGTGAAAGTTTTGATCAACTGCAAGGAGTAATGTCACGATAACTCATCAGTTTTACTCATGAACCGCCCCCCTAATCTGAGGAGGTGTCTAATTAGGCCGTGTTGACAAAAGGGATTCACAGGCAGGGCTGAACGTGATTCAAGCTGGTATCTGCGATGGAGACCAGCTTGGCACGAGACCTTATGTCGGACGAAGAATGGGTATTCTTTGAGCGTTTCATCCTTTCTGCCCGCGCCCCGAACGGACGCAAACCGGCCAACCACCGGCTTGTTCTTGATGGGATATTCTGGATTGCCCGGACCGGCGCGCTATGGCGCGATCCTATGATGGCGACAGCATCAGGGCGAAGCTGAATGCGCGAAACGTCCTGCCCGTTATCCCAATGCGAAAATCCCGTAAGAAGCTTATCGATGTCGACCGCTCGCTTTACCGCCTGCGCAACCTGGTCGAGCGCTGCTTCAACAAACTAAAGAAGGCCCGCCGCGTGGCAACTCGCTACGACAAAACCATGGAAAGATTCCTGGGCTTCATCGACATTACATCCATCCGGCTTTGGCTCAGACATTTGTCGACATGACCTAAACACGCCGTGGCATCTGAGGGTGATTTGACGTTCAACGCGCTCGCATCATCCAAGGTAGCCACGAACGGCAGCTCAGGGCTCAGACCAGCCCAATGCATCCGCGGCGTGTCCCAAAGAACAGGCGACCTAACAACGGCCATTCAAACTGTCTGAAATTCAGGTGTCAGCGCGGTGCTGATGTCTGGGCTTGGAGGGGAAAACTATACCAAGAGGCCAACTTCCTGCTGTCATCCCGAAACGAAGAGCCTGGAACAAGGGCCGGATCATCGACCAGAAACGGCCACTGTTGCTGAAACAGGTCTGGGCGCTCCGAGCGCGACTCGAACTGGCGGGTAACCTGCGCGATCTTGCGCTGTTCAACGCGGCATTTGATAGCAGGCTTCGCGGATGCGATTTGGTAAAACTGCCTGAAAGTAATTCACTTTTGGCAGACTGTTGACAACATATAAAATCTGGCGCGCAAGCGTCTTCAGAGCTTACGCGCCAGATCTCCGCGTCATTCGCAGGGACGAATGTCGGCGGGAGGAGAGTTATTTCCTGTTGTGAAAGATGAAACCGATGAAGTTCAGCAGAAGCTGCGCGGCAAGGATCTGGGTGCTTTCGCTGGAATCATAGGCAGGGGCAACCTCGACCAGGTCGATCCCAACGACATCACCGCGCTTGCTCAGCCCCTGCAGAATTTCCAGCACGTCGTAGTAATGGAAGCCACCGTGACTGGGGGTGCCGGTGCCGGGCGCGATTGAGGGGCAGAACGCGTCGATGTCAATAGTCACATAGTAACGCGCGCCTTCGGGGATGCGGTCCAGCACCGCGTCCCTGCCCAGTTTGCGCACCTGGCGCACCGACAGGATGTCGGAGCCGCGCTCGCGGGCGTCGATGTAGCCTTCCTTGGCGGTCGAGGACACGTTGCGGATGCCCAGCTGGGTCATGCCGGAGACGTAGTCTTTCTCAATCGCGCGGCGCATCGGGTTGCCGTGGCCATCGGTGACCCCCTTGCGTTCGTCGACAAAGTCCAAGTGTGCGTCGATCTGAACCACATGAATCGGGCCGTTCTTGGCACAGTCTTCCTTGTAGGCGTTGATGCAGGGAATGTTGATCGAGTGATCGCCGCCAATGGTGACGGGCAGCGCGCCCGCGTTCAGTATCTTCTTCACGCCGTATTCGATATTGGCGTGGCTCTCCTCGGTTTTCGTGTGGATGATGTCGGCATCGCCCAGATCGACGATCCGCACCTCCGCGCCCAGATAGGTGACGTCATCCTCGTGATCATAGGCGCCAGCATGGCCGAAGCTGAACAGCGTCGAGGCCTCGCGCACCGCCCGCGGGCCGAAGCGCGCCCCGGAGCGGAACTGGCAGCCGAAGTCAAAGGGCGCGCCCAGGATCGCAACATCGGCGTCGATGCTGTCCCAATCCTCCACATAGGGTTTCTTGCCGAAGGTGGCGATGCCGACAAAGGGCAGGTTCAGGCGGCCGGATTCGTAACCGTGTGCAGACATGTTGATTCTCCGTTTTTCTCAGCGATAGGCCAGTTCCGGCAGGAACAGGGCGATTTGCGGGAAAGCGACCAGCAGGCCGGTCACGAGCAAGAGGATGACGAGGAAGGGCGGCACGCCTCGCACCACCTCTACAAAGGGGCGGCGGAACACCGCGATCGCGGTGAACAGGTTGCAGCCAAACGGCGGGGTTGCGGCACCGATGGCAACCTGCAGGGTGATCAGCACGCCGACCAGAACCGGGTCGAGGTCGGCGGTTTTGATCATCGGTGCAAAGATCGGCACCAGGATCAGGATCACCACAATCGAGTCCACGAACATGCAGCCCACGAAAAAGGCGACGGTCACAGCCAGCAGCGTCATCAGCGGCCCGGCCTCATCCAGGCCCAGTGAGGCGATGATTTGCTGCGGCACTTGGGCAAAGCTCAGCGTCCAGCTGAAAGCCGCGCCCGCCGCGATCAGGATAAACACCACCGAGGTAATGGCGCCGGTCGACAACGCAATATCCCACAGGTCGCGCAAGCGGACCGAGCGGAAGATCAGCACCTCCAACACTGCCGCATAGAGCACGCAGATCGCGGCCGCTTCGGTCGGCGAAAACACCCCGCCATAGATGCCGCCCACGATGATCGCCGGGAACCCCATCGGCCACAGCGCGCGGCGCATGGCGGTGAAACGCTGGCCCCAGCCCTCGCGCGGCAGCACTGGAATGTCATGGCGGTAGGCGTAGGCCATGCAATATGCCGAAAACAGCACCACGATCAGCAGCCCCGGTACGATGCCTGCGATGAACAGCTGCGAAATCGAGGTGCCCGAGACCACACCATAGATGATCATGCCGATGGAGGGCGGGATCAGATAGGCCAAGTCCGCGGCATTGACGATCAGGCCGATGGCAAAGCTGTCCTTGTAGCCGGACATCAGCATTCTGGGCCGCATGGCACCGCCGACCGCCACCACAGTTGCCTGGGTCGAGCCGCAGACCGCGCCGAACAGCGCACAGGCCGAGGTAACGGAAATCGCTAGGCCGCCCTTGATATGACCCATGAAGCTCATCACTACGTCGATCAGCCGGTTGGCGGAATGGCCGCGGGTGATTATGTCGGCGGCCAAGATGAACATAGGCACCGCAATCAGCGCGGCAGGCTTCACGCCGCCGATCATCTGCTGGATCAGGATCTGCATGTTCATGGATGGGAAGTAGACGAGGAAGCCCAGCACCGCGGCCGAGATCAGCGGCATCTTCATTGGGAACCCTGCCAGCAAAAGCAGGATCATCACGGCAAGCATCAGTTCGGACATTGCTTTTCCTCCCCGCGCTGGGTCTCTTCACCAACGTCTTCATAGCGCTGAATGGCCGCTGCGGTTTCCGGGTCTTCGTAGCTGTCCACCTCTAGGTAGGAGACGTAGATCTCCTCCTCGGCGAAATTCAGGTTGCGCAGCGCGGTCAGCAGGTATTGGAACGAGGTCAGTGCCAGCCCGATCACCACCCAGACATAAGTGAGGTACAAGGGTACCTGCAGCGCAGGGGTGATGCGGCCACGGCTGGCCACTTTCTGCACATAATCCAGCGCGTAGCACGCGAGCAGCGCCATCATCACCGCGGTGGTGGCAGCGATCACCACCATCAACCCCTTGCGCATCTTTACCGGCAGCGCGTCATAGATCGCCGACATGCGGATGTGAATGCCCTTGCGGGTGGCATAGCCCAGCCCCATGAAAGTTACGATGACAATCAGGAACTCATTCAGTTCCTCAGAGAAATAAATCGACTGGTTGAACACATAGCGGCCAAAGACATTGGCGATGGTGTTGCCAGCCATCAGGATGATCCCCCAGCCCAGGATCCAGACCTCGGCACGGCCAATGGCGCCGTCAATCTTTCCCAGAAAGCCGAAAGGAGCGGATTTGCCGTCTTGCATGATTTCCTCCCTTGGTTCGGCCCCGCGCGAGACTGGGCGGGGCCTAATAGCGGGATCAGTTGCCCGCCAGCTCTGCCTGCAGGGCGTCCAGCAGCTCTTGGCCGCGGGCGCCTGCGGTCTCGACATAAGTCGCGGCAGTGTCGCCCGAGCGGGTACGAAAGACGTCGCGCTCTTCCTCGGTAAGGACGACCAGGCCGATGTCCGGCTTGGATTCCTTGATCACGTCAAGACGGGCCTGATTGAAATCGGCGACCACGCCGTCGATGAAGCCGGTCATATCGGCCATGGTGTCCCGCACCAGCTGCTGGCGCTCCGGGGTCAGGGTGGCGAACCAGTCGGAGCCCGCGACCACGGTTGTGACCAGCTCCTGCTCGCCCGCCCAGATCAAGTGGCTGGTGACCTCATAGAATTTCATCTCCTCGATGGTCGGAATCGGGTTCACCTGGCCGTCCACAGCACCCAGCTGCAGCGCGCCGAACACTTCGCCAAACGGCAGCGGCGTCGGGCTTGCGCCCATGTTCTTGTAGGTTTCCAGCAGGATGGGCGACACCATCACTCGCATCTTGAAGTTCTCGAAATCCTCCGGCGTGCGGATCTCACGGTTGGTGGTCCAGACTTGCGGGCCTTCGGAATACATTGTCATGATTTCCAGGCCGCGCTTCTGGAAGTCCGCGTTCAGCGGGCCATAGATGGTCTCCGAACCGCTCAAAATGTCCGAAACCGCCGCCGGGTCGGAAGGCAGCAGGTAGGGCAGCAGGAACACCTGGCTCTCCGGCACGATGGTGCCCAGGTTGCCGATCGACACATTGGTTAGCTGGATGATGCCATCGGCTGCCTGTTCCACCGTCTCGGTCGGGGTGCCGAGCGTGCCCATCGGATAAACGGTCACCGTCACATCGCCATCGGTCGCTGCCTCAATGCGCTCTTTGAACTCCTGCGCATAGGCGTCCATGATTGAGCCTGGAATCTCCTCAATGGCGAATTTCCAGTCCTCCGCAAAGACGGCGGCCGGCGCCAGGCTTAGCAGCGCCGCAGCCGCGGTGGTTTTCAGGTGATTCAAGCTAAAGGCCATGCAGGTCTCCTCCCGGTTGGCATGGTTGACGGGGGTCGGGAGGCACCACAGCACGAAGAGATGCTTTGAAAAATATTACATTGATTATCTTTACATAAGAATATTTCATGCAAATCGACCTTAAACAAAAAAAGGGATCTGCCATGAAGCTGTTGCGCAACACGCTACTGGAAACCTTTGTCACTGTCGTTGAGTGCGGCGGTTTTTCTGATGCGCAATACGCCCTTGGCGTCACGCAATCCGCCATCAGTATCCGCATCCGCGATCTGGAAACCTCCTTGGGCTACCGGCTCTGCGAACGCGGCCGCGGCGGCTTCCGCCTGACGGAACGCGGAGAGATCGCCTATCAGAAGGCCCGCGATATCCTGCGCAGTGCCCGCGACTTTGACGCTGAGCTGCTGGAGCTGCGGAATACAATTTCCGGGGATCTGCGCATAGGGATCGTGGATGCGATCGACAGTCTTCCAGACCTTAAGTTTGTCGAGGCTTTGCAACGGTTCCTGGCCCGCCCGAATGAGGTCAGGATCGAAATCGTGGTCGCGTCCCCCATGGACCTGACACAGCAGCTGATCAGCGGCGAGTTGAACGCTGCCGTGGCGCCGTTCCGCAACCAGGTGCCCGAACTGGAGTATGTGGAACTGTGCAGGGAGGAGCACAGGCTTTACTGTGCTCTCGGGCATCCCTTGTTCACTGAGCCGGATAGTGAAATCTGTCTTGAAACCATAGGCCGGTTTAAGTTGTGCCAGCGATCATATGATATGCTGGTATCACCGGAACTCGGATCGCCCGAACCGATGGCGGTCGTGGCCAACATGGAGGCCATGGCGATGCTCATCGAAACCGGTCAGTTTCTAGGGCCACTACCAACGCATTTCGCCCGCAGGCGGGTTGCAGAAGGCAATTTCCGGGAAATCAGTAATACCCAAATGCGTTGGAACTCAACCTTCTATCTCGCAACCCGCCGAGTGCATGTTCTCAGACATGCCGTAGAACTGTTTGCTCAAGATCTGCAGAACGCCTGCCTTGATGAAAGCAAGACGCGGGAATGAAGCTTGAGTGCGAATAAAAAGGCAGAAGCTGATCGGCAGCTCTGTTGCGGGCGTTAGCATGGCATAGGGGGAATGCCGATGTCTCAAAAGGTAACGCGCGAAGCGAGTGTCCTAGCTAGTACAGGTTGCACGCGCAGCAAATGGCTGGTTGGTCCCGCGTCTGAGTTATCGGATCAAGCTGCGGCGAAAGCATGCTTGCGGTCCAGGTAAAACTGGCACCTTGAATGACCTCTTCGGTGACATTGGCTGCATCGCAACAATGAGTGTGCCGCACCTGCGAGGAGATGCTGCGCCAGCAAGATCCCGCAAGAGCAACGGCGGTAAAGACGGCAACCAAGTCATACGATGCAAGTTTCATGCTGCGCCCTCGACGAGCGGCAGCTTTTGATCACGGCACCGCGGCGAAAATCGTGGCCTAACCTGGCGACAGTAAGGGTTTTGCAAAGGTCGCAATCTGCGCTTTTCTAACATCTGCACCGAGCGCCGCATCGCCCTGGTCAGCAGGGCAGACCCGAAGGTCGCTTCCGGGAAATCTGGCAGGTTACCCCCCTGATAGCGACTAGACGGGACATGCCTTGTCCCATCTGAACTTCAAGCTGCGGCAGCTTAGAGTCAATCTCTTCGGGCTTCGGTCGCTTGTTCGCCATTCGTGGTTCTACATTTTCTAAACATAACGGTGGACCAATTCAATTGGGGAGGCTCAGGCTTAGAAACGGAAAACGCTCACGTCCGTGGTCCGGCCTTGGGGGCAAGTCCACATCAGCCGGAACCATCCGGCTTTCGGCGATTCAGAGTTGGGGAACAGAGCAAGAAGACCGGGCTGTAACAAGGCGACTGAGGCCAAGTCATGGAGCACCGGTCATAAAGCAAAACAACCAATAGCGTCGCCTACAGTGATGTCAACATTCCCGATCAGGAAGGGTGCGACGCGTTTTTGGCCTCTCGCCGTTTCGAAGAGAAACGCTATGCAGGTAGGTCGAGGTGGGATGTATATTGAAAGAGCCCCGGGGCTCAGAAGGTGCGCTAGAAATGAGGAGGCATGACTGTGCCGAACTTTTTGAGCTGACTGTTTGGCGGTAGCAGAACTGGTGGGGGTACTGAGTTCCGGTGCGGGGCGCTACAAAAGGAAGCGCAGCGGCTGGGACAGTAGAGGCAGGGGTCGCTATCCCAAATCTTCCAGCCAAGGCGTACTTCAAAGCGCTAGATCTTCTCTCCCGGGGTATGTCTGATTGCGACTACCGGACCGCTGCCGCCGCGGCGCACGCCGGATTGCCGAACCTAAAGGATTGGCTCAGCAATCCGGACGTAGTTCAGGACCGCCTGGACATTCGGATCCCGGAACTGGCCGAGAGCGGAACCATGATGGCAATCATGGCCGACCCGATGGGTCTGAGCGAACTGCCCGATCTGGTTCAGAAATTCAAGCACCTCGCGGACTGTCGTGAGGCGACGGACGCACATTTCGAGGATCTCAATCTGTTCATCCGCAACAGGAGGATTGTCCGGCAAAAGTCCGGAACCCAAAAAAATGGGTTCAAGGAAGAACTGGACATTGAATATGGCCACCGAGCTGCCGGGTTGATTTCATAACTCGAGAAAAACGGGCACGTCAGGCGGAAAGTGGATAGCAGAACCAATTGGCTTTACCCGGCTGCGGACCAAGTTCTCAGGTTTGGCGCGCGAGCTCCGCTTCCACCCGTGAGCCGGGGGCACCCGAATTGCGTCATGGGCGAGCAAATCGACATCCTCACACTTATAACGGTTGACAGTTCGCGCCCGGCGGCTAGGCTTTCCTCATGGTCAAGAGCGTAAGCCCATTCCGGTTTCTTCTTCTGAACCGCCCGGTTCCCCGGGCGGTCTGCGCATAGGCGCGTCTTTGACCACCCGGGGCTTCTCAAATCCTTGAATTGAGAATGCGGGCCTTGCGGCTCCGGGAGACATTTCATGACCATCATCAAGATGAACCGGCTGCCTGAGAGCAGCGACTTTCGATCGCTCTATGAGAGGTCCTCATTGGGCGCAGGTTTCCTTTTGACCGTTGAAGACCGGCTTGGCATCGAGCGCCTTCTTCACGGCCGCGGCACGCGAAATGCGCCCAATCCGACGCTATTGAACGGGTTCCTGAACCATAAGTTGCGGATTTCGCGCGGCGCTCCGTGGCCCACCCCGCCGGAACTGGTCGTGGCCGGCTGCCATGTGACCTACATGATCAGCGGCGAGGGCGCGCGTTCGGGTGTGCTGTCGATGAGCCCGACACCGGCGCCTGGGCGGATCCTCGTCGCGTCATTGCTCGGCGCAACCCTGGTCGGTATGCGGAAAATGCAGAAAGTTCCGCTCTTGCGGGATGACGGCCGCATCGAGACGATCGTTGTTCTGGACGTAATTCCCGCACCGGACGACGACACGGCCTAAGAATGGCTCGTAGCCCCGATTTTTAAGGCCATCAATCTGATCCACCACATCAAAGCCCTTGGTTAGCTGGGGCAAGGAGACTTCCATGAAGGAAAATTACTCCGTTTCACGCGGGCCCGCCCGCCGACCGAAGCTCATCATTGCAGATGACTGTGCAGACAAGCTCGAGATGCTTGCCGAAGGTGCGATCCGCCGGAACCCGGAACTCGCAGACCGTTTGCTTGGCGAACTCGGCCGGGCCCGCATTGTGCCGCGCGCCAAGCTACCGGCCAACGTCGTGTCGATTGGCCGAGAGGTCACCTACCGCGATGAGGCCACCGGGCAAGAAAAGACCGTCACACCGGTTTACCCGGAGGCGGCCGACATCGCCCAGGGGCGGATTTCGATACTGACACCAATTGGTGGCGCCTTGATCGGACTGGCGGAGGGCGCCTCCCTGCACTGGCATACCCGCGATGGGGAAAAGCGAGTTCTGACCGTTTTGCGCGTCGCGTCCCAGTACGTCGCCGAAGGACTGGAAGCTCAATGAACCGCTATTCCCGGAGGCCAACAGAGCACCATACCCACCCCGGAAGGAGCCGATCGATGCGCTGACAAAGCCATACCGCTTCTTCCGGGATATCGTCCGGCGCCGATGCGGCGTCCCGTTCTTCATATCGAAAGATCCAAAGAGAAGCACATGACCCGGCACATTCCGCTCTCCTGTCGGTCCTGCAAAGTGCAACTCCCTCGTGCAACCGCACATCGCTGCCCCATCTGTCGCCATGTACTGGGTGGCCCCACGCCCATCATCCGAATCTCTTGCCGCCGCTGCGGTTCGGAGGTGGAGAGGAACGCCCGAGCCGCCGCAATCTGTATCCGCTGCCGGTCTCGCCATCCGTCCCGGCTTCAGCAGAAGGACTGCTGATAGCACGGATGGGACCTCTGCAGTGCGTGAGCATCCTGCAACTCCCTCCTTTTTTGGGGGGAGTGCCACACGGCAGTGTCCAGAGGTTTCCCTGTGCAGTCCGTCTCATGAGGATGGACCAAGCAGGTGGCGCTGATGAGGTTTAGTGAAAGGCTCAGGGCATGCCCCCTCGACAATACAGGATGCTGCTCCTGCTAAGATCGGGACCTCAACAGCCGCACGGCGCAGGAATCGCATGTGGTTGTTAGCCAGCCGCCGAGGGATTTCTTCTGGGCCGACCGAGTACCGCAATGCTCACAGGTCTTCGCAGCTTCCATCTGGGCCTGAGCTATCCGATAGGCGGTGCGCTCGTTGCCGCCGCGCGCATAGAACCGCAACGCACCCAGTTTCTGTTTAACCTGCTGCGCCCGGAAGCGTGTCAGACCATCCTCACGTATGATGTCGGCTAGATCTGCACTGAGACGCTCAATCAGAGGATACCAGCCCTCGCCACAGGCGAAGCCCCAAGCGAGGCTTGTCTTCTTGATGCTCCAAGGCGGAGGCCCATACACGTCGGGAAACCGCTCCATGATGCGCTGCGCTTCAACAGTGGTGTAATGATTTCGGCCGGCCATATGCGGCTCCTTCAATAAAGCTCTACGTTTAAAGAAATTGCATGTTCAATGAAGAAGCCGAGCCGCCTCCAACGCTTCCCCCCGAGTGAGCATCCGGATGACATGCCGCAGGCTCAACGACGCTGTCTGACCAGAAATCTCCAGCACCTCGACTACGGCATCGACAGACGCTTGTGCCAACCCGCGCCTGCCGCCTTCACGGCGGGCAAAGGCTACCAGGTCTGGCACCGGGACAGGTGACAGCTTTATGACCTCCAGGCGGCTTAACAGAGGGGCTGGCAAGGTGGTTAAGGTGTTGGAGGTCAGCACCCAGCTGATCCGGGACATGTCGAACCCGACCTGATAGTAGGGGCATTGCCAAGATGCCGCCGAGGATGGCTCCAAAAGGGACAGCAGCCCCTCGGCAAGTCCAAAGCTGTTCCCTTTTGTCGAAGTCGCAACTCCCGCCTTCTCCACCTCATCCACAACGACAATCGGGTTCGCGATCAGGTGCTTCAAGATCGTCATCAAAGGGCGTCCCGGCTGTGCATTGGCCCAGCCGCGCTGGGAGCCCACAATGCCGAACGACGCCTGCTCTGCCGTCGCCTCTACGCCACAGCGGGGCACACCAAGTGCAGTGCTCAGCTGACGGGCCCACATGCTCTTGCCAATTCCCGGGGGGCCGTCCAGCAGCACCGGAGGCAAGCGGAAGCCCGAATCCCCATTGCGGACTGATCGCCGCATCGACTTCCAAAGGAGATCCGTCGCAGGTGCCATCCAGGGCATGTCGGCATGAATACCAGCGGCGATTTCATCCGCTTGGTCTTCTGTCCGGATCCTGATCAGGCTCACGCCATTGCGCAGCCCCTCGAGCGCCCTTCGGTCTTCGCGCTTCAGGTGGGCAAGGCCTGCAGCCGCGTCCCGCCGCTCCGCCAGCCTGTTCACCCGGCGGTCTATCCGGTCCTGAACTTCGCGCTCGAAACGAACCTGCATCAAGTCTGTTTCCCACCGCAGGGCGTCCTCCGGGTCTTCCGACTCCGGCGGTACAACACCGCGCTCGAGGGCTCGGCGCTCTTTCAGGAACCGTTCCAGGCGCTGCCGTATTGCCCGACGGTCTTTCTCGACATTGTGGAACTCTGCTTCGATGAATTTGATTCTGGACATAGCTGGCCCTTTCCCGGCGCACTGCGCCGTCCGGCTCCCGATTGCACAGGGTGTGCTCGGGTAAGTGAAGGAAAGAACCTGGCCAGGTTTGAGCTGCAGTCCTGCTCGTAACAGCGGTTTCAGTCAACAGGCAGAGCGGGTTTGTTCAGGCGAACCGGCCCCGCAAGCAGGCAAAAGGCAACCGCCCCTTATGCCATTGTTTTAAAAAGAAACCACCGGCCGCGCCGCGGCCGGTGGTCATTAAACCCGTGTCGTAATGGTCAGAAAACCCCCAAAATGGTCACGTTTTCGCGGGTCCTACACTACTCAGAGCGCGCCCCTCACCCGCACTTCGAGTGGCCGCAGCTGCGGCAGGTCATGCAGCCTTCGACCATCTGCATGTCGAACTGGCCGCAGCTGGGGCAGGCCTTGCCGCGCGGCGGGGTGAGGTTCACCACCTCCGCCTGCGGGTCGGACTTCAGGCCCATGCCCTCGCCTTCCAGGAAGCCGGTCTTGATCAGATGCGTCTCGATCACGCCACCAATCGCCGCCAGGATCGACGGGATGTACTTGCCCTGCACCCAGGCGCCGCCGCGCGGATCGAACACCGCTTTCAGCTCCTCGACCACGAAGGACACGTCGCCACCACGGCGGAACACGGCCGAGATCATCCGGGTCAGCGCCAGCGTCCAGGCGTAATGCTCCATGTTCTTGGAGTTGATGAAGACCTCGAACGGGCGGCGGTGGCCGTTGATGATGATGTCGTTGATGGTCAGGTAGATCGCGTGCTCGGAATCCGGCCACTTCAGCTTGTAGGTGTGCCCCTCCAGGCTCTGCGGGCGGTCCAGCGGCTCGGACATGTAGACGACCTCGGCGCCGTTCTCGTCCACGTCGGCCTCATGCGGCGCATCGGCGCTTTCGCCCGGCGCGGTGTCGGCACTCTCGCTCACCGACAGGACCGAGCCGGTCACGTCGTTCGGGCGGTAGGTGGTGCAGCCTTTGCAGCCCTGGTCCCAGGCCTGCATGTAGACGTCCTTGAAGTCATCAAAGGAGATGTCTTCCGGGCAGTTGATGGTCTTGGAAATCGAGCTGTCGATCCATTTCTGCGCCGCCGCCTGCATTTTCACATGCGCCGCAGGCGAGAGCGTCTGGGCGTTCACGAAATAGCCGGGCAGCTTGGCGTCATCGCCGAACTTCTCGCGGTACATCTGCACCGCGTAGTCGACCACCTCTTCCTCGGTGCGCGAGCCGTCCTTCTGCAGCACCTTGCGGGTGTAGGCATAGGCGAACACCGGCTCGATGCCCGAGGAGACGTTGCCCGCGTAAAGGCTGATGGTCCCGGTCGGCGCGATCGAAGTCAGCAGTGCGTTGCGGATGCCATGCTCGCGGATCGCCTCGCGGACGTCCTCATCCATGTTCATCATGTTGCCGGAGGCGAGGTATTTCTCCGCGTCGAACAGCGGGAAGGCGCCCTTTTCCTTGGCAAGCTCCACCGACGCCAGATAGGCGGCGCGGGCGATGCTGTGCAGCCATTCCTCGGTCTGACGCGCCGCTTCGTCGGTGCCGTATTCCAGCCCCAGCATCAGCAGCGCATCGGCGAGGCCGGTGACGCCGAGGCCGATGCGGCGCTTGTTCTGCGCTTCCTCGGCCTGCGCCTCCAGCGGGAACTTGGAGACGTCGACCACGTTGTCCATCATCCGCACCGCGGTAGCGACCAGATCCTGCATCGCCTCCTGGTCCAAGTGGGCGTTGGTCTCGAACGGATCCGCCACCAGACGCGCCAGGTTGATCGAGCCCAGCAGGCAGGCGCCATAGGGCGGCAGCGGCTGCTCGCCACAGGGGTTGGTGGCCGCGATCTGCTCGATATAGCTGAGGTTGTTGGCCTTGTTGATGCGGTCGATGAAGATCACGCCCGGCTCGGCGTAATCATAGGTCGCCTGCATGATCTTGTTCCACAGGTCGCGCGCCTGCACGGTGTGGTAGACCTTGCCGTCGAACTGCAGATCCCAGGAGCCGTCGGATTTGACCGCTTCCATGAAGGCATCCGTCACCAGCACAGACATGTTGAACATGCGCAGGCGGGCGGGATCGGACTTGGCGGTGATGAACTGCTCGATGTCCGGGTGGTCGCAGCGCATGGTCGCCATCATCGCGCCGCGGCGGGAGCCGGCCGACATGATGGTGCGGCACATCGCGTCCCAGACGTCCATGAAGGACAGCGGCCCGGAGGCATCCGCCGCCACGCCCTTCACATCCGCGCCGCGCGGCCGGATGGTGGAGAAGTCATAGCCGATGCCGCCGCCCTGCTGCATCGTCAGCGCCGCCTCTTTCAGCATGTCGAAGATCCCCGACATGCTGTCCGGCACGGTGCCCATCACGAAGCAGTTGAACAGCGTCACCTGGCGCGCGGTGCCGGCGCCTGCGGTGATGCGACCGGCGGGCAGATATTTGAAATCTTCCAGCGCCTCGTAGAATTTCTCTTCCCAAACATCGGGTTGCTTCTCCGCCCGCGCCAGGTCACGCGCGATGCGGCGCCAGCTGTCCTCGACCGTCACATCGATCGGAGTGCCATCCGCTTTCTTGAAACGGTATTTCATATCCCAGATCTGCTCAGCGATGGGGGCGGCAAAGCGGCTCATGTGTCGATCCTTCGAGTCGTTCGGGCTTCATGCGAAACGGCTCCGCGACGGCTGCTCTTTCCGGGCACCGTGGCGAATCCATTTTTGATTAAGGCTTACTTGCAGCAATTGCGTAGGAGAACACAATACCTTGAAGTCAGAGCGCCGTAAACCACTATATAGAGGTGTCGCTCTGGATGACTCTGTGGATATCTTGTGCGCAAGTCCCGATGACAAATCCATCGAGCGACGCGCGCAGATACAGGCAATCCTCTCAGCGCCTACTCGACACCCCCTGTCCGAAAAGATTTGACCAAGTACGCCCTCATCTCCACGGGACATCCGGCTCCACCTAACCCCATGACGATAATACACATCTGCCCTCGGAACCCGAAGAAGGCAGACAGGCCGGGAACCGTTCAGTGATCTCCTTCGGCGGGCAGTTCCCGCCCGCAGCCCGTCGCATGACGCGACACCAGCCTTGGATATTATGGTATTGGAACGCCCGGCGAGCCGGGCCGGCGTCAGGCAACACGGCCCCGCCGTCGCTGGCCCTGTCCGGGCACCGGGGCAAATCCATTTTCTACCGAGGCTTACCGGCAGAAAATGCCGCGACAAACACAAGACCTTGAAGTCTGCGGCCCAAATACTACTATATACAGTCAAGGCGCTGAACGACTCTGTGGGGAAACTGTGGATAACTGCATCAACTTGGTAAAGCTCTCGGTGGGCACGGAAAGCGTCGACGGCCTGATGGCCTGGCAAGCGATGCGCCGCGCCGAACTGCCGGAGGGATTGCCGCGCCACGTCACCCGCATGTGGCCCAAGCGCGAGGCGGAGCTTTTGAACGGCGGCTCGATCTACTGGGTCATCAAGGGGCTGATCCAGTGCCGCCAGCGCATCCTGCGCCTGGACGAGTTGCGCGGCGAGGACGGCATCCGCCGCTGCGCCATCGTGCTGGACCCGCAGATCCACCGCACCCACACCGCGCAGAAACGCCCGTTCCAGGGCTGGCGCTACCTCAAGCCCGAGGACACCCCCGCGGATCTCCCCGCGGGCAAGAAACAGGAAGATCCCCTGCCCCCGGAGCTGTCACAGGCTCTGGCCGAGATCGGAGTTATCTGAGGCCTGCCGCACTCCCCCCCCCCTTGCGGCAGCCTCGCCAGCGCCGGGCGTCAGCCCGGCGCGCGGCCCAACCGGGGCGGTGCCATCCGTGATGGCGCCTGCCCCGGGCGGGAGCGCCCACCGTCAGTCGCGGCGGGAGCGCCCACCATCGGAATTGAAACCAGCGTTGAAATCAGACTGCAGGGGCGTTCTCCCGCCCCCTTGCAAAGGCATCTCGCGATGCCTTCAAGGTGTTGGGCCCAGCCCGCGCCTTGCGCGGGCTGCCCCGCGTTACTTGCGCGCTTCCAGCAGGTCCAGAAGCGTGTTCAGCGCCGCCTTGTCCTCGGTGCCGTATTTCGCCACCCGGCTGCGCCACAGGGTGGCCTGCGACTTCAGCACCAGCCCGTCCGCCAGCAATTTCAGGTGGTTGGCGCGCAGGGTCTCACCGGTCGAGGTGATGTCGGCGACCATCTCGGCGGTCTCGTTCTTCACCGTACCCTCGGTGGCACCCTGGCTGTCGACCAGCTGGTAGTCCGCCACCCCCGCATCGGTCAGGAACTCCCGCACCAGCCGGTGGTACTTGGTGGCGATCCGCAGGCGGTGGCCATGCTGCGCGCGGAAGGCCGAGGCCGCCGCATCCAGATCATCCAGCGTGTCCACGTCGATCCAGCACTGCGGCACCGCCAGCACCAGGTCGGCATGGCCAAAGCCCAACTCGGCCAGCTCCTCCACCTGCTGCTCAAAGCGCGGCAGCTTCTCCTGCACCAGGTCGGTGCCGGTCACGCCGAGGTGGATGCGCCCCGCCGCCAGCTCGCGCGGGATCTCGCCCGCCGACAGCAGCACCAACTCCATGTTCGACACGCCTTCGACCGCGCCGGCATATTCCCGGTCCGATCCGGTGCGCGACAGCGTCACGCCGCGCTTGGCGAACCAGTCGAAGGTCTTTTCCATCAGCCGCCCCTTGGACGGCACCCCCAGCTTCAGCGTCATGCCCGCGCCTCCTCAAGCTGCACCATCAGATAGGGGCGCAGCACGCCGCCCACTGCCGGGATCTCCTCACCCTGCCCCAGTTGCCGGGTCAGCGCATCATAGCGCCCGCCACTGGCAATCGGCGGCAGGTCGGGGCGCGCCTCGGCGTAGAAGCCAAAGACGAACCCGTCGTAATACTCCATCGAGGTGCGCCCGTAGGAGGCCTCGAAATCGAGGTTCTCCACATCGACGCCGCGCGCCTTCATCGCCGCGGTGCGCGCATCCAGCCGGTCCAGCGCCGGGTTGATCTGCGGCAGGTCCACCGCAATGTCGCGCATCTGCTCGATGGCATAGGGCACGGTCTCGCGCACCGCCATCAGCGCCTCCAGCGCCAGCAGCTCATGCTCGGCGATCGGCGGCGCCTTGGCGTCGGCGCGCAGCGCCTCCACCCGCGCCTGCACCTCGGCGGCGCGGCGCTTGCCCAGCTGCGGTGCCGAGCCGGTCAGGTCGCCCTCGGTCTCCAGCAGCTTCTTGCGCGTCTCAGGCACCGGGGTACGACCCGCGAACCGGTCGAGCAGCGCGCGGAAGCGGCGCGGCCGCCAGATGTGGCGCATCAGCGCCGCCTTGCGCTTCTCGGTGGTGTTCAGCCCCTGGACCGCGGCCATCAAGATGCCGATGTCTCCGGTCGCCGCCCGCAGCGGCAGCCCCCGCACCTGCAGCGCGAACAGCGCAAACACCTCGGCATCCGCCGCCGCCGCATCCTCGCGGTCGAACACCTCGTAGCCGACCTGCAGGTATTCATTGGGCCGCTCGGGGTAATGTTCCTGGCGGCGGAACACCTTGCCCGAATAGGTATAGCGCGCAGGCTCGGCACCGTGGCGCATATGCGCCTCCACCACCGGCACGGTGAAATCCGGGCGCAGCATCTGCTCGCCGCGCAGCGCGTCCGAGGTCACATAGGCGCGCGCCCGGATGTCCTCGCCGTAGAGATCCAGAAGCGTATCGGCGGGTTGCAGCAGCGGCACGTCGACGACCTGCGCACCGGCGGCCTCGAAGCGCACCCTGAGCTGCGCCGCCCGCGCCTGGACCGCGCCCAGGTTATCCGCCAGGTCACCGACCCGTCCTTGCGTTTTCACAGCCATCGCTCAGCCCTGCCCGTCGAGGATTTCACGCACCTTGGCAACCAGTTCCGTGCGCGGCACTTCGAACTGGCTGGGGCGTTCCTTCCACTCTTCCAATGTGGCGTTCTCGGCGATCTTGGCGCCGAGGATCAGGTCCTTGATCTGCACCACGCCGTTTGCCTTCTCGTCGCCCCCCTCGATCACCGCGACCGGCGAGTTGCGCTTGTCCGCGTATTTCAGCTGGTTGCCGAAGTTCTTGGGATTGCCGAGGTAGACCTCGGCGCGGATGCCCGCATTGCGCAGCTCCGCGACCATCGCCTGATAGTCGGCCATCCGGGCGCGATCCATCACCGTGACCACCACCGGGCCGGTTGCCTCGGCCGTCAGACGGCCCTTGGCATGCAGGGCCGCCAGCAGCCGGTCGACGCCGATGGAGACCCCCACCGCGGGCACTTCCTGGCCGGTGAAACGCTTGACCAGACCGTCATAGCGGCCGCCGCCCGAAACCGAGCCGAACTGCCGCTTGCGGCCCTTCTCGTCGAGGATTTCAAAGGTCAGCTCGGCCTCGAACACCGGGCCGGTGTAATAGCCCAGACCACGCACCACCGAGGGGTCGATCTCGATCCGGTCCTGGCCATAGCCGCCCGCGGCCAGCAGCTCGCCGATCTGCTCCAGCTCGGCAATGCCCTCCTGACCCGCCTTGCTGTCGCCCACCGCGGCGCGCAGGTTGGCGAGGGTGCCCGCCGCATCCGCCGCCTTGGAGGTGAGGAAGGCCAGCACCGGGGCTGCCTGATCCTCCGACAGGCCGACGCCGTCGATATAGGCACCGGAGGCATCCAGCCGCCCCTTGGTCAGCAGCTCGCGCACGCCGGCCTCGCCCACCTTGTCGAACTTGTCGATGGTGCGCAGCACGTCGTCGCGCTTGGCGTCGCCATCGGCAAGGCCCATGGCCTCCAGCACGCCGTTCAGGACCTTGCGGTTGTTGACCCGCACCAGGTAGTCGCCGCGCGGAATGCCGACGGTCTCCAGCGTGTCCGACAGCATCGCGCAGATCTCCGCATCCGCCGCCATCGAGGACGTGCCGACGGTGTCGGCATCACATTGATAGAACTGGCGGAAACGGCCCGGACCGGGTTTCTCGTTGCGCCAGACCGGCCCCATCGCATAGCGGCGATAGGGGGTCGGCAGATCGTTGCGGTGCTGCGCGTAGACCCGCGCCAGGGGCGCCGTCAGGTCATACCGCAGCGCCATCCACTCGCCGTTGTCCTTTTCGTCGAACTCCTGCCAGGCGAACACGCCCTCGTTGGGGCGGTCGACGTCGGGCAGGAACTTGCCCAGCGCTTCGACGGTTTCCACCGCCGAGGACTCCAGCGCCTCGAAGCCGTAATGATGATACACACCCGCGATGGCCCGCAGCATCTCAGTTCGCTGGGTCACCTCCGCGCCAAAATAGTCACGGAACCCCTTCGGCGTTTGCGCCTTGGGGCGGGGTTGTTTCTTCACTTTGGCCATCTGAGGCCTCCTCACGGGTAGCGGTTTCACTCGCGTGGCGGTCTAGCGGATGCAAGCCGTGGCGGCAAGAAGGAGCCGCGGCGTCGCGCCCGAAGAGGCGTAAAAACCAATCCGGGGCCCGCGAGATCCCGACCGGCGCAGGCCGCGATTTTATCCGGACACCATGGACCTTGGCCGCCAACGCACCTATTTAGATGCATCCGCAATCAGAGGTCCGAACCATGCAGCATCTGGAAGAGCAAATCGCCCATCTGACCCGCAGCGTGGAGGAGATGAGCGACGTGATCACCCGCCAGCAACAGGAGATCGACGTGCTGACCCGCCGCGTTGCCCTGCTGGTGCAGCGCGAGGCAAGCCGCGAGCAGGAAGGCACCGGTGGCGTGATCCTCGGCGACGAGCGCCCGCCGCATTACTGACGCCTGCGCCGCCCGGTCGACACAGCATCCGACGGCCGCAGCGCCGGGAGCACAGCGCGTGGAAAACTTGCCGCGCGCAAAGAAACCGCTTGCGCATTTGCCGCAGGGTCATGCACGCTGGGGCTGAATTGGCCTTGGCAAATGGGTTTGCCCTTTTTAATTGCGTTCGCAAAACGCACAAATTGGACGCTGGCAGTGACAAGTAACGCGGAACTGGTACATTTTTGGTTTGAAGAGGTCTGGTACCGCGACAACAACGCGGTGCTGGGAGAGATGTTCTCGGACGAGACCGAGGCCACCGGGCCGGTGTCCAACCTGATGGGCAAACAGTTCATCGCGTCGGATTTCGTGTCCACCATGAAGGCGCTGCTGGGCGGCGCGCCGGAGTTCACCTTCCGCGTCTTCGAGGAAGCCGGCGATTGGGTCATCACCTGTTTCGACGTGCATGTGACCAATCACCCGCACCGCCCACCGTTCGATTTCGATGGCCAGATGATCTTCAAGGTCGAGAATGGCCAGATCTCTGCGATCCACTCCAGCCTGAATTACATCAAGCTGTTCGAGGGGCTGGGCCAGATGCCCCCGGAGACCCTGCCGGTCTGCCTCAGCGGAGCCGAGCTGGTCTGGAAGTGATCCAGACTGGATCCGGCGGCAGGCGCGCTGCGCCGCCTGCCCTCAGATCTCCTCCACGTCCATTACCCCGTCCAGCGACTTCAGCGCGCCCTTGATCTGCGGGTTGATGGGGAACGGCTGGCCCAGGTCCATCTCGACATCGCCGGGCAGACCGGGGTCCTGCAAATACATGAAGATCTCCCCGCGAGAGGCGTTGCGGGCGGCCGATTTGGCATCTTCCAGCACCTGCGCCACGGTGTTCACGGCCGACACGTCGTTGAGATAGACCCGCAGGCAGCTGCGCCCGGCATCGGCAATCGCACTGTCCACCGGCCCGACCGAGCGCACCAAAAGCTTCAACTGGTCGCTTTCCATCGTGGCCTCGGCCGTGATCACCACCTTGGCCCCGGTCTCGAGGAATTCTCGCGACTTTTCCAGCACTTCCGAGAACAGCGTCACCTCGAAGGCCCCGGTGGGATCGCTGAGCTGGACAAAGGCAAAGCGGTTGCCGCGCGCTGATTTGCGCTCCTGACGCCCGGCCACCACGCCGGCCATCTTGGCCATGAAGGGACCACGTTCGGCCTTGGCCGTCACCTCGTCCAGCGTCATCACCTTCTTGCGCTTGAGCGCGGGCATGTAGTCATCCAGCGGGTGGCCGGACAGGTAGAAGCCGATCGCCTTGAACTCCTCGCTCAGCCGTTCGGCGGGCAGCCAGTCGGGAACATTCGGCAACCGCGGCTCCGGCAGATCCTCGCCCGCCTCGCCGAACAGCGACACCTGGTTGGAGTTGCGCTGGTCATGCACCGCCGCGGAATAGTCGACCAGCGCGCCGAGGCTCTCGAACACCCGCCGCCGGTTGCTGTCCAGCTGGTCAAAGGCCCCTGCCCGCGCCATCATCTCCAGCGGCCGTTTGCCGACCCGTTTCAGGTTCACCCGGCGGGCAAAGTCGAACAGGTTCACGAACGGCCGCTCCTGGCCGCCTTCGCTGCGCGCCTCGGTCACGAGACGCATGACGTCGACGCCGACGTTCTTCAGCGCGCCCAGCGCGTAGACCAGCTCGCCGTTCACCACGTTGAAGGTCGCCATCGAGCGGTTGACGCAGGGCGGCACATAGGGCAGCCCCAGCCCCTTCTTCACCTCTTCGAAGTAGATCGCCAGCTTGTCGGTCAGGTGGATATCGCAGTTCATGACGCCGGCCATGAACTCGACCGGGTGGTTCGCCTTCAGCCAGCCGGTCTGATAGGACACCACCGCATAGGCCGCCGCGTGCGACTTGTTGAAGCCGTAGTTGGCGAATTTCTCCAGTAGGTCGAAGACCTCGCTCGCCTTCTTCTTGTCGACACCGTTCTTGGCCGCCCCGGCCTCGAACTTCGGCCGCTCGGCGTCCATCGCCTCCTTGATCTTCTTACCCATCGCCCGGCGCAACAGGTCGGCACCGCCCAAGCTGTAGCCGGCCATCACCTGGGCGATCTGCATCACCTGCTCCTGGTAGACGATGATGCCCTGGGTTTCCTCCAGGATGTGGTCGATCAGCGGGTGCACCGACTGGATCTCGCGCTGGCCGTTCTTGACCTCGCAATAGACCGGGATGTTTTCCATCGGGCCGGGACGGTACAGCGCCACCAGCGCCACGATGTCCTCGATGCAGGTGGGCTTCATGCGCTTCAGCGCGTCCATCATGCCGGTGGATTCCACCTGGAACACCGCCACGGTCTTCGCCCGCGAGTAGAGGTCGTAGGTCGCCTTGTCATCCAGCGGGATGGCGTTGATCTCGTTCACCGCCCCTTCCGGTGGCTCGTATAGCTGGGTGCCATCGGCCGCGACATGCAGGTCACGCCCGGACTGCTTGATGAGGTCCACGGCGTTCTGAATGACCGTCAACGTTTTCAGGCCCAGAAAGTCGAATTTGACCAGACCGGCCTGTTCGACCCACTTCATGTTGAACTGGGTGGCCGGCATGTCCGAGCGCGGATCGCGGTAGAGCGGCACCAGCTCGTCCAGCGGCCGGTCCCCGATCACAACCCCCGCCGCGTGGGTACCGGCCGAGCGCAAGAGCCCCTCGACCTGCATGCCGTATTTCAGCAGCCGGTCGACGACCTCCTCGTTCTCGGCCTCCTCGCGCAGGCGCGGTTCTTCCTTCAGACTGTCGGCGATCGACATCGGCTTCACGCCCTCGACCGGGATCAGCTTGGACAGCCGGTCCACCTGGCCATAGGGCATTTGCAGCACCCGGCCCATGTCGCGCACCGCCGCCTTGGACAAGAGCGCACCGAAGGTGATGATCTGCCCCACCTTGTCGCGGCCGTATTTCTCCTGCACGTATTTGATGACTTCCTCGCGGCGGTCCATGCAGAAGTCGATGTCGAAGTCCGGCATCGACACCCGTTCCGGGTTGAGGAAGCGTTCGAACAGCAGCGAGTAGCGCAAGGGGTCAAGGTCGGTGATGGTCAGCGCATAGGCCACCAAAGAGCCCGCACCCGAGCCCCGCCCCGGCCCCACCGGGATGCCGTGGTCCTTGGCCCACTGGATAAAGTCCGCAACGATCAGGAAGTAGCCGGGAAAGCCCATGCCCTCGATGATGCCCAGCTCGAAATCCAGTCGCTCCTGATATTCCTCGACGCTGACCGCATGCGGGATCACCGCCAGGCGCTTTTGCAGACCCTCGTTGGCGATGCGGCGCAGCTCGGCCACCTCGTCGTCGGCGAATTTCGGCAGGATGGGATCACGGCGATACGCCATGAAGGCGCAACGGCGGGCGATTTCCACCGTATTTTCAATCGCCTCCGGCAGGTCGGCGAACAGCGCGACCATCTCCTCCTGGCTTTTGAAGTAATGCTGTGCGGTCAGGCGGCGGCGCGGCTCCACCTGGTCAACATAAGCCCCCTCGGCGATGCAGATCATCGCGTCATGCGCCTCGTACATCTCCGTGTTCGGGAAATAGACGTCGTTGGTGGCAACCAGCGGCAGCTCCATCGCATAGGCCATCTCGACATGGCCGCGCTCGGTCAGCTGCTCGGCCTCGGGCTGGCCATGCTCCCCCGGATGCCGCTGCAATTCCACGTACAGCCGGTCGGCAAAGATCGCTTTCAACCGCTGCATCAGCGCCTCTGCCGCGGGGCGCTGCCCCTGTTGCAGCAACCGCCCCACCGGTCCATCCGGCCCTCCGCTGAGACAGATCACCCCCTCGCAATGCGCTGCCAGCTCCTCCAGCGTCACATGCGGCAGCTCGTTGCCCTCCCGCAGGTACAGGCAGGAGTTCAGCTTCATCAGGTGCTCATAACCGGTCTCGCTCTGCGCCAGCAACACCAGCGGCGCGGGCGGCTTGGGCCGCTCGCCGGGCGCAGGCTCGGCATACCGCAGGTCGACCTGGCAACCGATGATCGGCTGCACCCCGGCGCCGCTCGCCGTGACCGAGAATTCCAACGCCGAGAACAGGTTGTTGGTGTCGGTCACCGCGATGGCGGGCATCTCGTGCTTCTTGCACAGATCGGGCAGCTTCTTCAGCCGCAGCGCGCCTTCCAGCAGCGAATACTCGGTGTGGGTGCGCAGGTGAATGAATCGGGGAGAGCTGGTCATGCCGCAAAGCTATCCCATTGCCGCGCCGGGGTGAACGGCGTTCTGCACCCGCCTGCCAGGGCATCCGCGCCCCTGCCCGGCGCGGGTCCAACACCCGCCAAAATCGCTGCGGTCGGGGTGGTATTTTATCCGATCTGTTGAAACTCTTTCACGCCCGATGCCGTAAGCGCGCGTGAAATACCGGATAAAACGCATTAATTATAAAGTGATACCTGTTCATGCGGCAATTTACTTGCGCTGCGAGCCGCGGCGGTGGCGGGGCGGTTTTTCTTGCTTTGACAAGGGGCTGCTCCCTAGGCTGGCGACAGCAAGCAATAATCAGCCCGCCTCCTTCCCCACCGCATCGAAGGGGGCACTACGGGTCAACAGGGAAATGCGGAGGGTCCGGGGATGATGGCTCATCTCTTTCGGTCATGCACTGGCGCGGGGGTCTCCGGCGCCGGGCGCATTGCGGCACCAACGCCGCAGAGGTCTGGAAACACAGGCCAATTGCGGCTGCCCTATTCCCAAGTGCTGGATCAGACGCTATGCCAGCCGCTGTTGAATCACCTGATTGCCTGCACCGCTCCCGCCGCTTTTTTGCGGGTGCCCCGGCCGGGGCCGGGCCCGCAGTGGCAAGCGGCATCACGACTCCCGCCGCAGTTGCGGCATGGTGAAGAACACGGATTGAGAGAGGACCGGCGCGCGTGACTGTACCCCTGCTAAGCCTGCAAGGCCTGACCAAGGCCTATCCCGGCGTTGTGGCCAATGACAGCGTATCCTTTGACATCGGCGAGGGCGAGGTTCACGCCCTGCTCGGCGAAAACGGCGCCGGGAAATCGACGCTGGTCAAGATGATCTACGGGTTGGTGAAACCCGACAGCGGCCAGATGCTTTTGCGCGGGGCGCCCTTTGCCCCGGCAGAACCGCGCGCCGCGCGCGCCGATGGCATTGCCATGGTTTTCCAGCATTTCTCGCTGTTCGATGCGCTGAACGTGGCGGAGAACATCGCCTTGGGCATGGAAAACCCGCCGGAGATGCGCGACCTAGCTGCCCGCATCCGCGAGGTGTCGGAAACCTACGGCCTGCCGCTGGACCCGTTCCGCACCGTCGGCGATCTCTCCGCCGGTGAGCGCCAGCGGGTCGAGATCATCCGCTGCCTGCTGCAGGACCCGAAACTGCTGATCATGGATGAGCCGACCTCGGTCCTCACCCCGCAGGAGGTGGAGATCCTGTTCAAGACCCTGCAGAAGCTGCGCGCCGAGGGCACCTCGATCCTGTATATCTCGCACAAGCTGGAGGAAATCCGCACCCTGTGCGATCACGCCACCATCCTGCGGCTGGGCAAGAACGTCGGCGAATGCACCCCTTCTGAGACCTCGGCCCGCGACATGGCCGAGATGATGGTCGGCAGCTCGTTGCAGACCCCGCAGCGCAAGACCCGCGAGTTCGGCGAGGTGGCGATGGCGATCACCGGCCTGTCGGTGCCCGCCCCGTCGGCCTTTGGCACATCGCTCAAGAACGTGCACCTGACGGTGCGCAAGGGTGAAATTCTGGGCATCGGCGGCGTTGCCGGCAATGGCCAGGACGAACTGCTGGGCGTACTGTCGGGCGAGGTTCTGACGGCGGCGGATGCGGTCAAGCTGCACGGGCAGCCCATCGGCCGCCACGGCCCCACCGCGCGCCGCGCGCTGGGGGTGCTGGCCGCGCCGGAGGAACGCCTTGGCCATGCCGCCGCCCCGGACATGAGCCTGACGGAAAATGCCATGCTCACCGGTTCGGTGCGCGAGGGGCTGGAGAAGAACGGTTTCCTCGACTGGGGCAAGACCAAGGATTTTGCCGAACGCATCATCAAGGCTTTTGACGTGCGCACGCCCGGCCCCGGCAATGCGGCGCGCTCCCTGTCGGGGGGCAACCTGCAGAAGTTCGTGATCGGCCGCGAGGTGCTGCAGAACCCGGATGTGCTGGTGGTGAACCAGCCGACCTGGGGTGTCGACGCCGCCGCCGCCGCCGCCATCCGCCAGTCGCTGCTGGACCTGGCCGCCAAGGGCGCCGCGGTGATCTGCATCAGCCAGGACCTGGATGAGCTGATGGAGATCTCCGACAGCTTCGCCGCCCTCAACGAGGGCCGCCTGAGCGCGCCGCGCGAGGCCGCGGGCCTGACGGTCGAAGAGATCGGCCTGATGATGGGCGGTGCCCATGGCATGGAGGTGGCGCATGTCTGAGGTCGGTGTCCGCCTCCGGCGGGAGTATTTCAAGAAAGATGAAAAGGGAGCCGCGCAATGATCCGGCTTGAGAAACGGCCGCAGCCGTCGCGGGCCTGGTCGCTGGCGACGCCGCTGGTGGCGGTGCTGGCAACGATGGTGTTCGGCGGGCTGCTGTTTGCGGCCCTCGGCAAACCGCCGGTGGAGGCGATCCGCACCATTTTCTGGGAACCGCTGTTCGGCGAGTTTTCCTTCTACTACCGCCCGCAGCTTTTGGTCAAAGGCGCGCCGCTGGTGCTGATCGCCATCGGCCTGTCGCTGGGCTTTCGCGCGGGTATCTGGAACATCGGCGCCGAGGGCCAGTACATCATGGGCGCCATCTGCGGCGCCGGTGCCGGCCTTGCGTTCTATCCGCTGGAGGCCTTCTACATCTTCCCGATCATGGTGATCGCCGGCGCGCTTGGCGGCTGGGCCTGGGCGATGATCCCGGCGATCCTGAAGACCCGCTTCGGCACCAACGAGATCCTGGTCTCGCTGATGCTGGTCTACGTGGCCGAGCAGTTCCTTGCCTCGGTCTCGCTGGGGCTGTTGAAGAACCCCGAGGGCTTCGGCTTTCCCGGCTCGCGCAACCTGCAGGCCTATGACAGCGCCCACAATGCCGAGCTGATCGCCGGCACCGGCATGCACTGGGGCGTGGTGGCCGCATTGATCGCGGTGATCTTTGCCTATGTGCTGCTGAACCGCCACATGACCGGCTACCACATCCGCCTGACCGGCGAGGCGCCGCGGGCGGCCAAGTTCGCGGGTGTGAACCCCGCGCGGCTGGTGCTGTTCTGCCTTGGCATGTCCGGGGCGCTGGCCGGGCTGGCCGGCATGTTCGAGGTCTCCGGCCCCTCCGGCCAGATCTCCATCGACTTCAACGTGGGCTACGGCTTTACCGCGATCATCGTGGCCTTCCTTGGCCGCCTGCACCCGGTGGGCATCCTGCTGGCGGGTGGGCTGATGGCGCTGACCTATATCGGCGGCGACATCGCGCAGTCGAACCTGCAGCTGCCCGCGGCCGCCATCCAGGTGTTCCAGGGGATGCTTCTGTTCTTCCTGCTGGCGTTCGACCTGCTCACCAATTTCCGCATCGCAATCGGCAAGCCGGAGGTCGCGTAACATGGATCTGTCTGCAATCAACCCGGTCCTGCTGATCGCCTCCCTGATGGTCGCGGCGACGCCGCTGCTGCTGGCCGCCATCGGCGAGCTGGTGGTGGAGAAATCCGGCGTTCTGAACCTCGGCGTCGAGGGGATGATGATCGTCGGCGCCATCGCGGGCTTTGCCACCGCGGTGGAGAGCGGCTCGCCCCTGCTGGGCTTCTTTGCCGCCGCCTTTGCCGGTGCCGCTTTGTCGGTGCTGTTTGCCATCCTGACCCAGTTCGCGCAGGCCAATCAGGTCGCCTCGGGCCTGTCGCTGACGCTGTTCGGCCTTGGCCTCTCGGCGCTGATGGGGCAGTCCTACGTCGGGGTGAAGCCGCCGCGGATGGGGGACATCCACATCCCGGTGCTGAGCGACCTGCCCGTCGTCGGCCCGATCCTGTTCGGCCATGACATCATCCTCTACTTCGGCATCGCGCTGACCGCCGCCGTGTGGTGGGTGCTGAAATATTCCCGCATGGGCCTGGTGCTGCGCGCGGTGGGCGAGAACCACGAGGCCGCCCATGCGCTCGGCTACAAGGTGATCCGCATCCGTATTCTGGCGATCCTGTTCGGCGGCGCCTGCGCGGGTCTCGGCGGCGCCTACATCAGCCTCATTCGCGTGCCGCAGTGGACCGAGGGCATGACCGCCGGCATCGGCTGGATTGCCCTGGCGCTGGTGGTGTTTGCCAGCTGGAAGCCCTGGCGCGCGCTGCTGGGTGCCTATCTTTTCGGCGGTGTCACCGTGGTGCAG
Organism: Leisingera sp. S2M4; assembly: GCF_055398055.1. Taxonomy (NCBI): domain Bacteria; kingdom Pseudomonadati; phylum Pseudomonadota; class Alphaproteobacteria; order Rhodobacterales; family Roseobacteraceae; genus Leisingera; species Leisingera sp. S2M4. The sequence goes on from NZ_AP040861.1 coordinate 630,933, forward strand.
CTCAATCTGCAGGCGGCGGGCGTTGCCATCCCGGTCGAGTATCTGGCAATGTCGCCCTATCTGATTACGATTATTGTGCTTGTTATCCTTTCGGCGGACAAGAGCAGCGCACCCGCCTCGCTCGGCCGTAATTTCCATGCCTCCCGCTGATATGGCGGGCGGCACACGATCCCGCCCAGGGTCCTCTCCTGGGCGACACAACCAAAACGGGGAGTCCCAAACATGAAACTGACCAAACTTCTGACCAGCGCCGCCGTGGCGCTCGGCCTTGCCGCCGGTGCGGCCTGGGCGCAGGACAAGACCAAGGTGGGCTTTGTCTACGTCGGCCCCGTCGGCGATGGCGGCTGGACCTATGAGCACGACCAGGGCCGCAAGGCGGTCGAAGCCGAGTTCGGCGACAAGGTTGAAACCGTTTACGTGGAAAACGTGGCCGAAGGCCCCGACGCCGAGCGGGTGATGACCCAGATGGCGCTGGAAGGCGCGGACCTGATCTTCACCACCTCCTTTGGCTACATGGACCCGACCATCAACGTCGCCAAGAAATTCCCCAACGTGAAGTTCGAACACGCCACCGGCTACAAGCGCGCCGAGAACGTCTCGACCTACTCGGCCCGCTTCTACGAGGGCCGCGCCGTGCAGGGCACCATCGCGGGCCACATGACCGAGAGCAACATCATCGGCTACATCGGCTCCTACCCGATCCCGGAAGTGATCCGCGGCATCAACTCGGCCTATATCCACGCCAAGAAGGTGAACCCGGACGTCCAGTTCAAGATCGTCTGGGCCTTCACCTGGTTCGACCCGGCCAAGGAAGCGGATGCGGCCAAGGTGCTGATCGAACAGGGCGCCGACGTGATCCTGCAGCACACCGACTCCACCGCGCCGCAGGCGGCGGCCCAGGCGGCCGGCAATGTCTACACCTTCGGCCAGGCCTCCGACATGGCGGAATACGGCCCCAAGCCGCGGATTTCCTCGATCATCGACAACTGGGCGCCCTACTACATCGCCCGGACCAAGGCCGTGATGGATGGCACCTGGGAGTCGGTTGACACCTGGGACGGCATCGGCGCCGGCATGGTCGGCATCGGCGAGATCACCGACGCGGTTCCGGCCGAGGTGAAAGCCGAGGCTGAAGCCCTGATCGAGAAGATTGCCTCTGGCGACTACCACCCCTTCACCGGCCCGCTGAAGAAGCAGGACGGCAGCGACTGGCTGGCCGAAGGTGAAGTGGCCGACGATGGCACCCTGGCCGGCATGAACTTCTATGTCGAAGGCCTGGAAGGCGACATCCCGCAATAAGCGGCGCGCGGTCAGCCGCGCCCCTGACACCCGAAAGGCCCGCCTGTCGGCGGGCCTTTTTTTGTTGCGCGGCTCCGGCGCAGCAAGGCGCGGCAGGGCGGCGGCCCGGCCCGGCCCGGCGCGACGCGGAAGGCTCAGCCGCAGGAGACCGGCGCTGCCAGCCTGCGGACCTGCCCCTTGTGCTGCTGCACCAGCGGCGCCCCGATGACACTGCAACCGGACAGCCCCGCGGCTTGGGCGGTCAGCGCCTGCAGTGCCGCACTGTCCGGCGCGCGCAGGTCGGCCTTGGGCATGTTGAGGGCAAAGAGCACCGCGAAGCTGCTGCCATCGACGGTGACGATCCGAAAGCGAGCCCGCGTGTTCCCCAGCTCCGCCTGCGCGGCATAGGGGGCGCTGCGCTCCCGCTCCATGTAGGTCAAGGCCGCCTGCGCCGCCGCGGCCGGGTTCAACCGCGGGCCACCGGCCTGAAACCCCGCCGAATGGGCCACCAGCCAGGGCGCGCCGCTGCGGGTGCGGTGGACGCCCGGGCGCATCGCCACATGCGGCGCAAGCGCGGCTTCCGCCCCGGCGCGATACCCGAGATCCGGCGCTGTCATCGGCGCGCTGCCATTCCCGCCGTGGCCGGTGCGGGTGGCGGTCCAGTAATCGGGCCTTTCGGGGGCGGCACAGGCCGTCAACACCACTGCGGCCGCGACTGACACAAACGGTTTCACCAGAACTCTCCTTTGCGCAATTGCTCGCGCCGGAGCCTAGCGGCCAAACGGGGCGGCAATATGGCCTGCCGCCCCGCGGAGACGGTCAATGACCCGACAGCACCAGGGTGGTCACCGGCATCAGCAACAGGCGCAGCCGCAGGCCCGCCGCATGCACGACGCCGATGGTATCCACCACATGCAGGAACAGGCGTTCGCCGGTGCCAAGGCTGTCATCCTCCTGCAGCCGCGCGTGGTTGCTGGTGTAGACATTCGCGATGCAGTTGCTGCCCGGGGGCAGCGGCTCCACCATCCCCGCATACAGCGGTTCCATGATCACCGTGATGGTGCCCGGTTCGCGCATGTTCTTGAGGTCGCGCAGCTCATCCGTCGGGCGCAGCTGGCCGGTTGCAATGACATCCTGCACCGCCACCACCACCATCGGGATCACCGTGAACGGTTTGGTCATGCAGCCGATTTCCCCCACCATGCCGGGCTTGATGACCTGTGCCGCCATCTGGTTGAACCCCGCCTGAAAGCGGTTTCGGCCCGACTCCAGCGGCACCAGGATGCCCGCCGGGCGCAACACCGGGCTGACATAATCGCCCACCTGCAGCGCGAATTGTTCGATCCGGGCATCGACACCGGCGGTGACAAGCGTCTTGTCCAGCTCGGCCTCGGCCAGGTGCAACTGCGCCTCGGCGCTGGACATCCGGGCCGGGATCAGCACATCGATCTGCTGCTGCACTGCCGCCATCTGCGCCTCGGCGGCCTCCACCGCGGCCTCCCGCTGGGCAACCAGGTTTTCCAGCCGTTCGATCTCGGTCAGCCGCACCGCGCTGGAGCCCTGGTCGCGCAGCTGCTGATTGCGCTCCAGATCATCCCGCGCCTGCGCCAGCGCTGCCTGCGCCTGGGCAATCCCCGCCTTTGCGCGGGCGAGATCGGTTTCCGCCAGTTTGTGCGCGGCCGCCACCTCGGCGATCGCCGCGCGCGCGGATTCCAGCGCCGCCTGCTGCGAGAGCCCTTCCAGCCGCAGGATCGGATCGCCTGCCTTAACCTCCTGATTGTTCTCGACATAGACCTCGGCAACGCGGCCGCCAACCTGCGGCAGGATGGTCACGGTGCGAAAGTAGGAGGCCACCGTCTTGGTGGCGGGATGAAAGTAGAACAGCGTGGTGATCACCATCAGCGTCAGCATCACGCAGGCGGTCAGCCCCCAGCGCAGCTCATACCAGACGGAAAACAGCGTCAGCTCCCGGCCGATGCGCTTTCCCTGCACGAAGCGGCGATAGAGAAAATCCGGCAGGATGGTGACCAGCGCGCACAAAAGTGTCTCGATCATTGGTCAGCGCCCCCTGCCACGGCTTGTCCCTGCGCAGAGGCGCTGCCCTGGGTCGGCTGGGGCGGCGCGGCCTGCCCTGCTGGCGACGCCGCCGTGCCCCGTTGCCCCCGGATCGCATCGGCGATGGCGCGCAGCGGGCTGACCAGATCCGGGATCTGGAAGCCGGCGATCAGGATGGCCGCGATCCAGAAGACATTGTTGTGGGTAAACAGCGCCAGCAGCGCCAGGATGCCGACCAGCTGGAACTGCGGGTGATTGCTTTTGTGCGCCATCCTCTCGGGCAGCGCGTGCAGAGAGAAATAGGCCACCCCGATCAGCAGGACCATGACGACGGTGAACACCGCCATGAAGCTGAACAGGAAATCACTGCCGTCCGCAGCGACCACGTAGGACGGTATGTGGCCCGCTGCCATCGGATGAACTTCTGGCGTCGTCATTCGAATGCCCCTTTTGATACAAAATGACTTGGTGAAAGCACATGCAATAGTTGCACCGCTTGCAGATCCGACAAAGCCTTTTGTGGAAAGCTGCGGGAAACCCCTTTGCCATCCGCGCCCGGCGTGGCAGTGTCGCGGCATGACCAGAACCACGCTTTTGACCAGCCCCGACACAACCCCGGCGAGCAGATTTGCCTTTGGCTGCATGCAGTTCGGTGGCCGCGCCGATGCCGCGCAGTCTGCGGCGATGTATGACGCCTGCCGCGCCGCCGGGATCAATCATTTCGACACCGCCTGGGTCTATACCGATGGCCAGTCGGAACGTATCCTCGGCGATCTGATCCGCGCCGAGCGCGACGCGCTGCTGATCGCCACCAAGGCGGGCTATACCGGTGGTGCCGGTGCGGCCAACATCCGCGCCCAGCTCGACGACAGCTGCCGCCGCCTGGGACTAGAGATGGTCGATATCCTGTATCTGCACCGGTTTGATCCCCAGACCGACCTGCGCGAGACGCTGGAGTGCTTTGCCTCCCTGAAGGAGACCGGGCGGATCCGCTATGTCGGCCTGTCGAACTTTGCCGCCTGGCAGGTGATGAAGGCCCAGATGCTGGGGCGGGACCTGGGCGTCGCGGTGGATATCCTGCAGCCGATGTACTCTTTGGTGAAACGCCAGGCCGAGGTCGAGATCCTGCCGATGTGCGCCGATCAGGACATCGCGGTTGCCCCCTACTCGCCGCTCGGCGGCGGGCTGCTGACCGGCAAATATGCCAGCGGCGACAGCGCCGGGCGGCTGCGCGAGGACAGCCGCTACGGCGCGCGCTACGGGCAGGCGTACATGCATGAGGCGGCCCGAGGGCTGGTGACGCTGGCGGCGGAACACGGCTGCGATCCGGCCACCCTGGCGGTGGCCTGGGCAGCGGCGCATCCCAGCCGTCCGATGCCGATCATCTCGGCCCGCAACGAGGCGCAGCTGCGCCCCTCGCTGGCGGCGCTGGAACTTGACATGGACGCCGATCTCTACAGCGCCATCAGCGCGCTCAGCCCGCGTCCCGCGCCGGCCACCGACCGTCTGGAAGAGCAGGAGTAACGCCCGTGCAGGATTTCATCGTCATCGGCGGCGGCATGGCGGGTCTCAGCGCCGCCGCACGGCTGTCGGAGCTGGGCCGCGTCACCGTGCTGGAGCAGGAAGAGGCGCTGGGGTACCACGCCTCGGGGCGGTCGGCGGCGATGTTCGCCGAGACCTATGGCCCGGCCCCGGTGGTCGCGCTCAGCCGCGCCAGCGCCGCCCATCACCGCGCTGCGGGCTGCCTGTCGCCGCGCGGTTTCCTGCTGCTGGGCGGCGCGGGCGAGGACGCCGCTTTTGCGCAGGAAATGGCGGAGTTGGGGCTGGAGGAAATCAGCGCCGCCGAGGCCTGCGCCATGGTGCCGGTCCTGCACCCCAACCGGATCACCCGCGCGGCCTGGCATGCCGATCCGCAGGACCTGGACGCCGATCTGCTGCTGCAGGGCTTTGCCCGCGAAGCCCGCGCCAATGGGGCGGTGATCCGCACCCGTCTGCCGGTCACCGCGATCAGCCGCAGCGCGCAGGGCTGGCAGGTTACCGCGGGCGGCGAGCTGTTCGAGGCGCGGCAGCTGGTCAACGCGGCGGGCGCCTGGGCCGACCAGGTGGCGCGGCTGGCCGGGGTCGCCCCGATCGGCCTGCAGCCCAAGCGCCGGTCGATGGCGCGGCTGCCCGCCCCCGGCGGCCATGATGTCACCGGCTGGCCGATGTTCATGGGCCCGGGCGAAAGCTGGTACGCCAAGCCGGACGCTGGCAAGCTGCTGGTCTCTCCGGCCGAGGCCGACCCGGCAGAGCCGCATGACGCCTTTGCCGACGACATGGTGCTGGCCGAGGGGCTGGCGCGTTACGAGGCATACGTCAGCGAACCGGTGACGCGGGTGGAGCACAACTGGGCCGGTTTGCGCAGCTTCGTGCGCGACGGCGCGCTGGTGCTGGGGCCGGAGCCGGATCAGCCCGACTTCATCTGGTGTGCGGCACAAGGCGGCTATGGCATCCAGACCGCCCCCGCGGCCGCACAGCTGGTCGCTGATCTGGTCGCAGGGCGCGCGCCCGAGCTGGAGGCGGCCACGGTCTCCGCGCTGACACCGGGGCGGCTGCGCTGATGCCGGTGCGGTCTGTTCCCGGCGCCGCCTCGGTCGCCCTGCCGCAGGACGGCAAGCTGTTCGCGCCCGCCTCGGCCCGCAACTGCGAGGCAATCGGTCAACTGCTGGCCATGGTGGCGCCGCCGAGGGGCCGCGCGCTGGAGCTGGCCAGTGGCACCGGCCAGCATGTGGTCGCCCACGCCGCCCGCCTGCCCGGCCTGACCTGGCAGCCGACCGAGGTGGACGCGGTGCGCCGCGACAGCATCCGCGTCTACATCCAGGAGGCCGGACTGGACAACATCCTGCCCCCCGTCGCGCTGGACGCCACCGCGCCGGGCTGGGCCGCGCAGCATGGGCAGCAGGATCTTATCGTGCTGGTGAACCTCCTGCACCTGGTCAGCGAGGCGGAGGCGAAATGCCTGATCACCGAGGCCGCCGCGGCGCTGGCACCCGGCGGGCGTTTCGTGATCTACGGCCCGTTCACGCGCGGCGGCGCGCTGACCAGCGAGGGCGACCGCAGCTTTGACGCCGCCCTGCGCGCCCATGATCCCGAGACCGGCTACAAGGATGATTTCGACGTCATCGACTGGCTGCACGACGCCGGGCTGGAGCTGCTGCAGGCGGTGGAGATGCCCGCCAACAACCTGGCGCTGGCGGCGGAAAAACCGCGCGGCTGACGGGCTACCCCCCGCGGCACGGAACACCAAAAGAGGGGCCGAGGGCCCCTCTTGCGTTGCTGTGCTGACAGCGGCGGCGTTAGTCCCACCAACCCTCGTCAACCGACGGCAACTGTTCCAGCTGTTCTTCGGTGAAACGGGTAACGATCACGTAGCGCTTGTCATCCACCGGCGCCAGGCGCATGTCCTCGACCGGGATCATCACGTGCTTGTCGCCCACGTCCAGGAAGCCGCCCACTTCGGCAACAACGCCCTTCATCTGGCCGTTGCGATCCAGGATCACATCCTCGATTTCACCGATGTCGTTCCAGTCCGGGCCGATGCCGTCCGCTTCCCAGTTGCCCCAGGTGTCATCATCCATCGGGCCGTTCAGCGTGTAGATGTCGCCACCGGTGATGTCGCGGGTGCGGATCAGGTTGTCGGAGTCCATATGCGTCTCGGCCAACGCCGGGGCGGCTGCCAGACCAGTCACAAGAGCGATCGTCGCGAAGCGTTTCATGCTGCTGTCTCCTTTGTTCGTTTCCTTCGTCCAACCAACGGGCGGCGGGGCGGAAAGTTCCGGAAAACAAGGAAAATTTGCCGTCGCATCGACCTTGCGCGCGCAACGAAAAAGCCCCGGCAGGATCGCCGGGGCTTTTCCGTCTGTGTCATGCGAACGTCAGCCGTTCTGACGGATGGTCTCGTTCTTCGGGTCATAGGGGCTGTCGCAGGTCACGACCGCATCCCACAGCTTGTCCTGCATCTTGACCTTCAGCTTGGTGCCTTCGACAGCCATCTCGGGCTTCACATAGCCCATGCCGATGGATTTCTCGAAGGCGACCGAGTAGCCGCCGGAGGTGAGACGGCCCACACGGGTGCCATCCTCGGCATAGAGCGCCTCGCGGCCCCAGGGATCGGCGTCTTCGGGACCGTCGATCAGCAGGGTGCAGCATTTCACCCGCACGCCGGTCTCGATCAGCTTCTCCTTGCCGTGGAAGTCCTTCTCCAGGTCGACAAAACGCGGCAGGTCGGCTTCCAGCGGGGTCGCGTCGCGGCCCAGTTCGTTGCCGAAGGCGCGGTAGGATTTCTCCTGGCGCAGCCAGTTCTGGGCGCGGGCGCCGACCAGCTTCATGCCGTGCTTCTCGCCCGCCTTTTCCAGCAGGTCAAAGAGGTAGTTCTGCATCTCGATCGGGTGATGCAGCTCCCAGCCGAGTTCACCGGTGTAAGCCACACGGATCGCGTTGACCGGGCACATGCCCAGTTCGATCTGGCGGGCCGACAGCCAGGGGAAACGCTTGTTGGACAGCGCGGTTTCCGGGTCGGCGTCGACGATCACCTCTTTCAGCACGTCGCGCGACTTGGGGCCTGCGATGGCGAAGACGCCCCACTGGGTGGTCACGTCCTGGATCTCGATGTAGCCGAACTCCTCCATCTTGTCCTCGGCCGCCTTGCGCAGGAAGTCGGCGTCATACTCCGACCAGGCACCGGCGGAGACCAGGTAGTAGTTGTTCTCGCCGTTGCGCACGATGGTGTATTCGGTGCGCGTGGTGCCATGTGAAGTCAGCGCATAGGTCAGGTTGATGCGGCCGACTTTCGGCAGCTTGTTGCAGGTGAACCAGTCGAGGAACTGGGTGGCACCGGGGCCTTTGACGACATGCTTGGTGAAGGCGGTCGCGTCGATCAGGCCAACGCCGTTGCGGATCGCCTTGGCCTCTTCCACGGCGTATTGCCACCACTTGCCACGACGGAACGAGCGGCTTTCCCTGTCGAAGTTCTCCGGCGCATCGACGGGGCCGAAGTAGTTCGGGCGTTCCCAGCCGTTGACCCAGCCGAACTGTGCGCCGCGGGCCTTCTGACGGTCATAGGCGGGGGCGGTGCGCAGCGGACGGCAGGCTTCGCGCTCTTCGTCCGGGTGGTGCAGGATGTAGACGTGCTCGTAGCACTCCTCGTTCTTGCGGGCCGCGAACTCGGTGGTCATCCAGTTGGAGGAGTAGCGTTTCGGGTCGAGCGACGCCATGTCGATCTCGGCCTCGCCGTCCACCATCATCTGCGCCAGGTAGTAGCCGGTGCCGCCCGCCGCGGTGATGCCGAAGGAGAAGCCTTCCGCCAGCCACATGTTGCGCAGGCCCGGCGCCGGACCGACCAGCGGGTTGCCGTCGGGGGTGTAGCAGATCGGACCGTTGAAGTCGTCCTTGAGGCCGCTTTCGGCGCAGGAGGGCACGCGCTCGGCCATCGCCATGTACTGGTCGGCGATCCGGTCGAGGTCCAGCGGGAACAGGTCGGCGCGGAAGCTGTCCGGCACGCCATGCTCAAACCGCGCCGGTGCGCCGTGCTCGTAGATGCCGAGGATCCAGCCGCCGCGCTCCTCGCGGGCGTAGGATTCGTTGTCGGCGTCGCGGATCACCGGGTGCTCGGGGTTGCCCGCTTCGCGCCATTTGACCAGCTCGGGGTCCTGATCCATGACGATGAAGGTATGCTCGACCGGGATCGCCGGCATCTTGATGCCCAGCATCTTGGCGGTGCGCTGCGCGTGGTTGCCGGAGGCGGTCACGACGTGCTCGGCGGTGATCACCACCTTCTCGTCGGACTCGACCAGGTTGCCACCCTTCTCGATCATCTTGGTGCAGGTGACTTCCCAGTGGGTGCCGTTCCAGTGGAACGCGTCTGCCTGCATCTTGCGGACGATCTCGACGCCGCGCTGGCGGGCACCCTTGGCCATCGCTTGGGTCACGTCGGCAGGGTTAATATAGCCGTCCTCGGTGTGGTAGATCGCGCCCTTCAGATCGGAGGTTTCGATCAGCGGCCAGCGTTCCTTGATCTGTTCCGGGGTCAGCCACTCGTACTTCACGTCGCAGGTCTCGGCGGTGGAGGCATAGAGCATGTATTCGTCCATGCGCTCCTGGGTCTGCGCCATGCGCAGGTTGCCGACCACGGCGAAACCCGCGTTCAGGCCGGTTTCCTCTTCCAGGGTCTTGTAGAAATCGACCGAGTACTTGTGGATGTGGGTGGTCGCATAGGACATGTTGAACAGCGGCAGCAGGCCGGCTGCGTGCCAGGTCGAACCGGAAGTCAGCTCGTCCCGTTCGATCAGCATGACATCGTCCCACCCGGCCTTGGCCAGGTGATAGGCAATCGAGGTGCCGACGGCGCCGCCGCCCACAACAAGTGCTTTGACTTGGGTTTTCATTCTCCGGCTCTCCAGCGTTATGAGATTCTTGGCAATGGTTATGCCCAAGCGCGTGCGGCGGCGCGAAATCCAGCCGACGCAAAAACAGCCAAAACCGACCTTGCGCGCCAAGCTCGACAGGTTTCTGGCGAAAAACCCCGCCAACGGCCTGTTTCACCCGGCATTTCGGCTGAATCGCTGTGCTGGAAAACCGGTGTCGGCGCCTGCGCTCAGCAGTCGGCCACGGTGCCACGGCGCACGCAGACCGGCTGCGGCGCCTCCTCCTGCGGGGCGGCCTGCGCTTCGGCCAGCTGCTCGCCGCCGCCCAGCAGGCTCTTGCCGTAGCTGGCAACGTCGCCCCACAGGGACGTTTCCGCGTCACCTCTTGCCGCCTTGGCGGCACGGGCGCGGGCAAAGCGATCCTGCACGATGGTGCCGTAATCGGTGGCGCTGAGATCACCCCAGCCCAGCCCCGCATCGCGGGTCTGGATATAGTAATCCGCACCGATCACCGCCTGGGTGCTGCACAACAGGATGCCAACGGCTTTTTTCAGTCCCATGGGTGGTCTCCGCCTACTTCCTCGCCCTGGTGCCAACGGGCACCGGCATGGGGCGCGAAATTGCGGCGGTTTGCGGGCAATTCTGCGCAGAACCGGCACAATTGCCGCTATCCGGCCAGGGCCCCTGCCCCGCCGGTGCTTGTTCGGTACTGTCTATGTCGCTCACGCTGTGCAGCGGTTGAGGATGGCGGCGCCGCCACGGGGGCGGAGGCGGGACGGGCGTATCCGCCCGCACGCTAAACGTTGTCTCTGCGTGCCCCCTGCAAAAGGGGCCCTGTTCCTGGGTGCCGGGGGTGTCAGGCCCGGCAATGACCGCGATCCACGACAGCCTGCCATAACCGCCTTTACATGCGGTGACAGCGGCGTGCGGCGGCGGCGCAACACCCCGGCGGCGCGCGGGCGGCCAGCGGCGTGCAGTGAGTATTTTGGGAAAGATGAAGGCGCGGACGTCACTTTCATCTTTCTTCAAATACTCAAATCCCAAGGCCTGCCTGCAGCGCCAAGGCTGGCGGGCTTTCGTCAGATCTCGAGGATCTTGCCGGGATTGAGGATATTTTCCGCATCCAGCGCCGCCTTGATGGCGGCCATGTAGCGGGTGGTCTCGCCCAGTTCCTGGGTCAGATAGGGACGCTTGCCCTGGCCGATGCCGTGCTCACCCGTGCAGGTGCCCTCCATCGAGATCGCCATCTCGTTGAGCCAGCCGACATATTTGTCCGCCTTGGCGCGCTCTTCTGCGCTGTCCATGTCGATCAGCAGCAGCGCGTGGAAATTGCCGTCGCCGACATGGCCGACCATCGGTGCCATCAGGCCCATTTCTTCGGCCTTTTCGCGGGCCGCGGAAACGCATTCGGCCAGCCGCGAGATCGGCACGCAGACATCGGTTGAGATGCCCTTGGCGCCCGGGCGCAGCTGCAGGCTGGCCCAGTACATGTCGTGGCGCGCCTGCCACAGCTTGCTGCGCTCCTCGGCGGTTGATGTCGCGGCGATGTCGAAGCCGCCGAATTCCTCGGCGATGGAGGCGAACATGTCGGCCTGCTCCACCACGCCGGCGTCGGAGCCGTGGAATTCCAGCAGCAGGAGCGGCGTTTCCGGCAGCTCCAGCCCGGAATAGGCGTTGGCGGCACGCACGCTCAGCGCGTCCAGCAGCTCGATCCGGGCAACCGGAATGCCGTATTGGATGGTCATCATCACCGCGCGGCAGGCGTCGTCGACGCTGCGGAAGGCGCAGCGGGCGGAGCGGATCGCCTCGGGGATGCCCTGCAGTTTCAGGGTCAGCTCGGTGATCAGGCCAAGGGTGCCCTCGGAGCCGACCAGCAGGCGGGTCATGTCATAGCCGGCCGAGGATTTCTTGGCCCGCTGCGCGGTGCGGATCACACCGCCGTCGGCCATCACCGCCTCAAGCGCCAGCACATTGTCCTTCATGGTGCCATAGCGTACCGCGTTGGTACCGGACGCGCGCGTCGCCGCCATGCCGCCGAGCGAGGCATTGGCGCCCGGATCGATCGGGAAGAACAGCCCCTGGTCGCGCAGGTAGGTGTTCAGCTGCTCGCGGGTGACGCCGGGCTGCACCACCACGTCAAGATCCTCGGCATTGACCCTGAGGATCTTGTCCATGCGCATCATGTCAACGCAGATGCCGCCGGCGGGCGCGTTCACATGGCCTTCGAGGGAGGTGCCGGTGCCGAAGGGGATCACCGGCACGCCGTGTTCGGCGCAGGTGCGCACGATCTCGGCGACCTCCTCGGTCGAGGTGGGGAAGGCCACCGCGTCGGGAGCTTGGTTGGTGATCCAGGTGGTGGTGTGGCCGTGCTGTTCGCGGATCGCCTGGCCGGTCTGCAGCCGGTCGCCCAGACGGTCCTGCAGGGTGTCGATCGCGGCGCGGATCCCGGCCTCGTTGCGGGGCAGTGAGGTGGCTTGGACCATGGGCGGGGCTCCTGGAGGCTGGTGGGTATGCTTATCAATTACCCGGGCACTATAGGCGCCCGCAGGCCGGGTGCAAGGCACGAAGCCGGGAGCGGCCCGGCCCCCTTGGGCCGGGCGGCGGCGTTATCCGCCGAGCGCGATGCCTTCGCGGCGCGGGTCGGCAGCGCCCTTCAGCCCCTCGCCGATCTCGATCGCATGCAGACCGGAGGTGAGGTCGCGGGCATTCACCTTGAAGCCCATCTCGGTCAGCGCTTCGCCCAGGTCTTCGGCGCTGGTGCCCACCTCGAGGTCATAGGTGCCGAAGCGGTTGACCAGATGCGGCATTGCCAGCGCTTCCTGGATGTCCATGCCCCAGTCGGCCCAGGCCACGATGGATTTCGCCACGTAGCCGATGATCCGGCTGCCACCGGGTGAGCCGATGGCCAGCACCGGCTGGCCGTCGCGCAGCAGGATCGTCGGCGCCATCGAGGAGCGCGGCCGTTTGCCCGGCTCCAGCCGGTTGGCAATCGGCACGCCGTCCTTGTGGCTGCGGAAGGAGAAATCCGTCAGCTCGTTGTTCAGGAGGAAGCCGTTTGTCATCAGCCGCGAGCCAAAGGCGTTCTCGATGGTCGTGGTCATCGACAGCACGTTCCCGTAGCTGTCCACGATCGAGATATGCGAGGTCGAGGGCAGCTCGATCGACTCGTCGTCGGCCAGCAGCAGCGCGTGGTCGAACTCGGGCGCGCCCGGCGCCACCTCGGGCAGCGCGTCGTCGCCTTGCAGCAGTTCGGCGCGCGACGCCAGGTAATCCGCCGCCACCAGTCCCTGCACCGGCACCGGCACGTAATCGCTATCGGCCATGTAGCGGCCCCGGTCGGCAAAGGCGAGACGCGAGGCATCGCCGATCAGCCGCCAGGCCTCGGCACTGTCGGGGCCCATCGCGGCCAGGTCATAGCGGTCGAGCATGCCGAGGATCTGCCCCACGGTCAGCGCGCCGGAGGACGGCGGGCCCATGCCGCAGGCCTCGAAGTCGCGGTACTGGGCGCAGACAGCGGGGCGCTCGCGCACCTGGTAGAGCGCCAGATCCACCGTCGACAGCACACCGGGGTTGCCCTCTGCGGTCTGCACCGTGCGGCTGATGTCCGCGGCAATCGGCCCGGTATAAAAGGCCGCCGCGCCGCCCTCGGCCAGGGCGCGCAGGGTGGCGGCGTAATCGGGGTTCAGCAACGTGTCCCCTGCCCGCAGCGGCGCGCCGCCGGGCAGGAAATACGCCGCCGTGTGGGCAAACCGCCCCAGCCGGTCGGCGTCGCCCTCGACCAGCGCGGCAAGACGTGGCGAGACGGCAAAGCCTTCCTCGGCCAGCTGGATCGCGGGTTCGAACAGCGAGGGCCAGTTGGCGCGCCCCCAGCGCCGATGCGCGGCCTCAAGCAGGGCGGGCGTGCCGGGGGTGCCGACAGAGCGGCCGCCGACCACGGCGTCATAGAATTTGAGCGGTTCGCCGTTTTCATCCTGAAACAGCGTCGGCGTGGCGGCCAGCGGCGCGGTTTCGCGTGCGTCCAGCGTGGTCAGCTCGCCGCTGGCGGCGTCGTACCAGACCAGGAAGGCCCCGCCACCGAGGCCCGAGGATTGCGGCTCAACCAGCCCCAGAACGGTCTGCACCGCCACCATTGCATCCGCCGCCGTGCCGCCCGCGCGCAGGATTCGCGCCCCGGCCTCGACCGCATGCGGGTTGGCGGCAGCCACCATCCAGTTCTCGCCCTTCACCGCGCGGCCGTCGGCCTTGGCGGCCAGCGCTTCGGCGACCTCGGTGGAGATCGCCTCGAAGGTACCGGAAGTGGCGGCCTCGGGTGCCACCGCATCGGCCGCCTCCTGTGCAAGGACGGGGGCCGCGGCGAGACCGGCGCAGGCCAGAACGACATACTTCATCAAAAATCCTCCCTTGAAAAAACGGCGGCCTCTACAGCATCGAGGGCACCACCTGATCCGGCGGACGGTGACCGTCCTCAAATGTCTTGATGTTCAGCAACACTTTCTCGCCCATCTCGATCCGCCCCTCGATGGTGGCCGAGCCCATATGCGGCAGCAGCACCACGTTGGGCAACTCGCGCAGGCGCGGGTTGATGTCGGTGCCATGCTCATAGACGTCGAGGCCGGCGCCCGCGATCTCACCCGCGCGCAGCATCCGGGTCAGCGCGTGTTCGTCGATCACCTCGCCGCGCGAGGTGTTGACGATGACACCGGTGGGTTTCATCAGCTTGAGCCGACGCGCGTTCATCAGATGGAAGGTCGATGGCGTCGAGGGGCAGTTGACCGAAATCACGTCCATGCGGGCGACCATCTGGTCGAGGCTCTCCCAATAGGTGGCCTCCAGCTTTTCCTCGATCTCCGGGCGCAGGCGGCGGCGGTTGTGGTAATGCACCTGCATACCAAAGGCGGCGGCGCGCCGGGCGACCGCCTGGCCAATCCGCCCCATGCCGAGAATGCCGAGGCGGCGTCCGGCGATGCGGCCACCCAGAAGCGCGGTCGGCGCCCAGCCCTGCCAGTCGCCCTTCTGCATCACCGCCAGCCCCTCGGGGAGGCGGCGCACCACGGCCATGATCAGCGCCATGGTCATGTCGGCGGTATCATCGGTCAGCACGCCGGGGGTGTTGGAGACCAGGATGCCACGCTGGCGGGCCGTGGCGACATCGATGTGGTCGACCCCGGCACCGTAATTGGCGATCAGCTTGAGCCGCTCGCCGGCCTGTCCCAGCAGCCCGGCGTCGATGGTGTCGGTCACCGTCGGCACCAGCACATCGGCCTCCTTCATGGCCGCCGCCAGTTCGGCCCGGCTCATCGGGGTGTCATCCTCGCGCAGGCGCACGTTGAACAATTCGCTCAGCCGCGTTTCCACTGGTTCAGGCAACCGTCGCGTAACGACAACACTCAGTCGGTCTCTTGGCACTTGCGCTCTCCCTTGGGCATTTCTATTCCTGCGCCTGCGTGGCATCGTGGCGCAGGACGCGGACGGGCACAAGAACCCAAGCGCCTCCTGCTGCCGCTGGACGGGAAAAATCCTTCCTTTGGCAAACGGTCAGACCTAAAGCGGGCATCAACGGCAGTACGAATGACAAAGGCAGACAGAAGCGTGACATTTGTGGCAGGGTTTGCGCGCCGCCTGGCGGCGGCGGTCATCGCGGTGACAGTGGCAGGCGCCGCCTGCGCCGCCGAGACCCGTGGCCCGGTCACCAACCTGCCGCTGCCCCGTTTCGTGTCGATGAAGGCCGCGAAGGGCAACGTGCGCCGGGGTCCGTCGCTGAGCCACAAGATCGATTGGGTGTTCAAGCGCCGCGGCATGCCGCTGAAGATCACCGCCGAATATGGCCATTGGCGCCGGGTGCAGGATCGCGACGGCTTTGGCGGCTGGGTGCACTATGCCCTGCTGTCCGGGGTGCGCACGGTGCTGGTCGAAGAAGACATGCTGACCGTGCACACCCGCCCCGACAGCAAGGCGCCGGTCAGCGCGGCTTTTGAACTGGGTGTGGTGGCACGGCTGGGCGAATGCCAGCCCGACTGGTGCGAAATCTCGGCCGGTGGCTACAGCGGCTGGGCTCCCAAGAAGAAGCTCTGGGGTGTCGCCCCGGATGAGCTGCGCGACTGACCGCGGGGAAGCCCGGCGGGCGCGCAGGGCGCCCGGTCAGACCGCCCCCTGCCCTCGCCTTGGTGGTGCCGGGACACGTCCGCCGCGGCAATCCGCGCGCAGGCCGCATGCGCCAAACCATTGCACCCGCAGCAATGGTGATTTACATGGGTGGCACATCCATGGCTGCCAAGGCCGGTCCGGGCCCCCTTTCCGGCCCCCGCCGCGGTGGCACGGCATTTCTCTGATCGGCGCGGTCGCCCGCGCTGGCGTCATCATCAAACCTCCGAACTTCGCTGAAAGGTTGTGGAACATGGCAGAAAACTCAAAGCCCGACGTATTGTATACCATTGTAGACGAAGCGCCCGAACTGGCCTCGGCATCCTTCCTGCCGATCATCCGCAAGTTCGCCTCTGCCGCCGGTGTGACCGTCGGCACCAAGGACATTTCGCTGGCCGGGCGCATCATTGCCGCCTTCCCGGAGAACCTGACCGAAGAGCAGCGCCAGAACGATGACCTGGCCGAGCTGGGCCAGCTGGTGAAGACCCCGGACGCCAATGTCATCAAGCTGCCCAACATCTCTGCTTCGGTGCCGCAGCTGACCGCCGCGATCAAGGAACTGCAGGGCCAGGGCTATGACATCCCGGACTACCCCGAAGAGCCGAAGACCGACGCCGAGAAGGACATCCGTGCGCGCTACGATGCCATCAAGGGCTCGGCGGTGAACCCGGTTCTGCGCGAAGGCAACTCTGACCGTCGCGCTGCCAAGGCGGTGAAGAACTTTGCCCAGAACAACCCGCATTCGATGGGGGAATGGAGCGCCGACAGCAAGACCAAGGTCTCGTCGATGCCGGGCAACGATTTCTACGCCAACGAGAAATCCGCCACCATCACCGCCGCGCAGGCCGGTAACGCGAAGATCGAATTCGTGGCCAAGGACGGCGCCGTCACCGTGCTGAAGGACAGCTGGCCGCTGGAAGAAGGCACCGTTGCCGATGCCACCTTCATGTCCGCCCGCGCGCTGGATGCCTTCCTCGCCGAGGCGATCGAGGACACCAAGTCCGATGGCACCATGTTCTCGCTGCACCTGAAGGCGACGATGATGAAGGTCTCCGACCCGATCATCTTCGGCCACGCCGTCAAGGCCTGGCTGGCACCGGTGTTCGAGAAATACGGCAGCGAGCTGGAAGCACTGGGCGTGAACCCCAACTCCGGCTTGGGTGACCTGCTGGAACGCGTCAAGGGCAATGCCGAGATCATGGCCGCCATCGACGCGGTGCGCGCCGAGCGTCCCGACATGTACATGGTCGACAGCGACAAGGGCATCACCAACCTGCACGTGCCCTCCGACGTCATCATCGACGCCTCGATGCCCGCGGTGATCCGCGCCGGCGGCAAGGGCTGGGATCAGGACGGCAACAAGGGCGACACCAACTGCGTGATCCCCGACCGCTGCTATGCATCCGTCTACGACGAGACCATCAACTTCTTCAAAGCCAACGGCGCGCTGGACGTGACCACCGCCGGTGCGGTCGCCAACGTCGGCCTGATGGCCCAGAAGGCCGAGGAATACGGCTCGCATCCGACCACCTTCGAGGCGCCCGCAGACGGCACCATCCGCATCGTGCTGGCCAATGGTGAGACGCTGCACTCGCACGACGTGGAAGCCGGTGACATCTGGCGCTCCTGCACCGTGAAGAAAGCCCCGATCGAGAACTGGATCCAGCTGGCGATGGACCGTCAGCGCCTGACCGGCTCCGAGGCGATCTTCTGGCTGGACGCAAACCGCGCCCATGACGCCGAGCTGATCAAATACGTCAAACCGGCGCTGGAAGCCGCGGGCGTGGCCGACAAGTTCAAGATCCTGGCACCGCGTGAAGCCACCCGTCAGTCGCTGGAGACCATCACCGCGGGCAAGGACAGCATCGCCATCACCGGCAACGTGCTGCGTGACTACCTGACCGACCTGTTCCCGATCCTGGAGCTGGGCACCAGCGCCAAGATGCTGTCGATCGTGAAGCTGATGAACGGCGGCGGCCTGTTCGAGACCGGGGCCGGAGGCTCGGCCCCGAAACACGTGCAGCAGCTGGTCGAGGAAAACCACCTGCGCTGGGATTCGATGGGCGAATTCTGCGCGCTGGGGGAATCGCTGAAGTTCCTGGCCGACAGCAAGGGCAACAAGAAGGCCGGCGTGCTGGGCGCGGCGGCAGAGGAAGCGACCCAAGGCATCCTCGACAACAACCGTTCGCCCTCGCGCAAGGTCGGCCAGCCCGACAACCGCGACAGCCACTACTGGTTCGCCCGTTACTGGGCCGAGGCGCTGGCGAAGCAGGAAGACGATGCCGAGCTGGCGGCGCATTTCGCGCCGATCGCCAAGGAACTGGCTGACAAGGAAGCACAGATCCTGGCCGAGCTGGCCGCGGCGCAGGGCGCTCCGGCGGACATCGGTGGCTACTACCACCCCAGCGTCGAGCTGAAGGCCAAGGTCATGCGCCCCTCGGCGACCCTGAACGCCATCATCGACTGATCGACGCGGCAGCTGCCGCAGCCCAAAACAGGAAAACGCCCGGAGCCATGCTCCGGGCGTTTTTATTGGCGCCGTCGCGGTCCCCCGGCGATGGTGCCGGGGGCAACCGGGATCAGAAGTCCTGCCACATGTCGCGGGCAGCGTTGCCCTGCGCCACCGGGGCGGCAGCGGGCGCCGAGGCCAGCTCCACGTCCCAGTCGTCATCGCCGTGGGCGGTGGGCACGACCGGGGCGGCAGGTGCCGCCGCGCGGGGTGCCGCCGGGGCCGCGGTCGCCGCGGAGTTGCCGCCCGGGATCTTGAAGTGGGCAACCATCTCGGACAGCTTGGTAGCGTCGGTTTTCAGCATGTGGCCGGCCGCGGTGGCCTCTTCCACCATGGCGGCGTTCTGCTGGGTCACCTGATCCAGCTGGGTCACACCGGTGTTGATCTCGTTCAGGCCAGTGGACTGCTCGGCCGCGCCTTCGGCAATGCCGGACACCAGCTGCGAGATGTGGCTCACCTGCGAGACGATGCTCTGCAGCGCCTCGCCTGCCTTGCCGACCAGATCCACGCCGCGCTCGACCTGCTGCGAGCTGTTGCCGATCAGGGTCTTGATCTCCATCGCCGCATCCGAGGAGCGCTGCGCCAGGGCACGCACTTCGGAGGCCACGACCGCAAAGCCACGACCGGCTTCGCCCGCGCGGGCCGCCTCGACACCGGCGTTCAGCGCCAGGAGGTTGGTCTGGAAGGCGATGTCGTCGATCACGCTGATGATCTGGCTGATGTGGGCCGAGGACTGTTCGATCTCTGTCATCGCGGCCACGGCGCTCTGCACCACCTCGCCACTGGTGCGAGCCTCTTCCTTGGCCTCTTCCATGGTGGCTTCGACGCTGCGGGCGCCTTCGGCGGCGGATTTCACGCTCGCGGTCAGCTCGTCAAGGGCAGCGGCGGTCTGCTCCAGCGTCGCCGCCTGGCTCTCGGTGCGATGCGACAGGTCGTCGGATGCCTGGCTGATTTCCTCGGCGCCGTTGCGGATGCTGGCGGCGGCGGCGACAACCTGTTCCACGGTGCCGCTGAGAGTGCGCGCGGTAGTGTTGAAGTCCTTGCGCAGCTGTTCGTATTCCTCGGGGAAGCTTTCGGTGATCTGCGCTGTCAGGTCGCCCTGGGACAGCACGGACAGCTTGCCGCGCAGGGTATCCACCACCCGGCTGCGCACGCGGTCCAGTTCCTTTTGCTCCTCCTCCAGCTCACGCTGGCGAATCAGCGCGGTGCGGAACACGTCGAGCGTGCGGGCGATCTCTCCCAGTTCGCTGCGGGCTTCGGTCGACGGGATCTCGCTTTCGGTGTCACCATCGGCCATCGCCTGCATGCGATCCTTCAGCGCGCCAAGCGGGCCGGTCACGCCACGGGTCACGAAGAAGGCACCAATCGACAGCAGCAGCAAGCTGACCGCCATCACGGCAATCGCCTGATTGCGCATGGTGGCTACTTCGGCTTCGATGTCGGAAACATAGGCGCCGGTGCCGATGATCCAGCCCCAGGGCTTGAACGCCTGCACATAGCCGATCTTGGCTTCCATCACGTCAGAGTTGGGCTTCTTAAAGTAATAGGTCAGATCGCCCGCGCCTTTGCTGGCAGCGATCTTTTCCAGCTCGACAAAGACGTTCATGCCTTTGACGTCCTTGTAGCCCGCCTGGTTGGTGCCGACCCAATCGGGCACAACAGGGTGAGCCTGTACGGTGATGTCATGGTCAAACACGAAGACATAGCCCGCGTCACCGAAGCGCAGCGCAGTCAGGCGCTCGCGGCCGATGTCACGCGCCTCCTCCGGGGTGAAGCGGCCATCCGCCACCCCCTGTTCGAGGTCATGCAACAGGCTGATCGCCGCATCGGTGACATTGTGCAGCTCGGCCTTGCGCATGGCGTAGGCGTTTTGGGTAACCTGGGTCAAGATCAGGACTGTCAGCCCCGCGGTCATCACAAGGGCGAGCAGCGCGAGCGCGTAGATCCGCACAGGTAAGCGGTACATGAAAGCTGGCATTATTACAGGGTCCTTTTATTGGGCCATTTGCCAAAGCTTTAGTGCCAGCTTCCTAAAAAAGTCCTAGCCTCGGTATTCCATTTAAAATTGCTCTGATTTTACGGTGCATTTTCGACGGAAAGCGGCCACGGCAACGGCCGCCGCAGACCCATCTCCGGGCGGTGAGGCTGTCCTTGGATCGTCGTGGTTGGTCCGTCGCCGGGAACGGCGCGGTCAGTCGTTGGCCGATTCGTGCACGGCGGCAACCGCCCAGGCCTCGAGCGCGTCGAGGTCCGGTTCGGCAGCCGTCGCCAGCCCGTCGGCGAAGGCCTGAAAGGGGGCGACGTTCAGCCGGTTCACACCGGACAGCACCGGGATGCCCCTTGCCAGCGCCTCGGCAATCACTGGCCGCATGCCACGCCCGTCGGCCTCGTGCTTGCCGAATTTGTTCACGATCATCAATTGCGGCAGCGGATCAGATTGCAACGCCGCCGAGACCTGCCCCACCGCGCGCTCCAGCGCCTCTGGGTTGAGGCGGCAACCGCGCGATCCGGCCCCCAGCGACTGCGAGATGCGGATCGTTTCGCCATCCGGCAGCACCCGCACATCCATGTCGCACAATTCGCTGTCGTGGCACTCCACGTTGGTCTGCACGATGCCGCCCAGACGGATGCCGCGAGCCTGCAGGCGGTCGGCCAGGGCGCTCAGCAAACGGTCGGTGGCGCCGCGTTCCTCGGTCATCACGTAGGCGAGTTGCATGGGTCGTATTCTCCGGTGTCGTGCTGTCCCATAGGTGGGGATATGGCCGTCAGGGTCAAGCCCGGATGGCCGCGAAACATCGGCGGGCAACCACCTGAAGACAGGAAAGGGCACCGCGGGGGTGCCCTCTCTGTTGGTCGGCAAGGTCCGAACGGGTCAGAGCCCCAGCGCGCGGCGACGGTCCTCGGCAAAGCCCTGCACGATGCGGTCGGCAATCAGCGCGAGAATCGCCATCGCCGCCCCGGCAGAAATGCCCAAGCCCACATCCGCCTTGCCCAGCGCCAGGTAGATCGACTGGCCGAGGCCGGTGGTGCCGATCAGCGCCGCGATCACCAGCATCGCAAAGGCATAGAGGATGGTCTGGTTCAGCCCCAACAGAATCGACGGCGCCGCATAGGGCGCGCGCACGTCGCGCAGCATCTGCCAGCGGGTCGCGCCCGAGGCGGTTGCCGCCTCGATCATCTCGGCAGGGGTCTCGGTCAGCCCGTGGCGGGTGTAGCGGATCATCGGCACGATGGCATAGGCGATGATCGCGAGGAAGGCCGAGAACTCGCCGATCTGGAACACCATCAGTACCGGGATCAGGAAGACGAACAGCGGGATCGTCTGCAGCATGTCGCAGACCGGGCGCACCACGCGCCACACGGTGGGCGACAGGGCCGAGGCCAGCCCGATGCCGCCGCCCAGCAGCGTGCAGGCAAAGACCGCCGCGCCCGACAGGTACAGGGACAACAGCGCGCGCTCCCACAGGCCGGAGACCAGGATGGTGGTGAGCAGTACAACGGTCAGCAGCGCCAGCCCGCGCCCCGCCGCGACCCAGGCCAGCGCGCCCGCCCCCGCCAGCACGAAGGGCCAGGGCAACTGCGAAATCCCGGTCTCGAGCATGCCCGCCGCGATCAAGATCATCAGCCCCAGCGCCAGATGGCCGCGCCAGGCGCAGAGCAGGCCGAGGACGGCACCGGCGGCGAACAGAGCCGCGCTCATCGCGGGGGTCCAGGCAAAGCCCCAGGTAAAGGGCAGCACCGCCTGATCCAGCCCGATGCGCAGCGGCAGCAGGACGTAGAACATCACGTTGTTCTTCAGCGCCGTCAGCGCCGCGGCATTGGCGGTGGTGAAGGCCGACAGCCCGGCATCGACACGATCCGCCACCGGGTTGAACAGGGTGTAATCCTCGGCCGAGCCAAGACTGCCCCAGAACACCGCACTCACCAGCACGCCCAGCGCCAAAATGCCCCAGGCCACGCGCGGATCATGGCGCTGGCGGCGGTCTTCGGTCAGGGTGCCGCTCATCCGGTCGATCAGGATGGCGAAGATCACGATCACCAGACCTGCCAGCAGGCTCTGGCCGAACTGTGCCTTGCGCATGGTCAGGAGCACCTCCCAGCCGATGTCGTCAAAGCCGCCGATCACCGCGGCAATGATCACCATCGACAGCGCCGCCATCAGGCATTGGTTGACGCCAACCATGATCTGGCGGCCGGCCGAGGGGATCTCGCATTGAAACAGCTGCTGCAGGCGGGTGCCGCCGGACATGACGGCGGCTTCCTTGATCTCGGGCTCGACGCGTTGCAGCCCCAGCAGCACATTGCGCGCCATCGGCGGCGCCGCATAGATGGCCGAGGCGATCAGCCCCACCACCGGACCAAAGCCGAACAGCACCAGCAAGGGCGTAAGGTACGCGAAGGTCGGCACCGTCTGCATCACGTCCAGCGTGGCCTGCACCGGGCCGCGGATGCGGGGGTATTCATTGGCGAGGATACCGATGCCGCCGCCGATCAGCAGCGCCAACGGCACGGAGACCGCAACCAGTGCCAGCGTGTTCATGCCCTCGGACCAGTAGCCCGACGCCAGCACGAACCCCAGCCCGACAAGGGCCATCAGCGCCATGCGCAGCCCGCCCAACATCCAGCCCAGCGCGGTGGCGGCGGCGATCAGCAGCGGCCAGGGGGTCTGTTTCAGGGCGGCACTGGCGGCCTCCATCGGGTAGAACAGCAACGCCGAGAACGCCCGCGCGGCGGGTTTGATCAGCAGCAGAAACCATTCCACCCCTGCCCCGACCCAATCGGTCGCGGGCAGCACCCAGGCCTTGGGGAATTGCACCAGCCACGGCGCCACGCCCTCCAGCAGCAGGCACAGCGCGCCGACTATGGCGGCCAGCAGCGCGGCCTGCGCGCCCTTGGTCAGCTGGGTCATGGCTGCTCCACCTGCAGCGCGGCGGCGAGATCGGCGGGGTTCACCACGCCCACCAGCTGGCCGTCTGGTGCGCGCACCGGCACTGGTTCATACAGCTCCATGCAGCGGGCCAGAGCCGCGTCCAGCGTCATGTCCTGGCGCAGGCCGGGATCGTCGGGGCCATGCGCCAGCCCGTCGCCGGTCTGCATGACCGAGGCCACGCGGGCGTGCTGCCCCTTGGCCACATCGCGGGAGAATTCACGTACGTAATCATCGGCCGGGCGCAGCACGATATCGGCGGGGGTGCCGATCTGCACGATCTTGCCATCGCGCATGATGGCAATGCGATCGGCCAGCTTCAGGGCTTCGTTGATGTCATGGGTGATGAAGACGATGGTGGTCTTCAGCTTGGCCTGAATTTCCAGGAACTCGTCCTGCAGCTGCCGCCGGATCAGCGGGTCCAGCGCCGAGAAGGGTTCGTCCAGGAACCAGACCGAGCAATCCGCCACCAGCGAGCGGGCGATGCCGACGCGCTGGCGCTGGCCGCCGGACAGCTCGCGCGGGTAATGGCGTTCGCGGCCGCCGAGGCCGACGAGGTCGATGACCTCCTGCGCCTTGGCCATGCGCTGGCTTTTCTTCATGCCTTGCACCCGCAGGGGATAGGCGACGTTTTCGGCCACGGTCATATGCGGGAACAGGCCGAAATGCTGGAACACCATGCCCAGCTTCTTGCGGCGCAGTTCGATCAGCCGTTTGGGGCTGGCCTCGACGATGTTCTCGCCGTCGATACGGATCTCGCCGCCGGTGGCGTGCAGCAGATGCGAGATGCAGCGGATCAGGGTGGATTTGCCAGAGCCGGACAGGCCCATGATCACGAACAGCTCCCCCTCCTGCACCTCAAAGGAAGCGTCCTGCACCGCGGGCACCAATCCGCGGGCGCGCAGATCATCCGCGGCGGCCTGCGGGCTGTCATGCTGCGACAGCGCCTGCTTCAGGGCGCTGTCGACGTTCTTGCCAAACACCTGCCAGACATTCTGGCAGGTGATGGCGGGCGTATCGGAGCCGCTCACAGGCATCGGCTCAGTTGGTGGCGGCGTCGACTACCGGGCGCCATTTGTCCTCGTTGGCGGCCATCCAATCGGCAACGACCTGTTCGACCTTGCCGCCGTCCACGTCGATCGCGCCCATCATCGGCTGCTGGTCTTCCACCGCCAGGGTGTAGTTCGCGAGGATTTCATAGGCGGCGGGCCAGGTTTCTTCCATGCCGGACCAGGCAGCCTTGAAAATGCGCGAAGGCGCAAAGTCGCAGTCGTTCACCGCGTTGGGGTTCGGCCCCCAGGCGGGATCGGAGAAACAGGCGTCCTCGCCCGGCGGCAGGTCGACGAATTTGACGTCATAGGCCGACATCGCCCAATGCGGCTGCCAGAAGGTGATCAGCAGCGGCGTCTTGCGCTCGGTCGCGGCGCGCAGCTCGACGATCAGCGCCGCCTCCGACCCTGCGGGCACGGCCTTGAACGGCAGCTCCAGGGCCGCCATGCGGTCGGCACCGGGCGTGCCCCAGTCGGCGGGGTAGTCCACCAGGCGGCCCTGCGGCAGGGTTTCGGCGGTGGCAAACTGCATCGCGCAGTCGCGCAGCGCTTCCCAGGCCGGCAGGCCGGGGCAAAGCTCAGCCACATGCGCCGGGTAGGCGATGCCTTCGCGGGCGTTCAGCTCCAGATCGCCCAGTTCGACCACGGTGCCTTCCTCGACCTTCTTGGCGTATTCGTCGGAAACGTTGGAGGACCAGATTTCCAGCGTTGCGTGGATGTCGCCGTCGGCAATGGCCTGGAACTGGTTCAGCATGCCGGCCGAGACGTATTCCACCTCATAGCCCGCGGCCTTCAGCATCTCGCCCGCGATATGGGTGGTCACGTGCTGGCCAGTCCATTCGTTCAGCGCCAGCTTGATCGGCTTGGAGGTGTCGCCCAGCTCCGCGGCCGAGGCCAGACCAGCGGCCACGGTCATGGAGGCGGCGCCCAACGCCAACGCATATCCCTTGAAGTTCATCCTGATACTCCCTGTCATGTGTGTGCGCCGCCGAAGGCCCGGCTGTGGCGCTGTTTTTGGAACCCGGTGGTTCGTGGCACGGGTCTGCGTGTGGAACGGGTCCACGTAAACCGCCGCGTGCCGATGAGACCGAGTGTGGCGGGTGATACTGCAAGTATTTGAACCTATTACGGCGCTTTGTCGAGCAAATGCGGCACGAAAGGCAAAACTTCCTGAACGAGAGATCAGCTTTTTAACTTGTGAAACAAGTTTTTCCCGTCCCCGGAACAAGTGTGCCCCCGCCGATGGCAGGGGCACAATCGCGGCACCGCGCGGATCAGAACCGCGCCGGCGTGTCGGGTATCAGCTGCGGCCGGCGCCCAGCGCGGCTTCGACGATCGGCATCCATTTGGCCCGGTTCACCGCCAGCCAGCCGCGCGCCGCGCCCTGCACGGTTTCGCCGCGCACGTCGACAAGGGCAATCAGCGGCTGCTGGTCCCAGATGCTGAGCTGGAACTGTTTCAGGATCTCATGCGCGGCGGGCCAGCGCTGCTGCAGGCCCGGCCAGGCGGCCTTGACCACGCCGCCGCGGTAGAAATCGCAGTCGCCGGTGGCTTTGGGGTTCGGCCCCCAGGCGGGATCGCTGTGGCAAGCCGGTTCGGGTTTCGGCAGGCGGACGAACTGCAGCGCGTAGGAGGACATCGCCCAATGCGGCGCCCAGAAGGTCGAGATCACCGGACGGCGGTCCTTGTAGGCCTGCTGGAAGGTCTCGATCATCGCCGCCTCGCTGTCGGCGGCCACCACGTCGAACGGCAGCTCCAGCGCCCGGATCCGGTCGGCCCCGGGCGAGCCCCAGGAGGCCGGATAGGACAGGTAGATGCCCCGCTTGCCCTTGCTATCGGCCGAAAAGATGCCCGCACAGTCGCGCAGCGCTTCCCAGTTGGGCAGGCCGGGGCACATCTGCGCCACGTAGGGCGGCACCACGACGCCGTTGCGCGCGTCGAGCCCCATGTCGCCGAGTTCCTCCAGCTGGCCGCTGTCACGCGCCGCGAGATAGGCTTCCGGGCTGCTCGTGGTCCAGATCTCGACCATTGCATGAAAGTCGCCGTCGGCGATTTCCTGGTAGATCGCGGATTGGTCTGCCTCGGCATATTCCACGGTATATCCGGCGTGTTCCAGCATGCCGCCGACGATGTAGGTCGACAGCTGCTGGCCGGTCCAGTTGTTCAGCGACAGGCGGATCGGCGTGCTCCGGTCCCCCATCTCCAGTGCGTTCCCCACCGTTGGCATGGCCAGCGCCAGCGCGGCCACCATTGCCCTGAGCTTCATTGGCGTCACTCCCGTACTGCCAGTCGTCTTGCAGCCACCCGCGAAGGGCGGCGCAGCACCGGAGATAGCAAGCCCGGATTGAGAAAGATTAACGCGCGGCGGGCCGTTGCCCGCAACCGGCCGGAAAAACGATTAAAACTCGTGCCAACCGCGCATTTCCCCGCCGAAACGTCGCAAAGCGTCAGCCTGTCTTGCGCGCCAGCAGCAGCACAGGGTCATAGGTCAGCGGCAGCCGCCCCGCCTGCCCGAAGCGGGCGCGGTAGCGGTCCTCGAAGTCGCGCAGGCGGCGGCGGCTCCAGCCCTGCTGGGCGTGGCCGTTGACACCGGTCTGGCGCAGGTGCTTCAGCAGCGCCATGGCGCCGTCGAAATGCAGCACCTGCGGGGTCTGCTCCAGCGCGTGGATCTCCAGCCCGGCGGGCAGCATGGCGGGCCAGTCCGCCGCATCCAGATAGCTCGGCGCCGCAGCGGCAGAGCCGAGCGCTGCCAGCTCGTGGAACTGGTTGCGGCCGAAACCCGACAAGAGCAGCCAGCCGCCCGGCGCAAGATGGTCCGCGAGCCGCGCCAGCAACCCCGGCAGGTCGGCGATCCACTGCACCGTCGAGGCCGAGGCGACGAGGTCCAGCTGCGCAGGCAGCGGCAGCGTCTCGATCGGCCCGGCCGCGAACCGCGCCCGCGTCGTCCGTGGCAGGACAGAGAGCGCGGCGGAGGCCTCGGGGACCAGATCGTTCAGCAGCAGTCGGCCAAAGTCGAAGCGCTGCGCCAGCTGCTGCGTCAGGTGGCCGGTGCCGCAACCGAATTCCACGGCACTGCCGATTTGCGGCGCAGCCCCGGCCTCGGCCAGCAGCTGCGCCAGCCGGGCCGCGATCCGCGCCTGCACCGAGGCCGCGCGGTGGTAGCTGCCCAGCCCGCGCCGGAAGCTTTGGCGGATGCGGGTCTGATCGGGAATGCGGGCGCCGATGTCCTTCATTGCAGCAGCGCCTCCCAGCTGGAGAACCAGTCGAAGGGTGCATGCGGGGCGTCGATGCTGCGCACCGGCTGGCCTTCCCAGGCGCGGGCCAGGTTGGCGGGCGGAAAGATCTTGTCGGCGGAGCTGATCCAGACGTGGTCGAACGCGACGTGGGGCGCGTCGCCGCGCGCCTCGACGGCCAGCAGTTCAGCCCGGCGGGCAGCCACGTCCAGGGGCTGGTCCGGCTGCGGTGCGCCGAAGACGCGGGTCAGGAACTGCTGGAAACTGGCCGCGTCCAGGGTTTCCACCGTGCGGCGAAAGATGGCCGACGGGATGCCGGTGTTGCGGCTGACCGGAGAGAGGCTGCCATTCACCGCCACCTTGCGGGCGAAGGGATCCGGGCGGGACTGCTGCCAATGGGCGTAAGCCGCCACGCCAAAGGACCAGGCCACGAGGCTGACGCTGTCATAGGCCGACAGGTCCGGCAGTTCGGCCTCAAGCGCGGTGTAGTCGCTGGCAAAGAGGATGTCCTGCGAGCCGGTCAGATGGGCGAAGACCTGTGGCCCGACGGCCCAGCCACCGAAGACCACAATGGCTTCGGACGCCTGCCCGGCGGCACCGCCGGGCATTGCCCGTCCGCCCCCCCGGGCGGGCGATACTCGCCCCCCCGCGGCCGGGCCATGCCCTTGTGCCTGTTTCAGCCAGCGGAAATCCACGGCCTACAGCTCCCGCGCCAGCCGCAGCATGCCTGCGGTGATCTCGCTGAGCTGGTCAGGCGTCGTGATGAAGGGCGGCATGGTATAGATGTTGTGACCGAAGGGGCGCAGGAAGACCCCCATCTCGTGCGCCCGCGCGTGGGCCTCGTCCGCCGACACGCGGTGCTTCATCTCGATCACGCCGATGGCTCCCAGCACCCGCACGTCCGCGACATTGGGCAGGTCACGGGCCGGGGCGAGCTCGGCCCGCAGCTGCTCGGCAATCGCCGCCACCCGCCCGCGCCAGTCCTGCCCGGTCAGGAGATCCAGCGAGGCCTTGGCCGCAGCGCAGGCCAGCGGGTTGCCCATATAGGTCGGCCCGTGCATGAACAGGCCCGGATTGCCGCCACCGATGCCTGTCGCCACGCGGTCGTTGGTCATGGTGCAGGCAAAGGAGATATGGCCGCCGGTCAGCCCCTTGCCAAGACAGATGATGTCGGGCTCGACGCTGCAGAAGCCGGTTGCAAACAGCTCCCCCGTGCGGCCAAAGCCGGTGGCGATCTCGTCGAAGATCAACAAGATGCCCAGCTCATCGCATAGCGCGCGGGCCTGATTGAGGTATTCCGGGTGGTAGAAATACATCCCGCCGGTGCCCTGCACGACGGGCTCCAGGATGAAGGCGGCGATCCTGTCGGCATTGGCCTCCAGCACGGCGCGCAGTTCCCCCAAGCCGTTCTGCGCCGGATCGTCGATCCAGTCCCGGTCCAGCCTGACCGGCGGGCGGGGGACGAAATGCTGCACGCTCAGCGCGCCCTGAAACAGGTGGTGCATGCCGGTGTCGGGGTCGCAGACGCTCATCGCCTTCCAGGTGTCGCCATGATAGCCGGAGCGGATGGTTGCGAACTCCTGCCGCTGCGGCTGGCCGATGGCGTGCTGGTACTGCACCGCCATCTTCATCGCCACCTCGACCGAAACCGAGCCCGAGTCGCAGTAGAAAATGCGGGTCAGGCTGTCCGGCGTGATCGCCAGAAGTTTGCGGCCGAGGTCGATTGCCGGATCATGGGTCAGCCCGCCGAACATTACATGCGGCAGGGTGTCGAGCTGGTCGTGAATGGCCGATGTGATCGCCGGGTTCCTGTGACCGTGCATCATGCACCACCAGGACGACATGGCGTCGATCAGCCGGGTGCCGTCCTCCAGCGTGATATGCACGCCCTCGGCCTCCTTCACCACGAAGGTGGGGCCGGGTTTGGTGACGTTGGTATAGGGGTGCCACAGGTGCTGCTGGTCAAATTGCAGCTGGGTGAGGTCAGAAGCGCTCATGCCGGGTCCTCCTCCGACGCCAGCGCCTCGCGGATCAGGTCGAGGTGGATGTTCTCGGCAAAGGCCTGCGCCAGCGCCGCGGAGCATTCATCGGTGCGCGCAGCACCGGGGCCGCCCGCATCACTGCCCAGCCCCGGCGCGCTGCGCAGGGCTTCGACAAAGGGCAGCCGCCCCAGATGCGCCGCCTTGCCGAACTGGCAGATGGTTTCCTCGACCTCCGGCTCCGGGTTGCCGATGAAGGCAACGCCCACCACCTCGCAGCCCGCATCGCGCAGCGCCTTCAGCGACAAAAGCGTGTGGTTGATGGTGCCGAGCTGGGTGCGTGCACACAGGATCACCGGCGCGCCCCAGCGCGCGATCAGATCCAGATAGAGCTCACGCCGGTTCAGCGGCACCATGAGGCCGCCCGCCCCCTCGGCCACCAGCACACCGTCGGTGTCCGGCAGCTGCAGCGTCCCGGTGTCGATTTCCGCCCCCTCGGCCTCTGCCGACAGATGCGGCGAGGCCGGAAGCTGCAGAAGATAGCCCTCGGGCAGCGCCGGGCGGCCGGACAGGCGAGAGACGATCTGGCTGTCGGTCTCGTCCTCCAGCCCCGATTGCACCGGTTTCCAGTAGGTGGCCTCCAGCGCCTGCACCAGCCCGGCCGAGAAGATGGTCTTGCCGATGCCGGTGTCGGTGCCGGTCACGATCAGCGTGTTTCTGGGCGTCATGAGCGTGCCTCCAGTTCGCGGGCAAGGGTTTCGAACATCGAGGTGATGACCCCTGCCCCGGTATTCAAGGTGATCGACAGCCGCAGCCGCGCGGTGCCGCGGGGCACCGTGGGCGGGCGGATGCCGCGGATGTCATAGCCGTGACCCTGCATCGCCGCGGCCAGCGCCATGGTGCGCTTGTCGTCGCCGATCACCACCGGCAGGATCTGGCTGGCAAAACCGTCCAGCCCGCACAGGCGTTTGGCCTCGCTTTGGGCGTGGGTGATCCCGGCCCAGGCCTGCTCCCGGCGGGTCGGGTTCTGGCGCAGTTCCTGCAGGGCGGCGCGCACGAGGGCGGCGTTCAGCGGTGACGGAGCCGTCGCATAGATGAAGCCGCGCGCCTTGTTGATGAGGGTCTCGATCAGCACCCGCTGGCCGCAGATCAGCGCGCCGGAGGCGCCCAGCGCCTTGCCGCAGGTGTGCAAGGACAGAACGTTCGGGCGGTGCGCGATCTCATGGGCCAGACCGCGGCCCATGTCGCCGAAGACGCCGGTGGAATGGGCCTCGTCGACCACCAGCACCGCACCGGTCGCATCCGCCAGCTCCATCAGCGCGTCCAGCGGGGCGAGATCGCCATCCATGGAATAGACGGCCTCGACTGCGATCCAGACCTGCCCCGCGCCGCCCGACGCACGCCAGTCGCGCAGCACCCGTGCTGCATCGTCTGTGTCACCGTGGGCAAAGCTGCGAGTCTCGGCGCGGCCCAGCCGCATGCCGTCATGGGTGCTGGCGTGGATCAGCGCGTCATAGAGCACCAGATCGCCCTGCTGCGGCAGAGCGGAGAAGATCGCCTGGTTGGCGTTGAAGCCGCCGCCCATGAACAGCGCCGCCTCGGTGCCAAAGAACGCGGCCGCCTCCGCCTCCAGCCGCTGATGCTCGGCGTCGTTGCCGCGCAAGAGGCGGGAACCACCCGCCCCCACCGGCACGCCGCGCGCCAGCGCGTCCGATGCGGCGGCACGCAGCACCTCGCTGCCCGCCAGCCCCAGATAATCGTTGGAGGCAAAATCATGCCCCTCCCGCGGCATCAACTGCCGGTAGCGCCCGCGGTTGCGCAGCGCTTCCAGCGATTTTTCATGCCGTGGAAAGGCGCCCGCCATCAGCGGCTGCCGTCGCAGCCCACGGCCATCGCGGTGATGCCCAGACGGTCGAACAGCTGCTGGTCCTTGTCTTCCTCGGGGTTGTCGGCGGTCAGCAGCGTATCCCCCACGAAGATCGAGTTGGCGCCGGCAAAGAAGCACATCGCCTGCATCTCGTCCGACATGTCGGTGCGGCCTGCGGACAGGCGCACGTGGGACTTGGGCATCAGGATGCGGGCCAGCGCCACCGAGCGGACGAATTCGATCGGGTCCAGCTTCTCGACATTCGCCAGCGGCGTGTCGGCGATCGGGATCAGCATGTTGACCGGCACCGAATCCGGGTGCTGCTCCAGCGTGGCCAGCGCCAGCATCATGTCGATGCGGTCCATCTGCTGCTCGCCCATGCCGACAATGCCGCCCGAACACACCTTGATGCCCGCTTCGCGCACCTTGTTCAGGGTGTCGATCCGGTCCGCAAAGGTGCGCGTGGTGATGATTTCCTTGTAGTAGCGCTCGGAGGTGTCGATGTTGTGGTTGTAGTAATCCAGCCCGGCATCGCGCAGGCGGAACACCTGCTCCTCGTCCAGCATGCCCAGGGTCATGCAGGTTTCCATGCCCAGTTCCTTGACGCCCTTCACCATCGCCTCAAGCGCGGCCATGTCGCGGTCCTTGGGCGAGCGCCAGGCGGCGCCCATGCAGTAACGGGTCGCGCCGCCTTCCTTGGCTTTCTTTGCCTCCGCGATCACCCGCTGCACCTCGATCAGCTTGGAGGCCGAGAGCTGCGCGCCGTTGCGGGCGGACTGCGAGCAAT
Organism: Leisingera sp. S2M4; assembly: GCF_055398055.1. Classification (NCBI taxonomy): domain Bacteria; kingdom Pseudomonadati; phylum Pseudomonadota; class Alphaproteobacteria; order Rhodobacterales; family Roseobacteraceae; genus Leisingera; species Leisingera sp. S2M4. The sequence goes on from NZ_AP040861.1 coordinate 663,159, forward strand.
AGGCGCAATCCTCGGCGCAGCCGCCGGTCTTGATGCTCAGGAGCTTGGATTTCTGGACCTGGTTGGGGTCGAAATACTGCCGGTGGACGCTGTGCGCATGGAACAGCAGGTCCATGAAGGGCTTGTTGTAGATCTCTTCCGCTTCTTCGCGGGTCCAGTCGGTCCGGATGGGTGCAGCGTCCAGCATGCTGTCTCCTGTGCTCATGTCCCTGCCATGCGCGGATGGCGTTGCGAAATTTTATAGATAACTTTGCCGCCCCCGATCAAGCGCCAAAGCGGCGGCGCAGCGATTTGCCACGAGGCGGACCGAAAATCCCAACTAACAACCTATTACTGCTATATAAAAATAATCTACAAAAATTCATGTTGACGCCACGGGCGCTGCTCCCTAACCCTAAAGCCACGCAGGGGAGTCCCGCCAAGGGGACTGAGAGGTGGACAGGAACGGCATCAGCCGGGCCGGTGAAGCGACCCTTTGAACCTGACCCAGTTGATACTGGCGTAGGAAGCTAGGCACGCTTGGCCACCGGGGATCGTACAGCCCCGCATGCCGCGCGATGACTGAACAAGGGGGCCGGTACACCCTCTGTTTCCCAGCCAAACCTCATCTGGTGTCTTTTCCGAGTCTCGGCTTCGAGGAGCACCAAAATGAACGTCCCAAACCCCAAGATCACCACGGGCGCCCTGCCCGCTTCGCGCAAGATCTACGTGAACGGCGAGGTCCACAAGGACATCCGCGTGCCCATGCGCGAAATATCCGTCCACCCCACCGCAGGCGAGGATCCGCTGCCGGTCTATGACAGCTCCGGCCCCTATACCGACCCGAACGTGCTGACCGACATCCGCCAGGGCCTGCCGCAGCTGCGCCGCCAGTGGATCCTCGACCGCGGCGACGTCGAAGAATACCAGGGCCGTGACGTGAAGCCGGAGGACAACGGGTTCGTCGAAGGCGACCGGCTGGTGCCGGAGTTCCCCGTGAAACCCACCCCCCTGCGCGGCAAAAACGGTGCCGCACCGACCCAGCTGGCCTATGCCCGTGCGGGCATCATCACGCCGGAGATGGAGTTCGTCGCAATCCGCGAAAACCAGCTGCGCGAGCTGTCGCCCTGCCACGGCAAGCGCGACGGCAATGACTTCGGCGCCAACATCCCCGACTACGTGACCCCGGAGTTCGTACGCCAGGAAATCGCCGCCGGCCGCGCCATCATCCCCGCCAACATCAACCACCCGGAAATCGAGCCGATGATCATCGGCCGCAACTTCCTGGTGAAGATCAACGCCAACATGGGCACTTCTGCCGTCACCTCCTCGATGGAAGAGGAAGTGGACAAGCTGGTCTGGGCGATCCGCTGGGGGGCCGACACGGTGATGGACCTGTCGACGGGCCGCAACATCCACAACACCCGCGAATGGATCATCCGCAACTCGCCGGTTCCGATCGGCACCGTGCCGATCTACCAGGCGCTGGAGAAGGTCAACGGCATCGCCGAGGACCTGACCTGGGAGGTGTTCCGCGACACGCTGATCGAGCAGGCGGAACAGGGCGTCGACTACTTCACCATCCACGCGGGCGTGCGTCTGCACATGGTGCCGATGACGGTGAACCGGGTCACGGGCATCGTCTCCCGCGGCGGCTCGATCATGGCGAAGTGGTGCCTGCATCACCACAAGGAGAGCTTCCTTTATGAACATTTCGAGGAAATCTGCGACATCTGCCGCCAGTATGATGTGAGCTTCTCGCTGGGCGACGGGCTGCGCCCCGGCTCGATTGCGGACGCCAATGACGAGGCGCAGTTTGCCGAGCTGGAGACCCTGGGCGAGCTGACCAAGATCGCCTGGGCCAAGGACTGCCAGGTGATGATCGAAGGGCCGGGCCATGTCGCCATGCACAAGATCAAGGAGAACATGGACAAGCAGCTGGAGTGCTGCCACGAGGCGCCCTTCTACACGCTTGGCCCGCTGACCACCGACATCGCGCCGGGCTACGACCACATCACCTCGGGTATCGGGGCGGCGATGATCGGCTGGTTCGGCTGCGCGATGCTGTGTTATGTGACGCCCAAGGAGCACTTGGGCCTGCCGGACCGCGACGACGTGAAGACCGGCGTCATCACCTACAAGATCGCGGCCCATGCTGCCGATCTGGCCAAGGGCTTGCCGGGGGCGCAGCGCCGCGACGATGCGCTGTCCCGTGCCCGATTCGAATTCCGCTGGGAGGATCAGTTCAACCTCTCGCTGGACCCGGACACTGCGCGCGAGTTCCACGACCAGACCCTGCCCAAGGAAGCCCACAAAGTGGCGCATTTCTGCTCCATGTGCGGGCCCAAGTTCTGCTCGATGCGGATCAGCCACGACATCCGCGCCGAAGCGCAGAAAGAGGGGATGGAGGCAATGGCCGCCAAATTCCGCGAGGGCGGCGAGCTTTATGTGCCTGCAGCCGAAGCGGCGGCGGCCAAGACGGAACCGGCGGAATGATCACCATCGCAGGCGCGGGCCTTGCCGGCCTCGCCTGCGCCTATGAGCTGGCGCAGCGCGGCGCGGCGGTCACCCTGTATGAACGGGGGGACACCCCGGGCGACAGCAGCGTCGCGCGCTATGCGGGCGGCATGCTGGCCCCCTGGTGTGAGCGCGAAAGCGCCGAGGAGGAGGTCATCACCCTCGGCAGCCGCGCCGTCGACTGGTGGGAAAAGGTCACGACCGTCCACCGGCGCGGTACGCTGGTGGTGGCACCATCCCGCGACCGGGCAGAGCTGACCCGCTTTGCCCGCCGCACCAGCAACCACCGGGCCGTGGCCGGGGCCGCGATTGCGGAGCTGGAGCCGGCCCTTGCCGGGCGGTTTGCCCAAGGGCTGCTGTTCGAGCAGGAGGCGCATCTGGACCCGCGGCGCGCCCTGCGCGACCTTGTGGACAAGGTGCGGGCACTGGGGGTGGAGATCCGCTGTGGCGGCCCGGCCCCCGCCCGCGTCACGCTGGACTGCACCGGCATGGCAGCCCCGCTGCCCGGCCTGCGTCCGGTGCGCGGCGAGATGGCGATCCTGCATTGCCCGCAGGTGGAGATCCGCCGCACCCTGCGGCTGCTGCACCCGCGAATGCCGCTGTACCTGGTGCCGCGCGACGAGGGGCTGTTCATGATCGGGGCCACCATGATCGAGAGCAGCTCTGTCCGCCCCGTCACCCTGCGCTCGCTCGCGGAGCTGCTGAACGCCGCCTACACGCTGCATCCCGGCCTCGGCGAAGCCAGCGTGGTCGAGACCGGCGCGGGGCTGCGCCCGGCCTTTGCCGACAACCTGCCGCGGCTGACCGAACAGGACGGCACGCTGTACCTTAATGGCCTCTATCGCCACGGGTTCCTGCTGGCCCCTGCCATGGCGCAGCAGGCCGCGGACCGATTGTTACCGGAGACATCTGATGAAGATCATCGTGAATGCCAAACCGCATGAAGTCGCGGCAACCGACCTGCAGTCCGTGCTGGACGAGCTGGGCTTTGCCGCCTCGGCCGTCGCGACCGCGGTGAACGGCAGCTTTGTCGCCCGCCCCAAGCGCGCCGAGGTGACGCTGGCCGACGGCGACCGGCTGGAAGTGCTCGCCCCGATGCAGGGAGGCTGAGATCATGAGACTTTATGGAACCGACGTCGCCTCGCGGCTGCTGCTGGGCACCGCGCAATATCCCTCTCCGGCCGTGCTGGCAGAGGCGGTGAAATCCAGCGGCACCGGCATCATCACCGTGTCGCTGCGCCGCGAAACCGCCGAGGGCTCCGGCGCGGGTTTCTGGGACGGGTTGCGCGACACTGGCTGCCGCATCCTGCCCAACACCGCCGGCTGCCACACGGTGCAGGAGGCGGTGACCACCGCCCATATGGCGCGGGAGCTGTTCGACACGGACTGGATCAAACTGGAGGTGATCGGCCATGCCGACACCCTGCAGCCGGATGTCTTCGGCCTGGTCGAAGCCGCGCGCATTCTCTGCGCCGATGGCTTCAAGGTCTTTCCCTACACCACCGAGGATCTGGTGGTGGGCGAACGGCTGCTGGAGGCGGGCTGCGAGTTGTTGATGCCCTGGGGGGCGCCAATCGGCTCGGGTCAAGGCTTGCGCAACCCGGACGGCCTGCGGGCGATGCGGGCGCATTTCGCAGGCGTACCGCTGATCGTCGACGCCGGCATCGGGCGCCCGTCGGATGCGACGCAGGCGATGGAGCTGGGCATGGATGCGGTGCTGTTGAACACCGCCGTGGCCAAGGCCGGCGATCCTGCCGCGATGGCCCGGGCCATGGCGCTGGCTGTTGACGCGGGCCGTGCCGGATACCTTGCCGACCCGATGGAGCGGCGCGACATGGCGGTGCCCTCGACGCCGGTTCTGGGACTGGCCGAACTCAACATGACGGAGACCGCATGATGGAGCGTTTCTACCTGATCGTCGGCCATGTCGGTCGGCTGGAGCTCTTGGTGCCGCAGGGCGCGAGGCTGGTGCAGCTGCGCATCAAGGACCAACCCGAACCGGAGGTGCGCCGCCAGATCGCCCGCGCCCGCGACTTCTGCGCGGTCCATGACGCCCAACTGGTGGTGAACGACTACTGGCAGGCGGCGTTGGATCTGAATTGCAACTTTGTCCACCTTGGCCAGGAGGACATGGAGACCGCGGATTTCGCCGCCCTGCGCCGCCGCGGCGTGCGCTTTGGCCTCTCCACCCATGACGAGACGGAGCTGGAGCGCGCGCTCTCCCATGATCCGGCCTATGTGGCGCTGGGGCCGGTCTATCCGACACTGCTGAAGAAGATGAAATGGGGGCCGCAGGGGCTGGAGCGGGTGACCCGCTGGAAACAGATGGCGGGCAAAACGCCTCTGGTGGCGATCGGCGGCCTGACGCCCGAGCGCCTGCCCGGCGTCTTCGCCGCCGGTGCCGACAGCGCGGCGGTGGTGACCGACATCCAGCGGGCCGCCGACCCGGAGGCGCGCACCCGGGAATGGGCCGAGGCCTGCCGCGCATGAGCCGCTATGCCCGCCAGATGATCCTGCCGGAGGTCGGCGCCGACGGCCAGGCGCGGCTGGCGCGCGCCCATGTGCTGGTGGTGGGGGCTGGCGGACTGGGCTGCCCGGTGCTGCAGTATCTGGGCGGCGCCGGGGTCGGGCGCCTCACCATCGTGGATGGCGACGTGGTGGAGGAAAGCAACCTCCACCGGCAGGTTCTGTATGCCATGCAGGACATTGGCCGACCAAAGGCGGAAGCCGCGCAGGCGCGGCTGCTGTCCGCCAACCCGGCGCTTGAGGTCACCGCACTGGCGCAGCCGCTGGACGCCGCCAACGCCGCCGCATTGGTGCAGGCTGCGGACCTGGTGGTCGATGCGGCGGACAGTTTCGCGGTCTCCTACATTCTGTCGGACAGCTGCCGCGCAGCGGGCAAGCCGCTGATTTCGGCCTCGGCACTGGGGCAGTCCGGCTATGCCGGCGGGTTTTGTGGCGGTGCGCCATCCCTGCGCGCGGTCTTTCCCGACCTGCCCGCCCGCGCCGCCACCTGCGCTACGGCGGGCGTCATGGGGCCTGCCGTGGGCATGATCGGCGCCCTGCAGGCGCAGTTGGCGCTGAAGGTGCTGCTGGGCCATCAGCCCAGCCCCTGCGGCCAGCTGTTCAGTTTCCGGTTGGAGGACCTGCATGTCAGCAGCTTCCGCTTTGACGGCGCGGAGGAACCCGAGGCTGCCCTGCCCTTCGTCGCCACCAGCCAGATCACGCCGCAGGATGTGGTGGTGGAGCTGCGCCCCGAGGAGGAAGCGCCGCGGATGGCGGTGCCGCAGGCGCAGCGCATCGCGCCCGCGGATCTGGCCGCAGCCGACCTGCCGCGCGGGCGCCGCATCGTGCTGTGCTGCCGCAGCGGGCTGCGCGCCTGGGGGGCCGCCGCGACCTTGCAACAGGCGGGCCACCGCAGCCTTGCCCTGCTCGCCGCCGGAGACAGCCCCGCATGAGCGCAATCCTGGCCATCGGCGGCACCGACAGCAGCGGCGGCGCGGGACTGAGCCGCGATGCGGCGATGGCGGCCGCCCTTGGCGTCACCCTGCGCCCCGCCGTCACCGCCGTCACCGTGCAGACGGATGCGGCGGTACTGGCCGTCCACCCCTGCACCGCCGAGGCCGTGGCAGATCAGATCGCTGCCGCGCTGGCCACGCCCGCCCCGCCCGGCGCGGTGAAGATCGGCATGCTCGGCTCCGCCGCGGTGGCAGATGCGGTGACCAACGCCCTGCCCGACGATCTGCCCATCGTGCTGGACCCGGTGCTGAAGGCCACCTCTGGCGGGACGTTGATGGCGGCGGGCGGTTTTGGCGCGCTGCTGCGCCGGGTTGCGGTGGTGACCCCCAACCTGGATGAGCTGGCAGCGCTGTCTGGCTGCAGTGGTGACCCGGCCCGGCAGGCGGCAGCCTTGCTGGCGCAGGGTGTGCAGGCGGTGCTGGTCAAGGGCGGCCACGGCCGCGGCGCTCTCAGCACCGATGTGCTTTACTGCGCCGATGGCAGCACTGTTGCCTTTGAAAAACCCCGGCTGGGCGTCTCGAAGCGTGGCACCGGCTGCAGCCTGGCCACCGCGATTGCCTGCCATCTGGCCCTGGGCGCGCCGCTTACAGAGACCTGCCGTGCCGCCAAGGAGGCGGTGCACCGCTGGCTGCAGGAGTGATCAGGCAGCGGGCAGCCTCTCCAGTACCTCCGCCGCTGGCAGCACGGTGCCGAAGCCGGCCTGCAGCGCCGACAGGGTCACCTCCAGCACCACTTCGGCATCTAGGTCGCCGCCCTTGCGCGCAGGCAGGGCAAACGCCACCAGCGCGTCCTCGACGACCTCGATCTCGAAGCCGAGGTTGGCGGCAGACCGCGCCGTGGAGTTGACGCAGAAGGCAGCAACCCCGCCGACAATCACCAGCCGGGTGACGCCACCCGCCTGCAGATGCGCCGCCAGCCCGGTGCCGACAAAGCCGGAGGAGCCGGTTTTCCAGAACACCGCCTCCCCTTCCGCAGGGATGGCGCAAGGAAGGGGCTGGCCGCTGGGCAGATCGCGGCGGAACTTGCTCTCGGACCGGGGATCGTCGTGCAGCACATGCACCACCGGCAGCCCCGCGGCGCGAAACCCCGCCGCCAGTTCCGCCACCCGCTGTTCCGCCTGCGGATTGGCCTGCGGCCGACCAGCCGCCGCCACATTGGCCATCTCCTGCTGCATGTCGACAATCAGCAGCGCCGTGTTTTCATACATCAAAAAACCCTCGCGGAGGCATTCGCCGCGAGGGTTGCAGATCCGCGCCACCGAAGCCAGCGCAAACATGTCGTCAATACGGCCTCAGCACCGCGGTGCCGAAAAACCGGGCAATCGGCTCAGCCCTCGAGGCACCAGCGCATGATCGCCTTTTGCGCGTGCAGGCGGTTCTCGGCCTCGTCGAAGATCACCGACTGCGGGCCGTCCATGACGGCGGAGGTCACTTCTTCTTCGCGGTGCGCGGGCAGGCAATGCATAAACAGCGCATCCGGCTTGGCGTGCGCCATCAGTGCATCGTTCACCTGATAGGGACGCAGCATGTTGTGGCGGCGTTCCTTGGAGGACTGGCTGTCATGCATCGACACCCAGGTATCCGCGACCACCAGGTCGGCGCCCTCGACCGCCTTGGCGGCATCGCGTTCGATCACCACCTTGGAGCCGGCCTTGCGGGCGAGGCCTATGAACTCCTCCTCCGGGTCCAGCTGCGCCGGGCCGGTAAAGGTGAGGTCGAAGCCGAACTGGCCCGCGGCGTGCAGGAAGGAGGCGCAGACGTTGTTGCCGTCCCCGCACCAGACCACCTTCTTGCCCTTGATCGGACCGCGGTGCTCCTCGTAGGTGAGGATATCGGCCATGATCTGGCAGGGGTGGGTGCGGTCGGTGAGGCCGTTGATCACCGGCACATCGGCGTATTCCGCCATCTCGGTCAACACGGTCTCGTCGAAGGTGCGGATCATGATCATGTCGACATAGCGTGACAGCACGCGGGCGGTGTCGGCGATGGTTTCGCCGTGGCCCAGCTGCATGTCCTTGCCCGACAGCACCATGGTCTGGCCGCCCATCTGGCGCACGCCGACGTCAAAGGATACGCGGGTCCGGGTCGAGGGTTTTTCGAAGATCAGCGCCACCATCCGGTCCTTCAGCGGCAGCTCGTCGTCGAGCGCGGCCTTGGGGCGCCCCTGACGCGCCTGCTTGGTGGCGCTGGCCTGATCGATGATCCTGCGCAGGTCGGCCGGGTCGGTTTTGTGGATGTCGAGAAAATGATTCATGTCGGTATCGCTTTGTTCTGGCGAAGGCCGGGGGCGCCTGCCCCCGGACCCCCGGGAGTATTTATGCAAAGGTGAAGGTCAGGGGTTGCCCGCGCTCAGGCTTGTCGCCACCGCGTCCAGACGGCGGTGGGCTTCGGCGATGTCGTCGTCCGTCAGGGTCAGCGGCGGCAGCAGGCGGATCACGTTGTCCGCAGCCGGGACGGTGATCAGCTCATGCTCGTAGCCTGCTTTCACCACGTCGAGGTTTGCCGCCTTGCACTTGAGCCCCAGCATCAGACCCGCGCCGCGCACCTCCTCGAACACCTCGGGGTGATCGGCGACCAGCCCCTCCAGCTTTTGCCGCAAAAGGCCCGCCTTGCGGTTCACCTCGGCGAGGAAGGCCGCGTCCGCCACGTGGTCCATCACCGCGCAGCCCACCGCGCAGCCCAAGGGGTTGCCGCCATAGGTGGAGCCATGGGTGCCCGCGGTCATGCCGCTGGCGGCCTCTTCGGTGGCCAGCACCGCGCCCAGCGGGAAGCCCCCGCCAATGCCCTTGGCCACCATCATGATGTCCGGGGTGATGCCCGCCCATTCATGGGCAAACAGCTTGCCGGTGCGCCCGACGCCGCATTGAACCTCGTCCAGGATCAAGAGCAGGCCGTGTTCATCGCAGATCGCGCGCAGCGCCTTCAGCTCGGCATCCGGCACCGCGCGGATGCCGCCCTCACCCTGCACTGGTTCGATCAGGATGGCGGCGGTCTGTTCGGTGATGGCATTGGTCACGCCGTCCAGATCGCCGAACATCAGATGCTTGAACCCCGGCAGCAGCGGGCCGAAGCCCTTGGTCATCTTCTCCGAGCCTGCTGCGGCAATGCCGGCGGAGGAGCGGCCGTGGAAGGAGCCGTCGAAGGTGATGATCTCCACCCGCTCCGGCTGGCCTTTGTCATGGAAATACTTGCGCGCCATCTTCACCGCCAGCTCACAAGATTCGGTGCCGGAGTTGGTGAAGAACACGGTGTCGGCGAAGCTGTGCTCCACCAGCTTGTCCGCCAGCGCCTGCTGCTGCGGGATGTGGTAGAGGTTGGAGACATGCCACAGCTTCTGCGCCTGGCTCGTCAGCGCCTCGACCAGCGCCGGATGGGCATGCCCCAGCGCGTTCACCGCAATGCCGGAGCCCAGGTCCAGAAAGCGTCGCCCGTCGGCCGTGGTCAGCCAGGCGCCTGCGCCTTCGACGAATTCAAGCGGCGCGCGGTTATAGGTTGGCAGAACGGACGGGATCATCGGGATCATCCTTTTCAAAGATAGAAGCCAAAGCTGTGACGTAAGCTTGGCCTTGGGTCAACGGTGGAACACTGGTTTCAATTGGGGAATGTGCCACGGGTCGGGCACAACGGATCAAAGGGCCGGTCACGCCAGGCGGCGTCGGCGTCGCGAGATGGTGATATATGCGCGTTTGATCATAGGCAGGTTCCATAACGGAGGATTCGGCAAAAGAAAACCCTTTTCGGATGCTCGTGCGGACAATCCGCCATCCCTGCTCTCGCCCCTGTTGGCTTTGCCTGGATCGGAAACCTGGCAATGGGAGCGGACGCGCCGCCATTGACGCCGACCGACCAGCAAGTTCCGGCGGCACAATTGGGCCTGTGCCACATCCTTTCCCCTTGAAACGCGCCCCCGGTTGGCGCACCGCTACGCCATGCACAGTGCCCCCTCACAGAACCCCGCCCTCGCCGCCAGCCTGATCGTGGCAGCGACCACATTCATTGCCGCCACCACGCTCCTTGCCAAGGCGCTGGGGACGGATGCTCTGGGGGCGCCGCTGCACCCGATGCAGATCAGCCAGGGGCGGTTCATGTTTGCCTTTTTCGGCATTTCGGCGGCGGTGCTGACGCTGCGGCCGCGCTTTCACCGGCCGCACTGGGGGTTTCATATCGGGCGCACCTCCTGTGGCTGGGCGGGGATCACGCTGCTGTTTGCCTCCGTCGCGCATATCCCGCTGGCGGAGGCCACCGCGATCAGCTTTCTGAACCCGGTCTTTGCCATGCTGCTGGCGATCCCGCTGCTGGGGGAGCGTGTCGGCCCCTGGCGCTGGGGCGCGGCGGCGATCGCCATGGCGGGAGCGTTGATCCTGCTGCGCCCCACTCCGGCCGGGTTTCAGCCCGCGGCGCTCTTGGCGCTGGGCGCGGCGGCGGTGATGGGACTGGAGCTGATCTTCATCAAGAAGCTGTCGGGTCGCGAGGGGCCGCTGCAGGTGCTGTGGGTCAACAACCTGCTGGGGCTACTGATCGCCAGCTGCGCGGTGCTGCCCGTCTGGCAGATGCCCAGCGCGGCGCAATGGGCGGCGCTGGCGGCGCTGGGGCTGGTGATGGCCTGCGCGCAGGCCTGTTTCATCAACGGCATGGCGCGGGCGGATGCGTCCTTTGTCGCGCCATTCAGCTATGCCACGCTGGTGTTTGCCGCCGTCTATGACTTTGCCGTCTTTGGCGTGGTGCCGGACTGGGTCACGGTGCTGGGGGCCGCCATCATCCTTGTCGGCGCCGCCGTGCTGGCCTGGCGGGAGACAAGACCGCGGCCGGCAGGGCCACCGCCCGCCTCGGTCTGATCGACGCCCTGCCCGGCTGGGTTCAGGGCTTCAGCCGGTAGCCCGTGCGCAGCATCGACCAGGCCAGCAGGCACACTGCAAAGGTGGCGCCGCTGCAAACCGCCAGCCCCAGCCATGGCGAGCTGTCAGAGGTGCCGATCACCCCGAAACGCACACCGTCGATCAGGTAGAACACCGGGTTCAGATGCGAGATGGCGCGCAGCACCGGCGGCAGCGCCTCGACCGAATAGAAGGTGCCGGACAGGAAGGCCAAGGGGGTCACGATGAAGTTGGTGATCGCCGCCATCTGGTCGAACTTGTCAGCAAAGACGCCCGCGACGATGCCAAGCCCGCCGAGGAAGGCCGCGCCGAGCACCACGAAGACCAGCGCCACCAAGGGATGCGCGGGTACGATCTGCAGCACCGCCATCAGCCCCAGTCCGATGGCCAGCGCCACCATGATACCGCGCGCCACCGCGCCCGCCAGGTAGCCCAGCAGGATCTCCAGCCCCGACAGGGGCGGCATCAGCGTGTCGACGATATTGCCCTGCACCTTGGAAATCACGATCGAGGATGAGGTATTGGCGAAGGCGTTCTGGATCACCGTCATCATCATGATGCCCGGCGCAAGGAAGGTCAGGAACGGCACCCCCATCACATCGCCGCGTTTCGGCCCGATGGCGATGTTGAAGATCATCAGAAACAGCGCCGCCGTCATCAGGGGCGCCAGCAGGGTCTGAGTCCAGACCACCAGGAATCGCTTGACCTCGCGCCAGGCAAGCGCCTGCAATCCCAGCCAGTTGATGCGCCCGAAGCGGCGCGCGCCCAATTCGACCTGATAGCCCTGATCTGCCATGCTGCCCCCGATTTTGTTGCATTGCCTGCATAACGGCTGCGTCATGAGGCGCAAGGTGCCTTGTAACTCCGCCCACAGTGATTAAAATGGGGCGATCACCGGAATAGGATGGCGGCCGCAGAACACTGGGGCCGCTATTAGCTTGAAAGGCAACATATGTCCTGGACAGACGAGCGCGTCGAACTGCTCAAGAAAATGTGGGGCGAAGGCCAGTCGGCGAGCCAGATCGCCAAGGAACTCGGCGGTGTGACCCGCAATGCCGTGATCGGCAAGGTGCACCGACTCGGCCTGTCCAACCGCAACAGCGGTGGCACCAAGGCGGCAGAACCCAAGGAAAAACCAGCAGCGGCACCGGCTGCAGCGGCACCGAAACCGGCCGCGGCCCCGAAACCCAAGCCGCAGCCGAAGACCGAACCGGCACGTCCCGCCGCGGCCCAACCCGCCGCCTCGGAGGCCAAGCCCGTGACCCCGGCCCGCCGCCAGATCATCCCGGCCGGGCAGCCGCTGCCGCCGCAGCCCTCGGCCAATGAAATCAGCCCCGAGGCGCTGGCCAAGGTAAACGAGGTCGAAAAGAAGGCCAAGAAGCTGGGCCTGATGGAACTGACCGAGCGCACCTGCAAATGGCCCGTGGGCGACCCCGCGACCGAAGATTTCTGGTTTTGCGGCCTGCCCGCCCAACAGGGCAAACCCTATTGCGAGGCGCATGTTGGCGTGGCCTTCCAGCCGATGTCCTCCCGCCGCGATCGCCGCCGCTGAACCACGGCTGCCCGCCTGAAATGCCTGCGCCCCGTGCCAATTCTGGCGCGGGGCGTTTTTATTCCATCCTGAGGCACCGCTTGCCGGGCTGGTTGCCGTTCTGGCCGCTCCGGCGCAGCGCGGCGCGCGCTCAGCTGCCTTCGGGCGCCACGGAGGTGAATTTCGGGATCACCCGATCCGAGGCCGCATCCGGCTCAATCTTGGGCCAGTTGCCTTCGGCGAGCGTGATGTGGCCCGGGATGTCCTCTTCCCAGAAACCGACGACCACATCGGTGATGTTGAGATACAGCTTGTCGTCAACGATGCGCCACAGGTTCGGGTTGCCCGGCACCTTGCCGCCCTTGGACACGCCGTAGGCACAGTGACCATCATACTGCGGCGCGTAGTAGGCCGGGTCTTCAAGGAATTTGTCACGGTTTTCTTCGCTGGCAAAGGCCCAGGTCGCACCGTTGTATTCAACCGTGATCGAGGCCTTGCCCGGCACCGCCCCGGTTTGCGGCGTGCCCACCGGCTGCGCTGCAAGACTGCGGTAGGCGACCACGTCATAGCCGGACACCGCATAGCCGGTGCTATCAACATATTGTTCACCGGCAATCCCCGGCGCGGCCATGGCAAGGCTGAGCGCCGTCGCGGCAGCAAAAAGAAAACGCTTCATCGGAATATCCCTTTCATCGGTGACGGCGGATGCCTCACAGACGCAGATTACACGGCACCCGGCAGATGCGAAGGCCCCCTCACGCCCCTGTGTCCGGGGACGAGACTTCGTGAGCGCGCTGTAAAATTTCCGTGCGACCGACCTTCCAGTCATTGGAATATTTGCGTGCTCTGCTTATCTGTGTGCAAGCCACTTGCCGCCATGCGGCGAAGCTCCGCGATCACGAAACAGTCACGCAGGGACACGACAGATGAGCGACACAGCCTACACCCCGCCCAAGGTCTGGAAATGGGAACAGGAGAACGGCGGCCAGTTTGCCTCCACCAACCGCCCCATCGCCGGTGCCACCCATGACAAGGAACTGCCAGTTGGCGAACACCCGCTGCAACTCTATTCTCTGGCAACCCCGAATGGCGTCAAGGTCACCGTCATGCTGGAGGAGTTGCTGGCCAAGGGCCACGCCGGGGCGGAATACGATGCCTGGCTGATCCGTATCGGAGATGGCGACCAGTTCGGCTCAGGTTTTGTGGAGATCAACCCGAACTCCAAGATCCCGGCCCTGATGGACCGCAGCGGAGAGACCCCGGTGCGGGTGTTCGAAAGCGGGTCGATCCTGGTGCATCTGGCCGAGAAATTCGGGGAGTTTCTGCCCAAGGATGGCCCCGCACGCATCGAAACGCTGAACTGGCTGTTCTGGCAAATGGGCAGCGCGCCCTATCTGGGCGGCGGTTTTGGCCATTTCTATGCCTACGCCCCCGAGAAATTCCAGTATCCGATTGACCGTTTCGCGATGGAGACCAAGCGGCAGCTGGACGTCTTGGACCGGCAACTGGCCGAGCGTCCGTATATTGCCGGGGACGACTATACCATCGCCGACATGGCAATCTGGCCCTGGTACGGGCAGCTGGTTCTCGGACGCCTGTACGATGCGGCAGAGTTCCTGGACGTCGAAAGTTACAAGAACGTGGTCCGTTGGGCCAAAGAGATCGACGCCCGCCCGGCGGTCCAGCGCGGCCGGATGGTCAACCGCGCCTTTGGCGATCTCGAAATGCAGCTGCATGAGCGCCACGACGCCAGCGACTTTGAAACGCGTACTCAAGACAAGCTGGAAGCCGCGGAATAAGCCGCGCATCCAAAGCACAACCGGCGCGGCAGCCCGCGCCAGTGGGCGTTCGGGTATCCCCGGACGCCCATCTACATTCCAGGGCTAGACGCTGCGCGCACGGGCGGCACTTGCCCCCCCCGTCGTGACACGCCTCGATGGAACGATAGATCAAAGCCGCTCGCCGTGGCGCCTGCACACCTACTTGAGGGCGGGAGCCGCGCTGTGCGCCAGCACAGCGCCACGCCCAACTGTGAGGCCCATTCCAAAAATGGGCTGGAGCAGGCGGGAGCGCGCCGCGGTGGGACCGCTCACACCAGGCGGGGCGGTTTGTCCGGGTTGCTGCCGGGAATTTCCGGCTGGTAGATCTTGGGTTCTTCCGGCTGAGGCAGGTCGAACTTCAGCCCCACCCGCGCCAAGCTCGCCGCCACCGGGCTGTCTGCCTCGAAGAAAGCGACATCCATGGCGCCGGCCTCAATGCCCGAGAAAGTCAGTGCCTCCCCTGCTGCCTTGGCCAGCGATGGCTGTGCCGCCTCCCGCGCGCCGACAAAACCCAAAAGATGCCCCATGCCGCCATCCGCATAGCGCACCCCGACCAGATAGGCCGCGGCAGCCAGGCCACCGGCGGTCGCCAGCTTGGCATCCAGCGCCGTCAGAAGCGCCTCCGGCAATCCCTTGGGCGGCGTGAATTCGGAGACATCGCCCTCCAGCTCCTCCGGCGCGTGGCCCAGGGTCTGATGCAGCCAGCCCACCGCCTCGGCGGGGATCAAGATGGAGGACGGAGCCACTTCCAGGTTCACGCCGAGACCGATCCCCTGCCCGGCCAGCATCTGCGCCACGACCCGCCCGGACAACGCGGCATAGGGCACCGGTTGGCCTGCAAACTGCGCCAGCCGCTCCTCGCGGTCGAACACCAGCACAAAGCTGCCTTCGGGCGTTTCGAACAACGCCGGGGAAATCCGCTCGCCCACGGCCTCCTCTGTCAGCATGAGAAACAGCTCCGCATCGGCCAGCCGCTCGTAGAACCGCAGCCGGGCGGCATCCTCCTCAGGTCTGGCCTCCATGGCCGCATGGGCCTGATCCAACGGTGTCAGCTCCTGCGGGGTTTCGTCAGTCATCTCATCAGCTCCTTCACTCGGGCGCGCAGAACCGGCAGCAGCTCCGCCTCGAACCAGGGGTTCTTCTTCAGCCACCCGGTATTACGCCAGGAGGGATGCGGCAAGGGAAAGACGTGTGGCGCGTGATCCCGCCAGCTGCGCACCACCTCGGTGACCGAGGCCCTGGTGCCCAGATGATAGCGCTGCGCATGCCCGCCGACGAGCACCCGCAAACGCACCCCCGGCAGCTGCGCCATGACCTGCTGGTGCCAGGTCCGGCCACAGACCGCCGGGGGTGGCAAATCGGCCTTGTTGCCGTCGTAGCCCGGGAAGCAGAACGCCATCGGCACCACCGCGACCCGGTCCCTGTCGTAAAATTCGTCCTCCGTCAGCCCCACCCAGTCGCGCAGGCGATCACCGGAGGCATCGGTGAATGGCCGCCCGCTCTGATGCACCCGCAGCCCCGGCGCCTGCCCCGCCACCAGAATGCGCGCGGGGCCGCGGAACCAGACCACCGGGCGCGGCGCATGGGCGGTGGCGGTGGCGGCAAACCGCGCCGCGCAAATGCGGCAATCGCGGATCTGCGCCTTCAGCGTCTCGGTGTCCTGACTGTTCTCGACCATGCGCTCCCCTGGCCCCCTCCCCATCGCGGCGCGTCCGCGACTGTACGTTTGCAACACCGACGCCTTGCCGTCAGCGCCCCATCCGCGCCATAATGGTTAAGGCCTTATTGATAAATCATGTCACAATTCGACATAATAAAGCCCAAGTCACGACGTAGGCCATTAATACTCTTTTGATAAGAAAGAGCCGTCGGGCGGGTCGAAACGCCTGTCACGCGAGAGGCAAAGAGAGCCCGACAGCGGGCCATACGGGCAACACCGGAAGCAACGATGCTAGAGTTTGAAAACGTCAGCAAGTCCTTCTGGACGGGGACCCAGCGCAAGGTAATCCTTGATCGCGTGTCGTTTCGCGTCGAGCCGGGCAACTCGCTGGGGGTTCTCGCGCCGAATGGCACCGGCAAGACCACGCTGATCAACATGATGGCCGGGCTGGAAAAACCCGACGAGGGCGAAATCCGCCGCGGCTGCAAGATCTCTTTTCCGCTGGGGTTCATGGGCGGGGTGATCAGCCGCCTGTCAGCCATGGAAAACAGCCGCTACATCGCCAAGCTTTACGGGCTGGACCCCGATTACGTCGAGGCCTACTGCCGCTGGCTGTGCGGGCTGAAAGAATATTTTGACCAACCGATTGGCACCTATTCCGCGGGCATGCGGGCACGGTTCAGCTTTTCGCTGATGCTGGCGCTTGATTTCGACATCTACCTCATCGACGAGGGCATGCCGAGCACCACCGACGTCGAGTTCAACCGCAAGGCCGGCGAAATCCTGCAGGAGCGGTTGCAGACCACCACCATCGTCATCGTCTCGCACCAGGCCAAGACGCTGGAGAAATTTGCCCGCTCTGCGGCGGTCCTGTTGCAGGGGCAACTGCATATGTTTGACACTTTGGAAGAAGCGAAGCAGCTCTATGACTACGAAACCCAGAGCTAGAAAATTCCGCATCCGCCGTAGCGGCGCTGGGTCGGACGAGGGCAGTGCCTCCGGTGCCGCGCAGTCTCATGCGGCAAGTCCAGCTCCGGCGACGCCCCAGGAGGCAGCGCAAATGGCTGCCGCCGCGGCGGCGCGACCCGCGGCCGCCCGGTCTTCTGCAGACCACGCCCCCACCGGCACGGCACGCTCGGGGATGGTCAGTTCCGCCCGCGAAACCAGAATGGAAACCGATATCGAGGCAATCCGCAACGAAGGGCTGACCGGCCGTCAGCTGCGACTGGCGCGCCGCATGGCGCAAAAGCACAACCTGTCACCAACCTCGGATTTCGAAGCGGTGCGGATGTTGCGGGAACGCGGCATCGATCCGTTCAAACGCGCCAACATGCTGGAGCTGGTGGTGCCGCAGAACAAGGCGCGGCCCGAAGGCACCCCGATCGCTCCGGGATCTGTCCAGCTGCCGCAGACGGTTCCGACCGGCAAGAGCACCCTGCCCTCGACCGAGCTGAGCCCGGCGGAACGGCGCAACCGCGAAATCCAGGAGATCCAGCGCGACATCGCCCGCCGCCGCCGCCGCCGCCTGGCGCTGCTGCTGACCCGGCTGGCATTCTTCGTCATGCTGCCGACGCTGATCGCCGGCTATTACTTCTACGCGGTGGCGACACCGATGTATTCTTCCAAGTCGGAGTTCCTGGTTCTCAAGGCCGACAGCGCAGCAGGCGGCATGGGCGGGCTGCTGTCGGGCACCCAGTTTGCCACCAGCCAGGATTCGATCGCGGTGCAGAGCTACCTGATGTCAAAGGAAGCCATGCTGCGGCTGGACCGCGAGGCCGGCTTCAAGGCCCATTTCACCCAGGAGTGGCTGGACCCGATCCAGCGCCTGGAAAGCAACCCCACCAACGAGGAAGCCTATGAGACCTACACCCGCAACGTTCGGATCGGCTACGACCCGACCGAGGGTGTGGTGAGGATGGAAGTCTCGGCGGCGGACCCGGAGGCGGCCGCGGAGTTTTCGCGCAAGCTGATTTCCTATGCCCAGGAGAAGGTGAACAACCTGTCGCAGCAAAAACGCGCCGACCAGATGTCGGAAGCCGAAGCCGCTTTGAAGGATGCCCAGCGGGAACGCCGCGCCGCACAGGAGCGTCTCGTACGGTTGCAGCAGCAGGGCTCTGTCCTAGACCCGGAGGGTGTGGTTGCCTCCCTGCGCCAGCAGATCAGCACCTTTGAAATCCAGCTTGAGGAAAAGCGGCTGGAACTGGCCGCCCTGCAGGACAACCCCCGTCCCAACCGGGCCAAGGTCTCCGGTGCCGAGGCCGACATCAGACGACTGGAAGCCGTCATCGAAAGCCTGAACAACCGCATGGTCAATGCCTCGGAGGGAGAAGACTCCCTGGCCAACCTGCGCATCCAGATCCAGATGGCACAGGCCGATCTGGCCACGCGCGATCTGATGCTGCAATCTGCCTTGCAGCAGGTCGAGACCACGCGCCTCGAGGCCAACCGTCAGGTTCGCTACCTCACCACCGCGGTGGAGCCGGTTCCCAGTCAGGAACCCGCCTATCCGCGCAAGTTCGAGAATACCGTTTTGGCATTTCTGATCTTTTCCGGTATCTACCTGATGTGTTCGCTGACCGCTTCCATCTTGCGGGAACAGGTCTCCTCCTAACGCCATCGGGCCAATACCATCGGGTACCCATGAAGAAAATTGACATCGCCGGACTCACCATTGGCAATGATTGTCCGCTGACCATCATTGCCGGTCCCTGCCAACTGGAAACCGCCGATCACGCCCGGATGATCGCGGAAAAACTGAAAGAGGCCTGTGACAAGGTCGGCGCGCAGTTCGTCTTCAAGGCCTCTTACGACAAGGCCAATCGCACCTCGCTGTCCGGCGTGCGCGGCCTTGGCATCGATGAAGGGCTGAAGGTTCTGGACGGGCTGCGCCGCGAGTTTGACGTCCCGGTGCTGACCGATGTTCACACCGAGGCGCAATGCGCCGTCGCGGCCGAGGCCGTGGACATCCTGCAGATCCCGGCCTTTCTGTGCCGCCAGACCGACATGCTGCTGGCCGCGGGCCGCACCGGCAAGGCCGTGAACATCAAGAAGGGCCAGTTCCTCGCGCCCTGGGACATGGCCAATGTAGTCGCCAAGGTGGAAAGCACCGGCAACGAGAAAATCCTGCTGACCGAGCGCGGCACCTCGTTTGGCTACAACACACTTGTCACCGACATGCGCGGCCTGCCGCAGATGGCCCAAGGCGGCTACCCGGTGGTGATGGATGCCACCCACTCGGTGCAGCAGCCGGGCGGCCAGGGCGGCTCCTCCGGCGGGCAGCGCGAGTTCGCCCCGCTGATGGCGCGCGCGGCGGTGTCGCTGGGCATCTCGGCCGTCTTCATCGAAACCCACCAGGACCCGGACAACGCCCCCTCCGACGGGCCCAACATGATCTATCTCGACCAGATGCCGCAATTGATTGAAAGCCTGATGCGATTTGACGCGCTGGCCAAGGCCGACCCCATCCGTATTTGAATTTGAGTCTGAAAGAGTATTTTGAGATGAGCAAACCCCTGCCTGAGGTGACCCCGAACACCTGGAGCTTTCTGCGTGACGCGATGATCAAGCCCACCGGCTTTCGCGAATATGACGCGCGCTGGAAGTACCCCGAGGAGATCAACCTGCCCGGCATGACCGCGCTTGGCCTGGGTCTCGGCACCCAGATGCGCAAACGCGGGATCGAGCCGGTGATCGCGGTCGGCAACGACTACCGCGACTATTCCCTGGCGATCAAGAATGCGCTGATCCTCGGCCTGATGCAGGCGGGCATTCAGGTCAAGGACATCGGCCCTGCCCTGTCGCCGATGGCCTATTTCGCCCAGTTCCATCTGGACGTGCCCGCGGTGGCCATGGTCACCGCCAGCCACAACCCGAACGGCTGGACCGGTGTCAAGATGGGCTTTGACCGCCCGCTGACCCACGGCCCGGACGAGATGGCAGAGCTGCGCGACATCGTGCTGAACGGCGAAGGCGAGCCCGCGCCCGGCGGCTCCTATGAATTCGTCGAAGGCGTCAAGGAAGCCTATATCGACGACCTGGTGGGTGACTTCAAAATGTCCCGCCCGCTGAAAGTGGTCTGCGCCACCGGCAACGGCACCGCCGCCGCCTTCGCGCCGGAGATCTTCAAGCGCATAGGGGTTGAGGTCGTGGACAGCCACAACCGGCTCGACTACACCTTCCCGAACTACAACCCCAACCCCGAAGCGATGGAAATGCTGCACGACATGTCGGCCAGCGTGAAAGCCTCGGGCGCCGACCTGGCGCTTGGGTTTGACGGCGACGGCGACCGCTGCGGCGTGGTGGACGACGAGGGCGAGGAGATCTTTGCCGACAAGGTGGGCGTCATCATGGCCCGCGACCTGTCCAAGCTGCACCCCAACGCGACCTTCGTGGCGGATGTGAAATCCACTGGCCTCTTTGCCTCCGACCCGGAGCTGCAGAAGAACGGCGTGAAGGCCGACTATTGGAAGACCGGCCACAGCCACATGAAGCGCCGGGTGAAGGAAATCGGCGCGCTGGCAGGGTTCGAGAAATCCGGCCACTATTTCCTGGCTGAACCGGTGGGCCGCGGCTACGACTGCGGCATGCGCGTCGCGGTCGAGGTCTGCAAGATGCTGGACCGCAACCCCGACAAGTCGATGTCCGACCTGCGCAAGGCGCTGCCCAAGACCTGGTCGACCCCGACCATGTCGCCCTATTGCGCCGACACCGAGAAATACGCCGTGCTGGAACGGCTGGTGCAGAAACTGGTGGCCAAGCACGAGGCGGGCGAACAGCTGGCCGGCCGCGCCATCAAGGAGGTCGTCACCGTCAACGGTGCACGGGTGATCCTGGACAACGGCTCCTGGGGGCTGGTGCGGGCGTCGTCCAACACGCCGAACCTGGTGGTGGTCTGCGAAAGCGCAGAGAGCGAAGCCGAGATGCGGGCGATCTTTGCCGACATCGACGCTGTGATCCGCACCGAACCGCTGGTGGGGGAGTACGACCAGACCATCTGATCTGGTGACAAAGAGTGATTTCGCCTGCTGTCGCAGGCGACCCGCGCCCGCCTTCGGCGGGCGCATTCATTTGCTGAGAAGCGATGTAAGGGCAGGTGTGCCCTCTAATGCGCCAATTCAAGTGTAAGGCGCCAGCGGCCGCGTCAATGACACGCCTGGCTGCGCCCGGGGGCCTTTGGCCCTCCTTGACCCGGCCGCCGGCCTGGGTCGTCAGTTGCCGCCAAGCAGTTTCAGCAGCTGGTCGCGGGCTTCCTGCTCGATGCGCTGTTTCAGCAGGTCGTTCAAATTCTGCTCGGGGGCGATTTCGGTCTCCAGCTCCTCGCTCAGCTTCTGGCGCACACGATCCTTGGCCTGTTGCTCGATTTCGTCGATCCGGGGCTGCAACGCCTGATCGAACTCCGGACGGATCGTCGGGGCATCCCAACTGCCGCGGATGCGGACCGGGATGGAGAGGATCTGGTCGCTGCCGGCGCGGGCCAGCTGTGGCGTGAACAGGTAGTCGAGATCCCGTGCCCCCAGACCGATGCGCCCCTTGCCCTGCGCCCGCAGCCCCTTGAGCAGCAGCAGAAGGTCCTCGTTCTTCAGGCTGCCATCCTTGATCTCGTAGCTGGCCGAGAGCTGATCGAACACGGTGCTGCCGCCATTGCCGCCCGAGCGCATCAGGGCCTCCAGGTCGAAGCCGGTGAAGAAGCCCTTGCCAGCCTCCAGCCAGCCCTTGCCGCTGAGCGAGCGCATGATCGCATCGATCGAATTGCCTGAGCCGAGGAATTCCAGCCCGCCCAGCGCCTCGCCGTTCAGTCGGGTGTAATCGGCAGTCTCGCCCAGGGCGCGTTCCAGAAGGACGCCATCAAAGGTCAGGTTGCCGCCCACTGACAGCCCGTTTCGGTTGTTCGCCACCAGCTGCCCCTGCACCTGGCCGCCAAACATCGCCGCGGGCAGAAATTTCAGCACCGCGCGGCTGCGTTCGATGGTCAGGTTCAGCTGGCTTGCGCCCATCCGAATACCGCCAGCCGCGAGACTGTCGAAGGACATGTCCACATCCGCATCCGCCAAATCCAGTATCGAGGCATCGATATGCTCCGTCGACCAGCCCGAGGCAGAGGCGCTATCCGCCTCGCCCGCGGCCTGACGCGCGTCAGCCTTACCGGCGGCCAGAAGAGTGGAAAGATCCAGCGCCTGCCCCTTGAGTTGCGCGGTAATCTTCGGACGCTCCCCGATGGCGACATCCGCGGCCCCGGTCAACCGATTGCCACCGGTCTCCACGATCAGGTCACGCAGGGACAGACGCCCGTCCGCCGTATAGGTCGCATCGGCGCCGAACATCGCCTTCTGGGCCAAGCCCAGGGTTGGCGACAGTGCGGCCCCCAGCGCAGCCGCCATCTGTCTTGCATTGGTCGCGGCCACCGTCAGCCGACCACTGCCCTCGCCACGCACATCCGCGTGGCCGTCGTAACGTGCCTTGCCGCCCGGCGCTGCGATGGACAGACCGACCGGGGCCACCTCGCCGGAGAGGAAGGCCGCGAAGGTTCCGATCTCCGCCTCGACCTCGACCGGCTCTCCCGCGGGGCGGAGCGTCGCGCGCACCGTGGCGGGCCCGGTCGGATCCGGCCAACGCAGTCCGAAGTCGGCGTTGCTCAGCGCCACCGGGTCCTGGCCATGCACGGTGTACCGCAGGGAAGCGCCGGTCAGCTCGACCGCCTCGATCCGCAGGGGCAGAGTGCTGTCACCCCCAGCCGGTGCGTTACTGACTTCGGCTGGCGGCGGGCCGAATTCCCAGTTGCCGGTGCCATCTTCGCGGGTTGCGAGGTTGAGATGCGGCAAAATGGCCGAGACTTCGGTCACGCGCACGTTGCCACGCAACAGATCCGCAGCATCGACCCCGATGGTCAGCCGTTCCGCCCGCAACAGCGGCTCGGGCCCGGCCCATGGCGCGTTGGACAGGGTGACAGCATCCGCCTTGACGCCCAGCACCGGCCAGAAGCTGAGCCGCACCGGACCGCCAAAGGTCAGCTTGCGCCCGGTCTGGCTTTCCAGCTGATCCGCCGCCAGCCGGGCGATTTTCTCTCCCGGCAACAGCACCACCAGAGCCGCCAGCAACGCGACCGTCAGCGCCAGCGCCGAAATGACCCGGATTATCAGCTTCATCAGCCCACTCCTCATGCCCTGCCACCCGTGGTCCGGGGGCTTTTCCCCAGATTACCCAGTGCGGGCGGACGCGCAATGGCAGAAGCTGGCGACAGACGTCATCATCCCAGACGCCGCAGGATTTCGGCGCTGGCGCAGAAGTCCGGGATCGCCGCCTGGTCAGCATTCTTCTGCGCGGTCAGCCATAGGGCGCAGGACTTGCTGCACCCGCCACCGCGGCAGGCCGTGACCATTTGCGAAAACTCCAGTGGCGACAGGCGCCCTTCTGCCAAGGCTGCGTCGAGATCCAGCCCGGCAGCGGACGCCAGCGAGCGCATTAGCCAGAGATGGCGGTAGATGTTCCCGAGACTCCGGGTCTCGTCACCCAAGTCTCTCATGCCAGAAGCCTTCGACGCGAATGGGGGATCTTGCGCGGCATCAATCTCGCGGCTCCTGCAGATAGGCCAGAAGGTCCCGATTGCGACAGAAATCCGGCGCCAATCCCTGCCCAGCCCCCGCATCCGGCGCATCGGTCAGCCACTTTTTACAGGCTTTGACATTGCCGCAACGCCGACAGCGCAGCACCGCCTCAGCGATTTCATCGAACTGGAAGGCCCCCGAGACCGCCTCCTCCTCGAGATCGAGGCCAACGGCACAGGCCATCCGGTCAAACAGTTCAGCGTGTTGTTTCAGCGAAAGTTGCGAGGGCATGGCACGGATCCTGCTATCATTCATTTCAGGTGCACCTTAGGGTGCCCGTGCCAGTGCCTCCTTGACCTAGGTCAAGTCAGTCAGCGGACCGACCCGCGCGGTCCGCTGCGATCTTTCAGTGGTGCTGGCCGAGGTATTCGCGGACTGCATCCTGTACGCGGCGAAAGCGGTCGCCGCCCAGCTTCTTGCCACCATACCAGCGCGTCACGATGATCAGGTGGTCGGACAGCTGCTCGCGTTCCATCATGCGCAGGATGACCATACCGGCACCGCTTTCGCCGTCATCCGCCTTGAGCGCGCCAGTGGGCAGCACGGCCGCCCAGGTATTGTGGGTCGCCTTGGCGTACGCCCGGTCGGATTTCAGCTCGGCCAGCACCGCGTCGATATCGGCGCGGGTGCGGACACGCGCACCGCTGACCGCATAGCGCGAGCCGCGGTCGCTCAGCACCACGCCGAGCCGGTTGAGCGTCTGCACGGCCGCAGCGCCGTCCTCTGCTGACATGGTCAGTTCAACCCGTGGCGCTGGATCGTGGATTGCACCACCTGCACCCGGTTCGGGTTGGGCGGATGGGTGCCCAGGAACTGGTCGCCCGGATCCGGCAACCGGTTGAAGAACTGCACGCCCACGCTGGGGCGATACCCCGCGGCATGGGTGATGATGGTGCCCAACTCGTCCGCCTCCAGCTCATGGCTCTTGGAGTAGGCCCTCGAGCCCACAAAGCCGCCCAGGTCCCGTGCCAGCGACACGGCCGCCTCGCCGCCGCCGAACACGGACGTGATCGCCCCCGCACCGACGCTCGCCAACACGGTTGTCTGCTCCTGTCGTGCCAAATGGCCCCGGATGTGATGGGCCGCTTCATGGGACATCACGAAGGCCAGTTCGTCCTCGTTGGCGATCTCGCGCAGCATGCGCTGGGTAAAGGTGATCAGGGGGCGTCCGTTGCGATCGAGGCTCTGGTAGGCATTGGGCGCGGCGGAGGGGTTCGGATCTATGCCGATCAGGAAGTCACAGTTCATGCCCTGCGTGCGCTTGCGGCACTCGCGTTCCGCAACCGGCTCCACCCGCCGTGACACGGACGCAAAGGCCGCCTTCGCCTGCGCGGCGGACATGCCTTGCGTCGACGACGCCGGGGTCGGCGCATTCGGCACGGGCGCCGGTTGTGACGTCGGCACCGGTGTGGTGGTGAGGGTACAGGCGCTGACGGACAAGGCCAGCAAGCAGGAAAACAGGCGCATGACGGCTCCTTTCACATTTCGCGCACTGTATCGCAGCTCCGCCCTCGTTCGCAATCGCACGGCGGCGGAACTTTGCCGGAAGGATCTTGTGAACGGCGGCGTTTTGAAGGTCTTGCCAGATTGCTGGCGGTCATGCAGGCTGGCAGCATGTTTACAATCGAACATGAGTTTGACTCCACAGTCATCACCCTGGTTGACGAGGACAATGTCCCGCTCGCCGAGGATGTCACCATCAACGCCTTCGCCGAGTGCGTCACCGTGGAACAGTATGATCCACGTACCGACAGCGTGCAGAAGATCACCCTGTCCCATCTTCAGGTGCGGGATCTGGCCGCGGCCCTGGACCTGCCCGAAGGCGTGTACCGCCTGATCGAGGAAAAGGACTAGCCCCGCTGCGAGCCTGAGCCGACGGGACCGATATAAACGAAGAGCTTGTTGCGTGATGTTGCCCCGCGGCACAGCTCCAGTTGGCTTGCAGCCACCCCCCATGGCGCGGGCCAGCAGGCGGCGGACCGCCTCGGTTGCCTTGCCGTTTTCCGGCGCCTCCTTCACCATGACCCGCAGGGATCCGTCATCGGCCTCCACCACGGCATCGCGCGCCGAGCGCGGCTGCGCGCGCACCGCAATCTGCTGGCCCGGCACGCAAAGATGGCCCAGATCGGGCAGGTCCTTCCTTTTCGGTTTACCCATCGGCTGAGATTTTCCCTTCGAAACCGGGAAAACCATAGACGCCCCCGGGGGTGCCCGTCTATCACTCGCGTGATGCCCCAGCTGCGCCCTTCCCTGCTTGCCTCTGGCAGGCATTCCCGGCACGCAAGGCCTTTGCCCCTTGAAAAATGACCGCAGGTTGCCGAAATAGACGGCAAGCGATGTAAAAAGGATTTACATATGTCCGAAAGTTCCGCTCCCGCCAGCCGCAACGACGCCGCGCTGGAGTTCCTGCTCACCCGCCGTTCGCGCCCGGCAAAGACCCTGACAGCACCGGCCCCGACGCGCGACCAGCTGCTACCGATCTTGACAGCCGCCGCCCGCACCCCCGACCATGGCAAGCTGGAGCCTTGGCGTTTCATTGTCGTCGAACGTCCGGCCATGGCGCGGCTCGCCACCTTGACCGAGGAAGCCGGAACCCGCCTTGGTAAGAGCGCCGAGGACATCGCCAAGGGACGCAGCCAGTTCGACCTTGGGCAGCTGGCCGTGGTTGTGGTCGAAGTTCAGACCCCCAGCCCCAAGATCCCGGCAATCGAGCAAAGCTACTCTGCCGGCGCCGTCTGCCTGTCGCTGTTGAACGCAGCGCTGGCCTCGGGCTGGGGCGCCAACTGGCTCAGCGGCTGGGCCAGCCATGATCCGCAGTTCTGCAAGGAGGCCTTTGGCCTTGAAGCGCATGAACGGGTCGCGGGCATCATCCATATCGCGACCGAAACCGCACCGCCGCCAGAGCGCCCGCGCCCCGACATCGAAGCCA
Organism: Leisingera sp. S2M4; assembly: GCF_055398055.1. Classification (NCBI taxonomy): domain Bacteria; kingdom Pseudomonadati; phylum Pseudomonadota; class Alphaproteobacteria; order Rhodobacterales; family Roseobacteraceae; genus Leisingera; species Leisingera sp. S2M4. The sequence goes on from NZ_AP040861.1 coordinate 689,588, forward strand.
AGACGACCTGGATCAGCGCATGATTTTCGACGCCTTTTTCAAGACCCTAGGCCAATCCGGGGATCCGCGGTTTCGCCGGGTGCTGTTCAAGGGGCTGGGGCTGACCATTGCTTTGCTGGTGGCCGCCTATGCCGGTTTCGTGGTGCTGATCCAGTGGCTTGTCGGTCCCGACGCCACGCTGCCGCTGGTCGGACAGGTGACCTGGCTGGATGACCTGCTGTCAGTCGGCTCCCTGGTCGTGATGCTGCTCTTGTCGGTCTTCCTGATGGTGCCGGTGGCATCGGCCATTACCTCGCTGTTTCTCGAGGACGTGGCGCAGGCGGTCGAGGACAAACATTACCCCACCCTGCCCCCGGCGGCCAAGGTGCCGTTCTGGGACGGGGTCAAGGATACCGTCAATTTTCTGGGCCTGCTGATTGCCGCCAACCTTTTGGCGATCGTGCTCTATCTTCTGTTTCCGCCCGCGATGCTGTTCATCTTCTGGGGGCTGAATGGCTTCCTTCTGGGGCGCGAATATTTCACCCTTGCGGCCGCGCGGCGCATCGGCACCGCCGAGGCGAAGAAACTGCGGCGCAGGCATGCTGGCACCATCTGGGTGGCCGGTACGTTGATGGCGATGCCGTTGTCGGTGCCGCTGCTGAACCTGATCATCCCGATCCTCGGGGCAGCAACATTCACCCATCTCTACCACGCGCTGTCGCGGCAGTAATGCACTATGCGCGCCGCGCACCAGCGCGGCGCCACCCCCAAGCCGGGCTTGGGAACGATTGTTTACTCGAGAGACATGAAGGCAGAAACGCGGCTGCCACGGGCCGCCGGGCCCTGAAGCTCCGGGCCCGCGCGTTGCTGGTCCTGACGAGTTACTTCGCGTCGCCGGAAACCGGCGGCATCATACCCATCCAGTCAAAGTCGCGCACCGAGATCACGCCAGAAATCACGATGGCGCAGGTTACCGCCCAGATCAGCGCGGCAACCCCGGTGGTGATCCAGGCCTTCTGTTTCAGGTAGTGATTTTCAGGTGCGCCTGCATGGGTGCCCGGCACCACCTCGCCCAGGTCGCCCTGTGTCTGCAGGCGAATCGGGATCACCACCAGAAAGGTCATGAACCAGATGACCGCATAAAGCACTATTGCTGAAGTCACACCCATGTCGTCGGCCTCCGGTGAATTTGCCTGCCCCCAAAATGGGGCAGGACGCTCATAACGTCAAACCTGCTCGAGTTCCACCAGGCAGCCGTTGAAATCCTTCGGGTGCAGGAACAGCACCGGCTTGCCATGGGCGCCGATCTTGGGCTCTCCCGTGCCCAGCACCCGGGCGCCTTCGGCCTTCAGGTGATCGCGCGCGGCGAGAATATCCTCGACCTCGTAGCAGATATGGTGAATGCCGCCTGCCGGGTTCTTCTCGAGAAACCCCTTGATCGGAGAGTTCTCGCCCAGCGGATACAGCAGTTCGATCTTGGTGTTGGGCAGTTCGATGAAGACCACCGTCACCCCGTGATCCGGCTCATCCTGGGGCGCGCCCACCTTGGCGCCCAAGGTGTTGCGGTACTGCGCGGATGCCGCCTCAAGGTCGGGGACGGCAATGGCTACGTGGTTCAATCGGCCGATCATCAGGTCTGCGCTCCTCTTCGCATTTTGTTCCCTTGCCTAGGTTATGCGGCCATTGCTGCGCCGCGGCAAGTGCGCCATTGCGCGCGGGGTGGCGGTTGCCCGCAGCGGCGCGCGCCGCGTTAACCCGGTATTAGCCTAGAGTTCCTAGCGTCGTGGCATATCCCGCAAGGAGGATAAGTTATGGACGATTCGGAACTGTTTGCAGCCGCCCAACGCATGCCCACTTCACGCCGCCCACTCCTGGGCCTGACCATTCTCGTAGTGGAGGACAGCCGCTTTGCCTGCGAAGCCATGCGTCTTCTCTGCCTGCGCAGCGGTGCCCGCATTCGCCGCGCCGATTGCCTGAAATCGGCCCGCCGCCATTTGCAGGTCTATCGTCCCTCGGTGCTGATCGTCGATGTCGGCCTGCCGGATGGGTCCGGTCTGGACCTGATCAGCGAGCTTGCCACGGCCAGCGCGCGCCCGGATGTCATCCTCGCCACGTCCGGCGACCCGGCGCTGCAGCAGCCCGCCATTGAGGCCGGGGCCGCCGATTTCATGGAAAAGCCAATCACCTCGCTTGCGACCTTTCAGCAGAAGATCCTGGCCGCCCTGCCCGCCAGCCAGCAGGCCAGCGGGCCGCGCAGCCTGACGGATGAGACCGTCGAACCCGACCAGCTCGCCTTTCGCGACGACATGGCCCATGCCGCGGATGTTCTCAGCATGGGACAGGAAGAGAAGACCATCGCCTATCTCGCGCAATTTCTCGGCGGCGTTGCCCGCAGCGCCGGAGACCGGGCGCTGGCCGATGCCGCCGAGCAGCTGGCGGAATCGCGTCGAAACGGCAAACCGCTGACGCAGGATACGGCAATCGTCGCCGGTCTCGTGCAGGAGCGGCTGGAACGCAAGGCGGCGATCTGACATGGGCGAGATTTTCCTGATCGCCCTGACGACCCTGGTGATCGTGCTTTATGGTCAGACCCGGCTGGAGGCACGCACCATCCGCCGCAACCGCAGCACGGCTGCGGATCAACCACTGATCCTGCACCCCCCCAAGGGCTGACAAGGGCTGACCGGAGGAGCTGGGCACCGCCCGCAGACGGGCGCCCTTGGCATGCGGCGCCAACCCGGCTGGCCCCTGCGTGGTCGGCCTGCGGCTAAAGCAGCAGCTGCGGATCCGCCCCCATGTCCAACCCGGGAAAGACCACATTTTCGAGGTCGCGCTGCGTCACGCCAGTCGCACCGTGCAAAAGCCAGGCCAAGTGGCTGCGTACGTCCCCTGTGGGCATCAGGTCGCGCCGGTCGTAAAGATCCGCCTCCGCAAGGCCCGGCCACTGCCCCAGCACCCGACCGCCCCGCAGCGCCCCCCCCGCCAACAGCATCGCCCCGCCCGTGCCATGGTCCGTGCCGCCAGTGCCATTCTCGCGGGCGGTCCGCCCGAACTCGGTCACGGCGACAACAACCGTTTTCTGCCAGACCGGGGCCCCGACACCGTCGCGCAAGGTCAGGATCGTGTCCGACAACCGCCCCAGCGCCGAGGTCAGTCCGGCAGCCTGGCGAAAATGCGTATCCCATCCGTTGATCGAAAAAGCCGCGATCCGGGCGTCGCCGCTGAGCTGCTGCGCCGCGTAGTCCGCGACCTGCGTATGAGCCTTGCCAGACGGTGGCTGCATCATCGTCTGCATCGACCCGTCTTCCTCGCTGTCCTCGGAACCGCCATCGTCAAGCGACAGATCCCCACGGGTCAGTTCCAGCGCCTCGTTCAGGGCGCGGTGAAACAGCGGGTCATCCTCCATCAGCAGCCCCGCCAGGCGCTCGGCCTGCGGCGACATCGCCAAGCCGGCACCTGGCGCCCATTGCGAGACCGGAGCCGCCCCTTCCAGCATCAGCAGTCTTTCGTGACCGATGGCGAAAGCGGTGCGCGCTTCGACCTCCGGCATCTGCTGCAACATGCGGTTCAACCAGCCACCATCTGCGGTGCCGAGCGCCATCGTGCCGGCCTCCAGCAGGTCCTGACCATCAAAGTGGCTGCGCCGGTCGCGATAGGGCGTGGAAACCGCCTGCACGAACCCAAGCTCACCGCGCTGCCACAGCGGCATCAGTTTGGCGAGGCCGGGATGCAGCGCATAAAACCCGTCCAGATCCGCCGCCCCGGCCTGCGGCCCGGCTGACAAGGACTTGCGCAACTTGGCGAGATTGGGATCGCCATAGGGCTGCACCACGTCGAGCGCATCCATCCCGCCGCGCAGGATAATGACCACCAGCCGGGTCTCCCAAGGCGCGGCGGCAAAGCTGACCGGCGTCAGCAGCGGGCTGGCCGCCAGTGAACAGCCCATGGCGGCTGTGCGGGTCAGAAAGGAACGGCGGGACAACGTCATGGCGATCTCCTGGTCTCAGCGGCGCTGGAAGGCCGGGGCGGACAGCACCAGCCCGATAGCCTCCGCCCGTGTTTCGGCCGCCCCGGCCGCGAATTGCACCCGTGCATCCGCGAAGTGCCCCAAGGCAGTGGCTGCAAACTGTCGCGGATCCGGCAAAGGCTCGGTCAGTTGCCGCGGCGCGGCCAGCGCCCAGCGCAACCGCGCCGCCAGTGCGGCGGGCGTGATCCAGGCGCTGTCTTCTTCGGGCCAACCATCCGGCCCGTTGGAAAAGCCCCAACGCTGCCCCATCGGCGTCAACGGTGTGAGGAACAGGCGGCGCTGCTGGCCTGGGCGCAGACCAGCGATCTGGTCTTCATTCAGCCCCAGCGCCCGGCACGCAGAGGCCACGTAGTCGAACGGCGGCTTTACGTTGGCCAATTTCGGCGCCCAGGCGGCGGGATGCTCCAGCAGCGCCTGATAGACCGCCAAAAGATCACCGTCAGTCGACTGATAACGGGCGGCGAGCTGCTCAACCAGGTCCGGGTCCGGCTTATCCGCGGTGAAATGCACGGCCAGTTTCCAAGCTATATGCCGCGCGGTGGCCGGGTGGCGCGCCAGATCACGCAGCGCTTCCAATACCTGCTCCAGCCGGGCACGCCCGCCGCCATAGCTTTGCCCGAGCACCGTTTCAGCCCCCGGTTCGGCCATGCGCGGACGGAAGACAAACTGGTTGTCGCGGGTAAGCCCCAACCCGGTGAACAGCTCCGCCAACTCGCGCACATCCGTCTGGCTGTAGGGGCCATCAACGCCGAGCGTATGCAGCTCGAGAACTTCGCGGGCGAGATTCTCATTCAGCCCGTCGCGCCCCTTGCGCTGTTTCGCGGCCGGGCTGCCGGGCCCGGTTGACCGGTTCTGATCCAGATAGTGCAGCATCAGGGGGCTGGTGACGACGGCAATCAACATCTCCTCGAACCGGCCTGTCAGATGCGGTCGAATCACGCTCTCGGCATAGGGCGCTGCCAGCATCCGGGTGGCCGGAGATTTGCCCTGGGCCGTGAAATGATCCGCCCAGAACAACGTCAGCCGCTCGCGCAGCCCGTCGCTTGTATTCACCTGCCGCAACAGGCGCTGCCCATGCCAGCGCAAGCGGTCCTGCACATTCTTTCGCCGCAGCGCCTTGAACGCCTGCTCCGCCTCAGATTGCGCCGCCGGGTTCTCGGCCTGCCGCCGCTGCCGGTTCAACCGCCGGTATTCCGGCACAGTTGCAGAGGCTTCCTCAAGGCTGGCGATCAGAAAGCGCCTGGCCATTTCGTCCGGCCCTTGCAGCCGCGTCAGCATCTCGGTTACCGAGGCCGGCGCCGCGACCCTTGGTGACAAGCCGCAGCCAAAGCGGATCGCTGCCAGATCACTGTCAAACTGCATCGCACCGAAACTCCCAGTGGTCCGTCACCTGCGGCAAGAATACCCGATCACGGCCCGCCTGCCACAGTTCAGTTGATCTTACACGGCGGAGCTCCGCCGGTTCCGTCGCCCGCCGTGCAAAACCCCGCCTGTCGCAGCCCGGACGACCCCAAGGGCGCCAAGACGAAAAAGGCCCGGGGAACGAACCCCGAGCCTTTCCAATGCAATCCTGCCACAGCAGTCCGTTGCCGTTACTGATCCTGCGGGATCACCCGCAGCCCCAGTTCCATCAGCTGCTCTGCCATCGGCTCGGAGGGGGCCGACATCATCAGGTCTTCGGCGCGCTGGTTCATCGGGAACATGATGACTTCGCGGATGTTGGCCTCGTCTGCCAGCAGCATGACCATGCGGTCGATGCCGGCCGCGCAACCACCGTGCGGCGGGGCGCCGTACTGGAACGCGTTGACCATGCCGCCGAAGCGCTTGCGCACCTCTTCCTCGCCATAGCCTGCGATTTCAAACGCCTTGAACATGATTTCCGGCTTGTGGTTCCGGATCGCGCCGGAGACCAGCTCGTAACCGTTGCAGGCGAGGTCATACTGGTAGCCCTTGACCGACAGCGGATCGGACAGCAGCGCGTCCATACCGCCCTGCGGCATCGAGAACGGGTTGTGCTCGAAATCGATCTTGCCGGTTTCCTCGTCCTGCTCGTAGATCGGGAAATCGACGATCCAGGCAAAGGCAAAGCGATCCTTGTCGATCAGGCCCAGCTCTTCGCCGATCACGGTGCGGGCCTTGCCTGCCACCGCTTCGAAGGACTTCGGCTTGCCGCCGAGGAAGAAGGCCGCATCGCCAACGCCCAGTCCCAGCTGCTGGCGGATCGCCTCGGTACGCTCGGGGCCGATGTTCTTGGCCAGCGGACCGGCCGCCTCCATGCCGTCGGCACCCTCGCGCCAGAAGATATAGCCCATGCCCGGCAGGCCTTCGCCTTGCGCGAACTTGTTCATGCGGTCGCAGAACTTCCGGGAGCCGCCGGTGGGGGCCGGGATGGCCCGGATTTCGGTACCCTCCTGCTCGAGAAGCTTGGCGAAGATGGCAAAGCCCGAGCCGCGGAAATGCTCGGAGCAATCCTGCATCTTGATCGGGTTGCGCAGGTCCGGCTTGTCGGTGCCGTACCACTTGGCCGCATCCTTGTAGGAAATCTGCGGCCACTCGTGCGGCGCATCCACCTTGCGGCCACCGCCGAACTCCTCGAACACGCCTGCCATCACCGGCGCGATGGTGTCGAAGACATCCTGCTGGGTGACAAAGGACATTTCCATGTCGAGCTGGTAGAAGTCGGCGGGCGACCGGTCGGCGCGCGGATCCTCGTCGCGGAAGCAGGGCGCGATCTGGAAATACTTGTCGAAGCCGGAGACCATCATCAGCTGCTTGAACTGCTGCGGTGCCTGCGGCAGCGCGTAGAACTTGCCCGGATGCAGACGCGAGGGCACCAGGAAGTCGCGCGCACCCTCGGGGCTGGAGGCGGTGATGATCGGGGTCTGGTACTCGTTGAAGCCAAGATCCCACATCCGTTTGCGGATCGATTGGATCATGTTGGCGCGCAGCACCATGTTCTTCTGCATCTTCTCGCGGCGCAGGTCGAGGTAGCGATAGCGCAGGCGGGTTTCCTCGGGGTATTCCTGCTCGCCGAAGACCATCAGCGGCAGCTCTTCGGATTTGCCGAGAACCTCGATGTCGCGGATGAAGACTTCGATTTCGCCGGTCGAGATCTTGGGGTTCACGAGGCTTTCGTCACGGGCCTTCACTTCGCCGTCGATGCGGATGCACCATTCGGAGCGGACCTTCTCGATCTCGGCAAACACCGGGCTGTCCGGGTCCGCCATCACCTGGGTCACGCCATAATGGTCCCGCAGGTCAATGAACAACAGACCACCGTGGTCCCGGACCCGATGAACCCAGCCCGAGAGGCGGACGGTTTCACCGACGTTGGATTTGTTCAGTTCGGCGCAGGTATGGCTGCGGTAAGCGTGCATGGGTTGACCTTTCGTGTCTCGGGCCGTCTTGAGGGCCGCCTGACCGGGGGCGGACCGTCCGTAGGGATGCGCCAAGGCGGCGCTGGAATTCGTCCGGGCTGGTACACTAGGTTGCGGCTCGCTTGTCAAGCAAACTGGGCGCTTTCGGGGCGGTTACCCGAGCGTTTTTGCCCCCGGCAGCGCTCCCCGGACCACCTCTCACCCCCTGCCTGCCATGTCGGCGTGATGCCGCCATCTGGGTCGGCTGGCCAACTTCAGGCCTGCCCCCTGCCCGTTTCCTAGCCCGGGTGAGGCAACCGCGCAGCTGATCCGAATGACCGGGCTCAGCCGTCGACCAGCCGTGCGGGTATCAGCCCGCGCAGGGAATTGCCCATATAGATGGCCTGCGCATTCCGTAGATCCGCCAGCGTCAGCACCGCCTCGCGGCATTCCGCGCGTGCCAGCAGGTGCTGGCGCAACACCCCGGGCAGCAAGCCGCACGCCAGCGGTGGCGTTTTCATCTGCCCGTCCGGGCCGATGACGAAGATGTTGGTGATCGTCCCCTCGCAAGCTTCGCCGCGCTGGTTGACAAACAACAGCTCGTCCACGCCCTCCGGCAGCGCGGCCCGGGCGGCATCGTAAAGCGCGCGACGGGTTGTCTTGTGCCGCAGCCAGACGTCGCCGCTGTCGAGACGCGCTTGCGAGATCCCGAGCCGCCACATCGCGGGCGTTGCCCCCAGCGGTGTCGTTGCCAGCGCGAACTGTCCGGCCGCGTCCAGCGTCAACCGGCAGCGCAGCGGCGCGTCACCGCCTGCTTCAGTCACGGCTGCCTGCGCCTTTTCGCGATCGAAAGGAATGCCAAGCGCCTCCGCGCTTCGCTCCATCCGGGCCAGGTGCAACGCCAGATGACGCGCGCCCTCGCCCGGGTGCCAGCCAAAAGTCTCGATCAGGCGGAAAGCGGGATCGTTCTGGACGGCGGAACCTGGGCGAACCGGGCTTTCCATAGCGCTTCCTCATATTCGGATTGGGCGGTGCTGTCCCAGACCACGCCGCCGCCCACGTTCAGGGTGGCGCGCCCGTCCTCCAGCATCACCGTGCGGATCGCCACGTTGAACTCGGACGATCCATCCGGCGCGGCCCAGCCGATGGTCCCACAATAGATGTCACGCGCCCAGGGCTCCAGCTCGGCGAGGATTTCCATCGCGCGGATCTTGGGGGCACCGGTGATCGAGCCGCAGGGGAACAGCGCGCCCAGGATATCCGCCAGCCCCGCATCGGGCCGAAGTTTCGCCCGCACCAGTGACACCATCTGGTGCACGGTGGCGTAGCTCTCCACCGCGAATAGCTCCGGCACATGCACCGAACCGGTCTGCGCGACGCGGCTGATGTCGTTGCGCAGAAGATCAACGATCATCAGGTTCTCGGCGCGGTTCTTCTCGTCCTGGCGCAAAAAGTCGCGGCGGCGCGCATCCTCGAGCGGATCATCGCTGCGCGGCTGGGTGCCCTTCATCGGGCGGGTCTCGATCACGCCTTCGGCATCGGTGCGGAAGAACAGCTCTGGCGAGCGCGACAGAAGGTCCGGCAGACCGTCCTGTTCGACCAGCACGCCATGGCCGACCGCCTGCTTGGCCTGCAGCGCGGCATAGAGCTCCCCAGCGGTCCCATAGGCATCCGCATCAATCGGGAAAGTCAGATTGGCCTGATAGATGTCGCCTTTGCCGATGTTGCGGTTCACCTCGGCGAAGGCCTCGGCGTAGCGTTCATAGCTCCAACGGGGGGTAATTGCTTCCAAACCGGCACAGCCCGGCTGCGGGCCGGGCCGCGCGCGGCCCTCAGCGTTCTGCGGCAGCGGTGCCTCGTAGACCCCGAAACACAACAGCGGCAGCCGCCGCCCTTCAGGCATCCGGCCCGCCAGCTTCGACTCCAGCGCGTAGCCCAGCTCATAGGTCGCATAGCCAGCCAGCCAGTTCCCTTCGGCCCGCGCCCTATCCAGTGCAGCCAGCGCCGCGGACACCTGTTCCGGCCGATCGGCACGGATCACGCGCTGCGGCCGGTCAAAATATGTGCCACCCTGCAAGGGTCCGCGATCAAAACGAATCCGCACCAGAATTGACTCCATCAGTTTCTGGCCCCCACATATAGACGTTCACAATGCGAACAAAGGGGGTGGATGCGGCATTTTCCAATCCTTTTCCGATCCCCCTTGAACCTTTCGGCGCGGTGCCTATAACGCAGGACAATTTGGGCGCACCTCGGCGCCCGTGATTCAAAGCCTGCTCGCGCGAAAAAACCAAAGGAAGCCTGCCATGCCCAAAAGAACGGACATCCAGTCGATCATGATCATCGGAGCCGGTCCGATTGTCATTGGGCAAGCCTGCGAGTTTGACTACTCCGGCGCCCAGGCCTGTAAGGCACTGCGCGAAGAGGGCTACCGGGTCATTCTGGTGAACTCCAACCCGGCCACCATCATGACCGATCCGGGCCTGGCCGATGCCACCTATATCGAACCGATCACCCCCGAAGTGGTCGCCAAGATCATCGAGAAAGAGCGCCCTGACGCGCTGCTGCCCACCATGGGCGGTCAGACCGGCCTCAACACCTCGCTGGCGCTGGAAGAGATGGGCGTGCTTGAGAAGTTCGGCGTCGAGATGATTGGCGCCAAGCGCGAGGCCATCGAGATGGCCGAAGACCGCAAGCTGTTCCGTGAAGCGATGGATCGCCTCGGCATCGAAAACCCCAAGGCCACCATCGTCACCGCGCCCAAGAAGGCGGACGGTTCTGCCGATCTGGACGAAGGCGTGCGCATCGCGCTGGAAGCGCTGGATGAAATCGGCTTGCCCGCGATCATTCGCCCGGCCTTCACCCTCGGCGGCACCGGTGGTGGTGTGGCCTACAACCGCGATGACTACATCCACTTCTGCCGCTCCGGCATGGACGCCTCGCCGGTGAACCAGATCCTGGTCGACGAAAGCCTGCTTGGCTGGAAGGAATACGAAATGGAGGTCGTCCGCGACAAGGCGGACAACGCGATCATCGTCTGCTCGATCGAGAACGTCGACCCGATGGGCGTGCACACCGGCGACTCGATCACCGTCGCCCCGGCGCTGACGCTGACCGACAAAGAATACCAGATCATGCGCACCCACTCGATCAACGTGCTGCGCGAGATCGGCGTCGAGACCGGCGGCTCCAACGTGCAGTGGGCGGTGAACCCCGCTGACGGCCGCATGGTGGTGATCGAGATGAACCCGCGGGTGTCGCGCTCCTCCGCGCTGGCCTCCAAGGCGACCGGCTTCCCGATCGCCAAGATCGCGGCAAAACTGGCGGTCGGCTACACCCTGGACGAGCTGGACAACGACATCACCAAGGTGACCCCGGCGTCGTTCGAGCCGACCATCGACTATGTCGTCACCAAGATCCCGAAATTCGCCTTTGAGAAATTCCCGGGCTCCGAGCCGTACCTCACCACCGCGATGAAATCGGTGGGCGAGGCGATGGCCATTGGCCGCACCATCCATGAATCGCTGCAAAAGGCGCTGGCCTCGATGGAATCCGGCCTCACCGGCTTTGACGAGGTTGCCATCGACGGCGTCGGCGCCGGTGCGTGGGAGCCTGCCGGCGACAAGGCCGCCGTGATCAAGGCGATCGGCAAGCAGACGCCCGACCGGATGCGCACGATTGCCCAAGCGATGCGCCACGGCCTGTCAGATGATGAGATCCACGCCGTCACCAAGTTCGACCCCTGGTTCCTGGCCCGCATCCGCGAGATCGTCGAAGCCGAAGCCAAGATCCGCCAGGACGGCTTGCCCAAAGACGAAGCGGGCCTGCGCGCGCTCAAGATGCTGGGCTTCACCGACGCCCGCCTGGCCAAGCTGACCGACCAGAAGGAAGCCGACGTCCGCGCCGCCCGCCGCGCCCTGGGCGTCAACGCAGTGTTCAAACGGATCGACACCTGCGCTGCCGAGTTCGAGGCACAGACCCCCTATATGTACTCGACCTACGAGACCCCCGCATTCGGCGATGTCGAATGCGAGGCGCGCCCGTCGGACAAGAAGAAAGTCGTCATTCTCGGCGGCGGCCCCAACCGGATCGGCCAGGGCATCGAATTCGACTACTGCTGCTGCCACGCCTGCTTTGCGCTGACCGATGCGGGCTATGAAACCATCATGATCAACTGCAACCCGGAAACGGTGTCGACCGACTATGACACTTCGGACCGGCTGTATTTCGAACCGCTGACGTTCGAACACGTGATGGAGATCCTGCGGGTCGAGCAGGACAACGGCACCCTGCACGGCGTCATCGTGCAGTTCGGCGGCCAGACCCCGCTGAAACTCGCCAACGCGCTGGAGGCCGAGGGCATCCCGATCCTGGGCACCTCGCCCGATGCCATCGACCTGGCCGAAGACCGCGAGCGCTTCCAGGCGCTGGTCAACAAGCTGGGCCTCAAGCAGCCGAAGAACGGCATCGCGTCCACCGACGAGCAGGCGCTGGCGATTGCCGAGGACATCGGCTTCCCGCTGGTGATCCGCCCCTCCTACGTGCTGGGTGGCCGGGCGATGGAAATCGTCCGCGACATGGACCACCTCAAACGCTACATCAACGAGGCGGTCGTGGTTTCCGGCGACAGCCCGGTGCTGCTCGACAGCTACTTGGCCGGCGCGGTGGAACTGGACGTGGACGCGCTGTGCGATGGCAAGAACGTGCACGTGACCGGCATCATGCAGCACATCGAAGAAGCCGGCGTGCACTCCGGCGACTCTGCCTGCAGCCTGCCGCCCTACTCGCTCGACAAGGACGTGATCGAGCAGATCAAGGAGCAGACCAACGCCCTGGCGCTGGCGCTGAACGTGGTCGGCCTGATGAACGTGCAGTTCGCGATCAAGGACGGCGAGATCTACCTGATCGAGGTGAACCCGCGCGCCTCGCGCACCGTGCCGTTTGTTGCCAAGGCAACCGACAGCGCCATCGCCTCTATCGCCGCCCGCGTGATGGCCGGCGAGCCGCTGACCAACTTCCCGATGCGCCCGCCCTACGGGCCGGATGCGGGCTATGACGTCAACACCCCGATTGCCGACCCGATGACCCTGGCCGACCCGGACATGCCCTGGTTCTCGGTCAAGGAAGCGGTGCTGCCCTTCGCCCGCTTCCCGGGTGTCGACACCATCCTCGGCCCGGAAATGCGTTCCACCGGTGAAGTCATGGGCTGGGACCGCTCCTTTGCCCGCGCCTTCCTGAAGGCGCAGATGGGCGCTGGCATGAAGCTGCCGTCCAAGGGCCGCGCCTTCATCTCGATCAAGGATGCCGACAAGGGCCAGCTGATGCTGGAAGCGGCGCAGATCCTAGTGGAGCAAGGCTTTACCCTGGTCGCCACCCGCGGCACCCAAAGCTGGCTGGAAGCCCAGGGCGTGCCTTGCGAGCTGGTCAACAAGGTCTATGAGGGCCGCCCGCACGTGGTCGACATGCTGAAAGACGGCGCGGTGCAGCTGTTGATGAACACCACCGAGGGCGCACAGGCGGTCGAGGACAGCAAGGAAATGCGCTCCGTCGCGCTCTACGACAAGATCCCCTACTTCACCACTGCAGCTGGCGCCAACGCCGCGGCACGTGCGATCAAGGCGCAGGCCGAAGGAGATGTCGAGGTGAAGTCGCTTCAGGGCTGACGCCCTTCGCTCAAGTCGCTCCGAGCGCTTTTTGCGCCCGGACCAGATACGCAAACACCCCGTCGCGCGAACCCGCGGCGGGGTGTTTTTTTGGCCGAATCGCAGGGGCCGACACAAGGATGGAGCCGTGTCAGAACTGAGTAGAACAGCGCGCCAAAACTGACAGGCGACTGCAGCTCGCGCGTTTGCCGAAACAGTCTTGGTCCAGCCGATGACGCGCACCAGAAAGCTGTAGCTTAGATCGCCTAAGGGAGAGATTTGATCAACCTGACGCACATCGTGCCACGTCAGGGATCCAAGATGGTGCGGTCGAGAAGACTCGAACTTCCACTCCGGTTAAGGAACAGCGACCTCAACGCTGCGCGTCTACCAATTCCGCCACGACCGCACTGTCTTAGGCTTGGTGTAGCGGCGTATAGACCAGCGTGACGGGGATGTGAAGTCGAAAATCATCATTTATGCCAGAATGTTCACGACCGCGAAAACCCGACCTCCGAAGAGGTAAATCAAGCGCGCGCGCAGCCTATGGATACTTGCCCCGGAATCGGGATATTGACCGCTACATCCCCATGCGCCGGGGGCGCGCATCCAAATCACGGAGGGCAACAGCCATGGTTGAATGGATCACCACAGACGGTCTGGTTGACTATGATCAGGCGGTGGCCTTCATGGAATCGCGCGCTGCGGCCATCGCGGCGGGCGAAGCCGATGAATGTATCTGGTTGGTGGAACACCCTCCCCTCTACACGGCCGGCACCTCGGCCAAGCCCGAAGACTTGACCGACCCCGACCGGTTCCCGGTCTTCGACAGCAAGCGCGGTGGACAGTACACCTATCACGGCCCCGGCCAGCGGGTGGTTTACGTGATGCTGAACGTCGGCAAGCGAGGCCATGACGTTCGCCGCTTCGTGCAACAGCTCGAGACATGGGTGATCGCAGCGCTGGAGGAGTTCAACGTTCAGGGCCACATCCGGGAGGGGCGAGTCGGTGTCTGGGTCGAACGGCCCGACAAACCGCGGACACTCAGCGGCGGCCTGGCTGAAGACAAGATCGCCGCCATCGGCATCCGGCTGCGCAAGTGGGTCAGCTTCCACGGGATCTCCATCAACGTCGAACCCGATCTGGAGCATTTCACCGGAATCGTTCCCTGCGGCATCTCCGAGCATGGTGTCACCAGCCTGGTCGACCTCGGCCTGCCGGTGACGATGGCCGATGTCGATGTCGCCCTGAAGCGCAGCTTCACGCAGGTCTTCGGCGACAGCTAACTCGCGGCACTGGCGGCCCAAAACACGCAGGCGTCAATCGGATGCGGCGGCCGCACAATCCTGCAACGCGGTCAGGACCAGCTCCGGGAAGGTATAGAACAGCGACGCCCCCGCCTCCTGGCTGACGCACAGCTGCGCGTTGCCCATGCCGCGAAGCGCTTCCCTTATCTGCGGCAGGGGGGCCACCTGGTCTTCACCGCCATGCACGAAGACCGCCCGCGTCTTTTGCCCCAGCCCCATGTGCGCGAAGCCTCTGCGCATCACCCGCACGTCGGCCAGACACCCGGCGCCGCCCTTGTTCAGGAACAAATCCTGACTTTGCTTCAGGAGCGGCAGCAGGTGCAGCGCATCCAGCCGGGCCCGCTCGCGGCTGCCGGGCGCTGTTTGGGCGCGCAGCAATATCTCGTGGCCGTACCAGCGAATTGCGGTGGCCCAGCCCTTCAACAGGACAGGCAGCAACCACGGCGCGCGCCCGGCGCAAAACGCCACCAGCCATGCATAGCCACGGATGCCGCTGAACTGGCGCGGTGAACTGGCGTTGCAATTGGCCGCGACGGCCAGCAGGGCCGGAATTTTGCGATGCAGGCGGTTGGCTGCGGTGCAGGCGAACAAGGCCCCCGCCCGGTGGCTCAGCAGAATCGGTTTTTGCAGACCTTCCGTGGCGATCAGCGAATCCAGCTGCCGCACGCAGGCTTCAACCGGATCCTCCCCCGGCGCCAGCGGATCCGAACTGCCGTAGCCGCCCCGCATCGGGGCGAACACCCTGAACCCAAGTTGCCGGAGCTGCGGCTGCAAGCGCTGCAGCGGCGCGATCCCATCCAGAATTCCATGCACGAAGATGACCGGCTGGCCGGTCTCAGCCCCGAGACGAAAGTATTGGCTGCGGCGCCCGTTGCGCTCGACCAGCGTGGAGGCTGGTGGCAGCACTTCCCCCCTGGCGACTTTCAGATCGCGGACATGTTCGGTCATCAGAAAGGCCGCGAGCCGAACCACCGCAGCAACGTCGGGGGCCCCGAGCCGGGACGCAAGGTCGATCACGCCCCCCGCCACCAATGCGCCCTCGGCCGAGGCCCGCTCCAAAGGTGCCAACTCATCCGCGGTCGCCCCGATTACCGAGGCGACTTGCACCGCCGCCGCACTGTCCCACTCCAGTTCGAGCCGCTCAGCCATGACAGATCGTGCTGCGCCGCCTGATCGGGATGTCAGGACGGGGCGGCACAGGATGTATTCAGCGGCTGTGCCCGTCTCGAGAAGCAGCACTTCCTGACCGGATACCGCCCCCTGATGAACCTGTCGCAAAAAGTCGCGCCAGCGATTGCTGGAGGCCGCAGTCAGCCCCATCGCGTCGATCAGTTCGGCACCGCCGCTCAATTGCCGCGCCGCGCCTTGCGATGCGTTGATCAGTCGCCCCCCCGACCCGGCATCCACCAATAGCCAGAACCGACTGCAAACGCCTTTGTAACTGCCGGGGTGCTGTCGGTTGGCTTGTTGCCATTGGCCCTCGTGGATTTCTGCAGCCCGTGCGAAATGGGACTGCAAGAGCTGCGTTCCTCGGTCCCGTGCGCCGGTCGCAGTCCCGCCGCGCCGCAGCGTCACCGCCCGCTCACTCGGCGGGGGCTGAAAGAAACGATCGAACTGTTCGGGCCGGATCACCGTTTCGTAAATAGCTGCAACAACCTGATCCAGCGACAAGGCCTGCGCATGACACAAGAGCGTCACTCCCGCCCCTCCGAATGCAACATTAAATACCAAAAAAGCAGCGCGCAAAGCGCCTCTGCTGACTAAAACCTTCTGGCTGATGTATCAGGCTTTCAGCCCGGTGATTGTAATCCTGCCGGTGTGCCTCAGCGCCTGGGGGCGATGGCAATACCGCATCCAACATGCGGCCCCTCGTACCGTTGAGCGCGTGCGCCCCTTTCAAATCACAACCATTTTGGGAACCAGCTACGCCAAAACACGTCGCCAGTTCAACATTTATTTAAATTGATGGGATCGAAATTACCTGTTCCCCTGCGCCGCGACAGTCAGGTCCGCGGCGCAGGGGCTGGACTAATGGGACCGGTCTTCAGGCCTCACACGGCCTCCAGAGCGGCCCGGATCTTCTCGGCCTGGGCGCGGATTGCGTCCTGGTCGCCCATCTGGCCGGGTGCACGAAGGGCGACCCCCTCATGCCGGGGGAGAACGTGAAAATGGAGATGGAAAACCTCCTGGCCGCCAGCAGCTTCGTTGAACTGCTGCACCGTCACCCCATCCGCATCGAACGCCTTCATGACCGCTTGCGCCAATTTCTGAACCGTGCGCATGACAGCTGCCAACTGCTCCGGGGAGGCATCCAGCAAGTTCCGGCAAGGTGTTTTCGGAATCACCAGCAAGTGACCGTCAGCGCGCGGCATGATGTCCATGAAGGCCAGTGTCTCTGCGTCCTCGTACACACGTGTCGAGGGGATCTCGCCGCGCAGAAGCTTGGCAAAAATATTGTCGAAATCGTAGGTGGCCATCGGAGTCTCCTGTCTATCGCAGCCTTTGCTCCCCGGTTTTGGGCAGGACGCCCACGCAGGTCAAGCTCCGCACTGCGCGGCTGACCGGCCAGAAGATGCCGCCCCCTGCGGCAATAAATCTTGATCCATATCAAACTCCACCATTGAAGGCGCCGGCACGCCACACTAAAACGCCAAGGAATCCAGACCGCCCGGAGTCCGTCTCCTGGGGTCTTTCGTATTGCAGCAGGAGGCACCTAAATGGCAGACGCAGCCATTCATGGTCACGGCCACGAGGACGAGCGGAGCTTTTTCACCCGCTGGTTCATGAGCACGAACCACAAGGATATCGGCATTCTTTACCTGATCGTCTCGGCGATTGCAGGTCTCATCTCCGTCATCTTCACCGTCTACATGCGGCTGGAGCTGATGGATCCGGGCGTTCAGTACATGTGCCTGGAGGGCGCACGGCTGATCGCGGACGCCTCTGCCGAATGTACCCCCAACGGCCACCTCTGGAACGTGATGATCACCGCCCACGGCATCCTGATGATGTTCTTCGTGGTGATCCCGGCGCTGTTCGGCGGTTTCGGCAACTACTTCATGCCGCTGCAGATCGGTGCGCCGGACATGGCCTTCCCGCGGATGAACAACCTGTCGTTCTGGATGTATGTCGCGGGCACCTCGCTGGCGGTTCTGTCGGTGGTCTCGCCGGGCGGCAACGACCAGCTGGGCTCCGGCGTCGGCTGGGTTCTGTATCCGCCGCTGTCCGTGAACGAAGGCGGCTACTCGATGGATCTGGCGATCTTTGCCGTCCACGTCTCGGGTGCGTCCTCGATCCTGGGTGCAATCAACATGATCACCACCTTCCTGAACATGCGTGCCCCGGGCATGACCCTGTTCAAGGTGCCGCTGTTTTCCTGGTCGATCTTCGTCACCTCCTGGCTGATCCTGCTGAGCTTGCCGGTTCTGGCCGGTGCCATCA
The DNA here is from genome assembly GCF_055398055.1 of Leisingera sp. S2M4. NCBI lineage: Bacteria > Pseudomonadati > Pseudomonadota > Alphaproteobacteria > Rhodobacterales > Roseobacteraceae > Leisingera > Leisingera sp. S2M4. The sequence goes on from NZ_AP040861.1 coordinate 707,340, forward strand.
CCATGCTGCTGATGGACCGCAACTTCGGCTTCACCTTCTTTGACGCGGCAGGCGGCGGCGACCCGATCCTGTACCAGCACATCCTGTGGTTCTTCGGCCACCCGGAAGTGTACATCGTGATCCTGCCCGGCTTCGGCATCATCTCCCACGTGATCGCCACCTTCTCGCGCAAGCCCGTCTTCGGCTACCTGCCGATGGTCTGGGCGATCATCGCGATCGGCGTTCTGGGCTTCGTCGTGTGGGCGCACCACATGTACACCGTCGGCATGTCGCTGAACCAGCAGGCCTACTTCATGCTCGCCACCATGGTGATCGCGGTTCCGACCGGCGTGAAGGTGTTCTCCTGGATCGCCACCATGTGGGGCGGCTCGATCGAGTTCAAGGCGCCGATGATGTTCGCCTTCGGCTTCCTGTTCCTGTTCACCGTCGGCGGCGTGACCGGTGTGGTTCTGTCGCAGGCCGCGGTCGACCGCGCCTATCACGACACCTACTACGTGGTTGCACACTTCCACTACGTGATGTCGCTGGGTGCCGTCTTCGCGATCTTCTCGGGCATCTACTTCTACTTCGGCAAGATGACCGGCCGTCAGTACAACGAGCTGGGCGCCCAGATCCACTTCTGGCTGTTCTTCATCGGTGCAAACCTGACGTTCTTCCCGCAGCACTTCCTGGGCCGCCAGGGCATGCCGCGCCGTTACATCGACTATCCGGAAGGCTTTGCCTACTGGAACAAGATCTCGTCCTACGGTGCGTTCATCTCCTTTGCGTCCTTCCTGCTGTTCTTCGGCGTGGTGATCTATTCGCTGCTGCGCGGCGCCCGCGTCACCCAGAACAACTACTGGAACGAATACGCGGACACGCTGGAGTGGACCCTGCCCTCTCCGCCGCCGGAGCATACCTTTGAAATCCTGCCCAAGCAGGAAGACTGGGACCGCTCTCATTCGCACTAAGCGTCTGACGGACTGAAAGACCAAAGCCCCCGGCGCCACTGCTCCGGGGGCTTTTTCATTCTATATTGTCAGTACTGGAACGCTCTCGAACAGGCCCGTCGATGCCCTACACCTGGATACATCCGCAGTCCGCCCCGACAGCCGAGCTGCACCTATGGCCGCATCAGTCGCTGCGTCCGCGCGGCTATGTCCGCTTCATCGGCATCACCGCAGCGATGACCTGCATTCCCCTGCTCGCTTTTCTCGGCACTTTGCTGATCTGGGGGCTGCTGCCATTTGTTGTCCTGGCCGTGTTTGGATTGAAATGGGCGCTCGACCGCAGCCGGAAAGATCGCCAGATAATCGAGGTGCTCACCCTGGGTCCGGAACAGGCGCGACTGGAACGGACCGACCCTGATGGCGCGCAGCAAAGCTGGCAGTGCAACCGCTACTGGGCCAGCGTCGAGATGCATGACGACGATGGCCCGGTCCCCCACTACGTCACCCTGCGCGGTTGCGGCCGCGAAGTGGAAATTGGCGCCTTCCTCTCCGAGGAAGAGCGCCTCACGCTCTACGACGATCTTCGCCGCGCGTTTCGACACTAGTCACCAACGAAAATGGGGGCCGAGATGGCCCCCATGTGAATAGCTTGGGTCTTCAGGCAAAGTCGCGGGCTGCCGCCGGGCGATGAGCCGTGGACGCGAAGGTTCAGCAATCGCCCTTGCTGCACAGCTGGTCCTTGACCAGCGGCCCGGCTTTGCCGAAGTCCATCTGACCGGTGTACTTCGCCTTCAGGGCGCCCATGACCTTGCCCATGTCGCGAATCGACTCGGCACCGGTTTCGGCCACCGCCTCCCTGATCGCTTCTTCGACCTCGTCGTCGCTGAGCTGCTTGGGAAGGAATTCCTCTATGATCGCGATTTCGCCCAGTTCCCGCTCTGCCAGATCCAGACGTCCGCCTTCCTCGTAGGCCCGTGCGCTTTCCTTGCGCTGCTTCGTCATCTTGCCGAGAATCGCCAGGATTTCGGCTTCATCGATACCGCTTTCTTCACCGTCCGCGCGGGCGGCGATCTCCCGATCCTTGATCGCGGCGTTGATCAGCCGCAGCGTGCACAGCCGCTCGGCCGCCTTGTCTTTCATCGCTTGCTTCAGGGCCTGGTTGACCCGCGTGCGCGTATCCATTTGCAAAAGCATCCCCATGGTTGCCGAACACCGATGGTTAGCCATTCTCGCGAGGCAGTGCAAGTTTAGCGTAAACTTTCGATTTCCGCCGCTGCGTCACACTGGCCAATGGCTGCAGGCTTGACCCGCATCTGCCCTCCCCTTACAAGCCCATGAATTTCACCCGCATGGAGACTCGCGCAATGGCCGCTTCCGCCCCGACCAAGCCCACCGCCTGCCTGGCGCTCGCCGATGGCACCGTCTTTTACGGCACCGGTTTCGGCGCCACTGGCGAGGCCGTGGCCGAGCTGTGCTTCAACACTGCGATGACCGGCTACCAGGAGATCATGACGGATCCCTCCTACGCCGGCCAGATCGTCACCTTCACCTTCCCGCACATCGGCAACACCGGCGTCACCCCGGAAGACGATGAAACCGCAGATCCGGTGGCCGCCGGAATGGTGGTCAAGTGGGATCCGACCCTCGCATCCAACTGGCGCGCCACCGAAGAGCTGAAAGACTGGCTCAAGCGCACCGGCCGCATCGCGATCGGTGGGGTCGACACCCGTCGGCTGACCCGCGCCATTCGTCAGCAAGGCGCGCCGCATGTTGCCCTGGCACATGACCCGGACGGCAACTTCGACGTCAAGGCGCTGGTCGCCAAGGCACGCGACTGGGCCGGGCTCGAAGGCATGGATCTCGCCAAGGAGGTCACCTGCGCGCAAAGCTATCGCTGGGATGAAATGCGGTGGGCCTGGCCCGATGGCTATCCGCGGCAGGAAGCCCCCAAGCACAAGGTCGTCGCCATTGACTACGGCGCCAAGCGCAACATTCTACGCTGCCTTGCCAGCGCGGGATGCGACGTGACCGTTCTTCCCGCCACCGCCACCGCCGAGGAAGTGCTGGCGCACAACCCCGATGGCGTGTTCCTGTCCAACGGCCCCGGCGACCCGGCTGCCACCGGCGAATACGCCGTGCCGATGATCCAGGACGTCCTGAAGGCGGAACTGCCGATCTTCGGCATCTGCCTGGGTCACCAGATGCTGGCACTGGCGCTGGGGGCAAAGACCGTCAAGATGAACCACGGCCACCACGGTGCCAACCACCCGGTCAAGGAACATGCCACCGGCAAGGTCGAGATCACCTCGATGAACCACGGGTTCGCGGTGGATGCGCAAACCCTGCCGGACGGCGTCGAGGAGACCCATGTGTCGCTGTTTGACGGGTCCAACTGCGGTATCCGCGTGTCGGGTCGTCCGGTCTTCTCGGTGCAGCACCACCCCGAAGCCAGCCCCGGCCCGCAGGACAGCTTCTATCTGTTCGAACGGTTTGCGGAAGCGATGGCAGAGCGTGAAACCGCATAAGCCCTTCGTAAAAACAACCACTTATCGCCATGGTTAAGATGGTATTTACCATTTCTTAAACTCCCGACTACCAGCCTGAACGTCTCAGTTCAGGTTGGTAGAAGGTTGGCAATGGGCGTTGTTTCACATCCGCTGCGGTTCTTGCGACCGCGACAAGACAAGGGGCCGGACGCCCCGAAGGTTGCGCCGCCCGTTGCTGGTGACGACCTGCTCAAGGCGCTGGTGCTGCGCCAACACCAGAAGGCCGAGCTCGGACGAATACTGATCGCCGAGGGGCTGGCCGGGGAAGATCAGGTCCTGGCGGCGCTGTCACAGCAGTATGCCATGCCGCGGGTCGACCTGGAGGGGCAAATCGGCTCGGCCCGATTGCTCGTTGCAAAGCCCGCCCGCTTCTGGCTGCGTCACGACGCGATCCCCTGGATACAGCTTGGTCAGACAGTGACCATCGCCATCGCCCATCCGGACCGCTTTGAACAGCTGCGCCAGGAGTTGCGCGGGTGCTTTGACGACATCACCCCCGTGCTGGCCAAGGAAAGCCAGATCACCGCGTTGCTGACCCGGCATTTCAGCCCGGCCATGGTGCAACAGGCCAGCTGCAGCGTGTCACAAAGGCTCAGTTGCCGGAACCTGGATCTGGCGCGCGGCAAGGCACTGTTGATCGCTTGCATTCTGCCAACGGTCACGTTGGTCGCTCTGGCCCCGGCGGCCACGTTTACAGGGCTCTGCGGCGTGGCGCTGTCCTCGGTCTTTCTGTTCACGCTGCTGAAACTGTGCGGTCTTGCCAGCAGCTGTACCGAGCGTGGCAGCCCAGCTGTGACATCGCACTCGGCCACAGCCCCCCCTCCCCGTCCGGTGATTTCGGTGATGGTGCCGCTGTTTCGCGAAGCGGCGATCAGCCGCGCCCTGTTGCACAGGTTGCGAAAGCTGACATACCCACGGGCGCTCACCGATATCCTCCTCGTGCTGGAAGCCCATGACGACATCACCCGACGCGCCTTGTCGCACATCCAGCTGCCGCCCTGGATCCGAGTGGTGGAGGTTCCGGCCTTTGGCGGGCTGACAACCAAACCGCGGGCGATGAACTATGCCCTGAATTTCTGCCGCGGCGAAATTGTCGGCGTCTGGGATGCGGAGGACGCCCCTCAGAAGGATCAGCTGGAAACCGTCGCGGGCGCATTTTCCACGGCACCGCCCCAAACCGCCTGCTTTCAGGGGGTTCTGGACTATTACAACCCCGATACCAACTGGATTGCCCGCTGCTTCACGCTCGAATACGGCAGCTGGTTCCGGATTGTCCTACGGGGCATTGCCCGCTTTGGGTTGGTGGTGCCTCTGGGTGGCACCACGATGTTCATTCGCCGCAAGGTGCTGGAAGAGCTTGGGGGCTGGGATGCCCATAACGTGACCGAGGACGCGGATTTGGGCGTGCGTCTGTACCGGGCGGGCTATCGTACGCAGATGTTGCCAACCACCACCTACGAGGAAGCCAATTGCCGTCCCTGGCCCTGGGTCAAACAGCGCTCGCGCTGGTTAAAGGGCTTCATGGTCACCTACCTCGTGCACATGCGACAGCCCTTGCGCCTGCTCGCCGATCTCGGCGTAAAGCGGTTCCTGGGCTTTCAGGCCTTCTTTATCGGCACCATAGGCCAGTTTATCTTCGCCCCGATCCTGTGGTCATTCTGGCTGATCACGCTGGGCCTGCCGCATCCGAGCTCTTCCTCGGTACCGGCTGGCGTCCTGATGCTGGCAGCGGCAACGCTGGTGTTCTTTGAATTGCTGGGCCTGGTTCTCGGCATCGCCGCTGCGTTTGCAATGCGGCGGCCCCACTTGGCCCTTTGGGCGCCGAGCCTGATCCTGTACTTCCCAATGGGGGTGATCGCCGTCGCCAAGGCCGCCTATGAATTGCTCGTCTGCCCGTTCTTCTGGGACAAAACCGCCCATGGCATCGAAGCCCCGGACAAAACGACGGAGCGGCCACGCCGCTGGGGCCGCCTCAGCCGCGCCCGCTCGCATCCTGCTTCAATCGAGTCATGAAGGCGATCGAGATGTGGTCCTTCAGCGCCTGCCCGGCGGCGGCTTCGTCCCGGCGGCTGATCGCGTCGACGATGCCCTTGTGCTCTGACTGGGCGATCTCGCTGCGCCCTTCCGCCGCGAGCGAGGTGGTCGCCATCAATGCCATCGTCCGGTGCACCAAATCCAGTTGCTGCACCAGGTAGCGATTGTGCGAGGCGAGGTGGATCTGCTCGTGGAAACGACGATTGGCCTTGGACAACGCAGCGGGATCCCCGATCAGCCTGTCATCTTCCTTGACCATTTCCTGAAGCACCCGGATTTCTTCCTCGGTGGCATGGCGCGCCGCGAGCTGTGCCGCCAGCCCCTCCAACTCTCGCCGGACGATATAGAGTTCCGCCATCTGATTGTGATCGAGGGAGGCGACAATCAGCGAGCGCCCGTCGCGCTCCAGAAGCGACTGCGTCTCCAGCCGTTGCAACGCCTCGCGGATCGGGGTGCGCGACACACCAAAACGCTCCGCCAGATCGCTTTCCACCAGCCGATCCCCCGGTTTATAGATCCCGGTATCAATCGCTTCGAGGATCAGCGCATAGGCGTCTTTCTGGTGGCTGCGGCTCTGGCTCATCTTCATTCCCGTTTTCTGTGATCTGCCAATCTCTACAGCCCACGACGCGGCATTCAACCCTGCCGCCGCCTCAGCGCCGAAAACCCGCAGGCAAAATGCAGTTTTGATTGCAAATACCGCCACCGCCGCCTAGGGGAAGCCCATGCCCAAGCAATTCTTCTCCCACGTCCGACAATGGGTGTTCGATCTCGACAACACCCTGTATCCGCCGTCCGCCCGCCTTTTCGACCAGATCGAAGTCAAAATGACGGCCTATGTGCAGGAAGCGCTGGGACTCAGCCAGCCAGAGGCTGACCGGTTGCGCGGCGACTACTGGCGTGACCACGGCACGACCCTGGCAGGGCTGATGCGAGAGCATGATCTGGACCCGGTCCCCTACCTGGAGGCGGTGCACGATATTTCCCTCGATCACCTCGAACCGGATCCATCCCTTGCAGCGCATATTCGCGACCTTCCGGGGCGGAAGTATGTCTACACGAACGGGTCTGCTCCCTATGCCGAACGCGTGCTGGCAGCGCGCGGGTTGAGCGGATTGTTCGATGGCATCTACGGCGTGGAGCACGCCGACTACCAGCCCAAACCGGACCGGCGTGCCTTTGACAAGGTGTTCGCCCTTGCCCGGATCGAGCCTTCAAAGGCAGCGATGTTCGAAGACGACCCCCGCAACCTCTCGGCGCCCCATGCCATGGGCATGCGAACCGTCTACGTTGCACCAGAGCCGCTGGTGGCCGATCACATTCACCATCATGCGGATGATCTGACCGCCTTTCTGGCCAGGCTGATCTGACCCTTGCTGACGCAGGGCCAGGCTTTGTCGGCGGCTGCGGCAAAATGTGCCTGTTTCAGTCATCTTCAGCTGCATATATGCCCCGGTGATACAGATCATCGGAGCTCTTCCATGTCCGCATATACCCTCCCCGACCGTCTGAGCCTGTGGCAGCGTGTTCTGTTTGCAATCCCGCTGCTGGGGCGGATCATGAAAGAAGTGGCCTACGGGCCGGAGGAAAATTTCTCGTATGCGCTGGTGGCGCTGGTCAGCCTGTGGGGGTGCTCGATCCTGCTGTTCGGCCTGCCCGGTCTGTATCTCCCGGCGCTCTGTTTCGTGCCGGTAATGTTTGCCTTGCTGCTGGGCATCACCCGCGGCTGAGAACGGTAGCGCGCAGGTATCCGCTTGTGTTTTTGCCCCTTGCGCGCCTATCTCTGGCCCAGACACGGAGGGCAGATACATGGCCGAAACCTGCGACATCCTGATTTCCGGTGGCGGTATTGCCGGCCTCACGGCCGCCGCCGCCTTTGCCGCCAGTGGCTTTTCCGTGATCTGCGCCGATCCCGCACCGCCAGTGACCGAGCGCGACGCCGACGGCTCAGATCTGCGCACCACCGCATTCCTGCAACCTGCACAGACCCTGTTGGACCGTTGCGGCGTGTGGCCTCGACTGGCGGATCACGCCGCCCCCTTGCAGGTGATGCGCATCGTCGATGCCGGCGGTGCCCGGCCCGAGCCGCGGGTGGTCAAGGATTTCAACGCCGCTGACATCTCGGGCCAGCCGTTTGGCTGGAACCTGCCCAACTGGCTGTTGCGGCGCGAGCTGATTGCCAGGCTGGCCGAATTGCCCAACGCCGATTTGCGGTTTGGCACCGGAACGACCGGCCTGTTCACGCGCACCGAGGCCGCGCGCGTCAGCCTGAGCGACGGCAGCCAGATCCAGGCGAGACTGGTGGTGGCCTGCGATGGTCGCAATTCGCCAATGCGCAGGGCTGCTGGCATTCCGGTAAAGACAACCCGTTACGGCCAAAAGGCGCTGGCCTTTGCGGTCACCCATCCCAGCCCCCACGACAATGTCTCGACCGAGATCCATCGCTCCGGCGGACCCTTCACGCTCGTACCACTGCCGGATTACCAGGGGCGCCCTTCCTCTGCAGTGGTCTGGATGGAACGCGGCCCCCGTGCGCAGCAATTGCTGGATCTGGACACCGAAGCCTTTGAGGCTGCGATGACGGAACGCAGCTGCGGGCTGTATGGTGATCTGAAGCTGGCGTCGCGCCGCACCATTTGGCCGATCATCAGCCAATCCGCGCAACGGTTGAACGGCGAGCGGCTGGCGCTGATGGCCGAGGCCGCTCACGTCGTGCCGCCGATCGGGGCACAGGGGCTGAACATGTCGCTCGGCGACCTGCGTTGCCTGCTGGAACTGGCTGCCGCCCGCCCCGAGGGGTTGGGCGATGCAGAGATGCTGGCCGCCTATCACAAGGCCCGCCACGGCGAGATCCTGCTGCGGGTCACCGGCATAGATCTGCTGAATCGCACGTCGATGCTGGCCCCCCGCCCCTTGCGCGATCTGCGGGCCCTGGGACTGAATGCGCTGTATTCACTGGCCCCGGTGCGCAAGACGCTGATGCAGATGGGGCTGGGCGTGAAGTAATAAAAAGCGGCTTTCCCCTTGGGAAAGCCGCTGCCTCCGGCGGGAGTATTTGGGCAAAGATGAAGCCCGGCGGTCGGTTTACAGAACCTGGTCCACCACCGTCTTCAGCCGCGCCAGGGTGGCGTCGACATCATAGAGCTTGTCGAGACCGAACAGACCGAGACGGAAGGTGCGGAAATCGGCGGGCTCGTCGCATTGCAGCGGCACGCCCGCGGCGATCTGAGTGCCCAGCGCCAGGAACTTCTTGCCGTTCTGCACGTCCGGGTCACTGGTGTAGCTCACCACAACGCCCGGCGCGCCAAAGCCCTCGGCCGCGACCGACGTGATCCCCTTATCCTTGAGCATCATGCGCACACCGTTGCCCAGCTTCCATTGCGCCTCGCGCAGGCGCTCGAAGCCATATTCCCTGGTCTCGAGCATCGTGTCGCGGAAGGCCTTCAACGCATCCGTCGGCATGGTGGCGTGATAGGCGTGGCCACCGTCCTCATAGGCCTTCATGATCGCGCGCCACTGCTTCAGGTTCAGCGCAAAGCTGTCCGAGGCGGTCTCTTCCAGACGCTTCAGCGCACGATCCGAGAACATGACCAGCCCTGCCGAAGGAGACGCGCTCCAGCCTTTTTGCGGAGCGGAGATTAGCACGTCGACACCGGTGGCCTGCATATCGATCCAGGCGCATCCGGAGGCGATGCAATCCAGCACCATCAGCGCACCGACCTCATGCGCGGCTGCCGCCATTGCCTTTACATACTCATCCGGGAGTATCACCCCGGCGGCAGTTTCCACATGCGGCGCAAAGACGATGTCCGGCTTCTGGTCCTTGATCGCCGCGACCACCTCGGTGATCGGTGCGGGTTCGAACGGGGAGGCGGAGTCATTTCCCGTTTGACGCGCCTTCATCACAGTGGCCGACGCGGTGAGACCGCCTGTTTCGAAAATCTGGCTCCAGCGATAGGAGAACCAGCCATTGCGCACCACCAGCGCGTCGGCGCCGCGGGCGAACTGGCGGGCCACGGCCTCCATCGCGTAGGTGCCGCCACCGGGCACCAGTGCCACGGCCTCGGCCTTGTAGACCTCTTTCAGCATGCTGTTGATGTCCAACATGACCTGCTGAAATGTCTTGGACATGTGGTTCAACGAGCGGTCGGTGAATACCACTGAGAATTCATCAAGACCCTCGGGGTCAACGGTGTCGAGCAATGCCATGTCGGCCTCCCATTCTGTTCTGCCCAAAGGGCTAGCGACTGCTGGCCGGTTTGGCAAACCCTGCTTTGGCGCTTCATCCCAGCGGGCCGGGGCGACGTTCTTCGCTCAACAGCACATTCGCATCCACGCTCCCCACCCCCGGCAAGGTCATCACTCGGCGCCGCAGCACCCTTTCGAAATCGGAAATGTCCCGCGCGGCCACGCGCAACCGGTAGTCATACATGCCAAGAACATGCTCGACCGTCTGCACTTCGGGAATGGCCGCAACGGCGCGTTCGAAATCCTCCAGGCTAATTCGCCCCTTTGTCGCCAGTTTCACGCCAAGGAAAACAGTGACGCCGAAGCCCAGCTTTTCACTGTCCAGATCCAGCCTGCGCCCTGCAATGATGCCGGTATCCTGAAGACGCTTGATCCGTCGCCAGGTGGCCGGCTGGCTGAGCCCCAGCTGCCGCCCCAAGGCTCCGGCCGACTGGCTGGCATCACGCGACAGAGCGCGCAGCAGGGCATAATCGATATCGTCGAGCGAGATCATACTGGCAGCACCTCATCGGATTTGAGACGCGCGACATGCATCAGCGCCTCGATGTCCGCGATATGGGGAAGGTTCAGGATCGCAGCGCGGTAGATCTGCTGATAATGCGGCATGTCCCGCGCAATCACCGAGAGCCGCACATCGACCTGCCCGAGGAAGGTCTGGATTTCCAGCACCTCGGGAATCCTGCGCGCGCCTTCGATGAATTCGTCAAAGGCCCGCGGATTGGTCTTGTCCAGCGTCACGCGCAGAGAGACCTCGACCTCATAGCCCAGCGCGCGCCAGTCGATCACCGCCCGTTGCCCCAGGATCACCCCGGTCTCGCGCAACTTGTCCAGCCGTCGCGACAGCCGCGCCGCCGTTAGTCCGAGACGTTCCGCCAGGTCCGGAATCGATTGCGCCGGGTCGGCCTGCAAGTAGCGAAGAATGCGTCGGTCGAGATCATCAAGCATGAATACATCACTATTTCATCTCCTGACGAATGACCACCAGCAAGAAAGCCCGAAAATTACCCAAATCAGCAATCGCATTTCCGCTTCGCCCCCCTATTATGCCCTCAAACACAAACTGAAAGGACGTGGATCATGCGCGTTTACTACGACCGCGATTGCGATGTGAACCTGATCAAGGACAAGAAAGTGGCCATCCTGGGCTATGGTTCCCAAGGCCACGCCCACGCGCTGAACCTGCGCGACTCGGGCGCCAAGAACCTTGTCGTTGCGCTGCGCGAAGGTTCCCCCTCGGCCAAGAAAGCCGAAGCCGAAGGTCTGAAGGTCATGGGCATCGCTGAGGCCGCCGCCTGGTGTGACGTCATCATGTTCACCATGCCCGACGAACTGCAGGCCGAGACCTACAAGAAATACGTCCACGACAACCTGCGTGAAGGCGCGGCGATCGCGTTCGCCCACGGTCTGAACGTGCATTTCGGCCTGATCGAGCCGAAGCCCGGCGTTGACGTGATCATGATGGCGCCGAAGGGCCCGGGCCACACCGTGCGCGGCGAATACACCAAGGGCGGCGGCGTGCCCTGCCTCGTGGCCGTTCACCAGGATGCGACCGGCAAGGCGCTGGAAATCGGCCTGTCCTACTGCTCCGCCATCGGTGGCGGTCGCTCGGGCATCATCGAGACCAACTTCCGCGAAGAGTGCGAAACCGACCTGTTCGGCGAGCAGGCGGTGCTGTGTGGCGGCCTGGTCGAACTGATCCGCTGCGGCTTCGAGACCCTGGTTGAAGCTGGCTACGCGCCGGAGATGGCCTATTTCGAGTGCCTGCACGAAGTGAAGCTGATCGTCGACCTGATCTATGAAGGCGGCATCGCCAACATGGACTACTCGATCTCCAACACCGCCGAGTACGGCCAGTACGTGACCGGCCCGCGCATCCTGAAGTACGACGAGACCAAAGCGCGGATGAAAGAGGTGCTCTCGGACATCCAGAGCGGCAAGTTCGTGCGCGACTTCATGCTGGAAAACGCCGTTGGCCAACCGACCCTGAAGGCCGCACGTCGTGCCAACGACGAGCACCTGATCGAAGAAACCGGTGCCAAGCTGCGCGGCATGATGCCGTGGATCTCGGCCGGCAAGATGGTCGACAAAGAGAAGAACTAAAGCGCCCGCGGAACCTCCCGCTTAGCTTACCTCTGCAGGGCGCTCCTTTTGGGGCGCCCTATCTTTTTTGCACAATTTCTTTCGAGCTGAGGCAGCCCCGCGTGGACCGTTTGCCGGATGGCCACGCGCGGCCGCAAGTGAGCGCCAGCCCCCATGGGGAAGGAGACAAGCAGTGAACAATTCCCCCGGCGCGGCCAATTGGGCCAAGCTTCTGTTTCTCGGCGTGATCTGGGGCGCCTCCTTCATGGCGGTGTCGCTGGCGCTGCGGGGCTTTCCGCCGATGACCATTGCCGCGCTGCGCATTTCAATCGGCGCGTTGTGCCTTTTGGGGGTGCTCTATGCCATGGGGATTGCCCTGCCCACGCTACGGTCACGCGAAGGTCGCCTCATCTGGGCCTGTGCGCTGGGTATGGGGTTCTTTTCCAACGCCCTGCCGTTTTCCTTGCTGAGTTGGGGTCAAACCCACGTCGCCAGCGGATTTGCCGGGGTCTGCATGGCGGTGGTGCCGCTGTTCGTGTTACCACTGGCCCATCTGCTGGTTCCGGGTGAAACCATGACCCTCCGCAGGACCATCAGCTTTTTCGTAGGCTTTTCAGGGGTCGTGGTGCTGATCGGGCTGGATGCGTTTCGAACCGCCGGGAGCGACTTTGAATCGCTGGCGCGACTGGCCTGTCTCGGCGCATCCCTTTGCTATGCGCTCGGCTCGATCATCACCCGTCTCTGTCCCCAGGTGAACATGCTGGCGCTCTCAGCCGCGGCGCTGCTGTGTGGTGCGGGCATGATGGTCCCGGCCGCGCTTTGGGCCGAAGGGGTGCCAACCTTGCCCGAAGCCCTGCCACTGGCCGCAGTGTTCTACCTCGGGCTGCTCCCAACTGCACTGGCGCAGGTACTGCTGGTGCAAGTTGCCCGCAGCGCGGGCCCTGCCTTTCTGTCGACGGTGAACTATCAGGTGCCGGTCTGGTCAGTGATCTTCGGCGCCCTCCTGCTGGGGGAAACCCTGCCGCCGCAGCTGTTCGTGGCGATGACGCTGATCCTCGGGGGGCTGGTGCTCAGCCGTGGCCGTCGGCCGCGCCCCATCTGATCTGCGCCCGGAACCGCAACACAAGATAGATAACAAGACAAGCAGTCTTGACCTATCCTGTTCGGCAAGGTTTTGTCGCGCAGAGACAAACGGAGACCTTGATGCCCCCAATCGCGCCGCGCTACTGGCTGATGATTTCCACGCTGGGTCTGGTCTGGGGAGCGACTTTCCTGCTGATCAAACTGGCGCTGGAGGGCACCACGCCATTCTGGCTGGCCGCCGGACGCACTGGGTTTGCGGCCCTTCTGTTGGGCACGATCTGGGTCACGCGCGGATGTCGACTGTTCCGCGATCAGCCAAACTGGCCGTCGCTGGGGGCGATCGCGGTACTCAGTACTGCCCTGCCCTTCATGCTGATCTCCTGGGGGCAGCAGCATGTATCGTCAGGATTTACCGGCGTCAGCATGGCGGCAATCCCGCTGATGGTACTGCCGCTTGCGCATGTCTTCGTCCCCGGAGAGCAACTGACCCTGCGGCGTCTGATCGGATTTTCCATCGGCTTTGTCGGCGTTGCCCTGCTGATCGGCGGCCAGGCATTCGAGAGCAGCGGCGCGCCGTTCGAATCCCTTGGTCGGGCCGCCTGCCTGTCGGCGGCGGCCTGCTACGCGATCAGCTCAATCCTCACACGCCGCCTGCCGCCGGTGGACCCGGTGGGCCTCGCGGCGGTGCTGCTGCTGATCGGCTTTGCGATCATCTGCCCGGTGGCGCTGTGGATCGAGGGGCCACCAGTCATGCCAGATGGCCAAACCCTGCTGATCGCCGCGTTCCTAGGTCTGATCCCCACCGCCGCCGCCAACCTGCTGCGGATCATCGTCGTACGCGAGGCCGGGCCAACCTTCATGACCCTCACCAACTATCAGGTGCCGGTCTGGGCCGTGGTGCTGGGTGCCGTCTTTCTGGACGAAGAACTGCCGCCGTCGATGCTGATTGCCATGGTGATGATATTGGGCGGCCTCGGCCTCAGCCAGTTCGGGCGACTAAGCCGCCTGTTCAACAAGGCGCGCTAGAAGGGGCGCTGGCGCCCCTTTCAGGCGACTTGTCCGGCTCGGCAATCCTGCTGACTTGGGACGGATAGCCGTCGGATCACTGTCCGACAGCAGCCTCCACCGCGGCAACAACGCTGTCGACCGCCAGGGTCATCAGCTCTGCGTCTTCGCTTTCGGCCATCACCCGCACCAGCGGCTCAGTGCCCGACTTGCGAATTAACAGACGGCCCTGCCCGTTCAGCATTTTCTCTGCCGCCGCAATCGCCTCTTGCACGCGTTCATCCTCAAGAGGTGCCTGCCCGGTTTGATAGCGGACGTTGCGCAGCCGCTGCGGCACGGTCTGGAACTGATGCGCCAGGTCCGAGGCCTTCTGCCCCGTGTGCACCATTTCGGCCAGGAAGTGCAGCCCTGCCATCAGACCGTCACCGGTGGTGGCATAGTCGCTCATCACGATGTGGCCGGACTGTTCGCCGCCGAGGTTGAAACCACCTTCGCGCATGCGCTCGACCACGTAGCGGTCGCCAACAGCGGTGCGTTCCAGCCCCAGCCCCTTGCCCTCCAGGAACCGTTCCAGTCCGAGGTTCGACATCACCGTCGCCACCAGCGCGCCCCCGGCCAGCTGCCCCTGTTCGGCCCAACGGCTGGCCAGCAGGGCCATCAGCTGGTCCCCATCGGCCACGGTGCCGGTCTCATCGATGACGATGACCCGGTCGGCATCTCCGTCCAGACAAATACCGACATGCGCGCCATGGGCCACGACGGCATCCGCCGCGGTCTGCGGCTGGGTGGACCCGCAACCGCGGTTGATGTTCAACCCATCCGGCGAAACCCCGATCGGAATGACTTCTGCGCCCAGCTCCCACAGGATTTCCGGCGCCGCGCGGTGGGCCGCGCCATTGGCGCAGTCGATCACGACCTTCAACCCATTCAGGCTGAGATTGCGTGGCAGGGAGCTCTTGACCCGCTCCCCATAGCGGAACCTCGCATCATCGATGCGCTTGGCGCGCCCGATATTGGCAGCCTGGGCCGGTTCGACCCCCGCCTCCACCAGCGCCTCGATCTCCAGCTCGGCGCTGTCGGACAATTTGTACCCGTCGGGGCCAAAGAACTTGATGCCGTTATCCTCAGACGGATTGTGACTGGCGGAGATCATTACACCCAGATCCGCCCGCATCGAACGCGTCATCAGACCAACCGCAGGCGTCGGCACGGGGCCCAGCAACAGCACGTTCATGCCGGTCGAGGTCAGCCCGGCTGTCAGCGCGTTTTCGAACATGTACCCCGACAGACGGGTATCCTTGCCGATCACGACCCGGTGCACGCCAGTCGCGTCGCGGCGAAAATAACGGCCGACGGCAGAACCGATCCGCAGCGCCATTTCCGCTGTCATGGGATAGGTATTGGCGGTGCCACGGACACCATCGGTGCCAAAAAGTTTTCGCATTTCAAAATTCCTGCCAGTCTTGGCCTTAACGGACGGCCTGCCACAAACGCAGAGCCTGCACCGTCTCGGCAACGTCATGCACCCGCAGAAACTGCACGCCTTGCGCCAGGGCTGCAAGCCCTACGGCGATGGATCCAGGCGCGCGCGCAGCTGCCTGCGGTTCCTCGCCGATCTTGCCAATGAAGCCTTTGCGAGACACCCCGAGCAGGATCGGACAGCCGAGACCGTGGAACAGGCTGAGATTGCGCAGCAGGGTCAAATTGTGCTCGAGCGTCTTGCCAAAGCCGATGCCGGGGTCGATCACGATCTGCTCGCGCACCACGCCAATCGCTTCCAGCCGGTCGATCTGTGCGTCAAGGTAATCATAGACATCCAGCAGTACATCGGCGTACTGCGGATCTTCCTGCATTGTCGCAGGATCGCCCTGGGCGTGCATGATGCAGACTGGCACGCTGGCTTGCGCGGCCAGAGGCGCAAGCGCCGGATCGAAGGTAAAACCGGACACATCGTTGACAAGGTTTGCGCCAGCCTCCAGCGCCTCCAGACCAACCGTGGCCTTGCGGGTGTCGATCGAGATCGGGATCTGGCTCTGGGCACGGATCGCCTCGATGACCGGCGCGGTACGCAAAATTTCTTCGGCTTCCGGGACTTCGGCGGCGCCGGGACGGGTTGATTCACCACCGATATCGATGATGGTCGCCCCGTCGGCGACCATCTGCAACGCCGCGGCACAGGCGGTTTCAACATCTGCGTGTCGCCCCCCATCCGAGAAACTGTCGGGCGTGACGTTCAGGATGCCCATGATCTGAGGCTGGGTGACGTCCAGTCCGGCAATGGTTGCCCGGCGGGCTGTCAGGCGGCGGCGGACCGGTTCGGGCACCAACCCCGCTGGCGCGATCCGCGGCGGCGCATCCCGGCTGAGGATCTCGACCTCGGTGAACCACAGGGCGCTGCCCGCCAGCGGCATTGCGCCTTCGGGGCGCGCCTCGCCATGCTGAACCAATGGCCGGTAATATGTCACAGTTGTGCTTGCTCCACGCTGACACCCCGCAGGGGGACACCGGGATTATCGGGCAATTCCCCGCCAAGCACAATCATTTCGCCCGCTTCGAACGTGGCGGCGAACCAGGCAGCCAGCGCCACCGAGTTCGAAGGCGGCGCCGACGGTCCCTCCACGGCGTCCAGCACGATCTTCGAGGGGGCCCAGACGCAGATTTGGCCGTTCTTCATCGCCCAGTCCAGCTCGGTTCGGGTCGACACCACGACACAGCGGTCGTCCTTGGCCGCCAGCCGCCAGGCATTCTGTTCGATGGCCAGAAGGTCGATCCGCCGCTGCGTCCACTTGTGACCGGTCTTGGGGACTTCCAGAGGGTGTGCGCCGACACAGAGGATCAGAGGCCGTTTGCGGCACTCCATCTGGTCGATCCACCCAGTCAGGTTGACGCTGTCGATAGCCGCGTTGGACAGATACATCAGCCGAGGGTGCGGGCGCTCTTCCTCATTCACCTGGTGACTGATCTGATCCTTGGAGCGCACGACCTCTACCCCCAGGGCGCCGGGCCCGCGATCCAGTTTCTCGATCCGCACGAAGGCCCGCACGGCCTGCGGCTCGAGCAAGATCCGTTCTGCCACCCGCTCGGCAAGGGTTTCTAGAAGGTTCAGACGTTCGGCGGCCAGTTCATGCGCAATCGCCTCGGTCACCTTGTCATAGGACAGGATACGATCGACGTCGTCATCCAGATCCTTGGGCAGCGGCGCAACTTCCACCACCACGTTGAAACATATCCGTTGGGTGGTGCCCCGCTCTGCCTGAAAGGCGCCGATTTCCACCTCTACGATGTGGTCGCGCAAAGAGATACGATCCAGCGGGCCCGGGGCCGCCGTGGCCACGGAACGTTCAGAAGGATGCGCAAAGGCAAGTCGGATTTCAGAGGGCATGGGAACGGGCCTTTGGCTGGCTGTGACGGGTGATGGGTCCCGATCTTAGACATTCGGCGACCTGATAACAGGCCCGCATGCGCCACGCCAGTGGTCGAATGCGGCACGATCTGTGCCGCATTCCCGCATCAGTTGCTCAAGGCGGTGCGATAGCGTTCATCGCGGTAGAACAGATGGACACCGATCCGCGCCGTTTTCGTGAAGGTCCGGCTCCAGCGCGGTCGGACCGCAGTGGTGTGATAATAGGTGGCGCCACCGGTCAGATCGGTCTTGAACCCGTCCAGTGCAGCCCGAGCCACCTTGGCCACCCGTTGGTAGGCCTTCTTCTCGTGAATGACTTCCTTGTGGCCATCACAGGTATAGGTGAACTGGCACTGGTATTTGCGCCCGGTTCCCTGATTGATGACGGCACAAGGCGTATTCGGGAACTGGGCGCTTTTCACCCGGTTCAGGATCACCTCTGCCACCGCGAATTGGCCCTTCACGGTTTCACCACGGGCCTCGAAGTACAAGGCCTCAGCGAGGCAGGCGAACTGCTCGCCCCCCTTGGCCGGCGGACGCGAGTCCAGCCACGCCTTGGTGAATTCCAGCTTGGGTTCCGCGCGGCGGCTCTTCAGCGAGGTATTGCGGATTCCGAAGAACCCACTGAATTTACGCGAAGGTACCGCACTCAGGTTGGTCTTCTCACGCTCGATGAGCGTATTCAAACCCGTTTCGGCAGCAACACTCTTACCCATCGTGATGGTGGCAGCCATCACGGCAATCATAGTCAACAGTTTCATTCAGGGTTCCCCCGTCCTATCAGCTTGCGCTCGGCCTCCCGAACGCTCGCGGTCGCATCCCTTAAAGGAAATGACCGACAAGGTCCAGCTTTGGGCGCGGGACAGCAGATGAAGGGGGGAAACTCGCAGCGCCATTATATCGTTGGCGGCTGCGAGATGCCCTGCATTTTGTTAGTATTTCGCGTATGTTGGCGCGATCTTTCCGGTTTTGCTGGAAATCGCCAGCTGGGCTGCGGCCAATCGCGCAACAGGCACCCGGAACGGCGAACAGGACACGTAGTCAAAGCCCGCATCGCGGCAAAAGGCAATCGATTCGGGGTTGCCGCCATGCTCGCCGCAGATCGACAGGGTGATGCCGTCGTTCTCCGCCCGACCGCGCTGCACTCCCAGCTTCAGCAGCTCCCCCACGCCATCCGTATCCAGGACGTGGAAAGGGTCTTCCGGAAACACCCCCTGGTTGACGTATTCGGACATGAAGCGCCCGGCATCGTCCCGCGACAGGCCGTAGGTCATCTGGGTGAGGTCATTGGTTCCGAAGCTGAGGAACGAAATATGCGGGGAAATCTCCCCCGCCCGCAAGGCGGCGCGCGGCGTTTCCACCATGACGCCCAAGCGGTAGGTAAAATCTTCGCCCCGTTCGGCCTTGACCGCTGCCGCCACAGCATCAATGCGCGCCTTGACCAGCTCCACCTCGCGTTTCGCCGAAACCAGCGGGATCATGATCTCCGGCACCACCGGCTCCCCCCATTTGGAAGCCTCCAAGGTCGCCTCGAAGATGGCGCGCGCCTGCATGTCGTAGATCTCGGGGACCGTCACCCCCAGCCGCACGCCCCGCAGACCCAGCATGGGGTTGTATTCATCCATTTCCTCGACCCGGCGCGTCACATCGCTGACCGGAATGCCCAGCGCCTCGGACAGCTCACGCTGGCCGCCCTTGGTTGCCGGCAGGAACTCATGCAGCGGGGGGTCGAACAGGCGGATGCACACCGGCATGCCTTCCATGATGCGGAACAGCTCGCGGAAGTCATCGCGCTGCATCGGCAGCAAGCGTTCCAGCACCGCGGCCCGCCCCGAAGGGGTTTCCGCAAAGATCATCTCCCGCATCACCGTCAGCCGACCGGGATCAAAGAACATGTGCTCGGTCCGGCACAGTCCGATGCCTTGCGCGTTGAAGCGGCGGGCGGTTTCCGCATCCTCCGGGGTGTCGGCGTTGGCCCGCACGCCGATATCGCGGGCCTCGTCGGCCCAGGCCAGCAAGGTGCCCAGCGCGCCGTCCTCGGCCGCCTCCAGCATCTCGGGTTGTCCGGCCAGCACCTGGCCAGTGCTGCCGTCGATGGTGATGATATCGCCCGCCTTGAACAGGCGGCCATCCTCGGCCCCCAGCATCCGACGACGGCTGTGGAATTTCAGGTTGGACGCACCGACGATGCACGGCAGGCCCAAGCCGCGGCCGATGACGGCCGCGTGGCTGGTCATGCCGCCTTTTTCCGTCAGCACACCGACCGCCGCATGCATGCCGCGCACATCCTCGGGCGAAGTTTCGCGGCGCACCAGGATGCACGGCTCGCCGCGCGCGGCGCTGGCCTGCGCGTCCGCTGCCGTGAAAACCAAACGGCCCGTTGCGGCACCGGGGCTGGCGGCGATCCCCGAGCCGATCACGTCCCGCTCAGCCTCTGGCGAGACTTGCCGGTGCAGAAGTTCGTTCAGCACGTGGGCGTCAACCCGCATCAAGGCCTCTTCCTTGGGGATGATGCCGTCCTCGGCCAAGGCCACCGCGATCCGCACCGCCGCACGGGCCGAGCGCGCCACCCGAACGCCATCCAGAATATGGACGCGGCCGTTTTCAATGACGAATTCCAGCTGCATTTCCTCGCGCAGGCGACGGCGCATCAAGGCCGCATGCGCCTTCAGCTCGGCAAAGGCTTCCGGCGCCACCTCCTCTAGGGACAAGCCGCGCGGATCCTGCTCCAGGTACAGGGCCTGCACCCCCGCCCCCAGCGCATCGCGTCCCTGGCTCTGGCTCAGGTAGCGACCGGTGAGCTGCGGCTTGCCGGTCACCGGGTTGACCAGTTGCAAGACACCGGAACCGCATTCGCCCTGCCCGACACCGGGCACCATCTCCTGCACCACGAGCCCGAGCCCCGCGTCGGCCGGCGCGCCCTTGGCCTGCCGCAAGAGCCGCGCCGAAGTGCCCTCCCAGGCCCGCGCCATCGAGCGCAAGACCGCCGCCAACTGCTCCTGTGGGTCTTGCGGGAAAGGTTCGTCCGTCTCCGCCTCATAGGCATGAAGAATTTCGCTCAGCGCGTCGGGGCCACCATCCTCGACATCGTCGAAAACATCCGGGTCCAGGCGCGCCACATGCACGGCGTAGGACTGTACGAACCGCAGGTAAAGCGCCGCCGCCGCATTGCGCCCCAGCGTATCGCACAGATCGACATAGCGCGCATCGTTCATGCCGATATTGAGGATGGCCCCCGGCCCGCCCCAGTCAGGATCTTCCGAAGATGGTCGCACGCACAACAGCGAATCCGGCTCGAACTCGCTCAGCACGGCAGCCAGATCCGGCATCTGGCCTTCGGCAATCGCATGAACCGCATCGAACGGCAGGGCAACGGTGCGGGGCACCGGCAGCTCCAGTCGGACCAACCGCTGCAAACACTTCGCCCGCCCGCCATGTGTCGCGGTGGCGATCGGTGCAGTCGGAGTGATCAACGAAGCCTGCGGGATCTGTTCTAAGTCTTTCTGCACTGCGGCGTGTCTCCTTTGCCTGTCACCATAAGGCCCGACCGCCATGGCGCAAGAGTCTTGTCGCCGCAGCGTCGCGGCAAACGCTTCCAGACAAAGAAAAACCGCCCTTCCCTGACGGAAAGGACGGCCTTTTTGCGGGATACGGTCCCGGCCTGAACAGAGCGGATGGTCCGCTCAGCCCTCGACTTTTGTCAGGTCGGCCACCTGGCCACAGACTTTGCGGATCTGGCTCAGCAGGTTCAAACGGTTGCGGCGCAGGATCTCGTTGTCGGCGTTGACCTGCACGGCATCGAAAAACGCATCGATTGGCGCGCGCAGGGCAGCCATGCCACGCATGGCTGCCGCGAAATCTTCGGCCTCGATGGCCGGAGAGATCGCCGCCCCGCCAGCCTCGAGCGCGTCGAACAGGGCCTTTTCGCTGTCGTGTTCGGCAAATTTGCGGTCGGCGCCGAACGAATACTCCACACCGTCCTTTTCCTCTTCTTTCGAGAGGATGTTGTTGGCGCGCTTGAAGCCCTGCAACAGGTTTTCACCGTCGTCGGTCTTGAGGAAATCCTCAAGCGCGCGTGCGCGTTTCACCAGCAGCGTGAGGTCATCGTTGCCCTCCATCGCAATGCAGGCGTCGATCACGTCATGGCGAATGCCCTGATCGCGCAGGAACACCTTGAGGCGATCGTGGAAGAAGGTCAGGAGATTGTCCGCATCCGCCCCCTCATACCCCTTGGAAAACACCTCGCGGAGGTTGGCGCGAACGTCATTCTCCAGCACCAGCCGGATTACCCCCAAGGCTGCGCGACGCAGCGCGAATGGGTCCTTCGACCCGGTCGGCTTTTCGTCGATCGCCCAGAAGCCGGTCAGCGTGTCCAGCTTGTCGGCCAGCGCGACGGCAACAGACACCGGCTCGGACGGTACGTCATCGCCCGGCCCCAACGGCGAGTAGTGCGCCTCGCAAGCGTTGGCCACGTCTTGCGGCAGGCCAGCGGCTTCGGCGTAGTAACGGCCCATCAGGCCCTGCAGCTCCGGGAACTCGTAGACCATTTCAGACGACAGGTCGGCCTTGGCCACCCGAGCGGCCTGCTCGGCCAGATCCGCATCGGCGCCCACCACCGGCGCGATTTCGCGAGCCAGCGCGGCGATCCGGTCGATGCGCGCGGCCTGGGTGCCCAGCTTGTTGTGGAAGGTCACATTGCCGAGGTTCTCTACCCAGGCGCTCATGCCCGCCTCGGATTTGGCGGTACGCAGATCGTTCTCCCAGAAGAACTTGGCATCGGCCAGACGCGCCGACAGCACCTTCTGGTTACCCGCAAGGATGGTGGCGCCATTGTCCGCGGTCTCACGGTTGGCAACGGTGATGAATTTCTCGATCCGGCCGGTCTTGGGGTTCTTCACCGAGAAGAACTTCTGGTGCTCCTTCATCGAGGTCTGCAGAACCTCCGGCGGCAGCTCCAGGAACTCCTCGTCGATGGCGCCCATCAGGACCACCGGCCACTCGACCAGACCGGCGACCTCAGCCAGAAGCCCCTTGTCCTCGACGACGTCCAGACCGTTGGCAAAGGCCTGGTTGGTGGCCTCC
This sequence comes from Leisingera sp. S2M4, assembly GCF_055398055.1. NCBI lineage: Bacteria > Pseudomonadati > Pseudomonadota > Alphaproteobacteria > Rhodobacterales > Roseobacteraceae > Leisingera > Leisingera sp. S2M4. Next base: position 729,749 of record NZ_AP040861.1, read on the forward strand.
TGCCAGATCGCCTCGGCACGTTCGCGGGCGTCCAGCACCACATGGGCGCGTTTCAGCTTGGCGGCATAGTCGTCGAACCCAGTGACGGTGATCTCGTCCGGCGCCATGAAGCGGTGACCGCGGGTTGTGTTGCCCGCCTTGATGCCGTCGATGTCCAGATCCACCACCGATGTCCCTGCCTCATCCGACAGGATGCACAGGATCGAATGCAGCGGCCGCACCCAGCGCAAGGAGCCAGCGCCCCAGCGCATGGATTTCGGCCAGGGGAAGTTGCGGATGGTGGTTTCCAGTACCTCGGCGATGATCTCAGCCGCCGGGCGACCGGGCTTTTCGATTTGGACGAAATAGACGGGCCCCTTGGGGGTTTCGCGTTCTTCCAGTTGCTCGCGGGTGACGCCCGCGCCGCGCAAAAAGCCCTCGATCGCCTTGTCCGGCGCGCCGACCTTGGGCCCTTTGCGCTCCTCGCGGATGGTGGGGCTTTCGGCCAACAGGCCATCCACCGCCAGCGTCAGGCGGCGCGGCGTCGACAGGGCCGCGGCCCCCGCATAGGTCAGGCCCGCCTCGACCAGGCCGTCGGTCACGCGCTTTTTCAGATCCTCGGCCGCACGCGACTGCATGCGCGCCGGGATTTCCTCGGAGAAAAGTTCAATCAGAAGATCGGGCATTGGATGTCCTCGAGCGTGGCCACGCGGACGGGCGCAGCGGAATGATTACGATTGGCAGACAGGGACCGGCAGGGCATCAGCCTGCATCACCGGTCTCGGGACGCGGCGGGCATTCCTCGCCAACGACGGTGCCGTCATAGGCCTTGTGGCCACAGTTGTTCAGTTCGTGCCAGACATAGCCAAAGCCGTCGTCGGTCACGGTAACGATGCGGTCCACACCATAGGAGATGTTCTTGGCCGACAGGAACGAGCGCGCCTTGCCCTCCGCGAGCTGGGCACCGATGGCTGCGGCGTCAAAACATTCAAACCAGGGCGGCGCGTTGCGGGGCTCGACCTTGTCCGACAGGGTAAAGACCTGCGCCAGCTCATCCGGCGAGACCTTGGTGCGGAAGCAGGCACGATAGCGGATCGGCGAGCTGTCCGCGTCGATCGCCTCGAAGTCGCTATAGGCGATCGGCTGCGCGGCGCCCCCGTCCAGCGGCATCAACATCACGTCACGACCGGGCTGCGGCTTTACCGTGTCGTAAAAGCCGTAGATCTGGAAGTAATACATCGCCCCCCCGGCCGCGAGCGCGGAGACGATCAGGATCAATGCGAGGAACTTTCCCATAGGTCCGTCCCCGATCAGGCCGCGTTTTCGGCTTCGGCCTCATGGCCGCCAGCCTCGGTCAGCACGAAGGCATCGGCGCATTGTTTGGCCAGCGCCCGCACCCGGCCGATATAGGCCTGACGCTCGGTCACCGAGATCACGCCGCGCGCGTCCAGCAGGTTGAAGATGTGGCTGGCCTTGATGCACTGGTCATAGGCCGGATGCGCCATGATGATGCGTTTGCCGGTCTTCGGGTCGGTATGTTCCTGTGCGAGGATTGCCGCGCATTCGGCCTCTGCCTCCTCGAAGTGGCGCAGCAGCACCTCGGTGTTGGCCACGTCGAAGTTCCAGCGCGCGTATTCTTCCTCGGTCTGCTTGAAGACATCGCCATAGGTCAGCGGGATCGGCGCGTCCGGGTCATTGAACGGCATGTCCATCACGTGATCGACGCCGAGGATATACATTGCCAAACGCTCCAGACCATAGGTCAGCTCGCCGGACACCGGATGGCAGTCATGGCCGCCGACCTGCTGGAAATAGGTGAACTGGCTGACTTCCATGCCGTCGCACCAGACTTCCCACCCAAGGCCCCAGGCGCCCAGCGTCGGGCTTTCCCAGTCGTCCTCGACAAAGCGGATGTCATGCAGCGCCATATCGACGCCAATCGCCTCGAGGCTGCCCAGGTACAGTTCCTGAAGGTTCGGCGGGCTGGGTTTGATCAGCACCTGATACTGGTAGTAGTGCTGCAAACGGTTCGGGTTTTCGCCATAGCGCCCGTCGGTGGGACGGCGCGAGGGCTGCACGTAGGCCGCGGCCCAGGGCTTGCTGCCCAGGGAACGCAGCGTGGTCGCCGGGTGAAAGGTCCCTGCCCCGACCTCCATGTCGTAGGGCTGCATCACTGCGCAACCCTTGGTGGCCCAGTAAGTCTGAAGCCTCAGGATAATCTCTTGGAAGGAGCGCGGCGCGCCATTGGTCTGGGTCATCTTTCAATCCTTCGGGGGCAGCTGGGGCAGCAATTGCGGGGATCTTCCTATGCAAGCCTCCGGGCAGGGTCAACGCCCTCTGACCGCCTGCATAACGCCGGGCGCACTGCAGGCTGCAGCGCATCGGCAACAAAAGTGCGGGAATGCGGCAACGCGCCGGGAATTCCCCCTGCCATGAGGAGTTCCCTTTGCCGGACCAAAATGCTTAATCTCCGCTTCAATCATAACGATGACTTCCGGGATACGAGGCCCTGACAATGAAAAAACTGATTGCCGCTCTGGTTCTGCCGCTGTTTGCGCTGACCATGGCGTTCACCGCGGCTTCCACCGCGCCGGTTTCGGCGCAGAGTGGGGCCGATGCGGTCTGGATTCAGATCGCTGCCCGTTCCTCGCTGCGCGAGGCCGAGGCCGAGGCGCGCAGATATGCCGCTCGCCTGCCCGACGTGTCGGGTTACGCTCTCGGCGGCGGCTGGTATGGCGTGGTTCTGGGCCCCTATGCGCGCGACGATGCTGAACGGGTGCTGCAGGTCTACCGCAGTGAAGGCCAGATCCCGCGAGACAGCTTCATCGCCTTTCGCCGCAACCTGCGCAGCCAGTTCTACCCGGTAGCTGCAAACGCCGGGCCAGCGGACGATCCCGCACCCGCCCCAGTCGCGCCGGACAGCGCCCATAGCCTGCCGCAATCGCCGGACGTGCCGACCACCCTGCCCGACGAAACCCCGGCAGAAGCACGCCGCAGCGAGCGGGCACTCAGCCGCGAAGAGCGTATGGAATTGCAGGTCGCCCTGAAGGCTGCGGGCTTCTACGACGCCGGCATCGACGGGGCCTTTGGCCGTGGCACCCGCACCTCCATGAGCGAATGGCAGGCGGCACGCGGCTATGAGCCCACCGGCGTGCTGACGACCGGCCAGCGCCAGGCCTTGATGGAGGAATACAACGCCCCGCTGATCTCGGTCGGGATGACCCGGATCGAGGACAGCAAGGCAGGCATCGCGCTGGAAATCCCGGCCAAGGAAGTCGCGTTTGAACGTTATGAATCGCCTTTTGCCCATTACACCGCCAAAGGCGATCTTGGCGTGCGACTGCTGCTGATCAGCCAGCCCGGCGACAAGCGCACGCTGTTTGGCCTTTACGACATCCTGCAGACGCTGGAAATCGTGCCCATGCAAGGCCCGCGGCAGCGTGGCAGCAACAGCTTCACCATCGAAGGGCGCAACGAGCGTATCGTCTCATTCACGCAAGCCAGCCTGGAGAACGGTGAAATCAAGGGCTTTACCCTGATCTGGCCCGCCGGAGACGAAGACCGCCGCGCGCGCGTGCTGGCAGCGATGCAGGCCAGCTTCACCCGGCTTGAAGGGGTTCTGGACCCCGCCGCAGGGGCGGACGTGGTCCAGGATATCGACCTGGTATCAGGACTGGAAATCCGCCGTCCCAAACGGTCGCGGTCGGGTTTTTACGTTGACGGCCAGGGCAGCGTTCTGACCAGTTCGGACGCGGTCACCGGGTGCAGCCAGGTCACCCTCGACCACAGCTACCAAGCCGAGATCGCCGCCAATGACGCCGAAAACGGCCTTGCCATCCTGCGCCCCACGGAACCCTTGGTGCCCGCGGCCGTGGCCGAGCTGAGCGCGGGATCGCCGCGGCTTCAGTCGGAAGTCGCCGTTTCGGGCTTTTCCTACGAAGGCGTGCTTGGCGCTCCCAGCCTGACCTGGGGCAAGGTTGCAGATGTCAAAAGCCTTGAAGGCGACGGCGATGTGACCCGGCTGGCGATGACCGTGCAACCCGGCGATGCCGGCGGGCCGGTACTGGATCGGACTGGCGCCGTGCTGGGCATGCTGCTGCCCCAGCGGAACGACGAAAAACAGCTGCCCGAGGAGGTGAACTTCGCAGTCAACGCCGAAACCATCCGCAAGGCGCTGAATGCGGTGGGGGTCTCGCCTGCGGCGCGCTCGGAGGCAACGGCCACGCTGCCCAGCGCCGCGATGACGCGGCTCGCCTCTCGCATGACTGTCCTGGTCAACTGCTGGGAATAAAAGAACAGCGTCTGCCTGGCCGAGCCGGGCAGACGCATTCTAGTCAGAGAGCCGTGAGTTGTGCGACCGGCAACCAGACAGCCGCCAACTGCCGCTCAATACGGGTGGATCCGACCATCCCAGGTGTGAAAACAGCCGGTTGTTTCCAGGCTCAGCACTTCGAATTCATTGATGAGACCAGTGACCGACTCCTCGACGGAGATTTCGCCCTCTTCTCCCCCCATGTCCGTGCGCACCCAGCCCGGGTGGTAAATACCCACCGCAATGCCTTCCGGCTGCAGATCCGTCGCGAGATTGCGGCCAATGTTCAGCGCTGCCGCCTTTGACGCACGATAGGCATAGCTGCCGCCCGGGGCTCGCACCTGGCTGGCCATCTGCGAGGATAAAATCGCGATCCGGGGCGCCTTGGCCAAACGCAGATTGGGCAGCATCGCCTGCACGGTCAGAAACACACCGGTGACATTGGCTGCCAGCGTCTTGCCCCAGACCTCCGCCGTGTAATCCTCCAGGCGCATCGCCTTGTCGATGTAGACACCCGCGTTGCAGACCAAGAGATCAACCGGCCGCCCTTTGATCTGGGCCGCAAAGCGCGCCTGCTGACCGGGATCCGATACATCCAGTTTCACACCAGAGGAATGGTCACGCGAAGTGCCCGTCACCTCGTAGCCGGTCGCCCGCAGCCGCTCCACCAGCGCCTTGCCAAGTCCGCGGCTGGTGCCCGTTACAACTGCATGCATGTGTTCGTCCTTCGTTTCCGGCCTCTGGCGTCGGCCTCAGTTCGTTTTGCGCCCGGGACGGAACGGCAAGGGCACCACCGGCACACCTTCTTCGATCAGCTCCCTGGCCTCTTCCAGCTTTGCCTCACCGTGGATCGCGCGTTCTGGCGCTTCCCCCAGATGCATTGCCCGGGCTTCGTGGACAAAATTGCTTCCCACGTAATCGGAGTTCGCCTCCACTTTCTTGCGCAGTTCCGCCAAGGCCTTTTCGACATCGCCTGACGGACGGCTGAGCATACCGGCGCCCTGGCCTGCGGCGGGTTTGATCGGCGGCGTGCCCGGTGCGGCGTCGGCGGTCCCGGCAGCGGAGAGCGTCTCGCGGGTGTCCGGCTCTCCTACCGAGGATACGGCCTTGCGCCCGGGGCGCACGCGCGGCGCCATGATCGCTTTTTCGACACTGGTGCCACCGCAGACCGCGCAGCTCACCATGCCCGACGCTGCCAATTTGTCAAACGCCGATGCTGACTGGAACCAGCTGTCGAACACATGACCTTCCGCACATTTGAGACTGTATTGAATCATCTCTTTCCCCTTTGCAGGAAGCGGTGATTAAATCTGCAATCCCAGCAAGTTCAAGAGGCGACCGCAGCTATCCTGCGGCTGCCGCGACCTGCAACCGGGTTTGTAGCCGGGCCAACAGCTCATCGGTTGGCAGATCCGCCTCGACCGCGAGGCGCCGCAAGCCGAAATGCACATGAGCCATTTCTCGATAATAGCCCGCATAGACGTAGTTCACAGCGGCGCCGGCAATAGCCCCTGCAATCGGCACCGCCTGCGCCGCGAGCTTTTGCCCCAGCACCACGCCCAGCTTTGGCGCCACCTGCGCAATCAGACGATGGACGCCGCCGGGCAGCCCCAACCGCAGCGACAGGAACCCCAGGTCCGATCCGTCATCTGACGCCAGCGGGCCAGCAGCCGTGAACACCTGGATGCAGTCGAAGGTCACGCTTTCCGCTTCGGGGTTAAACCCCTCGGCCACGGCCGCGCCCTGGATCGTGCGAAGCAGGAACGCCGTGGTGGCAGGCAGTTCCACCAGCGCGCCCGGCAACCCCGCCGCGCCCCCTGCGGCGCCCATGGCTGCACTCAGCACCCGGTCGAAGCCGGGCTTCTGGTCCGGCACCAGTCGCCGTGAGTGGGTGGCCCCCTTCATGGCCAGACGCAGGGCGCTGGCGGTCGAGGCCGTCAAACCAGCCCGCACCGGTTGCGGCAAGCGCTGCAACAGATCCTCTCCGCTGCTGCCAAGACGGTTCAGCAGGTCCACGCCAAACCCGCTCGCAGCCCGGTAGCGCCGCGCCAAGGCGTCGATTTCCGCTTCCAGCTCCTGCGAGGTGAGCCGCCGCGTTTCCGTCAGAATGTCCGTCATTTGCGCCTCCACTGCCACTTTGAAGATCGGCAGCAAACAGGAGGATTTCAACCCTGCCAGCGCTCGACCTTGCCGCAAACCCCGTCCCAGGCTGCCGGATGCAGCGCCAGCCCCAGAACCCGGTCGGGGTTCGTCGGCGGTGGCATCTCGACCCCCTCCAGCCGGGTGAAACCAAACCGCTGATAATAGGGAGCATCGCCAACCAGCATGACCCGGGCCCAGCCACTATCCTGCGCCTTGGCCAGGCTGTCGCGGATGAGCGAACCGCCAAGCCCTTCGCCCTGGCGGGTGGGATGAACGGCAACCGGTCCGAGCAGCAACGCCTCGGCGCCGCCGACGAGAACCGGCCAGAAGCGGATCGCCGCCGCGAGAATGCCATCGGTGTCACGCGCCACCTGGCTGAGACCCGGCACCGGCGGCACCCCATCGCGCAAACGATAGGACGACAGGGCTTCGCGCCCCGGTGCAAAACACAGGTCATACAGCGCCTCGACCTCCCACCGGTCGTTCGCCTGCTCCGCTTTCAGCTCGATCACGCTGCGCTGCCTCCGCCATTCGCCCCCTGCGGGCTGGCGTTCGGCCTAGCACGGGCGTAAGTCTTGGGCAAATACCTAAGCTACAACACCAGAGCAGGAATTCGCGATGTTCTACCGCCCCGAAGACGGCCACGGCCTGCCGCATAACCCCTTCAACGCCATTGTCACCCCCCGCCCCATCGGCTGGATCTCCAGTCGCTCCGCAGATGGTGTGAACAACCTGGCCCCCTACTCCTTCTTCAACGCCGTGGCCTATACCCCGCCACAGGTGATGTTTGCCTCGACCAGCGCCAAGGAGGACCAGGACGGCACCAAGGACAGTGTCGCCAACATCCGCGACACCGGCGTGTTCTGCGTCAACGTGGTCTCTTACGCCCTGCGTGATGCGATGAATGCCAGTTCTGCGGCCTTGCCGAAAGACGTCGACGAGTTCGCCCATGCCGGGCTGGAAACCGTGGAATGCAAGACCATTGATTGCGCGCGCGTCGCCGCGGCCCCTGCCGCGCTGGAGTGCCGCCTGACGCAGATCGTCACCCTGCCGGGTGAAGCCAACAAGGTGGTCTTCGGCGAGGTAACAGGCGTGCATATCCGCGATGACTGCCTGCGGGACGGCACCTTTGACGTCACCACCTTCCAGCCGCTGGCCCGGCTTGGCTACCGGGACTATTCCGTTGTGCGCGACCTGTTTTCGCTAACCCGCCCCGACCAGTGAGGTCCCCAGATGCCGTTGCCAGACCCGAGAAAACGCAATCCCATCACCCTGCCCGACGGCAGCGCACATGCGGGCACCGTCATGCTGTCGGAAGTATTGGAGCACCCCAATTTTAAAGTGGGTGATTATACCTATGCCTCCGATTTCACGCCCCCCAAGGACTGGGCGCAGCATCTCGCCCCCTATCTGTTTCCCGGCTCGCGCGAGCAGCTGATCATCGGCAAGTTCTGCCAGATTGCGCATGGGGTGCGCTTCATCACGGCCTCTGCGAACCACGCGCAGGAGGGGCTCAGCTGCTATCCGTTTCCAGTGTTCGATCCGTCCCGAATGGCCGGGTTCCAGCCCGACACCCGCGACACGGTGGTCGGCAATGACGTCTGGTTCGGCTACGGTGCGCTGATCCTGCCCGGTGCCCGCATCGGTGACGGGGCCATCATCGGTGCAGGCGCGGTCGTGCGCGGCACGGTGCCGCCCTATGCAATCGTCACCGGCAATCCTGGCACCGTCCACAGCTACCGCTTTGCAAAGCCGCAGATCGCCCAGCTGCTGAGCCTGCGGTGGTGGGACTGGCCGGCCGAGCTGATTGCACGCGCCGAACCAGCGCTGCTGGCCGGGGATCTCGACATGCTGGAAAGCCTCGCCCCGGACTGACGACGTAGGGCCTGTGCGTCAACCGCACAGCCAGCATAGCCCTGGGAACGACAAAGGCCCGCAACTCGGCAGAGTTGCGGGCCTTCTTCGTTTTCCGCGGCGTCGATCAGTGGCCACCCAGAATTCCGGTTCGGACCGAGTAATCCACGGCCAGTTCGTATTCCGGATCATCGTCGCTATCGACCATCAGGTGTCCGGCCTTGGTCAACAGCTGGTGACAATCGCGGCTCAGATGACGCAGCACCAGCTTCTTGCCCTCGGCCTCGTATTTGGCGGCGACAGTCTCGATCGCCTGTAGCGCAGACTGATCCACCACCCGGCTGCGGGCAAAGTCGACGATCACCCGCTCCGGGTCGCCCGCCACGTCGAACAGCTCGACGAAACCGTCGGTGGAGCCAAAGAACAGCGGCCCTTCGATCTCGTATACCTTGGCCCCTTTGTCTGTCACGGACTCACGCGTGGTGGCGTGGATACGACGCGCGTTGTTCCAGGCATAGGCCAGCGCCGAGACGATCACGCCGACGACCACGGCAATCGCAAGGTCGGTCAGTACCGTCACCACGGTCACCAGAACGATGACGAAGGCATCGATGCGCGGCACCTTGGTCATCACCTTGAAGCTGTTCCACGCAAAGGTTCCGATCACCACCATGAACATCACCCCAACGAGCGCGGCCAGCGGGATCTGCTCGATCAGCGGCGAGGCGACAACAATGAAGGCCAGCAGGAACAGCGCTGCGGCAATACCCGCGATGCGGGTGCGGCCGCCGGATTTCACGTTGATCATCGACTGGCCGATCATCGCGCAGCCGCCCATGCCGCCGAAGAAGCCGGTCACCACATTGGCAGCCCCTTGCGCAATGCACTCCTGGCTGGCGCCGCCACGCTTGCCGGTGATTTCCCCCACCAGGTTCAGCGTCAGCAGGCTTTCGATCAAGCCGATCGCGGCCAGGATCACCGCATAAGGCAGGATGATCCACAGGGTTTCCAGCGTAAACGGTGCCAGAGCAGTTCCGTACAGCCCCTCGCCGGTGCCGAACGGATTATGGAAGCTGGGCAGGCCGCCCTCGATCGAGGCCATGTCGCCAACGCGCGGCACGTCCAACCCCATCGCAATCACCAGGATCGCCACGACACCGATCCCCGCCAGCGGTGCCGGGATCACATTGGTGATCTTGGGCATGCCCCAGATGATCACCATGGTCAGTGCCACCAGCCCCAACATCAGGAGCAGCGAGCCCCCCTGCAGCCATTCGGTTCCGCCCGTGGCCGGATCCTTGAACTGCGTCAGCTGGGCGAGGAAAATGACGATCGCCAGGCCGTTCACAAAGCCGAGCATCACCGGATGCGGCACAAGACGGATGAACTTGCCCCAATGCATGACCCCGGCGAAGATCTGCAGGATCCCCATAAGAACAACCGTGGCAAAGAGATATTCCACGCCGTGCTCCGCCACCAATGCCACCATCACCACGGCCAGCGCGCCGGTTGCGCCGGAGATCATTCCCGGCCGCCCGCCGAAGACCGCCGTGATCAACCCGACCATGAAGGCCGCGTAAAGCCCGACAAGGGGATGCACCCCGGCGACGAAGGCAAAGGCCACCGCCTCGGGCACCAGCGCCAGCGCCACGGTCAGGCCGGACAAAAGCTCGGTACGGACACGGGCCACGGTAAAGCCCTCGTCCTGCATGATCGATAGGTTGGGCGGAGAAATCTGCTTGGCCAGCAAAGCCACGGCTGCGCGTCTCATAAAAGGTTACCTGCGGTTGGAGGAGGTGTGTTCGCTGCCTGCCCGTTAGCGGAAAATCGCCAATGGGGCAAGGGCGCGGAGGCTCCGCGCCTCCGCCCAGGCAGAGGCAGGCGAAGATTTGTCCCCAAGGTAAGCGTGATGAACGGCCACTGTGCAAACCGCCCCTTGGCTGGTCCGCACCCGGTGCATAGCGTCATGGCCGACAATAGCCGTGGCTGCGCCCCTTCAACACCCTCTGGCCGCCATCGCGAAGTCCCGGCGGCGCAAACCGAGCCCCGCAGCCCCCAAACAGCTTGCTCTTGCCAAATCCGCCATGGCTTGTGCATATCCATGCCAGCATCATCAGGAGGCCAGCACGTGACTGCAGCAACACCCCGTGAAACCATGATCGCCGTAATCGGTGGCTCAGGCATTTACGAGATCGACGGTCTGGAAGGAGCCGAATGGGTCTCGGTCGACACGCCCTGGGGCGCCCCCTCGGACCAGATCCTGACCGGCACGCTGGACGGCGTAAAGATGGCTTTCCTGCCCCGCCACGGCCGAGGACATGTGCATTCGCCCACTGAAGTCCCCTACCGAGCCAATATCGACGCGCTGAAGCGACTGGGGGTGACCGACGTCTTCTCCATCTCCGCCTGCGGCTCTTTCCGCGAAGAAATGGCCCCTGGCGATTTCGTCGTGGTGGATCAATTCATCGACCGCACCTTTGCCCGCGAAAAAAGTTTCTTCGGCACCGGCTGCGTGGCCCATGTCAGCGTCGCGCATCCGACTTGCGAACGGTTGAGCGACGCAGCCGAGGCTGCGGCCCGGGACGCGGGCATCAAGATCCATCGCGGGGGCACCTATTTGTGCATGGAAGGGCCGCAGTTCTCCTCGATGGCCGAAAGCAAGATGTACCGCGAGCAATGGGGCTGCGACGTGATCGGCATGACCAACATGCCCGAGGCCAAACTCGCCCGCGAAGCCGAGCTGTGCTACGCCTCAGTCGCCATGGTCACAGACTACGATAGCTGGCACCCCGAGCACGGAGCGGTGGAGATCACCGAGATCATCGCCACCCTGCAGGGCAACTCCGCCAACGCCCGCGAGATGGTGCGCCGCCTGCCCGGCCTGCTCGGGCAGCAGCGCGCCGATTGCCCGCATGGCTGCGACAAGGCGCTGGAATACGCGATCATGACCGCGCCCGAGAAACGCGACCCGGCCCTGCTGGCGAAACTGGACGCGGTGGCGGGCCGGATGCTGGGCTGATCCCCGTCCCTTGCGATGCAAGGCCGAGGGCGGTTCGACCGGACCGCCCTTTTTTTCTGCGCCGATGGGCCGATCTGGCAGATCTTTCGGCGTTTGTGAGATCAACGCCTTGCACCGAAGGCCGCTGCCGCCTGCCCCGCCGCGGCTGCCACGCCTTCGTCGCGCCAAGTGACTTGCGGGATCGAGGCAGGGCTACAATCGCCATTTTCTGGGCGGCATCGCTGGGTAGCACTGCTGCGCGGCAAGCTCACGATTGCCCGTTCCCCCTTGCAACAACAGGCTGCTTGGGCGAAACCCCGGTTGGCCCCGCTTTCGCGAGGTCTCCGATACCGCTGCCCCATGGAGCCGACAGATGCCCAAGAAGCCCGACGTCAAAGACTATATCCGCACCATCGTGGACTTCCCGCACGAAGGGATCATGTTCCGCGACGTGACCACGCTGTTTGCCGATCCGCGCGGCTTCCGCATGGCGATTGACCAGATGCTGCACCCCTACGCGGGCGAGCAGATCGACAAGGTGGTCGGGCTCGAGGCACGTGGTTTCATCCTCGGTGGCGCCATTGCCCACCAGCTGAGCGTCGGCTTCGTGCCGATCCGCAAGAAAGGCAAACTGCCCGGCACCACCATCAGCCAAGAGTACAAGCTGGAGTATGGCGAAGCCATCGTCGAGATTCACGATGATGCCATCAAGCCGGGCGAAAAGATCCTGGTGGTCGATGATCTGCTGGCCACCGGCGGCACCGCGGGCGCGGGCATCAAGCTGATCGAGCGGCTGGGCGGCGACATCGTTTCCTGTGCCTTCATCGTCGATCTTCCCGAACTGGGCGGCCGCAAACTGCTCGAGAGCATGGGCATGGACGTGCATGTGCTTTGCGAGTTCGAAGGCCTGTAAGCCGACACGTCATCAGGCTTCCATCGTGACGCTATGGCTGGTGGGCTCTCCCGCCCGCCGAGCGGCTTTTAGTTGCAAAAAGCCGCTGACCGTTGGGCATGGCCTTTCAGGCCTACAAGGCCTGAAAGGCGCGCCGTGCCATGCGCGGCGCCGGGCCCAAGGCTGCCAGCCAGTCCGGCAGCGCCGGGCTGGCGCAGGCGTGGGAGCGCAACGAGGCCAGAGCGCGCTACTGTTCAGTTTCAGCCTGCGTATGTTTCAGTCCGCACGCAGCACTGCACCGGGGTTCATGATCCCATTGGGGTCCAACGCCTGTTTGATCGCGCGCATCGCCGCGAGCCGCGCCGGATCGCCGTAGCGTTCCAGATCTGCGACCTTCAACCGCCCCACTCCATGTTCGGCACTGAACGAGCCACCGAACTGCGCCACCAGCTCATGCACCGCGTCCTTGATCGCACCGCGTAGATGGTCAAAAGCCTGCCGCGGCTGCCCCTGTGGCGGAAACACGTTGTAATGCAGGTTGCCGTCTCCCAGGTGACCAAAACAATTGATGCGAAAATCCCCGAGCGCCGCCACGACACGCCCCCCCTGTTCAATGAACTCCGGTATCTGACCGATAGGAACCGAGATATCGTGGCTGGACACCGACCCGATCATCTTGTTCGCCTCGGGGATATGCTCACGCATGGACCACAAAGCGTGCCGCTGCGCCTCGGATTGCGCGATGACACCATCGTCGCTCAGTCCTGCGTCGAGTGCCGCCTCGAACAGGGCCGCAAGGGCTTCTTCGGCGTCCAGGCCACGCGGCAGGCCCAGTTCGATCAGTACCGACCACTCCGGCGCCTCGGCAAACGGCTGGCGGACCTGTGGCAGACATTCGGACAGGAAGTCCAGCCCTTGCCGGTGGATCAACTCGAACGCGCTGACGGCTTCACCGGCGTGATCGCGCGCCAGCGCCAGAAGCGCCACCGCTGCCGCAGGATCGCGCACGGTGAAGACCGCGGTGCCGCAAGAAGCGGGCTGCGGTGACAGTTTCAATGTAGCCGCCGTGATGATGCCCAGCGTGCCTTCCGCACCGATCAGCAGGTTGCGCAGATCATAGCCGGTGTTGTCCTTGCGCAGCCGTGTCAACCCGTGCCAGATGTCGCCGTTGGGCAGCACCGCTTCCAGCCCCAGGCACAGATCGCGGGCATTGCCGTAGCGCAAAACGTTGACCCCGCCGGCATTCGTCGACAGCACACCGCCGACACGAGCCGAGCCCTCAGAGGCCAGTGACAACGGAAACAGCCGCTTGGCGCTGTGCGCGGCCGCCTGCACATCGGCCAGAATCGCGCCCGCTTCCGCGATCAGCACGTTTTCCGAGGGGTGCACCGCACGGATTGCCGCCATCCGCTCCAAGGAGATCAACAGCGGCGCGGCGCCCTCCGGCATGAGCTGCCCCCCAACGAGGCCCGTGCCGCCGCCGTAGGGCACCACCGGCACCCTGGCGGCATTGGCCTCGCGCACCAGCGTGGCCACCTCCTCGGGACTGCGCGGCAGCGCCAGAACACCTGCCTGCCCCTGATAGCGCCCCCGTGGTTCCTCCAGATAGCGGGGCTCGGGCGGGCGCAGCACCTCCTGCGGCAGGCAGGCAGACAGACGGGCAGCAAAGGCGGAATCGGCAGGGTTCAATGACATGTCGAATGCATGCCGCATCCGGCGGCGGCAGGCAAGAAAATGGAACGCAACACCGTCATCCCCGCCATCGCAACCACGCGTCGCATCGCGGCACCTATTCCTCTGCCGCCAGATAGCGTGGGCGCAGCACAAAGACGGTGGGGCGATCGGGCAACGTCCGCAGCGATACATCAAGGGAGCTACGCCCATCGTCCACCACATCGAACTGGGTCGCCACCTGTGACAGGAAGCGCTGCAGCGACGGGTCGGTGAACCAATGCATCGGGATGATCACCGAAGACTTGAGCCGCCCCAACACCTTCAGCATCTCGTCCAGCGGCAGGGTAATGCCGCCGTCCACCGCCGCCATCACCACATCCAGCCGCCCCAGCGCGGCGTATTGCGCCGCTGTCGGGATATGATGAAGATGCCCGAGATGACCAACGCACAACCCCGCGACCTCAAACACGAAGATCGAGTTGCCCTGAGGTTCGACACCGCCAAACATGCTGCGAATGTCGGTCGGCACATTGCGGATCAGCATCTCGCCAAGGTCCAGATGATGGTGAACGCCGCCCCCTGCCTCGGCCCAGCCGGGCAGCACATGCGCAATCCCCGGATCCGGCTGTGAGGTCCAATGCGTGTTATGCGCGTGGTTCATCGTGACGACATCCGGGATCATCGGCGCAGATCCGATAAAACCGGTGTAATCGGTCACCACGTTCAAGCCACCATTGGTGCGCAACAGAAAGGACGCGTGGGCAATGTAGCGTATGTGCAGAGTATCTGCGGCCACAGGCTGTCGCCAGCTGGCCCGGTGCAGATAGTGCAGGCCCGGCGCTGATTCCGCCAGCGCAATGCAATGGCTGGCCCGGCGCTCTTGCGCCTGCAGCTGCACGCCGGTCAGGACGCCTGCCAGGCAGACCCACAAGCACAGGAAACGAGACAGAATACCCATGCAGCAGGTTGTAGTGCGCAAAGTGCAGCTGTCAGCCTGCCACCCGTGAAATCTCCGCAAGACGTCCCGCCGTAGCGGTAAGAATTGAAGAACCAGCGTCAAATTTGGTCACGCGCTGTCGGCAACGCCCCAACAACGTGCCCGGTCAGAAGAACGAGAATTGCGCCAGACATACGCTGTGCCGCATACTGGATGGAACAGGACACAAGGCCTGCCCTCCCAATGACCCAAAACCCAATCGGGACGTTTCTGTCGCCCTCAGGCTCGGGTACTGGACTGCTGCGTGGCTCAGGCCTGACCGGCCAGCGTCTTGCCCCTGCGGTCGTGGCGCAATGCGGCGTAGAGCACATGCGTACGCCAGCGACCATTGATCTGAAGATAGGACTGCGCGACACCTTCATACTTGAAGCCGGATTTTTCCAGCAATCCCCGTGAGGCGGCGTTCTCCGGCAGGCAGGCGGCCTCGATGCGCGACAGTTCCAGCTTGTTGAAGGCGTGGTGCACCACGGCGCCGATCGCTTCGCGCATGTAGCCCTGACGCGCGAAAGGCTGACCAGTCCAGTAGCCCAGCGTTCCCGCCTGGGCCGGGCCGCGACGAATGTTGTCCAGGGTGATGGCCCCCAACAACATCTGATCGTCGCGTCGGATCAGGAACAACGGCAACGCCGTGCCGGCAGATACAGACCGGCGCGCCCAGTAGACCCGGTTGGTGAAGCTCTTGCGGCTGAGATGGTCAGCCGCCCAACCCGGCTCCCAGGGCGTCAGGTAGGCCTGACTTTGCTGCCGCAGCGCTGCCCAGCCGTGAAAATCCGAATGCACCGGTGGCCTGAGCGTCAGGCGTTCCGTTTCGATGCGAACCTTACGGCGGGTGAGCAGCATCAGGCGGCGCGCCTCTCCTGCAAGCGGGCCAGCGAGGGGGCCTTGTCGACCGGGCCATAAAGCGCCAGTGCCGCCGGAGCGCTGACCGCCATGGTTTCAGCCAGTTCGCGCACCTGCCGGGTGGTCACCGCATCAATGCGCGCCACGGTGTTTTCCAAGGTCGGCACCCGGTCCCAGATCTGCACCAGCCGCGCCAACCGTTCAGCCCGATTGGACGGGCTTTCCAGCCCCATCAGCATGCCGGCCTTCATCTGCGCCCGGGCGCGCTCGACCTCGGCGTCGGTCATGTCTTCCGCCGCGCGTTTCATCTCGTCGATGGTGATGCCTGCCAGCTCCGCCAGCTGATCGCCGGAAGTGCCCGCATAAATCGTCATCGAGCCAGTGTCGGAGTAGGAGCCCGCCTGCGAGAAGATCGTGTAGCACAGGCCGCGTTTCTCGCGCACTTCCTGGAACAAGCGTGAGGACATGCCGCCACCAAGCGCACTGGCATAGATCTGCGCGGTGTACATCGACTGGTCGCGGTAGCCCGGGCCTTCGATGGCAAGCGCAAAATGCGCCTGTTCCAGGTCCTTGATCTTGCGCATCTCGCCGCCGGTAAAGGTCGCGCCTTCTTCAACATGGGCGGCTTTGGGCTCCAGATGCCCGAACATCTGCTCAGCCAGACGCACCAGCACGTCGTGGTCCACCGCACCCGCAGCGGCCAGGATCATCTGACCGGGCCCGTAGTGTTCGCCGACAAACCCCTCGAGGTCTTCGCGGCAGAAGCTGCTGACACGCTCCGCCGGGCCCAGGATGGTGCGGCCAAGCGCCTGGTCGCGGTAGCATTCCTCCTGCAGCCAATCAAAGATCACGTCATCCGGGGTATCCAGAGACTGGCCGATCTCCTGCAGGATCACCCCGCGCTCGACCTCGATTTCCCGCGTGTCGAACACCGGGTTCAGCAGGATGTCCCCGATCACGTCCACGGCCAGCGGCACGTCGTCTTTCAGCACCCGTGCGTAATAGGCCGTGACCTCGCGGCTGGTGTAGGCATTGATATAGCCCCCCACATCCTCGATCGCCTCGGCTATTTCCAGCGCGCTGCGCGACTTGGTGCCCTTGAAGGCCATGTGCTCCAGAAAATGGGCGATGCCGTTCTGCTCAAGCCGTTCGTGGCGACCGCCGGCGGTCACCCAGATCCCGATCGCCGCGGATTCCAGTCCCGGCATATGCTCGGAGACGATGCGGAACCCGTTGGCGAGTGTGTGCTGCTGTACGGTCAATGCGTGATGTTCTTTCTAATGTGATCCTCAAGGGCGGCCAGATCATTGGAGATCCGGGTCACCCGTTCCGATCTCTCATACAGGTCTGCCATGCGCGGGGGAAGAGGCGGATGAATGCCGCTGGCATCCTCGACCGCTGCCGGGAATTTGGCCGGATGCGCCGTCGCCAAGGTGATCATCGGCACCTCGGCCTTGCGATGCTCGTTCGCAACTTTCACCGCCACCGCGCCATGCGGACACAGCAGCTCACCCGAGGCTGCCAGTTCCGACTTGATGGTCGCCAGTGTCTCCTCCTCGGAGGTGCGGCCCGAGGCGTAGGTCTCGCTCAGAGCTTCCATCGCCCCTTGCGAGACGTCGAAGCCGCCGTTCTTCAACTCGTCCATCAGCTGCGCCACGGCACCGCTGTCCTGGTCGTAGGCATAGAACAGCGCGCGCTCGAAGTTGGAGGACACCTGGATATCCATAGACGGAGAGATCGACGGGCGGGTATCGCCCTTGTAATACCCCTGCCCTGACAGGCAGCGGTGCAGGATGTCGTTCTGGTTGGTGGCGACCACCAGCTGGTCAATGGGCAGGCCCATCTGCTTGGCGATGAAACCTGCGAAGATGTCGCCGAAATTGCCGGTCGGCACGGTGAAGCTGACCTTGCGCTGCGGCGCGCCCAGGGACACGGCAGAGGAGAAGTAATAGACCACCTGCGCCAGCACGCGGGCGATGTTGATCGAGTTCACGCCAGCCAGCTTGACGCTGTCGCGGAAATCGAAGTCATTGAACATGTCCTTCACGCGGGCCTGACAGTCGTCGAAATCGCCATCGACGGCCAGCGCGTGCACATTGGCATCCTGGGGCGTGGTCATCTGCCGACGCTGGACCTCGGAGACGCGACCATGCGGGTAGAGGATGAAGACATCGACATTGTTCAGCCCCCGGAAGGCTTCCATCGCCGCCGACCCGGTATCGCCGGAAGTGGCACCTGCGATGGTGACCCGGTCGCCGCGGCGCTCCAGTGCGGCCTGGAACAGCTGGCCGATCAGCTGCATGGCGAAATCCTTGAACGCCAGCGTCGGGCCGTGGAACAGCTCCAGCAGGAAATGGTTCGGCGCCAGCTGTTTCAACGGCGCGCGGGCGGCGTGACCAAACCCCTGGTAGGCGCGGTCAATGATGGCGCGGAATTCTTCGTCGGTGAAACAGTCGCCGATGAAAGGGCGCATCACGCGAAAGGCGGTTTCCTCGTAGGACAGGCCCGCCAGCGCCGCGATGTCGTCATGGGACAGCTGCGGGATCTCGGCCGGTACATAGAGGCCGCCGTCGCGGGCAAGCCCGGTCAGCATCGCGTCTTCGAATGTCAGCTCGGGCGCTTGGCCCCGGGTGGAGATATATTTCATCGCCTTCAGCTCTTTGGTTCAGGGCGGCTGCGCCGCAGAAAATAGAGGCTCATCGCAGCCCAGATAAAGGCCAGCGAAAACCAGGTGATCGCATATTGCAAGTGGTTGTTGGGGATAGAGGCAGTATCGACCGGCATCGGATTCACACCGCTATTCTCGCCCGCGGGGGGCGCATTCAAGATGACCATCACCGGTTCGGTGTCCAGCTGCTGCGCCATGGCATCGGCATCTCTGGCGTACCAGATACCCTCGTCCAGATCTGGCGCAGGTGTGTAGCTGTCGACTTCCTGCGGCCAGTGGACGTTGCCGGAAATGGTCGCCGGACCGCGCAGCCGCTGTGCTGTTTTGTCGGAACCTGCAACAAAGCCGCGGTCAATCAGGATGCGACGGCCATTGGGCAACGTGAAGGGCGAGATCACACGGAAGCCCGGACCAATATCCTTGAGCGACGTGACCACGAACAGATCCGGTGCGTCGATCTCGCCGCTCAGCCGGACCGGGCGGTACTTGTCCGCCTCTCGATCCAGCGCGGTCGGGAGGTCAACCGCAGGCTCTCCATGGATGCGGTCCTCTATGGTTGCCAGGATCCCCTCTTTCCAGGTCATGCGCTGCAGCTGCCAGGTTCCCAGCCCGATCAGAATGGCCAGGCCTGCGCCGCTCACGATCAACAGGAAAATGACACGCCGCATCGACGCCGCTCCGCTTCAAAGTTCAGGGGCGCGCAAGGGAGTTCCCTGCGCGCCCCGTGTGTGGCCTCATGCCCGCGGATAATCAACCGCAAACATGTATCGGGTACACCGCGCCCTTACAGGCCGGCGGTGCCCCAGATGTAGACTGCAACGAACAGGAACAGCCAGACGACGTCCACGAAGTGCCAGTACCAGGCTGCGGCCTCGAAGCCGACGTGCTGCTCGGGGGTGAAGTCGCCCTTCATCGCGCGG
The DNA here is from genome assembly GCF_055398055.1 of Leisingera sp. S2M4. Classification (NCBI taxonomy): domain Bacteria; kingdom Pseudomonadati; phylum Pseudomonadota; class Alphaproteobacteria; order Rhodobacterales; family Roseobacteraceae; genus Leisingera; species Leisingera sp. S2M4. The sequence continues at coordinate 749,025 of NZ_AP040861.1, forward strand.
ATCAGGCAGACCGTCAGGAAGATGGTGCCGATGATGACGTGGAAACCGTGGAAGCCGGTTGCCATGAAGAAGTTGGAGTAGAATTCGTCTTCGCCGAACTTCCAGCCTTCATGCAGCAGGTGCGCGTATTCATAGCCCTGCAGGAAGGTGAAGGCGATGCCGAAGGCGATACCGATCGACAGGCCCTGGATCAGCGCCTTGCGGTCGTTGTTGTGCACCAGCGCGTGGTGCGCCCAGGTCACCGCACAGCCCGACAGCAGCAGGATCAGGGTGTTGATCAGCGGCAGGTGGAACGGATCGACGGCGTAGATCTCCGGCGGGATGTACTCGCTGCCCTCATAGGCTTCCATCGGGTACATGGCGTGTTTGAAGAACGACCAGAACCAGGCGAAGAAGAACATCACCTCGGACATCACGAACAGGATGAAGCCGTAGCGCAGGCCGATGCGAACGACCGGAGTGTGATCCCCAACGCGGCTTTCCTTGACGACCTCGGACCACCAGGCAAAGGCGGAATACAGGACGGCAACAAAACCGATCCAGAACGGCCAGGCCGTGAAGCCCTTCATCCAGAACACCGCGCCAACCAGCATGACAAAGGTGCCCAGCGACGAGGCCAGCGGCCAGATCGACGGCGGCAGAATGTGATAATCGTGATTTTTAGCGTGCGCCATTTAAGTGTCCCTCACCAAAGCGGCCTAGTTCGTGGTTACGTCTGCCCCGGTGCCATTCCCGGTGTCGAGAGCGGCATAGCCCTCGGGCAGATCGATTTCATGAAACGTGTACGACAGCGTGATCGTATGCACGTATTTTGCATCCCGGTCGTCAATGATTTCGGGATCAACATAGAAGGTCACGGGCATCTGCACCCGCTCCCCCGGCTGCAAAACCTGCTCGGTAAAGCAGAAGCAGTCGATTTTCTCAAAGAAATAGCCGGCCTGATACGGCGTCACGTTGTAGGACGCCTGACCGGCGACCGGACGATCGGTCGGGTTGTAGGCCTCGTAAAAGGCCAGCCCGGTTTCGCCCAGCTTGATCTCCATCTCGCGCTGCACCGGCTTGAACTCCCAAGGCATGCCGCGCTGCTTGGAGCCGTCGAAACGCACCTTGATGGTCTGGTCCAGCACCGTGTCGGACCCGGCAGTCGCCACCTGGGTCACCCCGCCAAAGCCGGTGACCCGGCAGAACCAGTCGTAAAACGGCACGGACGCCCAGGACAGGCCGCCCATCACCACGACGACGCCAACCAGCTGCACAACGGTTTTTTGCGGTCCTTGCAATGCCATCAGTTCTGCTCCAATTCGGCCGGGCTCTGCGAGCTTGACTGGCTGTCCGGCAGCTGAAACCCGGGCGCGGTCACCTTGACCAGCGTCAGCGCCATCACCAACACCACGAAGGCCGCCAGCAGGATCCCGACGCCGAGATTGCGACCCGAGCGACGCTTGTGGATCTCATGTTCCTTGCGCAGCGCCATGTTACCAGCCTCCCAGCCCGTAAGGTTTGAGCAGCGCCTCGGCCAGGATCGCGCCGAAATGCAGGAACAGGTACAGCAGCGACAGTTTGAAGAAGCTGCGCTCAACCTTGAAGTTGTCTGCCTCGGAATCATCCTCGTCGCGACGGCTGATCTTCCAGGCGCCATGCAGGAACAGCGCGTTCAGCACCAGCGCAACGGCCAGATACAGCGGCCCACCGATACCCGAGAATGCCGTCCCAACGGCCAGCACGGCCAGCAGAACGGTATAGCCAAGGATATGCAGACGCGTGGAGCGGCGACCATGGGTCACGGTCAGCATCGGCACCCCGGCATCGTCGTAGTCAGAGCGCATGAACAGGGCCAGCGCCCAGAAGTGCGGCGGCGTCCACATGAAGGTCAGCAGGAACATCAACCAGGGTTCGACCGACATGCTGCCAGTGGCCGCGATCCAGCCGATGACCGGCGGGAACGCCCCGGCAGCACCACCGATGACGATGTTCTGCGGCGTCGCGCGCTTCAGCCACATGGTGTAGACGACAACATAGAAGAAGATGGTGAAGGCCAGGAAGGCACCGGCAAAGACATTGGCGGCCAGCGCCAGCATGATGACCGAAAGCCCCGAAAGCGCGAGACCCAGCGCCAGTGCCTCACCCGCCTCGACCTTGCCCGCAGGAATCGGACGTCCCTTGGTGCGCTTCATCACACGGTCGATATCGGCATCCCACCACATGTTCAGCGCACCCGAGGCACCGCCACCGATGGCGATGAACAGAATCGCGGCGAATCCGACGACCGGATGAACAGACACCGGCGCCGCCAAAAGCCCCACGAGCGCGGTGAACACCACCAGCGACATGACACGGGGCTTCAGCAGGGCGAAGTAGTCGCCGAAGCTGGCTTCGTCCTCATATGCCCGGCTTGCGTTGATGCTTGCGTCGCTCATCTTGGGTTCCTTGGCGGCAACGGGTGCGCAGGACTGCGCACCCAGATCTTGTCGTTCTCGACCGGCCCGCGCCTCTACGGCGCAGCGGCGGGTCGGCTATCAGTTGGAGGCAACCTGATAGGAGCGCGGGGTGCCCGCGTATTCCTCGATCGCACCTTCCAACCAGGCGTCATACTGCTCTTGCGTCACCACTTTGACGGTGATCGGCATATAGGCGTGGTCCTTGCCGCAGAGTTCGGAGCACTGACCGAAGTAGATGCCCTCATTGCCTTCTTCGACCTTGAACCACAGTTCGGCCAGACGGCCCGGCACGCCATCCTGCTTCACGCCGAAGGCGGGCATTGCCCAGGAGTGGATCACGTCCGCGGCGGTCACCTGCATCACGACGGTCTTGCCGGAGGGCACAACAACCGCGGTGTCGGTGGCCAGCAGGTAGTCATCTTCTGCGTAACCGTTTGCGGCCAGCTGGTCTTTCGGCAGCAGGAAGCTCTCGAAGCCGAATTCATGGTCGGTGTACTCGTAGCCCCAGTACCACTGGTAGCCGGTCACCTTGATGTTGATGTCACCTTCCGGGATTTCCTGCTGCGCAAACAGCTGCGGCAGCGAGAAGGAGCCGATGAAGACCAGGATCAGGATCGGAATAACTGTCCAGGCGATCTCGATCGGGGTATGGTGGGTGAATTTCGCCGGGGTCGGGTTGGCACGGCGGTTGAACCGCAGGATCGCCCACAGCAGCAGGCCTCCCACGAACACACAGATCGCGGTGATGATCACCAGGATCATGTGGTCCAGGCTGCGGATCCCCTCCATCAGCGAGGTGGCTGCCGGCTGGAATCCCATGCCGCCGTTGACCGGCTTACCAATGGTTTCCAATCCTTCCTGCGCCATTGCGGGAAGGCTGGAAAGGCCGGCGAAAAGGCCCGAAAGCGTCAAAGCGTTTTTCATATCTCTACCTGATCGGTTGATCGCGTTATTCCTGCGGCAGCCTGAGCGTTCGGAATCGATGATTCCACAAAACGCACCTGCCCCGTTGTCTTTGACGCCGCTTAAAATCATATTCGGGACAACAGATAAAGAGGCAGGCAAGCGTCAAACCGTCGCTTTCTTGATTTAGATCAAAAAAATCCGAGGACCGTGCCATGGAAACCCCCGCCTTTCGCCCGTTTGAAACCACGCTGCCGGAGACAGAGGCGCTGGCGGTGCTGCGTGATGCTCTGAGCGGGGCCGAGGATGGCGAGATCTTCACCGAACGCCGCAAGTCGGAAGCGCTGTCCTTTGATGACGGGCGGTTGCGCAGCGCCAGCTATGACGCCTCCGAAGGGTTCGGCCTGCGCGCGGTGAACGGCGACGTGGCAGGCTACGCCCATTCAACCGACGTCTCCATAGCGTCGCTGAAACGGGCCGCCGAGACGGCAAGGCTGGCCGTCGGCGACGGCGGCGGCACCTACGCCGATGCACCGCAGGCCACCAACAAGAAGCTTTACACCGACGCCGACCCCATCAGCGCCATGCCATTTCCGGTGAAGGTGGAAACGCTGCGCGAGATCGATGCCTTTGCACGGGATCTCGATCCGCGCGTCGTACAGGTTTCCGCCTCCCTCGCCGCATCGCTGCAGGAGGTCGAGATCCTGCGGGCCGACGGCGTGCGCGTTCGCGATACCCGCCCGATGGCACGGCTGAACGTTTCGGTGATCGTCGAAAAGGACGGCCGCCGCGAAAGTGGCTCTGCCGGAGGCGGCGGTCGGCTGGGACTGGACGGGCTGGTCGACCCCAAGCATTGGCAGGCCCAGGTGCAGGAGGCCCTTCGCATCGCCTTGGTCAACCTCGACGCGGTGCCCGCCCCTGCCGGCGAAATGGACGTGGTGCTTGGCCCCGGCTGGCCCGGCATCCTGCTGCACGAGGCGATCGGCCACGGGCTGGAAGGTGACTTCAACCGCAAGGGCTCATCCGCCTTTGCCGGGCTGATGGGGCAGCAGATCGCCGCCAGGGGCGTGACCGTGCTGGACGATGGCACCATTCCCGACCGGCGCGGGTCGATCACCGTGGATGACGAGGGCACGCCAAGTCAGAAGACGACCCTGATCGAGGATGGTATCCTGGTGGGCTTCATGCAGGACCGCCAGAATGCGCGTCTGATGGGGGTTTCCCCCACCGGCAACGGCAGGCGGCAAAGCTACGCCCATGCGCCGATGCCGCGCATGACTAACACCTACATGCTGGGCGGAGAGGCCGATCCGGGTGAACTGGTGGCCAGCATCAAGGACGGCATCTGGGCGGTTGGCTTTGGCGGCGGTCAGGTCGACATCACCAATGGCAAGTTCGTATTCTCCTGCACCGAGGCCTACCGCGTGAAGGATGGAAAGGTGGGCGCGCCGGTGAAGGGCGCAACCCTGATCGGCGACGGCGCCACAGCGCTGAAGCAGATTCGCGGCCTTGGCAACGACATGGCTCTCGATCCGGGCATGGGGAATTGCGGCAAGGCCGGACAATGGGTGCCGGTCGGCGTGGGCCAACCATCCGTATTGATGGGCGGGCTAACGGTAGGTGGGTCGGCGACCTGAGTCGCCTGAAGACCAAAGACCGCAAAAGGGCCGCAAAGCTCCGCCCGCTAACGTAACGACGCCATAAATTCCGCCTCCAGGGGTCAATCTCTGCGAGGCGGATACCCGAGCAGCGCCGGCGGCCGGCTCGAATTTACCCCTGCTTTTCTCAGCTTTTATAGAGACTTAGGAAAATTTTCCGGGAATTCGTAAAAACAGCGATGACGTTCACCACCTGTTAACCGAGTGAAGGTTAATTCTGGTTTTGCAAACAGGCGGAGCAACGGATGACCGGAGAAGCACATTCTTCCACTCACCCCCCACTCCCACCCACCACGGAAGACGCCCGGTATTCCCAGCTTCGTCTGTTGCGCTCCAAGCGGGTCGGCCCGGTGACATACCACCGGCTGCTCGCGCAATTTGGTTCAGCGCAGAACGCGCTGGATGCGTTGCCTGAAGTGGCACGTTCCGCAGGCCTGAAGGGGTATGAAACATGCCCTGCCGATGCGGTGGACGCTGAAATCAAGCTCGCAAAAGCCGCCAAAGCGCGGCTTTTGTGCTGTTCGGACCCCGAGTACCCTGCCCCGCTTGCCGCGCTGAAAGATGCGCCTCCCCTGCTCTGGGCGATCGGCGACCTATCGCTTCTGCAGCGCCCCCTGATCGCAATTGTCGGAGCTCGAAACGCGTCCTCGCTGGGGCGGCGCATGACCCGCACGCTCGCGCAGGATCTGGGTGCGGCGGGCTATGTTGTCGTCTCCGGGCTCGCGCGCGGGATCGACGCCGCCGCCCATGAAGCCGCGCTGAACAGCGGCACCATCGCGGTGCAGGCCGGTGGGGTCGACGTGATCTATCCAGCCGAGAACACCCGGCTCGCCAGCGCGATTGCCGAAACTGGTCTGCGCGTATCCGAGCAGCCGATGGGACGCACACCGCAGGCGCGCGATTTTCCAAAGCGGAACCGGATCATCGCCGGGCTTGCCTCTGCCGTGGTGGTGATAGAGGCCGCAGCAAGGTCCGGAACCCTGATCACCGCCCAGGACGCGCTTGACCTCGGTCGTGAAGTGCTGGCGGTGCCGGGCCACCCGTTCGACCCGCGCAGCTCCGGTTGCAACCGGCTGATCCGCGACGGGGCGGTTCTGGTTCGCAATGCTGCCGATGTGATCGACGCTTTGCCTCCCGCACAACCAGCGCAGCCGCGGCCCCGACCCCAGCCCGCGACCAATCAGAGGTCACCCGCAGAAGTGCCTGCGGCACAGCCGCAACACCGCAGCCTTGCCGAGACGCATGCCCTGCACCAGCAGATTCTCGATCGCCTCGGCCCCTCGCCCACCTCTGAAACCGTGCTGATGCGGGATCTGGCCCTGCCGCCGCAGGACCTGGCTCCGGCGCTGACCGACCTGGAACTCGACGGCAGCATCCTGCGCCAACCCGGCGGGCTGCTGTCAAAATGCGCCCCCGATGATGACACCGCACATTGACGGCATGCTGTGCGCAAAACGCACGAGTGGCCACGCGAAAACAGCCGCCGCACGGCCACCGATCGGCGCAATCGCCGCGGTCGGCGATGCCGCGAAACCCGCCTGCTAGCACGCATGATCGGTATGGTCACACGGCTGCAACGGGGCCGCAGATTGACATTCTCCCCTTGCGCCCCACATGTTGCCCCGCCATAGAACCCGCAAAAGCGGTCCGAAGAGGTTAGAGAATTTATGCCAGTTGTCGTCGTCGAATCCCCGGCCAAGGCCAAAACGATCAATAAATATCTTGGTCCCGACTATACGGTTCTGGCGTCCTACGGCCATGTGCGCGACCTTCCGGCCAAGAACGGCTCGGTCGATCCGGAAGCCGATTTCGACATGACGTGGGAAGTCGCCAATGATTCCCGCAAACACGTCAAGGCCATCGCCGACGCGCTGAAAGAAGACAACGCGCTGATTCTCGCAACCGACCCCGACCGCGAAGGGGAAGCGATCAGCTGGCACCTGCAGGAAGCGCTGACCAAGCGGCGCTCGATCAAGAAGGACACGCCCGTCAGCCGCGTCACCTTCAACGCGATCACCAAGGAAGCGGTGACCGAGGCGATGAAGAACCCCCGCCAGGTCGACATGCCGCTGGTCGAGGCCTATCTGGCCCGCCGCGCGCTGGATTATCTCGTGGGTTTCAACCTCTCGCCGGTGTTGTGGCGCAAACTGCCGGGCGCGCGTTCGGCCGGGCGTGTCCAGTCGGTCTGCCTGCGCCTGATCGTCGAGCGCGAGATGGAAATCGAAGCCTTCAACCCGCAGGAATACTGGTCGGTGCGCGCCCATCTGGCGACCCCACGCGGCCAGGAACTGGAAGCGCGGCTGACGGTTCTGGGTGGCGACAAGCTGGACAAGTACAGCCTGAAGAACGCCACGGCCGCGGAACTGGCGGTGCAGGCAGTCGCATCCCGGCAGCTGTCGGTGCAGTCGGTCGAGGCCAAGCCCGCCGCCCGCAACCCCTCCGCCCCCTTCATGACCTCCACCCTGCAACAGGAGGCCAGCCGCAAGTTCGGCATGGGCGCGCGTCAAACCATGAACGCCGCCCAACGTCTTTATGAAGCCGGTTTGATCACCTACATGCGGACCGACGGCATCGATATGGCCCCCGAGGCGGTCGAAGCCGCCCGCGCCGAGATCGAGAAACGCTACGGCGCCGAATACGTGCCCGCAACACCCCGGATCTACAAGAACAAGGCCAAGAACGCCCAGGAAGCGCACGAGTGTATCCGCCCGACGGATATGAGCCGCGATGCCGCCAGCCTCAAGGTCTCCGAAGACGACCAGCGCAAGCTCTACGACCTGATCTGGAAGCGGACACTGTCCTGCCAGATGGAAGGCGCCCGACTGGAGCGCACGACCGTCGACATCGGGTCGGACGATGGCCAGGTGGTGCTGCGCGCAACCGGCCAGGTCATGCTGTTTGACGGTTTCATGCGCGTCTACGAAGAAGGCCGCGACGACGTGACCGACGAGGACGACAAGCGCCTGCCGCAGGTCATGGAAGGCGAGGCCCTCAAGTTCGCGTCCTCCCTTGCTGCGCAAGCTGAAAAAGCGGGCCAGGAGGCCTCGGTTCTGTCCGAGAACGGTGCCGTCCTCGCGCTGCAGCACCACACCCAGCCGCCGCCGCGCTATACCGAGGCGACACTGGTCAAACGCATGGAAGAACTCGGCATCGGCCGCCCTTCGACCTACGCCAGCGTCATCACCACGATTCAGGACCGCGAATACGTCCGCAAGGACAAGAACCGCCTGTTCCCGGAGGACAAGGGCCGGATCGTCACCATCTTCCTGCTGAACTTCTTCCGCAAGTACATCGGCTACGAGTTCACCGCCAACCTCGAGGAAGAACTGGACGAGGTCAGCGCAGGCGAGCGCGATTACAAGGATCTTCTGGGCAAGTTCTGGCGGGACTTCTCCGCCGCGATCGCGGAGACCTCGGAACTGCGCATCACCGAAGTTCTGGATGTTCTGGACGACGCGCTGGCGCCGCAACTCTACCCGCCGCGGGAAGACGGCACCGATCCGCGTATCTGCCCGAAATGCGGTCAGGGTCAGCTGCACCTCAAGACCTCGCGCACCGGCGGCTTTGTCGGCTGCGGCAACTACCCGGAATGCAACTACACCCGACCGATCTCGGGCGAAGGCGCCGAAGGTTATGAGCGGGTGCTGGGCGAGGACAACGGCGATGAAATTCACCTGAAATCCGGTCGCTTCGGTCCCTACGTACAGCGCGGCGAGGCGACCCCCGAGAACAAGAAACCTCCCCGCTCCTCGCTTCCCAAACAGGGCAAGGATTACCTACCGGGCTGGGGCCCGAACGACATCACGCTGGAGCAGGCGGTCACCCTGCTGACCCTGCCGCGCGAAATCGGCCAGCATCCGGATGGCGGTGTGATCCAGTCGAACCTGGGTCGCTTTGGCCCCTATATCGCGCATCAGCTGCCGGATGAGGAAAAGCCGGTCTACGTGAACCTGAAGGAAACGCTGGACGTTTTCGAGATCGGCATGAACCGCGCCGTGGAAATGCTGGCCGAGAAACGCGCCAACCCCGGTCGCGGTCGCCGCGCAGCCGCCAAACCCCTGAAGGAGCTGGGCGAACACCCCGAGGGCGGCGGCGCCATCAGCATCATGGACGGCCGCTATGGCCCCTACGTCAAATGGGAAAAGGTGAATGCCACCTTGCCCAAGGACGTTGAACCCAAGGACGTCACCCTGGAGATGGCTGTGCAGCTGATTGCCGAGAAGTCCAGCAAGGGCGGCAAGAAGAAAACTGCGCCCAAGAAGAAGGCGGCCCCGAAGAAAAAGGCCGCCGCCAGCAAGGACAAAGCCTGAGATAGCATCTCGCAAGGCCGGGACTTCCCCGGCCTTGTGCCCGGTCCGACCGGGTTCCGTAGAAATACGGGTTTCTCTCCGTATCGTTGACTTGGCGCAGCCCCGGCGGCAGAACACCAATCAAACGGTAGTTGTTGGGAGAACTCCATGAAAAAGGTTTACGCCAACGCCGCCGAAGCACTCGACGGGTTGCTTCATGACGGCATGTTCATCGCGGCAGGGGGCTTTGGCCTCTGCGGCATTCCGGAGCTTCTGCTGGAGGCCATCAAGGAAGCAGGTACCAAAGACCTGACCTTCGCCTCGAACAACGCCGGTGTTGACGATTTCGGCATCGGCATCCTGTTGCAGACCAAGCAGGTCAAGAAAATGATCTCCTCCTACGTGGGGGAAAACGCCGAATTCATGCGCCAGTACCTGTCGGGTGAGCTGGAACTGGAATTCAACCCGCAAGGCACGCTGGCCGAACGCATGCGTGCTGGCGGTGCTGGCATCCCGGGCTTTTTCACCAAGACCGGTGTCGGCACGGTGATCGCCGAAGGCAAGATGCAGAAACAGTTTCCCACCGGCCCCGATGGCGCCTTGGAAGACTACATCATGGAAGAGGGCATCTTCGCCGATCTTGCCATCGTGAAGGCCTGGAAGGCGGATGAGACCGGCAACCTCGTGTTCCGCAAGACCGCGCGCAACTTCAATGTGCCCGCCGCCACCTGTGGCAAGGTCTGCGTGGCGGAGGTCGAGGAAATCGTGCCCACCGGCTCGCTGGATCCGGACGCAATCCACCTGCCCGGCATCTATGTGCACCGCATCATCCAGGGCAAGCATGAGAAACGCATCGAACAGCGCACCGTGCGCAAGCGGGAGGAAGCATAATGGCTTGGGATCGCAATCAGATGGCGGCACGTGCCGCGCAGGAACTGCAGGACGGCTGGTATGTGAACCTTGGCATCGGCATTCCGACGCTGGTTTCCAACTACATCCCTGAAGGCATCGAAGTGACGTTGCAGTCGGAAAACGGGATGTTGGGAATGGGCCCCTTCCCCTACGAGGGCGAAGAGGACCCGGACCTGATCAACGCCGGCAAACAGACCATCACCGAGCTGCCGCAAACCGCGTATTTCGACTCGGCGCAATCCTTCGCGATGATCCGCGGCGGCAAGATCGCAATGGCGATCCTCGGCGCCATGGAAGTGGCCGAAAATGGTGACCTGGCCAACTGGATGATTCCCGGCAAGCTGGTCAAGGGCATGGGCGGCGCCATGGATCTGGTCGCGGGCGTCGGTCGCGTGGTGGTCGTCATGGACCACGCCAACAAGCACGGCCAGTCCAAGGTTCTGAAGGAATGCACCCTGCCCCTGACGGGCAAGGGGGTGGTGGACCGGATCATCACCAACCTTGGCGTTCTCGACGTGGTCGAAGGCGGGCTCAAGATCGTCGAATGCGCCAGCGGCGTCAGCGAAGAAGAGCTGCGCGCCGCCACCGAAGCGACGATCGTCAACTGACCTGTCAGACAGCTATTGGAAAGGCCCGCCAGCGAACTGGCGGGCCTTTATCGCTTGATCAGGCGTCAGCCGCGTCCTCCGGGCGCGCTCTCGGCCGCAGTGTGTTCCACACTGCCCCCTGCGGGGGATTGACAATTTCATACATGAACACCCGTTTATCGTGCCAGTTAACCAGGCGTTCCTCGCCATTTTCGAACACCACGACACAATAGCTGCCATCATCTGGGTCGCAGCTGTCTTGGCCAAGAATGGTGACGATGACCGGGTCGATAAAATGGCGGCTGACCAGCACCTGCGCCTTCACCATCTTGCCGGACACGTAAAGACCGCCGAAGAACAGGCCTATTGCCAAGCAAATGAACCCGGGACCGGAGAGGTTCTTGAACGGGCTTGCCTTGGCAAGGCTTGGCGCGAAGGCCACGAACAAGAGCCTCCCAAAGAAGCCGACGAATGCGATAACGCCAATCAGGACAAAATTTCCCGTTAGCTGCTGGGAACCCGCAGCCACAGCTGAGGGGTCAAATCCAAAATCCAAAACGAATCTCCAACATAATGAAGCTCTAAAATACGCTCTCCAAATCAATGCTTTGAGGCAAAAGAATGACCGGCTGCGCCAACCTTTCACCTTTCCGCCAAGCGAAGGCGAACGGCCACTGCAGAGTTTGACGCGACGCCGCCATGCCCCTCGGCTATGCCAAGCGCTCATGGAATTGTATGTACTGATCAGTAAACAAAAGGACGAATCATGCGCCCGAACAAACGTGACGAGCTGGTCCGCAAGGCGTTGGACGTGTTTTATGCCAAGGGTTTTCACGCCACTGGCATGGATACGCTGGTCAAGGAAACCGGCGTGTCCAAAACGTCGATGTACAAGCATTTCCGCACCAAGGAGGAGCTTATCGCCGCAGTCCTGGGCTTGCGGGACGAGGAGTTTCGCAGCTGGCTCTTCACCCGGATGACGGAATTGGCCGAAACACCCCGCGGGCAGCTTCTGGCGATGTTCACCGCCCTAGCTGAGTGGTTCGAACACCCCCAATTCGCCGGCTGCATGTTTGTCAAAGCCAGCGCCGAGTTTCAGGATCACGCTCATCCGCTCTACCGGCAGTCGACGAAACACAAGCAGCTGATACTGGACCACCTTGCCGAACTGGCACATCACGCAGGAGCGGCCGACCCGGTAAAGCTGGCGCGGCAGTTGCTCACCTTGAAAGAAGGCGCGACCGCCCTTGCCGCCATGTCGGCAACGCCGTCCCCTGCCACGGATGCGCTGGCGACTGCGCAGCTGCTCGTACAAACGCAACTGCCCGAAAGCTGACTGCCCTCTACTGACCCAACCGAAAGACGCACCCGTCCGAAATCAGCTCGGGCGGCGTCATGCAAAGCCCCTTGGCCACCTGATAGGCTGCCAGGACCTTGGGCACGTAGTCCAGCGTTTCGGCATAGGGTGGAACGCCCTTATGCGCCCGAACGGCCCCCTCCCCCGCATTATACCCGGCAAGCACCAGGATCGGATCTCCCTCGAAGGCCCCCATCAGCCAGTCGAGGTAGCGGATGCCGCCCGCGATGTTTTGCGGCGCCAGCAAGGCGTCGGCGACGCCAAATCGTGCCGCGGTATCTGGCATCAGTTGCATCAGCCCCTGTGCCCCGGCCGAACTGACTGCGTCCGCCCGCCCTGCCGACTCCACCGCGATCACCGCCAGCACCAGGGCAGGTGACACATTGGTGCCAGCCGTGTGGGTCAGGATTGGAACCGCATGCGCTTTCGCGATCTCCTGCATCAGTTGCAGGCGTGGTGCCGACAGCCCCTGGCCTGCCTGCAACGCCATCAACGCCTGCTCCAAGCGGCCACGCCCGCTATCTGACGCGGCATCGATCTTGTCCCAGAACCAGCCATACCGCCCGCGCGGCACCATGGCCGCAGCTTCCGTACCCGCCTCGGCCTGGGCCGCTTGATCGGTCTCTGTTCCAGCTGCCTGGGCCGCCGGATCGATCTGCACGGTGATCCGCTTGCCGCTCTCTCCGGGTTGGGGAGGTTTGATCCGTTTCGCCTCAAACGACGGAAATGCCTTGGGGCCCACAGCCTGCGCCCCCGCCGCCAGCGGCGCGAGACAGGCTAGAAAAGTCAGCAATACAACAGGGATCGTCATGGCCGGGCCTGAATGCACGTGGTGTCTGCACAGAGTCGGAAACTTGCCACCGCAACACCAGCCCTGGCAGCCCGAATTCTGGCACGATTGCCACATTTGCGCCCATATGAGACCGAAAAACCACGGCCCCGCGGCTCTTAACGGAAATTTAATGCAGCAGATTCCGCGCGTTACCCGATCACTTGCCAAAAAGTAAAAATTGGGCCGCGGCTTTCGGGTTTCGGCCCAAATGCTGCCATTCTGACCGGGCTATATGGGGTCATCCAAGCCGGACAGTGGTCAAGCAGGTGAGAGAGCGGACCCTGGCGAGATGGCGGGATAGGCAAATTTAGAGATCCTTTGGAGGGACCAACCATGATCAAGTTTTTCAAGAACTTCCGCAAAGAAGAATCCGGCGCAGTGACCGTTGACTGGGTTGTGCTGACCGCTGCCGTGGCCGCGCTGGGTGGTGTTGTCTACACCGCTGTTCAGGATGGTGCATCCGATCTGGCCAGCGACACCGGGTCCTTCCTGGCAACCAAGACCCCGACCTAATCGTCGCCGGAATTCTAGCGCAAAACATTTCGGGGCCGCTCTACAAGGAGCGGCCCCTTGGCTTGCAAGCCCCTTGAAGCTGTTCGGCGCGCTAGGGCTCAAGTGAAATAGTTACTTCAACACCAACCGCCCCGAAACGCAGCAGGTCTAATTTCACTTTAGGGCAAAAACCTCAGGATTGCGCCCAATTAAGGCCCTATTCACAAAGCTTAATGAACCCATCTCCTACAAGGTTGGTCAGAAGGAGAGAGCTGACCAAGGTGCCAAGTAGAGAGCTATGAACAAGCTACCGTTTCCTTTGGAGGGACCAACCATGATCAAGTTTTTCAAGAATTTCCGCAAAGAAGAATCCGGCGCCGTTACTGTTGACTGGGTTGTTCTGACCGCTGCCGTGGCCGCCCTCGGTGGTGTTGTCTACACCGCGGTACAGGATGGTGCCTCCGATCTTGCCAGCGATACCGGGTCCTTCTTGGCGACCAAGACCCCGACCTAACCGTCCGAAGCCACGCATCGGCGGCGTCGGACGGACTCGGCGTCGCCCCTGCCATGATCATTCCCAAGGCAGTGAGGTTCGGGACATGAAAAAACTATGGTCTTACATTGCGGAGGACGACGGGGCCATCACCGTCGACTGGGTAATTCTCTGCGCCGCCGCCATCGGGCTTGCCGTGCTGATTGCCGGTGCCACGCAGGATGGCGCACTCGGCCTGGCCCAAGGCCTGGCAAACTTCATGAGCAACTGGAACTTCGGCTAAGGCAGCCGTTGCGCTGCCCTCGCCCGCTCCACCCCACGACTTAACCGGCCCTTTCGCTGTCCGCCCCCTTGGTTCCGGACCCCGCGCGCAAGGTCGGCACGTTGAGGAAAGGAAACAAAATGCGTGCAGTTTTCGGACTGGTCCTGATTGTCGGCGTGGCCCTCGCGGGCGGCGCCGTGATGATGGCGAAGAACTACATTTCGGCCTATCAGACCGAACTGGCGCGTGAACGGGCCGCGCGCGCCGAAGCCGTTCCGACGGTGGACGTCTTTGTCGCCACGAAGCCGCTGAAATACGGCGAACGCCTGTCCAAGGATGCGGTGCGTGCAGTACGCTGGCCGCAAAACGCGATCCCGCAAGGCGCCTTTACGGAGATCGACACCTTGTTCCCGCCGCATGCCGGCGATGACCTGCGTGTCGTGCTGCGCGCGATGGAGAAGGATGAGGCGATCCTAGCCGTAAAAGTGACCGAACCGGGCGAAGACGCGGGCATCACGTCGCGTTTGCAACGCGGCATGCGGGCCTTTGCGATCAAGGTCGATGTGTCCTCCGGCGTGTCCGGTTTCCTGCGCCCGGGTGACAAGGTCGACGTCTACTGGACCGGCATGATGCCCGGAAGCGGCGGCGGCCACGGCGAGGTGACACGCCTGATCGAAACGAATGTGGAACTGGTCGCGGTCGACCAGAGCGCGGGAGGCGATATCAACGAAGCGATTATCGCGCGCACCGTCACCGTTGCCGCCCATCCACGCCAAGTCGCCGCGCTGGCCCAGGCCCAGACCACCGGACGGCTGTCGCTTGCCCTGGTCGGCGCCGGAGATGACACCGTCGCCTCGGTCGTCGAGGTTGACCAGCGCACCCTCCTGGGACTGGGAGCCGTCGAAGCTCCGCAGGAAGTGGAACAGGAAAAAGTATGTACCATCCGAACCCGTCGCGGCGCGGAAGTCGTTGAAATCCCGATCCCCTGCACCAACTAGGCCGCGGCGCAAAAGCACCGCCCCTGCCGTCCTTTAGCCCCTCGGCCCGCATTCGGTTTCTGAACGGGGGCCGAAACTGTGTTGCCCGGGCCACACAATGCGACGCCTTCAGAAGGATCTGCGAAGCCATTGATTCTTGCAAAAATTCACCATCTGCACCACAGTGCCAGAAACAGCGGGCAACAAGACCCGGAATTTGAGGCGTGATCGGAAAGGCAGGTCACATGAAATTCATGAGGTTCATGGCGGCAGCCCTGTTGGGGCTTTCGCTTACTGGCATTCCGACGGTCGATAGGGCCGAGGCCCAGTCCCTGCGGGTGGTGAAACGCGGCACCGCATCCACGCTGGATGTCCCGATGAACCGTGCGGTTGTGGTCGAAAGCGAAACGCCCTTCGCCGAACTCAGCATCGCCAACCCCGGCATCGCCGACATTTCTTCACTGTCGGATCGCACCATTTACGTCTTGGGCAAATCGCCTGGGCTGACCACGCTGACTCTGCTGGACGGCTCTGGTCGCCTGATCACCAACGTTGACGTGCGGGTCGCCGCCGATGTGACGGAGTTCAAGGAACGCCTGCGCCAGATCCTGCCAAACGAAAAGATCGAGGTCCGCACCGCCAATGACGGCATCGTACTGTCCGGCACCGTGTCGAGCGCGGCGCGATTGCAGCGGGCGCTCGACCTTGCGGAACGCTACGCGCCCGAGCGCGTCAGCAACCTGATGTCGGTAGGCGGCGTGCAGCAGGTGATGCTGAAGGTGCGCTTTGCCGAGATGCAGCGTTCGGTGTCCAAGTCGCTCAGCGCCTCCCTGGGCTTCAGTGGCGGGACCAGCACCGGCCGCGTCGGCGGCACCAACACGCTGAACAACGCCGGTTCGCTGGCAAATTCGCTGGCCGGCAACATCCCGGCCGCCAATGAGAACGCTGGCGCCTTCCTCTTTGGCTTCAATGCCGGATCGGTCCAGGTCAGCCTGCTTTTGGAAGCGCTGGAACAGAAAGGCGTGGTGCGCACACTGGCCGAACCCAACCTGTCGGCCCTGTCCGGGCAGGAAGCAAAGTTCCTCGCCGGTGGGGAATACCCTGTGCCAGTGGCCCAAGAAGACGGCGTCATCACTATTGAATTCAAGCCCTTCGGGATCGAGCTCAACTTCATTCCGCGGGTCATCGACGGCGATCTCATCAATCTGGAACTGAACGCCGCGGTATCCGCCATCGACCCCTCGAACTCGCTGGAGTTGAGCGGCCTTACCATCGACGCCTTCTCCCGCCGCGAAACCTCCACCACCGTTGAAATGCGCGACGGCGAGAGCTTTGCCATCGCCGGTCTGATCCGCGACGAGTTTCTCGACAATTCCTCGCAGCTGCCCTGGCTGGGCGATGTGCCGGTGCTGGGCGCACTGTTTCGCAGCGCGGACTACCAGCGCGAGCAGACCGAATTGGTCATCATCGTGAGCGCCCACCTGGTCACTCCGACCCGGGGCGAGGCGTTGACACTTCCAACCGACCGGGTGGCGCCCCCCAGCGAGAAGGACCTGTTCCTGTTCGGACGCACCTCCCGCACCAAGAACGGCCCCGCCGCGGAAGTCGCCAAGCAGGATTTCAACGGCTCTTACGGCTACGTGCTGGACTGATAGGGAGTGGCACAGATGATCAGAACCGCTGCAATTCTCGGCCTGCTGCTGACGGCCGCTGCCTGCGAAAGGGAAGCTGGCCAGGAGCTGAACCGCAGGGGCACCTTCGGCGAGGCGACCTTGAACAATTCGGCGGTTATGAGCGGCCAGCGCCACTACGCGGTCCAGCTGGCCGGACGGTTCGCCAAGGAAGTTCCGACCACCATCAACTTTGACTTTGACAGTGCGCGGCTGGATGCCACGGCCCGGCGGGTTCTGGACCAGCAGGCCCATTGGATCAGGCAATTTCCGGAAGTGCGCTTCCGCGTCTTCGGCCACACCGATGCGGTGGGCAGCAATGCCTATAACAAATCGCTCGGCCTGCGCCGGGCGCAGGCGGCGGTGAACTATCTGGTTTCACGTGGAATCAGCCGCAGCCGTCTTGAGGCCGTGGTCTCCTACGGCGAAACCCAGCCGCTGATCCCGACGCCCGAGCGCGAACGCCGCAACCGTCGCACCGTGACCGAGGTCAGCGGCTTCCTGAAACGCCACCCCTCGGTTCTGGACGGCAAATACGCCCAGATCATCTATCGCGAATACCTCGAAAGCGCGATCCCGGCCACAACGCTGACCGAGCAGAAATCGCTGGAACGCACGCTGGAGTAACCTGGGCGAGCCTCGCTCCCGTCGTAGACGAGTTGTTAACATTCCCCAGATTTGGGGCTTTTTGGCCCCAAATTCGCCCAGATTGCCGCCGACATTGTTTCCAAGAGGTGGAGTGTGCCCATGGCCCGCTTCACTGATGTGAACAAGGAATACGGCAATGAGTGGAACGCCCCAAACAGACCCCCCGGCGATTGTCGCCTGCACGATCAGTCGTGACGTGCAGAACTTCGATCTGTTGATCGAGGACATGGAAGCCGCGCTGGGAGAAGCCTGGGGAGATCTGGGATTTTCCGAAGCCCTGGCCTTTTTCAACCAGCCCGAAGCCGAGGCGCTGCAATTTGTCGCCCTGGCCATCGACAGCGTCGACGAAGGCGATCTGCCGCTGATGGGAGAGATCATCACCCAGGCCAAGGCGCGTGGTATCCGCGTAATCCTGATTGCCGAAGACGTCACCCCGGCGGCCCTGCACACGCTGCTGCGCCAGGGGGCTGACGAATTCGTGCCCTATCCCCTGCCGGAGGGAGAGCTTCAGGCCGCGATCGATCGCCTGCGCGCCCCGGAACCCGAGGTCGCGCCCAACCCGCACCAGCTGCAATCGGGCAGCCAGCGCGAGGGGGCCGTGATCGTCTGCCACGGGCTGGCGGGCGGCACCGGCTCCACGACCATGGCGGTCAACCTCGCCTGGGAACTGGCCGCGCTCAGCCGGGATGACGAACCCACGGTCTGCCTTCTGGACCTCGACCTGCAACATGGTTCGGTGTCCACCTACCTCGACCTGCCGCGCCGTGAGGCGGTGATGGAGATGCTCAGCGAAACCGAGAGCATGGACGAGGACCTCTTTGGCCAGGCCCTGCTGTCGTTCCGCGAAAAGCTCCAGGTGCTGACTGCGCCGGCCGAAATGGTGCCGCTGGACCTGCTCGCGCCGGAAGACATCGCCAGGGTCATCGAAATGGCCCGGAGCCATTTCGATTTCGTGGTGATCGACATGCCCCACACGCTTGTGCAGTGGTCCGAAACGGTGCTCAGCATGGCGCATGTCTATTTTGCGTTGATCGAGCTGGACATGCGCTCTGCCCAGAATGCCCTGCGCATGAAGCGGGCCTTGCAGTCGGAAGATCTGCCGTTCGAAAAACTGCGGTTTGCCCTCAACCGGGCGCCGAAATTTACCGATCTGACCGGCAAGAGCCGCGTGAAACGCATGGCGGAATCGCTCAGCATCTCCATTGACCTGCAGCTGCCGGACGGAGGCAAACCCGTGCTGCAAAGTTGCGACCACGGGCTGCCGCTGGCCCTGTCAGCGTCCAAGAACCCGCTGCGCAAGGAAATCGCCAAACTGGCCGCGTCGCTGCACGAACTGGGTCAGAGCGAAGCCGAAGCCGCCTGAACGGCAAAAACTGGGGGCGAGTAGATGTTTTCAAAGTACAAGAAGCAAGCCGCGAAACCTGCACCAATGCCAATCGAGCCTGTCGCGACAGCAGCAGCGGCGGCGGACAAACCCGCGATCAGCCTGCGCCGCCCAGCTCCGCGCAAGGCCGCCGAAGCGCCGACGATGGACAAGGAGCGCAAGCGCAAGGAACGCCTGAGCGAGATCAAGATCCAGCTGCACCGGGAATTGTTGGAAAACCTCAACCTGGCGGCGTTGGAACGGGCTGGTGAGGCCGAGCTACGTGCGGAAATTGCAAGTATTGCCACCGAGATCCTGGCAGAAAAAAGCATCGTTCTGAACCGGGAAGACCGCCAACAGCTGAATAAGGAACTCTACGACGAGGTCACAGGCCTTGGTCCCCTGGAAGCACTGCTGCAGGACGATAGCGTCAGCGACATCCTGGTGAACGGGCCGCAACAGATCTTTGTAGAACGCGGCGGCAAGCTGGAACTCAGCGACATCACGTTCAAGGATGAAAAGCACCTGATGCGGATCATCGACAAGATCGTGTCCGCCGTGGGTCGCCGCGTCGATGAATCCAACCCCTATGTCGACGCCCGCCTGGCAGATGGTTCGCGCTTCAACGCTATGGTCCCCCCCATTGC
Source organism: Leisingera sp. S2M4 (assembly GCF_055398055.1). Taxonomy (NCBI): domain Bacteria; kingdom Pseudomonadati; phylum Pseudomonadota; class Alphaproteobacteria; order Rhodobacterales; family Roseobacteraceae; genus Leisingera; species Leisingera sp. S2M4. The sequence goes on from NZ_AP040861.1 coordinate 768,553, forward strand.
GGTGGACGGCTCACTGGTTTCGATCCGGAAGTTCAAAAAAGACAAGCTCGGCATCGACGATCTGGTAAAATTCGGCGCCTTCACAGAAGAAATGGCTGCATATCTGCAAGCCGCCGTCTCCACGCGCCTCAACATCATCGTCTCGGGCGGTACCGGTTCGGGCAAGACCACGACGCTCAATGCGCTGTCATCCTTCATCGACAACTCCGAACGGATCCTCACCATCGAGGACACCGCCGAACTGCAACTCCAGCAGACCCACGTGGGCCGGATGGAAAGCCGCCCGCCCAACGTCGAAGGCAAGGGCGAGGTGTCGCCGCGCGACTGCCTGAAGAACGCGCTTCGGATGCGGCCCGACCGCATCATCGTGGGCGAGACCCGCGGCGAGGAAGTGATCGACATGCTGCAGGCCATGAACACCGGCCACGACGGCTCGATGACGACGATCCACGCGAACTCCGCCCGCGACGGTATCTCGCGGCTTGAGAACATGATCGCGATGGCCGGAATCGAGATGCCGATCAAGGCGGTGCGCAGCCAGATCGCAAGTGCTGTGAACCTCATCGTGCAGGCCTCCCGCCTGCAGGACGGCTCGCGCCGGATGACCTCGATCACCGAGATCACGGGGATGGAGGGCGACGTCATCTCGATGCAGGAGATCTTCCGCTTCCAGCGCGTCGGCCTCACCCCCGACAACAAGATCATCGGCCATTTCACCGCCACCGGCGTGCGCAGCCATTATTCCGAACGCTTCCGCCTCTGGGGCTATGACCTGCCGCCCTCGATCTATGAACCCACGGTGATGGAGACGCGCTGATGCAACTGAGTGCGGAACCACTGATTTACGGATTGATCTTCTTTGGCGTGCTGGCGCTGGTGGAAGGGCTGTATCTGTTCACCTTCGGCAAGTCGATCAGCCTTAACAGCAAGGTCACGCGCCGCCTGGAGATGCTGGAAAAAGGCGGCAACCGCGAAAAAGTCCTGGAGCAGCTCCGCAAGGAACTCGGGCAGCACGCCAAGTCGCAGTCGATCCCGCTCTACTCGTTGCTCTCCGAACGGGCACAGAAGGCTGCAATTGCCTTTTCGCCCAAGCAGTTGATCATGATCATGGCCGGGCTGGCGGCCGTGGCCTTCCTTGGCTTGACCATTGCCACCTCCGCCCCCCTGCCCGTCCGTGTTCTGGGATCGATCATCATCGGCGTTGGCGCGGTCTTCTTCTGGGTCAACAAGAAGGCTGCCAAGCGCATGGCGCTGATCGAAGAGCAGCTGCCCGACGCGGTGGAGCTGATGGTGCGGTCCTTGCGCGTCGGCCATCCGTTTTCCTCCGCGGTGCAGATCGTCGCCAATGAGGTCGAAGACCCGCTGGCGACCGAATTCGGCATCATCGCCGACGAATGCGCCTATGGCCGCGACGTCGGCGAGGCGCTGAAGGAAATGGCCGAGCGACTGGACATGCAGGACATGCGCTTCCTCGCCGTCGCGGTGACCATCCAGCAGCAGTCGGGCGGCAACCTGGCCGAGGTCCTGGCAGGGCTGGCCAAGGTGATCCGCGCCCGCTTTCGACTGTTCCGCCGCGTCAAGGCGATTACGGCCGAGGCACAGTGGTCGGGCAAGTTCCTGTCAGGCTTTCCGTTGTTCTGCCTGATTGCGATCCTGGTCAAGGATCCCGGTTACTACGACAGCGTGCTGGATCACCCCTGGTTCATTCCGGCCTGCTTCGCGGTGGGGCTGATGCTGACCGCCAATCTTTTTGTCATGCGCATGCTGACCAACATCAAGGTCTGAGGAGGCGAGCATGGAATTTCTGTCCGGCATCAATGACTACCTGACCGCCAATTTCGGCGAGCTCGGTCCGCTGCTCGCCCTCGGCATTGCCGGGTTGTTCATGATTCTGCTGGCAGTGCCGCTGCTGTTGAACCAACCCGAAGACCCGCTCAAGAAGCTGCAAAAGAACATCGCGCCAGAAACCCGCGCCAAACCGCAGAAGGAGCGGCTGCGGCAGGCTGACCGCAACGAACAGCTTCAGAAATTCGCCTCTTTCCTCGAGCCGCAAAACGCGGACGAGCTGTCAGCGATGGAGCTGAAGCTGCGTCAGGCGGGCTATCACTCCAAGGATTCGGTGCGGATCTTCCATTTTGCCCAGTTTGCCCTCGGGCTGCTGGGGCTCGCGGCCGGGCTGTTCTTTGTCTACGTGCTGAAGGCCGACATCGATTACGACAGCCAGCAGATGGCGATCCGCATCATCGGCCCCGGCGCGGTGGGCTACATGCTGCCGAAATACTGGATCACCCGCCGCATCGAAGAGCGCAAGCAGAAGATCACCGAAGGCTTTCCCGATGCGCTCGACATGATGCTGGTCTGCGTCGAGGCCGGCCAGTCGCTGGACCAGGCCATCGTCCGCGTCGCCAAGGAGCTGCATGCCTCCTACCCCGACCTTGCCGAGGAATTCGAGGTCGTCGCCCACGAAATGAAGGCGGGCAAGGAAAAGGACAAAGTGCTGCGCGACATGGGCACCCGCTGCGGGGTGCAGGATGTGTCCTCCTTCGTGACCGTGATGATCCAGTCGGCCAGCTTTGGCACCTCGATCGCCGATGCCCTGCGGGTTTATGCAGGCGAGATGCGCGACAAACGCGTGATGCGCGCCGAAGAGGCCGCAAACAAGTTGCCCGTGAAGATGACCCTTGCCACAATGGGGCTGACCGTGCCGCCGCTGCTGATCATCCTGGTCGGCCCGTCGGTACAGGGCATCATGAACATGGGTAACGCAGGCAACTGACAATATGAAACGATTTGGACGGGCGCTCCCTGTCCACCGATACCGTGCCATCGCCGCAGCCTGCGCGACCGCGGTCGCCGCGGCCTGCGCGCCGGGCGGTCTGAAACAGGACCGCGGCAGCCCCTGGGCCCCCGGCACCGATCTGCGGGCCGAGGCCGAGGACGGACTGGTGGTCGGCCACCGATTGATGGCCGCCAGCGAGTACGAGCTGGCGTTGGAGGCATACACCCGGGCCGCCCTCGACCATGGGCTCACCGCAGAGATCCTGTCCGGCATGGGCAGTGCAAAACTGGGCCTGCGTCAACTGGGCCAGGCAGAGCAACTGTTGCGTCAAGCGGTCGAGGCGGATCCCACGTGGCCAGAGCCGATGAACAACCTCGGCGTGGTACTGATGGAGCGCGGCAAGACCGCCGAAGCGGTGCGGGTGTTCCAGCGGGCCTACGCGCAGGACAATGGCGAAAGTGACGCAATCCGCGATAATTTGCGGCTGGCCCTCGCAAAGATGGAAAAACCCGCGCATACTGAGCCGCAAAATCAAGATTACAAATTGGTGCGACAGGGTGGCGGCAGCTACCTGATTCGTCAGACACCATGACCGAGGCAGAGCAGTAAAAGGACGCACAAATGCGCCAGCAGCTTATTCTCTCCGCGACCCTGGCCGGGGCGCTGGTCTTGTCGGCCTGCGCGGACAAGGCGGATGAAACCGTCGAGCGGGCCTTTCAGGACGTCAATGTCATCGATGAAAGCAACCTCAACGACGTGATGCTGACCGTCGCCGATCCCAATGAGGCGGTCACCTACTTCCAGCGCGCGCTCAAGGACAATCCGGATCGCATCGATCTGCACCGTGGCTTGGCCCATTCGCTGATCCGGGCCAAGCGCACGACCGAAGGCGCCGCCGCCTGGAAGAAGGTCGTCGCGATGGCAGGTGCCACCAGCGAGGATCGCGTGCAGCTGGCGGGCGCCCTGGTGCGCAGCGGCGACTGGGACGGCGCCAAGGCGCAACTGGACGCCGTGCCGCCGACGCATGAAACCTACGAGCGCTACCGGCTCGAGGCGATGGTGGCCGACGCGGCACGGGACTGGAAGCGCGCCGACAGTTTCTACGAGATCGCGACCGGGCTGACCACGACACCTGCGAAGGTGATGAACAACTGGGGCTACTCCAAACTGACCCGCGGCGATTTTGCCGATGCCGAGCGGCTGTTCGGCGAAGCGATCCGCCAGGACCAGAGCCTGTTCACCGCCAAGAACAACCTTGTTCTGGCCCGCGGCGCGCAGCGCAATTACACCCTGCCGGTGATTCCGATGGATCAGACCGAACGGGCGCTGCTGCTGCACACCTTGGCACTGTCGGCTGTCAAACAGGGGGATGTCACCACCGGTGAGAACCTGCTGCGCGAAGCCATCGACACCCACCCGCAGCATTTCGAGGAAGCCGCCCGGTCTCTGGCCGCATTGGAAGGCGGCTGATTCATGCAGTTCCCGGCCCATGCCGCGATGTGGTTTTTGCCCTTCATCTTGCCACTGTGTTACGCGGTGGCGCTGACCGACCTGCGTGGCATGCGCATCCCCAACTGGGCGGTGGACAGCCTCGGCGTGATCTTCATCCTCGGCGGCGCGATGTTGATGCCCACTTGGGTCAGCTATGGCTGGCAACTGTTGCATCTGCCGGTCGGAATCGCGCTGGGGTTCCTGTTCTACGCCGCAGGTGCCGTGGGCGCCGGAGACGCCAAATTTGCCGGCGCGGCGGCCCCCTTCTTTGCCATCGGCGACCTGCGACTGTTGCTGGTCATCTTCGCGGCGGTGCTGCTGGCGGGCTTTGCCGCCCACCGGATCGCGAAACACACGCGGCTGCGCCAGCTGGCACCGCATTGGCAAAGCTGGGAGACCGGCAAAAGCTTCCCCATGGGCCTGTGCCTCGGTGCGACGCTGGCACTGTACCTGATCCTCGCGGCATTCTACGGGCGCTGACGCTGCCGCTTTCGCGGAAATGCTACAGCGCCGCCCCGCTGTTGCCACAGTCCTGACTAACCTGTTGCCAACCCCGTTTCCGTTTGCGGGGTCCGACCCGGTAGCAGCGACAAGGCAACGCCCATGAACATGCAAAACGTCACCGTCACCGCGCCGCCCCCACCCAAGGGGCTGGAACAGATGCAGCTGCCGCTGGTGATGATGCGGGATATCCTGCTGAAGACCATCTTCCGCAAGAACGTCGAAACCGTCTCCGAGATCGCCGCCGCCATCTGCCTGCCCGCCTCCGTCACCCAGGAGCTGGTCGACATCGCCCGCGAACAGAAGCTGCTGGAGGCCACCGGCACGCTGAACGCCAACAGCGGCAACGAGATGGGCTATCAGCTGACCGATGCGGGCAAGGCGCGCGCATTGGATGCGCTCAGCCAGTCCGAGTATTTCGGCGCCATGCCGGTGCCGCTGGCGGTCTACAGCGAACAGGTCAAGCGCCAGTCGATCCGCAACATCCAGGTCACCCGCCAGCAGCTGACCAGCGCCATGGGACACCTGGTGCTGCCCGACAGCCTGCTGGATCACCTCGGCCCCGCGGTCAGCGCCGGGCGTTCGATCCTGATGTACGGCCCGCCGGGCAACGGGAAATCCTCGATCTCCAACGGTATCCGCGACGCGCTGGGGGACAACATCTATGTGCCGCGCGCCATCGAATATGCAGGCCAGGTCATCACCGTCTATGACCCCATCGTGCACACCGAAGTGGCGCAGGAGCCCGAAGACCCCAATTCCCTGCGCCGCCGCCGCCGCTTTGATGAACGCTACGTGCTGTGCCAGCGCCCAACCGTGATCACCGGGGGTGAACTGTCGCTCGAGATGCTGGACCTGGTCTACAACCCCACCGCGCGCACCTATCAGGCGCCGCTGCAGCTGAAATCCACTGGCGGCATCTTCATCGTCGACGACCTCGGCCGCCAGGCAGAGCCGCCGCAGGCGCTGGTCAACCGCTGGATCGTGCCGCTGGAGGAAAGCAAGGACATCCTGGCGCTGCAATCGGGCGAAAAATTCGAGGTGCCGTTTGACACGCTGGTGATCTTTTCCACCAACTTCCACCCGAATGAGATTTTCGACCAGGCGGCGCTGCGGCGGATCTTCTTCAAGATCAAGATCGACGGGCCGAACCAGGAAAACTTTCTCAAGATCTTTGCCATGGTCGCCCGCAAGAAGGGGATGCCGCTGGATGAAGCCTCGCTGGTGCACCTGCTGAAACAGAGATACCCCGAGATCAACAACATCTACTCCAACTACCAGCCGGTGTTCCTGATCGACCAGATGATCGCGATCTGCGATTTCGAGGGCATCCCCTACCAGATGACGCCGGATCTGATCGACCGGGCCTGGGCCAACATGTTCGTGAAGGACGAAACCATCGTGAAATGACCGTCGCGCGACATTTTTTCATGACTTTGGGCGAAACCCTTTAGCAAAGCCCTGCGGCAGTGCCTACATCTGGTGGATGTTCGATCTGCCGCCCGCCCTTCATGACTGGTTTGCCGCCAAAGGCTGGTCCATCCACCCGCACCAGCAGGCCATGCTGGAGCGCGCGGACCAGCCTTGCACCCTGCTGATCGCACCGACCGGCGGCGGCAAGACCATGGCCGGCTTCCTGCCCACGCTGGCCGAACTCGCCGATGGCCGTCACGAGGGGCTGCACACGCTCTACATTTCGCCGCTGAAGGCCTTGGCAGCCGACATCAAGCGCAACCTGCGCACCCCGGTCGAGGAAATTGGCCTGCCCATCCGCATTGACGACCGCACCGGTGACACGCCCGCCTCCCGCAGGCGCCGTCAGCGGGCCGATCCGCCGCATATCCTGCTGACCACCCCCGAAAGCCTGGCACTGCTGATTTCCTACCCAGATGCCGAGCACACCTTCCGCGGGTTGCAACGGGTGGTGGTGGACGAAATTCACGCCCTTGCCGAAAGCAAGCGGGGCGATCAGCTGATGCTGGCACTGGCCCGGCTGCAGACGCTGTGCCCGAACCTCCGCCGGGTGGGGCTTTCGGCCACCGTGGACGATCCGCAGGCCATAGCACAATACCTCGCCAACCACCCGAAGCCTTGCGAAATCCTGCTCGCCGACCCCGGCCCCGCCCCCGACATCCGCATGCTGGAAACGGAGGAAGCCCCGCCCTGGGCCGGCGGCGGCGCAGCATATGCCATCCCGGCGGTGATGCAGCAGATCAAGGCGCACCGGACCACGCTGATCTTCCACAACACCCGCGCCCAGGCCGAGATCTTCTTTCGCAACCTCTGGCTCGCCAATGACGACGCGCTGCCGATCGGCATCCACCACGGCTCGCTTGACCGCACCCAACGCGAGCGGGTCGAAGCGGCAATGGTCCGCGGAGAGCTGCGCGCCGTGGTCTGCACCGGCTCGCTCGACCTCGGCATCGACTGGGGCGACGTGGACCTAGTCATCCAGGTTGGCGCGCCCAAGAACGTGAAACGGCTGGTGCAGCGCATTGGCCGCGCCAACCACCGCTACAACGCCCCCTCCAAGGCGCTGTTGGTGCCCGCCAACCGCTTCGAGGTGGTCGAATGCCGCGCCGCGCTGGAGGCCGTGCGCGACAACGATTTGGACGGCAGCCCACGCGGTCCCGGCCCGCGGGACGTGCTGTGTCAGCATATCCTGATCACCGCCTGCGGCGGCCCTTTCGATGCCGATGCGCTCTTCGGCGAAGTCACCAGCGCGGGCGCTTACGCGGCACTGTCCCGCGCCGAATTCGATGCCTGCCTCGGGTTCTGCGCCACCGGCGGCTATGCGCTGCGCGCCTATGACCGCTGGCAGCGGCTGCAGCAGCGCACGGACGGGCGCTGGCAGCTGCGCGACCCGCGCGCCGCCGCCCGCATCCGAATGAACCTCGGCACCATTCAGGACGCCGACCTGATCAAGGTGCGCCTGAAACGCAGCCGCGGCGGCAAGCCGCTGGGCGAGGTGGAGGAAGCCTTCGCTGCCACCCTCACCCCCGGCGACACCTTCCTGATCGGCGGCCAGACCGTGCGCTACGAATCCTTGCGCGAGATGACGGTGGAGGTCACCCGCAACGCCAGCAAAAAGCCCAAGATCGCGGTGTTCTCCGGCACCAAGTTCGCCACCTCCACCCAGCTCAGCCACCGTATTCTGGAGATGTTCCGCCAGGACAGCTGGCCCGGCCTGCCCCGCCATACCGCCGAATGGCTGGCCCTGCAGCGCGAGGTCTCCGAACTTCCCCGCGCCGGATCGCTGCTGATCGAAAGCTTCCCGCACCAAGGCCGCGCGCACCTCTGCATCTACGGCTTCGCCGGGCGCAACGCGCAGCAGACGCTCGGCCTGCTGCTCACCAAGCGGATGGAGGAGCTGGGCCTCGACCCCTTGGGCTTTGTCGCCACCGATTACGCCACCCTGATCTGGGGGCTGCAGGAGGTCACTGATCCCGCACCGCTGTTCGAACCGCGCGCCCTGCGTGACGGGCTGGAAGGCTGGCTGGCCGGCAACGCGGTGATGAAACGCGCGTTTCGCGGTGCCGCCACCATCGCGGGCCTCATTGAACGCAACACCCCGGGCGCGCGCAAGAACGGGCGGCAGGCGACCTTCTCCTCCGACATCCTCTATGACACGCTGCGCAGGTACGACCCCGATCACCTGCTGCTGGACATCACCCGCGAGGAAGCCCTGCGCGGGCTGGTCGATTTTGGCCGGATCGAGGAGATGCTGGACAGGATCAACGGGCGGATCACGCTGCGGCGGCTGCAGCGGATCTCGCCCCTGGCAGCGCCGCTGCTGCTGGAGATGGGCAAGGTCCCGGTCAAAGGCGCAGCGCAGGAAAAGCTGCTGCAGCAGGAGGCCGCAGCGCTGATGCGGCAATCCGGACTGGACCGGCTGCCGCAATGACCCTTGCCTGTGGCGCGGCGCGCGATAAGACCAGCCTATGACCGGATATGATTTCACCCTCGCAGCCGCCCGCCTCACAGCCCTGGCCAGCGGCGCGCTCTGGTGGGCGGATCACCGTCTGCTCTGCGTCTCCGACCTGCACTTGGGAAAGTCCGAACGCCACGCCCGGCGCGGCGGCAGCCCCCTGCCCCCCTACGAGGGACGCGACACGCTGCGACGGCTGGAAACGCTGGTGACCGCGCTGGATCCGGCAACCGTGGTCTGCCTCGGCGACAGCTTTGACGATGATGCCGCGGCCCGCACCCTGCCTGCGGCGGAGCTGGACCAGCTGCGCAGCCTCATGGGCCGCCGCCGCTGGATCTGGATCGAGGGCAACCACGACCCGGCCCGGGTGGCTTTCGGCGGCGAAACCCTGGCCGAGCTTGCCTGCGGCCCGCTGACCTTCCGCCACATCGCCGCCCCTGCCGCCAGGGCCGAGGTCTCCGGCCACTACCACCCCAAGGCACGGCTGCGCAGCGCCGCGCGCCCCTGCTTCCTGCTCGACCGCTCCCGCCTGATCCTGCCCGCCTTCGGCACCTACACCGGCGGCCTTCGCAGCAGCGCCCCCGCGCTGACCGCGCTGATGGCACCGGACGCGCTGGCCATCCTGACCGGCCCGACGGCGCTGCCGGTGCCGATGCCGCGCTGACTGCCGCAGCGTCACTTCCTGCGCACCACCACCGGTCCTCTATGCTGCGGTCACAGCAGCAGAAGGACCCCGCAATGGAAGACCGAATCCGCAGCAGCTTTGCCAGGCAGAGCATGATGCAGACCCTGGGCGCAGAGATTGCCAGCGTTTCGACCGGCGAAGTCGTCATCACCGCCCCGATCCTGCCCGGCAGCCGCCAGCAGCACGATGTCGCCCATGCCGCCCTCAGCTTTGCCATCGGCGACACTGCGGCGGGCTATGCGGCACTCACGATCATGCCGGAAGATCACGAGGTGATGACCGCGGAGATGAAGATCAACCTTCTGGCCCCCGGCGCCGGAGACATGCTGCGCGCGACCGGCCGCGTCATCAAACCCGGTCGCCGCCTGGTCATCGTCACCGCAGAGGTCCATGCCCGCACCAAAGGCGAAGAAAAGCTGATCGCCCTCTTGCAGGGCACGATGGTGCCCGTGGCGGCCTGACGCCGCCGGACTTTCATCTTTCAAAAAATACTCCCGCCGGAGGCGGTCCGGCGGGAGCATTAATGTCAGACAACTCTGTTCTGCGACGTCAGGCAGTCAGCCCTTCCGGCTCCGCCAGGTTGTTGGCGCGGCAGCAGGCGGTGACGGTATTGGCCAGCAGGCAGGCAATGGTCATCGGGCCGACGCCGCCCGGCACCGGGGTGATGGCGCCTGCGCGCTCGGCTGCCGAGGCAAAATCCACATCGCCAACCAGCACGTTCTTGCCGTCACGTTCGATGCGGTTGATGCCGACGTCGATAACGGTGGCGCCTTCCTTGATCCAGTCGCCCGGCACCATTTCCGGGCGGCCCACCGCGGCCACCACGATGTCGGCGCGGCGCACCACATCCGGAAGATCCTTGGTGCGCGAATGCGCGATGGTCACAGTGCAGCTGTCACCCAGCAGCAGCTGCGCCATCGGCTTGCCCACGATGTTGGAGCGGCCGATCACAACCGCGTCCATGCCCGACAGCGAGCCATGGTGGTCGCGCAGCATCATCAGGCAGCCCAGCGGGGTGCAGGGCACCATGCTCTTCTGCCCGGTGCCCAGAAGGCCAACGTTGGAAATGTGGAAACCGTCCACGTCCTTTTCCGGCGCAATCGAGTTGATCACCAGATCCTCGTCCAGGTGCTTGGGCAGCGGCAGCTGCACCAGGATGCCATGCACGGCGGGATCATTGTTCAGCTGATCGATCAGCGCCAGCAGGTCAGCCTCGGAGGTATCCGCCTCCAGCTTGTGCTCGAAAGAGTTCATGCCGACCTCGACGGTCTGCTTGCCCTTGGAGCGGACATAGACCTGGCTCGCCGGGTCCTCACCCACCAGCACCACCGCCAGACCGGGAGTGATCCCGTGGTCCTGTTTCAGCCGCGCCACATGCTCGGCCACCTGGCCACGCACCTTGGCCGCAAAGGCCTTGCCGTCAATCAACGTTGCAGTCATTTGATTTCTTCCTTTCAGCCGCAGGCGCCAACCTGCCTACTCCTCCCGGATCACCCGCGCTTCGCGGGCGATCGACCATTCCACCAACTGCCGCCACAAGGCTTCGACCAAGGCAGGGTCCAGCGCCTCGTCCTCTGCCGCGGCCCGGACCTTGGCGATCACATCTTCGACCCGGGCCGGGATGCGCGCGGGCCAGCCGTTTTCCTGCTTCAGCGCAATCGCCCGGTCGATATAGCCCGCCCGCTGCGCCAGCAACGCCACCAGCTTCCGGTCCAGAAGGTCAATCTGCGCCCTCAGGTCTTCCATCGAGGCGCAGTCTGCGGGTGGTGTCGGTTCGGTCATCTCTCAAAACTCCAGCGGCCCGGATTTCCCCGAGCCGCTGAATGTCGCAATTTCGGGCTTAGAACAAGCCTTCGATCTGACCTTCCGCATTCAGGCGGATGCTTTCCGCCGCAGGCGTGCGCGGCAGGCCCGGCATGGTCATGATCTCGCCGCAGACCACCACGATGAAGCCGGCACCGGCGGACAGGCGCACTTCACGCACCGGAACCGAGTGTCCGACCGGCGCGCCGCGCAAGCTCGGATCAGTCGAGAAGGAGTACTGGGTCTTGGCCATGCAGACCGGCAGGTGGCCGTAGCCCGCGTCTTCCCACTCGCGCAGCTGGTTGCGGATCTTGTTGTCCGCCAGCACCTCGTCGGCGCGGTAGATGCGCTTGGCGATGGTTTCGATCTTCTCGAACAGCGGCATGTCGTCCGGGTAGATCGGCGAGAAGTTCGCAGTACCGGAGTCGGCCAGGGCAACCACTTTCTCCGCCAGTTCGGCAGAGCCTTCAGAGCCCAGTTCCCAGTGGCGCGACAGCACCGCTTCGACGCCGTGAGAGGCGCAGTAATCCTTCACCGCCTGCACTTCGGCATCGGTGTCGGTGACGAAGTGGTTGATCGCGACCACCACCGGCACACCGAAGGATTTGACGTTCTCGATGTGGCGGCCGAGGTTGGCGCAACCGGAGTTCACGGCCTCGACGTTCTCTGCACCGAGGTCTGCCTTGGCAACGCCGCCGTTCATCTTCATCGCGCGCACGGTGGCAACCAGCACAACCGCGGACGGCGCGATGCCCGCCTTGCGGCACTTGATGTTCATGAACTTCTCGGCACCGAGGTCGGCACCGAAGCCCGCTTCGGTCACCACGTAGTCGGCAACTTTCAGCGCGGTCTTGGTGGCGATCACCGAGTTGCAGCCGTGTGCGATGTTGGCAAACGGGCCACCGTGCACGAAGGCCGGGTTGTTTTCCAGCGTCTGCACCAGGTTCGGCTGCATCGCGTCCTTCAGCAGCACGGTCATCGCACCTTCGGCCTTGATGTCGCGGCAGTAGACCGGGGTCTTGTCGCGGCGGTAGGCCACGATGATGTCGCCGAGGCGCTTTTCCAGGTCCTTGAGGTCGGTCGCGAGGCACAGGATCGCCATGACTTCGGAGGCCACGGTGATGTCAAAACCGGTTTCGCGCGGGAAGCCGTTGGACACGCCACCGAGCGACGCGGTGATCTGACGCAGGGCGCGGTCGTTCATGTCGACCACGCGGCGCCATGCGACGCGGCGGATGTCGATTTCCTGCTCGTTGCCCCAGTAGATGTGGTTGTCGATCATCGCCGACAGCAGCGAGTGCGCCGAGGTGATGGCGTGGAAGTCACCGGTGAAGTGGAGGTTCATCTCCTCCATCGGCACGACCTGGGCGTAACCGCCACCTGCAGCGCCGCCCTTCATGCCGAAGTTCGGGCCCAGGCTCGCTTCGCGGATACAGATCATCGCGTTCTTGCCGATGCGGTTCAGACCGTCGCCCAGACCCACGGTGGTGGTGGTCTTGCCTTCGCCCGCCGGGGTCGGGTTGATCGCAGTCACCAGGATCAGCTTGCCATCTTCGCGGTCCTGCACCGAGTTGATGAAGGACTGGCTGACCTTTGCCTTGTCGTGGCCATAGGGCAGCAGATCGTCGTTGGAGATGCCGATCTTTGCACCGATCTCCTGGATCGGCTTCTTGTTCGCCTCACGGGCGATCTCGATGTCACTCTTGTAGCTCATGGCAAGGTTCCTGCTGAGTTTGCATACAGTCGCCGGCACGCGGACGCCGGTTTCCTCGTAGACTTAGCCAATATGCGGCAAAAAGCGCGCATGATTTCCGACATTATCCTGCCTTGAAACGGCGTAGGCGCAATCGGTCGGCCGCGATAATCCCTCCCCGCGGCGGCTGGCATCGGTCAGGAAAGGGTGGTCAGGGGGCCCAGGCCCGTTGATCCGGCACAAACAGGCTGAGGACCTGCCCGACGACAAGCCTGCCCGGCCGTTCGACCCAGGCGGTGATTCCCCGCCGGTTCTCTGCCGCGCGTTTGAAGCGCGGACCAAACCCGGCGTGATCCTTTTCGATCTCCCGCCCCGGCAGCACGCAGGGGCGGTTCTCGATGTCGGTCGTCAGGGTCACACCGTCCGGCCCCTGCAACCGCGAGGCGGGTGGCAGGTGGCTCAGGTCGGGGATTCCGCGCAGCACAAGCGTCGCCCCCAGGTGTTCAGGTTGCAATTGCGCCAACCCCATGTCGGCGGCAATCAGGGCCATTTCCTCCTCCGAGAGTATGCTGAGTTGGCGGGTATTGCGAATCTCGGTACCTTCGGGGTGCAGGTTACGCACCCGCACGCAGGAGGCCCGGTTCTCGCCCGCGTGACGCTCACCCGCCACACCTCCGAACCCAAGATCCAACTGGTCGCGCGGAACCGCCCGCAGCCCCGCACCCGCAGGCACCATGCCCAGCCATGCGATTTCACCCTTGAACCCGCTGTCACGAAAAACCGGCATCGTACCCCCCTGCTTCGGCAATTGTCTGTACCGGCACGCTACAGGTTTTTCCGGCAGGCACCAGCGGCCATGCCGCCACGGCCGTCCTGTCGGCGCAGCACTCGCAAAAGAAAACGCCCCGCAAGCCGGAATGGCATGCGGGGCGCTTCAGTCATCTATGACTATGACCCAGTGGTCAGGTTGTCGGTTCCGGCTCCAGGCCACCCTCGGGCGGGTTTTTCTTCGGCTTGGCCTTGGGGATCGCGGTGACCGAGGCGCTGCCTTCGTCCTCACCACCATCCTCATCATCGCCCGCCTGGGGCGGTTCGCCCTTCATCACGCGTTTGATCTCGTCACCGGTGAGTGTCTCGTATTCCAGAAGCCCCTGCGCGAGACGTTCCCACTCTTCGCGATGTTCCAGCAGGATCTGGTAGGCGCGCTCGTAGCCTTCCTGGATGAAGCGTTTCACTTCTTCCTCGATCAGCTCCTTGGTATGGGCCGAGACCGAGAAGCCCGCGGTGTTGCCGGAATAGCCTTCATGCGCCTCGGCATAGTCGATGTTGCCGACCTTGTCGGACATGCCCCAGCGCATCACCATGGCACGGGCCAACTGGCTGGCCTGCTGGATGTCACCGGCAGGACCGTTGGAGACGTGATCTTCGCCGTACTTGATGATTTCGGCCGCCTTGCCCGCCATGGTCATCGCCAGCTTCTGCTGACACTCGTCACGGTGCCAGTTCAGCCGGTCCATTTCCGGCAGGCTGACCACCATGCCAAGCGCGCCGCCGCGCGGAATGATCGTCGCCTTGTAGACCGGGTCACACTCCGGCAGCACCAGGCCGACTACGGCATGGCCCGCTTCGTGATAGGCGGTCTTTTCCTTCTGATCCTGGGTCAGCACCATCGAGCGGCGCTCGGCCCCCATCATCACCTTGTCCTTAGCGTTTTCAAAATCTTCCATGGTGACAAAGCGACGGCCGACACGGGCGGCCATCAGCGCGGCCTCGTTCACGAGGTTGGCCAGGTCCGCGCCCGAGAAGCCGGGGGTGCCGCGGGCGATGATGCGCAGATCCACGTCCGGACCCAGCGGGGTCTTGCGGGCATGCACGCCGAGGATCTTCTCGCGACCCTTGATGTCGGGGTTGCCGACGGTCACGTTGCGGTCAAAGCGGCCGGGGCGCAGCAGCGCCGGGTCCAGCACGTCCTTACGGTTGGTCGCGGCGAGGATGATGACGCCTTCGTTTGCCTCGAAGCCGTCCATTTCCACCAGCAGCTGGTTCAGCGTCTGCTCGCGCTCGTCGTTGCCGCCGCCGTAACCGGCGCCACGGTGACGACCGACCGCGTCGATCTCGTCGATGAACACGATGCAGGGTGCGTTCTTCTTGGCCTGCTCGAACATGTCGCGCACGCGGCTCGCACCCACACCGACAAACATTTCCACGAAATCCGAACCCGAGATGGTGAAGAAGGGCACCCCTGCCTCGCCAGCGATGGCGCGGGCCAGGAGCGTCTTACCGGTGCCCGGAGGGCCGACCAGCAGCGCGCCCTTCGGGATCTTGCCGCCAAGGCGGGAGAACTTCTGCGGGTTGCGCAGGAATTCGACGATCTCTTCCAGCTCTTCCTTGGCTTCGTCGATACCGGCGACATCATCAAAGGTAACACGGCCATGCTTTTCGGTCAGCATCTTGGCCTTGGACTTGCCGAACCCCATGGCGCCGCCTTTGCCGCCGCCCTGCATCCGGTTCATGAAATAGATCCAGACGCCGATCAGCAGCAGGAAGGGCAGAAGCGTGATCAGGAAAGACTGAAAGCCGGACTGCTGCTGCTTCTCAGCGCGCACCGGGATATCGTTTTCAATCAGCAGCGCGGTGACTTCGGCATCGCCCGGCTTGATCGTGATGTAGTTCTGCCCATCGGTTGTGGTGTAGCGCACCTGTTCTCCGTCGAGGGTGACGGTGCTGACCTTGCCGGTTTCGACCGAGCTGACAAAGTCAGAGAAAGTGCGTTCACGGCTCTGCATCGTGCTGCCGGAACCGCTGAACAGATTGAACAGCGCCAGGATCAGCAGAAACAGAACAACCCAAAAGGCGATATTGCGAGCGTTGCCCAAGGAAAGTTCTCCCTATCATTTAGGCACACCTGACCGGTGGCCTGCGTTGCCCTTAAAATAAGGATCATTCGGGCAGGTTCAATGCGATAAAAGGGATGCGAAGAACTCTTCTTCGTTTCCGGCATGTTCTGCCGTCCACCCGTTGCCCAATCCGGCAGCAGGTGCGGCAACCAGATCGCTCCCGCGCCACAGAGCCGGGGTCGATTCCAGCACCGGTTGCGGCACACCGGGCAGGCGCCAGCCTGCGCTCCCCGCCAGCCCCTTGCGCCCCAGCGCGCGCACCTCGCAGCCTTTCGCGTCACCGCCAAAGACTGTCCAGCGCCCGTCCCACAGCTGCCCCGGCAGCCCGACCTGATCGCGCAAGGCGTTGTATTCTCGGCAGATCCAGATCTGCTTGGAGGTGGTCAGCAGATGGCAGCCCGAAACCGTCGCAGCGCCCCCGTTCCGGGCCGCCAGCACGGCGATCTCCATCGGCACCCGCCGCGGCGGATAATCGCTGGCCGCAACCCACTGGATCGCCTTCACCAGCAGGCGGTAGCCCGTTTCGCTGGGCAGCGTTCGGAACTTGCGCTGGCACAGCACCACCGCACCGGCCTGCACATGCGCCATGTCGCGCGCCGCCAGGAACACGTACCAGTCGAGCGCCTCGCGCGCCTTGGCGAGATGCTGCGCAACCTTGGACAGCACCGTCGGCGTCAAGCCCAGCGGCGCAAGCTCCGCCAGGGCGCGACGGGCACGCACCCGTTCGTAACGCAGATCGCTGTTGCTCGGGTCCTCACACCACTCGTGGCCCGCCTCGGTCAGATAATGGCGCAGCTCGCTGCGCGTCACCTCCAGCAGCGGCCGCATCAGGGTAACCCCGTTGTGGACACGGCTGGGCGGCATGCCCGACAGCCCGGACACCCCCGCGGCGCGCGCCATGCGCATCAGCAGCGTCTCGGCCTGATCATCCGCCGTATGCGCCACACAAAGCACCGGGATCCCCTTGCGTCTGGCCCAGCTGGTCAGCAGTTCATAGCGGGCCTCGCGCGCCTGCTTCTGCAGGTTCCCCTGCCCCGGCCCTTCGCGCCATTCGATGGTGTCATGCGCAATGCCCATCCGGGCCGCGGTGCGCCCAACAAAGGCCGCTTCGTCGGCGGACTCCGGTCGCAAGCGATGATCGATCGTCGCGGCGAACAGTTCCACCGGCTCCTGCGCGAAACAGGCCTGCATCAGGTGCAGCAAAGCCATCGAATCGCTGCCGCCCGAGACGGCCATGCCCAGTCTGGCAGGTGGCTCTGGCGGGAACTGACGGCGCAACAGCCCCTGGATATCCCGCCTCAGTCCCGTCAAGAACAGCCCAGCTTGTCCATCTCGGCCTGGGCAGCGGCCACCGGCTCTGTGCCGGGGAAGCGGACGGCGACCTCGGCCAGCGTCACGCAGGCCTGATCCGTCTGCCCCAACCGACCCAGGGCCGCGCCCAGCTCGAACAAGGCCTTTGGCGCCACCGGCCCGGTGGCATTGCCACTGAAGGCGGCCAGATAGGCGCGCGCCGCCTCGCGCGTGTCGCCCAGACCGTCCAGCGCCTTGCCTCGGCTGAAATCAGCCGCCGCGGCCAGCGGGCTGCCCGGATAGGCCTGGTTGAAGGCCGCGAATTTCTCCGCGGCGTCCTGGTACTGGCCTTCCGCCAGCAGCGCCTCGGCGGCATCAAAGTCCGCCTGCTCGCCAACCGCCAGCTCACCCGTGGCCGTGTCAGCCGCGTCCCCGGTCTCGACAGGAGACAGGTCTCCCACCCCGGCGGGCAGCTCGCCACCGCCCAGGGTCGTTGTCTCACCCAGAGCCCCGACATCGCCGCCTTCCAGCTCCACCAGGCGGAATTCGAGGTCCCCGATCCGGTTGGTGCCGTCGGTGACGATCCGGTTGATCCGATTCTCGAGGTTCTCGGTCTGTAGCGTCAGCCGCTGCAGCTCGCTCTCGATGGCCCCGACACGGTCGAGAACCGTGCTGCCCGAGGTATCGACCAACGGGGATCCCGTCGTCGACAACTCCCGCTTCAGGCGCTGGATTTCCACGTGCAGCACCGTCAGCTCCTGGCGGATGTCCGCCAGGGTCTGTTGATTCTGCGCGCCCAGGGGCAGCGGCAGCGCCACGACGACAGCCAGAAGCGCGGTGCGGAGGCGTCTCATCACCTTACCCCACCAGGCCACCGGCCAGCACGGTCACGGCGCGGCGGTTCTTGGCATAGCAGCTCTCTTCCGAGCAGATTTCCAGCGGCCGTTCCTTGCCGTAGCTGACCACCTTGATGCGGCTACCGGCAATCCCTTGCGAAATCAGGTATTCACGCGCCGCATTGGCCCGGCGCGCGCCCAGTGCGAGGTTGTATTCGCGGGTGCCCTTCTCGTCGGCGTGGCCTTCGATCGTAACCACGTAATCCGGATTCTGGGTCAGCCAGCGCGCCTGGCCCTGCAGGGTTGCCTGGGCTGCGGGTGACAGGCTGGACTGGTCATTGGCAAACAACACACGGTCGCCGATCGTTTCCCGGAAATAGGCCGGGCTGGCCGGATCCAATGCGCCCACGCCGATACCTGCGCCACCGGCGCCAGCCCCGGCACCGCCATTCACGTCATCGCTCCAGGGCGTGTTGCCACAGGCCGTCAACCCCAGTACGGCCACTGCCGCAATTGCCAATTTGAAACCGCTCATGATGTCCGCCTATCCCTTTGCGTTTCTTGTCCGGACGCTAACACAACCGCGATCCGGGTTCCATGCGGCTGTCGCCACCTGTTGCCGTTAGTGTTGCAGCGGCGACCACGCCGGATCGGAGGCCCCGTCGGGCGTCTTCACCGGCTTGAGGTTGCGCCCGGTGATATCCACCGAGTACAAGAGCGCCCGGCCTGTGCTGCCCTGGCTTTCACGGGTGAACATGATGACGCGCCCGTTGGGAGCCCAGGTCGGCCCTTCATCCAGGAACGACGCGGTCAACAGTCGCTCCTCGCTGCCATCCGTGCGCATCACGCCAATGTGAAACCGGCCCTTGTTCTGCTTGGTGAAGGCGATCATGTCGCCGCGCGGCGACCACACCGGCGTGCCATAGCGCCCCTTGCCGAAGCTGATCCGCCGCGCCTCGCCACCGCCTGCGGGCATCACGTAGAGCTGCTGACTGCCGGAGCGGTCGCTTTCAAACACGATCTGGCGGCCATCGGGAGAGAAGGACGGCGCGGTCTCGATCGACGGCGCGGAGGTCAACCGCGTCTTCGCCCCGGTGTCGATATCCATGGTGTAGAGATCGGTATTGCCCCCCTGCGTCTGCGAGTAGACGATGGTGCGCCCGTCGGGCGCAAACCTTGGGGCAAAGCTCATGGTGCCATCACCGCTGGACAAGACCTTGCGTTGCACCTGGCCAACATCCAGCACATGGATCTGCGGAAAGCCGCTTTCGTAGCTGGTATAAAGCACCCGGTCGCCGGTGGGCGAGAACCGCGGCGCCAGCACCAGTGAGGCGCTGTTGGTCAGGAACTGCACGTTCGCCCCGTCATAGTCCATGATCGCCAGCCGCTTGCGACGGTCGTTCTTGGGACCACTTTCGGAAACATAGACCACCCGGCTGTCGAAATAGCCACTCTCACCGGTGATCCGGCTGTAGATCGCATCGGCCACTTTGTGCGCCATGCGCCGCCAGCCATCGGTGGTGCCGGTAAACTGCAACCCGCTGCCAAGCTCGCTTTCGGCGAAGACGTCATATCCGCGGAAACGCACGGTCAGCCGATTGCCGTTGATGCCGACCGCGCCGGTAATCAGGGCCTGCGCATTGACCGCCTTCCAGTCGGCGTATTTCACCGGGCTGTCAAAGTTCGTCACCGTCGAGATATGGGCGCTGGCAGGCACCTCTCGAAACAGGCCGGTGCCGCTCAGGTCGGCGGCAATCACCCGCGCGATCTGGCGCGCATAATCTGCCGCCGCAGGGGTTTCAGGCACGAAATCCGGCACCGCATAGGGCAAGGGTTCAATCACGCCCTGGTCGATTTCAATGCGGAGCGGCCCGGACTGAGCCACGGCCACATCCGCCCCGGCCAGTGCCGAGGCTCCGATCAGAAGGGCTGCCAGGTAATTCCTCATTTGATCCGCATCCTTTCGGGATTGAATGTCATCTCAATATCGCGCCAATGGTCGTATTTTTCAGGGGGAAGATTGAACCCCCTGCTGCCACAGCGGATAATCGCGCGCCGAGCTGCCTCATACGCCTGTTTCGCCGCCGACGCGGAGCCGCCGGAGCTGGACAGCATCCGAATGGAGCCGGTGTCCGGCTTGCCGCTTTCCTGCAGCGAGACCCCGACGACCACGGTTGTGTTCAGCGCTTCCGTCGACAGCGAGCCGACATTCCAGCACTGCGAGACCGCCACCCGCAACGCATCCTTTTCCCCCAGCGTCAGCGGCGGGCCGGACGGCTCCGGCGCCTGCACCTCGCCGCCGCCCGCAAGCGCTTCGGCCAGGGCATCCTCAACCGCGGATGACGTGTCCGCCGGGGCCGGGTCCGCAGGCTGCTGCGGCTTCGCCGCTTGGGCGGTTTCGGTCACCTCCGGCTCAGGCTCGGGTTTGGGCGCGGGACGCTCGGGACGGCTTCTGGGCCGCACCGAGGTCGTCGGCGCGGCGGAGGCGGCGATCTCCTCGCCCTTGTTTTCCTCGGTCACGATGCGATCACTGGCAGCCTCGGGCGCGGTGGCCTCCTGCACCTCCTGCGGCGCTTCGGCCCCTTCCTCCGGGGCGACCTCGGGCTGCTCGACCTCATCGACCGCCACGTCCGGCTCGGGCGGGGCAACCGGTGTCGGGGCGACCCGGTCGACCGGGCGCAGTTCAGCCTCGGGGCGCGGCTGAGGCAGCACTTCGGCGATCTCCGGCTCGGTTTCGGCAGGCGGGATCTGCTGCGGCAGTTCCGGCTCGGGGCGCGGCTCCGGGCGGGTCGTCAGCTCGGGATCGGGCGCGACCGGCGGCACCGGCTCGGGCTGGGAAACCTGCGGCTCAGGATCCGATTGCGGCTCGAGGTCCGGCGCGGGCGACGCTTCCGTCGGCTCGGCCAGCGGCGCAGGCTCGGACGACAGCTCGGGCGCCTGGCGCTGCTGGCTCAGCTTTTCGAATTGCTCGGCAGAGATCAGTGACACCTGCTGAACCTCAAACGGCAACGGCTCGGACGGGAACCAGGCGCCGAAGACGACCCAGCCCATCAGGAGCCCATGCCCCGCCAGTGAAATTTTGGTCCCGGTCTGCACCCTGTGCGTCCCCGCCTACTGCCCTTCGCCCCCGGACGGCTGGCCGTCCAGCGCCGGGCCGCCGGTATCCGTTACCAGCCCCACGTTCGAAAAGCCGCCCGCGTTCAACGCGCCCATCACCTGCATCACGTCCGAATAGGCAATCCGCCCATCGGCGCGCAGGAACACCCGGTCAGAGCTGCGCTCTGCCGCGATGGCGCGCAGCTTGGGCACCAGCTGATCCAACGCAACCGGCGTGGTCTGGATCTCGACGCCGCCCTCGGCGGTCATGGTCACCGTCAGCGGCTCTTCCTCGTCGCCCGGCAGGGCGCCGGCGGCGGTCTTGGGCAGCTGCACCGGCACGCCCACTGTCATCAGCGGCGCCGCCACCATGAAGATGATCAGCAGCACCAGCATCACGTCCACGAAGGGTGTGACGTTGATCTCCGACATCGGCCGACCGCGGCCGCGGCGGCGCCCCCGGCGGCGATTGCCGCCCCCTTGAGGTTGCTGAACTGCGGCGCCCATGGCTCAGGAATCCAGCTGGCGGCTGAGGATGGTGGCGAACTCGTCGGCAAAGGCCTCGTAGCCACCGATGATGCGGTCACTGTCCGCGCTCAGCTTGTTGTAGAAGATCACCGCCGGAATCGCCGCCAGCAGGCCGAGCCCGGTGGCCATCAGCGCCTCGGCAATCCCCGGGGCCACAACGGCCAGGTTGGTGTTCTGCTGTTCGGCGATCTCGATGAACGCGGTCATGATGCCCCAGACGGTGCCGAACAGCCCGACGAAGGGCGCGGTGGAGCCGACGGTGGCCAGCACCGACAGGCCGCTTTGCAGACCTTCGGTTTCCTTGGCGATCGCGACATCCATCGACCGGTCGATGCGCGCCTGCGCACCGGGAATCAACGCCCCGTCGCTGCGGTGACTGCGCCGCCATTCCGTCATGCCCGCGGCAAAGATGCGCGCCGCCTGCCCCGGTGGTTCAGAGCCGACCTGATCGAACAGCTCGTCCAGCGGATTGCCGGACCAGAAGGCCTGATCAAAAGCCTCGGCCTCGCGGCGCGCCTGACGATAGTTGATCATCTTCTGGATGATAATGGCCCAGGACCAGATCGAGGCCCCGACCAGCATCAGCATCACCAGTTTTACGGTTACGGTGGCCCGCGCGAAAAGACCCCACATGGAGAAATCAATCTCCTGCGCCAGCGCCAGAGTTTCTGCTTCCATTTCGCCTGCTCTATGATGTCTTGGCCGTTTGCCCGGCCTTTATTGTCAGCAACGCTAACGCAGAACAAATCGAAAGGCCAATGAAACAGGCGTGACGGCGCCGATTGTTACATCAATGCGCGAATCTCTGCCGGCAGGCGGGCGGGCTTGCCGGTGGTGGTAATGCAGACGATGGTGACCTCGGCCCGGAACAGCGGCTGACCAGCGCGGCTGACCTCCTGCTGCAGCGTCATGCGCGCCGGAGTTACCTTGTGCATGCGGGTAGTGACCAGCAGTTCCTCGTCGAATTTTGCCGGCGCCAGATAGTCGGCCTCGATCCGGCGTACCACATAGATCAGCCCGGCCTCGCGCATGGCGTTCTGATCGACGCCGATGCCGCGCACCCAGTCGCTGCGCGCGCGTTCGATGAACCGCAGGTAATTGGCGTGATAGACGATCCCGCCCATGTCGGTGTCCTCGTAATAGACCCGGACGGGGAATTGGTGGATCATGCGCTGCTCTCCTGCCTGCTACGGCGCACACTAGTGGCGAGGCGTGCCACCCACAAGCCGGTCAACCGCTCAGCGAATACTCTGCCAGAATGTCATAGCGCGCGCCTTGCGGGGCCAGGGTGGACTGGAACAGCGCAACGCGCTCCGCGTCGCATTCGGACTGGAAACCCGACGCCGCCGCCAAATAGCGCGCCACCCTGTCCACCTGCCCCGCGTCCAAGTGCCGGGGAAAGCGTCCGAGGGTCACATGTGGGCGGAAGCGCTCGCGGGTCAGATCGATCCCGGCCGATCGGCAGGCGGTGCGAACACGGTCACGCAGCCGGGTCAGCTCGGGCGTCTTCTGCACCTGTGCCGCCAGCACCCGCGGCAGCTTGCCGCCAAACGTGTCCAGCCCGTGGAACGACAGCCGCACCGGTGGCGCGCTGATCTCGGCCAGGTCCTGGTGCAGCCTCTGCAGCTGGGCCTCGGGCTGGTCATCAAGAAAGGCCAGTGTCAGGTGCATGTTCTCTGCCGGGACATGCCGCCCCGCGGTCAGCCCCTCCTGCACCCGCTCCAGCGCGTCGAGGGCCGCATCGGGCAGCAGCAGGCCGACAAAGGCGCGCATCAGCTTTGCGGCGGCTCGGCTGGCGCCTGCAGCCGCGCGAACAGGCGCAGCGCATGGGATTTGTCCTCCGCCGCCACCGGCATCATCCGATCATAGGCGGCGGCGATCACCCCCGCGATCTCGGGCCGCAGGATGGTTGCGCCGGTCTCTGGCAGCACCGCCAGCGGCGAGGCCTCGGCGAATGCCCGGTCGCCCCACAGCAGCGCCACCTGCACCGCCTGGGTCAGCGCAAGCGTTTCCGCGGGCAACTCCGCCATTGCGCCCTGCATCTGCAGGAAGACAAAGGCCGCCTTGATGCCGCCCTGTTCGTCGAAACGGAAAGCGCGGTATTGGCTCGCACCGCTTGCCTTGAGACGGTCCACCAACGGCGCGAGATCGGGGATCATCCGGTCGAGATCCGGGACCGCCAGCAGCTCTTCCCAATCGCGAAAGAAGAAGAACATCAGGTTCGACCCCAGTTCCGGGTCGGTCTCGGCCATCTGGTGGCCTGCCAGCGTCATCACCGCCTCCACCGCGCCCTTGATGGTTCGCAGCGTTTCGTCCTGAACGCCGAATACGATTGGCGCAACCGGCCGCCCCCAGCGGGCAAAGGCATAAGAGCCGTCGTTGCGGGTGAACAGGGTTTCGATCTGCTCGGGCGTCAGGTTCGGCAACTGGGGGGTCATGGGCGTCTCCTTGGTCTTACCCCGTCTATGCCGTCTGCGCCGCGCCACGGCAAGGGGGGGGCTCCCGCGCCTGACCGCCCCTCTGGCTCCACCAGAGGGGCGGAAACAGCCTTGGGCCGGGCGCCGCTGGCGCGGCGCAGCAATCCCCCAAATGGAGCGGGGTCCAATACCGGAGTGCCCTTTCGTCTCTTTGCAGCGAGACGTCGGCCGAAGGCCGCGCCGCGCACCAGCGCGGCGCCCGGCCCAACGGGCGCAGGCGCATCTGTGATGCGCCGGCGCCGGGCGGGAGCGCCTGCCGGAGCGGTCCAGGCACAGGGAGCAATGGTCAGGACATCTGACCTGTTGTTTCGCGCGCGAAACATTGGGGCAGCAACGCTGACACAACTTATAGTGGTGTTTGGCGGTTTTACCCGAACAGGTCGTTCTGGCTGCGCGGTGGGCTCATTCCCAGGTGGGTCCAGGCCTTTTGCGCCAGCATCCGGCCACGCGGGGTGCGTTGGATCAGACCCTGCTGCAAGAGATAAGGTTCGATCACTTCCTCCAGCGCGTCGCGGCTTTCGCTGAGCGCGGCAGAAATTGTCTCGATCCCCACCGGGCCGCCGCCGTAGTTTTCGGCGATCAGCTTCAGGTATCTCCGGTCGGCCCCATCCAGCCCCAGCTGATCCACCCCAAGTCGCGTCAGGGCGCCGTCCGCCAACTCGCGGGTGATCGTGCCGTCACCTTCGACCACCGCAAAGTCCACGACCCGTCGCAGCAGCCGACCGGCAATCCGGGGCGTGCCCCTTGCGCGGCGGGCGATTTCGCGGGCCCCGGCGTCGTCGGCAGGCGCGCCCAATTTGCGGGCGTTGCGACTGACGATCTCGAACAGCTCGTCAATCGTGTAGAACTGCAGCCGGGTCGGAATGCCGAAACGGTCGCGCAGCGGCGTGGTCAAAAGGCCCATGCGGGTGGTGGCCCCCACCAGCGTGAAGGGTTGCAGCTCGATCCGCACGGTGCGCGCGGCCGGACCCTCGCCGATCACGAGGTCCAGCTCGAAATCCTCCATCGCCGGGTAGAGCACCTCCTCCACCGCCGGGTTCAGCCGGTGGATCTCGTCGATGAACAGCACGTCGCGGGCTTCGAGGTTGGTGAGGATCGCGGCCAGATCGCCGGCCTTGGCCAGCACCGGGCCGGAGGTCATGCGGAAGTTCACGCCCAGCTCGCGCGCGACGATCTGCGCCAGCGTGGTCTTGCCGAGGCCGGGAGGGCCGTGGAATAGCGTGTGGTCCATCGCCTCTCCGCGGCGGCGCGCGGATTCAATAAAGACCCGCAGGTTGGCGCGCGCTTCGGCCTGGCCGATGAATTCGCCCAACCCCTGGGGTCGCAGGGCGCGGTCGTTGTCCTCGGGCAGCGGATCGGGGCGCAGGGCGGGATCGGCGTCAATCATGGGCAACTCCCCTGATACGAAGGGCGGCGCCCGGCCGCGGGCGGAAGCGAAGCGCCCGCCCATCGGGGCGGTCGGGCGCTGCCCGGCCGGTCGGCCAGGCGGAACACTGAACTGAAAGCCTCACCTCATCACCCCTTTGGTGCCAGCAGGCGCAGCGCCGCGCGGATCAGTTCCGGCTCGTCAGCCTCCGGGCTGGCCGCGGCGGCCTCTGCCACGGCGGCAGCGGCGTCGGAGGGACCATAGCCGAGATTGCCCAGTGCCGACAGCGCCCCGGCCGAGGCCGCCGCTGCACCCGAAGGTTTCTTGGGCGCGGTCCTGCGGGATGGCTTGGCGGCTGGCTCTGCGTCCTCGATCACCTCCAGCGCCGGTCCGTCCATCGCGTCAGCGACGGTGCCGCCCATCGCCATCACGCCGGGGGCCTTGTCCTTCAGATCGAGCACGATGCGCTGCGCGGTCTTGGGGCCGACGCCCTTGGCCGCCTTCACCGCCGCCCAATCCCCCAGCGCGATAGCGCGGCTGACTCCATCCGGCCCAAGCGCGCCGAGGATCGCAAGCGACACCTTGGCCCCGACCCCCTGCACCGAAGTCAGCAGCCGGTGCCATTCCTTTTCGACCAGCGACGGGAAACCGTAGAGCTGCATCAGGTCCTCGCGCACCACCATGTCGGTATAAAGCGCCACCGCCTCTCCGACGCCGGGCAGCGCCGCAAGGGTGCGGTCCGAGCAGTAGACGATGTAGCCGACGCCGCGCACGTCGATCAGCACGTGATCCTGCGCGCGGTATTCCAACCGCCCTGTCAGCTTGCCGATCATGCGCGTTTCTCCTTCAACTGGCGCTGTCCCGTGCCACCGTAATAGGCGTGACAGATCGCGATCGCCAGCGCATCCGCGGCATCCGCCCCCTTGGGCGCGCAGCCGGGCAGCTGCAGTTTGACCATATGGATGACCTGTTCCTTCTCCGCATGGCCGACGCCGACCACCGTCTTCTTGACCCGGTTGGGGGCATATTCGCCCACCGGCAGCCCCGCCTTGGCCAGCGTCAACAAAGCCACGCCGCGGGCCTGGCCCAGCTTCAGCGTGCCGGCGCCGTCCTTGTTGACGAAGGTCTGCTCGATCGCGGCCTGATCGGGCGCATAGGCGGCAATCACCTCTGTCACCTGATTGTGCAACGACAACAGCCGCTCGCCGAGGTCATCGCCATCCGAGTGACACAGCCCGTTGGCGACATGGGACAGCCGCGGACCGTTTGATTCGATGACCCCCCACCCAAGGGTGCGCAGCCCCGGATCGATTCCCAATATCCGCATTTTCTGCCCGCTGCCTGCCCGCTCATTGCAATTTATTTTCACCTCAATAGCACAAAACGCGAACATGTCCAATTTCTTCGGCACAACCCACGGTTCTCTGCCCGGGCGAAAAACAGTCTGAAACCGACCATTCAAATAGCGCAAAACGACATTCTCGGCCGTTTCGAGCAACCGGGCGCATATCCCTTGTTTTTATGGCTCAAAGCCATGCGATTTTTGCATGGGACACATGCAAATCCATCACTTGCCGGAGCGTTTTTTCCCAACTAGATGCCGGCCATCGCGCAAGACGCGACCGACGGCAGCAGCAGATCAGAGGACAAGGACATGGCCGCATTTGACACCACCCGCACCGCTTATGGTTCCACCGGCCTTTTCGGGCGCATCGGCGGCCTGATTGCCGCTGCAACCGGCGCTCTTGTTGCCTGGAATGATGCCCGCGCAACCCGCAAGGCCCTGTCGGCGCTGAGCGACCGCGAGCTGTCCGACATCGGGCTGTGCCGCGGCGACATCGAAGACGTGGCCCACGGCAAACCGATCTTCTGAGACACTCGCGCGGCACCCGCCGCGCTTGAGGTCCAAACACGACAAACGCCGCGGCGCTGAGGCGCCCGCGGCGTATTTTTTTGTCACGACATGGGTTGGTCAGCCGAGCAGCTGCCGGATGCCTCCAGCCAAGGCCATGCTGGCCGGATCCCGTTGCATCACCATGGCACCGAATTGCTCTATGCCGTTGCCCTGGGACAGCCGCGCGACCCGCGCGTCGTAGCTCTGCTCCCCCAACGCGCAGATCAGGGATGCCTTGCAGACCAGAAACGCCGCCAGAACGTATAGACCCTTGCGCCCCAGCCCGCGCGATGGCGTCCGCAGCGGCTTTGCGACCAGCAGGCCGTCAGGCTGCATACGGATGGCACATCCCGACGACAGAGCCGTGTGCTTGCGGTTGATCTGCTTCAAACGTGCCTGAAATTGATCGCGATGCTCGCCCATATCCAGCCTCCAGGAGGTCCACCTGCTACAGGCGGACGATCTTTGGAGCGGAATGGGGCAAAATTGCGGCAATTAGATAAAATTCACCTAAAAGCCGCGTGAAATCAGGCCGCCTTCTGCAACAGCAACGTCGTCCATTCACCAATCTCCTCGCGCCGGGTGAGATTGATGCCATTCTGTGCATAAACGGCGACCACGTCATCGGCCTGTTCGTTGAGGATGCCGGACAGGATTGCATAACCGCCGGGGCGGAGATTCGCGGCCAGTTCCGGCGACAGCGCCACCAACGGGCCTTTCAGGATATTGGCAAAGATCAGGTCAAAAGGCGCCTGCTCCTGCAGCTGGGGATGGTCGAAACCCGCCGCCTCGAGACAGATCACCTGCCCGGCCATGCCGTTGGCCTTGAGGTTGGCCTCGGCGACTTCCACCGCCACCTCGTCGATGTCGCTGGCGAGGATGGTGCCGTCCCAGACCCGCGCCGCCGCCATCGCGAGCACCGCGGTGCCGCAGCCGATGTCCGCGACCTTGTTGGCCTCGAACCCCTGGTCCAGCAAGCAATCCAGCGCCAGCAGGCAGCCCAGCGTGGTGCCGTGGTGGCCGGTGCCGAACGCCATCGCCGCCTCGATCAGCAAGGGGATGCGCCCCTCGGGCAGCTTGTCAGCGTCGTGACTGCCGTAGACGAAGAAACGTCCGGCCTCGACCGGCGCCAGCTCGCGGCGCACATGGGCGACCCAATCGGTCTCGGGCACCTCGGAAACCACAAAGGGTTTGGCATCATGCATCGCGGCCAGCAGGGCCAGGCCCGCCTCGTCCGGGGCCTCGGTGAAATAGCCGCCAACCTCCCACAGGCCGGAGCCGTCTTCCATCTCGAACACGCCGATGCCGGTGGGTTCCGGGTTCAGCCGCTCCATGGCTTCGCCCAGTGCCTCGGCCTGGGCTTTTGCGGTCAGCGTGGTGAGGGCGGTGAAAGTGGTCATGGCGGCGCTCCTGAAACTGTTGCCCAGCGCCTAGGCCGCAACGCGGCCCGCGTCAAGCATTAGCCCCTGGCCGCCGCCACGGAGCGCGGGATCATTCCGCGGGCGCGGGCTGCGCGAACTTGCTGAAAATCGTCTCGTTGCCCGGCTCCGGGTGGCGCGGGATCAAGAGCGACAGCGCCAGCGAGATCAGCGCCATGCCCGCCGCCAGGGCAAAGACCATGCCCGGCGAATAGACCCAGAGCAGCCCCAAGAGCACCGGCAGGAACACCGCCGCGATATGGTTGATGGTAAAGGCCACGGCCGCGGTGGGGGCAATGTCGCCGGGATCGGCGATCTTCTGGAAATAGGTCTTGAGCGCCAGCGCCAGGGCAAACAGCACGTGGTCCACGACATACAGCACGGCCGCGATCACCACACCCCAGCCGAACCAGTAGATGCCGCCATAGGCCGCAAAGACGATGGCCAGCCCGGCATATTCCACGATCAGCGTGCGGCGCTCACCGAACACCGCCACCGCCTTGCCCAGCATCGGTGCCACGGTCATGTTGATCACGAGGTTGATCAGATAGAGACCGGTCAGCTCATGCACATCAAAGCCGAACTTCTCGACCATCATGAAGCCAGCGAAGACCACGAAGATCTGCCGCCGCGCACCGGCCATGAACTGCAGCGCGTAATACAGCCAGTAGCGCTTGCGCAGGATCAGCTTCTTGGTCTGTGGATGCGGTGCGTCGAATTGCGGATAGGCCAGCAAGGCGAACAGAGCGATCAGCGCGGTCACCCCGCCTGCAGCGAGGAAAACGGTGTTATAGGCCAGGTCGAAGCGGTCCCAGGTCAGCACGATGAGGCCATAGACCACCAGCGTCGCCGCCGAGCCCGCCGCCACCAGCCAGCCCAGCGTCTGCGGCGCGCGGTCCTTGGGCAGCCATTGCAGCTGCAGCGACTGGTTCACCGTCTCGTAGTAGTGAAAGCCGATGGAGCTGAGCAGCGTCACCATCAGGATCCCGCCGAGCGACGGGAACCAAGCGGTGACCGCGGTCGCCACGCCCAGCAGCACAAGCGAGATCAGCCCCAAGACCTGCTCGCGCACGAACAGGATGACGGCAATGACCCCCACCGCCAGAAAGCCGGGGATCTCGCGCACCGTGTGCAGCAGACCGATGTCTGAGCCGTCGAACTGCGCCGCCTCGATCACGAAGTTGTTGAGCAGCGCGCTCCAGGCGTTGAAGGCAATCGGCATCGCCAGCGCCATCAGGAACAACAGGGTCACCGGACGGCGCCAGAACGGGAGGCCTTGGGCCTCGGACAGGGGCATGGGTCTGAACATGAGCTAGGGTTTACGCGGCTTCGCCCGGGCTGGCGAGAGGGAAAACGGGCCTGCACAGTCAGCTTTGCACCAGCGCGCAGAGAGCGGAGGGACGCTCGGTGCGCGGCTCGGCCTCCGGCTCCGGCGGGATTTCGGCCAGACAGGCCTGCGTCGCGCCGGTGTCAGACACTCCCTGGGACGTGGCTGCTCAGGTCAGAAAAAGCTCTGTGGGTCGATGTCGATGCTGAGGCGGAGATCGCCCTTCAGGCGCAAAGGCGCGGTCCAGCGGGCGATGGCCTCCTGCAGCGGCGCGCCCTTGGCGGCCTTGACCAGCAGCCGCACCCGGTGGCGGCCGCGCACGCGGGCGATGGGCGCCGGGGCCGGGCCGAACAGCTGGGCACCGATCTGGCGCAGGGGGCCGTCATTACGCGCCATCGCGTTGCCAAGGTCGAACACTGCCGCCAAATCCGACCCGGAGAGGATGATTCCCGCCATCCGTCCGAAGGGGGGGACCCCCGCGGCCTGGCGTTCGGCGGCCTCGGCCTTCCAGAAGCTCTCTTCATCCCCCGACAGGATGGCGCGGATCACCGGGTGTTCGGGCTGGAAGGTCTGCATCAGGGCTTCGCCCGGCCGTTCGGCGCGGCCCGCACGCCCCGCCACCTGCCGCATCAGCTGAAAGGTGCGCTCCGCCGCGCGCAGGTCAGAGCCTTGCAGCCCGAGGTCCGCGTCGATCACCCCCACCAGTGTCAGCATCGGGAAGTTGTGCCCCTTGGCAACCAACTGGGTGCCAAGGATGATGTCGGCCTCGCCCTTGGCGATCTCCTCGATCCGGGTTTTCAAGGCGCGGGCAGAGCCGAACAGATCCGAGCTCAGCACCGCGATCCGCGCTTCGGGAAACAGCGAGGTCGCCTCTTCGGCCAGACGTTCGATACCGGGGCCGACGGGGGCCATCTTGCCTTCCACCTCGCAGGAGGGGCAGACCTCGGGCACGGGCTTGGTCTCGCCGCACTGGTGACACATCAGCCGCTTCATGAAGCGGTGTTCAACCATGCGAGCGTCGCAATGGTCGCAAGCCACCTGCGCCCCGCAAGCGCGGCAGATGGTGACCGGCGCAAAGCCGCGGCGGTTCAGGAACAGCAGCGACTGCTCGCCCCGCTCCAGCCGCAGCTTCATTGCCTGCTTCAAGGTTGGCGAAATCCAGGTCGAGGGCAGCAAGTCCTCGGACCGCATGTCGACCGCCCGCATCTCGGGCAGCACAGAGGCCCCGAAGCGCGAGGTCAGGTCCAGCCGCTGGTACTTGCCAGCCTCGGCGTTGGCCCATGTCTCCAGCGAGGGTGTCGCCGAGGCCAGAACCACCTGCGCCGAGCACATGGCCGCCCGCAGCACGGCCATGTCGCGGGCGTTGTAGAGAACCCCGTCTTCCTGCTTGTAAGAGGTGTCGTGCTCCTCATCGACGATGATCAGGCCGAGGTCGCGGAACGGCAGGAACAGCGCCGAGCGGGCGCCGATCACCAGCTGCGCCGCGCCCTGCCCGACCATCTTCCAGACCCGGCGGCGTTCGGTCATGGTCGCGCCCGAGTGCCATTCGGCCGGCTTTGCCCCGAAGCGGGCTTCGACGCGGGTCAGGAATTCCGCGGTCAGCGCGATTTCCGGCAGCAGCACCAGCGCCTGCCGTCCGGCGCGCAGGGCGGCGGCCACCGCCTCGAGGTAGACCTCGGTCTTGCCTGAACCGGTGACGCCCTTCAACAGGGTCGTGCCATAGCGCCCGCTGCGGACGCCTTCCGCCAGTGCCGCGGCGGCCCTTGCCTGGTCTTCGGTCAGCTGCTTGGAGGGCAGTTCCGGGTCCAGATGCGGATAGGGGGTGTCGCGCGGCGCTTCCTCTTCGCGCAGGGCGCCCTGTTTCACCAGCCCCTTCACCACCGACGGCGTCACATCCGCCATATCGGCCAGTTCCCTGGGCGTGAAGGCGAGGCCGCCGTATTGCTCCAGCACCTCCAGCACGCGGCGGCGGGCGTCGGTCATCCGGTCCGGCGTGCCTTCGCCGCGGCGCAGGATCTTGCGCATCGAGGGGGGATCGCTGAGCCCCGGCGCGCGGGTGGCCAGCCGCAGCATCGCGGGCATCGGGGTCAGGGTGTAATCGGCGGCCTTGCCGAGGAACTGGCGCATTTCGGTACGCATCGGGGCGACGTCCAGCACCCGGATGACCGAGCGCAGCTTGGCCGAATCGAAATCGCCCGCCCCCGGACCCCAGACCACGCCCAGCACCTTGCGCGGGCCCAACGGCACCTCGACATAGGCGCCGAGAAAGCAGCCGCCCTCCGGCGCGCGGTAATCCAGAAGCCGGTCAAGGGGTTGCGTGGTCAGCACCCCGACCCGCTCGCCTGCCTGAAAGAACTCCTGCCCGCTCATGCTTCTGCCCGTGTTGCCGCCCGTAGTCCCATGAGGTAAAGGCTGAAGCGACCGAGGCCAACCCATCCAAAGGACTGCCCCATGAAATTCTTCGTAGATACCGCCGAGATCGACGCCATTGCCGAGCTGAACGATCTGGGCATGGTGGACGGCGTGACCACCAACCCCTCGCTGATCAAGAAATCCGGCCGTGACATCATCGAGGTCACCAAGGAGATCTGCAACCTGGTGGACGGTCCGGTGTCTGCCGAGGTTACCGCAACCGACGCCGAAACGATGATCGCCGAAGGCCGCAAGCTGGTCGAGATCGCCGAGAACATCGCCGTCAAGGTGCCGCTGACCTGGGATGGTCTGAAGGCCTGCAAGACGCTGACCGACGATGGCCACATGGTCAACGTGACCCTGTGCTTCTCCGCCAACCAGGCGCTGCTGGCCGCCAAGGTGGGCGCAACCTTCATCTCGCCCTTCATCGGCCGCCTGGATGACATCAACCTCGACGGCATGGAGCTGATCGAGGACATCCGCACCATCTATGACAACTACGGTTTCGAGACCCAGATCCTGGCCGCCTCGATCCGCACCGTGAACCACGTGCTGGATTCGGCCCGCATCGGCGCCGATGTGATCACCGCGCCGCCCGCCGTGATCAAGTCGATGGTGAACCACCCGCTGACCGACAAGGGGCTGGATGCGTTCCTGGCCGACATCAAGGCGGCAGAGATCAAGATCCTCTGATCGCCCCGGCAGAAACAGATCAATCAAGGCGCTCCGGATAGGGGCGCCTTTTTTCTTGGGCCGCTGGCCAAACAGTCTGCGCTTCTTTCCGCGCCGCGTACCCCCTCCGGCCAAACCTGGATCGCTGCCGTGCCTTGAAACCGGTTGCGTGAATGCGCTGCAGCGCCGGGCCTGGCCCGGCGCCCGGCCCAACGGGAGTGGGGCATTGCGATGCCCCGACGACGGGCGGGAGCCTGCCTGCGCGGCAAATTCCCCGAGTTCCGCATTTTTCGGCGGCATCGCGCAAAAGCCGTGTTATACACGGGCCAAACCCGTCAGAGGTCCAGAGCCGCAAGAGTGTTCCCATGAGCAGTTCAAACCGATCAGCCGAATTGGAAGACAAGCTGCGCGAGGCGATCCTCGCCAAACCCGACGCCGTGCTGGAAGACCAGCACCTCATGAGTGCGCTGGTTGCCGCCAACGAACGCGCGATGGGGTCCAACGTCGTCGACCTGCGCGGCATCGCGATGGAACGTCTGGCGGCACGGCTCGACCGGCTGGAGGATACACACCGTTCGGTGATTGCCGCCGCCTACGACAACCTGGCGGGCACCAACCTGATCCACCGTGCGGTGCTCCGGCTGATGGAGCCACAGGACTTTGCGAGCTTTCTCACCTGTCTTGAGCAGGACATGCCGGAGATCCTACGCGTTGACGCGCTGTCTCTGGTGCTGGAGACCTCCCGCCCGGGCAGCGGCGCCGAGGTGGAGCGCAAGGCCGGCGTGCTGAAACTGGCCGGTCCCGGCTTTACCGAGAGCTATGCCGGACAGCCCGCAACCGATCGCCCGGTCACCCTGCGCCAGACCGAAAGCGCCAGCCCCCGCGTGTACGGGGCCAAGGCCGAAACCATCCGGTCAGAAGCCTGCCTGATGCTGGATCTCGGCGAAGGTCGCTTGCCCGGCATGCTGGTGCTGGGCTCGGCGGACCCGCAGCAGTTCTCCCCGATGCAGGCCAGCGATTTGCTGACGTTTTTTGGTGGCGTGTTCGAACGCTCGATGCGCTACTGGCTGGCATGACGATGATCTCCCCGGCGTGCCGCGATGCCCTGCAACAGTGGCTTGAGCGGCTCGGTGGACTGGAAGGCGCCTCCGCCAATACCTGCACCGCCTACCGCGGTGACGTCACCGGCTTTCTGGCCTTCATGACACAGCACAGCGGCGGCCCGCAGGGGCTTGGAGCGCTGGCGCGCATCACCACTGCCGACATGCGGGCCTGGATGGCCTCCGAACGTGGCAGCGGCACCGGGGCGCGGTCTCTGGCGCGCAAGCTTTCGGCCGTCAAAAGCTTTTACCGGTGGCTGGCCCAACGCGAAGGGTTCGAGCCCTCGGCCGTGCTGTCCGCACGAGCTCCGAAGTTTCAGAAGAAACTGCCCCGCCCGCTGGCACCGGATGCCGCCAAGGCGGTGCTGGAAACCGTCGAGCTGCAATCCCAGAAATCCTGGGTCGCGGCGCGCGATGTGGCGGTGGTCACGCTTCTCTACGGCTGCGGGTTGCGGATCTCCGAAGCGCTGAGGCTGACCGGGGCCGATGCGCCGTTGCCACCGGTGCTGCGGATCCTCGGCAAGGGGAACAAGGAACGCGTGGTTCCGGTGCTCCCGGCGGCACGGGACGCGGTCGACCGATACCTCGCGCAGTGCCCCTTCCCGCTCGAAGCCGATGCGCCGCTCTTTCGCGGGGTCCGTGGCGGGGCGTTGAACCCGCGTCAGATTCAGGACGTGATGGCGCGCACCCGCGCCCAGCTGGGCCTGCCCGCCACCGCCACGCCGCACGCGCTGCGGCACAGCTTTGCCACCCACCTGCTGGAGGCAGGCGGGGATTTGCGCGCGATCCAGGAACTTCTGGGACATGCCTCGCTGTCGACCACCCAGACCTATACCGCGGTGGACAGTCGGCACCTCATGGATGTCTACAGGCGCACGCACCCGAAAGCCTGACTCCGCGCAGGCAAAGGACCACCCGTTTTTGCGGCAACTGGCGTCGCCCGCGCAGGCAGGTCGTTAAAATGCAACCGAAATAGAGGGCGGGCTGAAAGGGGCTGTTAACACCGGACAGGCGAAATGGGCGCAAATCAATCCAGAAAGGATTTCGCAATGACCCTGACCGGTTTTGCCGCCCTGTTTGCCGATGGCGCCCCCTCTGCCCCAGCGCCCGCGCCCGGCAGTCACCCCTATTCCCGCATCAACGACCTGCCCGCTGGTCATCCCGCCTCGCGCCCCGGTATCGCGGACCCTGCCCCGCATGGTCGCAGGATGTCGCGCATTCAATTCAGCCAGGGTGGGGAATCCCGCAGGTTGCTGCACTGAACGCTTGCGGCGCCGGGACAAATTCGCCATCACGGGGTCATGAGACCTCAGATCCGCGCCTTGACCGTACACCTGCTGACAGCCACCGGAGCCGTTTTTGCCATGTTGGCGATGCTGGCCGCAGCCGAAGGCAAGTGGAGCCTGATGTTCGTCTGGCTGGTGGTAGCCTTTGCGGTGGACGGAGTCGATGGACCGCTGGCGCGGCATTACAACGTCAAGCGTTACGCGCCGGAATTCGACGGGGTGCTGCTCGACCTCATCATCGACTACCTGACCTATGTGTTCATCCCCGCCTTCGCGTTGTTCCAGTCCGGATTGATGGCCGGCTGGACAGGCTGGGTCGCGATCATCGTCATCACCTTCGGCAGCGCCATGTATTTCGCCGATACGCGGATGAAGACCAAGGACAATTCCTTCTCCGGCTTTCCCGGGTGCTGGAACATGCTGGTGCTGGTCATCTTTGCCCTTGAGCCGAACCACTGGACCAGCCTCGTTCTGGTGACGGTGCTGGCCATCGCGATGTTCCTGCCGCTCAAATTCATCCACCCCGTGCGCACGCAACGCTGGCGCAACCTGTCGCTTCCCATCGCCCTCGCCTGGACATTCTTTGCCGGTTGGGCCGCGTGGGTCGACTTCCACCCGGCCAGCTGGGCCCACTGGGGACTGGTGGTGACCTCCGTCTACCTGCTGTTCGTTGGCATCGTTCAGCAGATCGTGCCTGAGCGCGCGCACGTGGACGCCGCCGTGCAGAACAGCAAAGGCTGACAGCGTCCAGTCGTCCTTGTTCTGGCCACCTTGGGTCGGACAAGTCCCGCGAGCGTCAGATCAGCAGCCCCGCTGCCCGCTCGTGTTTCAACAAGAACACCTTCGTTTCCACGCCGCCCGCCCCCGAGAAGCCGCCGAGGCCGGAGGCCGAAAGAACGCGGTGACAGGGAATGATCACTGGGATCGGGTTGCTTCCGCAGGCTGCCCCGACCGGTTGTGACGCGGTTCCCAAATCGCGGGCGATATCGCCGTAGGTTCGGGTCTCGCCCCACGGGATCTCCATCATCGAGGCGCAGACAGCCCGCTGGAAATCGGATCCCCGGACCCACAGCGGCAAGTCGAAAGCCACCAGCTCTCCGGCGAAATACGCCCGCAGCTGCGCCAGTGCCCGGTCCAACACCGGCGACTGGCCGCTGGTCTGCGAGGACCAGCTCAACCCAACAATGACACCGTCCTGCTCCGCCACGCTGAGCGGTCCAACCGGCGTGTCCAGACTGGCTGAGTTCATCTGCCCCTCCCAACCGCACGGCCAACGTTAACACACTGTTAACCAAACCTAACGGAAGTTTCACACATTAGCTCAAATTATTCTAAAGTGAATATCAACACAGCGTCGAATGTTATTAAAAGGTTTCCACATGCTTCCCGCAATCGCCAACGCCTCCAGCTACCACCCGGGTCTGAAACAGCTTCAAGCAGCGCGCCGTGCGCAGCTGGAAATTGCAACCACCGCTGACCAGTCGGTGGATGCAACCCGCACAAGCGGTGCGACGCAAGGCCTGGCACGCAATGTGGCGCGGGAAGAAGCGCTGAGCGCAGAGCGCCCGCAGGCGCTGACCCCGCAGCACGTCGGCCCGGCCCGCGAAGCCGCCCGCAGCGAAGCACTGGGTCTCAAGCAACTGAACGGCTTCGATCTGGGCGCCTACTACCAGGACCTGATGAGCGGCATGCAGGCTGGCCCCAAGACTGCCAGCGCACTGGCAGCCGAGACCCGTTACCTCGAAGCCCGCAAGGTGATCTGATCCAGGTCTCGCCTTATTGCAGCTGGGCCCAGAACAGCTCCAGGTGGCGTGACATGATTTCCTCGAACCGACCGGAGCGGCGCAGCGCCTCCAGGCCTGCGTTGACCCGGTAGAGATGCGTGGTGCCGCGCCAATGGTGCTTGGAGATCACCACATGCAGACTTTCCTCTGACAGCGGCTTTTCCAGCGGTACAACGCTGTCCCGCAGCCCGGCGCCCACCAGCGTGCTGGCACCAAGGAAGAGGTCGACAGCCACCGCGTCCACCTGCCCGGCCAGCACCATCCGAAAGCAGTCCTCTGCGGTCTGGGGGCGCACAAGGGTAACCACGCCCCGCTCCAGCCAGCGCCGGTCCGACCGGTTGAGATCATGGATAAAAAGCCCTGCCGGACGACATAGGGTCTTGCCCAGCACATCGGCGTCGCTGTCATGGCGCATGTCGCTGCCGACCCGGACGAACAGCATGATCGGCAGCGACATGACCGGGTCCGAGAAGTGAAAGTTGGTGCAGGCAGGGTCTTGCGGTTCGGCT
Source organism: Leisingera sp. S2M4 (assembly GCF_055398055.1). Lineage (NCBI taxonomy): Bacteria > Pseudomonadati > Pseudomonadota > Alphaproteobacteria > Rhodobacterales > Roseobacteraceae > Leisingera > Leisingera sp. S2M4. The sequence continues at coordinate 806,325 of NZ_AP040861.1, forward strand.
TCACAATCGGGCTTCACCCAAGGAAAGCCCATGTCGAATTCCTTGGAATCCAGCAGCGGGAACAGATGCCTGGACCAGTCGTCCTCCCATGTGATCGAGCGGCTGACGGGCGCGGGGGTTACATCCAGCGCGGCATTGACCAATTCCGTCACCATGCCCTGCCCCGGCAGATTGCGGTCCGTGAACGGCGCGTAGCCGTCCCCCGTCAGCAGCTTCAGCTCCACCTGTTCCGGCGGTACTGCCGGGGCGTCAGCTTCCGCAACCTCTTGCGCGCAGGGGATGAACAGCCTGCGCCCGGGCAGCACCGCCGCCCCGGAAAGCCGGGACTGGTTGTGCGCATAAAGCAGCGTCCAGCGGTCGCGGTCGCCGTAATGGGTTTCCGCGATCGAAAACAGCGTGTCACCGGGCTGGGCCACGTAGTCGACATCGCAAATCGCGAAGGCAGCGGCGGGCGCAAGGCAGCATAGCGTCGCGACCGCACCAAGGCGGCAGAAAATGCGTGTGATCCAGTCTCGCATCAGTGCCCCCGCCAGAAACGTGTCAGATGGTCATCGAGAATGGCCTGATAGCGGCCGCTGTCGCGAATACCGCGCAAGCCGGTGTCGAACATGTCCAGCAGCTCCGCCGCACGGGGATGGGATTTGTGCACCACCACATGCAGACCAAGCACCGCAAGCGGATGCGGCATCTCGGAAAATCGCGCCTCGAACCCATGTTCACGCATCACGCTGCGGCCGGTGAACTCGTTTACGGCCACCGCGTCGGCGCGGCCTGCCGCGACCAGCTCGAAACACTCCCGGACCGTCTGCGGTCGCAGCAGCGTTATCTTGTTGTCCGCCACCCAGCGCCGACCGCCCTGATCCAGATCGAACGTAAGGTAGCCCGCAGGGCGACACAGCGTCTTGCCTTCGATGTCTTCGTCCCGGCGAAACTCGAATGGGCGGTCCTTGGGGGCAAAGAGTAGCATCAGGGTCTCGAACATCGGCTCCGAGAAGAAGAAGTTTCGGCAGCGGTAGCTGTCCGGCATCGTGTCGCACGCCGGCTTGTACCAGGGAAAGCCAAGGTCCAGCAGGGCGTTGGACAGCAGGGGGTCGAAATGTGACGACCAGTCGTTGACCCAATGGATGGCATAACCCTCGGCCGGGGCAGCCTGCGCCATCGCGGCGCCCACCACTTCGGCCAGCAATCCACCACCGGGGGCCATTCTGGCGGTGAACGGGGCAAAGTCATCGCCCGTCAGCAGATTGATTGCGCCGCCCGCGGCAGCATTGGAGTCGCCCTCGCTGTCGCCCGTCGAATCCGGACTCGGCGTTGCGGCCACCGGTCCCTGAGGCAGACCTTGCGGCTGCCCATCGAGACAGGGCAGCGACAGCCGCATGCCAACGCGGATACCTTCCGGCCTGGGGCCGATCGACGTCATGTTGCGGTTGTGGATCGCGCGCCACTTGCCGGCATCCTGGTACATGCGATCGGCGATCCCGGACAGGTTGTCCCCCGGTTGCACGGTGTAAACACCTCCGCAGGTGTCTGCCGCGGCGCTGGCGGGCTGGACGACAATCACCAGCAGAAGTAGCCCGAAAGCCCTGAAAACGGTCTTCATCATTCCCTCGGAACTTCTATCCCCAGACCGAGGTCTGCCTGAGGCGGCTGGTGATTGTTTGCTGCGTTGGCCTTGCCAATGGCGACCACGAGCGGGCTGATCTGGTCGGGCTTGGGGTCAGTTGCCGACAAACAAAGCCAGGATGGTGGCTGTGTCGACCTCACCGTCGGCACGGATCAAGCTGGCTGGAACGGCGACCTTCTTTTGCTGATAGGCTGCGTTGACGAGCTGGTGAATGTAGGCTTCGGACTGCCCCTGCGCGGCGGCCGTGCGCACCATGCGAAACAGCGCGCTGCCCTCGTCGGCACCGGGCGTGGACGCGGATAGCGTCGGGCCCGGCTGAGACGGGCTGCTGCGCAGGGCAGCAAGCGTTCCGGCAGTCATCCGCGCAACCAGCGCATCGCCATCAAGCGGGGTGGCAGCAGCGGCGGCAGCCGCACCAAGGGGAACCTGGCCCTGCGGCGCGGAAGCCGCCGTCCAGGTCGCAGGCCGGGCAGTGTCGGCGACCGCCGCGGCATAGGCAGTCCCCGGCAGCGCCTGGCCGCCGGTCGGCGAGGCCGGATGCACCGCTGTCGGCATCGCCGGGACACGACTGAACTGGGCGTGCAGCAAGGCCGCCATCGCAACACTCAGCACTGCCGCGGCAAGGGACAGGCGGGACAGGTTGCCGATGCGTCCGGTCCAGCCCCGCATTCCGCGCCAAAACTGCCGGAACATCCGGCCCATGCCAAAGATCAGAGCCGCCACACCGCGCAGCGCGAGCTGAGTGATCCCGGCGACCAGATGCAAGACCGGCGATCCCGCTGGCGAAACGTCATGCGATGCCGCGCCGGTGGCCGCAGAGGACACCGTTGGCACGCAGGCAGGCGGGGGTGCGGCGACCACGGAACCGCCAGCGCGGTTGGGCACCAGACCGATCCGGATATGGCGCGGAGCCGTCACCCCGTCTATCCGCACACTGACCCGGCGTGCGCGGGCGGTATCGCCGTACCTGCCCACCGGTTGGGTCTCCGAATATCGTTTCAACATGCCCTGCGCCTCTGCCCCACGTCGCGTTCTGTACTGCTCGGAATCTTCGCGTGAAGTTAACGATTTGTTAACCACTCGAAGAAAATCGGTCAATATCCGCGCAGCGCATATGATTGTTCCGAGGGAAAACTCACCGACAGGTTGCGCAAAAGAAACACCGACGAACGAAGGACCCGGGCATAACGCAAAACACCCGACCGTGACGGCCGGGTGCAGCATGTCTGATCAGCAAGATCGGGAAGACGTTATCCCAGCGCGCTGTTGCAGCGTCCGCAGACGCCCGGGTGGCTGTGCGCGCCCACATCCGGCAGAATCTTCCAGCAGCGCTGGCATTTGTCACCTTCGGCCCGCTCGAAGACCACAGAGACGCCGTCGACCTCAGGCATGCGGAAGGCTTCGGCCGGGGCCGGATCGCCTGTCAGCGAGATGTCCGAGGTGATGCAGATGTCGGCGAAATTGACCGAAGACAGGGCGGCCCGGGTCTCCGCATCGCGGACGTGAACCACCGGAGCGGCCTCCAGCGACGCCCCGATCACCTTGTCGGTGCGCTGCACTTCGAGGGCGGCGGTCACCACACGGCGGGCCTGACGGATCTTGGCCCATTTCGCGGCAAGCGGCTCGTTCAGCCAGTCATGCGGGGTCTCGGGAATGTCCTGAAGGTGCACGGAGCTGCCTTCGCCCGGGTATTTTTCCAGCCAGACCTCTTCCATGGTAAAGACCAGGATCGGCGCCAGCCAGGTGGTCAGGCGATGGAACAGGATGTCCAGCACCGTACGCGCAGCCCGCGCATTCAGGGTGTCGCCGTCGCAATACAGCGCGTCCTTGCGGATGTCGAAGTAGAAGGCCGACAGGTCCACGGTGGCAAAGTTGAACACCGCCGAGAACACGCCCTGGAAATCGAAGGACTGATAGCCGGTGCGGACCTTGTGATCGAGCTCGGCGAGGCGATGCAGGACCCATTGCTCCAGCTCCGGCATGTCCGCCGGGTCGACCCGCTGGTCCTCGCTGAAGTCACCGAGAGAGCCGAGCATGAACCGCATTGTGTTGCGCAGGCGGCGGTAGCTGTCGGCGGTGCCTTTCAGAATTTCCGGACCAATGCGCTGGTCGGCGGTGTAATCGGTCTGGGCCACCCACAAACGCAGGATATCGGCGCCATACTGCTTGACGACCTCTTCTGGAACGATGGTGTTGCCCAGCGACTTGGACATCTTCATGCCCTTGGCGTCCAGCGTAAAGCCGTGGGTCACCACGTTGCGGTAGGGCGCGCGGCCCTTGGTGCCGCAGGCCTGCAAGAGGGACGAGTGGAACCAACCACGGTGCTGGTCGGTGCCTTCCATGTAAACGTCGGCGATACCGTCCTCGGTGCCATCCTCGCGGTCACGCAGAACGAAGGCGTGAGTCGAACCGGAATCAAACCACACGTCCAGCACGTCGAAGACCTGATCGTAGTCATCAGGGTTCACGATGCCGTCGAGAACCTTGGCCTTGAAGCCATCTTCATACCAGACGTCGGCTCCGTGCTCCTCGAACTCCGCGACGATGCGCTTGTTCACCTCTGCGTCGCGCAGCAGGAAGTCCGCGTCGGTCGGCAGCGCGCCTTTCTTGGTGAAGCAGGTCAGCGGCACCCCCCAGGCGCGCTGGCGCGACAGCACCCAGTCGGGGCGGCTTTCGATCATCGAGTAGAGCCGGTTGCGCCCGGTCTGCGGCCACCATTTGACCAGCTCGTCGATCGAGCGCAGCGCGCGTTCGCGGATGCTGTTGCCCATCTCGTCCATGCCATCGTCCAGCTTGCGGTCGACCGAGGCGAACCACTGCGGCGTGTTGCGATAGATGATCGGCGCCTTGGAGCGCCAGGAATGCGGGTAGCTGTGCTTGATCTTGCCGCGCGCCAGCAGCCCGCCGACCTCGGCCAGCTTGTCGATGATCGCCTTGTTGGCATCACCTTCACCGCCCTTGCGGTTGAGGATGTACTTGCCGCCGAAGAACGGCAGATCGGACCGGAAGCCGCCGTCGTCCATGACGTTGTAGGTGATCATCTGCTCCAGCATGCCAAGGTCGCGGTAGAGCTCGAACTCCTCCATCCCGTGGCTGGGCGCGCAGTGGACGAAGCCGGTGCCTTCGGTGTCGGTGACGAAGGGGGCCGCGCGGAAGTCGCGGATGTCGTCCCACTCACCATTTGCGCCTTCGGCGCCAGCCAGCGGATGCTTCAGCGACAGGCTGGAGAGTTCGTCGGCGGACACGCCGCGGACGCGCTTGTATTGATCTTCCCCGAGACGGGCCCGTTTGAAGACATCCGCCGCCAGCTTGTCCGCCAGCAGGAAGCGGTCGCCCACCTTGGCCCAGCATTCCTCCGGCGTGCCGGTCACCTCGTAGAGACCGTAGTCGATGTCCTCGCCGTAGACGACCGCCTTGTTTGACGGGATGGTCCAGGGGGTGGTGGTCCAGATCACCACATAGGCGCCTTCCAGATCCTGCGCCACGATCGCCGCATCGGCGCCCGCGAAGTCCGCGTCCTCGCCGTCGGCAGCCACAAAGCCACCCGCCTCGGCCACCTTGAACTTGACCCAGATGGTGAAGCTTTCCTTGTCGTGATATTCGACCTCGGCTTCAGCCAGGGCGGTCTTCTCCACCGGCGACCACATCACGGGCTTCGAGCCCTGATAGAGGGTGCCGTTCATCAGGAACTTCATGAACTCATCCGCGATCACCGCCTCGGCATGATAGTCCATGGTGATATAGGGATCGTCCCAGTTGCCGGTGATGCCGAGACGCTTGAATTCCTCGCGCTGGACATCGATCCACCCCTCGGCGAACTTGCGGCATTCCTGACGGAATTCAACGACCGGCACCGCATCCTTGTTCTTGCCCTTCTTGCGGTACTGCTCCTCGATCTTCCATTCGATCGGCAGGCCGTGGCAGTCCCAGCCGGGCACGTAACGCGCGTCAAAGCCCATCATCTGGTGGCTGCGCACGATCATGTCCTTGATGGTCTTGTTCAGTGCGTGGCCGATGTGCAGATGGCCATTCGCGTAGGGAGGGCCGTCGTGCAGGGTAAAGGGCTTGCGTTCGGCATCGGTCCCCTTGGCGGCGGCGGCTTTCGCGCGCAAGCTGTCATAGACACCGATCTGCGCCCAGCGCTCCAGCCAGGCGGGCTCGCGCTTGGGCAGGCCTGCCCGCATCGGGAAGTCGGTTTTCGGCAGGTTCAGGGTATCTTTGTAGTCAGGCGTCTGGGGCGTGTCGGCGCACATCGGGGGCGTCCTTTGGCTAATCAGGTCGGTGTTCGGGATATTCGGTTCGGCGCGATGGCTCAAGCGCCTTTGCCCGGCGGCTCAATCGTGTCAGAGCGCCGGGAATATAATTCGAATAATGATGGCCGCGATATGGGACATGAGGTGCCTTATAGGCTGCGCCGCGGACCGGGTAAAGCGGTCAGATGCGGCACAAGCGCCCGCCCCCTTCCGCCGCGCGGCTGCTGTCGCTATCTAGCCCCAAAAGATCCAGCATCGCAGAGTGACCATGACCGACACCCAAGCCCAGCCTCCGCTGGCGCGCTTTGACATCACGGCCGAACAGATTAGCCACGTGGTCGCCGTCTTTTATGCCCGCGTGCGGCGGCATCCCGTTCTTGGCCCGGTGTTCGCCGCCCACGTGCAGGACTGGCCGGAACATGAGGAAAAGATCGCAGGCTTCTGGCGCAATGCCATCCTGCGCGAGCGCAGTTACAGCGGCAATCCGATGCGGGTGCATGTCAGCCGCGAGGATGTGAAGGCGGAGCATTTTCCGCTCTGGCTGGAGCTGTTTCACGATGTGCTGCAGACGGAACTCCCCGAGCGGACCGCCCGGCAGTGGGGGGCGCTGGCAGATCGCATAGGCGAAGGCTTTCGCACCGGGGTCGTTGCCATGCGTCAGCCCAAGGATCAGCCGCCGAAACTGTTCTGACACTGGGTTCTGACACTGGCCGCGCGGCCGCTTCGACCATGCCCCCGCCGCGCATGCCCCTGACCGCAGGTTATTTTTCCTTCGAGAACAGCCCGGTCAGCGCCCGCTGCACCACCTTGCGGGTACTGGGGCGCCGGGTCTGGGAGAACGGCATTGGACGGCACACTTCCATTGCCGCCAGACCGACCCGCGCCGACAGCGCCCCGTTGACCAGACCTTCGCCGAAACGACGCGACACTTTGGACAGGACAGAGCCGCCCAGAATCGGCTCAAGCAGGTCATCGCCGGCCGCAACTGCGCCAGTGGCGGCAAGATGCGCCAGCACCGTTCGTGTCAGCCGCCAGCTGCTGACAAGCCCCGGCCGCCCGCCATAGATCGCGGCAACCCGGCGGATCATCCGCAAAGATGACACCAGCGCCGTCAGCACATCCGCAAGCGCGATGGGGACCAATGCCGTTACAGTGGCGACCTGACGCGCGGCGGCCTCGACTTCGCGCAGGGCCAGCGCATCCAGCGGCGCCAACAGATCGGTCTCTATCTGCAACAGCAGGGCATCGGGATCCATCACCTCTTCACACCGCTCTGAAAATCGTGCCCGCTGCCAGGCCAGATCACTTCGTCCTTTGAAGAAGCCTTCCATACGCCGGGCAAATGCCCGCGCCGTCTCGAGGTCGTGACATTCGGCTGCCGCCTGGCGGAGGGCATCCACCCGGCGCAGCCGTGACAGCGCGGCCAACTCGCGCAGGCCAAGACCCAGCGCGAGCACTGCCAGCACAACCAGCCCTGCGGTGACGGCCCATCCCAGCACGGGCAAGCGATCGATCAAGGCCGTGGCGAAATCCCAGGTGGCGACCGAAACCATGGCGCCGACCACCGCGACAAGCAGCCCCCAGAACCAACGCGCCAGCCGGGAAGACTTGCGCGCCGCGATTCTCGCGGCCTGCTCCATCGCCGCCGGGGACGCACCGGGAGCCGCCGCGCTCTCCGGAACCGGCGGTGCCTCGGCCACCGAAGGCGTGTCCGAGGTGTCTTCAAGATCGATCAAAACCGGCTTCTTGCTCATGCTGCCGCCTTGTACTGCGCGCGCCATTCAAAGGTGATGTCCGGTAGGCCCTCATCATTGTGGGCACCATCACTGCGAGCGGTTTCGGCGAAACCTTCCCGCCGGTAAAAACGACGGGCGCCGTCATTGGCCTGAAACGTCTGCAACTGCAAGCGTGGCTGTCCCACCTTGGCGGCATCCAGAAGCGCCTTGCCGATCCCCTGACCGCAGGCCTCGGGGGCCACGTAAAGCGCATGAACCTGCTGCCCGTCACGTGCTAGGAAGCCATCCACGTGCCGCCCGCGTCTCGCCACCGTGACCCAGCCACGGTCGATCATCTCACCGCAAAAGGAGATGGCCTCAGCCTCGGAGTGCAAGGCGGGCATCCAGGGGGTCACCGCGGCGAACCGATGCAGGATCCAGCCGGTCTGCCCGGCATCCAGCGGGGTTGCCGACCGCAAGCAAAAGGTCACAAGGCATCTCCGATCAGAAATTCCGCGGCGCGGTCCATCCGGATATGCGGCGGACCGCTGCCATGTTTCAGTGTCAGCGGCGCAGGGGCAAAACGCATCGCCTGATAGTCCCCCTCCAACCAGCGGGTCGCGCCCTGTTGGGCAGGCACCAGCAGCTGCGCCGGATCTTCGGGCAGCGCGCCGGGGTAGCAGGCCACCTGCCTGCCGCTGTCCAGCAGCGTACCGCGCACGCAAGGCAGTTCGCCACCGTCGTGATGGCGCATTTCCTCGGTGGTGGTGCGCAGGGCGGCCAGGGCCAGCGCCGCTGTCTCGGCGCCGGCAAAGCGGGCGCGATCTTGCGCCTCGCGCGTCAACGCCTCGATAATGGCGGTCATCCTGTCATGCTGGCTATGGTGCAGATGATCGGCCTTTGTGGCCGCGAACAGGATCTTTTCCACCCGTTTGCCGCCCAACAGACGGGTCAGGAAATGGTTGCGACCCGGCTTGAACGCACTGAGGATATCAACCATCGCGTGGCGCAGATCCTCGACCGCCTGGGGACCCGAGCTGATCGCCGAGAGCGCATCCACCAGCACCACCTGCCGGTCGATGCGGGCAAAATGGTCGCGAAAGAAGGGCTTTACCACCTTGGCCTTGTAGGCCTCATATCGCCGCTCCATCTCGCGCCAAAGGCTGCCCCGGGACGGTGCTTCCACGGATCTCAAGGGAGCAAAGGTCAGCACCGGCGAGCCCGCGAGATCGCCGGGCAGCAGGAAACGCCCCGGCGTGCAGTCATAAAACCCATCGGCGCGGGCTGCGTGCAAATAACCGGTGAAAGCGGCCGCCAGTGCCTGCGCCTGCGGCTCGTCATGGGCGGCGGCGGGATCGGCGGCCCCCTGCGCGGCCAGGTAATCCTGAGCCTGCGGGCGGTTTGCGATACGCGCCAGCACTTCCGCGGACCAATCGGCAAAGGATTTGTCCAGCAGCCCGAGGTCCAGCAGCCACTCCCCCGGATAATCGACGATATCGAGATGCAAGGTCCGCGGCCCCGGCAACCCGGCCAGCAGGCCAGCCGGACGCACCCGAAGACTGAGACGCAGCTCGGACACCGCCCGTGTGCTGTCGGGCCAATGCGGTGTCGGCCCGGTCAGCGCTGCAAGGTGGTTTTCATAGTCGAAGCGCGGCACCGTATCGTCAGGCTGGGGTTGCAGGAACGCGGCCTCGATCCGGCCCTCGCGGGCGGCGGCCAGCTGCAGCATCCGGCCACGGTCCAGCAGATTGGCCACCAGCGAGGTGATAAAAACCGTCTTGCCAGAGCGCGCCAGCCCGGTCACCCCCAGCCGCAGAGGCCGATCAAACAGCGCCGCGGACACACCGCTGGTGACGCTTTCGACACCACTGATCACCCCGTCTGCAAGGGAGGTTATCACCAAGACACTGTTCCTGCTCTTCTCTTGTCCATTTCCCTAGATAGGCGGGACGACAGACGCTTACCAGTGCGCATAGAACACTTGCCCCGGCGCTGTGGCATTGCTACTTGCCCGGCCATGCCGCGTTTTGCTCTGAAAGTCGAATACAATGGGAAGCCTTTTGCCGGTTGGCAAAGGCAGAAGGATCAGCCTTCGGTGCAGGGCGCGATCGAGGCTGCGCTGTCGCGGCTTCAGCCGGGCGAGCATACCATCGCCGCGGCAGGACGCACCGATACCGGCGTACATGGGCTGGGACAGGTTGCACATTGCGACCTCGTTCGGGAATGGGACCCGTTCCGCCTGTCGGAGGCGCTGAATTACCATCTGAAACCCGATCCGGTCGCTATCGTGGACTGCGCACGAGTCGATGACGACTGGCATGCGCGGTTCTCGGCCATTGAGCGCCAGTATCTGTTCCGCATCCTGATCCGCCGCGCCCCCGCCACCCATGAGGCCGGGCAAGTCTGGCAGCTGAACCACGACCTCGATGTCGAGGCAATGCAGGAAGCCGCCAACTACCTGGTCGGAAACCACGATTTTACAACCTTCCGCTCTTCGATCTGCCAGGCGGCAAGTCCCGTCAAGACGCTGGACGAGCTGAGGGTTGAACGGGTGCAGGGGTTCTCCGGCCCGGAGATCCATTTCCACGTGCGCGCCCGCAGTTTTCTGCACAATCAGGTCCGCAGCTTTGTCGGCACATTGGAACGCGTGGGTGCGGGCGCCTGGGAGCCGACAGATGTGAAAGCCGCGCTGGAGGCCTGCGACCGCGCGGCCTGCGGTCCGGTCTGCCCCGGCCACGGGCTGTACCTCGCCCGGGTCGGCTACCCCGAAGACCCATTTGGCTGAACGCCCCTTGCATCCCGCAAAGGGCCGCACATACTGCATTCCAGACCTGACCGATACCCCGATGTGCCAGAGGGCCGCCCCGGCCCCCTGCCCAACCTCTTTCACAAAAGGCATACGCGGAAATGGCAAAACCCGAAAAACCCCCACTTCTGGCCGTCCTGATTGATGCCGACAATATCTCGGCCAAATATGCCGAAGCGATGTTCGAGGAAATCGCCTCCTTCGGCGAGGCCAGCATCCGCCGCATATACGGCGATTTCGCCGGCGGTAGCCCGCAGGGCTGGAACAAGGAAAAACTGGCGGCCCTGGCGATTGTGCCTCATCAGCAGTTCGCCAACACCACCGGCAAGAACGCTTCGGACATCGCGCTGGTGATCGACGCAATGGACATTCTGCATTCCGGGCGGTTCGACGGCTTTGTGCTGATCTCTTCGGACAGCGATTTCACCCGGCTGGCCAGCCGAATTCGCGAACAAGGTCTGGACGTGTACGGCATGGGTATGCGCAAGACCCCGGCCGCCTTTGTCCGCGCGTGCAAGCGCTTCATCTATGTCGAGAACCTGCTGCAGGAACCCGCCAAGGCAAAGCCGAAGCCGCGCAAGGAAGACGAGAGTGCCGATCCCCCGGCCGAGCTGCCGGATCCCACCAAGCTGGTGATCCGCGCGATGGACGCCATCGACCAGGATGACGAATGGTTCACATTGGGGCAGATCGGCCAGTTCATCACCACCGCGGCACCGGATTTCGACACCCGCAGTTACGGCAAACGCAAGCTGAGCGAGCTTATTGCCTCGTTGAAGCTGTTTGAGACCAAGCGCGGAGAAGGCAACCAGATCCTGGTGCGGCGGCTGGACTGATCCGCGCCCCAGCAACTGGAGAAGATCAAAGTATGGGCCCGTCGCATCGGTTGCGGCGGACCCTGAGGGCGAGACCGATCAGCCGATAAACGACTTGTACGCGGCCTCGTCCATGTAATCATCCATCGGCGATAGGTCGGACGCCTTGATCTTGAAGAACCAGGCACTGCCCTCAGGATCGTCGTTCACCTTGCCGGGATCATCCGCCAGAGCCTCGTTCACCTCGACGATTTCCCCATCCAGCGGCGCCAGAATGTCGGAAGCGGCCTTGACCGATTCAATCACCACGATCTCGTCGTCCTTGGAGACCTCGGTGCCGGGTTCGGGCAGCTCGACATAGACCACCTCGCCCAGCTGTTCAGCGGCGTGCGCGGTGATGCCAACGGTGATCAGATCGTCTTCGGGCAGCAGCCATTCGTGTTCTTCGGTGTATTTCATGATCTTGGTTTCCCTTGGAAGAGCCGGGGTTCATCTGTATGCGGCTGCCGAATTGGACGTCCGTGAGCACCAGAAAGATGCCGCGAGCCGGAATCGCCAGCCCCAATGCGGGCGCTGGTACACGCTAGCAACGGGCCGCGCCAGCGATCAAGCGGGGAAATCCGCGAGCACAGGTTGGAGGATGGCGCTCGCCACCGTCAGAACAGGTTGAAATACTCGGCCTGCTCCCATTCGCTGACGGTATCGAGGTAGCGTTCCCATTCGAACTTCTTCAGTTGCAGAAGGTAGGCCGTCACCTCCTTGCCCAGCGCATCACGGCACAGTTTCGACTGCTTGAACCCGCTCAAGGCCTGCCCCAGCGACCGTGGCATCCGCGCGGCATCCTCGCAATAGGGCGAGGTTGTGGGACGCGGCGCCTCAAGGCTTTCGGCGAGTCCTGCGGCGCCGGCGATGATTTGGGCGGTTAGCGCGTAATAAGGGTTGGCCGAACTGTCAGGGGCGCGGTTTTCAACCCGGCTGTCCGCCTCTCCCGGTGCCATCAGCGCACGCAGCATCGCGCCGCGGTTGTCCACCCCCCAGCTGATCCGATTGGGGGCCAGTTGATACGGCAGATAGCGCTTGTAGCTGTTGACCGTGGGCGCCACCAGGAGGGACGTTTCCGAAGCGTATTTCAGCAACCCGGCCATCCATCCGCTGGCATGAGGGCTGAGCATGCCGGGGGCCTCGGGCACGAACAGATTGCGCCCCGTCGCCAAGTCGTGCAGCGACTGGTGCACGTGCCAGCCATTGGCCATGGAATTGTGCAGGCGCGGCTTGGCCATGAAACTGGCATGCAACCCCTCTCTGGCGCAGACCTCCTTGGCCATGGTGCGCAGCATCACCATGGCATCGGCCTGGGCCATTGCGCCATCCGGGGCAAAGGTGAACTCCACCTGGCTCGGCCCCATTTCGATTTCGACCGAGCGCACGGGCAGGCCGAGTTTCTGGGCATTGCGCCGCAGCAGGTCCAGAACGCGCTCGACCTCGCCGTAGCGGGTTTCTGTGAGATACTGGTAGCCTTGGGTCAGGTTGCGGGTCTGAACCGGAGCGCCGGGATGGGTCGCCTCTGCATGGCGGTCGGCACGATCCGCCAGCTCAAAGATATGAAACTCCACCTCCAACCCGAAGGTAACGGACATGCCCTGTGCCGCCAGACGGTCCACAGCGCGTTGCAGCACCGCGCCGGAGGCAAAGGCGATCGGGCTGCCATCCTGATAGACCGGGTCGCAGAAAATCCAGGCCGAATGCCCCGACCAGGGCAGCACCCGATAGGTTTCGGGGCGCGGCACCAACAGCACGTCCCCCGCACCCTGCATTGGCCCGCTCAGCCCGCTGTCTTCCTCCCAGACCGCAAAGGCGGCGCGGTGTGACGTGTCCTTCAGCAAGAGCGTTGCAGGCACATTGATGCCGCGCTGGAACAAGCTGTCGATGCCATCGGCCATGACCGTCTTGCCACGCAGGATGCCGTGCTGATCGGCAAAGAGCACTCGCACGGTCTCGACCCCGTCGGCTTGCACCCGCGCCGCAACTTCCCTCGCCTGTCGGCAGGTCTCTTCGTCGAACAGCCCCAGTCGCGCCAGTTTGCCGGAAGTGAAGTCATGCGCCATCGGCCGCCTCGTGGTCTTTTGTCTCAACTGCAAATCTGCCCGGTTCGGTCTGACCCGAGGTGCGTCCGATGCGGACCCAAGCAGCGGCAGACTGTAGCAAAAACGGGCCGGACGTCCAGTTGTACGGCCGCAATTGTCCATTCCGACAGCGCAAAGGCAAAGCAGCGTCGCGATTTACGCCTTGACAGCGTGCGCCCAACGCACATGGTGCTGAACATTCGCACAACATGACGAGCACTGGCGACCGGCCAGGCCAATTACGAACAAAAGCAGGCCCGAACGACGAATGGCAGTGATAGATCAGGACAGGAATATTTCTTCGAGCTTTGCCAAGGGCCTGGCGGTTCTGGCGGTTTTCGACGCCCAAACCCCCAGCATGACCCTTGCCGAAATCGCCCGGCGCAGTGGACAGGACCGGGCCACTGCCCGGCGCGGAGCCCTGACCCTGGTGCAGGCGGGGTACCTGCGCCAGGATGGGCGGATGCTGTCCCTGACCCCCCGCGTGCTGGCGCTTGCGGGTGGCTTCCTGCAGGCCAATCAATTCGGACGGCGGGTGCAGCCGGTTCTGAACCGCCACGCGCGACAGATGGAGGTCGAGGTTACCCTGGCGATGCTGGACCAGGGTCGCGTTCTGGTGCTGGCGCAATCGACCGTCGATCACGGTCATATCACCTACGGGTTTACGGCCGGGTCGCACATTCCATTGGCCCATACCAGTCTCGGGCGCATGCTGCTGGCCGGTCTTTCCGCTGAAGAAGCCGCAGCCACATTGGCAGCCACCGATATTCCCGGCCACACCAGCCAGTCGCTCACCTGTGCGGATGCAATCCTGCAACGGGTGGAGACGGCACGCGAGCAGGGCTACTGCGTTACCGACAGCGAATTCGAGGCCGGGATCATCGGTTACGCGGTGCCCGTGTCGCGCCCCGACCGCACCCCGATCGTGGTCGGCAGCTCCGCGCCACGGGGACAGAATCCCGAGGCAGACACCGAACGGCTGCTGCGCGGCCTGCAACTCTGCGCGGCGGAGCTGCGTCAGGCAGAAGCGGTAGATCACCTGTAACGCCAGAAGTATCGTCCACATCCCGGCGTAGCCCCCTCGCCCGGCTCGCCATCCCCTCTCCTGCACGTCGCTATGCAACCTGATGGCGTCCTGCTAGGCTCATCATCGATGAGTTACCGCAGGAGCCTTTCCATGATGAAGCAGATGATTTTGGCCGCGGGTTTCTGCTCTACCCTGGCCCCGGCCTCGGCAGTGGCAGAGCAGGTCGGTACCCAAGTCGAGGTTCTGGGGCGCACCTGGCTGGTGGCTTGGGCGGACGACCGTCCGCGTCATGTCAGCGCCACGCGAATGAACCTCGAGCATCAGCCCTTTCGCCCACCGGCGGTGCTGAGCGCGCGACAGGCGGTGCGCGCCATGCGGGCGGCAACCGGGTGCAGCGTGAACCTCGACAGTTTGCTGCGCTCGATCTCCGGCACCTATTACGGGCAGCTCATTTGCCGCAAATAACCCCGTCTTTGCCGGTTCAGCCGATCCGTTGAGATTCGCAGAAACATCCTCTTGGAAAATGTGACCATTTTCCTGCCACACCGGATTGAGCGGCACCGGCGCGCCTGCCATAGATTGCGCATGAAACTTGCAATCAACGGATTCGGCCGCATTGGCCGCGCCATCCTGCGCCAGATTCTGACCACATCGCGCGGAGATGACATCGAGGTGGTGCGCATCAACGACATCGCGCCGTTGGACATGTGCGCCTACCTGTTTCAATACGACAGCACCTTCGGCCCATTCGCCGCGCCGGTCGAACACGGCAACAAGGCGCTCCACGTGATGGGCCACTCAATCCCCGTAAGCCACGCCGCGGATCTGACCGAAGTGGATCTGAGCGGCGTCGACCTCGTGCTGGAATGCACAGGCATTGCAAGAACATCGGACGTCGCCGAACGCGGACTGAAAGCGGGGGCGGGTAAAGTGCTGATCTCCGGCCCCTCCCCGGCGGCGGAAACGACCGTTGTGCTCGGCGCCAACGAAGAGACGCTCGGCGAGGCGCGGATCGTGTCCAACGCATCCTGCACCACCAATGCGCTGACCCCCCTGGTGAAGCTGCTGGACCAGATCAGCGGCATCGATACCGCGCATATGACGACGATCCACTGCTATACCAACTCGCAGCCCATGGTCGACGCGCCCCGGGGGGATTTTGCGCGCTCTCGTGGCGGCGCACAGTCGATGGTGCCGACCACGACCTCGGCGATGCATCTGATCGACGAGGTACTGCCGCATCTGAAAGGACGTATCAGCGGGGCCGCCGTGCGGGTGCCAACCGCCAGCGTGTCCGCCGTCGACCTTGTCGCGCAGTTGAAGGCACCGATCACCGTCGAGCAGCTCCACGAAGCCGCCGCGGCCTCTGCGGTGCTGGGCTGGACCGACATGCCGCTGGTTTCCTCCGACCTGCGTGCAAGACCGGAATCCCTGGTGATCGCAGGGCCGGAAACGCGGATGGCAGGCGACCGTCAGCTGCGGGTATTCGGCTGGTATGACAATGAGTGGGGATTTTCGGCGCGCATGCTGGATGTCGCGCGGCTGATGGCCGCCTGACCCAGCAGGCAGCCTTCAGCGATCGCGATGCCGCAACGTCTCCTGCCGCAAGCGCATCCAGCGGAAGATCAGCATCAATCCGAACATACAGAGCATGAGCCCAATCATGTCGCCGACCGCATAGACAGTCAGAACGGTCAATTGGTCGTCGGGGAAGATGACACCGGAAAAAACCATCGATTGTCCGAGTGAGTTCAGCAACGACGCCAGCGCCCCGACCGTCAGAACCCCAGCCCAAGACATGCGGCGCGCCTGACCGGAATAAAAGTTACGACCACTCAACCGGAGCAGCTCGAAGGCCGCAAGCGAGGACAGCACTCCGACGGCAACGGATTTGAGCAGCAACGGCTCCAGCATCTCACGTATGTTGGCGGAGGTGAACATCGCGTCGGCCACCAATGTTCCCACCGCAAGCGGCAGACAAGCGCGCCACCCGAACAACCAGATCGCGAGCACACGCACCCCATGCGGCAGATAGGCGAGACTGGCGAAAATGGTGATTTCTGGCAGGAACATGTTCTGCACCGGCGTCACCACCATGGCGGTCAACCCGTGGCAAACAATATAGGCCGCGGCAATGATGGCATGGCTTAGACCGCCGGAGAAGACTGTCAGGAGATGACGCATACCTAAGCACTAGCCAGCCCCCCGAACACACGCAATGGCGGTTTTCCGCCGAAAGTGGACCGACAGTGACTTTCTCGCGACGTCTGTCGCCAAGTCTCGCGCGAACGCCGCAAATGCGGAGTGGTTGATAAAGCGGCCCCTCAGGACCCATCCCGAAGGGCGGAACAGGCCCGCCTCGGCAGCAGGAAACTACCGCGCGACATCGCCGCCAGCCGAGAACCGCACGACGTAATGACGCGCCTTGCTGTCGCCTGCGCGCTCCAACAGCCCCATTTCCAGAAGGGACTTCAAGGTCCGGTAGAAGGTCGCCTGTGTCACGCCCCGCACCAGCCTGTGGCTGCGGATCTGATCGGATTGAACGGCTGTGCCCGGCTTGCCCGTCAAGGCGTGGGCCGCCAGCAAAACGTCTCGCTCCACGCGGCTGAGCTTTTCCAGACCGATATCCTGCTCCATCTCGTAGAGCATATTACGCAATTCGAAAATTGACTTCAGCCTGTCCAAACCAACCTCCTCGTGACACGCGACCTTTCGGCGCGAATTAGACGACACCACGCAAACATTATCAATCCGAGAATTTTCTAGACAGCAATGTTCTGCGTGGTATCATCCGCTTCAGGCTTGGCTGTGTGAGTGGTGGCTGAGCCTGACGATTGCACCAAATTTCCAGTTTCAGAGTGCTATTGGTAACGAGTGACAGCTCCGGCAGGGACAACTGCCGGGGCTGGATTGACTATGGCAATCTCCACGCCGATTTCAAACGAATTCCTTTCTGACGCACCATAATGACGCACGATTTTACGGTTGCCTGCACCGCTCTTCCTCGGCTTCACGCCGGGCGGGAACATTTGCCGCCGACTTCCCCGGATTGGCGGTTTTCCCCCGAGAAATTCCCGTGCTAGGCTCACGCTGCCCCACGGCCATTCTGGCTGGGCGACGAACCCCGTTTTCAATCCCGCCCACGGGAGCAGACATGCAATTTTCCTTTCGTCCGCGCGCCCTGATGCGCGCTCTCGCTCTGGCCCTTCTTCCGCTGGCACCGACCGCCGCGCAGGCTGCCGACGCACGGCTGTCGGCCCCGGGTGCACCAGCCGATCTGCAGGCGCGGCTCGAGGCAGCCTCTGCGTCTGTCGCCGTGGGACCGAAAACCGGTGTTCAAGAGGTGTTGGCCGCGGCGCTGTCGGACTATCGCACACTGGTTCAGGTTCTTTACGATGCCGGACATTTCTCTCCGGTGGTGAACATTCGTCTGGATGGCCGCGAGGCCGCGACAATCCAGCCGCTGAACCCGCCGCGAACCATCGAGCATATTGAAATCACTGTTCAACCAGGGCCGCAATTTCGCTTTGGCGTCGCCGAACTCGCGCCGTTCCCGGCGCAGAGCGAAATCGACATCCCGCCGACCTACGCCCCCGGCCACCCTGCCAGCACCGGCGCCATCCGGGATGCGGCGAGCGCCGGTGTCCGGGCCTGGCGACGCAATGGGCACGCCAAGGCCGCGATCAGCGGACAGGACATCACTGCCGACCATGCGAAAGCCCGCCTGAATGCACGGCTGCGACTGACACCGGGCCCCCGGCTTCGGTTCGGGAAACTCCGCCTCACCGGCCAGACCGCCGTGCGGGATGACGCGCTGCGCCGTATCGCGGGTTTCCCAACCAGCGAAACATTTCATCCGGATCTTGTCGCCAAATCTGCGACCCGGCTACGCCGGACTGGCACGTTTTCCAGTGTGGTTCTGCGCGAGGCGGAGCATCCCAACCCCGACGGCACCCTGGACTTTATCGCCGAGGTCGAGGACCTGCCCCCGCGCCGGTTGACCTTCGGCGTCGAGATCAGTTCCTCTGACGGAATCGAAGTGTCGGGCAGCTGGATGCACCGCAACCTGTTCGGAGGCGCGGAAAAACTCCGCGTGGAAGCACGGCTCAGCGGTATCGGCAGCAGCAATGATCTGGATGGACGCCTAGCAGTACGGCTTGATCAGCCCGCAAAATTGGGACCGGATGACAGCATCTTTTACCTGGCCGAGGCTGAGCACCTCGACGAAGAACATTACACTGCGACCCGCATGCTGGGCGCGATCGGGGCCCGGCGCACCTACTCCGAGCAGTTCTATGCCGAGGCGGCGCTTGGCGCGACGTCGATCCTGGCCGAGGATGTCTATGGCAAACGGCGGTTCAAGTACCTGGCTGCCCTGTTGCGCGCCAACTATGACGGCAGAGACAGCCGGGTGAACCCCACCAGCGGCTATTACCTGCAAGCCAGCGCGACACCATTCCTGGGCTTCGATGGCAGCAAATCCGGCCTGCAGATGAAGGCCGATGGCCGCGCCTATCGGGGCTTGGGGGCCGAGGACCGTATCGTGCTGGCCGGACGCCTGCAGCTGGGATCGGTCGTTGGCCCTTCGCTGAATGAAATTTCCCCTACCTTGCTGTTTTACTCGGGCGGCGCAGGCAGCGTGCGCGGTCACGAATATCAATCCCTCGGCGTGCCCGTGAATGGCGGCATTTCCGGCGGGCGCAGCTTCATGGCGCTGTCCGCGGAGATCCGCGGCAAGGTCAGCGACAAGATCTCGCTGGTTGGCTTCTACGACGCCGGTTTTGTCGGCGAGGACAGCTTCGTATCCGGGTCTGCCGCGCGTCATGCCGGCGCCGGTGTCGGACTGCGCTACGATGTGGCCGGAATCGGACCGATCCGCCTCGACGTCGCCTACCCGGTTGACGGAGGTTCAGAGGACGGCGTGCAGGTCTACATAGGAATAGGACAGGCGTTTTGAGACAGTTTATCGGCCTCTCACTCGGACTTTGCCTGGCTCTGGGCGCCCCCGCGACACCTCCCGCTGCCGCACAGGACAGCGCCGCCGAAAGCGGTGGGCTACTGGTGGACTTCCTCGAAGACACGCTGTCCGGCGACAGCCGCTACATCAGCGTAACCGGGTTGCAGGGGGCCTTCTCCTCCAAGGCCAGCATCGAACGGATCACCATTGCCGACGAAAGCGGCATCTGGCTGACGATCGAAGATGCGGAACTGGACTGGAACCGGCTGGAATTGCTGCGGGGGCGGTTTTCCGTAAACCAGCTGAGCGCCGGACGAATTGCAATCGAGCGCCCCCCGGAACCGCTGCCCCCCGATCCGGACCTCCCCGCACCGGAAGCCACCCCGTTTGCGTTGCCGGAACTGCCCGTTGCGATCGAGCTGGATCAGATTGCTGCCCAGCATATCGAATTGGGCGAGAAGCTCGCTGGCGTCGCGGCCGTATTCTCGGTCGACGGCTCGCTGCGGCTGGCAGATGGCACACTGGACACCAAACTGGAGGCCGACCGGCTGGACAGGCCCGGCGACCATCTGCGTTTGCAGGCGGGCTACACAAACGAAACGCGCCAGATCACCCTGGACCTTGAGCTGGATGAGGCGCCCGGTGGATGGATCGGAGCCAGTCTGGATCTCCCTGGACACCCGTCAATTCAGCTGCTGGCACAGGGCAGCGGTCCGGTTACCGATTTTGCCGCGACCATTGGGCTGAGCACAAACGGGCGCGAGCGGCTGGCAGGCGAGGTGGTCATGACGGCGCCGCCACTGCCCGAAGATGCAGCGGCACACGCGCCGCGCCCGCTTGCCTTCTCGGCCGATCTGGGCGGCGACATCGATGCGCTTCTGGCCCCCATTCATCGCCCGTTCTTTGGCCCTGGTCTGCGCCTAAACGTTCGCGGCACGCGCAGTGCTGACGGCGCAGTCAAGCTGGACACGCTGGCCTTGCGGACCGCCGCCCTGCAACTGACCGGCGCTGCATCCCTGACGGCCGGGGGCGTGCTGGACACTGCCAATCTCAAGGCTGCAATCACACCACCCGAGGGGCAGGCTGCAGTCACCCTGCCCGTTCCCGGTGCGCGCACCACACTGGCCGCGGCTGACCTGCATCTGCGCAAGACAACTGTCGGCAACTGGACACTTGATGGCTTGCTGAATCAACTGAGCCATCCAGGCGCGCTGATCGACACGGCAAAGATCACCGGCAGCGGGACCTTGGACCAAAGTCGCGAGTTCGCCCTGCAAGGACGTCTTTCCGCCGTCGTGGCCGGGCTTGAGCCACGGCAACCCGCCCTTGCGGAGGCAACCGGCACCGACATACGCCTTGATGCGACGCTCACCACCGAGGGGCCAGGCGCGCTGCGCATCACCGACATGGAGCTGCGCGGCAGCGACTATCGGGCAGCCGGGCACCTGTTTCTGGACGGGCTGGAAAGCGGGTTGAATTTGACTGCGGACCTGACTGCGGAAGCGACGGAACTGGCGCGGTTCTCCGCCCTTGTCGGCCGCCCCCTCAGGGGGGCATTGCAAGGCAGCGTGGAGGGCAGCTTTACGCCGCTGTCGGGCGCATTCTCTGGCGCGGTGGAGCTGACTGGCGAGGACCTTGCCGCCGGCATTTCCCAGTTGGACGAGCTGCTGCAAGGGACCACCAGCCTGACGGTGAAAGCCGCCCGGGATGCCGCGGGGCTCAGCATTGACCGCTTCACGCTGGAGGGCATCAACCTCGCCGCGAACGCCTCCGGCATGCTGACCAGCGATCGCGGTCGGCTGGACCTTGATGCGGAATTGAAACGCGTGGAAATCCTTGCTCCGCAGCTGCCCGGCCGGCTGAAGCTGACGGCAGGCGTCACGCGGCAGGATGATGTTTTCAGCGGCACCGCCGAACTCAGCGGCCCCCAGAACAGCTCTGCCCAGCTGGACGGGTCGGTGACTCTGGCAGGCGCGGCAGATTTCAGCTTTGCAGCGGCCCTGGAGGAATTGGAGCGGTTTGTGCCGCAGCTGGCAGGCAAACTGGCCGCCGAGGGCCAAGCGAAACGCACAGCCGGCGAATGGGAAATCACCGGAACCGCCACCGGGCCAGCCGGGCTTGATGCGAAGATCGATGTCCGCTTTGCCGAGAGCAGCGGCAGCACCGATTTGCGATTTGACGCGGTCCTGGCCCAGCTGCAAAGGTTGATCCCGGAGCTGCCGGGGCAGCTGACAGCCAAAGGGTCTGCCACCCGGCGTGATGGCACTTGGAAGATCGACGCCACCGCCAAGGGGCCTGCCGGGGTTGATAGCCGACTGGCCGGGAGCTGGAACGAGGCGGAGGGCACTGCCGATCTTGCCGCAAATGGCACCCTTCGCCTGGAGGGGGTCAACCCGTTCATCACGCCCAACCTGCTGCGCGGCGCGGCAAGTTTCAATCTGGCGCTGAAAGGTGCCCCCTCCCTGGACGCCCTGCGCGGCACGATCTCCGTTCCGGGAGCCTCCCTTGCGGTGCCGTCCGCAGCCCAGAGAATAGACGACATTCGGGCGACAGTCTCGTTGGGGGACACCCGTGCGCAACTGCAGATGTCTGCCCGCCCCCGCGATGGTGGCACGGTCACGATCAGCGGCCCGGTCAACCTGACACCACCGTTTGATGGGGCGCTTCAGATTTCCATCGATGACGTGACCGTCACCGATCACCTGTCCTATGAGACGCTGCTGAACGGTCGACTGAGCTTTGCCGGGGAGATGACCGGCCGCAACCGGGTCAGCGGGCGCATCGACGTGGGCGAGACCAACATCAACCTCAATACGGCTGGCGGCACTGTCTCTGCGGCACCGATCCCGCCGATCCGCAACATCAACACGCCTGCGGCCGTCCGCCAGACCTTGGCGCGTGCGGGGCTGACCGGGCAAAGCAGCGCCAGCGGCAGCGGGTCAGGGCGCACCGATCTGGACGTCATCATCAGCGCGCCCTCGCGGATCTTTGCCCGGGGGCGCGGCCTGCGGGCCGAGCTTGGCGGCCAGATCCACCTGCGCGGCAGCACAGCGCGGCTGGCGCCCTCAGGCCAGATCAGCCTGATCCGCGGCACCTTCGACATTGTCGGCCGCCGACTGCAACTGGACGAAGGACGGATTACCCTGCTGGGAGATTTGCGTCCCTACCTGGAGTTCAGCTCCTCCACGGCTACGGAAGAGGGCACCGCAACGCTGAAAATTTCCGGCCGCGTCGATGCGCCGGAAATCAAGGTAACCTCCGACCCGCCACGCCCCAGCGAAGAAGCCCTGGCCCTGTTGCTGTTTGGCGACAATCTCAAGGACATCTCCCCACTGGCGCTGGCGCGACTGGCGACATCCGCGCTGACCCTCAGCGGTCGCGGCGGCGGCACCCAGGCCCAATTGCGCCAGTCCACCGGTGCCGATGACGTGGATATCGGGGTCGACAACCTGGGCAGCGGACAATTGGGGCTGGGCGGTTATGTGGCTGAAAATGTCTATACCGACTTCAACGTCAACACCCGCGGAGACAGCGAGTTGAGCATCAACTTGGACGTGACCGACAGCTTGACCGCCAAGGGTACGGTGGACAGCGAGGGGGAAACCGGTATCGGCCTGTTTTTCAAACGCGATTATTAGCGGCAAGCTTTTGCGGACGGGGCCAAGGCAGCCGCAGCTGCGGCCCCGTCAATCAAGGGTCGGGACCCGTTAAGTCTGCTCTTGGGCCTCGCCGCCCACCGGGTGAGAAAGCGCATCTTCGGCGGCGGCCGCTCTCAGGGCCACCCGGGCCGCGCCACTAACCCCTGCGGCGTCATCCTTTATCAACCACAGGGGCGTGTCGCCGCATATCTGCCCCAGCTTGCCACCGGGCGCGGTATAGCTGGACAGGAACAGATCCCGCGCAGACGTGTTGAGAATGCCGCGCGCAACGCTGCCCGCAAAGAACATCCCCTGCCCCGGCATGTAGAGTGCGGTCATTTCTCGCGCCAACAGTCCAAGCAATTGCGCCCACTCGCCGATCGTGCGCGCCTCGCTGCCGTGGGGATCTGCCAGATAGGCCGCGGATATCCCCTCGGCACTGCTTGCGGCACTGCCGCTCAGGGCCTGGTGGAACCGCACCAGGCCATGACCCGAGAACAAGCTCTCGACGCTGCAGAATTCGGTCGGCGCCCGCTTCAGAAGCTGTTCCAGCCGGTGCACCAGGGGCTGCGGCAAGGCAGCATGACCCAATTCGGCCTCCAGTGTTTCCTCTCCACAGGAAGCCGCGACGTTGAAACCGGTTCCGATCCCCGCCACAAGGGCTTGTGCGCCGCTTTGCCGACCTGGCCGAAGGCTGGCCAACTGCCCCGGGATCAGCACCTGCAGTGCATGGCCCAGCGCCGCGAGGTCATTGATGATCTGCGCCTTGGCACCCGGCTGCAAACCCAGCACCGCGGCGAGTTCCTCTGCCCGGCCCGACCAATTGCGATTGCTGAGTTCAAAATGGCCATCACGAACTGGTCCGGCCACGGCAAGGCAGGCCCCTGCAAGGGGCGGCAATCCTGGCTGGGCGCAATAGGCGCGCAGCACGTCCTCCAAGCTGGCAAAACTGTCATTGGAGAAACTCTGCAACGCCGTCACGCCAACGCCGGGTGCCGCCAGCGCCAAGCGTGTCCGGCTCCCTCCGACATCGCCCGCCAGAACCGTCAGTTCAGCTCCCATGCGCGGTAATCCCCTTGTTCTCCTGTTGTTTACACAGCCTGAAGCAAAGATGGCGTAAAAGCAATTGAGCATGCACGCCCCGCTTGCAGTGGCCGCACGAAGGCGGCAGTTTGAACCTGCCTGATTGCGCCACGAATGGACCGCCCCTGTGACCCAACCGCCGCCCCCTTCCCCTGCTGCCGCCGCTGCCGAAACGGCTGCAGTCGTGATCGGTCGCAATGAGGGCGAGCGGCTGATCCGCTGTTTGCAGTCGCTGACGGGACAGGTGCGACAGATCATCTATGTCGACAGCGGCTCCTGTGACGGCTCGGTCGAAGCCGCGCGCAATCTGGGGGCCGAAGTCGTCGAGCTGCACACGTCCCGTCCCTTTACCGCGGCCCGGGCCCGCAACGCCGGGTTGGCCGCAGTCGCGACCGGGACGGAATATGTGCAATTCACCGATGGCGATTGCGAGGTGGTTGAGGGGTGGATCGCGACCGCTCATGCCTTCATGGAAGCCAACCCACAGGCGGCAGTGGCCTGCGGTCGCCGGCGCGAGCAGTCTCCCTCCGCCTCTGTCTACAATCGGTTGTGCGATGCCGAGTGGGACACCCCAATTGGCCCAGCCAAGGCCTGTGGTGGCGATGCGCTGATGCGCTTGACGGCACTGCGCGATGCTGGCGGCTATCGCGACGAGCTGATTGCCGGAGAGGAACCCGAGCTGTGCCTGCGCCTGAGACGGGCGGGATGGGAAATCTGGCGACTGGATGCAGAAATGACCCGCCATGACGCCCGGATGCTTCGTTTCGGCCAGTGGTGGCAACGCAGCCGCCGTGCAGGCCACGCCTTTGCCGAGGGGGCGGCGTTGCATGGGGCCAGCCCGGAACGACATTGGGTGACAGAGACCCGCCGGGCCCTGACCTGGGGCGCCATTTTGCCCGTGTCCATCTTGATTGGCGCGGCCTTCAGTGTCTGGGTTTTGCTGCTGGCCTTGATCTACCCGGCCCAGCTCCTGAGATTGGTGCGGCGTATGGGCTGGGAACGGGGGGCTTTTACCCTGCTGGGGAAGTTCCCCGAGGCCGTTGGAGTACTGGAATATCACCTGAACCGGCGCAGAGGTCGGTCGCGGACGCTTCTGGAGTACAAATAGAGTGGCCTACGGCGCGCTCACCAGGCGGTGTCAGGGGCGTTCTTGACGGCCAAGCGACGCGGCATGCAGCACCTGGCGCGGCAGGATCGCGAGGCATTTTCCATAGCGGGGCAGCAGTCGAACCGGATTGGACAAGGCACGCCACAGCCATTCCATCGCTATGCTGCGCACCCAGGCTGGCGCGCGTTTTTGATGTCCTCCAAGGAAATCAAGCCCGGCTCCGACCGAGGCAAAGCCCACGTTCGGAGCCATTCTGCGGCCACGGCTGGCCAGTTGCTCCTGCCGCGGCGCCCCCAACGCCAGAAAACACAACTGCACGCCAGTTTCGGCCAACCGATGCAGGATCTGGTCAGCCTCTTCCCCTTCGGGGTCGAAAGGCGCCGAAGGCGCCTGACACCAGGCGATGTCCAACCCCGGCACCGCCGCGATCAACGCCGCTTCGGCATCGTGCAAAGCAGCTTCGGTACTGCCCACCAGCGCAACTTTGACGCCACTCTCAGCCGCGAGGCGGCACAGGGGAAGCACCATGTCGGAGCCCGGCATCAGCTCGACCGGGCGCCGCGCCAGTCGCGACATCCAGACAATCGGGCGCCCGTCCGCCACCACCAGATCCTGTGCCTGGTAGGCCGCCAGAAACCGCGGATCCGCCGCCAGTTTGACGATGTGATCGAGATTGATCGTCGCGAGCGCGAACCCGTGCCCCGCCGCAAACCGGGCACGGATCTCGGTCTCGAGACCGGTACGGTCCGGGATATTGACCGCAACACGGCGCCCGTCGAATTCGAAATACACGGTATCCCTCGCAGATGATGTGACTTCGTCTTAGCCGCGTGGTGCCGTTCGGACCAGCCCCCCGCCTTCGGTCCCGGCCAGACCCGTGGCATTCCTGCAAACCATTTACCGGATAGTCGAAATCCCCGCGACACCCCGGATCGCAGCGGTTACATTCGACCGCGTAACGGAACCGCGTACGTCAAGGAGGGCAAGACCGCCGGTGCCCAATGCTGTGGCCTACATGATGCTGCTGGCCTGGCCGCTGGTCAGCCTGGTTCTGTTCCGGCGTCTGCCGCTGGAGCGGGCGATCCTGTGGTGCATCATCGCCGGCTACCTGCTGCTGCCCCCCGTGGCCGAGTTTGACCTGCCGCTGGTCCCGGACATGGACAAATTCGCGATTCCGTCGATCATGGCCTTCGGGCTCTGCACCTTCATGCTGCGTCGGCCCGTGCCGCTTTTGCCGCGCCACCCGGCCGCACTGGTGCTGGTCTTGCTGTTTATCTTTGGCGTCATTCCCACGGTGCTCACCAACGGTGAGCCGATGCTGTTTCACAAGATCGCCAATGCCGACCCGATTCTGATTCTCAACCATCAATTGCCGGGCCTGCGCTGGCGCGACGTTGGATCCGTGATGATCAACCAGGTGATCGTGTTGATGCCGTTCCTGATCGCTAGGCGTTACCTGTCCACGCCGGAGGCCCATCGAGACCTTTTGCTGGCGCTTGTGTTGGGCGCGCTGGCCTACTCCATCCCGGCCTTGTTCGAAATCCGCTTCAGCCCGCAGACGAACGTCTGGGTCTACGGCTTTTTCCAACATGATTTCAGCCAGATGATCCGAATGGGCGGCTACCGCCCGATTGTGTTTCTGCCGCATGCGCTGTGGCTGGCGTTCTTTGTCGCCACCGCGCTGATGGCCGCCGCCGCACTGGCCCGCACCGCCACCGCAGAGCGCCGCTGGCGACTGGGGCTGGTCTGCGGCTACCTGTTTCTTCTGCTCATCGGCTGCAAGAGCCTCGCGTCACTGGCCTACGGGCTCGTCTTCACGCCGGTGGTGGCCTTTGCGCCGCTGCGCTGGCAGCTACGGATGGCGCTGGTACTCGGGTTGATCGCGGTGATCTACCCGATGCTGCGCAACGCCGGTCTGATACCCACCGATGATGTCGTGGCCTATTTCGAAACCATCAGCGTTGACCGGGCCCATTCCCTGGGCTTCCGCTTCGACAATGAGGCACAGCTGCTGGCGCGCGCGGCGGAAAAGCCATGGTTCGGCTGGGGCGGCTGGGGCCGCAACCTGATCCTCCACGAGGAGAGCGGCGAGATCCTGTCCATTCCAGATGGGCGCTGGATCATCGTCTTCGGCACCTTCGGTTGGCTAGGATACATTGCCGAAATGGGCCTTTTGGCATTGCCGCTGGTTTTGCTGGCTTGGGCCGCACGCAAGACGTCCGTGCAAAGCTTTTCGCCCTATGCGGCACCGATCGCCCTGATCCTGGCGGCCACGCTGGTGGACATGCTGTTGAACGCGACGTTGATACCGGTCACCTGGATGTGCGCGGGCGCGGTGCTGGGCTACGCGGAACGGTTGATCTATCCGGGCCTGTTCAGCGAAAGGCCCGCCTTGTTCGGTGGCATCCAGGCGATGTCGAACGAAACCAGTGCCCCAACGAAACGCAGCGTGATATGATGCCCTATTCTTACCGTTATTCTCGCGGAAAAGACACAATGCCACCATAGGCTGGCCCGATGGATTGACGAAGGTGACGTGGAACCGGTCTCTCCCGTGACGCGGATGGGGAAACTGCCGCGCACACCTGACCCAGCGATCGGCTGAGGCTGGCACGTCGGATTGACCCGCGCGACGGGCTGCCATTCAAACCGGACAGCGGTGGGGCAGCGGGTCGCCACGCAAGTTTTTGTAAGGCCGTAGGGGCAGATAGTGACGATATTGGATAGAAAATCAGCAGCCGCAGGCGCCGCGGCCGGTGATATTGCGATAGTCGGCCTTTCAGTGGACGTGCCCGGTGCACCAAGCGCGGACGTGTTCTGGCAAAACTTGCGCCACGGCCTGGAAGCGATCGAGCAGCTGGACCGCGAAACCCTGCTGGCCAATGGAGAGCGCCCTGCAACGCTGGCAGATCCGAATTACGTACCCGCCGCAGCACGGCTGAAGGGGTTTGATGAATTCGACGCCGAGTTCTTTGGCTTCAGCCCAAAGGAAGCAGCCATCCTCGACCCTCAGCATCGAAAGTTCCTTGAGGTGGCGTGGGGCGCCATGGAAAACGCAGGCCATCCGCCTGAAACCATCTCCGGCCCGATCGGCGTCTATGCCGGCTGTGGAATGGGCAGCTATTTCTACTTCAACATCTGCTCGAACCCCGACCTGGTCGATGACGTTGGCATGTTCCTGCTCCGTCATACGGGCAACGACAAGGATTTCCTGACCACCCGCGTCAGCCATGTGTTCGATCTGAAAGGCCCGTCAGTCAACGTTCAGACCGCCTGCTCCACCTCGCTGGTGGCCGTGCATTACGCCTGCAAGGCCCTGCGGGAAGGCGACTGCGACATGGCCTTGGCGGGCGGTGTCACCATCGAACTGCCCCATGGCCGCGGCTACGTTTACAAAGAGAACGAAATCCTCAGCCCGGACGGTCATTGCCACGCCTTCGATCATCGCGCGCAAGGTACGGTCTTTGGCTCCGGTGCCGGGGTTGTGGCTCTGCGGCGGCTCGAAGATGCCATTGCCGACGGCGACCACATCTGGGCCGTCATCAAGGGATCGGCCATCAACAATGACGGCTCGGACAAGGCCGGCTACCTCGCGCCCTCGGTCGGCGGACAAGCTGCCGCGGTTCGCAACGCGTTGCAGGCAGCAAATACCCCGGCGGAGACCATCGATTACGTCGAATGCCACGGCACCGGCACCTATCTGGGCGACCCGATCGAGGTCACGGCACTGACCGAAGCATTCCTGGCCTCCACCGAGGCGCGCGGATACTGCCGGATCGGTTCGGTCAAGACCAACATCGGCCACCTCGATACCGCCGCAGGCGTGGCCAGCCTGACCAAGACAGCCTTGGCGCTGCATCACAAGGAGATCCCGCCTTCGCTGGGATATGAGGCGCCGAACCCGGCGATTGATTTCGAAAACTCCCCTTTCAAGGTGAATGCCAGCCTAAGCCCCTGGACCTCCCACAAGGGGCCAAGGCGCGCCGGGGTGAACTCCCTTGGCGTCGGCGGCACCAACGCCCATGTCATCCTGGAGGAAGCCCCCGAGCGGTTGCCGTCGGAGGAGAGTGATTTTCCGTTTCAGATCCTCTGCGTTTCAGGCCAGTCAAAGGCAGCACTGGAGGCAAACACGCTGGCCTTGGCGGACTATCTGGAGGCCCATCCCGAAGCGGACCTGGCAGATGTCGCCTTCACCCTGAAACAGGGGCGTCGAGGTTTTGCAAAACGGCGGGTTCTGGTGGCCGAAACCCCGGCTGAGGCCGCGCGCCTGCTGCACGAAAACGATCCGCGCAAGGTGTTCACGCATGACCGACTGGGCGATGCCCCCCAAGTGGTCTTCATGTTTCCCGGTGGCGGCGCGCAATATGCCGGGATGGCTCGCGACCTTTACGAGACGGAGCCGGTCTTCGCCGAATGGATGGACCGGGGGCTGGACCACCTGCAAAAACAGCTCGACTATGACATCCGCGCTATCTGGCTGCCCGAAGAGAGTGGCGAAGAGGCTGCAAATGCGCGTCTGCAGCAGCCCTCCGTCCAGCTGCCGTTGATCATGCTCGTCGAATACGCATTGGCGCAGCTGTGGATCAGCTGGGGCGTTCGGCCCGCGGCATTGGTCGGACATTCCATGGGGGAGAATACCGCGGCCTGTCTGGCGGGTGTCATCTCGTTTGAGGACTGCATAGACCTGGTGCTTCTGCGCGGACGGTTGTTCGATACAGTGCCAAAGGGCGGCATGTTGTCGATCGCGCTACCGCTGGTCGAGGTGGAAGCCCTGATCGGGGACGAGTTGGACATCGCAAGCGTCAACGCCCCTGCCCTCACCGCGGTGTCCGGCCCACAGGCGGCGCTCGACAGGCTGGCCGCCGAACTGGCCGCCCGAGAGATCGAACATCAGCGCATCGCCATCGATATCGCCGCCCACTCGCGCATGCTGGACGGCATTCTGGAGACCTATGGTAACTTCCTGCGGGGTCTCACCCTCTCCGCACCGCAGCTGCCGGTGATCTCCAACCGCACCGGTGCGGAGCTGACCGCAGAGCAGGCCATGAGCGCCGACTACTGGGTCGACCAGCTGCGCAACACCGTGCGCTTTGGTGATTGCATCACCCAGCTCGCCAAGACGCCGGGCCGCGTGTTTCTCGAGGTTGGCCCCGGCAAGGCGTTGAGTGCGCTGGCGCAGATGGCGCCGGAGGTCAAGCTAGGCCAGGTACTCAGCTCGCTGCGCCACCCGGCGCAACAGGTCATGGATGATGCCTATTTCTTTGGCGTCATCGGTCGCCTCTGGGCTTGCGGGGTCGAGGCCGACTGGGAGCAGATATGGGGCGAAGCCCGGCGCAACCGGTTGCCGCTGCCCACCTACGCCTTTCAACGACGGCGCTATTTCATCGAGCCGGGCCAACCGGCAACCACCGAGGACCCGGCCCCAAAGCGGCACGACGACCTGTCCGATTGGGGGTACCGCCCGGCTTGGCGTCCCCGGCTGGCAGACTGCGCGCTTGATGTCGAACGGGAGCTGGACGAAGAACTCCACAACTGGCTCATCTTCGAAGATGACTGCGGTCAGGCCGCGGCGGTGGGCGCCCGCCTGTCCGCCGCCGGTCACACCGTGATGCGGGTGCGGGCGGGCGATACCTACGCCAGGCTGGCCCCTGATCTGTTCGTGTTGCCGCCCGAGCAAGGCCGCATGGCTTATGGCGCGCTGCTGGGCGATCTGGCTGCCGAAGATCTGTTACCCGACCGAATTGCCCATTTCTGGTTGGTCACCGAAGCCGAGACTTACCGTCCCGGCTCGTCGTTCTTTGATCGCAATCTGGAAATGGGGTTCCACGGCCTGACCGCCCTGGCACAGGAACTGGGCAACATCAATTTGCCCGCTCCCGTGCACCTCACCGTCTTCACGACCGGGGCCGCGCAAGTCCGTGGTGAACCGTTGCCCTATCCGGAAAAGGCAATGATCGCAGGCCCGCTCGGGGTGATCCCTCGGGAGCTGCCCGGGGTGAGCTGCGCCAGCGTGGACATCGAACTGCTGCCGCGCACCACGGGGCTGTCAGACCGTTTGAAGCGGCGCAAGCCAGCCAAGGCCAACCTCGCCGACCGCCTGCTGGAAGAACTCATGGCCACACCGGCCAATGCCACCGTCGCATGGCGCGGTGAAAAACGTCTGGAGTTGAGCTGGCGTTCGCAGTCGCTGACGGCCCCGTCTGTGCCACCGTTCAAGTCCGGTGGACACTACCTGATCACCGGCGGGTATGGCGGGATCGGCCTGACGATTGCAGGCCACCTGAGGCAAACATATGGCGCCAAGGTCACCTTGATCTCGCGCGACGGCTTGCCGCCCCGCGACAGCTGGAAACGCTACCTCGCCAGCCATAGCCCGGCCAACCGCACGGCAAGACGCATTCGCGCGGTGATGGATCTGGAGGCGAAGAACGGTAACCCGGTGCTGCCACTGGCCGCTGACGTATGCAACAGCGGGGAACTTGAGGCCGCGCGACAGGCGGCAGAGGCCGAGAACGGCCCGCTAACCGGCGTCATTCATGCTGCTGGCGTCATCAACGACGCGCCGCTGCTGGCCAAGGATGAGGACAGCATCGCAAGTGTTCTTGCCCCGAAGGTCAGCGGCTTGCGGGCGTTGGACACGGTCTTTCCGGACGGCAGCCTGGACCTCATGCTGCTGTTTTCATCCTCCTCCACCGCAACCCGGCCGGCAGGACAGGTGGATTACATTGCCGCCAACGAATACCTCAACGCCTGGGCACGCCACCGCGCCAACGGGCGGACCCGTGTCGTCGCCATCGACTGGGGCGTCTGGGCTGACACGGGCATGGCCGCAGCAGCACTCAAGACACGGAACGCCGAGCCCGAAGCCACCCAACCTGCCCCCTATGCGCAACCGCTTCTGCAACAGCAGGGGTTTGACAGCGACGGCAACCGGGTCTTCCTGCCCACCTTCGACACCAGCCATTGGATTTTGAACGATCACCGCACCGCCGCGGGCACGGCGCTCCTGCCCGGAACGGGTCACGTGGAGATCGCCGCCGAGGTCATGCGGGCGCTGGAAACTGGCGACGCGTTTGAAATCCGCGACCTGTATTTCCTGCGTCCCCTGGTGGTCGCAGACGAGCAGCCAAAGCAAACGCTGATTAAGCTCGAAGCTAATGAAAATGGTTATGAACTGTTTGTTTACTCTGCCTGTTCAGGTGGTTACCATCTAAACAGTCAGGCAATGCTGGCCTTTGCGACGGCGGCAGAACGCCCCGTCGCGCTCGATATTTCAGACATCCTGTCCCGCTGCCCTCACGTGCAGAGCCCGCAAGACGGTCGTCTGCGCTCCCCGCAGGAACGGCATCTTCGCTTCGGGCCTCGCTGGCATGTGCTGCAATCCGCCGCGCTGGGTGCGGGGGAAGGGCTCGCCCGGTTGCGGCTGCCCGAATTCGCGCAGGACGACAACATGCAGCTGCATCCTGCACTGCTGGATCTGGCGACCGGCTGGGCAATGGACCTGATCCCCGGCTACCGCGCAGACGCCTTGTGGGTCCCTGTCTCCTACAAGCGGATTCGCGTGCATGCCGCCCTCGGCCATGATGTCTACAGCCACGCGCGTCTGCACGACGCGCCCGGTGACGGCGCTGCCGCATTTGACATCACGCTGACGGATCCCGATGGCAACGTGCTGGTGGAGGTTGAGGGCTTTCGCATCCAACGTTTGGTCGGCGGTTTTGAAGCGACAGCCGCAAGCACCAAACCTGATGCCACAGCCGAGCAGCTGAAACTTTCGCCGGTACGTGATGCAACGCCTCTCTCGGCAGAGGAGCGCCGCCTACATCTAAACATCGCCAATGGCATTCGTGCCGAAGAAGGCGGCGAGGCCCTGGAACGTGCACTGGGCTGCGCCATTTCCGCGGACCTGCCGCAAGTGGTGGTCTCCTCGCTGGAGCTGCCTGCACTGATTGCGCAAGCGGATCGCCCGGCTCCGCTCCCTTCTCAAGACGCACAAAGCTTTGAGCGCCCCCAGCTTGAGACCGATTACATCGCCCCGCGCAACCCGGTGGAACAGAAGCTGGCGGACCTGTTTGCCTCACTCCTGGGGGTTTCGGAGGTGGGAATCGAGGACAGTTTCTTCGATCTCGGCGGCCACTCTTTGATTGCGGTTCGACTGTTTGCCCAGGTGAAACGCCAATTCGACGTGGAGTTTCCCTTGTCGGTCCTGTTCGAGGCCCCCAGCGTCGCCGCGCTGTCAGACCGCATCATCGCGCGCCGCGGCGGAGGCATTTCCGCGGAGCCGGGCGACAGCCCGCAAGACGCCGCGGAGCAGCCGCAATATACCCACCTCGTGCAGCTGCACCCCGGTGACGGCACCGGTCGGCGCCCCTTCTTTCTGGTCGCGGGCATGTTCGGCAACGTTTTGAACCTGCGCCATCTGGCGTTGCTGGTCGGTCGGGATCGACCGGTCTACGGTTTGCAGGCCAAGGGGCTTGTTGGCGACGACGCCCCGCATGACCGGGTCGAAGACGCGGCCCGCAGCTGCCTGGCGGAAATCCGTCAGCTCCAACCCGAAGGCCCCTACCTGCTGGGCGGGTTTTCGGGTGGCGGCATCACCGCCTACGAAATGGCTCAGCAACTGGAAAACGACGGTCAGGAAACCGCAGCCCTGATCCTTCTGGATACCCCTCTCCCCGTCCGCCCCCCGCTCAAACCAGCTGACAAGGCCCTGATCAAGCTGGCCGAATTGCGAAAACAGGGACCCCGCTTCCTGCTGGACTGGGCAAGGAGCCGCATTGCCTGGGAAGTCCAGAAGCGCCGGGCCGAACCCGTCGGCAACAGCGACTTGCCCGAATTCAACAACCGCCGGATCGAGCGCGCTTTCCGTGCTGCGGTTGAAGCCTACACCTTGCGGAACTGGAACGGCCCGATGACCCTGTTCCGCCCGCCCCTTGACCGCAAGTGGCAGGTCACCGGCGGCAATTGGGTCAGCGCCGAGCGTGAGTATGTCTTTGAGGACAACGACTGGACCCGATGGGCACCGAAGGTCGAGGTTGTCGAAGTACCGGGGGATCATGACAGCATGGTATTGGTGCCGAATGTCACAGTGCTTGCGGCGGGCGTGAAGGCTCGTCTGGATGCTGCCGATGCGCGGGCGGTTCAGGCCAAACAGGCCACGCACAGCACAATTGTGCAAACCGCACCCAGCCGGACACAGGCCGCGGAGTGAGCATGGCAGACAACGCACGCATACTGACGATCCTGTTGAATTTCCGAACACCGGAGATGACCCTGCGCGCCGCCGAGGCCGCGCTGGCCGAGATGCGCGCGTTGCCGGGCGAACTTTTGATCATCGACAACGGCTCGGATGACGGCTCTTTCGAGCAGATCAGGAGCGCTGCGCATGAAAGGGGCTGGCTGGAGGATGGCAAACTGCGTCTCCTGGCCTCGCCCGTGAACGGTGGCTTTGGCGCGGGCATGAACCTAGGTTTCAAAACCGGCCTGTCAGATGGCTCGGCGCCGGAGTTCTACTATCTCCTGAACTCGGATGCCTTCGTGCAGGGGGACACCATCCGACGGTTGCGCGACTTTCTTCAACGCTCTCCCGGTGCCGGGCTGGTCGGTTCTTACGTGCAGGGCACCGATGGCACCCCGCATCGCACTGCCTTTCGCTTTCCCTCCATCGCTGGCGAGTTCGAGGCCAGCATCTGCACTGGCATCTTTACCCGGCTGCTGCGCCCCTGGGTGGTCGCCATGGAGATACCGCAACAGGAAACCCAGGTGGACTGGACCGCCGGCGCCAGCCTGATGATCCGCCGCGAGGTGATCGAGGACATCGGGGGCTTTGACGAACGGTTCTTCCTCTATTTCGAGGAAACCGACCTCTGCCACCGCGCCGCCCGCGCGGGCTGGCGTACACATTACCTGCCGGACAGCCGGATCGAACATGTCGGCTCGGCCTCCACCGGGATGAAGGACTGGCAGCGCACGCCCGGCTACTGGTTCGACTCGCGGCGGCATTACTTCACCAAGACCCACGGCCGCGCCTATGCGCTGCTGGCAACGCTGGCACAGGCGGCCGGGCGCAGCCTGTACGCACTGCGCTGTGTGCTGAGCGGTCGAAAACGCCCCGGCCCGCCGTATTTCCTGCGCGACCTGCTGCGCCATGAGCTGCGCGCCAGCCTGCGCCCCTCCGCCTGCCCTGCTGAAACGCGCCCGATCTCTCCGCTTGTGAAGGAGCCGAAATGACCCCTTTTTCCGCTGTCGTCATTGGCAATGAATCGCTGCTGATCGGCTGTGCCGACACTTTGCTGGCGCGCGGCCATCGGATTGATGCGGTTGTCTCGCAGGATGCCGACATCCGCCGCTGGGCTGCCGACAAGGGGCTGGCGCTGCTCGAGCACCCGCAGGACATCACGGGCGGCTATGACTGGCTGCTGTCGATTGCAAATCTGACGATGATCCCCGACGCCGTTCTGGCTGGCGCTGCGCGCGGGGCGGTGAATTTCCATGACGGGCCCTTGCCTGCCTACGCGGGCCTCAACACCCCGAACTGGGCGCTGATCAACGGCGAGCCGCAGCACGGCATCACCTGGCACCTGATGACCCGCGGTGCCGACGAGGGCGACATCCTGGCCCAGCGAAATTTCGATGTGGCAGAGGATGAAACCGCCTTCAGCCTGAACTCCAAATGCTATGCCGCGGCGATGGACAGCTTCCCCGAGGTTCTGGCGCAGCTGGAAAGCGGCGACCTGAACCGCCAGCCGCAGGATCTGAACCAGCGGCGTTACTTCGCGCGCGCCGACCGTCCGGCGGCGGGCGGGCTGCTGGATTTCACCCGCCCCGCGGCTGAGCTGGCCCGACTGGTGCGAGCGCTGGACACGGGCGGTTACTGGAACCCCATGTGCATCGCCAAACTGCGTCTCGGCGATCAGCTTGTGCTGGCAGGCACCGCGCGGCTGGCCGAAGGCACGGCAGCGCCCGGCACGGTCCTGGCCGTCTCGAAGGACAGTTTGACTGTTGCCACCACCGAGGGCGCGGTGCGGCTATCGCGGCTGACCACACCGGCCGGGCTGGCGGTAGACCTCCGTTCGCTGTGCGACATCGGCACGAATTTGCCCGGCGTCCCCGCCGACGAGGCTGCCCGGATCACCGAAGCCCTCGCCGCCGCCCAACAGGGCGAGCCGCACTGGCGCAAGCGGCTCGCGGCGATGCAGCCGCTTCAACTGCCGCTGGCCTCGGACACAGGGAACACGGGAACCGCCCGCCGCAGCCTGCCACTGCCCGCCGGGCTTGACGCTTCTACCGCCGCAGCTGCAGTGCTGGCCTGGGCCCTGCTGGGAACGGCCGAGGAGCGCGGCGATGTGGCGCTGGCCACCTCCGTGGCGCAGGGCGCGGCCGGGTTTGTCTCTGACTGGGTGCCGTTGCAGGCCCGGCGCGAGGAAACCGTGCAGACACTGCTGGACCGCACCAAGCAAGAGATTGACACGGCACGGACATACGGTGGCTTTGCCAGCGACCTGATCGCCCGTGCGCCAGAAATCGCGGCGCAACCGATGCCTGCCATCGGCCTGTCGCTGGAAGGAAACGCCCCACTGGTCGGCTGCGCGGTAACGGTCGCACTGTCAGAGGCAGAATTGGTGCTGCACTGTGACGCCAGCCGAGTGGACGAGCGCGCCGCGGACCTGCTGGCAGCGCGGCTGGACCTGCTCCTGCAGGCCTTCGCCGAGGGGGTCGAAGGTCCGCTTGCCGCCCTGCCGGCGCTACCGGATGCCGAACGCCGGATGCTGCTCGAGGACTGGAACAACACGGCCTGCGACTATGACGCCGCGCAAACCGTCCACGCGGCGTTTGAAGTGCAGGCCACCAAAACACCAGACGCCACCGCACTGGTTTTTGAGGACCGGACCTACACCTACGCCGAGGTCAACGCCCGCGCCAATGCTGTTGCCGCACGGCTGCAAGCTATGGGCGTGCAGCCCGGCGCCCATGTCGGCATCTACATTCGCCGCAGCGCCGAGCTCGTCTTTGCCGCGCTGGGGGTGCTCAAGGCGGGTGGTGCCTATGTGCCGCTGGACCCGGCCTATCCGGCCGACCGCATCGCCCATTACATTCTGGACAGCCAGGCGCAGGTGATCATCACCCAGGCTGCGCTGAGCGC
The DNA here is from genome assembly GCF_055398055.1 of Leisingera sp. S2M4. Classification (NCBI taxonomy): domain Bacteria; kingdom Pseudomonadati; phylum Pseudomonadota; class Alphaproteobacteria; order Rhodobacterales; family Roseobacteraceae; genus Leisingera; species Leisingera sp. S2M4. The sequence goes on from NZ_AP040861.1 coordinate 843,616, forward strand.
CAGCCTGCCCGCATCGGACGCGAAGGTGCTGGAGGTCGAGAGCGTTACCGATCCGGTGGCGGACAACGTTGACGGCGGCGCGGCGGGCAGTGATCTGGCCTATCTGATCTATACCTCCGGCTCCACCGGCACGCCCAAGGGAGTGATGGTCACCCACGCCAATGTGGCGAATTTCTTTGCCGGGATGGATCAGCGCATTCCGCATCAGCCCGGCGATGCCTGGCTGGCAGTGACCAGCCTCAGCTTCGACATCTCGGTGCTGGAGCTGTTCTGGACCTTGTCGCGCGGGTTGAAGCTGGTGCTGTCCAGCGACGAAAGCCGGTTGGAGCTGTCGCGCGGCCCGGTGGCACTGTCGGACCGCCGAATGGATTTCAATCTGTTCTACTGGGGCAATGACGACGGGCCGGGGCCGCAGAAATACAACCTGCTGCTGGAGGGCGCCAAATTCGCCGACCAGCACGGCTTCAACGCGGTCTGGACACCAGAGCGGCACTTTCACGCCTTTGGCGGCCCCTACCCCAACCCGGCCGTTACCGGCGCGGCCGTGGCAGCGGTCACGCAGAACATCGGCGTGCGCGGCGGCTCCTGCGTCGCTCCGCTGCACCACCCGGCCCGCATTGCCGAGGAATGGGCGGTGATCGACAACCTGACGGCAGGGCGCGCAGGGATCGGCTTTGCCTCTGGCTGGCAGCCGGATGATTTCATCCTGCGCCCGGAGAACACCCCACCCGCCAACAAGCCTGCGCTCTTCGATGCCATCGAAACCGTACGCAAGCTTTGGCGCGGCGAGGAGGTCGCCTTTCCACGCAAGGACGGCAGCGAACATGCCGTCATCACCCAGCCGCGGCCGGTCTCCTCCGAACTGCCGGTCTGGGTTACCACCGCCGGCAACCCCGACACCTGGCGCGAGGCCGGGGCGATCGGCGCCAATGTGCTGACCCATCTCCTGGGGCAAAGCATCGAAGAAGTCGCGGGCAAAATCCGCATCTACCACGACGCGCTGCGCGAGGCGGGCCATGATCCGGCGGATTTCAAGGTCACGCTGATGCTGCACAGCTACCTGGCCGAAACCCGCGAGCAGGCCCGACAGGTGGCGCGGGAGCCGATGAAGGACTACCTGCGCTCCGCCGCCGGGCTGATCAAGCAATACGCCTGGGCCTTCCCGGCCTTCAAGCGGCCCGAGGGCGTGAACAATCCGTTCGAGATGGACCTCGGCTCCCTCTCCGAGGCCGAGATGGACGCAATCCTCGACTTTGCCTTTGAGCGCTACTTCGAGGACTCCGGGTTGTTCGGCACCGTGCAGGACGCCTGCCAGCGGGTTGCGGCGCTGAAGCGCATCGGAGTCAATGAAATCGCCTGCCTGATCGACTATGGCATCGCCCCCGACGTGGTGTTGGAGGGCCTGAAGCCGCTGGCCGAGGTTCTCCGCCTCAGCAACGCGCCGCAGGCACTGGCAGCAGATGACTTCTCCCTGGCGGCGCAGATCGTGCGGCACGGGGTGACCCACATGCAATGCACACCGTCAATGGCCCGGATGATTGCGGAGGACGCGAACGCGAGCGCCTGCCTGGGCCAATTGCAGCACCTGCTGGTCGGCGGCGAGGCGCTGCCCGGCGATCTGGTGCAGGCGCTGCGCGCGTCGACCGGCGCCGTGCTGCACAATATGTACGGGCCGACCGAGACGACGATCTGGTCCACCGTCAGTCGTATTGATGCCGTGCCGCAGGGGACCGCCAGCATCGGCACCCCGATCGCCAATACGCAGGTTTACGTGCTGGACGATACCCAGCAGCCGGTGCCCCTCGGCGCTGTGGGAGAATTGTATATCGGCGGCGCGGGCGTGACAGCGGGCTACTGGCAGCGTGACACGCTGACCGACGAGCGCTTTGTCACCGCAGACTTTGCCGAAGGCCGCCTGTACCGAACCGGCGACCTGGTGCGCTGGACCCCGGACGGTCAGCTCGCGTTTCTCGGGCGTTCCGATCATCAGGTCAAGATCCGGGGCCAGCGGATCGAATTGGGCGAAATCGAGGCTGCCCTTGCGGCCCAACCGGGCGTCACCGGTGCGGTCGTCGTACCACGCGGGGGCAGCGGGGCCGAACAACTGGTCGGCTATGTCACCGCAGCGCAGCCGGTTGATGAAGCCGCCGTGAAACAGGCACTCGCCGCACGGCTGGCGGAGGCCATGGTGCCTGCCCGCATCGTCACGCTTGAGACTTTCCCGCTGACGCCAAACAAGAAAATTGACCGAAAGGCACTGCCCGACCCGCAGCCCCAACGACTGCAAGCGGTGGCAGCCGAGCCCCTCAGAGGTGACTTGCAAGCCAAGATCGCGGCGGTCTGGAGCCGCTTGCTCGGCATTGCCAACATCGGTGCGGCAGACAACTTCTTCGAGTTGGGTGGCCATTCGTTGCTGGCTGTGCAGGCACACCGGGAGCTGCGCGACACCCTCGGGCTGACCACGCTGTCGATCACCGACATCTTCCGGTTTCCCACGCTGTCCAGCTTGGCGAACCACGCCGAAGGGATTGCAGGGGGCACGGAAAAAGCCGAAGAACAAGCGACAGGTACCAGCGCCGCCCCGGACCGCAGCGACACGATGTCCAAGCGCCGGGCCATGCGCGCCAATCGCAGGACAAGGACCGGATGACGGCAGCCAATACCAGACTGGCAGAACGGCTGGCCCTGCTAAGGCCGCTGCTGGCCGAAGACGTGGCCCTGGCCGGGGCGGATCCGCTGGCCAACCCGCCCGCCCCCTTGCCCGAAGAGGTCGCCTGCCTGTCGCCAAACGCGGTGCGCAAGCGGCGTGACGAGTTTGCCGCCGGGCGTGCCGCTGCCCACCAGGCGATCTGCAAGCTGGGCCTTCCCTTGCAGCCGGTTCCAGTCGGCCCGGACCGCGCGCCGGTCTGGCCGGAAGGGGTGACAGGTTCGATCAGCCACACGCAGAGCTGTGCCATGGCGGTGTTGGCGCGCAATGACGCCGTGCAGGGGCTGGGCATAGATTTGGAAGAAGATACGCCACTGAAAGACGATCTGCTGGCGGCGATCTGCACCCCGCGTGAACGCGACTGGCTGCGGCAGCAGGACCATGCCGGTCAATTGGCCAAGCTGATTTTCTCGGCCAAGGAAGCCGCCTACAAGGCCCAGTATTCACTAAGCCGGGCCTACTACGGATTTGATGGAATGGAATTGGATATCGACCTATCCGCCGGCAGTTTTCAAGCCGTTTTCACCGCCGCACGACCACCGTTTGCGCGGGGCGAGGCCGTCCCCGGACGCTTTGTCATCGGCGCGGAGCTCATCATGACAGTGGCGGAAGTCCGGAGGCGCTCATGATGGCGCGCCGCGGGTTTATCGCCCTGTCGGCAGCCGTCGCGGCCTTGGGGCTGGCCGGTTTTGCCACCCGAAATCGCCCGGTTCCAGTACCGCCGCCACTCCCGAAACCGGAGGGGCCGCTGACTGTCTTTCACCTTGGCCATTCGCTGGTCGGCGCGGACATGCCATATATGCTGGCACAGCTAGCTCCCGATGGGCACGGCTATAACAGCCAGCTGGGTTCCGGCACATCGCTTCGCGGTCATTGGGAGCCTGACGAGCCGATCCTCGACTTCGATACCGCCAATCAAGCTCCCGCCTTCCGGGATGCACGTGAAGCGGTCGGCTCGGGCGATTATGATGCGGTCGTGGTGACCGAGATGGTCGAACTGCGCGATGCGCTCAAGTATTTCGATGCGGCCAAGTATTTCGAAAAATGGGTCGATCTGGCCAGTAACGCGTCTCCAGCGCCGCGACTGTTCCTGTATGAAACCTGGCACAAGTTGGATGACCCCGAAGGCTGGTTCGAGCGGATCGACGGCGACCTGGAGCGGCTCTGGATCCGTGAACTGACGGGCCGGGCCAGTCGGCGGCACCCGGATCAGCCAGTGTATCTGATCCCCGGCGGACAGGTTTTGGCCGCCGTTGCCCGCGCCGCTGAAAACGGAAATATCCCCGGGCTCGACTCACGTGAAGCACTCTTTGCACGGACGCCGGACGGAGGCCTGGATACTATCCACATCAATGATCTGGGAACGTATATCGTGGCATTGACCCATTTCGCGGTGCTCTACCAACGCAGCCCCGAAGGCCTGCCCCACCAACTGACGCGCGCTGATGGCACGCCCGCTCAGGCGTGGCCCACCGATGCGGCGCGCCGCGTGCAGCAGATCGTCTGGCAGGTGGTCACCGCGCTGCCGCGTACCGGTCTCGGGGCTGAGGCACGCAACGCATGAAACTGGAAGCGCTGATCTCGTCCGTGGTGATGATCGGCCATTCGTTGTTCGGGCCGGACAACCCGCCAATGCTGGAACAGCTTCTGGCGGCTGGCGGCCAGCCTGCCACTGTGGAAGCGCAGATCATCAATGGCGCGCCGTTAAGCTACAACTGGCAGCACAGCGGTGACGGAGAGGGAGTGGACGCCCGCTCGCGACTGGAACGCGCGGCCGATGCGGTCATCGTGACCGAGGCAGTCCCCTTGGCCAACCACCTGAAGTGGAGCGACACCGAGGGCGCGGTGACCCAGTTCTACGAACTGGCGAGGCATTCCAACCCCGAGGTGGATTTCTACCTGCAAGAAACGTGGCACAGCCTCAACAGTGGCACCGAGACCCCGGTACCCTTTGATGAAGGTGCCCACGTACCCTGGCGTGAGCGGCTGGAACAGGACCTGCCGCGCTGGCAGGCGGTCGTGGATGCGGTCAACGCCCGCACCGACGGCACCGTACGGCTGTTGCCCGCAGGCCAGGCAATGGCGCGGTTGGATGATGCGATCCGGGCAGGCACGGTGCCGGGCCTTAACAGCATCGCTGACGTTTTTGCCGACGACATCCACCCCAATGCCACCGGTTTCTACTTCCTCGCTTTGCTGCAGTACGCGGTGCTGACCGGACAAGACCCCAGTGGGCTACCGCATCAATTGAAGGACCGCTGGGGCAATCCCTACCCGGCCCCCTCTCCTGCTCTGGCCGCCCGATTGCAAGCCATCGCCTGGGCGGCGGCCCAGGGGCAGCAGATACGCACCGCCGCCCTGCCAAAAGAACCAGCCGCGCTGCCGCAGGAGCCGACACTGCCTGCGCTCAATGCCAACGTTACCCCCTTGCCCGCTGCCGCGAAGACACCCGCGGCAGACGGGGTCTTGCGGCAGCCGATCGCCGTTACCCTTGCAGGCGTCGCCGACTGGAGCACCCAGGCGCCGTTTCTGGACCATTTCAAGACCGCACGCCCCTGGATCGGCCACCTGCCCGGCCAATGGGGCGGTGTTACCCATGCGGATCTGCAAGCGGCCGGTTATCTCGACGACAATGGCTGGCCCACCGCGATCCCGCCGGAACTGGGATCGATCGGAACGGTCATCCTGACCGACCTGCCCGAGGACGCGCGCGCGCTTGCCGGACGCTATGTGCTGCGCTTTGACGGCGAAGGCATTGTCGAGGTTTCGGGCCGCGCCAGCAATGTACGATACGGCAAAGGCGAGGTGCGCTTTGACTTTATCCCCGGTCCCGGGCCCGTCTCGATCCTGATCCAGCGCACTGACCGGGATGGCGACTACGTGCGCAATATCACCGTCGTGCGAGAGGAGCATCTTGGCGCTCATGACAGCGGCACGCTGTTCAACCCGTTGTGGCTGGACCGGTTGAACGGGTTTGACGCCCTGCGGATGATGAACTGGATGGCCACCAACAACTCGGAACAGACCGGCTGGGAAGATCGCCCGCGGCGACAGGATTACACTTGGGCGCAGAAGGGGGTTCCGGCTGAGGTGATGCTGGAACTGGCCAACACGCTCGGTGCCGATCCGTGGTTTTCCATGCCGCACATGGCCGACGACAGCTATGTCCGCCAGTTTGCGAGGCTGGTGAATGAGGGGTTGGACGCGGATCTGCGTGCCTATGTCGAATACTCGAACGAAGTCTGGAACTGGCAGTTTGAACAAGCAGCATGGGCGGACACACAGGCCAAGGCCCGCTGGGGGGGCGAAAACCTGTGGATGCAATTCTATGGCGGTCGCGCCGCCGAGGTGGCGCAGATCTGGAGCGAGGTATTCGGCGACAACTCTGAGCGGCTCGTGCGGGTGGTCGCGACCCAGACCGGCTGGCTGGGACTGGAGGAACAAGTGCTGACAGCGCCATTGTGGCAAGCGGAAGACCCCGCGCGCCAAGCCCCTGCCGCCTATTTCGACGCATACGCCGTGACCGGCTATTTCGGCGGGATCCTCGGAACCCGCGACCGCGCGGGGCAGCTGCGCGCCTGGATCGCCGACAGCCGCGCACAGGCCCGCGCGGTCGCCGCCAACCGTGGCCTGCCCGGGGAGGCCGCCGCAGAGTTTGTCGAGCGACACCGCTATGACGCCGCCAGCGCCCAGGCGGCGGCAGAATTGCGCGACGGGCTGATCTCGGGCGATGCCAGCGACACGCTCTCAGACTTGATAGAGCGGGTGTTGCCCCATCACGCGCGCGTGGCGAGGAAGCATGACCTGGACCTGATCATGTATGAAGGCGGCACACATGTAGTCGGTATCGGTCCGGTGGTGGATGACCCTGAAATCACGGATTTCTTCATCCACTTCAACTACACCGAAGAAATGGGCACATTGTACCGGGATCTGCTCAACGGCTGGTCCGAGGCAGGCGGCAGCCTTTTCAACGTCTTTGTCGACGTGAGCGCCCCGGGCAAATGGGGCAGTTGGGGGGCGCTGCGCACGCTCAGTGACAGCAACCCGCGCTGGGACGTTATCGAGGCGGCAAAGTGAGCGTGCTGGTCTCGGTGCTGATACCCGCCCATAACGAGGCAGCCTATATCGGCTCCTGCCTTGATGCCGTGTTTGCCTCGGATCCCCTTCCCGGCAATGCCAAGGGCGAAGTTCTGGTTCTCGCCAACGGTTGCTCGGATGAGACTGCCGCACAGGCAAGATCCGTGCAGCCGCCTGAGGGGTGGAAGCTAAAGGTGCTGGAACAAGCCGAGGGTAGCAAGCTGGGTGCCCTGAATGTCGGTGATGCGGCGGCGCGCGGCGATGTGTTGGTCTATCTCGACGCGGATGTCACCGTCTCGCCACAGCTGATTCCGCAACTGACGGCGGCACTGATAGCTGGCCCGAACGCCGCGGCGAACCGATACGTCCCGCGGTATGCGAGTGGCAGCCCGCAAGTGCCGCGAGCCCAAAGCGCGATTACCCGTGCCTACGCAAGGATCTGGACGCAGCTTCCCTTCTTCACCAATGGGGTTCCGGGGTTTGGCATATTTGCCATGAGCCGCGCCGGGCGGCAGCGTTGGGAAGACTGGCCGGACATCATTGCCGACGACATCTTCGCCCGCCTCAATTTTGCGCCGACGGAACGTATCCGCGTTCCAGCAAGCTACAACTGGCCGATGGTCGAGGGCTTGCGCAACTTGGTCCGGGTGCGACGGCGGCAGAATGCAGGTGTGGCGGAGATTGCCCAACGCTATCCAAACCTCGCCAAGAACGAGGACAAGCCCCGGCCCGCAAAGGCCGATCTCCTGCGGCTCATGGCGACGGACCCGGCCGGATTTGTTGTCTATGCGCTGGTCGCGGCGGCGGTCAAAACACCACTGTTCGCCTCAAGTAAACGCTGGACCCGAGGCCGCTAGTCCCGGGCCTTGATCGCCTCCTGAAAACAGCGGGCAAGCCGCGCCGCCTCGGTCGCGCTGTCATGCCGCTCCAGCACCCGCGCGCGCCCCGCCTGGCCCATCGCCCAGCGTTTGTCCGGCGCGGTCCGCTCCAACGCCTCAATCGCTGCGACCAATGCGGTGACGTCACCGGCCGGGACCAGCCAGCCGGTCTCCCCAGGCCAGACCAGTTCCGGCGTCCCGGCGATGTAGGTTGCGATCACCGGACGTGCCGCCGCCATCGCCTCCATCACCACCATCGGCAAACCTTCAGCAAAGGATGGCATGACGAGCGCATGTGCCCGTTCGAGTTCGCGGCGCACGCCACTTTCTGGCAACCAGCCCGTCAGGGTGACATTGCGCTCCAGTCCGAACCGGGTGATCGCAGTTTCCAACGCCCCGCGCATCTCGCCGTCGCCGATGAGCGTTAGGTGAACCTCTGGCATTCGTCGCATCAGTTCCGACAGGGCGTGGATCAGCACCATCTGCCCTTTTTGTTCCACGAACCGCCCGATCGCCACCAGGCGCAAGGGCCCATCCGGTGGCTGTACCACCTCGCGCCAGCGGTCTGGCTCTATCCCGCAATGGACAACCTTCAGGCTGTCCCACTTGCCAAAGTCGGCCCAGCGGCTCAACTGGCTTTTGCCAAAACTGCTGACCGCCACGGTAAAGGCAGCACGGTTGATCTTTTCCCCCAGCGACAAGGTCCGCGGGGCGTCGAACTCCTCGGGGCCGTGCACAGTGAAACTGTAACTCACCCCGCCCAGCGCCTCGGCCAGCATTGCAACCGCCGCAGCATTGGTGCCGAAATGCGCATGCATGTGCTGCGCGCCCTCCTCAGCGCAACGCTGCTTCACATAGGCGGCCTCAACCAGGTAGATAAGGTGCCGCAGCAGCCCCCGGTCCGAGGCCCGCGCCAGTTTGGCCGCCAAGGCCATTGCCCGCAGGAAGCGCCGCGGCGAAGCTGCGAACGCGCGCACCGCCGCTGCCAGCAACGGCAAGATGCCCGCCTTCAGCACATATTCCGTCCGCGCGCCCTCGGCCTGGTCACCCGGATCAGCCAGCGGCATCGTCGTCGGCCGCATCGCAAGGCGCAAAACCGTGACGCCCTGCGCCTCCAGCGCATGCAATTCCCGGCGGATGAAACTGTGCGAAGGCTGCGGGTAGGTATTTAGAATATAGCCAATTTTCAACGCGGTGCTTCCCACAAGTTCAGTGATCACCGGAACACTAACCGCGCCGACAGCACTTGCCCAGCATCGACGCAGAGATGTTTGGTCCACGTTGAGAATGCAGCACAGGCACCGGATCGTGACAGTATTTCAACGTGCTGAGCGTCATTCGACGGTAACGCCGCTCTGATGATTGACGCTCTTCATGCTGCTGCATAGCGTGCGGCATCGGGCGGTAGGCAACGGAGTGATCATGCAGCGGGTCGCGGCGCTATTTGCAGGACAGGGAATGATGGCGCGTGTCTTGCGCTCCGCCTCGTGGCTGATGATCGGCTATGGCGGCAGCCAGGCGTTGCGGCTGGCGTCGAATCTTATCCTGACACGTATCCTGTTCCCCGAAGCCTTCGGGCTGATGGCCCTGGTCTCGGTGGTGACGGTGGGATTGTCGCTGTTTTCCGACGTCGGTGTGGGCTTGTCCATTGCCCAAAGCAAACGCGGGGACGAGCCGGATTTTCTCGATACCGCCTGGACCATCCAGGTCATACGCGGCTTCTTTCTGTGGCTGATGACTGGGCTGCTGGCCTGGCCAGTGGCGCAGTTCTACGATGCGCCAGCGCTGGCGCTTTATCTGCCGATTGCCGGAGCCGGGCTGGCGCTGGCCGGCTTTCACCCGACCCGGGTTGAAACCGCGCTGCGCCACCTGCACGCAGGCCGGGTGACCGCACTGGACCTCGGCGCGCAGGTGGTCGGCCTTGCCGCCATGATCCTTCTGGCGCTGGCGATGCAGTCGGTGCTGGCGCTTGTCATTGGCGGGGTGATACAGGCAGCCGCCAAGCTCGCGCTGTATCACATTGGCCTGCCGGGGCGGGGCAACCGGTTCCGTTGGGAAAAAACCGCCGTGCAGGAACTGATCCGCTTCGGCAAATGGATCTTCCTGTCTACCGCCTTCTGGTTCCTGACCTCGCAGGGGGATCGGGCGATACTCGGGCGGTTTGTCCCCTTGGAGGTGCTGGGGCTCTACAACATCGGCTATTTCCTGGCGAGCTTCCCGATGCAGCTGGGCCACGCCGTGAACCAGCGCCTGATGATCCCGGTCTATCGCGACAAACCTGCCGATGCCGCGCCGGAGAACCGACGTCGGCAACGCCAACTGCGCTTTGGCCTGACGGGGGCAATTCTGTCCCTGTTGCTGGTGATGGCCTGGATTGGCCCCTGGCTGGCAGGGCTGCTCTATGACGACCGCTATGCAGCGGCAGGGCCGATGATTGTTCTGATCGCCTTGGCGCTCGCGCCCGCCGTGATCACGATGACCTACGATCAGGCTGCCTTGGCTGCGGGCGACAGCCGCGGGTTCTTTGTCTTCTCAGCCACACGTGCCTGTTTGCAAACGGGGATGTTCCTGGCGGCCGTCACCACGCTTGGGCTGGGCGGTGGTATCGCGGCGCTGGCGGTCTCGGTGCTGGCGGCCTACCCCGTGCTCGTACTTCTGGCACAGCGCCACCACGTCTGGGACCCGCTGCATGATCTGGTGTTCTTCGCGCTATGTGTTCTCGTTGGGGGCGGCGCCCTGCATTGGCACTGGACGGAGATCAGTAGCATGTTCGACCAGGTGCATTTGATTCAGGGCATGACATCCATTGGCGCAAACTGATCAGCCTGTGCCCCGGGATCGACGCCACGGCAACAAGCGCAGCAGCAGGCCGCCTATCCCCCTGCGACGGGGGGCGGACTCCATCATCGGGATCGACACCACGGGCAACAGCCCTGTTTCCCGTTGCATCTGCGCTGCCGTGCGCAACACCGGATGGCGCAGTTCCAGTACAAAGGCCACCGCGAACGCCAGGAAGAGGCTGGCCGCAGCCCCGATCAGCGCCTTGTTCTTGCGGGAGCCCGTCACCGGGTAATCCGGCAAGGGGGCGGGTTCGAGGATGGTCAGGCGCTCCGCCTGCCGCCCGGTTTCAAGGCGGAAGCCGACTTCTGCTTCGTTGCGGCGCGCTGTCATCCGCGCCAATTCTGCCTGCAGCTGCTCCATCCGCCGGTCATAGGCCCCCAGCTGACGCTCCACCTCGGGCGTGGTCTGCAGCGACTCTTCCAAGGCGGCTTTGCGCTGGCTCAGCAACGCTTCCTGTGCGTCCAGCGTCTTCAATTTCTGCTCGAATTCAGCAAGCATCCGCCGCGCTGTGGCGGGACGTTCCTCGGCCTGGGCCTGGTCTGCCGCCCGTCGGATCTCGATCCGTTCGCGGGCAATCTCCAGTAAGCCCTGGTTCATCGTGGCGATTTCCTCGCGACGAAACTCGATGGTGCCCGGCAAGGCGACTTCGTGCTCGAGCCGATAGGCCGCGATCTCATCTTCCAGCGCAGCAATCTGTTCGCTGAGCGCGGCCTCTTTTTCGGCAAAGAAGTTCAGCGTCTCGCGCGCCTGGGCAATCCGGCTTGCCTGGCTCAGTTCGATGGTGCGGCGACCGAACTCCCGGGCAACCTGCTGGGCCTGTTTTGCAGTGGGCATGCGGGCAGTGATGGTCAGCACCGAAATGGTACCATCGTCAGAGAACCCTTCGCGCGCGGCCGCAACGCCTGTAATCCGCACCGAGTGGCGCAGCATGGCGACCTTCTGCAAAGGTGTCAGCGACGGCTGGTCCGCGTAAAGGCCGAATTTCTCGATGATCTCCAACACCGTTCCACGCGCCATCAGCCGCTGCTCAATCAGCTGCATGCGCCGCGCCGAAGAGCCTTCTACGGTGGATTTGGCCAGTTCACCGGCGATCTGCGGCCGGGCAATCTGTAGCACCTCAGCTGTCTCGTATTCATGCTGCTGACTCGCCGCGAACCACAGGGACACCAGGCAGCCGAGGACAAACACCCGAAAGATGATGGACAGCCTGCGCCGCACCATGTCCACAAAATCGGCAAACGAGTAAATCGGCCCCATCTGTCTGCTCTCTTGTTGCGGGCCACTGCGGCCCGGCCCCTTCCACGGCGGTTTTGAACTGCGCCTTTTCACACGCATTCACCACGGCGACAGGACCATGGCAACCGGGCAAAACTAAGGCGAGGATTAGTCCAGCGGCATCTCTGAACGCTGTGCACGGTTCAGAACAACCCCAAGAAGCTGGGTATGTCCGGCGAGCATCTTCTCGCAAGCGGCCAAATGGGCGGCGGTGGTAGCCGTGCCGTCCGAGATCAACAACACCGCGTCGACCTGGGGCAAGAAGGCCACCGTGTCGTCATGCTCCAGCACCGGCGGCAGGTCAAACAGCGCCGTGTGCGCGCCGCTACTCTGCATCATCTCGTCGATCGCGGCGGCACAATTGGCGCCGTGCAACAACTCGGCCGCGTTCTGGTCCGGCACGTCATTGGCACCGACAGCCAAGGATGGCAGCGGACGCACCAGTTGCTCTTCCATTCTGGTCGCGCCCGACAGGAAGCTCGCCAGCCCGCCATTTTCCCCGGACCCGGTTGGTGTGGCCAGCCCCATGGCCGCGGCGACACCGGGATGACGAAAGTTCATATCCATCAGGATGGTGCGCCGCCCCGGCACTCTCGCCAGGCTAAGTGCCAGGTTGACGGCGGAAAAGGTTGTTCCGCAACCGGACAACGGGGCCGTCACCGCAACCCGACGCCAGCCGCGATCTTTCAGCGTATGCAGCAAGCGGGTGCGCAGAAGATCGAACGACTTTGCTGCGGCGGACTCACGTTGGTTGCAGACCAGGCGCAGCGATCTGTCGCTTGCCCCTGGCGAACCGCTTCCCGCGAAACTGACCTGACGGATCTGATCCCAAGGTTCCGGCAGCGCCACCGGCGGCGTTGTCAAGATCGGCGCAGCTGCAATGGACGCCGAAGGCGGCGCAGGGGGATCTGCCGATATCGACGGCTCGTCTGTCGGCACCGGCCGGGCCTGAGCCTCTTGCTTTACGCTGGCCGGGGTCCCGCTTTGATCACGCGCAGGCACCTGCTCAAATGAAGGTGCGCCATTTGGCGCGCCTCGGTCAGAGGCGTGCTCAACCGCCAGAGCGCGGCGGCGGCGAAATCGCTTGAAGCCTTGCTCACTCATACTGGTGTCCGTTTTCTCCGTTTAGGTTCGGCACGATGGCTGGACCCCGTGAATGATGCGCCAGTTCAGGGGGGCTGACAACCGGGGCGGCTGGCACATGTCCGCCCGGTACAGTTCATTGTCGCAGACGCAGGTTAATAACCTGTCCCCTTTACGACCACAGCCAGCGTGCGCCAGATCAAACCGACATCTCGCTGCAGAGTGACCTCTCGCAGGTATTGACTATCCGCCTGAGCCCGGCAGGAGAACCCGGCCTCGTTGCGCACTGAGACCTGCCAGACACCGGTGATGCCGGGCCGCAGCGCAAAATATGCCTGTGCATCGCCGTATAATCCCAACTGGTTGGGCATCATCGGCCGCGGGCCAACCAGGCTCATGTCGCCGGTCAGCACGTTCCACAGCTGAGGCAGCTCGTCCAGCGACGTGGCCCGCAACAGCCGTCCAACCCGTGTGATCCGCGGGTCATTCTTCAATTTCTGGGTCTGTTCCCATTCCTGCCGCAGTGCCGGATCCTCGCGGAGATATTGCTGCAACAGCTGATCCGCATCACGCACCATGGTGCGCAGTTTCAGGATGCGAAACGTGCGGCCGGCACGACCCAGACGCGGCTGCGTGTAAAACGGGCGTCCGCTTTCAATCCAGAGCGCCAGAGCGCAGAGAGCAATTATCGGCAACACCACGGGCAAGCTCAGCAACACCAGGCTTACGTCCAGCAAACGTTTGCCGACTGCGGCGTAGGTCCCGTTCGCCAGTCCACCGTGAGCACGCTTCCCACTTGCACGGGCAGTTGCGCCCAAGGCAGCATTGATATTGGCCGGTTGAACCGGCAGCGCCCGCCTGACACGTGCGGCGTTCGCGCCCTGCAGCTCAAAACGTGCTAAAGCCAGCCCTGCGCCACCAGAAATCATGTACTTCATACCGTACCCCTGCTTCTCCAGCCGCATTGCAACTGGACCGCTGCCTCGAACATGCAGCCGTTCACTCTTGTCGCCGGTCACCTGGATCTTGGGATCCGCCTCGGCACCTCAGGTATTCTTAGTTCCATGAGGGCGCGCCCCCACGCGCCCGCATCTCTTCTGTCCCCTCCGGCACCAGGCCGGAGCGCCACCTTTCAGCGGCTCACCTTATTTAAATCAATTTTAGGAAACTTCTTGCAAATTGCGACCTTTAACCATGAATTCGACATCTACAGCCAAAAACCACACTTCGCCGGGAAACAATCCCGCCATCTGCGCTGCAATTGTTTTGCGCGCCTTGATGGCCGCGACCAAGAATCGCGAGGAATGGTGCTATTTTTCCTGTCATGAGGTTTTCTCCGCACGAAAGTTGCCCGGGCTTTGGCCTGTCCACCGACGAAAGGCATCGCTGAAACTGCTAAGTCCGGAGTACCCCAGCAGAAAGGCAACTTCGCCAAGTGAGAGTTGGCTGTCCGTCAGGTAACGGCGCGCCAGCATCTCCCGCATGTTCTCCAGAACCGAGAAGTAGCTGGTTCCCGACTGCGACAGCTTGCGGGACAGTGTCCGCGAGCTCATGCCAAGATCCCCCGCGATGACCGCCAGGGACACCGGGCCCGCAGGTAGCCTTGCAGAAATCGCCTCCTCGACCTGTGCGACAAGGCTCTTGCCCGACGGGGCGTGCTGCCCAAGGAGCAAATCGCCATAGTCCGTGAGCAGCCGCAACAATACCGGATCACCGCCCACCAGGGGCAGATAGAGGTCGTCGAGGCCGAACACGGCGCAACTTGCGCTGCTACCGAAGCGGATGGGGCAGCCCAGCGCCGCTTCCATTTCGACCACGCCGTCGCAGCGCTGGTGGGAAAACTCCACCTGTTTCGGCAGCACGCAACCGTCACTGGCCCGAAACAACCCGCGTAGAAACAACACAGCGAGGAATTCGGAATATTGCCGGGCCCTATGCGCAGCACCCGCCTTGCAACTCCAGTCCAGCTGCCCTTCATCTTCCAAGGCGCATGTATCCAAATCCCAACTGTCGCTGAGCAGCGGCGCGTATTGCGCCAGATCCTGAAGGAATTCATTGGGAGTCGATGTCGAACGGCAAATGTAGCCCAGAAGCCCTGCCTGCCGCAGGTCGCAGCTCTGTGCCAGATGCACCCCGAACAGATCGTCTCCGCTCAGCTTTTCGGCATGGTCAAAGAAACCCGCGATCCGTGCCGTTGTGGCAAGCGGCTTTTGCTGATCGAGCAAAACCTGCCCGAAACCGGTACCCCCAAAGACATCAGAAGGCGCGTTTCCCAAGGCCAGCAGACGTCGGGCCGCGACCTGCGCGAAGCTTGCATCGTGCAAGACAGCTTGGGTTTTCATAGCTTCATACCCTCCTGTCACGAAACGCGGGGGCGGGACCGACCGGTCCGGTTTCAGGCGACACCACGTCGCAAAGTTTAAGTGTCTTTTAAGAAAATACCGCGGATCTGCCCGAGCTGTCGCCCCTTGCATCGGGATGACGGAAGCACGCTTCAGGCTATCTAACCTATCCGTTTGGTCAGGTAAGGCGGCAGCAGGACAAGGCAAGTCAAGCAAGCCAACTGCACGTCGCCGGGCTGGAACCTGCCCTTGCCTGCCCCTGAAATTGGCGCGATAAGCGGCTCGCCCCAAGCCGAGGAGATTGACCAGCCATGACAGCTTCGTGCAGCCACATCGTCGCCAATCTGGATGGGAATAAGTTGCAGGTTTGGCGTATCGCCGACGACGGCACGTCAGCTTCAGAACTGGTGGCACTGGCCGACAGCGATGCAGCAAGCCTTGCCGCCGCGCTGCGCAACGCGATGGGCGAGTCTGCAGTTCCGGTGCTTTTGGCAGGCAGCACGCTGGTCCCGCCGGTAGCGGTCCCGGGCAAACCATCAGACCTGCGACCGAAAAAGATCGAGCTGGAGGGGCTGACGGTGCACGCGCTACCGGGCCTTTGCCAAAATGCGCCGGCAGGGGTGATCCTTGGCGCGACCGCGCGCATTGAAGGGTTCTTGCGTCTGAACCCGAATTGGGACGGGGTAATTTGCTTGCCGGGGCCGTTAAACCACTGGGTGCATGTCAGTGCCCGCGAAGTGGTCAGCTTTCAGGGCGCGTTGACTTGGCCCCTGGCACAAAGCCTGGCTGACACCATGCGTCTGGACCGCACTGGCCCCTTTGACCGGTCTGCCTTGACGCAGTCTGCGGCGGACAGTCTGGCAAAACCGGAAACGCTGGCGGCACGGCTGGCTTCGGTGCAGGCCGAAGCAGTGGTGGGGCAGGCCAGCAAGGAAGTTCTGCTGGGCCAATTGTTGGGCACATTGATCGGCGCCGAGCTGGCCGCCGCGCGCCCCTATTGGCTGGGACAGAACCTGGCCCTGATCGCCGAGCCATTGCTGCAGTCTCCCTACGCGGCGGTTCTGGAGGCACAAGCCCTCCCTGTGACCCTCGCCGATCCGGATCGGATGGGCTTGGAGGGGTTGAAGCGCGCTTGGGAGGATCGCTGACTGCCAGACAGCGCAAGGCTATCGCCTATCGCACTGACACCCGGAACCGTGTCCCCGGCTCCGGCGGATCCTCCGGCGGACCTGCGAAACATTGGGCGATCCGCATCCAGGTTGTTGCAGGCTCCCCAAGGACGCGCAGATCCGTATCCGCCACGTTGCGCACCTGGGTTGTCACCTGAGCGAACTCTACCGCGGAGCCAGCAATCGTGGACGTTGCGGCGCTCCCATCCGAAGGCGCATTCCAGTCCCAAATTGCACCGGACGGAGCGGTCAACCGCACATGGGGTGGCGGCTCTGGTATCGTCAGGCCGCGATTGCGGAAACTCCAGCCAAAGGTAACCACCCCCAGATGCACGATGTTGCGGATGCGGTCACTTTCGCACCGCACGAGCCCGAGGTGGTCGAACACCTCTTGGCCATGCGCCCAGGTTTCCATCTGACGCGCCGTGACAGAGCTGAGCGCGCTCATATCCGGGCCAATCCATTTCAGACGTTGCTTCGGGTCAGCTGTGGCAAACGCATCCGCGCAATCTTCCGCCCCCTTTTGCCAGACCTCCAGCAAGGCGCGGCCGGACAGCCCGTCCAGCCAAGGAAACTGACACTCCAGAATGGACTTTCCAGCCTGCATGTCACGCTGCACCGGGGCAATGAAAGATGAAAACGCATCCGCCCCACGCAGTGCTGCCTCGGCAGCTGCGTTGAACAGATGCAAATGCCCCAGAACATGGTCTATGGTCCACCCCTTGAACTGGGTCGGCTCATGGAAGGCTGCTTCGGGCAGATCCGCCAGGATGTTCGCCAGTTCGCGGCTCTCCGTCCGAAAGTCCTCTGCCTGCTGCATCCCGGCTCCCTTTGTTGTCCGTCCCGCTGAGCATAGCGACCTGAAGCCCGCAGCGGAAAGTCGAACCCAACGTCAAAACAGCCGGGCCATTAGCCCTCGGCCATGGCCCGGAAGGCCCGGCTGGCCGCTTCGAAATTGCGGCTCAGAGGGGCCGTCAGGCGACATTGGGCCGAGAAGTAAGCCCCAGTCCGGCAGAGCTGTGCCGCAAACGCCGGGTGCACCCCGGCATCATCTAGGCGACGCACCCGCTCCTGGCTGAGCCACCCGCGTTTCCTGACCTCTTTCTGGATCAGTTGCAGGCGCTGGACGCAGTGCAAGGCGGTATAGGCTGACAGGTATTCCAGGTAGTCGGCAATGTCGTGGCCACAGCCTGGGTCGAAGGTGTCGATCATGATGTCAGCCATCTTGTCCGGCGCGATGGGCCAGGTCTCATCTCCGATCAACCAGGCAAAATCCTCGGCACCGTGGCGCAGTCCCGCATACTCGAAATCGAACCAGCGCACGAAGCCATCCGCACCGATCGCCGCGTTGCCCGCGCGACAGTCCCACTTGAGAAACTGGACCCCGGCACGCTCGACGAAACTGGCGACGCCCGAGACATCAAAGCTATCGGGAACGCCCATTGAATAGGGTTCCAGCGCATCAACCGATCCGACAAAATTGGCAATCCAATCGCGATTGGCGCCGAGATGCGGCAGCATTTCGTGCAACCTCGTCTTCCGGGCCGCGGCCTGAATACGGAAAATCGCCGCACAGGCCTCCGCCGCAAGCTCCAGCCGGTCTTCGGGATCATGTTCAATGATTTCCGTGCTCAGCCGGGTTTCGCCGGTATCCGATTGAAACAGCACATCATCGTGTACCCCCAGAACGCGTGGAATATCGTCGCAATGAGGGGCCAACTGCTCCAGCACATAAGCCTCGAGATGTGTGCGCCGAAAGTTTGCCCGCAGGGTCGCGATTACCGTTCGGTCCGGATAGTGCAGCCGCATCGAGGAGCGGGACTTTCCGCCCGGCGTGGAAATCTTCTGAGGTTCGGCCCCCAATACCGCGCGTGCCGCCTCGGCAATATAGGTCAAGCGTTCATCAAATTTTCCGTCTGCCATGCCCTGCTCTCTTTCTGCGCCAGAAAACCTGTTCTGCGGCGTTTTCCCCGGGAACGCGGTAGCAGATAGAAAACAAAGAAGGCGATATTCCGAAGAATTCTTGGCGCAATCCGGTTCAGACCCGCCGATTCCGCTGTTTCAGGTGACTGCAAACAGTAAACAAAGCGCCCTCCAGGCCAAAGTTGTTTCCAGGACCTCTCTGAATTGCAAAAATTTGGCGGGAATTTTTCGAAAAACTGCCGCTTGCTCACCATTTCCATTAATTCCCTGTCGGGGCGGACCCACTGGAATTGAGCGGTTCGACCACGTTTGTTTATTTTTGGGAGCATACATGGGCTGGGGATTTACGCGATGGAGCGGCAAGCAAGCTTGCGGCGGTGACAGTTACCACAACGGCGGCGTACAGGGCGGAGACTTTGGCCGCTGGTACGACAGCAACCTGTCTGACCACTTTGCCTGGAAAGGCAAAGCGCACAAGAAATGGTGGGATCAGGACCGGCATGGCGACGCGGGTTCTGGTGGTACGAAGGGGACCGCCGACAGCCGCGACGGTGACGGCACCGGCCGCGGTGGAGACAAGAAGCACTGGTGGTGGGAGCGCCACGCGGACGGCAGCGATGGCACGGGTGGCTCTGGTGGTACGGGTGGCTCCGGCGGTACGGGCGATTCCGGCGGCACGGGCGGTTCCGGCGGCACGGGCGGTACGGGCGGCTCCGGCGGTACGGGCGGCTCCGGCGGCACGGGTGGCTCCGGCGGCACGAGCGGCTCCGGCGGTACGGGTGGTTCCGGCGGCACGGGTGGCTCCGGCGGCACGGGCGGTTCCGGTGGTACAGGGGGCTCCGGTGGTACGGGCGGTTCCGGCGGCACGGGCGGTTCCGGCGGCACGGGCGGTTCCAATGGTACGGGCGGTTCCGGCGGCACGGGTGGCTCCGACACCCCGACTGAACCGGGCAAACAGACCGTCTCGTTCGAAATCGGCGGCGACGGCGATCCCAGCGTCACGGTTGAGGTTCAACAAACCACCGAAGGCCATCTGTTCATCAAGATGAAACCCACCAGCTGGGAAAGCGAAGTCGCTGACATCGACGGGCTGTTCTTCAACTTCACGGATGACGCGGTGATGGACGACCTCCACTTCTATCCGGATGAAAACGCCCTGCCCGTCACCGGACACGAGGCCAATGCCAATTCGGTCAACGCGCTGTCCGACGGCACGACTGTCCCGGACACCTTCGACGCGATGGTCCAATTCGGGCAGACACCGGACAGCACGGACGGCGCGGTGCATGACGCCAGCTTCACGCTGTGGTCCGGCCAGCCGCTGTCGCTGGAGGATATCGACCTCAGCAGCATGTCACTGGTGATCAGCAACCCGGATGGCAGCCAGCAGGTTCTGGAAGGTGGCTACGACCCGGCGGTTGCGGCCAGCAGCAGCGACACTTATGCCAACGGCGGTGTCACCGGAGAGGGGTTGAGCAACTGGTACGATGCCAATCTAGCGGACCTCTTCCCCGGCAGCCAGGACGGCGCGACCGACGGGCCGAACACGGACGATATCCTGGCCCTGATGAACCAGCCTGTGGGCGGGACAATGCCCGGTGGCGGCACCGAGGGCAGCGAGGTTCTGCTCGAGGATATCGTCTGATCCGGTAATGACGGCAGATCAGACAACCAAAGGGCGCCAATGGCGCCCTTTTTCGTCTCTTGCAACGTGCTCTTTTCAGGACCGTCCGCCGCTCAAGGCAACGGATCTGTCTTGTAGAGACGTATTTTGAGCCCGCCATGGGCAACCGGCGGCCCGAATGGCAGAAATGGCAACTGGGTTGCTTTGGCGAGGGCCGTGTCGGAGGTGACGATACCCACCCGCCAGCCGGAGAACCGTTCTTTCAGGACCTGCCCCAACGCGCCATACAAGGCGAACAAAAGTTTCTTGTTGCCGATCCGCGCTCCATAAGGCGGGTTCACGATGACCAGCCCCGGTGGGCCAGCCGGGCGCTGCAAATCGCTGACCGCGGCCTGAAGGAACCGGGTGTTTTCGGCAACTCCCGCCCGTTCGGCATTGGCGGCAGCCATCTGGACAGCGCCCGCGTTGCGGTCGGAGCCCTGAAATACCTGATCCACAGCCCGGGCGACCCCCTGCTGCTTCATGTTTTCCCAAGAGGCGGGGTCGAAGCTCACAAGCTGCTCGAACGCAAAATGGCGATTGCGTCCCGGCAGCATCCCGGCGGCAATTTCGGCCGCTTCGATCACGAAGGTCCCGGAGCCGCACATCGGATCGACCACCGGCTCACTGCCCGTGTAGCCACATTCGCGCAGGAACAGAGCCGCTAGGTTCTCCCGCATGGGAGCCTTTCCGACCGCCGATTTATGGCCGCGCTTGTGCAGCCCCTCTCCCGATGTGTCGACGCTGAACACGCAAAGATTGTCTTCGATCCGCAGCTTGACGGTCAGCGCCGCCTCCGCTGCGTCCCTGGTGATCGGCGCGCCCAGGGTTTCGGCGATGGCCTTTTCCACTCTCTGTGCAGCCGCACCGGCGTGGTAGATCTTGGATTTGCGATTGGTCGCAACCTCCACCCGCACCGGCACATCCGCACGCAGCACCTCACCCCAGGGGAATTTTCGGGCCCGCTTGTCCAGCTGGGCCAGGTGAAAGGCACGGAACTCACCGATCCGTGCCAGCACCCGCGCTGCACCGCGCAAGGAAAGATTGGCCCGCCAGACCTCACTCCAGCCGCCCTGCACCGTCACCCCTCCGGGCACCGCCTTGGGCGCGGCAAACCCCAGCTCCCTTGCCTCGTCCAGCAAGGCCTGTTCCAGCCCTGGCGCAACGGTCAGGAAAATCTCGAATGTTTCGTCGTTTCTCATGCCGCCTCCTTAGCCGCAAAGACATGGCACGGCGACTGTTTTCTGCGCAGGCGCTCTGTTGCGAAATGCCCTTAGGTCACCTTGGAAACGCTGCGATGCGGCGAGATCAAGCTGCTTTGCGGCACGACCTTTTGCACAAATATATTCTCTAAAATCAATACCCTACAAGTTACTAAAAATTTAGTTTGACAAGATATCTCCAGATATGAAAGCTCTGTTACAGTCAGGTGCAGCCAATGCACAACTGGCCTTAAGTGACTTTCAGGGAGGAAAAGATGCGCAAGTATCTTTTGTCCGCAGCAGCCGTTTGTGCGGTGGTTGCGGGATCGATTGGTTATGCCGATGAAATGGCAGCCAAGAAATGGATCGATGAGGAATTTCAACCTTCGGTATTGACCAAAGACGAACAGCTGGCAGAGATGCAGTGGTTCATCAAGGCCGCCGAACCTTATAAAGGCATGGAAATCAACGTGCTGTCCGAGGGCATTCCCACGCACAGCTATGAATCGGAAGTGCTTGCCAAAGCATTTGAAGAAATCACCGGCATCAAGGTGAACCACCAGATCCTGGGCGAAGGCGAGGTCGTTCAGGCGGTGCAGACGCAAATGCAGACCAAGCGGAATCTCTATGACGCCTATGTCAACGATTCCGACCTGATCGGCACCCACTCTCGCCTGCAGCTCGCCTACAACCTGACCGACATGATGGAAGGCGACTTCAAGGAGGTGACCAACCCCGGTCTCGACCTCGACGACTTCATGGGCACCCAGTTCACCACTGGTCCGGATGGCGACCTGTACCAGCTGCCCGACCAGCAGTTCGCGAACCTCTACTGGTTCCGCAAGGACTGGTTCGACCGCGAAGACCTGCAGGCCGCCTTCAAGGAAAAGTACGGCTACGACCTGGGCGTCCCGGTCAACTGGTCCGCGTATGAGGACATCGCCGAGTTCTTCTCTGAAGATGTGAAGGAAATCGACGGCACCGCGATCTATGGCCACATGGATTACGGCAAGCGCGCGCCCGACCTCGGCTGGCGCATGACCGATGCCTGGCTGTCGATGGCAGGTGCCGGCTCGAAAGGTGAGCCGAACGGTGTGCCGATCGACGAATGGGGCATCCGGATGGAGGAAGGCTCCTGTAACCCGGCTGGCGCCAGCGTCACCCGCGGCGGTGCTGCCAACGGCCCGGCAGCGGTCTATGCGATCCGCAAGTGGGACGAATGGCTGCGCAAATATGCACCCCCGGGCGCTGCGTCCTATGACTTCTACCAGTCGCTGCCCGCACTGGCACAGGGCAACGTCGCCCAGCAGATCTTCTGGTACACCGCCTTTACCGCCGACATGGTGAAGCCGCGCTCCGAAGGCAACAACACCGTTGACGAGAACGGCAACCCGCTGTGGCGGATGGCACCCAGCCCGCATGGCCCCTACTGGGAAGAAGGCCAGAAGGTTGGCTATCAGGACGTGGGGTCCTGGACCTTCCTGAACTCGACACCGCTGGATCGCGCTCAGGCTGCCTGGCTCTATGCCCAGTTCGTCGTCTCCAAGACCGTGGACGTGAAGAAGTCCCACGTTGGTCTGACCTTCATCCGCGACTCGACCGTAAACCACGAGAGCTTCACCGAACGCGCGCCCAAACTGGGCGGCCTGGTGGAATTCTACCGGTCCCCGGATCGCACCGCCTGGTCGCCGACCGGCATCAACGTGCCTGACTATCCGAAGCTGGCCCAGATCTGGTGGCAGCAGATTGGTGACGTGAACTCCGGTGCCTTCACGCCGCAGGAAGCGATGGACCGTCTGGCCGAAGAAATGGACATCACCATGGCCCGTATGCAGCGCGCAGACGAGCAGGCGAATGTCTACGGCGGCTGCGGCCCCCGCTTGAACGAAGAGAAGGATGCGGAATGGTGGTTCGCCAACGGCGGCGCCAAGCCGAAGCTGGAGAACGAGAAGCCGCAGGGCAAGACCGTCAACTATGACGAGCTGGTTGCCCGCTGGCAGACCCAGTAACGCCGCTCTCGACGGGATGGCCGGGCGCCTGTCGCCCGGCCATCCCACCCAAGGCTGCGGCGGTTCTCCCCGCTGTCGCAGCCACCTCCCCGCTCTCCCCCACGAAAAGACTGCGCGGCCGCTTTCGGCGCGTGAAACAGGCCTCCTGCCGGAAAGTCAAAGCAAGATGGCACTCGAACTCAAGGGTGTGACCAAGCGCGTCGGCGCGATTCAGCATATCAAGGAAACCTCCCTGGTGCTGGAACCCGGTCACTTCAACGTTCTCCTCGGCGCCACCGGCTCCGGGAAAACCTCTCTTATTAAACTGATGGCCGGGCTCGACCCGATGGCCAGCGGCCAGGTGCTGATGGACGGCCAGGACGTCAGCCGCCTGAGCACCCAGAAGCGCAACATCAGCCTGGTGCATCAGTTCTTCATCAACTACCCGCACATGACGGTCTACGACAACATCGCCTCGCCCCTGAAGGTGGCGGGCATGGCCAAGTCGGAGATCGAGGGCCGGGTCGAGGAAGCGGCCGCGATCCTGCAGCTGAAGCCGATGCTGCACCGGCGCCCGCACGAGCTGTCCGGCGGCCAGCAGCAGCGCTGCGCGCTGGCCCGCGCGATTGCCAAGGAAAGCCGCGCGGTGTTCCTGGACGAGCCGCTCGCCAACCTCGACTACAAGCTGCGCGAGGAGCTGCGCGACCAGCTGCCCGAGCTTTTTGCGGGCCGCGGCGCGGTGGTGGTCTATGCCACCTCGGAACCGGAAGAGGCGCTGCTGCTGGGCGGCAAGACCGCGCTGATGGCTGACGGCCGCGTGACCCAGTTCGGCCCCACCGCGGAGATCTACCGCAACCCCGGCAATGTCGATGCGGCGCGTGTGTTCTCCGATCCGCCGATCAACACCGCCGAGATCACCAAGCAGGGCAGCACCGCCCGCATGGGCGCAGGCGTCACCTTCGAGCTGCCCGCCGCGGCCGCGGGGCTTTCTGATGGCACCTACACCATCGCGATCCGCCCGCACCACGTGCTGCCGGTGCAGCACAACGGCGCGCATGTGCAGCTCTCGGGCCAGGTGCAGGTGACCGAGCTCTCCGGCTCCGAAAGCTCGGCGCATTTCGACATCGGCACCGGCAGCTGGGTCTCGCTCGCCCCCGGCGTGCACCCCTACCGCGTCGGCGAGCTGCACGACTTCTACATGGACCCCGCGCAGGCCTACTTCTTTGCCCCTGACGGCAGCCGCGCGGCGTGAGGCAATAATGGCTAAAATCACTCTCTCAAAGCTGCGTCACAGCTATCTTCCCGCGCCCAAGTCCGACTCGGACTACGCGCTAAAGGAAATCGACCTCGACTGGACCGATGGCGGCGCCTACGCGCTGCTTGGCCCCTCGGGCTGCGGCAAATCCACTTTGCTCAACATCATCTCGGGGCTTCTGGTGCCTTCCGAGGGCCGGATCCTGTTCGACGGCAAGGACGTCACCGCCCTGCCCCCGGATCAGCGCAACATCGCCCAAGTGTTCCAGTTCCCGGTGATCTACGACACGATGAGCGTTTACGACAACCTCGCCTTCCCGCTCAGGAACCGCGGCCGCGACGAGGCGGTCGTGCACGAGCGCGTCATGGCCATTGCCGAAATGCTGGAAGTCACCGAAATGCTGGACCAGAAGGCTGCCGGTCTCAGCCCCGACAACAAGCAGAAGATCTCCATGGGCCGCGGCCTCGTGCGCGAGGACGTGAACGTGGTGATGTTCGACGAGCCGCTCACCGTGATCGACCCGCACCTGAAATGGAAGCTGCGCTCC
The DNA here is from genome assembly GCF_055398055.1 of Leisingera sp. S2M4. Classification (NCBI taxonomy): domain Bacteria; kingdom Pseudomonadati; phylum Pseudomonadota; class Alphaproteobacteria; order Rhodobacterales; family Roseobacteraceae; genus Leisingera; species Leisingera sp. S2M4. Next base: position 868,569 of record NZ_AP040861.1, read on the forward strand.
AAGCTGAAGGAGCTGCACCAGCGGGTGAAGGCGACGATGATCTACGTCACCCACGACCAGACCGAAGCGCTCACCTTTGCCGACCAGGTGGTGGTGATGCAGCTCGGCGAGGTGGTGCAGATCGGCACCCCGGTGGAGCTGTTCGAACGGCCCGCGCATACCTTCGTGGGCCATTTCATCGGCTCGCCGGGCATGAACATCCTGCCCTGCGAACTGCAAGGCGGCACCGCCTATTTCGGCGGCCAGCCGGTGGCGCTGGAAGGTCCCGTTCAGGGCGCGGCGGAAGGCAACACCGAGATCGGCATCCGCCCGGAGTTCGTTACGCTGTCTGACAGCGGCCTGCCTGCCACGGTCACCAAGGTCTCTGACATCGGCCGCCACACGGTGGTGGAATGCGAAGCCGCGGGCCAGCGCATCAACGCAATCACCGAAGGCGCCGCACCCGCCAAGGGCAGCGCCGTGCATCTCGCCTTCCGCCAGGACATGACCCGGCTCTACGTGGACGGCTGGCTTGCCACCGTGCCCGCCGCCGGCACCCCCGCCGCAATCGAAGGAGTGGCATGATGAAAACCGAAAACCAGAAAGCCTGGTTCTTTGTGCTGCCGGTGCTGGCGCTGGTCGCCTTCAACGCGCTGATCCCGATGATGACGGTGGTCAACTACTCGGTGCAGGAGACCTTCGGCGACAACGTGTTCTTCTGGCAAGGATTGGACTGGTTCCAGCAGATCCTGCGCTCTGACCGTTTCCACGCGGCGCTTGGCCGCCAGTTCCTGTTCACCTTCCTGATCCTGATCATCGAGGTGCCCTTGGGCATCGCGATTGCGCTGTCGATGCCGCGCAAGGGCTTCTGGGTGCCGGTGTGCCTCGTGCTGATGGCACTGCCGATGCTGATCCCGTGGAACGTGGTCGGCGCAATGTGGAACATCTTCACCCTGCCCGACATCGGCCTTCTGGGTTATTTCCTGAACCACGTGCTCGGCATCTCCTATGACATGACGCAGGATCCGGTCGCGGCCTGGGTGACCATTGTCACCATGGACGTCTGGCACTGGACCTCGCTGGTGGTGCTCTTGGCCTACGCGGGCCTCGTGTCGATCCCCGACGCCTATTACCAGGCGGCCAAGATCGACGGCGCCTCCAACTGGGCGGTGTTCCGCTTCATCCAGCTGCCGAAGATGAAGACGGTGCTGACCATCGCGATCCTGCTGCGCTTCATGGACAGCTTCAACATCTACACCGAGCCCTTCGTGCTCACCGGCGGCGGCCCCGGCAACTCGACCACGCTGTTGTCGATCGACCTGGTGAAGATCGCGCTCGGCCAGTTCGACCTTGGACCCGCAGCCGCCATGTCGCTCATCTATTTCGCAATCACGCTTCTGGTCAGCTGGCTGTTCTACACGCTGATGACCAAGGACGACCTGAACTAAAGGGAGGGAGACCGATGCAGAAACGATCCATCGTCCCCATCGTCTACATCCTGTTTCTCATGCTGCCGATCTACTGGCTGGTGGCGATGAGCTTCAAGACGACCAATGAAATCCTGTCGGGCTTCTCGCTGTTCCCGCAGACCTTCACGCTGGAGAACTACGCCACCATCTTCACCGACCCCAGCTGGTACTGGGGCTATATCAACTCGATCATCTACGTGACGATCAACACGGTGATCTCGGTGGCGGTGGCGCTGCCGGCAGCCTATGCCTTCAGCCGCTACCGGTTCCTTGGCGACAAGCAGCTGTTCTTCTGGCTGCTGACCAACCGGATGGCGCCTGCCGCGGTCTTCGCGCTGCCGTTCTTCCAGCTCTACTCCGCGGTGGAGCTGTTCGACACCCACCTTGCGGTGGCACTGGCGCACTGCCTCTTCAATATCCCGCTCGCAGTCTGGATCCTCGAAGGCTTCATGGGCGGCGTGCCCAAGGAGCTGGACGAGACCGCCTTTGTCGACGGCTATTCCTTCCCGCGCTTCTTCGCGACGATCTTCGTGCCCTCGATCAAGGCAGGCGTGGGCGTGGCAGCCTTCTTCTGCTTCATGTTCTCCTGGGTGGAACTACTGCTCGCCAAAACCCTGACCGCGGTGGCCGCAAAGCCGATCGCCGCCACCATGACCAAGACCGCGTCTTCCGCGGGCTATGAACTCGGCCTGCTGGCGGCAGCGGGCACTCTGACAATCATTCCGGGCGCCATCGTGATCTGGTTCGTCCGCAACTACATCGCGAAGGGCTTCGCGATGGGGAGGGTGTGATGCTTTCATGGATGGCCTGGACCTGGCCCACTGCACTGCTGTTCATCGGAATCTTTACCGCCATCGGCATTCTGATCGTGGCCGAGATCCGGCACCCCGGCGGCGCTGCCCGCAAGGGCGTGCTCGGCCTCACCACCACCCGGGGCGACCGGCTGTTCATCAGCCTACTCGGCACCTCCTACATCTTCCTAGCCTGGCTGGGCCTCGTAGGGATGCCGCTCTGGTGGCCGCTGGGCCTGTCGATCGCCTGGGGCATCTTCTGTTTCTGGAAGGTCTGATATCGGCCAGTTCAGAGCGCCTGCAAACAGTCCTGAGGGCATCCCCTCAGGACACCCCCACTCTCCTAAGAAAATAGTTTGCAACGTTACCCCCTTCCCCTAACATGACCTGAACCTCAGAAAATTGACCGGACCCTCCCCCAGATGCGCAAGAAACACCAAAATTCCCTGCTGACCGAAGTCGAGCTGGAATTCATGACGGTTGTCTGGGACATGGGCGGCGGAACTGTCAGGGAAATCCTGGCGGAGCTGAACAAAGTTCAGGAGCGCGCCTATACGTCGGTCGCCACGGTTCTGAAGATCATGGAGCAAAAGGGCTTTCTCAGCAGTGAGCGCAAGGACCGCTCGCTGGTCTACCGCCCGGCCGTTCCCAAGGCAGAGTATCAGAAAACATCTCTGAAAAACCTTTCGAGCAAGCTCTTCAACGGCGCGCCCGCGGCCATGGTCGCACGGCTGGTCGATGACGAGGATGTGACCGATGAGATGCTCGAGGAGATGCGGGCGCTGTTGGAGGAAAGGCTGGGGGAAAATGCGAACTGATGTTCTGCTGAATGCCTACATAGATCTGAACATTCTGCTGCTGGCGGGAACCGTGCTGTGGCTCTCGGCACGCAGGCTTCTGTCTCGCAGCAGGCTCGCCCGTGCCTACCGACCGCAGCTGCGCCTGCTGAACGGAATGACCTTGCTGCTGGCCTGTTCGCCGTTCCTCCTCCTCGCGTTCACCACCTTCGTCCTTCCCCACCCGCCCAATTTCTCCGACCTCATGGTCTCGCAGTTTCTGCAGGGCAACGTTCGCATGAGCGCGGGTGAGTTCGAGAATCTCCTCGGCTTGCGCGAAGACTTCGTGCGGGATCTCAGCAGCCTGCAGCCAATCTGGGCGCAGCTAGCCGTCTCCGCCTTCGCCGCGGGGGCTCTTTTGTGTTTCGTGCATGTGGCCCTGTCAGTGTGGCGCCTGCACCGGAACCTGACCGACGCCTTCGTCTGGAAGCGGATTGGCCGGGTGCAATTGCTGGTCTCCGACCGCAACAGGGTCGCCTATTCCACACGCGGGTTGTGGCGACGTTACGTGGTGCTCCCAACCGCTCTGCTGCACGAGCCCCACGACCTGAGGCTGACCATCGCGCACGAGCTGCAGCATTTTCGCCAGCGTGACATCGAATGTGAATTCCTGCTGGAAATGCTGCGGCCGCTTCTGTTTTGGAATCCTGCCTTCTATCTGTGGCGACGCGAGGTCCGCTTGCTGCGCGAATTTGCCTGCGATCAAGCGCTGATGGCGCGGCCGCAGTTCGATGTGCGCGCCTATTGCGAATGCTTGATACGTGCCTGCGCCAAGGCCGCGCGTGGCCAAACCCTCTTCACCCATCGCAGCCCGGTCGTGGCACTGGTCGACAGACGCGAAACCCGCCGTGGCGCCTCGCTGCAACGGCGCATCATTGCCGTGACCGCCCGCCAGCCGCAAGCGCCAGCCGCCTTTGGCTGGACCCTGGTGTCCGCCGCGATGACCGTCTTTGTGCTGGCAACCGCGGTTCTGCTTCAACGGCCCGGAGACTGGAGCCACGACCGGCTGATGCTCTCCACCATCGTCAACCTGGAACGCATGGCCAGCCGCAGCAGCCCTCCTGCAGTCGCGGTACGTGCCTTGAACGGTGGTTTTGCAGTCGCTGCGCGCCCCTGACGACGCGGGTCTTGCCGCCGGTTTCCGAAGCGGCAGAACCTCTAATGGCGCGCTAGCGAGGCAACGAACGCATTCCGCGCCCGCCTTCGCATCTTTGCGCACATTCAACCACTTCCGAACCGCTGCCGAGCGCGCGAACGACGCGACCAAAAGTTGCGTAACACACGGAATATACGAACTCTTTTGACCCCAGCGCCCGCCGAAAGGAGTTTTCCACAGGTTTCTTCGCCTGGAACGCAGTGAGAGGTCAAAAAGACGTACTTTTTTTCAAAAAACCTCTTGCACGCCCCCGAAACAAACTTTAGACAGCGCCTCACCGATGGGGTGTAGCCAAGTGGTAAGGCAGCGGTTTTTGGTACCGTGTATCGTAGGTTCGAATCCTACCACCCCAGCCACAGAATTCTAAGCCCGATGCTTTCAGCATCGGGCTTTTTCGCATCTTATCAAATCAAATCAACAACTTAACAGAAAGCCGGAAAACACCCACTTGACCTGAAGTTGAGCATCCCGCAACATTTCCCGCAACAAATCCCGCAACATTTGACCATCGGGCAGCGCTTGGAGATTGAGGATGGATGACCGGGGGCTTAGGCCGCGACACAACCGAAACCCCAGCCGGAGGGAGCGTGCCGCCAATATCGCGATAACGCTCTTTTGCGTGGTTGTAGGCACATTCAACGCCATTGGCCTAACCTTCGCCATTCTGCAACTTTCCGCCATTCTCACATGAGGGGCTGCACTTGGGCGTCGTGAATGACCGGGGCCGCTTCTACTGGGTCAAGCGGGTGCCAAAGCGGTTTGCTGGCCTAGTGCTGGGCGCAGACGGCAAACCGGTCACTCAGGTACGGCAAGCTCTGCACACTGACAACAAAGCTGAAGCAAAGCTGAAAGCGGCGCAGGTTGAGGCCGCCCGAATGGCAGAATGGGAAGCTTTGGCCGCCGCTGACCACGCCAGTGCCCGTGCCCACTATGAGGCTGCCAAAAAGCTGGCGCAGGCCCGGGGCTACCCTTACCTTCCGCTCACGACTTTGGTGGCTGGTGACCCGGCGCACCTCGCCGAGCGCATTATCTCTGTGACAGGCGAAAATTTCACAAGCAAGGCCGCCGCGCAGGCTGTGATTGGCACGGTGCCCGAGGTGTTGCCCACGCTCACAGAAGTGCGGGATGAGTATTATGATCTGACCCGCACCCGCCATCTGAAAAAGACCGAGCAGCAGCTAAAGCGGTGGCGCCAGCCGCGCGACCGCGCCGTGAATAACTTTCTGGATGTGGTCGCTGAGCGGGATGGCCGGAACATACCGATTGCCATGCCGATCAATGAAATTAGCCGGGATGACGCGCTCCGGTTCCGTGACTGGTGGCGGGTTCGCGTTGAGGGCGGCCTGAAACCCGATTCAGCCAACAAGGACTTTGGCCACCTGTCCGAGATGTGGAACACTTGGACCACCTTGAAAAATGTTGGTCTCGCCAACCCCTTTTCAAAGCTTTGGTTCGAGGTGCGCGGACGCAAGAAGACCAAGACTCCGCCGTTCTCTCGCGATTGGGTCAAGAATAAGCTGCTTGCACCGGGGGCGCTGGGTGGCCTCAACGATGAGGCACGCGATATTTTTCTGATGACTGTCAACACCGGCCTGCGCCCCAGCGAGATTACCGATGCCCCGCTTGAGGATTTTGTTCTGACGCACAATGTCCCGCACTTGCGCGTGCGCGAGAATGGGCGTGAGATCAAGGTTGAGCACACCGAACGCGATATGCCCCTGACTGGCGTTTCCCTTGAGGCTGCCCGCCGCATCGTGGACCGGGAAGGCATCAAGCGCTATCAGCACAAAGCAAATTCGTGGTCGGCCTTGGTCAATAAATACCTTGAGAATAACGGCCTGAAAGAGACGCCAAAACATGTGGCCTATTCGATGCGCCACTATGTCGAAGACGCGCTATTAGCCGCAAAGGTTGATGACCGGGTGCGCGCTGATATTTTGGGGCATGAGTACAAGCGCCCGAACTACGGCGAGGGCGGCGCACTGGTGGGCCGTCGTGAGGCATTGGAACTGATTGCGCTTTAAGCGGCGCGGCTGATCTTTTTAGCAAGCTCCATTGCCCTCACCGCCGCCGAAGATTTGCCCGCCAGTGCCTCAAGTTCTTCCTCTATGCGAATGAACGCGGGCAGAAACTCATCGCCATACATGGCAACCAACTGCGCAGCGCCTTCAAGAGCGCGTCGAAAGTGCTTCTCGCGCTCACTCAGCATGGTAAGTCACCCGCAGATCCAGCAGCCCGAGTTTTCGGGTGAAGGTCTGATAGCTCATACCGGCCACCCGGGCCGCCTCAGCTTTGTTTCCGTTGGCCTTGTTCAGTGCATAGCAAAAATAGCGGCGCTCAACTTCCTGCATGACGTGGCTAAGGGATTTGCCCTCAAACTCGTCAGTGTTGCCTTGTGCGTTCATTTCGTGACGCTCGCTCGCAGGATGGATTCACCTCGCAGCGCTCTACTTTAAGCTGCTAAGTACCAATCTATTGGTATTTTACCTAATTGCAATTACTTTTCTCACCTTTTTGGTAGCTTTCCCGCCTGCTGCATTCCGCTATGCTTGCGGTAGAGTTGGAAACACACACAGACGGTAGAAAATGCCCGGAATAGACAAAGAGGAGCAAAAGCGCGTTTGGCAGCGGCGCAAGCAGAACCTCAGGGCGATCATGGCCTTTAAAGGTTGGAAGGACTCCCCCCTTTCCATTGCTGCCGGGTTCAGCAAGAACACCGTCAACACGATGTTGAGCAGTGACACCCAGCCGAAATACGATACGCTCGAGCGCATATGCAAAGTCCTTGGTCTGCATAGCGTATCAATGCTCGACGCTGAGAACCCGGTATCCGAAATCAGGAACGAACTGTACGGGATGGTTCACGGGCTTGGGGAAGATCAGGCGCGTGAGGCGCTTGAATACCTACGGGAGAAATTTCCCGATCTACAGATTGCAGATGAAGAAAAGAATGCAGGCTAAACGCCTGCGCATCGTTAAGCTTTTCGAGTATAGTCAGGAGCTTGTCTCTATACACGTCGAACCTCGCGAAATAGCGCCTCCCGACACCCTGCCACACCTCTAAAGGTTGCATTCTACCATTATGCTGGTAAACTCCCCATTATTGGCGAGTTTCCCATTGCTGTGGGAGGACGTAATCGGTGATCATGGTGAGAGGTGCCAAATGCGAATTATGGACGAATACAGCACAAGCCCGCTGCTTGCCGTATCTGAAGAGCTTTGCACGGTTGGCTTCGGAAACTTCGCCAAGGGTGAAGTTGGGTATTACTCCAACTACCCCGCCGAGTTTCAGGAGATTTACCAGAAAAAAGGCTGGCTGAAACTTGATCCGGTGGTGCGGGCCTGCGCGCCCCGTGCCATTGTGTTTGACTGGGCCGAATACAGCGGTACAGCAAACCCGGTCATGTCCACCGCCCGCGAATTTGGTATGCACCACGGGGTTTCCATGTCCAGCCAGATTGCTGGCAGCGGAATGATTGTCAGCTATGCAGGCACGAAACAGCTTTCCGAGGCCGCACGGGCGGAAGCTGCCCGAATACTGCACAAATCCCACCTTGAGCGGCTGGCCTGCAACGCCTTGATGCTCAACAATGAACAGCGTGAATTGGTGGCGCTCTTTGCCCACGGGATGCGCGCCAGCCAAGTGGCCCACTACTTTGAGAAAAGCGAGGACACCATAAAGCTGCGCAAGCGCCGTATTGAGGCAACACTTGGCGTGAGTAACTTTCTCGCTGTTGTCCATATCTGTGCTGTTGCGGGCGTCACGACGGATTTGTAATTTTTTGCCCTTTCGCCCCCAAGTTGTGTTGCGCAACACGATTTGGAGAACCAAATGCAAACAATCATTTGCGACTGGAGCAGCATTCACCTGCACGGCCCGCTCTGGTTTGAACACCTCAAGGTGCGCAAACGGGCCTTTGTCGATGTAGAGGGATGGGATGTGCCCCATACCGAGCAGGTTGAGTGGGATCAATATGATACCCCGCTCACCAAATACATCATCACCCATGACAAGGGCCGGGTTCTGACCGCATCGCGCGTGCTGCCCTGCGATTATTCCGGTCCAACCTTTAGCCACATGATACGGGATGCCACGCTGGGCCGCCTGCCAAACATCCCGCCGGGCATTATCCCCGCCGCCAGCACGGAACGCACATCCTTTGAAGCCACTCGCTTCACCGCCGACCCCGGGCTGCCACGCCGCACCCGGATTGACGCCCTCAGAAAAAACGCCGTTGACCTGATCAAGCATTGCGAGCGCGCAGGCGCCGAGCGCGTGTTTGCCCTCATGCCGCCGGGCTTTGTAGCGTGGCTGCGCCGCGCCGATCTGAACGCCCACGCTGCCGGGCCTGTCACCGAGAACCAAAGGGGCGAGGTGTTCCAAGTCATCGAATGCCGCCGTCCGTTCTTCCGGGTCAAAGAACTGGCAAAGAGCGCCTGACCAACCTGCAACCATGATCGCCAGAAAAGGGCCGGATAACCCATCCGGCCCTTTTTTTCGTGCCTACCCAATGTTGAGAATATTTCCCAATTCTGAGCATGATCTTCAGCTTTGGCAACTTCCCCGCCAGTCTGGTAAGGCACTGCAAAATATGAGAGTTTTTCAACTCTTTTGACCGTCACGCTCCCGGGAAGAGCGGTGGCACAACGGTTGGCATCACCGACACACGGGAGCCAACCAATGAGCGCAGACACTCAGACGATTTGCCCGCAAACAGAAACGGCACCGTTCCGGCTGGTGCTGATCGGCGGCCTCACCATGCACGGCGAAATGACCGCCGAGGCAGCAGCCGGGTACGCCGAACTTATGGCGATTGAGCCGGAAAAAGCTGCCTGCGAAATCCTCGCCCTGATTGGCGAGGGCCTGCTTGGCGTTCACCGCGACGAACAGGGCGGCAAGCTGATCGCCACGCCGTCCATGGCGCAGTTGTGCCGGACCATCCGCGTTCTGGGCGTCACCACCTATCTGGCGCAGGTCAAGGCGGTGAGCCATGCGTAACCCTCCGCTGCTCCGCTTTCTGGCCGCTGTGCAAGAGCACACGGAAACCGGCTCCACCCTTATGGCCGCCGCAGGTTATGACCCGATTGAACTGCAACTCGCGGTCACAACCGCCCGGGAACATGGGTTCATTGAAGCCACCGGACAGATTCAGCCCTCGCTCCGCATCACCAATGCTGGCCGCGCGTGGGCCGCCGCAGAGCTTGCACCCTTCGCGGGCCTAATGGCCCGCACCGGCATGGAAGGGAGGGCCGCGTGATGGGTTCCCTGACACTGCATGAGGGTGACTGCCTTGAGGTTCTGGCAAGTCTACCCGAGGCGCATTTTGACGCCATCGTGACCGACCCGCTTTATCACCTCACATCCATTGTGAAGCGCTTTGGCGGCGACGGCGCCGCGCAAGCCAAGCACGGCACTGACGGGCTGTTTCAGCGTTCATCCAAGGGCTTCATGGGCAAAACGTGGGACGGCGGCGATATCGCCTTTCGCCCGGAAACATGGGCCGCTGCGCTGCGGGTGCTGAAACCCGGCGGGCACGTGGTCGCTTTCAACCATTCCCGCACTTATCATCACATGGCCGTGGCTATTGAACAGGCCGGTTTTGAGCTTCGGGACTGCATTCAGAACCTTTACGGCGCATCACCTGCATGGACGCTGTTTCTCGACAGTCTGGAACCCGAGCAAATCGGAGCGCTGGCCCGCGCGTTTGCCGCCGCTGACGCGCCGCTGCTGGCGTGGCTCTATGGCTCGGGTTTTCCCAAGAGCCACGATGTAGCCAAGAACATTGACAAACTTTTGGGCGCTGAGCGCGCGGCAGGCGAGAAAAAAGGCCGATCCAAGCAAGGCGGCGGTGCGATTTTCACCGATGGCATGACCGGTGGCGATTACTTCCACAGCAGCGCTGCCACCCCTGAGGCTGCCCAGTGGGAAGGCTTTGGCACCGCCCTAAAGCCGGGATTTGAGCCAATCGTTTTGGCGCGCAAGCCGCTGTCCGCAGGATCGGTTGCCCGGCAATATCTGGCCACCGGCACCGGCGGTTTGAATATCGACGCGGCGCGCATTCCTGCAACCGACGCCCAGTTGGCGCAAAAATATGCCTCAGTCCAAGGGACTGGCGCGCGCAGCAATAGCGTTTACGGGCCGGACAACAGGCCCCGGGATGGCGCCGAACCCCATGCGGAAGGCCGTTGGCCTGCCAACATCTGCCATGACGGCAGCGCCGAGGTTATTGCCAATTTCCCGCAAGAGCCGGTGCCCGGCCACAAGACCGCCACCCAAAGCATGGCCCGTTTCTTCTATTCGGGCAAAGCCACTAAAGCCGAGCGTTGCGGATCAACACACCCGACTGTCAAGCCGCAGGAACTTATGCGGTGGCTGGTTCGGCTGACCACCGCGCGCGGCGGGCGGGTGCTGGATATGTTCGCCGGGTCCGGCTCCACCGGCTGGGCTGCCGCGATGGAAGGGCGTGAGTGCCACCTGATTGAGCGCGACCCCGGATATGCCGAGCACATCCGTTCCCGGCTGCCCGATTTCGACCCCGAAAAGCTGACCGGTGCCCCCGCTGGCACCGGTGACGACACCCCCCAACCTGATCTCTTTGGAGGCTGAGCCATGACCGGTCTAGCCATCGCCCCCAAGGCCCTTTCCTCTTATCTGCAAAACGTCGTTGACGGGCGGTCCATGCGTGAAATCGCGGCGCCTGAGGGCTGCGAGCCGTCAACGGTCCTGCGGCGCATCCGAAAGGTTGAGGAACTGCGCGACCACCCCGAATGGGAAAAGCTGCTGGCCGCGCTTGAGGAAAGCCGGACCAACGCCAGCGCCCCCGCTGAACCTGCCGTGTCGCGCGCAACAATTCTGGCTGCCCTTGGCCTCACCGCCGAACAAACCGCCTCGGAATTTGCTGCCACCCTGCATGTTCTGAGCCGCTCTGACGGCCTGCTGTTGGCAGGCGATATGCCCGCCGCCGCTGTCACGGCTGCCGGTGAAACCAAAACCTCACTGCGCCGTGATGTGGTGCTTGCCGCCCTCGCATTCGGCTGGCTCACTCCAATTGGCCCGACCGGGGGCAAGGTGCGTCAATTCAAATCCACCGACACGGCGATTGAATGCGTGCGGGCCGAAATCGCCGCGCATCCCGCGCCCAGCCCCGAGCGCCGCGCATTTCTGCCCGCCCCGGTGCAGCGTTCCACCCCGATTGAGGCGCTGTTGCGCCAGAAACAAGACCTGATCACGCTGGACCATCTGCGCACGGCCCGTGATTTTCAGATGATCTATTTGGCCCGCGAAGCTGCCACGGCAGATGCCTATGCGGCAATCATGCAAAGCCTGCCGCCACGCCTGCTGACCGCGCTTGAGGAAGTCTGCGGCAAGGGCACCGGCTTTGAAGCCCTCGAGCGGAAAATGAAGCTGCCCGCCCGCTCCGGCAAGGCGGTTGTCGCCGTGGCGCTGGAAGTGCTGGCCCATGCGGAGCGCGCCGCATGACACGCCGGATGACCGCCAAGTGTGAGGTTTGCGGGCTGGTACCGCCCCGGCAAGGGGTCGGCTTCCCGGTTCTGCCGGGCGCCATTCCCGGCCTGCCCGAATACCTGCGCGGTGCCATCCTGTGGATTTGCCATGCCCCTGCCTGCGATCTGGCGGCACAGAAGCGCGCCGCCACTGCCGCCGCCCGGGAAGGCATCACGCTCACCGAATTTTCGCGCGTTCACGTCTTTGACCGCGCCCCCGTCCCCACCCCCGAAAGCGAAACCTGATTGGAGAACACCATGACCCGCCGGGTAGAGATCAACATAGACAAACTTGACGGCACCGAAACCATCACCGCCCACATCCGTGCCGCCAAAAACGGGTTTGCCGCCTGTTTTGGCCCGGTGAACCGGCGCCTCTACGGCCATTCGGTTTCCGGCAGCGTGGAGCTTGTCGCCACCAGCGCCGCCGCCATCAAGCGCGCCATGATGGTGGAATTTGAGGAGCGCCTTGATGCGCAACTCAAGCAACTGAAATCCGACAAAGCGGACGCTCGCCCCGATGGTGGAAGCAAATGAGCGCTTTCAAAACCACCCCCACCACCGTGGCAGACGCCTCAATCTGGACCGGCACTTGCTATATGGATTTGGTCGACCCGAACCCGGCGGAAATCCATTTTTCGGACATTGCCCGCGCCCTGTCCCGCATCGCACGGTTCAACGGGTTTGGCAGTATGTTCTATTCCGTGGCCGAGCATTCGGTTCTGTGTGTGCATCTGTTCGAGATCCACGCAGCAGGCGATATCTACAGCGACCCGCACCTGCGCGATATCGCGCGCGATATCCTGATGCACGACGCCGCCGAGGCGTATCTTGGCGATGTGACAAGCCCGCTCAAGGCGCATCTGCCGGATTACCAGCGCCTCGAGGCGCGCATGGCAGCAGCAATTGCCGCGCGGTTCAACCTGACGCAAACCGCGCCTGAATGGGTCAAGCGTTGCGACCTTGAAATGCTGGCCATTGAAAAGGAAGCGCTATTGCCCGGCGCTGGACACTGGCCGGTCATTGATGACGTTCCGCGCCCGGCAACCCTCAATCTGTCCGGCCTTCACCCTGTTACTGCCGAGGGGTTGTTTTTCCAGATGGCGGAGAAGCTCGGCCTGACCGGCGCTGACGGAGCCTGACCCGATGGCCCTGTCAGATGAGGTAAAAGCCCGGGTTTCCCTGCGCGCGATTGTTGAGCAAACCGTGACTTGGGACACGCGCAAAACCAATCTCAAGCGCGGCGACTATTGGGCGCCTTGCCCGTTTCACGGTGAGAAAACGCCCTCATTCCATGTGACCGAACCGAAAGGGCACGGGGGGCAATTCTTCTGCTTTGGCTGCAACGCCAAAGGCTCGGTGATTGATTACCTCATGGCGCGAGACGGCATCACCTTCACCGCCGCCGTGCGGGCGCTAGCAGATCACGGCGGCATTGACCGCACTGCAGACCCGGCCCGCATTGCCCGGTTCAAGGCGGAATCTGAGGCCCGCCAGCGGCAGGCCGAAAATGAAGCCCAAGAACTGGCGGAACGGGGCATCTCCAAGGCGTTCCGCATCTGGAAAGCAGCTTACGAAAACCACCCCGGGCTGATCGCCTATCTTGAACAAGGCCGGGGCATCAACGTGGCCGCCATCGGGGGCTTGCCCCCAACGCTGCGCTATCACCCTGATTTGCCTTGTTATGAGGGTGACGATAACGGGAACCCCCGGGTTGTGCATCGCGGTCCGGCCATGGTCGGCTTTATCGGGCGCAAGCGTCTGGTGGGGGTACATCTGACTTGGATTGACCCTTTTGACCCGGCCCGTGGCCGCGCCCGGTTTGCCGATGGCACCAAAGTACCCAAGAAATTCAAGGGCCGCACCGGTGAAATCTGGGGGCAGCCCGTGGTTCTGTCCAAGCCCTATTGCCCCCTTGTGGTGGCTGGCGAGGGCATTGAAACCACCTTGGCCGTGTTCTCAGCCACCCGCCTGAAAAACCCCGATTTCAAGGCGCGCATTGAGGCGGCGCTTTCGCTGAACGCCCTGTGCGGGCCTGAGGCGAAAACCGGCGCTGCCCGTGGCAGAAGCGCCCGCACAGGCAAACCGCTGCCCTCGCCGGTGCCCGATCTGGACTCCCCGCGCCCCGGCTGGCTGCCCCCCGAGGGCGTCACCCGGGCAACCATCCTTGCCGACCCGAGCACAAAATGCCCCGAAACCGCGCGGCTGAACGCCGAACGCGCCGAGGCCAAGGCGGCCCATCACTGCGCCAACGGCGCCCGCCTCGCCATCCCCCGGGGCGAGTGGGACCACGACGATGATTTTGCAGACCTAGCTAAGAAAGGTGAACTTAATGGCTGATACCTCAACCCGACTGGGAATCCCTTTCCTTCAGGCCGCACAGTCGCAAAAGCATGTCACCGTGAATGAGGCGCTGACCACGCTGGACGCGTTGACCAATCTGGTGCTGCAATCCGCAACGACCACCGCGCCGCCGTCATCCCCGCAGGAAAGCGACTGCTATTTCCTGCCCGCCTCGACAACCGGCGATTGGTCCGGTGAGGATGGCAAAATCGCCCATTGGTTTAATGGCGGCTGGCGGTTCGTGACGCCGCTGCCCGGGTTCCGCGCATGGATTGCCGATCAAGCCAAGCCGGTTGTGTGGAACGGCACCGAATGGCAGCCCATCATTGTGGCCGCTGCCGCAAACGGCGCCACCACCGCGCAGGACGTGCTTTCGGTCAGCCATACGGTCACCGCAGGCAGCAGCAACACCACCAGTTTGGACATTCCCGAGCGGTCCATTCTGCTGGCTGTTTCGGGCACGGTCACCACCGCGCTTTCAGGCACGCTATCCACCTTTGCCGTTGGGCTGAGCGGGCAGGAAACCCGGTTTTCTAACGGGCTGTGGACCGGCCAAGGCTCCACCTTTGTTGGCCCCAGCACGCCCGAGGTCTTTTGGTCTGACACCCCCATCAAATTGACCGCTGAGGGCGGCGATTTTGCGGGCGGCCAGATTGAGCTTGCCGCCCATGTCATGCGCTTCACCGCGCCGGTCTAACCCCTAATCCCATCAGGAAAGGAAAACCCAATGTCCGTAAAAACCATTGCCATCAAGATCATGGGCGCCGCCAAGCAGTTTGTCACCACCGAACCCGGCGGCGATACAACGCTGCATGTCTATCCCGAACGCGCGCAGGCTGCTGAGGAACCCATGACCTGCGCCGAGGCTGCCCGGCAGTGTGCCCGCGTGCCGGGTGATACGGTGCGTCTGAGATCCTGCGAAGTATGGATGACGGTTCTTTACAGCAGTTGCCATGAGGTAGATTGCGCGTGGTTCTGCGGCAGGGAACTGCATCAAGAGACCTTCCCGCTTGAATGCGTGACCTCTGAACCCGAAATGCCGTTCTGATGCCCCGTCGCCGCGATCAAATCCGGGGCAAAATCGCCGCGCGCGTAAGCCATGAGGCTTGCGCCACGCCCGGCCTCGCCGGTCCCTGCCACGTTTGGCAAGGCCCGACCTCGGGCCACGGTCGCGGCGGCGGTTATCCCCGCATGTCTTTGGATGGGGCCACCGTGGCCGTGCATATCGCTGCATGGGTCAACGAAAACGGCCTCATCCCGCCCCGCAAACAGCTTGACCACAAATGCCGCCGCCGCGCCTGCGTCAACCCGGATCACCTTGCACTTGTGACGCCCCGGGAAAACGCCAAGCGCCGCGATGCCGCCAAGAAGGCGAACCGCAAATGACACCAGAAGCTTATCACCAAGGCGGGCAATTGCTGCGCCAGATCGAAACCGCCAAGCAGGCCGTTAGGTTCTGGAAAGAGCGACTGAAAACACCCCGGGATTTTGTGACCAAATATCAGGCAGCCATTCCCACGGACGAACCCGACGATTTACCCCGGTATTACATCCCCGATGCCGCCATGCCGACCGATGACGAATTTGAGGAGTTCAAAGGCGTCATCCTTGAGCGGCTGGAGGCTCGCCTTACGCGCCTTGAGGCCGATTTCGCCAAGCTTTGACCCCAGACACGGCGAATTTTTACCCGCCACGTCTCTCACCGCCGCACACCATGACGAACCGGAGGCACCACCTATGGGCAAACCGAACGCCATTGTTCCGCATCAGCGCGCCACGGCCTTGACGCTCGCCGAACGGCTGAAGCTTGAGATGAATGATGAGGACAACGCCGCCCGCATTCTCTCGGTCTATGGCGAGGACTTGGTTTTTGTCTCGGGCAAAGGCTGGGCCGTATGGGATGGCACCCGCTATTCCTTCCGCTCGGGCCATCTTGCCGCGCGTGAGATCGCCCACAAGCTGCGCCAGCTTGTGCTTGAGGAAGCTGAATACCTGCAACGGAACTATGATCCGGCAGAGGAAGAAATCGAGGATTTCATTGAAGCGTGCTCGCGCAAACGCCCGCCGATTTTTGTGCGCTCAATTGATGACGCCCGCCAGATGATGGGCTTTGCGGCGGCGGCCAAGCTGCGCCAGCACGCCACGAAATGCGGTAATCAGGCCAAGGTCAAAAGCGCGCTTGAAACCTGCGAATATCAGCGCCGCGCCGAAGTCGAGGATATGGACTCGGACCCTTGGACGCTGGTTTTGCCGAATGGCGATTTGAACCTGCGCGCTGTGCGTGACTGGAAAAAACCCTATGGGGCCACTGAAGCTGAGGTGGTCGCCAGCAAAATGGAATGGCTGCAAGAGACCGATCGTTCCAAGCTGCCTACCAAGTGCGGCGGCGTGCGCTTTGATCCCGCCGCGCGCTGCCCGGGCTGGGAAGAATTCATGGAACTCATCATACCGGACCCGGCCATTCGTGAATGCACACAGCGCATTTTTGGTGCCTGCCTGTTTGGCGAAAACCGCGCCCAAATTTGCGTTTTCCTGCGCGGCCCCGGCGGCAATGGCAAGTCCACCCTGCTCAATACCTTGGCGCATGTCTTTGGGCGGCGTGATGGCTATGCCGCGACCTGCAAGGTTGAAATGTTCCTTGATACCGGCAACCAAAGCCCTTCGGGTGCCAACCCTGAGGAAGTCGATTTGCCCGGTGCCCGGGTCTACATCGCCACCGAACCGGGTGCGCGCGACGTGCTGAGCGCCAAGAAAGTGAAGGGCCTGACGGGGGGGGACCGGCGCATGAGCCGGGGCAACTATCAAGACCCATTCTTTTGGACCCCCACCGGCATTCCCATCATCTCAATCAACCGGACGCCCAAAATCAAGGATGAGGATGAAGGCACCCGCCGCCGCTTGGTCTTTGTGCCCTTTGATGTGAACCTGCGCGCCCTGCCGCCTGAAAAGCAGCGCTCGCAGGGTGAGGTTGAGGCGGAACTACGCGAAGAAGGAAGCGGTATTCTGAATTGGCTGATCGCGGGCTTTCAGGAATTCATGCACTTGGGAGTCCATCTGCCCGAACCGATGACCCGCCTTAAGGCGCAATTGCTTGAGGCCGCCGACCCTGTGGGCGTGTTCCTTGAGGAAATGACCACGAAAGAGACCAAGGGCCGCCTGTCTGTCAGCGACTTTTACAAGGTGCATGAGGCGTGGTGTGAGCAGGAAGGCCGCCAGCTTTATCAGATGAAAACCGTGGGCGATATCATGGTTGAAAAGGGCTTTGAACGCGGCCCGGTGCGGGGGCGCTCGCACTGGAAGGGCCTGAAATGGGCGCCTGAGGCCGCCGAACTGGTTGAGCGCGTCACCGGTGAGCGTATTGATGCGGCCCGGCCCGCCGATGATGAGCCGCCGTTCTGATGCGCCCCGCACCCCCTGCAGCGCAACCCTTCCGCCGCCCCGCGCCCCGGGTGAAGCGGGTGCAAAAGGGTCACCCCGGAAGGGAAACAGGGCGAGGGAAAAGCGGCCCCCGCCGTAGTCCGGCGGGGAAGGGATACGGGGAAAGCGTCATTTCGGCAAATTACCTCACCCCCTTCACCACAACCTCACCCCTAACAATACCCCTAACTTATTGAAAAGATTGAATGTGATGAAGGGGGTGATTGGGGTGAAGGTCGCGCTATACGGGCGAAAAGAACTTGAACAACTGAAAAGAGAAATCATTGCGGGGCAGATCACCCGTCTCACCAAGAAAGGGGGCCGATGATGGCTAAGAAGCGCAAGAACAGGGTGGCACCCAAGGTCAACCTGCCGCCTTTCCCTTGGGAAACCGAGGCGACCTTGCCCGATGGCACCACGGCGCGGCTTGCCCGTGGCCGGGTTGAGCAGGCGTCAATTGATCTGGGCTATGAGATCGACGGTGAACGGATCATCGGCCACCGTGCCCGGGTCTGGCGCACCAAACAGCCGCCGATGCTGCGCGTTCTCAACGCCTGCGCGCGTGCCGCCATGCTGGATTACACCGAGGCATTTGAGGCCGTGCATTCATCGGGCGGCACCAGCGACCCGACCGGCGGCGGTGGTGGCGGCGGCGGGGCGCGCAGCCCCAGCCTCCGTGCTCTCACCGCCGCTGAACGGCTGCGGCACATGCACGCCGCGCTTGAGGGCGGCGAGATGGCCGTGCCGCTCAAAGAGGCCCGCCGCCAGCGCCGTGGCGATGGCATGGCCCATGTCAGCCTGCGCCAGCTTGCCCAATGGGTCGCCATTGACGGTATGAGCCGCGCCGACATTCTGCGCCAAGCCGGTGCGGCCACATCCAATGTGGCGGCGCAGGATGCGGCCACCATCGCCATTGCCGAGATGGGCCAGCGGCTGGCCATCTGTTGCGGATACGCGCAGACGCCGAACTGATCAGCTAATTTACGCAACACGCCGGAGACTTGTTGTATAACCTTCGGCATCGTCAGAGAGGTGCGAAAGATGCCAAGCAACAGGCACCCTCCCCCTCGGTGAAGTCCAAGCCCCTGGCATTCTTTCCGTACGCTGCTCCCCCTCCGTCGCCGGGGGCTTGGACCTGAGATTTGAAAGGCACCTGCCTTGGACCTGAAAATCAAAAACAACATCAGAGAGTTTCAGCGCGGCCTCAATGACGTGTCCCGGCGGCAAATCCCGTTTGCCCTCAGCCTCGCAATCAATGAGGTGCTGAACGACATTCGCAAAAACTGGGAAAAGCGGCTGCGCCGCATCCTTGACCGCCCCACCCCTTTCACAATGAAAGCCTTTGCCGTGCGCCGCGCAACCAAGCGGTCGCTCACCGGCATGGTGTTTGCCAAGCCCATTCAGGCTGAATACCTGACCCGGCTTGAGGACGGCGGCAACCGGGCGCCAAAGCGCCGGGCCATTCTGGTGCCCGTGGGCCAGCGGCTCAACAAATACGGGAACATGCCGAGGGGTGCGGTTGGCCGCACGTTGAACAAACCCGCAGTCTTTAGCGGCAAGCCCAAGGGCGGGCGCCGCGCTGGCATCTGGCAGCGTGACAGGAAAGGCGCCTCGCTGAAACTGCTGGTGCATTACGCAGACCGCGCCAGCTATTCGCCACGGCTTAAGCTGGTGGTGAGCGCGGCCAAGACCGCAACCGCCCGTCTACCCGGGGCAATGCTGCGGGCGATGCGCAGGGCGGTTGGCTCGGCCTGATAGGTTCTTTCCGGGGCCACGCCACATGGGTAATTCGCGCGCATGTGTGATTTGTGACTTTTCGTTTTTCCGCAGCTTGCGCTTTGGGTTGTGGTTGTTGTTCCCGCCGGGCTGAAAAGGGGTTGGCAAGGGTGAATGGAGGGCTGGCGATGACAGATCAGATGCCCGACTTGCGAGAACTCACCGAGGATGAGGCCGAACTTGTAGCGGCGCATCCGCTTCCCAAGGGTGTACCCGACGCGCTGGTGAACAAATCTCAGCTTGAGGTCGGGCTTGGTGTTTCCGGCACCACAATCTCTAACTGGCTGCGCCGCGCCGACAATCCGCTGCCGTTTGAAGATGCTGGCACCAACGGGCGCTCCTATCAGTTTCGGCTCTCAGTGGCCTATGCATGGATGAAAGCCATGCGGGCCGAGGAAGAAAGCGCCAAGGCCGCAGGCGATGCCGCTACCGCGCAGCTATCCATGGCGCTCTTGGGCGGCGAGTCCGCCGCCGGTGCGCCCGGCAAGATGAGCCTCGCCGATCAGCGCAAGCTTTTGGAGCTTGAGGCGTTGCGGCGGGTGGAAGCGACCAACCGCCGCGCACTTGTCTGGCATGACGATGTTGCGGAAGCCTTTGAGGCTTACAACAGCACAATTCGTGATGCACTTGACGCGCTGCCCGACAAGCTGGCTCGCGTGCTCGGCCTTGAAGGCCGTGACCTAGAGAAAATTGAACAGGTTTGCGACGACGTGCTTGAGGGCGCGGATCGCGCAATCCGGGAGTTGATCGGCGATGGCGAAAGCGACGGAGACGCTGTTTGACGTTGAGCCGCTGCCGCCGTTCTCTCGTGTTGAGAGAGCCATCTTTGAGGCGCTGCCGACCTTGAAGCCGAGGGCGCGGGTTTCGGTTCTGGACACCGCCCCGCGCCGCATGATCAAGAGCGGCGGCCAGTGGGTGAAGTGGCGGGCGGATGTGGCCCCGTACATGAATGAGCCGATGGAGGTTGTGACTTCCCGGCGTTTCGATTCCATCGCCTTTGTTGGCCCGGCGCGTTCTTCCAAGTCTGAGGGGCTTGTGATGAACCCACTGGCCCATGCCATTCTTGCGCAGCCGCGCGTGGTCGCGGTGTTCAGCCCGACCAAAGGCGCCGCGCAGGAATGGTCTGAGGGGGCGCTTGATGAATTGATCCGAAACAGCCCCTATCTGCGCGAACAACGCAGCAAGGGGAAGGGCGCCGACAACACGTTCACCAAGAAATTCAAGGGCGGGATGCGCCTAACAATCGACTGGCCTGTAAAAGACAAGCTGGCGCAGCGCTCTATCGCTATGGTCATCGGCACTGACTATGACGCTTTCCCGGCAGACGTTGGCCGGAACGCTGACGGCATGGGGGAAGGCAGCGCCTTTGGCCTGATGCGCAAGCGCACCGAGGATGCCGGTTCCCGGGCAATGACCATTGTTGAGTCCTCGCCGCGCTATCCGGTGATTGATGAAACATGGACGCCCGCCAGCCCGCATGAGGCGCCGCCGGTCAGCGGCGGCATCGTCCCGGTCTACAATAGCGGATCGCGCGGCAGGCTCTATTGGCGCTGCTTTGATTGCGCCGACATTTTTGAGCCTCGCTTTGAGCGGCTGCAATACCCTGACGACGGGTCGCCGCTGGAACGGGGCGCCGCCGCCTTCATGGTCTGCCCGCACTGCGGCAGTATCATGGAAGCGCGCCACAAGGCAGAACTCAACCTTGGCGCCCATTGGCTGCATGAGGATACGAGCGGTGAACTTGTCCCGCTTTTCGATCTGCAGCGCGAAGTTGCAACGGCGTCTTACTGGCTGCCCGGTCCTGCTGCCGCGCTTGCGCCATGGTCGCGCATCGTCAGCCGCTACATTGAGGCTGAGGATGAGCACAGCAAAACCGGCGGTGAGGGCAGCCTGAAATCGGTGACAAACACCGAGCTTGGGTTGCCGTATCTGCCGCGCGCGCGGTCTGTTTCTGCCGGTCTTACGGTGGAAGTGCTGAAAGATGCCGCAACCGATCATGCTTGGCAGACGGTCCCGGAAGGCACTGCCTTTCTCACCGCCGCCATTGACGTCCAGAAAGGGAAATTCGTCTGCCAAGTTGAGGCTTGGACCCTTGACCTTGAGCGCGTGGTTATCGACCGGTTTGATATCGTCAACCCGCCAGAGACCGCGCCTCACCATGAGGGGCGCGGCATCAGGCCCGACCGTTACGGTGAGGACTGGGATGCCATTCTGCCGCTGATGGAAAAGACCTATCCAGCGGCGAACGGCGGTTTCGCGCTGAAAATCTTGGCGATTGTCTGCGACTTGCGCGGCGAACCGGGGGTGACCCCGCGCGCCCGGGACTTTTACCGCAAGTGCCGCCTACTGCACCGGAACCGGTTTTATCTGGTCATGGGTAAGGGTGGTGATCTGCCGCCCCGGGCCGCGCTGAGGCACCCTGACACGGCACACCGTGGCAAGGACCATGTGGCGCGTGACGTGCCCGCCATCGTCGCAGGCACCGACAAGCTGAAAGATGAGGTTGCAGCCTCGCTTTGCCAAGAATTCGGCGGTTCCCGAAAGCTGAATATCCCGAAATACGCGCCGCATGAGGTGTTTGAGGAATACTGCGCCGAGCGCCGGTATGAAAAAGGGTGGGACAAGCGCCCCGGGGTGCAGCGCAATGAGGCGCTGGACCTCAGCGTCTACAGCCTTGCCCTTGTCATTGTGCTGGAGGCCGAGGCGATCAACCGGGAAAACCCGCCCGCTTGGGCGCAGCCCGGCCCGGGCAACCTGATGGCGGTGACATACACCACCGAGGATGGGGATGCCAAATCCGGCACCCTCGCCGAACCGAAATCCCCCCCCGCTGAGCAGCCCGCAAAGGCGTCTCAATGGAAGGTGAAGCGAGCAAGGAGAAAGTGGTAATGGCTCTGAATCGTGCTGAAATCATCGGCAATCTCGGGACAGACCCCGATATCCGCACTTTCGCCAACGGCGGCAAGGTGGCCAACCTCTCAATCGCCACAACCCGAAAATGGCGCGACCGGCAATCCGGCGATGAGCGGGAAGAAACCGAATGGCACCGGGTCGCAATCACCGCTGACGGCCTTGCCGGGGTGGCAGAGCGCTACCTGAAAAAAGGGTCTAAGGTCTATATCGCCGGGCGCTTGCGCACCCGCAAGTGGCAGGATCAGAGCGGGCAGGACCGGTACGCCACAGAGATCGTGGTTGCGGGCTTTGAGGGCACGCTTGAAATGCTGGGCGATCCGCGCGGCAGCGAGGGCGGCCAGTCCGGCGGCGGCGGGTACGGTGGGGGCTACAGCAGCCACGGCACCAGCGGCGGCGGCTCGGGCGGCTCCAGCGGGCCTATTGATGACGATGAGATTCCGTTTTGACGGGCGGCGGTGACCTGCCGCCCGAACTGCTTGCCGCGTTCCTAGCTGCAAGCTTCTTTCTTCTTTTACCCAAGCCGCCTTGGCGGAGGTGATCAATGGTGACTGAAACACAAATCCCGGCACAGCTTGTGGCCGGGGATGGCTGGGCTTGGTCTGATGCAACCGCATTTGCCTCGCACCCGCCCACCGACTGGTCGCTGCGCTATGTGCTGCGCCCCATCGCAGGGGGCACGCCTGTCACCATTTTGGCAACGGCGGGCAGCGGTGCCTTTCTGCTGGCGCATTCCGCCACAGATTCGGCCAGCGTGCCCCCCGGTGAATACGAATGGACCTCGCTTGCCTTTGACGATGCCAACAGCGACCGGGTGCGGCTGGCTGTTGGCCGGGTCTGCATTCTGCCGGACCCGATGCAGGCCGATAGCGATCTGCGCTCCCCAGCCGAGCGCATTCTTGCTGCAATTGACGCCACACTTGAGGGCCGCGTGAGCAAGGACGCCGAGAGTTACACGATTGAGGGCCGCAGCATTTCCCGCACGCCGATTGCCGATCTGATCCGGCTGCAGGGCATTTACCAGCAGCGGGTTGCGCAAGAGCGCAATCCCGGCGGTTGCCCAATCCAATACCGGAGGGTTGCGTTTTGAAGTTCTGGCCATTCAAGAGCCGGTCGGATGAACCGGCAGCCCCCTCCCCTCGCCGCCGCGACCCGGTGCTTGTGAAACGCTCATACCGGGCCGCCTATCCCGACCGGTTGGCGGCAGGGTTCAATTTCTTCCATTCCACAACCCGGGATGAAATGCGCCGCGAAATTCGCGGCCTTGTCGGGCATTCCCGCCATGCGGCTCAAAACTTCGACTTTCAGCGCGCATATGAAATGCTGTTCCGCCGCCATGTGATCGGCCCCAACGGCATCCGCCTTCAAATGGACGTGCGCGACCCTGACGGCAAGAAGGATACAAAGGCCAACGCGACGATTGAAGCCGGTTGGGCCAGATGGGGCAAAAAGGGCACGCCGACGATTTGCGGCAACCTTTCGTGGTGGGGTGTTGAATGCCAGATCGCCACCGGCGTGGCCCGTGAGGGCGGCGCCTTTTTGCGCTTCCATGAGGGCCGTGGCCGTGGGCCGTTCGGGTTTCAGGTGGAGCCGGTTCTGTTTGACAGGCTGGACCTTGATCTGACGCAAGCGCTGGCAGGCGGCAGCTACATAGAGGCGGGCATTGAGTTTAACCGGGATGGCCGCATTCTGGCCTATCATGTGTGGAGCAAGCCCCAAGCCGAGGCGCATCACGGCGCCACCCGCAAGCGTGAGCGCGTGCCCGCGTCCAAGATGGTCTATGTGCTTGTGCCCGAGGAAATCGGCCAAATTCTTGGTGTGCCCCGGTCAGCCACCGCCCTGCGCCTGATGAACATGAGCGAGAGCTTTCAAGAGTCGGCCATGGCAGCCGCGAACTACGGCGCTGCGCAAATGCTGTTCTTTGAACAGGAAAACGCAGGAGGCCAACTCAGCGCCTCGGTGCAGGATACGCCGATTGACGAAATTGAAGCGGGTACCATCGGAATGCTGCCGCCGGGCGTCAAGGCGAACTGGAGTCAAAGCAAGTACCCCGACCAAGCCGTTGAGCCGTTCATGCGCCACATGGGCACCAGTCAAGCCGCCGGGCTTGGTGTTGCCTATGAAACGCTGACCGCCGATCTGAGCCGGGCGAATTTTTCAAGCCTGCGCGCTGGTAAGGGCGAGGAACGCGATGAATGGCGCATGTTGCAGCGGGCGATTTTTGAGAGCCTGCATGACCAAGTGTTTGCCCGGTGGCTGCCCTTGGCAATGTTGTCCGGCCTGATCCGCCTGCCGCTGTCCAAGATCCACAAATTTGACGCGGCCACATGGCGACCGCGCGGCTGGGCAAGCGTGAACCCGAAAGACGATGCGGGGGCCAACGCCAACGACTTGGCCAGCGGCACCCGCTCACTCACCGAAATCGTCGCCGAGCGGGGCCGCTCGCTTGAGGACGTGCTTGATGAGCGCGCTGCCGAGGTGGCCGCCTTCAAGGAACGTGGTTTGCCCGTGCCCGAATGGTCCGGCGTGCAGGATGACGGCCTGCCGGGCGATCACGACCCGCCGCAAAAGGAGTAACACCATGAGCCGCAAAATTCCGGCTTACGCCCAGCGAATGGGCGAGATCACAGGGGCGCCAGGGGGCGCCCCTTCTGATTCCCGGGAGGTGCTCATCTCATTCTCAAGCGAGACGCCTTACAAGCGTTTCGACTGGGAACGGGAGGAGGACTTCTGGGAAGTCTTGGGGCACGCCGAGAGCGAGGTTGACCTAACCCGCCTCAATTCCGGCGTTGCCCCCCTGCTGAAAGATCACAGGCCCGTGCTTGACGCCAAAATTGGCGTTGTGGTGCGGGCTTGGGTGGAAGGGGGGCGCGGCAAAGCGTTGGTCCGCTTTTCCGAAACCCCTGCCGCTGATGACATTCTCGCCCGGTTGCGGGCCGGGGATGTGACCTGTGTGAGCGTTGGTTACGCGATCACCAAGGCCGAACGACAGCCCGATCAGGACGGGCATCCCGTCGTGCGCGTCACCCGCTGGGTGCCGAAAGAAATCTCATTCGTCGCAATTCCTGCTGACCCAACCGTTGGATACGGGCGGGCAGATCAGGGCAGCGCGGCAACCATCATCATCACTGAAAAGGAGGCAGAAATGCCGAACACCGCGCCCAACGAAACCCGGGACGACTCCACCACCGCAAACCCGGCGCAGCCTGCCGCACCGGCAGCACCGGCGGCGCCTGCCGCCCCGCAGCAGCGCAACGACACGGCTGTTGCCGATGCTCTCACCGCCGAACGCCGCCGCTCGAGTGAAATCATCGCCATTGGCGAGCAATTCGATATGGCAAACGACGCGGTGCGCTCGGCCCTCGACAACGGCACCACAGTTGCCGCTTTCCGCGAAACCGTGATGAACCACATTGCCAGTGCGGAGACCGCCGAACGCAATGCCTCGCAGAACCATATCGGTCTGAGCGAGGGTGAGGTGCGCGATTTCTCGGTGATGAACCTTGTGCGGTTCATGGTGAACCCCAGCAGCGAGAATGAACGTGTTGCCGGTATGGAAATTGAAGCGGCCCGCACCGCTGCAACGGAAAAGGGGGCCAACACCGAATTCACCCTGCCGACCGATGTGCTGTTTGACCGCAGCTTTGCGACCCGCGCGCAGAACGTCGGCACCCCCGCCGCTGGCGGCAATCTGGTGGCCACGAAACTGATGGCCGGTTCGTTCATTGATGCACTGCGGGATGCCATGCCGCTGGCAGGTGCAGGCGTGACCATTCTGCCCGGTCTGGTCGGTGACGTGGACATTCCGAAACAGACTGGTGACGTTACCGAATACTGGCTGGGCGAGGATGAGGATGCCACGGACAGTGAAATCACCGTGGGTCTGGTCTCTCTTTCGCCCAAGACCGTTGGTTTCGGCACACCGATCACCCGCAAGATGCTGAAACAGGCGACTCCGGGTATTGAGGCACTGGTACGGAACAGCATTGTTTACACCGCAGGCGCGGCGCTTGAACGGGCTGCCGTTCCCGGCCACGCATCCCCCAACGCCCCTGCCTCGCTGCGTTCGCAGATTGTCGGCGCGGCGACCAACTGGAACTCCTCCGGCGAAATCACCCGCGCGGAGCTTGTCGGCCTGAAAACGGCAGTGAAATCGGCCAACGCGATGGGCGGCGCCCCCAAGTTCCTGATGAACTCGGTTTCCTACGGCGATCTGGAGGAACAAGTGGACGCCAACGGCAACCCGCTGTTCTTCCGCAACACCGACAAGCTGCTGACTTACGGCGTCAACGAAAGCAACATGCTCGCTGATTATGAGGTCTTTTTCGGCGTGTGGTCCAATCTGGTGATTGGCATGTGGTCCGGCCTCGACATTTCGGTTGACCGCGCGGCCAAAGCGGCCTCCGGCGGCATTGTCCTGCGCGCATTCCAAGATGCTGATGTGGCAGTGCGCCACGTTGAGGCATTCAAGATGGGCAGAAACACCTAAAGCCCGACCGGCCACCGAAACCAGCGGCACCCTGTCATGAGGGTGCCGCCTCACTCGGAAAGTGACCCAATGAATTTTGCACTGCACGCAAAGGCGATCACAGCCTTTGCGGTTTCGCTGGTGGTGCCGCCGCTGATGCTCTTGGTGCTCGGCGGCAGCTTCCACCACATTCTTGGCGCCGCCCTGATCGGCTTTGGAAGCGCCACCCTTACCGCCACGGCGGTGTTTTTGGTTCCCAACCGGACCCATGGTTTCAACGTCAATGATATCGCTGCCTCGCTGATTGAGGCGGGCCTTGATGCCGTTGACCAAAGCGAGGAGATCGCAGATGAGCAAGGAAGATTTTGAGAACCCCGTTGCCGTTGGCGTCGTCAAGGTGCAAGGCGTGATTTACCAGAGCGGTGAAGCGGTCCCGGCTGAAAAGGTGGACCCTGACCGTCTGGCCCGGCTGGTTGCCAAGGGCCTGCTGAGCTATGGCGAAGACGACGAACCGCCTGCAGATGGCCCCGCTGGCGACAAAACGGACTCTGGCAAGCCCGACGCAGACAAAACCGAGATCCCGGAAAAACCTGCCGAACAGCCTGCGAAGGACCGCGCCGAGACCAAGACCGGGCGGCCTGACCTCAAGCTGCCTGAGGGCGAAACCGGCGAATGATAGAGGGCGCCGATGAGTGGGCGGTTTTTACCGACCCTGACGTGTTCGGCGAGCCTGTCACCTACACTGGCCAAGGCCAGAACCCGGCCACGATAACCGCCATCTTTACCGCTGCCCACGCGGTGGTTTCTGGTGGCATTGGGCCGGGGGTGGCCACAACTGAGCCGGTGCTGACAGTCGGCGCCGATCAGCTCGCATTTTCGCCCGCGAAGTGCGATCAGGTGGCCCTCACCAGATCGCACCCGGGCTTTCCGGCTGGAACCACCTTCCGGGTGGCTGACCCGCAACCTGACGGTTCGGGCCTGATCCGCCTTATTCTCGAAAGGAACTGATACCATGCTGAAAGGCAAGGATGGCGTTTTTCGCTATGGCGCCGCAAAGGACCGCGTTGGCGCGGTGCAAAACTGGAACATTGACCAATCCGCCGACACGGTTGCCGGTTGGGGGATGGGCGACACCGCAGAAAGCGCTTTCACCACGATTTCGCGCTATTCCGGCTCGGTGGAATTCTACCTCGACCCCTCCGACCCCGGCGATGACATTGAGGTCGGTGATACCTTTGAGGTTGACCTTTACCCCGGCGGTGAAACCAGCGGCTCGGCCTACTTCACCGGCACCATTCTGGTGACCGCCACGCCGATGGCGGGCAGCAAGGACGGTATCCCAACCAAGACCGTCAATTTCCGCAACGCCTCGGGCACTCTGACCAAGAACACGGTGGCATGATGAATGACGCATTGACCTCGCTGACGCAGCATTATGACCGGCTGCGCAATCAGACTTTCACCGTGCCGAACGTCACCAAGGCAGACGGCAAACCGCTGGTGATCCATTTCGACCCGCCGACCAACGCCGATGGCAACATGATCCGGCAGCGGGCAGGCACCAGTAATGAGGCCAAAATCACGCTCTACACCGTGATTTATCTGGCCAAGGACGAAAACGGTAACCGGATGTTTGAGGACAACGCAGAGACCGTGCAGGCCCTGACTGAGAACGTGCCGGGCCGGGTGCTTACACAGATCGCCAACGCGATCATGAGTTTCTCGAGCCTGCCCGAACTGGGAAACTGATGCAGGCGAACGCCGAGGCGCGTTTCATCTACCGCCTCGCCGTGCGCCTCAAGAAATTCCCCTCAGAAATCCTTGACCGACCCATTGAAGAACTGCGCGCCCTTCACGCCTTCCTTGAATTGGAGGCCGAGGCGCAAACCAAAAGGTGAGCCATGAGCCTTGGGAAAATCAAAGACCTGTTTTTCAACATCGTTGGTGGTGACAAAAGCGGTCCTGCATTTGGGTCGGTCAACCGCCGTCTGCGCGAAACTGATGCGCTCGCTGCCACTGTCAGCGAGCGCATGGGCCGTGCGGGCCGCTCAATGCGGAATTTCGGTGCTGCTGGTACACTGGCGACCGGTTCGGTGGCCTTTGCCTTCAGGGATGTGATCGGCCTTTACGATGAGCAGGCCCGCGCCGAGGCAAAGGTTGCCCAAGCGGTTCGCCAAACCGGCGGCGCTGCAGGCTTCACCGCCGAGCAACTGACGGATCAGGCCAGCGCCCTGCAAAGCCTCACCCGCTTTGGTGATGAGGACATTCTGAACAAAGTTACCGCGCAACTGCTGACGTTTGGCAATATCTCGGGTGAGATTTTCACTGATGCACAAAGCCGTGCGCTTGACCTCGCCACCACCCTTGATGGCGATCTGCAAAGCGCATCCATTATGCTTGGCAAGGCGCTGAATGACCCGGTGAAAGGTCTGAGCGCCATGAGCCGCGCGGGCATCACGTTCAGCGAGGCGCAGGCTGAGGTCATCAAAGACCTCGCCAAGACAGGCCAGATTGCCGAGGCGCAGCGGCTTATCCTTGAGGAAATCGCCACTTACTACGGCGGGCAGGCCGAGGCCGCACGCGAAGCCGGGGCGGGCATCGTTGATGCGTGGAAAAACACATGGGGTGACGTGAAAGAAATCATCGGCGGGGTGATTGTCGATATCCTGCCAACTGTGATTGATGGACTTGAGGCAGTCGTTGGCTGGTTTAAAGACCTCGAGCCGAGAGGCCAGAAAGTCGTTGTCATGCTGGGCGCCTTGGCTATTGCCATTCCGCCGGTAACGGCAGCCCTTGGCCTGATGGTTTCCGGGATTGCCGCCCTTGGCGGCCCCATAACGCTGGGCATTGCCGCCGTCGTCGGCCTAACCACGGCCCTTGCGTACTTTTGGCCGGAAACAGACCGAGCCACACAGGCCACCGACCACCTGACGGCGGCCATTGGCGATGAGATCACGCAATCCCAATTACTGGGACAAGCCATTTCCGGCGACATTTCAATGAGCGTTTCTGCGGCAAAGCAGAAGCTTGAGGAAGCCAAAGCCCGCCTGCGGAACGTGCAGGCTATCTATGAGGACAAGCGCGCGCTTGGGCTGGCAGTCCAAGGCCGCACCGGCGTAGGCGCCATGTCGATGCCCAACAGCGTTGCTGAGCGCTATGATGCGGAAATCCGGCGCGGCGCCCACCGGCCAACCGGCGACGGGCTGGATATTTTCGACCCCCGCGCGCAGGCCGAATATGAGGGCCGGGTTGACCTGAGCGGCAATAATGGCGTGAGTGATCCGATCTTTTCGGAGGAGCACGCCGAAAACATTGCCCTCATCACAGATAACATCAGTGCGCTTGAGGAAGCCATCGCCAACGCTGAAAACGGCGTGGTGACCTTTGGCAACGGCCTTGTCGTTCCGATTGAAACCGCCGAACGCCTCAAGACTGAGATTGGCGGCGGTGGTGGCCTCAAAGACAAGCTTGATGAACTGACCAAGACCACCGCGGACTATGCGGAATCCCAAGCGTGGGGCACCGTCAAGGGCCACTTGCGGGAGCTTGTTGCGGGTGGTCAATCATGGTCTGACACATGGCGCGGCATCTTTGGCACGGTTCTGGACAAGCTGTTTGATCTGGCCTTTTCACCGGCATGGGACGCCCTGTTTGCCAATATTGAAAAGTCGCTTGTGGACTCTACCGGCTCCGGCGGCGGCAACCTCTTTGGCAATCTCACCTCGGGTCTGACCGGATTTTTCGGCAACATCCTCGGCCTTGACACTGGCGGCGATGTGACCGTGAGCGGCAAGGCTGGCGTTGACCGGAACCTGACCGTTCTGCGCACCTCTGACACCGAGCGCGTGAGCGTCCGCAGGCAGGGTGATTTCGGCGGCGGGGGTGCCCCGGTGAATGTCTACATCCAGACACCTGACCCGCAAGCCTTCCAAGCAAGCCGCGCACAGATCGGGCATCAGATTGCCCGGGCTGTAGCCGCTGGCAACCGGGCCACCTGATTGGTGGCCCGCCCATCCATTCAGGGAGTCTCGCATGGCGCATCTCGACATTGAGTTTCCGCGCGATATCGCGCAGGGCTGCCAAGCCATTCTTGAGCGCCGCGATGAGGTGGTGACACTGGCAAGCGGCCATGAGGAAACAAACCAGCGGTGGACACATGCCCGCCGCTCTTGGGCTGCCGGGCTGGCCATACGTTCGCATAAGGATTTGGCCGAGGTTGTTGCCCTGTTTGAAGAAGTGCGGGGCCGCGCCAATTCCTTCCGGTTCCGCGACTGGCTGGACTGGCGCAGCGCAGAGGCGCCCGCCCCGATCACCCCCACCGACCAACCGCTTGGCTCACCTATCAGCGGGGGCACGGAATATCAGCCGGCCACCGGCGATGGCGTCACCACGGCGTTTCAGATCGCCAAGCAATATGGCGTGATCAACCCGTATCTGCGACCCATCGCCCTGCCGCACGCGGCGTCCCTGCGGGTGGCGGTAGATGGCACCGAGGCGGCTTCCGGTTGGACGCTCTCAGCCACCGGCGGCCTCCTGACCTTTGACGCCCCGCCCGCCATCGGCTCGGTTCTCACCGCCGGGTTCACCTTTGATGTGCCCGTGCGGTTCTCGCAAAGCACGATTTCGCTTGAATGGGCCTATTTCACCGAAAACGGCGGCTCGGGCAGCGTGCCCGATATCACCCTGATTGAAAAACGCCTTGACGGGCTGAGCTAGCGAGGCCGAGGAAATGAGCGCATACACAGATGCCCTTGAAACGGGCAGCACCACCCTTTGCCGCTGTTTTCGAGTCACCCGTGCTGACGGCACGGTGATGGGGTTTACCGATCATGACACCGACGTTGCATTTGATGGCAGCACCTACAGCGCAGAGGCCGCGTTAAGCGCCAGCGAGGCCGCATCCACCCTTGGATTTGCGCCCGATGAAATGGACGCGCAAGGCGCGCTGTCACATGACGCCATTACAGAGGCTGACCTTGTGGCGGGCAAGTTTGACGGTGCTGCCGTTGAGGTCTGGGATGTGGATTGGCGCGATACGTCCATCAGGGAGCTTTTGGGCCGCTACACCGTGGGGGAAGTTGACCGCAGCGGGGTGGCATTCCGGGCTGAACTCAGATCGCTTGCCGCGACCTTGGACCGGCCCGAGGGCCGGGTGCATACCACACTCTGCGATGCGCGCCGCCTCGGGGATGCGCGGTGCGGGTTGGACCTGACCGCGTGGCAGGCCGTTGCCACAGTGACCGCCGTTGACGGCCTAGAGGTGACAGTTTCGGGCCTAGAGACCTATGAGCCGCGCTTTTTTGACAAGGGTATTGTTGAATGGGCAACTGGTCTGAATACAGGCGCGTCCAGCGACATTCGCGCGACATTGTATAGCGCCGGGGCATTGGTGCTTTCGCTGTGGCGTGCGCCCTCGGCGGCAATATCGGTTGGCGACACACTTACCGCCGTGGCGGGTTGCAACAGAACGGCCGCCACATGCCGGGACCGTTTCAGCAATCTGCTGAATTTCAGGGGCTTTCCGCATATACCGGGTGAGGCGTTCTTGCGTGACTACGGTTCCACCGGCGACCCTGACCAAACGGGGGGCAGCCGTTTTGAGTAACATGCTGAACCCTGCTTTGGTTGCGGCCCATGCCCGGGCGTGGATCGGCACCCCGTTTGTGCGGCAAGGCGCGCTGCGCGGTGCGGGCGCTGATTGCATCGGCTTGGTGCGCGGTATTCATTCCGAGCTTTGCGGCGCGCTGGTAGCGGCGCCCGCGTGGCGTGATGACTGGTCATGCGGCCCCGATGAGCCGATAATCAGGGGCTTGGCCGAACACGTCTTGCGGATACCGCTTGCATCGGCCCGCCCCGGCAATATCGTCACATACAGAGTTGGGCGCAAACGCGCCGCCCATGTGGGAATCCTGACAGACCGGGGCGTTATCCATGCTTGGGAACACTGCGGCGTCACCGAAAGCCAAGAGCATATTCGGGAAGTCACCAGCGCGTGGGCTGTGCCCTGCCATACCGGGTGCGAGCACGGCCCGGCTGATCTGACCGCAGAGGATTGCCTTGCGGTGATCTACCCCGGCCCCGGTGGGCCTTATGCGGAAATCTGCCGCATGACTGACGGAACCCCATTGGCCCGCACCCGGCATTTTGCCCGGCAGGCTGACGTTCTGGCCCTGCTTGACCCGGTTTATTCGAACATCGAAACAGTGGAGTAAGCTCATGGCAACTCTTTTGCTTGGTGCGGCTGGTGCCGCCATTGGCGGCAGTATCGGCGGCACGGTTTTGGGGGTCAGTGCAGCGGCCATTGGCCAAGCTGTAGGGGCCACAATTGGCCGGGCGGTGGATCAGCGCCTAATGGCCGCGCTCGCCCCGGCAACCAAGCAAGAGG
The DNA here is from genome assembly GCF_055398055.1 of Leisingera sp. S2M4. NCBI lineage: Bacteria > Pseudomonadati > Pseudomonadota > Alphaproteobacteria > Rhodobacterales > Roseobacteraceae > Leisingera > Leisingera sp. S2M4. The sequence continues at coordinate 901,602 of NZ_AP040861.1, forward strand.
GGCCGCGCCTTGAGACGCTGGACGTGATGACAAGCGAGGAAGGCGCCCCGCTTTATGACATTTGCGGGCGCGCAGCCATCGCCGGGGAGGTCATCTGGGCCGCCAAGTTGAAAGAGGTTTCCAAGACCACCACCCAAAAGGTCGGTTCCGGCAAGAGCAAGCAGAAGGTCGAAAGCACCAATTACAGCTATTTCGCGTCCTTTGCTGTCTCATTGGGTGAGGGGCCGCTTTCGGGATTTGGGCGGGTTTGGGCCAACGGCGAGCCGCTGGATCTGACCAAGCTTCTGAATGAGGGGCGTTTCCGCTTCTACCCCGGGTCTGAAACGCAAGTGCCTGATCCGCTGATTGAGGCGATAGAAGGTTCTTCCCCCGCCTATCGCGGCACCGCTTACGTCGTGTTTGAGGATTTGCCCCTCGCCGACTTCAATAACGCCGTTCCGCAAATCAAGGTTGAGGTGTTCGGCCCTAGCGGCGAAATGGAACAGCTAGTGAAGGGTGTGAACGTCATTCCCGGCTCCACCGGCTGGGGCTACATGCCCAAAGTGGTTCAAAAGCAAGCCTATGGCAGCTATGGCGAGGTGGTTTGGCAGCAGCCCGACAATGCAAACCGGTATCGCGGCATTTCGGATTGGAACGTCAGCATTGACCATATGGAAAACGTGCTGCCCAACGCGGATACTGTCAGTCTTGTGGTTGCGTGGTTCGGCACCGATCTGCGCGCGGGCTTGTGCGAGGTGGAGCCGCGTGTTGAGGATGCGACCAAAACCACAGATGTTCCGTGGACCGCTTCCGGGCTGACTCTGAGCACCGCAAATGAAGTGTCGCGGACACCTGACGGCAAGCCCGCCTATGGCGCGTCACCTGCTGATATCTCTGTGATTGAGGCCATCAAGGATTTGAGGGCGCGCGGCAAGCGCGTGCTGCTGTATCCGTTTGTGATGATGGATATTACCGCCGACCAAGCGCTGCCTGACCCGTCCGGCGAGGGAGAGCAAGGGGCCTATCCGTGGCGCGGCAGAATTATCCCCCGCACGGGCGAAAGCGTTGCTGCCGAGGTGGCCGCGTTCATGGGAACAGCCGCCCCCTCTGATTTCACCGCCGGAACCGGCACCGTCACCTACAGCGGGCCGCAAGAATGGCGGTTCCGCCGTTTCATCCTGCACCTCGCCCATCTGGCAGCGGCAGCAGGCGGCGTTGATGCCTTTCTGATCGGCACTGAAATGCGCGGCCTGTCAATGACCCCTGACACCCCCGGGTCATACCCATTTGTCACCGCGCTCAAAACACTGGCGGCTGATGTGCGTTCGGTGCTGCCGTCCTCGCTGATCAGCTATGGCGCAGACTGGTCGGAATACCATTCTCATCAGGACGGCAACGACCTGAGGTTTCACCTTGATCCGCTATGGTCGGACTCCAATATCGACTTTGTGGGAATTGACAACTATCTGCCAATTTCCGACTGGAGGCCGGGCACATCGCATCTGGATTATGACCCCGCACGCGGCCACACCTCGCCCTATTCCCTCGACTACCTGAAAGGCAATATTGAGGGCGGCGAATATTGGGATTGGTACTATCAGACTGATGCCGACCGCGCCGCGCAAATCCGCACCCCGATTGAGGACTTGGCCTATGGCGAGCCGTGGGTTTACCGGCAGAAAGCCGTGCGCGACTGGCAGGCATACGCCCACCATGAGCGCCTTGATGGGGTTCGGAACGCCTCGGCAACCGGCTGGACTCCCGGCTCAAAACCGGTTTGGTTCACTGAGCTTGGCTGCCCTGCCGTGACTTTCGGCGCCAATCAGCCGAATGTGTTTTACGCCCCGAAGTCATCCGAGAGTTTCTTGCCGTGGTTTTCGGTTGGGGTGCGTGATGACTTCATGCAGCGGCAGTATTTGCGCGCAAGTCTGGAATGGTGGCGCGACAATGGCGGCAGTATCGTGGACGTTGATAACGTGCAGGTCTGGTGCTGGGATGCGCGCCCTTGGCCGGAATTTCCGTTGCAGACCTCGCTTTGGTCTGACGGGCCGGATTGGTTTTCGGGCCACTGGCTGAATGGCCGGGCTGGCGCCGCCCCGGCGGCAGAGGCGATTGAAAGGCGCCTGATCAAATACCATGGCATGACACCGGGCGATTTTAACCTGACGGCCTGTTACGGCCAGATAGATGGTTATCCAGCCTCGGCCCCAATCGGTTTCAGGAACTATCTGCAACCGCTTGAAATCGGGCTTGCCCTGCAATCGCATGAGGCGGGCGGGCAGGTTTTGGTTGAGGCGCGCGGCGCGGCGATCACTGTGCCCGAGGTTCGGGAGGCTGTGTTCATTGATGCTGCCAACGGGGCCTTGTTCACCGCTAAACGCGGCGCCCTTGAGGATGTGGCGGCCACCGCCATTGTTCGCTTTCTGGATGGATTAGGCGATTATGAACGGGTGAGCACCCGCGCAATGATCGGCTCCGGCCAAGAGGGTGGCGCCTCAACAGCGGAGTCGCCGCTGGTGATGGATTTTGCCGCCGGAACCGCTGCGGCGGAGCACCTGCTGCGCGCGGCGGCTGACGGGCGGGAAAACCTGACGTTCCGCTTGCCGCGATCCTCTACCAGCGTCCGGCCCGGCGTGATAGTGCCCGTGCTGATCGGCGACGGCATCCCGCGCCCCATGATGGTGGAGCGCGTGGTTGAGGGTGAAACAAAGTCTGTTGAACTGCGGTCCTACAACCATGGCAGCTTTGCACCCACCGGCAATGTGATGCGGCCTGCAACCGCACGCAGCTTGCAAGGTTCGTCTGCGGTTATTGCCCGGTTCCTTGACCTGCCCACCCTTCCCGGCAGTATCGCTGAGGAATGGGACTCGCTGGTCGCCTTCCATTCCGACCCGTGGCCCCAAAGCGTTGTCTGGGCAAAGAGCGCGGATGACACAACGGGGTTTGCGCAGGCCGGTGAGACTGTCTTGCGGTCCACCATTGGCGAGACCACAAGCAGCTTTGCCGCAGGCAGCCCGCACACTTGGCAAGAGGCAGGCGTTACGGTGAAGCTTCACAGCGGCACCCTGACCTCGGCGTCACCTATTGATGTGCTGAACAACGGCAATGCGCTCGCAATTGAGCACGCTGACGGCTGGGAAGTGCTGCAATTCCGTGATGCCCAGCTTATCGGGCAACGCGAATGGCTGCTTACCGGACTTCTGCGCGGGCGTCTTGGCACTGAATGCGTCATTGCCGCCGCTGATTTGGCTGCCGGTGCAACTGTGGTTGTGCTGGATATTGCCCTGCAACCGCTTGGCCTCGGGTCAACGGAAATCGGGCTGCAGCGCCACATCCGCTTTGGCCCATCGCAGGATGACGTTTCCACCCACAGCGTGCGCCCGCACACCGGGCAAGCGGTTGGGCGGCGGCCATATGCGCCCTGCCATCTGCGCGCCGCGCAAAATGGCGGCGATACAACCCTGACTTGGGTTAGGCGCACCCGCCAAGACGCCGAGGCCGATTGGCGCGACGGGGTGGCTGACACTCCTGTTGGCGAGGCAAGCGAACGCTATGCCGTTGAGGTGGTTAGCGGCGGAACGGTGGCGCACGCCGCCGAGGTGACTGCACCCGCTTTCACCTACACCGCTGCACAAGCTGCTGCGGATGGCGTTTCGGCGCCCTTCACCATGCGCGTGGCGATGGTATCGGATACCTACGGCCCGGGTGCATGGTCCAGCCTTGCAATCGCTTAGGAGGTCACATGAGTGACGCTGTAGTGAGCGCCGCCGTTGCGCGGCTCGCCTCCGCATTTCCGGCTTGGCACAATGCAACCGGCAGTGCCCACCCCACACCAGATGACAGCCTGCCCGCCTTTGCGGTGCGCGTCACCTATTCCGATGCTGAACGCATTGGGATGGGTGATCCGCGTTTTCTGCATGAGGGTCAGCTTGAAATCGGGATAGAAGCCAAGACCCCGGCCAACGATGAGGCCGGTTTGCATGATTTGGCGCGACAGGTAAATCAAGCCCTGCTTGCCGCGCCTGATGATCTGGGCGGAGTCGTCTGGTCCATCAGCAAGGGCAGCTTTGAAGCCGATCACGAAAAGGGCGAAAGCCCGGTGAGCCGGGGCGATCTGCTCTTACCCATTCAAGTGCTTGAATAGCGCGTCCTGCGCGCCCTCACCTCTTTCAAATAGACACCGGCCCGGGTTTCCCCCGGGCCTTTTTATTGGAGGCCACATGCACAGCACTGGCACCGCAGCAATGATGGGGAGCGCAGGTCTTACAGCACCTCTTTGGCTGAAATACGCCGACCCCATCGTGCAAATCATCGACCCGCTTTTTCAATTCCTCGCCGCAGCCGTGGGCTTTTTCATCTTGGTCCTGACCGCTTGGAACAAGCTTCTTGAGGTCAAAATCAAGCGCGCCGCCCTTCAAGACGCACAGGAGGCTGAGCATGGCGAAACCCTCGAAAAGTAAGGCCGCCGCCCGGCGTTCACCCATCACCCCCGCCGAGGCCCGTGATGCTGTCTTGGCTGTTGAGGCGCACGGCGGCGTCAGACCTGCCGCCCGTGCCCTCGGCGTTGACCGTGGGTGGCTGCAGCGCCGGTTGCGCAAAGCCGATATGTGGGGCATCTCGGCGCATGGCGAGGTGGTGGCCAGCGTGGCCCGCCGCCTCGGCGCCCCCTCTGGCGCACCTGCCCGCTACATCCTCACCGCCGCCCAATCGAATACCAAGGTCCACCCGGAATTTTGGGCAAACCTGAACGCGCTGGCCGATCACTACGGCGCCGAGATCATGGTTGGCCGCATCCGCTATAACCACACCGCGTGGCAGATCGGGCAAGAGGTTGTGAAGCGCGCGGCGGATAAATCGCTCTGGTATGACGCGGCCCTTGAGCCTCATTTCTGCGATGATCGGGTGGAGATCGCCCCGGGTCTATTGTGGGTGGGGGATATGAACATCATACCCACCGCAACTGACCCGCTGTCCGGTCTGGACAGTTTCGCGGGGGCGCCAAGCTGCATTTTCCCGCACCCTCAAGTTGCGCTCAAGTCCGTGGCCACCGCGCCGGGCACTGACACCAAGTTTCTTTACACCACCGGGGCAGTGACCCTGAAAAACTACATCAAGCACAAAGCGGGTCTGAAAGCAGAATTTCACCACGCCTATGCCGCCTTGATTGTAGAAGTGGATTCCGCTGGCGACTGGTTTGTGCGGCAGATCAACGCTGACACCAGCGGCGTTATTCATGACCTCGGCCTGCGTGTTGAGGCTGGAAAGGTGGAGGCAGGTCAGCGCGCGCTTGTGCTCACCCCGGGCGACATTCACGGCACAGAGGTTGACCCGGTTGCGCTTGAAACCGTCTGGGGCGATGGCGGCCTGATTGACGTGCTCCAGCCCGAGCACCAAGTGCTGCACGACGTGCTGAATTTTGGCAGCCGGTCGCATCACAACACGGTGTTTGACCTGATCGCCGCCCACTACAACCGCGCTGAGTCCGTTGAGGGCGAGATTGAGGCGACCGCAGCCAACCTCAACCGGATGCTGCGCCCGGGTGTTTCCACCCATGTGGTCAAAGCCAACCATGATGAGCATTTTGACCGGTGGGTTAGCGAGGCCGATTTTCGCCGCGATCCGGTAAACGCCGCGTTTTACCTTGAGGCCGCCGGGCAAAAGGTCGCCGCGCTCAAGCGCGCCGATCTGCGCTTTGACCTCGCCGAATGGGCACTCAAACGCGCAGGGCTGGCCGCCGAGGTGCGGTTTCTGGCGCGCGATGAGCGCCTTGAGATCGCGGGCATTCGCCATGATCAGCATGGCGACATTGGCCCGAATGGTGCGCGGGGGTCGGCGGCCAACCTCGCCCGAACCGGCGAGAAATCCAATATCGGTCACTCGCATTCGGCCCGCATCTATCATGGCTGTTACCAGATGGGCACCATGAGCCTTTTGGCCATGGGCTACAACCAAGGCCCGTCAAGCTGGTCGCACTCGCTGATTGTCACCTACGCCAACGGCAAGCGCACGGTCATCACCCTGAAAAACGGAAAATGGAGGGCAACCCAATGAGTTGGGCAGATTATGACGTTGACCGCAAGAAAGAAGCGCTGGAGGCCGCAGAAACGGCGCAGGCCGGTCCTGCCAAAGAGTTGAACCACGGTGTTTCCGAGGATTGCGGCCGTGCGGACTGCGAAACCATGCGGACCACAGCGCCCGGCGTCCATCCGAACGACCCCAAACAGGAGGCCGGGTTGAAAAAGATACCCTTTGCCGCGCTGCCTATCGCCGTGCTTGCCGAGGATGCGGTTGCCCATGGTGAGGGCGCCCTGAAATACGGACGCCACAACTGGCGCACCGGCGGTGTTCTGGCCTCCACCTACTTTGCTGCCACGCTGCGCCATCTGTTCGCGTGGTTTGAGGGCGAGGATATCGACCCCGATAGCGGCCTTTCGCATCTCACAAAGGCCCGCGCCTCGCTAGGCGTGCTGCGCGATGCGCAAATCCAAGGCCGCGCAATTGATGACCGCCCCCCGGCCAGCCCGGCGGGCCTCATGGAAAACCTCAACCAAGCCTCGGGCGAGATGGCCCGGCGCGTTGCTGCGCTCAAGGAGGGCAACGGATGATCTATTTCAACCACTGGACCCAAGTTCCCGCCGATATCTGGCGCTGGCCGAATTTCTCACCCGAGGAAATCGCCTGCCGTGGCACGGGCAGGGTCGGCATTGACTTTGACGCCATGGATACGCTGCAAGCCCTGCGCAACCGTCTCGGCGTGCCGCTGATGCTCAATTCGGCCTATCGTTCGCCCGAGCACAACCGCGCAGTTGGCGGGGCCACCAAATCGCAGCACCTCAAGGCCCGCGCCTTTGATGTATCCATGGCGAACCATGACCCTGAGGTGTTTGAGCTTGCTGCCCGTGCGGTCGGCTTTACCGGGTTCGGCTTCTATCGCCGTAATAACTTCATTCATGTGGACATTGGCCCTGACCGCGAATGGGGCGACCGATGGAAGCTGCCGAAACCCGCCAACGGCCAGCCCGCCCCCCGTTTCTCACCGCCGCCAGAACCGCACCCCGAGCAGCTGCGGGATGACCCCGCGGTCAAGGGCATCGGCGTGATTGCTGGCGGCGGCGCAGCAGTGCTTGCGCCGCTGATTTCGGGTCTGGGCAGCCTCAGCCTGGCCGCACAGGTTACCGCTGTTCTGGGCAGCCTACTGCTGGTTGGCGGCCTGCTCATCATTGCCCGTCGCAAGCTGCGTGAATGGCGATGATCTGGGCCTTTCTGCCCAAGATGCCCCGCCCGGTGTGGGGCACCCTCGCGGCAATTGCCGTTCTGGCAATCGCCTACACACTCGGCGCGCGCGACAAGGCTGCCGAGATCGTCGCGAAAGACCGAAAGGAATACCATGAAACGACTGAGCGTATTGACGGCGCCACGGGCGCTGGCGGTGATGCTGATGCTGCCCGTGAGCGCTTGCGCCGTACCTTCGGGTCATGGTCGGGCGATCTGTGACCGGTTAGCACCGCGCGCTGCCGAACATGGCCGTGCCTTACAGCACCCCGACACACCCGATGAGGTGGTGCGGACCGGCGAGCCGCTGGTAATGGGCCTAGCGGCTGCGTGTTGACCAACGAGTACCGCCGCAAAAGGGCGGCTGTGGTGCAGGTAGTGGACTTCTGCAATGCCCTGCTAGCGTAGGACCTACGCAATCCTTCGTGCCTTCACTTCCTGAGAATTCTCGGATAGACGCTCACCCTTCCGCAAGATATGGTCGGAGCAAAGAGGGACGGGCACAAGATGGACAATAAAGGGTTTGCATTCGTAGATCTCTTCGCTGGCATTGGCGGGCTGCGTCGTGCGATGGATAGCATTGGCGGGCGCTGCGTCTTTACCAGTGAATGGGACCGTTTCGCCCAGAAGACCTATGCAGAGAACTACCGTGACAATCACCCGATCGCCGGCGACATTACGAAGATTGATGCGGCGGACATTCCCGAGCATGACGTTCTGTGTGCAGGCTTCCCCTGCCAGCCCTTTTCCATCGCAGGGGTGAGTAAGAAAAATGCGCTCGGTCGAGCGCATGGATTTGAAGACGAAACACAGGGCACACTCTTTTATGATGTCGTTCGTGTTCTGAAACACCACAAACCTGCTGCCTTCCTACTGGAAAATGTGAAAAACCTTCGCAGCCATGACCGAGGCAAGACATATCTAGTAATCAAAGGGGCGTTGCTTGAGCTGGGTTACAAGATCCATGATGTCGTAATTGATGCTCGGCATTTCCTGCCGCAGCATCGCCAACGAATTGTGATTGTCGGCTTCCTCGAGGATACCGGCTTCTCTTTCGAAGATCTAAACCTGCCAGAAAAGGGACTTCGAAAGATGCGCGACGTCCTGCACCCGGAGGACGGCACGGAAGTTCCCGAAGGCCACTTCACCTTAGGTGAGATGGCTAAGGTAAACGACAAGTACACCCTCACTGATCATCTTTGGAAGTACCTCCAAGACTACGCCCAAAAGCACAAGTCTGCGGGAAACGGATTTGGTTTTGGACTTGTTGGCCCTGACGATACATGTCGCACTCTGTCGGCGCGTTACTACAAGGACGGGTCGGAAATCCTAATATACCAAGGTGAGGGAAAGAACCCGCGTCGACTGACCCCTAGGGAATGTGCCCGCATCATGGGTTATCCGGATGATTTTCGGATTCCTGTGAGCGACACGCAGGCATATCGCCAGTTTGGTAACAGCGTTGCTGTACCAGTGTTTGAGGAGGTTGCACGTATCATGCGTGATCACATTCATGCCAACATAGAATTAAAGACCAAGCAGCTCTCCAAAGGCCCAAAAGACCTTGCCGCCGAGTAATTCAGCGGAGTCCGCGCGCCGACGCAACATGTCGGCAATCCGCGGGAAAGACACCAAACCAGAGCTTCTTATCAGAAAAGGGCTACATGCACGTGGCTTCCGCTATCGGCTTCACAACAAGCAGCTACCCGGAAAACCTGATCTGGTACTACCAAAATGGAATGCAGTTGTATTTGTAAACGGGTGCTTCTGGCACGCGCACGACTGCCCGATGTTTGCAATCCCTCAAACCCGCCGGGAGTTTTGGCTCAAAAAAATTACAGGCAATGTCCAGCGAGACCTCCTCAACGAAGACGCTCTTATCGACAAAGGTTGGCGAGTCGCAATCGTCTGGGAATGCGCGCTTTATGGGCGCCTCCGCTTACCTGTCGGGCAAGCTCTTGATCTTCTGGAAGAATGGCTGTCCTCTCAAAGTAAAATGATTCAGATTGAGGGACAGCATGTTTCAGAGTCTCAGTGCTTTGGCAAATACAATGCGCGACGCAGGAGCCACGAAATTCTATGCAAAGAAATTGGCGCCTAACGACAACAATAAGAACCAACCCTACTTGAGTAAGGGCTTTGCCGCCTTGAATGTCATCCCGCATGGTGAAATCAAGAGCGACTCCACCAAGAACCCGAAAGCCAAGCTAAACTTTTTCTGGGTTTCCGAGAGCGGACTAGAAAAAGCACCGGGTGCGCAACTGATTCTGTATCCTGACTATCCCGAAGTGCGGTTTTCCGGCTTTGTCCAAGGTACCCATGACGTTCGCACTAAAGAGATCCTGACGTGCAGGGCTCCCGGGCGGGTTATTGTTTTCGGAACCTGCCCAGACGGACGTGTAATAGGCTACGCGGATAAAGAAGGGTCTCCAATTCAACGAGAACTACTAAGCGCCACCTTTCCTACTGACGGCGTGCTACTGCAGTTGACAAAGTATCTCTCAGATCCTGCCGCCGACCCATTGACGCAGCTCCTCACTGAGCTCGGCCGCATTCACAGGCTTAGCCCCATACGCGGTCAGCGTCTCTACGCTCCTCCGCCGGGGACCAAGAAACCATACGCCGCGCAGAATGCAGGTGGTTATACGCTGGAAGCCGAACTCGGCATACTTCCGAATGGTAGGGCAGACCCCGATTTCATGGGGTGGGAAGTGAAATCGTTTTCCGTCAACGCACTTGGCTCCATGAAAGCGAAATCCCCGACGACCCTTATGACCCCGGAGCCCACAATCGGTGTCTATGCACAGGACTTCTCAAAGTTCATGAAGCTGTATGGATACAACGACACGAAAGGGCGGGCTGGCAGACGAAACTTCGGAGGGATCTACTCCATTGGAAAAGCCCCACACAAGCGCACCCAACTGGCAATCCAACTTTCAGGCTTTGACCCCAGAACGGGCAAGATATCTGACATGAACGCAGAACTAGCTTTAATGGATCCCGCGGGCAACGTCGCAGCTGGGTGGCGGATCAAAGACATCGTTGAACACTGGTCCCGCAAGCACGCCCAAGCTGTTTATGTTCCCGCATTCGCGACGGGAACGCCGCGGGAGTATCACTACGGCGGCGAGGTCGAGATCGGTGAAGGAACTGATCCCATCAAGTTCCTGTCGGCTATCGCTACAAAGGCCGTCTTCCTTGACCCGGGGGTGAAGATCGAAAATGGAAAACCACAGAAACGGAACCAGTTCCGCGTAAAGCATGTCAATCTGCCCGCCCTTTACGACACTTGGTCAACTGTTTCGGTAATCTGAACCAGTTGAGCGGCTCGGGCGCCGACCACACCGTCGAGTTCCACATTCAACATCCAAGTGAGTTCGTCGCCCCCTAAGTGTATGATTGGGGGGCGACGCAACAAATCCCGCAACATTTCCCGCAACACCTTCCTTGTGAATCGGACCTAACTACTTGTAGATAAATACAAATAGGAAGAGGCTCGAATCCTACCACCCCAGCCATTCTCCCAAAATGAAGACGAAACCACGCAAGCCAAAAGGCAGCGTTTCGCCCTCCGGTGCGGCAACAGACGGACCGACGATTGCCGTCTCTTGCACCTCCCTTTCTCAGCTCACGCAGGCGCTCAAGCCTTAGCTCTGGACGCACCTGCGTGCGCGCCTTCCGCCACTGAGCTACAGCGGGAAACTCGAGCAAGGCACCACCTGCGAGACGCCCCCAAATCCCCTCGCACTGCCCCCTCAACAAAAAATTCGCGCCGCAGTGTCTTCTGCGGCGCGAATTCTTTGTAATCCCCGAAAGGGAACGATGCCCTATACCTCCAGAGGCGTTTCGCTGCGCGTCCAGGCCAGGGGCTGAAAGACTTCGTCCACCGGCGTCTGGGCCACGTGGTTGACGTAGTTTGACATGGTCTTCTGTGCCAACCCGAGGATCACGTCCAGCACCGCACGGTGTCCGTAGCCCGCGTCAAAAAACGCCTGCATCTGCGCCTCGGTCACATTGCCGCGCGTACGCACCATCTGGACCGTGAAGGTCCGCAGCGCTTCCAGCTTGGCCGAAGGTAGCGGCGTCTCATTGCGCAGCGCCTCGGTGATGTCATCCGAGACCTTCATCATCTTGGCGATGCCTGTGTGGGCCGGGACGCAGTAGTGGCAGGCGTGCTCAACATTGATGGCCTGCCAGACAACGGTCAGCTCGTCAGCATCGAATTCGGTTTCCGTGAACAGCTTGTGCAGCACCTGGTAGCCCTCATACGCCTGCGGGCTTTCGGCCAGCACCTTGTGCAGCCCTGGCAGGCGTCCAAATGCCTTCTGGGACTGCTCCAGCAGCGGCTTGGAGGCTTCTGGGGCGCTGTCATGGTCGTGGGAAGGAAATTTCATCGCATCGATCCTTGCTCTTTTTGATCGCCGACCAAATTAGCCTTTATTGAGTGATCACTCAAGTATATATTTGAGTGACCGCTCAATAGATGGTGCTCCCATGCCGCGCAAACCGAAACATGACCGCAACGACCTGATCGAACGCGCCCGCAACCTGTTCTGGCAGCGCGGCTGGGCGGGCACGTCACTCAAGGATCTCGAAGCCTGCCTCGACATGAAGCCGGGCAGCTTCTACGCGGCCTTCGGATCGAAGGATGCGCTGTTCGAACTGACGCTGGACAAATACGCTGCGGACGGCGCCGACAGGTTGCAAGCATTGAAGCAGGAACTCGGCCCGATCGGTGCGCTGAAGCGCTTTCCCGCTCTGGCCATTTCATCCGCGGAAGCCCCAGCCAAGGCCTGCATGCTGTCCAAGACGCTGCTGGAACTTCACGCCCACAAGCACCCGCTGGCCGCCAAGGCCAACAGTCATCTTCTGAAGATGGAACAGCACTTCTGCGAGCTGTTTTGCGAAGCCCAGCAAGCCGGGGAGATCGCCGCACATCACGACCCGGAAGCGCTGGCGCGACGCTACCAGTCGGATCTCCTGGGGCTACGCGTTTCGGCGGAACGGGAAGGCGTAGATGCCGAGGCAATCGCACAGGAAATAGCAAACAGCCTGACACGGCTCTGAGCCGCATGACAGCGGCCATTGCAGGACCAACGCCCCCTGCCCACAATCCCCCTTCAAACAATGAAAAAGCGGGCCCGGAGGCCCGCTCGTCTTTTTCATCAATCTGACGCTCAAGGGCGCCTTGGCTTCAGTCCTGCAGATCCGGGACAAGCGCCGCCGGAAGGTTCTGATAGCAGACCGGGCGCAGGAAGCGACGGATCGACAGGCTGCCAACCGAGGTGGCTCCGAAATTGGTCGACGCCGGGTAAGGTCCGCCATGAACCATGCTGTCGCAAACCTCGACACCGGTGGGGAAACCGTTGGCGAGAACCCGACCTGCCTTGCGCTCCAGAATCGGCATCAAGGCCTGAGCCGCGTCCATGTCCGCGTCATCCATATGCAGCGTGCAGGTCAGCTGCCCCTGGAGGCTGAGCGCGATCGACCGCATATCATCAGCGCCCTCAGCCACGACAATGATGCCCATGGGGCCAAAGACCTCCTCGGCAAGCACTTCGTTCTTCAGCCAGTTCTCCGCCGTGGTCTGATACAGATAGGGGGTCGCATCGCGCAGATCGCAACTTGTCGAGAGCAGCTCCTGAACGCCCGCAGTCTCTGCGACGCGACGCTGACCGCCGCGGTACGCTTCGGCGATGCCATCGGTCAGCATGGTCTGCGCGCCGGTCTCTGCCAACGCCTGCCGTGCAGCCGCCGCAAAGGCCTCTGCCGCCGCGCCCGACTTTACAACGGCGATACCCGGGTTGGTGCAGAACTGCCCCGCCCCCATGCTGAGCGACGCAGCCCACCCTTTGCCGATTTCTTCAGCGCGCGACTCAAGCGCGGCATCCAGGATGAACATCGGATTGACCGACCCCAGCTCGCCGAAGAACGGGATCGGCTCCGGGCGCGCGGCACAGAGATCAAACAGCGCGCGGCCACCCGCCAGCGAGCCGGTGAAGCCAACCGCCTTGATCAACGGATGCTGAACCAACGCCGACCCGACTTGACGGTTGCCGCCCTGAATGAGGCTGAACACGCCGGGGTGCACACCACATTTTTCCACTGCCGCCAGTACCGCCTCGGCGACGATCTCGCCGGTACCGGGATGCGCAGAGTGCCCCTTGACGACAACTGGACAGCCAGCCGCCAATGCCGCGGCGGTGTCCCCCCCGGCCGTGGAGAACGCCAGCGGGAAGTTCGATGCGCCGAAAACAGCCACCGGTCCGATCGGGCGTTGCACCATCTTCAGATCGGGACGCGGCAGCGGCTGGCGCTCCGGCAGGGCCTCGTCGTGGCGCCGGTCCAGGTAGTCCCCTTTGAGGATATGCGCCGCGAACATCCGCAGCTGACCGGTGGTGCGGCCGCGTTCGCCCTGCAGGCGGGCCTCAGGCAGACCGGTCTCCTGGCAGCCGATCTCGGTGATCGCATCCGCGCGGGCTTCGATTTCATCCGCAATCGCGTTCAGAAAGTCTGCGCGCGACTGACGCGAGGAATAACCAAAGCTCCAAAAGGCCTCTTCCGCGGCCTGTACGGCGGCATCCACATCCTCCACGCGGCCAACCGAAAAGCGGTGGCTGGGACCATGCGCCGGGCTGGATTCGAAGGTCTCAGCGCCCGCGGTCCAGGCGCCTGCAATCAGATGTTTTCCGTGAGGGGTCAATGTCATTTCGGGTTCACTTTCGTGTGGAACATAGGTGAGCAGCTTGTTTGTGGATATTGTATCCAATATCACCTCCGCTGCAACCCCCATTCACGGCAAGACCCGCTACTCCCCTGCGAGGCGACGCTGTTTGGCGATCATTTCAAGCAGCTCGGTCTTGGTGCGTTCGATATGCTTTTGCAGCAGCACTGCACCACCCTCGACGTCTCCTTTGGCCGCAAGCTCCAGCAACTTGCGGTGATCCTCCTTTGCCGGCTGGCGTTGTTTCATGACGCTGAGGTGAATGCGCACGTAGCGGTCGGAATGCAGGCTGATACGCTCCAGAAACTCTTTCGACATGCGCCGATCGGCGGCGGCATACAGCGCCATGTGGTATTCGTGGTTGGATTGCCCCCACTGGCTGACATCATCAGCCTCGTAGGATCCTTCCATCTCTGACAGCAGCTTTTCGCAGGCGTCAAAATCCGCCTGTGTCATGTTCGGAATGGCCCGGCGGAACAGGTCAACCTCGATCAGGATGCGCAGATCGAAGATTTCCCCAATCTCCCGAAGAGAATGCTTGATAACGGTGCCGCCGCGGTTGTTTTCCCATTGCACCAGCCCCTCGGCGCTCAGGCGCTTCAAGGCCTCGCGGACCGGCATTCGTGACACGTCGTATTCTTTGGCTAACAGCTCCTGGCGGATTGCTTCCCCTTCTGCCAGCTCGCCGCTGAGAATGCGCTGTCTCAGATCGCTTGCAATCATCTCCGGTAAGCTTTGCTTCTTGACAGCACGCCTGCCCGCCATGTGGCCCCCTTCCCTTTTGGATTTTGGATGCAAATTAAACAACAAGCTGACCATACAGCAGCATTTCAGGTATCAGAAGATAAAAACAGTTTGCCACGGCAATGCCGGATATTGCATCCAATATCCAGATACACAATTTGGAGACGCGCCATGACCGACGTAAAACAACTCCCCCTTCAGGAAATCAGGGACCTGGCCCTGTCGGTGCTCGAACGCTCAGGGTATGGAGAGGATCACGCCCGCGCCATCGCCGATATGCTGTACACCTGTCAGCTGGATGATTGTCAGTCGCATGGCCTGTTCCGTCTCTTCATGTGTCAGCAAACCATGGATGCCGGCAAGATCGACGGACACGTCCAGCCCCACATCAGCACCGGGGAAACGGCAATCGTCCGGGCAGACGCCCAGCGAGGGATGTCGCTGCTTGCACTGGAGCAGGCAATGCCCGAACTCATCGCCAAAGCCCGCAAACATGGGATCGCCGCGCTTGCGATCAACAATTGTTTCCACTTCTCCGCGCTCTGGCCGGAAGTGGAGCGCCTGTCCGCAGCCGGGCTGGCAGGCCTGGCGATGGTGCCCAGCCATTCCTGGGTAGCGCCAGCCGGCGGGACCCGCGGCAGCCTTGGCACCAACCCGATTGCCTTCTCCTGGCCGCGCGTGGGCAAAGATCCGTTCACGTTCGATTTTGCGACCAGCGGTTTTGCACGCGGTGAAATCGAACTGTACAAACGCGCGGGTAAACCCCTCCCCGAGGGCGTTGCGATCGACAAGGACGGCAAGCCGACCACCGATCCGCAGGCCGCGCTGGATGGGGCGATGTTGACGTTCGGCGGCTACAAGGGGTCTGCCCTGTCCATCATGATCGAGCTGATGGCTGGCCCGCTGATTGACGATCTGACGAGCCTGGAAAGCATGGAATTCGCCGAAGGCGCAGGCGGCGCGCCGTACCACGGCGAGATCATTCTGGCCTTTGATCCCGAGCACTTCAGCGCAGGCCGCACCGCCGAGAACGATGCCCGCGCAGAACGGCTTTTCGCCGATATTATCGACCAGGGCGCACGGCTACCCTCGCAGCGCCGCTTCGCGGCCCGCGCGCGCAACCTGGACCGCGGCTATGTGGAAATCCCGCAGGCCCTTTACGATGACCTCATTGCCCTGACCGGTGCCTGATCAAAACGAAGGGGAGGCTGAACGGATCAGCCTCCCCGACAAGCCTTGCAACCAGACTTTGGCGCTCAGGCGCCCCAAGTGTCCGACAGGCGATAACCACCCGGCCAGGGATCATCCGGGTCCAGCATATGCTGGTGAATTCCCGTAACCCAACCACGGCCACTGATTTCCGGCACGATTGCATCGCGGCCGCCCACCTTGGCCGGTTCGACGATGCGCCCGGAAAACCGGGACCCGATGATCGACACCGCGTCAAACGTCTGACCAATCTTCAACTGACCGCGCGCCGCCATCAGCGCCATGCGCGCAGACACGGCAGTGCCTGTCGGTGAGCGGTCGACCTTGCCCGGCTGGATCGCCACAGCCGACTTTCCGCTGAAACCGGTCTCCGTCTTGCTGAGAGGGCCGCAGAGCGCGCAGAACGAGATGTGATCCCAGTCAGGGTTCTCCGGGTGGCTGAAGCCCAGTTGCTCATTCGCGGCATCGGTGATCCGCACCCCCAGGCGGGCAATCTCCTTGGCCTCGGATTCAACGATGTCAAATCCCATCGCCTGCGCATCCACCACCACGAAACTGTCACCGCCATAGGCCGTATCCACCGTGATCGTGCCCAGCCCGTCAACCTCAAGCGGGACCTGGATCTTGTCGGCAAAGCTCGGCAGATTCTGCACGAAGATGCGTTCCGCCTTGCCGTTCCGGCACTCAGCACGCACACGCACCAGTCCTCCCGGGGCCTCCAGCACCATATGGGTTTCCGGTTCCTGCATCGGCACCAAGCCCCCGTCCAGCAGCACGGTCGAGACGCAAATCGAATTGGACCCCGACATGGGAGGCGTGTCTTCCGGCTCCATGATGATCCAGGCGGCGATTGCCTCCGGGTGCTTTGGCGGCACCAGCAGGTTCACATGGCGAAAGACGCCGCCACGCGGCTCATTCAGCACGAAGTTGCGCAGGGTCTCATCCTGCGCGATGAACTTGCGCTGCTCCCACAGGGTCTCTCCCGGCGGCGGCAACACCCCACCGACAATGACATCCCCGACCTCACCTTCGGCATGGGCTGAAATCACATGTATGGTCTTTGTGCTACGCATTTACTGCTCCCTTAATCAAAATCGGTCGGCCCTGTAGGGGTGAAGCGGAATGGCGCACGAGCCGCCCGCCACGACGTCGCGCACCAGTTCAGCGGTGGCGGCGGACTGCGTGAGCCCCAGGTGCCCATGTCCGAAGGCGTAGATCACGTTGGCCGCCTTCGGGGATTGCCCGATGACAGGGAGCGTATCCGGTATCGACGGGCGGAACCCCATCCAGCGGACCCCGCCTGTTGTCTTGAGCCCCGGCAGGAACCGGGCCGCTTTTTGCAACAGCACATCCGCGCGCTTGTAGTTGGGCGGCAGCTTGAGCCCGCCGAGTTCAACCGCACCGCCCACACGCACACCGCCATTGATGCGGCTGACAACGAATCCGTGCGCCCCGAATGTCAGATGAGTGCGGACGTCGAATGCCCCGGCAGGCAAAGTAGTGTTGTACCCACGCTCGGTCTCCAGCGGGATACGGTCCCCTAGGGTGCGCGCCAGGTGGTGCGACCAGGCGCCAGCGGCCACCACGACCTTGTCGCAGGTTAGGCTGCCATCTTCACACAACAACTCGACACGCTCACCATCCTGAACAATCGAGCGCACCGTGCTGCTCAGGATTTCGCCTCCGGCCGCGACAAAGGCGCGTGCCAGATGCTCGGTCCAGGCCTTGGGATCCGTCGTGTTGATCCAGTCCGGCGTGAAGCCCGCGTGAGTGAACCGGGGATGCAATCCCGGCTGGATCTCAGCGATTTCCTCCGGGCTGCGCAGCAATTCGTAGCGGATGCCATAGCGGCCTCGCAGCTCCCAACCGGGCAGGCTGTCCCGAAACTGCGCCTCGCCCTCATACAGCTGCAGCTGGCCGTCGCGCTGGATCAGGTTTTCGCCATCTGTGGCGGCGATCTGGCGCTCCAGCGCTGCCTTGGACAGGTCCATCAGCGCGCTTTGAGCCGCAACCGAGGCATCGTGGCGATCCTGCCAGCTGGCACGCCAGAACCGCAGCATCCAGGGCGCAATCTGCAGCGCATATCGTGGTGGGATCGATAACGGGCCCAGCGGATCCAACAGCCATTTCGGCGCCTTGCGCATAATGCCTGGCGCGGCCAACGGCATCACGTCGGTAAAGGCAAACGCCCCCGCATTGCCCTGCGAGGTCTCGGCGGCGACGCCTTTGCGGTCCAGCACCCGTACCTTGTGCCCGTTTCCGGCCAGCTCGGCGGCAATGCTGATACCAACGACACCTGCGCCAATGACAACAATATCCTGCGGCATGGGATCCGCCCTCTGATTGGATCAAAAGATAAACGGGGCGGCCTGTGCGCCCCGTCAGATTTTCAGACGATCCCGGCCTTGAACGGATCATTCTGGTCAAAAACCAGCGTCGTTTCCGCCATGATGTGGGCCTGCCCGGTTATGCGCGGGATGACGCCGCCTGTCGGGCCGGGCCGGTAGGACAGCCGGTAGGAGCTGCCGATCACGCTCTCCAGCACGATCTCCTCGCCCTCGGCCAGCTGGCCAGCCGCCGCCAGACAGGACACGAAGGCCGAGCTTCCGGTTCCACAGGGCGAACGGTCGTATTCATTGTCCGGGCACAATACGAAATTGCGGCGCAATGCGGCCGCGTTCGGGCTTGCACCACTGAGGATCACGTGATCCACAGGCTGGCCCTCGGGCCCGGTGAGACCGGCCCGAATGCAGGCTTCGCGAATGGCCACCGACAGATCCGTCAACGCGGGAATGTTGGCTGTCGTCACCTCAAGCGGCGCATCTGCAATGAAGAACCAGTTGCCGCCGTAGGCCATGTCACCCGTGACAGCTCCGATCCCCTCGACGTCGACCGTCGCCTGGTGGTGAATACGGCGGCTTTCAATGTTGGTGACCGACACGGTGTTTGCATCATGCAGCTCCACCGTGACCACCCCTGCCGGGGTTTCGATCTTGTGAATCCCCTGCGAGATGCGCCCCATTCGGGCCAAGGTAACGGCCAGCCCGATCGTGCCGTGTCCGCACATGCCAAGGACCGCATCCGCATCGAAATAGATCACGCCAGTGACGCACTCAGGATCAACAGGCTCCACCAGCAGCGCAGCCACCATACCGGCCTGGCCGCGCGGCTCCAGCAGGACCGAGTTGCAGAAATCAGCGTGCTCCGCGGAGAGCGTCTTTGCCCGTGCGGACAGCGGCCCCGACCCTAGGTCGGGGCTACCCTCCAGGATGACCCGTGTGGGCATCCCGCCGGTGTGGCTGTCAATTACATGCATTCAGCGATAATCCCGCCCTGCTTGGACCAGTCAGCGAACCAGGTGCGGAACAGGTTGTACTGCTGTTCACAATAGTTGCGCTGCGCATCGGTCAGCTCGTCGGTTTCGATGAAGTGCAGGCGGTACTCTTCCTCGCCGTTCAGCACCAGCAGGTACTTGTAGTAGAGGACCAGGTCGGTGCCTTCATCAAAGCTGGCCAGAACGCCAAAGGCTTCTTCCAGTTCGCGCGCCCGCAGACGAGCTTCGGCATTGCCTTCGGCGGCCTTTTGCGACAGGGCTGCCAGCAGCAGTGCTTCCTTCGGCAGCGCGGTACCGATGCCGGTGATCGACCCGGTCGCACCGCAGTTGACGAAACCGTGGTAAACCTCGGTATCCACGCCCACCATCAGGGTCACCTGATCATCCTTGCTGGTGATGTGTTCAGCGGCATAGCGCAGGTCGTCCTTGCCACCGAATTCCTTGAAGCCCACCAGGTTCGGATGCTCGGCACGCAGCGCAAAGAACAGGTCGGCACGGGTCGCGAAACCGTAGACGGGGCTGTTGTAGATGATGGCAGGCACTTCCGGAGCCGCCGACAGGATGGCCTTGAAGTGGTTCTTCTGGGCGATGACGGAGGTTCCGCGGGACAGGACGCGCGGGATCACCATCAGACCGGCGGCGCCGACCTTCTGCGCATGCGCGGCAAGCGCCACAGCGGATTTAGAATTGATCGCACCGGTGCCCACAACGGTCGGAACGCCGGCTTCCACCAGACGCTCAACGCCCGTCATCCGCTCCTCGTCGCTCAGCAACGGCCAGTCCCCCATGGAACCGCAGTACACAACGGCGGACATGCCAGCGGCAATCATTTCCTTGCCCTTTTTCACCAAGGCATCGAAATCCGGGGTGCGGTCCGCCTTGCAGGGCGTCATGAGTGCGGGCATGGTACCCGTGAAGACATTCTGGGACATGGTTGCTCCTTATTGAATATGCCGACTTGCGGGCCAGCCTGCCGTATCGAGCCCCAAGCCGGAGCCATGCCCGGACATCTGAGACCCCAAAAACCGATTGCAGGACGCGAAACGGGAGTTCGCGACTCTACACTCTGGTCATAGTCAATTTTGGATCCAAAATCCAATATCTTTTTCACACCCACCCCTCACTTTTTTGCCGCACAGCTGTCACGCAGAATGCAGAGCAAAAAAGCCGACGCGCAAGCGTCGGCTTTTCCAGGGTTTTCAGAACTGTCTCGCCGAGGGCGAAACCGTGCCATCAGCCGAGCAGCAGCTCAGGCAGCCACAGCGCCACTTCAGGTACGAAGGTCGTCAACATCAGCGTCGGCAACCAGGCAAAGATGATGAAGACCAGCGTCGGCCACAGCATCTTGGCCACGGGCGTATCCGCGACCTGCGCGCCCAGGTACAGCAGCGGCGCGGTCGGCGGCGTGATGTTTGCCATCCCGAGGTTGACGCCGATCACGGCTGCGAAGTGGATCGGGTCCATGCCGACGCTCTGCGCGATCGGCAGCAGGATCGGGGTCGAGAGCAGCAGGCCGGAGATATCGTCCATCAGCATGCCGATCAGGATCATCACCACGTTGATCATCAGAAGGATTACGATCGGGTTGTCCGACACCGAGTAGACCATCTGCTGTGCGATCTGGGGTGCGCCTTGGGCGATCAGGTTGTCCGACACGATCAGCACCATGAAGATCATGATCATCACGACGCCAATGGTGATGCCGGATTTCTGGATGGTCTCCAGCAGCCCCCGCCAGGTCAGCCCGCGATAGAAATAGATCGCGATTGGAATCGCATAGACAACAGCAATCCCCGCAGCCTCTGTCGGGGTCATGATCCCGCCGTAGATGCCGCCCAGAATGATGATCGGCATCATCAGCGCAGGGCCGGCAACGCGACCTTGCGCCTTGAGCGCCGGGAAGAACGGTGACGGCCGCTCGGTCAGCTGGATGTCGTCATGCTTGCGCAGCATAAACCGGTTGGTGATGATCAGCAGAGTGATCAGAATGAAGGCCGGGATCACAGTGGACAGGAAGCACTTCAGCACATGCTGCTGCGCCACCCAGCCGTAGAGAATGTGATTGGCACTCGGTGGGATCAACAGGCCGAGGGGGCTGGCGGCCACCAGCAGCGCCGCGGATTTGCCCTCGGGATAATTGGCCCTTTTCAAGTGCGGCAGCATGATGCCGCCGATGCAGGTCAGGGTGGAGTTCGCACTTCCCGCGATGGAGCCGAACACCCCGCAGGCCAGTACCGCAGCTGCGCTCAGACCGCCCTTGAGATGGCCGACGAACATTTCGGCGATGGCCACCAGGGGCGCCGCGATGCGTCCGCGCTCCATCACGCCACCGGCGATCATGAACAGCGGAATGGCCAGCAGCACCAGCGACCGGAGGCCGGTCGAGCCGGTTGGCAGATAGCCGGTAATCGACTGATCCCCGACCAGCGCGATGAACATCAGCACCGCCCCAAAGGCCACAAAGACGCTGACCCCCAAGAGCAGCATCGCGCAGACGATGACGAGACTTCCGACGATGATCATGACCGCAGCTCCTTGTTCATGTCAGATTTGAGAGGCAGCCCAAGACCTTTTCGGATGTGAACATAGAGGTGCGCAGCCGAGAACATCGCCATGAAGCCGAAGGCAATCATGATGGCAATGCGCCAGGAGACGAAGGGAATGCGCAAGGCTGGCGTTGCCCGCAAGCGCGGGAAGGAGAAATCGTCGGCCAAAGACACGTAGCAGGCATATACGATGAACACCGTGACGATCAGTTCGATCGCCAGAACGATAAAGCCCCGCCACCAGATCCACTTTGGATTGGTGATGACCACTTCCAGAATATCGGCGTTGATATGCAGCCTGCGCTCGGATGCCAAAACGGCACCGGCAAAGAAACCGACGATACTGATCGCCAACAGCCACTCTTCATATGCGAAAAGATCCCCACCCAGCCCATAGCGCACGATGACGACCAGACCGAAGGTCACTGCCATCAGCACGCCGGAAAAAATGACGATCGCTTTCATTAGAAACATCGCCCAGTCCATCGGCACCCCGATGAAGCGCGGCAATTCGTCCGTTACTCGGGCCATCTTGCCCCCTTTTTGGCGTTGAGCGCCCCGAAGGCCGCGATGGGGAAAACCTGCGCACATGTCGCAGGTTCACCGTCTGCCACGGCCCCGGCACTTTGCTGTCCGCCAGGGCGCTAACGTGTTGCAAATGCAGACAGGGGCAACGCATCGTGCTGCCCCTGCTGAAGTGGATTACTGAACTGCGGCCAGCACCTGGTCAATCACGTCCTTGCCTACCGCGCCTTCCATGGTCGGCCAGATAGTGCTGCGGACGTAGTCGGCCATGGCCTTCTGCTCTTCGTCGTTCAGCTTCAGAATGGTGTAGCCGCTCTCGATCAGCTTCTGACCGAAGGCCTCGTCATTCTTGCGGTTATACTCGAAGAAGTCTGCCGACGCCTTGTCCATTGCGGCCTGGATAACGGCACGCTGCTCGTCGTTCAGCTTCGCCAGCGTGCGCTCGGAACCGTAGTAGAAGGTCTGCTCCAGCAGCGAGTTGTACTCGATGAAGTGGGTGCCAACGTCGGATTTGGCAAAGATCGAGTAGGTCGCGGTCTTGGTGCAGCAGATCGCACCGTCAACGATACCGGACTGCAGGGCCGGGAAGATGTCGCCCCACGCCATGGTGGTCGCGCGATAGCCCAGAGCCTCAACAGTGGATTTCACCGCGTTCGAGGACCAGACACGGATGTTCATGCCCTTGTCTTCGAAGTTGTTCCAGTTCTCCGGCTCACGGGTGGCAACGATACCGACAAAGCCTTCCGGGTTGGCCGCCATTACGCGGATGCCATATTCGTCGGTGATGTCCTGCAGGATGCGGTTGTAGTCCGAATCCATGTCACGCAGCACGCGGTCCATGTCGTCGTAGCTGCTGACGAGGAACGGCATGTTCAGGAACTCAAGGCGCGGATCGGTGTCCGAATAGATGAAGGCGGACGCAAAGTCGATGTTGCCACGCGCGACGTCTTCGAACAGCGCCTCACCGGAGCCCAGCTGGCTGGCCGGGAAGACGGTCATTTCCAGGCCAACACCCGCGGCGTTCACCTCGGCAGCCACCTGCTCCATCATCTTTGTGCCCTGATGATCGATCGGGAACACACCTGCAAAGCGCAGCTTGATGTCCTCGGCGAATGCGGGGGCCGCAACCTGCAGCGCCATCGCACCGGCCGCGACTGCTTTAAACAGCGTTTTCATTCCTCAGTTCTCCATGTTGTGAAGGCAATACCAAATCCACCGGCTGCCCGGCTTCTCTGCGCGTGTCTTTCTTCTGGGCATGCCAATTGCCGACCTCGGCGTGCTGGCAAAGCAAGTCGCAAAATGCCGGTCAAGCGAGCGCACTTTCAGCGCGAAAGATGTCTTCGCTGATTCCAGCCATGCTTCCTCCTCCCAAACGCAGCTTCGGACCTTATACTGATACAATATCCAAAATCCAATACTTATGCGCGGATGCCGACCAACTAAAAAATCGGCTCATATTTCCATATGGTTCGGACAACAAGCCGATTTTGAAACCCGCCCTTACGGAGGGGCTGCGCAGGTACATCCGACCCTTTGTGAAGTGGAGATTCGCTGATCTCAGAATCTGACAGGGGGAGCCGTAGCCCCCCCTGAACATGAAGTTCCACAGCTTATGTCGGCCAGGAACTGGCCCGGCAGTTATGCCGTCTTCGCACGTTGCTCCTGCGCGTTCTGGCTTACAATTTGCCGCATTTCTGCCTGGCTCATCGGTTTGCCAAAGTAGAACCCCTGCACCGATGTACAGTTTTCCTGTTGAAGGAACACCAGCTCCTCCTCTTCCTCCACCCCCTCGGCGAGGACAGGGATTTTCAAGGCAGATCCCAGCAGCAGCGTCGACCGCACGATGGCGGCGCTTTGCGCATTCTTGTGAACCCCGCGCACGAAGCTCCGGTCAATCTTGATCTTGTCAAACGGGAAGGTCTGCAAAGTCGCGAGCGAGGAATACCCGGTACCGAAGTCATCCATTGCGATGCGAACACCGTAATTCTTCAGCTGGTGCATCACCTTCAGCGTATGCGCCTGATCGTCAATGATGCTGGATTCGGTGATCTCCAGCTCCAGCCGTTCTGGCGACAACCCGGTCTCAAGCAGGATATCCATGACATCCTCCACAAAGGAAGGCTGCACCAGTTGCTGCGGCGCAACGTTCACGGCCACCTGGTATGGCTGCGGCCAGCTGGCGGCCTCTTTACAGGCAGCACGCAGCACCCAGTGACCGATTTCGCGGATGAGCCCCGTTTCTTCCGCGATCGGGATGAACTCTGCCGGGGATACCCGCCCTCGGGTCGGGTGGTTCCACCGCAGCAAGACCTCAAATCCCAACGGGTCGAGTGTGGTCAGATCATTTTGCAATTGATAGGCCAGTTCGAACTGGCCAGCGGCCCCGGCCTGGCGCAGATCGTGGACCAGTTGCAGCCTGTCGCGGCTCTGGCGGTCCATCTCTGCGCTGAACTGACAGATGTTGGACGCCGGATCGGATTTGGCGCGGTACATCGCCAAATCCGACTTGTGCAGCAGGTCCTGCGGATCCCGCCCCTCGGTCAGGCTGGTGGCGACACCGATTGAGGCCCCTACGCGCACCGACAGCGCATCGAGATCGATCGGCTCGACGATAGAGGCATGCAACCGCTCGGCGTATGCCAGCACCTGCTCAACCCGTCGGAAGCTCTGCTTCACGGCCACAAACTCGTCCCCGCCGACGCGGGCAATGTGTTCCCCCGGCCCCTGCTGCGCACGCAGACGGTCAGATACGGCCTGCAGCACCTTGTCCCCGACGGCATGTCCGTGCAGATCGTTGATCTCTTTGAAGAGGTTCAGGTCGATGGTCAGCACTGCCGCACGCTCGGTCTCATCTCGCTGCAGGCGCAACTGAAGCGCCGAGAGATATTGCGTCAACCACATCCGGTTCGGCATCGCGGTCAACGGATCATGCAGCGCGGCATGCGCCAGCTTGTCCTGCGCCTCGATTTCCAGGTTCGCTTCGATGCTGGCAGACGCGAAACCCACCAGAAGGATCAACCCCATCACGCCGAAGATCAGCATGCTCAGCGTGGTATCCGCGATGACCTTCGGCGGCACCTCCAGCAAGGGGCTGAGCCGCACTTCGATTGCCGCCATGCCGGTAAAATGCATGGCACAGATCGCTGTCACCAAGAGCGCCGATGCCGCCATCCAGTTGCGACCGCCTTGGGAACTGCTGGCAATCATGCGATAACCGAAGGCCGCCAGACCGGCACCGGCCACGACCGAGGCCACCAGGTAGGTCGAAGACCATTCGATCGTCCCGGGCAACAGGAATGCCTCCATGCCTGTATAGTGCATCGCTGACACACCAAGTCCGAAGAACGCCCCCGCCACCAGCGGCATATTGCGACCGTGACCAAAGGCCAGGACGGCGTTGGCAACCAGCACCCCGACCATTCCAACCACCAAGGAGAACGCAGTCAGCAGCGGCTCATATCCGTTGTCGAAACCGGGTTCATAGGCCAGCATCGCAATGAAATGGGTCGACCAGATTGTTGCCCCGCCGATCATGCTGGACAGCCCCAACTGCACCAACCGCCGCCGCCCGCGGGCACCCGCCAATCGGCTGGACAGCCGAACAGAAAGGCTTGAGCCGACAATGCAGACCAATGCGGCAACAGCCACCAGGCCGGTGTTATGCTGCGTCGTGATACAGTCCAGTATTCGGTACATCGAATGCCCCAGATCATTGTGCGTTAAAACATCGTGATGCCACGAAACGCTTAACGAAGTGCCAAGACTGGGGCGGCCAGGCACCTATAACACTTTGATAATTTTCGGTGAATGCACGCTTTCTTTGTCTGACACAGGCATCTCCATGTCATGTAGCTGTGGCCAAGAAATTGCCGTGATAACCTGCAGAAGCCTTCGCGGCAGCCCTCTCGCATCGGTTACGAGAGGACTCTGCTCGGCATACCCGTCGACGGTTCTTCGTCAGATCACGGCCGACGACAGATCGCTTCAGACGACATCAACCTCCAGCACTCCCAGCCCCTCAATCTCAAGTCGCAGCGCATCGCCCTTGACCGTTGGGCCGACACCTGCAGGCGTGCCCGTCAAAATAATGTCCCCCGCAGCCAGTTCAAAGTATTCCGACAGGTAGGAAATGATCTCAGGCACCTTCCAGATCATCTGGTTCAGGTCTCCCTGCTGGCGCGTCTCACCGTTCACGTCCAGGCAGATGCGGCCAGCCATGATATGGCCGACGTTGCTGACAGGCTGAATGGGGCCGATAGGGGCCGAACCTTCAAAAGCCTTGCCGACTTCCCATGGCCGACCCATCTTCTTGGCGGCTGCCTGCAAGTCCCGCCGCGTCATATCCAGCGCGGGGGCATAGCCATAGACGAGGCTCAGCGCGTCGAGAACCGGAATGTTGCGCCCACCCCCACCAAGCGCAACTGCCATCTCCGCCTCGAAATGCACATCTGAAGACTTATCCGGATAGCGAAATTTTCCGGATGTATTTAGATTGTCCGGATTTTTCTGAAAGAAAAACGGCGGCTCGCGGTCCGGGTCATGGCCCATTTCAAGCGCGTGTCCCGCGTAGTTTCTGCCAATGCAGTAAACCCGACGCACCGGAAAAAGCCGCTCCTCCCCAGCCACCGCGAGCACCGGTCTACGAGGCGGTTCTATCACATATCCGGGCATTTTTGGCTCCAAATCTGAGAGTGACCACGCCCGCCTGCCGAAGCGAGCCTGAGGGTAAACCTTGTGGGCCAGCTTTGCCCTCCACACAAGAGCGTACGGGTGCAGTTTCGAAAGTTTGCAACATCAGATGAGACATATCCAGTGCACGAGGCTTACCGCGCCCGTAGTGCAGCGGGAAGCCACGGCAGCGCTGCGGTCGCTGATTACGCAGGTGCGCATGGTTCCGGTTGCTGATGCGCCGGGCGGCCATCAGCTTGAGCCTATTGGGGAACTGGCCGGGCTCATGGCTTTGGGGAGCGCTGAACCGAAGAAGCCCCCGCTTTTTGCGGAGGCTTTGTCGTGACCTTTGGTTGCGGGAGCAGGATTTGAACCTGCGACCTTCAGGTTATGAGCCTGACGAGCTACCTGGCTGCTCCATCCCGCGACACTTTTTTTGGCCTACCGCGCGGATCGCTACTTGAGGCCGGTTATTATCCGGTGACTTGCCGTATCGGCGCGTTTTCCGGGTAATCTTGTATCGTTGAAGAGAGGTTTTGGATTTTACTAGGTTTGGCGGTGACCTACTCTCCCAGGGCTTGAGCCCAAGTACCATCGGCGCGACAGTGCTTAACTTCCGGGTTCGGGATGGGACCGGGTGTTTCACTTGTGCTGTAGCCACCAAACCGAGGAAAATCCAAATCCGACGGCCTTGCGGAGCAAGGCTGGCGAGCGGCAGGCAGCGTGTTTGCGAAGCAAATGCGCGTTGCCGCTGGGTTGTTATGTCACCGCCGATTGGCGGCAGGCAGAACAACCTGCGTCGGTTACAATCAACGTTGTCCAGGTTTTGTGTTTTGGATGGTTTTCTTTCTGTTTCCTGTAACACTGTCTGTTACTGGATCAAATCAAGCCTATCGGGCGATTAGTACCGGTCAGCTGAACGCATTGCTGCGCTTACACCTCCGGCCTATTGGCGTGGTGGTCTTCCACGGCCCTCAGGGATACCTTGTTTTGAGGGGGGCTTCCCGCTTAGATGCCTTCAGCGGTTATCCTGTCCGATCATAGCTACCCTGCACTGCTGCTGGCGCAACAACAGGTCCACCAGTGGATCGTTCACCCCGGTCCTCTCGTACTAGGGGCAACTCCTCTCAAGTATCCTACACCCACGGCAGATAGGGACCGAACTGTCTCACGACGTTCTAAACCCAGCTCACGTACCTCTTTAAACGGCGAACAGCCGTACCCTTGGGACCTGCTCCAGCCCCAGGATGAGATGAGCCGACATCGAGGTGCCAAACACTGCCGTCGATATGGACTCTTGGGCAGTATCAGCCTGTTATCCCCGGCGTACCTTTTATCCGTTGAGCGATGGCCCTTCCACGCGGGACCACCGGATCACTATGGCCGACTTTCGTCTCTGCTCGACTTGTCAGTCTTGCAGTCAGGCTGGCTTCTGCCATTGCACTCAACGAGCGATTTCCGACCGCTCTGAGCCAACCTTCGCGCGCCTCCGTTACTCTTTAGGAGGCGACCGCCCCAGTCAAACTACCCGCCACGCAGGGTCCCGGATCCGGATAACGGACCGCGGTTAGACATCAAGAGTGCGAAGGGTGGTATCTCAAGGGAGGCTCCACCGGAACTTGCGTTCTGGTTTCGATGCCTACCACCTATCCTGCACATCACAATCCTGATGCCAGTGCGAAGCTGTAGTAAAGGTGCACGGGGTCTTTCCGTCTAACCGCGGGAAGCCTGCATCTTGACAGGCAATTCAATTTCGCTGAGTCGATGTTGGAGACAGCGGGGAAGTCGTTACGCCATTCGTGCAGGTCGGAACTTACCCGACAAGGAATTTCGCTACCTTAGGACCGTTATAGTTACGGCCGCCGTTTACCTGGGCTTCAATTCGGAGCTCTCACCCCTCCTTTTAACCTTCAGGCACCGGGCAGGCGTCAGACCCTATACGTCGTCTTGCGACTTCGCAGAGCCCTGTGTTTTTAATAAACAGTCGCCACCCCCTGGTTTGTGCCCCCGGATCCAAGTTGCCTTGAACCCGGGCCTCCTTCTCGCGAACTTACGGAGGTATTTTGCCGAGTTCCTTCAACATCGTTCTCTCAAGCGCCTTGGTATTCTCTACCAGTCCACCTGTGTCGGTTTAGGGTACGGTCTGATGGAGGGCTATTTCCAGGGACTGCTGAGCAGCCCACTCAATCCGATAAGAGTGAACTACCTTTGCAATCCGTCACATCCTCCTGGCCCAGGAATATTAACCTGGTTCCCATCGCCTACGCCTTTCGGCCTCGGCTTAGGGGCCGGCTTACCCTGCTCAGATTAGCTTTAAGCAGGAACCCTTGGACTTTCGGCGAGAGTGTCTCTCACACTCTTTGTCGCTACTCATGTCATCATTCTCGCTAGTGATCTCTCCACCGGATGGCTCACGCCCCGGCTTCATCGAAAGCCTCTCTCCTCCAATGTTCCCGGAGGAACTAAGGAGGAATGAGACTATGTCACACTACGCTCTGCTACCATGCACTATGTGCATCCTCGGCTTCGGCTCATGGCTTGAGCCCCGTTACATCTTCGCCGCAGGACGTCTTATTTAGACCAGTGAGCTGTTACGCTATCTTTAAAGGATGGCTGCTTCTAAGCCAACCTCCTGGTTGTTTTGGACATCCCACCTGCTTTCCCACTTAGCCATGAATTGGGGGCCTTAGCCGGAGGTCAGGGTTGTTTCCCTCTCCACTACGGGCGTTAGCACCCGCAGTGTGTCTGCCATCTAGTACTCCCGGGTATTCGGAGTTTGGTTAGGATCAGTAAGCCTGTGGGGCCCCATTACCCATCCAGTGCTCTACCCCCCGGGGTATTCGGATGACGCTCTACCTAAATAGATTTCGCAGAGAACCAGCTATCTCCGAGTTTGATTGGCCTTTCACCCCTAGGCACAGCTCATCCCGATCTTTTTCAACAGATGTGGGTTCGGTCCTCCAGTGCGTGTTACCGCACCTTCAACCTGGCCATGCCTAGATCACTCGGTTTCGGGTCTGATCCCACGAACTCATGCGCCCTATTAAGACTCGCTTTCGCTGCGCCTCCGCCTAGCGGCTTAAGCTTGCTCGTGAGACCAAGTCGATGACCCATTATACAAAAGGTACGCTGTCAGCCCTCAAGGGGCCTCCAACTGATTGTAGGCGTTCGGTTTCAGGTACTGTTTCACTCCCCTCGTCGGGGTGCTTTTCACCTTTCCCTCACGGTACTGGTTCGCTATCGGTCAGTAAGGAGTACTTAGCCTTCGGAGGTGGTCCTCCGATCTTCGAACAGGATTTCACGTGTCCCGCCCTACTTGATACGTCCTTCAGAGCTTCGAATACGGGGCTGTCACCCTCTCTGGCCATGTTTCCCAACATGTTCTTCTCACTCATCAGGCTCGGCTGGTCCGCGTTCGCTCGCCACTACTAACGGAGTCTCTATTGATGTCCTTTCCTCCGGGTACTTAGATGTTTCAGTTCCCCGGGTTTGCTCTTAAAGACCTATGTATTCAGTCTTTAAGTACCTGGTTAAGCCCATTATTGATTACCGGAGGTAACAATAACGAACTTTCAGGTGGGTTCCCCCATTCAGAGATCCATGGATCAAAGCCTATTCCCGGCTCCCCATGGCTTATCGCAGGGTATCACGTCTTTCATCGCCTCTTACTGCCAAGGCATCCACCAAACGCCCTTCTCGCGCTTGATTTGATCCAGAAAGAGACAGTGCATCTGCACGTCGCGGCACCGGAAGCTGGTAGGAAACCGGCGCCTCTGTTTCTGAACCAAAAAGCAAACTATCCCGCTCCCGGTCATGTCGGTGACCAGGAACTTGTTGCAAGATCTGTCGATCTTGCGGGTTAGTGTACTTGACTTGGACAACACTGTCGTTTCAACGA
>NZ_AP040861.1:935000-1097500 GCF_055398055.1 Leisingera sp. S2M4
GGGCTTTTACGGACACCCCGGGATGCCCGCAACCCCAAAATGCACAAAAACGCAGATCCGCCGAAGAAAATCCCCGCAACCACGCAAAATCAATAACTTAGCAGGCAAGAAACCCGCCAGAACCTGGCGCAGGATCGCCGATGCCGCCCTCCCCTCCCCGCCCCGCGACCGCGATCCGCACCCAAACGCCCAGTTACCCACAGACTCGCAGGACTTACCCACAGACCAGGCCCGGAATCGGCCAAACATTGGACCACCTGCCCCGCGGACGACTCGCTCAAAACGCTTCACTGGGCAGAAACGAAAACGGGCGCCCCCTGGGGGCGCCCGAAAACTCCACAGCGCAGCAACCTGCCCCGCTCCAACAGGAACTCTCACTGTGACAACAGCCAGCCCGCCTCCGCTTCGCAAAATTTACGGCTGAGCTGGCGAGGCTCGTCGCTGCCCTCGAGGTAGGCCTGATGGACCAGGGTCATGCAATTTCCCTGCCGCGCGCCAAAACGCACCTCCCCATGCGCACCGCTATCAGCATTCTTCCAACTCACCGCCCCAAGGCTGTCCGGTTGCGCCGCCCCCAGGATCCGCTGCTCCGTCTCGCGCATCAGATTTGTATCCTCAGGGGTGAAACCGGATTTGGACAGGATACGGCTGAGCGGGTTGGCCGCAACCGGCGCGCAGGCCAGCGCGGCAACAACGGCAAGAACAACTCCAGAAAGACGCATTTCAAATACTCCATGAGGCATGGGACGCTGACCCCATGCTGTTCAACAAAACCTGCGAGCAGTAAGACGCAAGCTCACGCCGTTGTCCATGCAGCCAAACC
Source organism: Leisingera sp. S2M4 (assembly GCF_055398055.1). Lineage (NCBI taxonomy): Bacteria > Pseudomonadati > Pseudomonadota > Alphaproteobacteria > Rhodobacterales > Roseobacteraceae > Leisingera > Leisingera sp. S2M4. Next base: position 935,824 of record NZ_AP040861.1, read on the forward strand.
GGTGCACGCGGTTCGCCGCTCAGGAGAACTTGCGGAACAGCCGCGTCATGTCGAACAGCTCGTCCAGCCTGTCGTATCGCTCCTTGGTCTTGTCCCAACTCTCCTCCTGAGTGGCCGCAATCATCGCCTCGAGCAGCATCATGGTGGAAATGTTGGAGTCCCAAGCCGAGGGGATCTCCACCCAGCAATTGAAGACATGGTCCGCAACAGAGGCAATCGGGCTGGTCCACTGATCGGTGATCAACACCACCTTCACGCCTCGCTCGGCCGCCAGTTCAGCGAGGCGCTGCAGATTTGTCTCGTAGCGGCGCACGTCGAACATCAGCAATGTGTCACCTTCGACCATGTCCAGCACGTAGTGCGGCCAGGTCGCCGAGGAGGATGTCATATGGGTGACCCGCTGGCGAATGGCCTGGAAGTGAGTAAAGGCGTAATCGGCCAGCGCCCGCGTGATCCGGCCGCCAACGACATAAAGACGCCCCTCCGTATTGGCGAGCTGCCGGGCCGCCGCATCGAATTGCGCGGAGTCGATGTTTGAAAATGTCTGCTGGAGGTTTTCGGTGACGGCAGTGGCAAAGCGGTTCAGCAAGTGCCCCTCAGGCGCTTCGGACGCCCAGTTGTCCCGCCGTTTGGTCGGCCCGGAGACCTTGGCCTCCAACTCCTTGAGAAGCGCCTGATGGAACTGCGGATACCCTTTGAACCCCAGCTTCTGCACCATCCGCGCCACCGTCGGCGTGGAGACATCCGCGTTGGCCGCAACGATTGTGATCGAAGCCAAGCCGGCCGCCGGGTAGTTTTCAAGCAGGCGATTGGCAAATTTTCGTTCGGACTGGGTAAGCCCGGCAAAATTCTCGCGGATCAACTCGCGTACGGTGGCTGGCGGCTTGGTCAACGTGGCACTCCCGCTTGTAAACTGGATCCCCCGCCCGGTTCACTCTGAAGAACATCTTTCAGAGCCGTCCTGTCGGAAAACTTCCATGAAAGTATATTGACACAAAAATCTCTTCATGGAAACATTTTTCCAAGCCTCAGGGGGGGACGATAAATGCAAGTGAGTGATTCTCACGCTCAGGATACAGCCGTGGAGGTGGTGAACGCGGACGGTAGCGGCCAGGTCTTGCTGCTGTGTGAACACGCCTCCAATCACATTCCGGACCGTTATCAGGGACTGGGACTGCAGCAGGAACACCGCCTGAGCCATGCTGCCTGGGACCCCGGCGCGCGGGCCGTGGCGCTGCACCTGTCCCGCGCCCTTGACGCGCCGCTGGTGGCGAGTCGCGTCTCGCGGCTGGTATATGATTGCAACCGTCCGCCCGAAGCCCCCTCTGCCATGCCGGAAAAATCCGAGCTGATCGAGGTGCCCGGCAATCGCGACTTGACGGACGCGCAACGGCAGGAACGCGTGGCGACTGTGTATGCCCCCTTTTGCGCCGCGACCACCAAACTGATCGAGGCGCGCAAGGCCGCAAATGTGCCGACGGTACTGGTCACCATGCACAGTTTCACCCGCCACTACTATGGCAAGGAACGGGCCGTGGAGATCGGCATTCTGCACGACAGCGACAGCCGACTGGCGGATGCGATGCTCGCCGCCGCTCCGGCCTTGCCGCACCGCCGGATCGAGCGGAACGAGCCATACGGGCCGCAGGACGGGGTGACCCATTCGCTGCAGATCCACGGGATCGCCCATGGGCTCGACAACGTGATGATCGAGATCCGCAACGACCTGCTGTCGACCCCCGCAGACGAGGAAGCGCTGGCAGAAGAAATGCTCACCCTGCTGCGCCCTGCCTTGGCCGCACTGACTCCGAAGGGGGACACCAATGCCTAAGGTAATCCGGGCCTACGTCCGCGGCATCGACGCGATGAACCGCTTTATCGGCCGCATTGCGATGTATCTGATCTTTGCCCTGATCGGGGTGCTGTTGTGGTCCTCGGTTTCCAAGACCTTCTTCAACCCGTCGCTGTGGACGCTGGAAACGGCGCAGTTCGTGATGGTCGCCTATTACATTCTGGGCGGCCCCTATTCGATCCAGATGGGATCCAACGTGCGGATGGATCTGTTCTACGGTAGCTGGTCGGTGCGCACCAAGGCGCTGGTTGATGCCTTCACCGTGCTGTTCCTGATCACCTACCTCGTGATCCTGATGTACGGCGCGCTCAGCTCCACCGCCTATTCGCTGGGGTACTTCGGTATGGAGCCGCTGCAGTTCTTCTGGGAGCTGCTGGTCACACTGGTGACCGAAGGCTTCAGCGCCGCGGGCGAAAAACTGGGCTATCTCGAGCGCAGCTCGACCGCCTGGCGGCCCTTCCTGTGGCCGGTGAAAACCATCCTCTGCTTCGGCGTCTTCCTGATGCTGCTGCAATGCCTTGCTGAACTGTTCCGGGATATCGGACGCCTGCGTGGAGTTGAAATCTGATGTCCTACGAATGGATTGCGATCGTCATGTTTGCCGGCATGATGCTGATGCTGATGACCGGCCAGCGTGTGTTCGGCGCCATCGGCTTTGTCGGCGCGGTTGCGGGCATGCTCCTGTGGGGCACCGGTGGGGTGGAGATTCCCTTCTCGGCCGCGATGAAGCTGATGAAGTGGTATCCGCTGCTGACGCTGCCGATGTTCATCTTCATGGGCTACGTGCTGTCGGAATCGAAGATCGCCGACGACCTCTACCGGATGTTCCACGTCTGGATGGGCCCGGTGAAGGGCGGCCTGGCCATCGGCACCATCGGCCTGATGGTGTTGATCTCGGCAATGAACGGCCTGTCGGTCGCTGGCATGGCCATCGGCGCCACCATCGCGCTGCCGGAACTGCTGCGCCGTGGCTATGACAAGATTCTGGTGACCGGCACCATTCAGGCCGGGTCGTCGCTGGGCATCCTGGTGCCGCCCTCGGTGGTGCTGGTGCTTTACGCGATGATCGCCCGCCAGCCGGTGGGCCAGCTGTGGCTGGCCGGGGTGGTGCCGGGTCTGCTGATGGCCACCATGTTCATCATCTACATCTACCTGCGCGCCCGCATGCAGCCCGACCTTGGCCCTGCCATGGCCCCCGAGGACCTGGCCGAGTACGAGACCATCTCTGACCATCCGCTGCGGCTGAACTACATCGTTCTGGGCGCGCTGGTGCTGGTGCCGCTGTTGATCCAGACCGGCCTGCTGGAGGCGAAACCCGCGCTCGGCCTGGCCGCGGCACTCGCAGCACTGTCTTTCGTGACCCGCAAGAACCCGCTGTTCTACAAAGACATCTTCATGAAGGAGAAGTACCGCCTGCTGTTCTCGGGCGTGCTGCCGCTGGCGATCTTTGCCGCCATGATGGTGCCCTTCGTGAACGGCTGGACCTCGCTGGTCGAAAGCTCTGCCATCGGTGCGATGACTGCCTTTATCGCTGCGGTGCTGAAGGGGCGCATGAACAAGGAGGTCTTCGAGATCTCCGTGCGCTCCACCCTGGGGATCTCCTGCATGTTCATGTGGATCATCCTGGCGGCACTGGCCTTTGGCGCCATCTTCGACGGGCTGGGCGCGGTCAAGGCGATCGAGGACCTGTTCACCACCAAACTGGGTCTGTCACCCTGGATGATCCTGATCCTGATGCAGCTCAGCTTCATCGTGATGGGGACCTTCCTCGATGACACCGCAATGCTGGTGATCGTGGCGCCGCTTTACGTGCCGCTGGTGGGCGCGCTCGGGTTCGACCTGATCTGGTACGGTGTGCTTTACACCATCACCACTCAGATCGCCTACATGACCCCACCCTTCGGCTACAACCTGTTCCTGATGCGCGCCATGGCGCCGCCGGAGATCGGGCTGAAAGACATCTATGTCTCGATCATCCCCTTTGCCGCGGTCATGGTGGTGGCACTGGCGCTGATCATGGTCTTCCCGCAGATCGCCCTGTGGCTGCCGGAATATGTCTACGGAAAATAATCAACGAGAGCCCTGCCAAGGGGCCGGATATTTCAACAAGGAGATGAGACGAATGACAACGAGACGCAAGTTTTTGCAAACTGCCGGCGTCGGCGCCATGGCAGCGCCCCTCGCCACCCCGGCCCTCGCGCAATCCACCATCAAATGGCGGATGCAGACCTACGCCGGTGCAGCACTGGCCGAACATGTGGTGAAGCCAGCCATCGACATGTTCAACAAGGTCGCTGGCGACCGGATGCAGATCGAACTCTATTATGCCGACCAACTGGTCCCGACCGGTGAACTGTTCCGCGCCATGCAGCGCGGCACCATCGACGCGGTGCAGTCGGATGACGACTCGATGGCCTCGCCGACCGAAGTCACCGTGTTCGGCGGCTACTTCCCCTTTGCCTCTCGTTACTCGCTGGATGTGCCGGTGCTGTTCAACCAGTACGGCCTGAACGAAATCTGGGATGAGGAATACTCCAAGGTCGGCGTCAAGCACATCTCCGCGGGCGCCTGGGATCCGTGCCACTTTGCCACCAAGGATCCGATCAACTCGCTGGCGGACCTCAAGGGCAAGCGCGTCTTCACCTTCCCGACCGCCGGTCGCTTCCTCAGCCAGTTCGGCGTGGTGCCGGTCACCCTGCCCTGGGAAGACATCGAAGTCGCCATGCAGACCGGCGAACTGGACGGCGTGGCCTGGTCGGGTATCACCGAAGACTACACCGTCGGCTGGGCTGACGTGACCAACTACTTCCTGACCAACAACATCTCCGGCGCCTGGGCCGGGTCGTTCTTTGCCAACCAAGAGCGCTGGAACGAGCTGCCCGAAGACATGCAGACCCTGTTCCGCGTCTGCTGTGACCAGTCGCACTACTACCGTCAATGGTGGTACTGGGGTGGCGAAGCATCCTTGCGCGTGAACGGCGACAAGATGAAGCTGACAACCATTCCCGACAACGAGTGGCAGCAGGTCGAAGACGCCGCAGTGAAGTTCTGGGACGAAATCGCCGCCGAAAGCCCGACCAAGGCCAAGGTGGTCGAAATCTTCAAGAAGTACAACTCGGACATGCAAAAGGCAGGCCGCCCCTACCGCTATAGCTAAGGGACCGCTTGAAAAGACGGAGTTTGGCCTGCACCCGCCGGCCAGGCTCCTGGACCAAGTAATTTGCCAAGACTTTCATGAACAGGTCTTGGCTCCAGCACGCAAAGGGCTGCTCATGCTCTCCTTCGACGATTTGAAAACCCAGGTGTCTTCCGGCCTGGTCGATACGGTTCTGGTCTGCCTGGTGGACATGCAGGGCCGCCTGATGGGCAAACGCTTTCATGCGCAGCACTTCATCAACGGCGCCTGGGAAGAAACCCACTGCTGCAACTACCTCTTGGCCACCGACCTTGAGATGGCGACACCGGACGGCTATGCCTCCACCTCCTGGGAAAGCGGATACGGCGACTACGTGATGAAGCCGGACCTCGAAACCCTGCGTCCGGTGCCCTGGCTGGACGGCACCGTGATGGTGTTGTGCGATGTCCTCGATCACAACACACACAAGGAAGTCCCGCATTCCCCGCGCGCGATCCTGAAAAAGCAGGTGAACCGCCTCAAGGCGATGGGCTATGACGCCATGTGCGCCACCGAACTGGAATTCTTCCTGTTCGAGCAGAGCTTTGACGAGATCCGCAAATCGGGCTTCCGCAATCTGGCGCCGATTTCGGGCTACAACGAAGACTACAGCATCCTGCAGACCACCCGCGAAGAGCACGTGATGCGCCCGATCCGCAACCACCTGTGGAACGCGGGCCTGCCGATCGAGAACTCCAAGGGTGAGGCCGAGACCGGTCAGGAAGAGCTGAACATCAAATACGCCGCCGCGATGGACACGGCGGAATACCACACCATCGCCAAGCATGCGGTGAAGGAAATCGCCCAGCAGCAGGGCCATGCAGTGACCTTCCTGCCGAAGTGGAGCCACGAAAAGGTCGGCTCCTCCAGCCATGTGCATCAGTCGCTGTGGCAGGACGGCAAGCCCGCGTTCTATGATGAAAGCGACGACTTGGGCATGTCGGCCCTGATGAAGAGCTACATGGCGGGTCTGCTGAAATACGCGCCCGACTACACCTATTTCATGGCGCCCTATATCAACAGCTACAAGCGCTTCATGAAGGGCACCTTTGCCCCCACCCGCATCATCTGGTCCGTGGACAACCGCACCGCGGGCTACCGGCTGTGCGGCGCAGGCACCAAGGCGATCCGGGTGGAATGCCGCATTCCGGGCTCTGACATGAACCCCTACCTGGCGATGGCAGGCATGCTGGCGGCAGGCATCGCGGGCATCGAGGAAGGCCTGGAACTGCAAGCACCCGCGAAGGGCGACGTCTACCAGGGCGACAGCGGCCTGATCCCCGGCAACCTGCGTGACGCGGGCGCGGCGCTGAAAGCGTCTGAAATGTTGCGCACCGCCCTGGGCGACGACGTGGTGGATCACTATGTCCGCGCCGCCGAGGTGGAAATCGAGGAATTCGAACGCGTGGTCACCGACTACGAGATCGCGCGAGGGTTCGAGCGGGCGTAAACCGCTACCGGGCGGCACCGACGCAAGGCGCGGGCCACCCGGGTATTTTGACCAGAAAGAAACAGGGGCAACCTGCCCCTTGGAATGGAGTTGTTGGCATGGGCCAGACACTGAAGTGCATCTCGCCGATCGACGGATCGGTTTTTGCCGAACGCGAAACCCTGTCGCGCGAAGCGGCGGCTGACGCCGTGGCGCGCGCGCGCAGCGCCCAGGCCGCCTGGGCGGCCCGCCCTCTTCAGGAGCGGATCGACCTGGTGATGGCCGGAGTCGCCGCCGTGGGCGCCATGAATGACGAGATCGTGCCCGAACTCGCTCACATGATGGGCCGCCCGGTGCGCTACGGTGGTGAATTTGGCGGCTTCAACGAGCGCGCCAGCCACATGGCGAAAATCGCCGAGGACGCGCTTGCGGATATCGAGGTCGGAGACGACGCCAGCTTCAAGCGCTACATCAAACGCGTGCCGCATGGGGTTGTGCTTGTCGTTGCCCCCTGGAATTACCCCTACATGACCGCGATCAACACCGTGGCACCTGCGCTGATCGCAGGCAACACGGTGCTGCTGAAACACGCGACGCAAACCCTGTTGGTGGGCGAACGCATGGCGCAGGCCTTTGCCTCTGCCGGTGTGCCCGCGGATGTGTTCCAGAATGTCTTCCTCGATCACGACACCACATCGGCGCTGATCGCCGAGAAGGCCTTCAACTTCGTCAACTTCACCGGTTCCGTCGGCGGCGGCAAGGCGATGGAACGCGCTGCGGCAGGCACATTCACCGGCGTCGGCACCGAACTGGGCGGCAAGGATCCGGGCTATGTCATGGAAGACGCCGATCTGGACGCCGCGGTCGACACGCTGATTGACGGCGCCATGTTCAACTCCGGCCAGTGCTGCTGCGGCATCGAACGGATCTACGTGCATGAAAGCCTGTTCGACGCCTTCCTGGAAAAGGCCATCGCCATCGTCAAAGGCTACAAGCTCGGCAACCCGCTGGACGAGGCGACCACCATCGGCCCGATGGCCAACGTGCGCTTCGCCAAGGAAGTGCGCGAACAGATCGCCGAGGCCGTTGCGGCCGGCGCCACCGCTCATATCGAGACCATGGCCGAAGACGACGGCGGCGCGTACCTCACGCCGCAGATCCTGACCAACGTGACCCACGATATGCGCGTGATGCGCGAGGAAAGCTTTGGCCCGGTTGTCGGCATCATGAAGGTCACCTCCGACGAGGAAGCCATCAAGCTGATGAACGACAGCGACTTTGGCCTGACCGCCTCGCTCTGGACCAGGGATCTGGAGCGGGCACAGCGCGTCGGTGACCAGATCGAAACCGGCACCGTGTTCATGAACCGCGCCGACTACCTGGATCCGGGCCTGTGCTGGACCGGCTGCAAGGACACCGGTCGCGGTGGCGGGCTGTCCGTCATCGGCTATCACAACCTGACCCGTCCGAAGTCCTACCACCTGAAGAAAGTGGCAGGCTGAGGACACCCTGCCCGCTCCGAAGTCTCCTCCCGGAGCGGGCTGTTTGCATCAAAGGAAAACGACATGAGCCTCGTTGGAAACTGGTCCTACCCGACCGCAATCAAATTCGGCGCCGGCCGGATCAAGGAACTGGCCGATGCCTGCGCGGCAGCCGGGATCAAGAAACCGCTGCTGGTCACCGACAAGGGGCTGGCGGATCTGCCGGTCACCCAGTCCACCCTCGACATCATGGAAGCGGCAGGTCTGGGCCGCGGCATGTTCTCGGACGTGGATCCCAACCCGAACGAGAAAAACCTCGAAGCGGGCGTCGAAGCCTACAAGGCCGGCGGCCATGACGGCGTGATCGCCTTCGGCGGCGGCTCCGGCCTGGATCTGGGCAAGATGGTGGCCTTCATGGCCGGTCAGACCCGCCCGGTCTGGGATTTCGAGGACATCGGCGACTGGTGGACTCGCGCGGATGCCGACGCCATCGCCCCGATCATCGCGGTGCCCACCACTGCGGGCACGGGGTCCGAGGTCGGCCGCGCCAGCGTCATCACCGACAGTGTCACCCACCAGAAGAAGATCATCTTCCACCCCAAGGTGCTGCCCACCGTGGTGATCTGCGATCCCGAGCTGACCGTGGGCATGCCCAAGTTCATCACCGCAGGCACCGGTCTGGATGCCTTTGCGCATTGTGTTGAGGCCTTCTCCTCGCCGCATTACCATCCAATGTCCCAGGGCATCGCACTGGAAGGCATGCGTCTGGTCAAGGATTACCTGCCGCGCGCCTATGCTGACGGCACCGACATCGAAGCCCGCGCACAGATGATGTCCGCCGCCGCCATGGGCGCCACCGGCTTCCAGAAGGGGCTCGGCGCGATCCACGCCATGAGCCACCCGATCGGCGCGCATTTCAACACCCACCACGGCACCACCAATGCGGTCTGCATGCCTGCGGTGCTGGAGTTCAACGCGCCGGTAATCGCCGACCGGTTCAATATGGCAGCGGCCTATCTGGGCATCGAGGGCGGCTTTGACGGCTTCCGCGCCTTTGTGCAGGAGTTGAACGACTCCTTGGGCATTCCGCGCAAGCTGTCCGATCTGGGCGTAACCGAGGCCTCGATCCCAGATCTGGTCAAGGGCGCGATCATCGACCCGTCCTGCGGCGGCAACCCCGTCGAGCTGACCAAGGAAAACCTGACCCAACTCTTCAAGGCGGCCCTCTAAGCCAACCACTCACGGAACTCAGAAACGCTCCCCCCCCGCGGGGAGCGTTTTACTTTACGCCAGTCTTCAACGTCTCTTTTCCGCGGGTCAGAGCGTTTCGCCCAGACTGATCGCAGGGTGCAGCCGGTCGAACACCAGCTCTCCTCCCGCGTCACCGCTGCGCGATTGCAGGATGATCTTCGCCGCGCGCTCGCCAATTTCGCGGCGGCAGGCGTCGGTGGTGGCCAGCTGCTTGGGCAGCCCCTGCAACAATTGCAGATTGTTGAACCCGGCCAAGGCGATGTCGTCCGGGACGCTCAACCCGGTCGCGAGACAGTGCATTAGCCCGCCAACGCTCATCACGTCGCTGGAATAATAGATACAGTCCAGGTCCGGACTGCGGGCCAGCATCTGCGCCGTCAGCTGGCGCCCGGTCTGGATCGAGCTTTCGCCGGAGTAATGCTCGCGATCCGCCAGCGTCACCCCTTGCGCCGCCAGCCCGTCGGTAAAACCGTCAAAACGCTTACGGGCCCGGAAGTCCTGCGGCATCTTGGTGCCGATAAAACCAATCCGTCGGTAGCCTCGGGCGAGGATCTGTTCCGCCATGCCGCGCCCCGCGTCCAGGTGTGAAATGCCGACGCAGTGACGCACTGGTTCACCGTCCACATCCATCACCTCGACCACCGGGCAATCCGCCTGCTGCAGCATCCGCCGTGTCGGGTCGGAATGCTCCAGCCCGGCAACGATCAGCCCGGACGGCCGCCAGCTCAGCATTTCGCGGATGACCTCCTCTTCCTCTTCCAGGGCGTAGCCTGAAATGCCAACCACCGGCTTCAGCGGGCTGTCGCGCAGAACCGCGGAAATGCCGGACAGCACCTCGGGAAACACGAAACTGTTGAGCGACGGCACCACCACCGCCACCAGGTTCACCGACTGCGACGACAGCGATCCCGCGATCCGGTTCGGCACATAGCCATGGATGCGGGCGATTTCCTCGACCCTGGACTTGGTCTTGGCCGAGACATCCGGCGCCCCGCGCAACGCGCGCGAGGCCGTCATCTCGCTGACCCCTGCGAGCCGGGCCACATCTTTCAGCAACAGTTTTTTTGTCATGACCCCATGGTCTTGCAGTTCGCCGCCAGCCGCAAGAGGGGAACGTTGCAACGCAGAGCTTGATTTACGCTTCCGTTATCGCTATCAGTAGCGCAGCCGTTATCGATACCGGACTTCACGCCGGTGCCACAGCCGGAGATCAGGAATGACACTGAAAATCGCAATCAATGGGTTCGGGCGCATTGGCCGCGGCGTGCTGCGCGCGCTGCTGGAAAACAACGTCCAGGATATCGAGGTGGTGGCGATCAACGACCTGTCCCCGCCGGAAACCCTGGTCCATCTTCTGAAATACGACAGCGTCCACGGCCGCCTGAAGACCCCGGTCTTCCTGTCCGGCGACGAAATCCGGGTCGGACATCACACCATCCGCCTGACCGCCATCCGCAACCCCGAGGAACTGCCCTGGCAGGACGTGGACGTGGCCTATGAATGCACCGGCCTGTTCACCACCCGCGATACGGCGGCGCTGCATCTGAAGAACGGCTCCAAGCGGGTGCTGATCTCGGCCCCGGGCAAGGATGCCGACCGCACCGTGGTCTTTGGCGTCAACCACATGGATCTGACCGCCGAGGATGTGATCGTCTCCAATGCCTCCTGCACCACCAACTGCCTGGCACCGCTGGCCAAGGTCATGGACGAGACCTTCGGTATCAAGACCGGCTACATGACCACGATCCACGCCTATACCGGCGACCAGCCGACCCATGACACCAGCCACAAGGATCTTTACCGCGCCCGCGCTGCAGCGCTGTCGATGATCCCCACCTCCACCGGCGCTGCCCGCGCCATCGCCGAAGTGCTGCCGCATCTGAAGGGCCGCCTCGAAGGCTCTGCCATCCGGGTGCCGACCGCCAATGTCTCCGTGGTCGACCTCAGCTTCGTGCCAGAACGCCCCGCCACCGTCGAGGCGGTGAACCGGGCCGTGCAGGCGGCGGCGGAATCCGATCTCGCCGGGATCCTGTCCTATGAGGAAGACCCGCTGGTGTCGGTGGATTTCAACCACGATTCGCATTCCAGCTGCTTTGCCGCGCCGCAAACCGCCGTCACCTCCGAGGGACTGGTGCGGGTGGTCAGCTGGTACGACAACGAATGGGGCTTCTCCAACCGGATGATCGACACCGGCCGCCGTATTGGCGAGGTGATGAAAGCCGTCGGCTAAGGTCGGCAGCCCAGGCGCGCCAGCGGCAGCGGTCCTCTCCCGCCCGTTGTCAGTCACTGGCGTGCCTGCCGCCCGTTGGGCCCGGCGCCGCGCTGACGCGCGGCGCGGGTGCGTTCAGACCGGGCTGTTCCCCATGAAACATGGGTTCAAGTGCCCCCCTGACTGCAGCGCGTGTACTTTCGGCCCCCTTCTCCGGGTTTCGGCCAGCCCCCATGCGCCGCGCAGCGGCGCCACGCCCAACTGTGAGGGGCATTTTGTTAAATGTGCCGCAACAGGCGGGAGCCGCGCCTGACGAAGAGACGCGGTTCAGGCGTATTTCTCCAGGAACGCCTCTGCCTTCAACGTCCGAAAATCCGGCAGCGCCTCTCGCAGGCGGGCATGGTCCCAGTCCCACCAGGCCAGCGCCATCATCGCTTCGGCCACAGCCTCAGGATAGCGGCGACGGATCAGCCGGGCGGTATTGCCGCCCACGATCGTGTAGGGGGCCACATCCTTGGTCACGATCGCGCCGGAGGCCACCACCGCGCCGTGGCCGATGGTTACCTCTGGTTTGATGATCGCCGCATGGCCGATCCAGGTGTCATGCCCGATAGAGGCCGTGCGTCCGGCGCGGTGGCGGAACCAGTCTGCATCCGCCTCCGCATCCTCCCAATAGTCGCCGGAGCGGTAGAGGAAGTGATGCTGCGAGGCTTTCTCCATCGGGTGATCTGTCGCGCCGATGCGGGTGAAGCTGGCGATATTGGCGAATTTGCCGACCTGCGCATTGGCGATGTCGCAGCTGCGGTCGCAGTAGCTGTAGTCGCCGATCCGCGAGTTGGTGACCCGGCTGCCTGCACCGATTTCCACATAGGCTCCGAACGTGCTGTCCGCGATGCTGCAGTCGGGATGTATAAACGGGGTCTCTGCCGTCAAACGGGGCATGGAGCTGCCTTATCTGTGGTGTCTGTGCCGCCGCCCCGATCAGGGCAGCAGCATCGCCTTGCCCGCGCGCGTTTTGCGCTTGGCCGACCCGGTCTCGCCCGTGATCAGCCGCCGCCGCAACCAGCCCGATATCCAGTCCATCAGCATCACCATCAGGATGATGAGGGTGATGTAATAGGCCACCTCCTCCCAGTCCTTCTGGGTGATGATCGCCTGGGTCAGCAGCAGACCGATGCCGCCGCCGGTGATCGCGCCGATGATGGTGGCAGAGCGGGTGTTGGATTCGAGGAAGTACAGCAGCTGGCTCAGCAGCACCGGCGTGATCTGCGGGATCACCCCGAAACGGTAGCGCTGCGCCAGTTTCGCCCCGGTCGAGGCCACGCCTTCGATCTGCTTTTCATCGACGTTTTCCAGCGCCTCGGAGAAGATCTTGCCGAAAGTGCCAGTGTCCGTCACCAGGATCGCCAGCGCGCCGGTCAGCGGTCCGGGGCCAAAGGCGCGGGCCAGGACCACCGTCCAGATCAGTGAATCCACGCCGCGGACGAAATCGAACAGGCGGCGCATGGCAAAGCGCAGCGGCGCAAAAGGCATGAAGTTGCGGGTCGCGGCAAAGGCCAGCGGCAGCGCGATCAGCCCGGCGCCGAAGGTGCCCAGGAAGGCCATCAGCAGCGTTTCCGCAATCGCCCAGGCCACGTCCTGATGGCGCCACATCTTGTTGGTCCAGACGTCGTGCAGGATCGCCCCCGCCTCGCCGTCGGCGGCGCGCTGCAGCAGCTCGCCAACCCCAAGGCCATAATAGGGGCTGTCGAGGGTGAAGAAGAACAGCTCCCAACCGGTGAAATAGCGGAACACCTCGGACCGGTTGCGGGTCACTGTCAGGCGGCCAGCCTCCGTGGTGATCGCCAGCCGGTTCTTGGAGCTGTTGATCCACTCCGGCACCTCGCCTGCGGGCAGTTCCGCCTGCACCCCGGCGCTGCGGCTGGGGGTGGCGCGCACGGTACCGTAACCCGGTATCGCATATTCAATTGTTTCAGGACCAAAGGTGACGCGGTGGCCGTCTTCGAGATCGATCACCGTGGTCTCTCCCAGCGACACCCAGTCCGGCGCGGTGCCTTCGGGGTAGGCGCCCTTGCGCTCGCCCTCGATGGCGACGGATACCGCACCGCTGCGATTGTCGCGTGTGACATGGGTCTTGTAGCTGTAGCTGTCGCTGACCAGGGTGCGCGCGTTCTCAAGGCTGGCACGCTGCCACAGACCCGCCACGTCGAAAGCGACAAAGACATATGCCATGTAGGCCAGAACCGCAGCTGGCAGCGCAAAGCTCAGCAGGCGCTTCTTCAGGAACAGCTGCGCCGCCTCCTGCTTCAGCTGGGCCGGTGTCAGATTGGTGTCAAAGGTGGTCATGCCTTCGCTCCATGGGTCAGACGGTCACGCAGCAGGCCGGACAGCTGATCCACGGCCACGATGGTGACAAACAACAGAAGGAAGATCGCAGCGGCCTCGTCGTAGCGCCCCTGTCCCCAGGACATGGCGTTCTTCAGCTCGTAGCCGATACCACCGGCGCCGACGAAACCCAGGATCGCCGAGGCGCGGATGTTGATCTCGAAACGCAGCAGCGCATAGCTCACATAGTTCGGCCCCACCTGCGGCAGCACCCCCAGCGCCATCCGCTGCGCCCAGCTGGCCCCGACCGAGGTCAGCCCCTCCACCGGCTTCAGCGAGGCATTTTCGTTTACCTCGGAAAACAGTTTGCCCAATGCCCCGGCGGTGTGGATGGCAATGGCGATCATCGCAGGCACCGGCCCGCCGCCCAGCACAAAGATCAGCACCAGCGCGATGACAATCTCGGGAATGGCGCGGCAGATGTCGCTGATGCGCCGGAACAGCGGGATCAGCGCAGGCCAGGGGGCCATGCCGCGGGTGGCCAGCATGGACAGCAAGGTGCCGAGAACCGTCCCCACGAGGGTCGACGCCGCGGCAATGTTCAGGGTCTCCACCAGCGCCGGGAAGAAATGCACCACATGGCCCGGGAGCTGCGCGGCCTTCTCAGCAGCTTCTGCAAGCACCTCGGCGGGGTAGTCGAAGATGCGGGTGAACCCTTCACCAAAGGAGCCGGCGTTGCGATCATCAGCGGTGCGGAACCCCGCCACCATCATGGCCACGAATACCGCAAGTAGAATGCCGCCATACAGGCGCTTGCGCCGAGTATGGTCCGTGTATTGTTCCCGGATCTCGTCCAGCGTCGGCCGGGCTGCCGTCAGATCTGCCATTTAAGGGTCCTGGTCTTGCTGAGGCGACGCATCAGCGTGCCTTCATGGAAATTGCGGGGTCCGGGACGACCCGAACCCCGCAGACTGTGATCGAGAATTTACTATCTGAAATTACTTGGATTTCAGCTTGCGCGCTTCGATGATGACCTCGTAGGCCTCGTGGGTGATCGGCTCGAATGCGCGGGCTTCGCCGGCGGCAACGCCATAGAAGCAGTCACGGTCCTTTTCAGCCAGCCCCGCCATCAGCGCGGTCATCTTTTCCTTTACGTCCGCAGGCAGTGCCTTGCGCAGCACCACCGGGCCTTCCGGGATCGGCGCCGATTTCCAGATCTCGACCATGTCGTTCATGTCGACCAGGCCGGCATCCACCGCACGGCGCAGAGCGCCGGACTTGTAGCCATCTTCCCATTCGCCCAGACCGTCGGCCCAGGTCACGCCACCGTCGACGTCACCATTGGCAACCGCCACGATGGTCTGCTCGTGACCACCGGTGAACTTCACCTCACCGAAATAGTCGCCGGATTCCATGCTGGCGTTGATCTTCTGCGGAATCTCGATCGAGGGGATCAGGTAACCGGAGGTGGAGTTCGGGTCACCGAAACCGAAGGTTTTGCCCTTCAGATCCTCCAGCGAGGTGATGCCGCTGTCCTTGCGGGCAAAGCCGACCGAGTAGTACCCGTAGCCGCCGTCAGTGTTCACCTTGACCAGCACCGGCTCGACCGCCTCCGGGTCGGACAGATAGGTCTTGGCATAGCCCGAAGCGCCCAGCCAGGCCATGTCGATGGTACCGCCGAGCAGCCCCTGGATCACACCGTTATAGTCGGCGGGGGCAAACAGCTTGGTTTCGACACCCAGTTCTTCTTCCGCGTATTTGCGCAGGCATTCGTTGTTGTTCAGACGGTCCTGGGCGTTTTCACCGCCCAGCAGGCCAATGCGGAATTCGGTGATTCCTTCGGCTGCGACCGGGGCGGTCAGGGCGGTGGAGGCCAGTACGGCAGCAATAATCTTCTTCATTTTACGTCTCTCCAAATGATCTCCCCGACAGGCAAACTGCCGGTTTGACGAATACGGTCAGGGGGTTATTCGGCGGGAACCACGGCACGCAGCGCGTCCGTCTTTTCCAGCGTTTCGATTTCGGTCGAGGTCGCGGCCTCCGAGAACTCCTCTCCGGCGCCGTAGATCTCGCGGGCGACACCGGTGGTCAGCTGTTCGGGCAGACCGTCAAAAACGATGCGACCATCGCGCATGCCCACCACCCGGTCGCAATAGCGACGCGCGGTATCCAGCGTGTGCAGGTTGGCAATGACGGTGCGGCCGTCTTCCTCGTGGATGCGGCGCAGTGCCTCCATCACAGTCTGGGCATTCATCGGATCCAGCGAGGCAATCGGTTCATCCGCCAAGATGATCTTGGGGTCCTGCATCAATGCCCGGGCAATCGCCACCCGCTGCTGCTGGCCGCCCGACAGCGCCTCGGCCCGCTTGGCGGCGTGTTCGGCGATGCCCAGACGGTCCAGGATATCGATCGCCTTGTGGATGTCTGCCATCGGGTAAAGGTTGAACAGCGTCGCCATCACGTTGCGGCGGTTCAGCGTCCCGTGCAGCACGTTGGACACCACGTCCATCCGCGGCACCAGGTTGAACTGCTGGAAGATCATCGCGCATTCGGACTGCCAGGCACGTTTTTCCTTGCCCTTCAATCGGGTAATGTCACGGCCCTCAAACAGGATGCGGCCTTCGCTGGCGTCGCCCAGCCGGTTGATCATCCGCAGCAATGTGGACTTACCGGCGCCAGAGCGGCCGATGATCCCGATCATGCAGGGTTTGTCGATATCCAGCGTCGCGGCCTCGACCGCGGTCTTGTCGCCGAAACGTTTCGTAAGTCTGTCAATGCGCAGCACGGCGGCGCTCCCTTTTCTTTCCGGGACTGCCTAGCCGCGCTGCTCAAAGCTCATGTGTCACAGCCGTGAAAGTTTTGTAACGCCACCCACCCGCATCCCTTAGGTGCAGGTGCCCTGCCCAGATGGTATGGATGCAAACTGCCCCTGTCCTCAGCCCGCCAGACCCGCTATACGGCCAGAAACTGCCTCTATCTTTGCTGCTGAAGGAAGCTGCCAGATGTCCTTTGACCGTTCCATCAAGATCGCCCCCTCGATCCTCTCCGCCGATTTCGCCAACTTCGGGCAGGAGATCCAGGCCATCGAAGCCCAAGGCGCCGACTGGGTGCATGTGGATGTGATGGACGGGCACTTCGTCCCGAACCTCACTTTCGGCCCGCAGGCGGTGAAGGCGTTCCGCCCGCATGTAAAGACGGTGATGGACGTGCACCTGATGATTGCGCCGGTGGACCCCTACATCGATGCCTATGCCGATGCAGGCGCCGATGTGCTGACCGCCCATGTCGAGGCCGGCCCGCACATTCACCGCACCCTGCAGGCAATCCGCGCAGCAGGCATGAAGGCAGGCGTGGCCCTGAACCCCGGCACCCCGGCCGAGGCGGTCGAACATCTGCTGGACCTGACCGACCTGGTCTGCGTGATGACGGTGAACCCCGGTTTCGGCGGCCAGAAGTTTCTCGACATGACCGCCAAGGTCCGCCGCCTGCGCAGCATGATCGGCGACCGCCCGGTGCATATCGAGATTGACGGCGGCGTTGATCCCACCACTGCACCGCTGGTGGCCGAGGCTGGCGCAGATGTGCTTGTCGCAGGCTCGGCCGTGTTCAACGGCGGTTCGGTCGACAATCCTGACGTCTACGGCGAAAACATCCGCAAGATCCGCAGCTCGACCCAAGGCACCTGGGCCTGAGCGCCAGACCGGGGCACTTGCGCCGATCGCTAGCGGCCTGCCCCTCGGCACATCCCGGGATGTGACACGCTTGTCTTGTTTGCCTTGTCAGGCCCAGCGCCGCGCGTTTCGCGCGGCGCTTTTGCATTTAACGTCGGCCTCAGCGCGCCTGGCACGGCGTAGCCGGGCCGCGGCCTGATGGCCTTCGACGGGCCGGAAGGGCGCGCCACCGACGAGGGCGGCGCTTCCGGTGTCAGTCGGCCTTGTTCAGATCGTCAAACCGGCGGCCCTCGGCGACCAGCTGCTCCAGCAGTGGCGCTGGCTGCCAGAAGAAGTCATCCTCTGCTGCATAGGCCCGGATGTCCGCGAGGATCCCGTCCAGCCCCTGCAGGTCCGCCCATTTCAGCGGGCCACCCCAGAAGCGCGGGAACCCATAGCCAAACAGCATGACCATATCCACGTCCAGCGGGCGGCGGGCTATGCCCTCCCCCACCACCTTGGCGGCCTCGTTCACCATGGCACACATGTAGCGCCGCAGCACCTCGGCATCGCTGAACTCGCGCGGGGTCACGCCCTGCTGCGCCTGATCCTTGGCAATCAGTTCAGCCACCTCCGGGTTGGGCACGCCACCACGCTGACCTGCCTCGTAGATGTAGAACCCCTTGCCGGTCTTCTGTCCGAAGTCGCCGCCTTCACAGAGCATCTCGTAAAAGCGCGGCACACGTTCACGCGGATCGCGGGTCGGCGCGCGGCGCTTGCGGGCGGCCCAATTGATATCGAGCCCCGCCAGATCCCCCATCTCGAACGGCCCCATCGGAAAACCGAAACCGCGCACCACCTCGTCCACCTGGTAGGGCGAGGCACCGTCCAGAACCACATATTCCGCCGCCTTGCGATAAGCGTTCATGATGCGGTTACCGATGAAGCCGTCACAGATGCCCGAGCGCACGGCGACTTTCCTCAACCGCTTGCCAAGGGCAAAGCCGGTGGCCAGCACCTCCGGCGCGGTTTTCTCTGCCACCACGACCTCGAGGAGCTTCATCACATGCGCAGGAGAGAAGAAATGCAGACCGATCACATCCTGCGGGCGGGAAGTCGCCGCCGCGATCTCATCCACATCCAGATAGGACGTGTTGGTCGCCAACACCGCCCCCGGTTTGCAATGGGAGTCCAGTTTGCCAAAGACCTCGCGTTTCACGTCCATGTCCTCGAACACCGCCTCGACCACCAGGTCCACCTGCGCCAGTGCCGTGTAATCGGTGGACACCGTCAGCGCCGCGCCGGTCAGCTCGGAGAACTGCGCCTCGCTGATCTTGCCGCGCTTCAGCGCGCCGCGCAGGTTGCCTTCGATCCGGCCGCGCGCTGCCGCCACCGCGTCCTCTGTCATCTCGATCAACACCACCGGCAAACCGGCCAGCAGGACGGCGGTGGCAATGCCCGCCCCCATGGTGCCGCCGCCGATCACCCCGACCGATGCGACGTCGCGCGGGCTGACGCCCTCTAGTTCCGGCAATTTGCTGACCGCTCGCTCGGCAAAGAAGGCGTGGATCAGGCCCTGGCGCTGATCCGAGTCCATCAGCTCCATGAACAGCGCGCGCTCGCGCTTCAGCCCTTCTTCGAAACTACCCGCCTCGGCCGCAGCCTGAACCGCCCGTACCGCGGTCGCGGGCGACAGCTGGCCGCGGCCCTTCTTCAGCACTGCCGCATAGGCCGCATCAAAGTCCACCGCCTCAGGCGCAGGCATCTCGCCCACCGCCCGGCGCGCGGCCCCTTTTTCCAACAGTTCGCGGGCATAGGACAGGCCGATCTCACGCGGATCGCCGTCCACCACCCGGTCGACGATGCCCTTCTCCAGCGCTTCGGCGGCGCTGACGTGACGCCCCGAGGTGATCATCTCCAGTGCAGCTACGGTTCCCGCCAGCCGCGGCAGCCGCTGGGTGCCGCCGGCACCGGGCAGGATGCCGAGGTTCACCTCCGGCAAGCCCATCTTGGCGGACGGCACCGCCACCCGGTAATGCGAGGACAACGCCACCTCCAGCCCGCCGCCCAGCGCAGTGCCATGCATGGAAGAGACCACCAGCAGCGGCGAGGCTTCGATCCGGTTGCACAGATCCGGCAGGCTCGGCTCCTGAGGCGGCTTGCCGAACTCGCGGATGTCGGCACCCGCGAAATAGGTGCGACCCTCACCGTAGATCAGCACCGCCTTGGCGCCCTCTTGCTCGGCCCGTTCGATGCCTGCGAGCAGCCCCTTACGCACCTCGACGCCCAAGGCGTTCACGGGCGGGTTCTGCGCTTTCAGGACAGCGATGCTGCCCTCACGCTCATATGCAATGGCTTCACTCATCCGGCTGTCTTCTCCCCTTCGGCGCTGCTTGCGGTGCAGCGCAGCTTACGTCTGATTGGGCCTCGCAGAACACCCTGCGCCAAGCCCCGATATCCTTTGGCAACCCGAGGGCACCTGGCAACTTGTAACAAGTTTCAGGCAGAAGTGAAACTTTTGAAACGCATCGCCCAAGCGTGCCATTCAGCTTTCCGCGGCAAGAAGAGCCGGCGACGGCCGGAAAAGAAACCCCAAAGAACATCTGCGCCCCCACCCTGGCGAGCGTCAGTTCGGGAAAGAGGAGCCAGCCAGCCCGGCGTCGGAAGATCCCTCCAGGGGCGCCAAGACCCTTGACCCGCGTTCGGCCCTGACGAAACGATTGCGCATTTCCCCCTCGCCCACGGAGCCATAATGAACGCAACCAGGTCCCGCATCCGCCCCGCCACCCTGGACGATTGCTCCAGCCTCGCCGCGCTTTCAATCGAAGTCTGGTTGGGAACCTACCTGCGCCAAGGCGTTGCAGCGGCCTTTGCCGACTTCGTCCTCGGCCATTTCACCCGATTGCACTTCGAGGCCGCGCTGCAAGATCCCCACGAACGAATTCTGGTGTCACAGAACCAGCAGGGAATTGATGGCTACATTCGGCTGAGCCACAACCGCGCGCACCCCACCGGCGGCGTGTCCCGCACCGAGATCTCTACGCTGTATGTTCAGCCGCGCCACCAGGGCAGCGGTATCGGTCGCCGCCTGCTCCACGCCGGGCTGGAGCAGAGGCGCAGTTTGCACTGGGACGCGCCCTGGCTGGCCACGAACGCTGAAAACCATCCTGCAATCGAATTCTACCTGCGGCACGGGTTCTGTCGTGCTGGCATGACCCATTTTCAGATCGACGGTCAAAAATACCCCAATCAGGTCTTTCAGTTCGTGGACGCTAGCTAGCCGCGATGCGCCTGCCCACTTGTTACAGAATTTTCCACCATCACCTAATTGCGTTACATTTAACTTGCCGCGAATCATCATTCGGCGTATCACCGACCCTACGGTCGGGGAATTCCCGCCAGCACCACAGGAGACGCGAACACCCATGGATGCTTTCATCTGCGACGCCACCCGCACCCCGATCGGCCGCTACGGCGGCGCGCTCAGCCAGATACGCACTGACGACCTGGCCGCCCTGCCGATTGCCGCGCTTGCAGCGCGCAACCCGGATGTGGACTGGGGCAGACTGGACGACGTAATCCTGGGCGACGCCAATCAGGCCGGAGAAAGCAACCGCAACGTCGCACGCATGGCGGCCCTGCTGGCGGGCCTGCCCACCACGGTGCCGGGCACCACGATCAACCGCCTTTGTGCCTCGGGCATGGATGCGGTCGGCATGGCCTCGCGCGGGATCAAGGCGGGTGACTATGACATGGCCATCGCCGGCGGCGTTGAAAGCATGTCGCGCGCGCCCTTCGTGATGCCCAAGGCCACCGCAGCCTTTACCCGTGCCAATGCGGTCTACGACACGACCATCGGCTGGCGCTTCGTGAACAAGCGTATGCACGACATGTATGGCACCGATTCCATGCCGCAGACCGCCGACAACGTTGCCGAAGACTACGGCGTCTCCCGCGAGGATCAGGACGCCTTTGCCGCCCGCAGCCAGGCCCGTTGGGCTGCCGCGCATGAGGCTGGCATTTTCAAGGAGGAGATTACTCCGGTCACCATTCCCCAGCGCAAGGGCGAGGACCTGGTGATCGACACCGACGAACACCCCCGCCCCGGCACCACGGCGGAGAAGCTGGCGGGGCTGAAAGGCGTCAACGGCCCGGACAAGAGCGTCACCGCAGGAAACGCCTCCGGCGTCAATGACGGCGCCGCCGCGATCCTGATGGCAAATGAGGCTGCGGCTGCGAAGAACGGCCTGAAGCCGATGGCCCGCATCGTCGGCATGGCCGCCGCAGGGGTCGAGCCGCGCATCATGGGCATTGGCCCGGTGCCCGCCACCCGCAAGGTTCTGGCCCGCACCGGCCTCACCATCGAACAGATGGACGTGATCGAATTGAACGAGGCCTTCGCAAGCCAGGGCCTTGCCACCCTGCGCGAACTTGGCCTTCCGGACGATGCGCCCCATGTTAACCCTAATGGCGGTGCCATCGCGCTTGGCCACCCGCTCGGCATGTCCGGCGCGCGGCTGGTGCTGACCGCCGCCTATCAGCTGCAGCGCAGCGGCGGGCGCTATGCGCTCTGCACCATGTGCGTCGGCGTCGGTCAGGGAACAGCCCTGATCCTGGAACGCGTGTAATCTACCCCGCAGGAGGTCCCAGACATGTATGCTCAGATGATCAAATCCGAAGCGACCCAGGACGATCCGGAGAAGCTGGCCGCCTTTCAGGCCCGCATCGACGCGGGTGAGAAGATCGAGCCCAAGGACTGGATGCCCGAGGGCTACCGCAAGACGCTGATCCGCCAGATCGGCCAGCACGCACATTCCGAAATCGTCGGCCAGCTGCCCGAAGGCAACTGGATCACCCGCGCGCCGACGCTGGAGCGCAAGGCGATCCTGCTGGCCAAGGTGCAGGATGAGGCAGGCCACGGGTTGTATCTCTACTGTGCCGCAGAAACGCTGGGTATCAGCCGCGACGAGATGACGGAAATGCTGCTCGACGGGCGCATGAAGTATTCCTCGATCTTCAACTACCCAACGCTGAACTGGGCCGACATCGGCGCGGTCGGCTGGCTGGTCGACGGTGCGGCGATCATGAACCAGGTGCCGCTGCAGCGGACGTCCTACGGCCCCTACTCCCGCGCCATGATCCGCGTCTGCAAGGAAGAGAGCTTTCACCAGCGCCAGGGCTATGACGTCATCCGCAGAATGGCCGAGGGCACCCCGGAGCAGAAGAAGATGGCGCAGGATGCGCTGAACCGGCTGTGGTACCCGTCACTGATGATGTTCGGTCCCTCCGACAAGGACTCGGTGCATTCCGCGCAGTCGATGAAATGGAAGATCAAGATGAACACCAACGACGAGCTGCGTCAGAAGTTCGTCGACCAGACCGTGCCGCAAGCGGAATACCTGGGGCTGACCATTCCGGACCCGGACCTGAAATGGAACGAGGAGCGCGGACACTATGATTTCACCGACCCGGACTGGAACGAGTTTTTTGACGTGATCAAGGGCAATGGCCCGTGCAATGCCGACCGTCTCGCCGCCCGCAACAAGGCCTGGAAGGATGGCCAGTGGGTGCGCGACGGCATGCTCGCACATGCCCGCAAAAAGGCCGCACGCAAGCACGCGGCCGAGTAACTTTCGAACCTTCCAGCGCCCGCGGCGCCCCCTCAGCCAAGAGGATCAGAGATATGAAAAACGAATGGCCCCTGTGGGAAGTCTTCATCCGCGGCCAGCACGGCATGAGCCACCGCCACGTCGGCTCCCTGCACGCGCCCGACGCCGAAATGGCAATCAAGAACGCCCGCGACGTCTACACCCGCCGCAACGAAGGTGTGTCGATCTGGGTTGTCGAAGCCGCGGCGATCACCGCCTCCTCACCCAGCGACAAGGGTCCTCTTTACGAGCCGTCGGAAAGCAAGGTTTACCGCCACCCGACTTTCTTTGACATTCCTGACGAAGTGGGGGCGATGTGATGACTGCCGCCGCCGCCAAAGCTCAACCCGCCCTCACCCAGCAAGAAGCCTTTGTGCAGTTCCTGCTGCGAATGGGAGACAACACGCTGATCCTCGGTCACCGGGTCAGCGAATGGTGCGGGCACGCGCCGGTGCTGGAGGAAGACATCGCACTGGCCAACATCGCTCTCGACCTGATCGGCCAGACCCAGATGTGGCTGGGCCTTGCAGCAGATGTGCAGGGCGAGGGGAAATCCGCAGACGATCTCGCGTTTCTGCGCGACGCCTGGGACTTCCGCAACCTGCTGCTGGTCGAGATGCCCAACGGTGACTTCGGCCAGACGCTGATGCGCCAGTTCCTGTTCGACGCTTGGCATGGGCTGATGCTGGAACAGCTGAAAAGCTCCTCGGACGAGCGGGTGGCCGCGATTGCAGAGAAGGCTTCGAAGGAAGTTGCCTACCACTTTGAGCGGTCCGCCGAGACGGTGATTTCCCTTGGGGACGGCACCGAGGAAAGCCACAACCGCATGCAGGCGGCGTTGGACTACCTCTGGCCTTACGTCGGCGAGATGTTCCTCTCCGACGAGGTCGACGCCGCGATGGAGCAGGCAGGAATCGCGCCGGATCCAGTAACCTTGCGCGACGCATACGTTTCCCGCGTCTCCGACGTTCTGGCAGAGGCTACGCTCACCATCCCGGAGAGCCGCTTTGCCCAGAAAGGCGGCCGCACCGGCCAGATGCACACCGAGCATCTGGGCCATCTGCTGACCCAGATGCAGTGGCTGCAACGCGCCTACCCCGGCGCGAGATGGTAACGCCACGGTACAAGAACTGAGGGCAGCCCCCGGCCTCGGGTTGGGGGTAAAGCCCCCTCCCGTGGGGGAGGTCGGGGGCTGCCCGGTCTAGCGTCCGGGCGAAACAGCCAATGAGGATTTCCGCATGAGCCAACTTGCCGAAAAACCAGCCGAGAAGCCCAGCCCGGACCAGGTCTGGGAGTGGCTGGACGCGGTGCCGGACCCGGAGATCCCGGTGATTTCCCTTGTCGACCTTGGCGTCATCCGCGGCGTCGAGTGGCAGCACGACACGCTGGTCGTCACCGTTACACCCACCTATTCCGGCTGCCCGGCCACCGCGGTGATCCAGATGGATATCGAAACCGCCCTCAAGGCCCGCGGCATTGAGGATGTGCGTCTCAAGACCCAGATCTCGCCCGCCTGGACCACCGATTGGCTGTCAGACAAAGGCCGCGCCAAGCTCGAGGTCTACGGCATCGCCCCGCCCCAGCCCGCGGGTGGCCCGGAAAAATGCCCGCATTGCGGCAGCCGACATGTCACCAAGGTCAGCCAGTTCGGCTCGACCCCCTGCAAGGCCCACTGGCGCTGCCAGGACTGCCTCGAACCTTTTGATTATTTCAAGTGCATCTGAGGAGACCCTGATGGCGCGCTTTCACGACCTTGAAGTCACCGATGTCCGCAAGACCATTCGCGATGCGGTGGTGGTCACCCTGAAACCCTCGCCGGAGGCGGCCACTGCGTTCGATTTCACCCAAGGCCAGTATCTGACCTTCCGGCGGGACTTCGACGGCGAGGAGCTGCGCCGCAGCTATTCCATCTGTGCCGGAAAGGACGAGGGCATCCTGCAGGTCGGCATCAAGCGCGTCGACGGCGGTGCCTTTTCGACCTGGGCCAACACCGAGCTGAAAGTCGGCGATACCCTGCAGGCGATGCCGCCGATGGGCACCTTTCACACGCCGCTCGATCCGAAGGCTGAAAAACACTATCTCGGCTTCGCGGGCGGCTCCGGCATCACGCCCGTCCTCTCGCTCCTCAAGACGACGCTGGCGACAGAGCCAAAGTCCTCCTTCACGCTGGTCTATGCCAACAAGGGCGTGAACACGATCATGTTCCGCGAGGAACTGGAGGATCTGAAGAACATCCACATGGGGCGACTGAACGTCATCCATGTGCTGGAATCCGACGCTCAGGACATTGACCTGTTCACCGGTCTCGTGACCGAGGAAAAATGCGCCCAGCTCTTTGAGCATTGGATCGACATCACGTCCGTCGACACCGCCTTCATCTGTGGTCCTGAACCGATGATGCTCGGCATCGCCGCAGCCCTGCGCACGGCCGGGCTGGAGGACAGCCAGATCAAGTTTGAACTTTTCGCCTCTGCCCAGCCGGGCCGCGCCAAGCGCAAGGCGGGCGCCGCAGAAGCTGGCACAAGCGCCAATCAGACCAAGGCGGCCATCACACTCGACGGGGCCACCCAGACCATCCAGATGGGCAAGGACATGACGCTGCTGGACGCCGCACTGGAAAACGCCATGGACGCGCCCTACGCTTGCAAGGCGGGCGTCTGCTCCACCTGCCGCTGCAAGGTTTTGGAGGGCGAGGTGGAGATGGTCGCCAATCACGCGCTTGAGGATTACGAGGTCGAAAAAGGGTATGTGCTTAGCTGCCAGGCCTACCCGGTGACGGATACAGTGGTGGTGGACTACGACCAGTAGCAACCGTTTTGGGGAGGATCAGCCGTGGCTGAAGATATGAGCATCGAAACCTACCTGGCCCGCGGGGGCGTGTTGACCACCCCGGCCAACGTCCCGCCCCGCTACCGGGCAGAGCTGCTGAAGCTGATGGCAACCTTCGTCGACAGCGAGCTGGCCGGTGCCGCAGGTTTTGCTGATATCATCAACCAGGGTCCCGGCATCCAGGCCCGCATCGCCGCGGCCCGCATCGTGCTGGAAAAAACCGCGCATGCGGACCGGGTGTTGCGCCTGATGGGGGAATTCGGTGCGGACACGGCCCGCTATGCCGATCACCATCCCTGGACCGCCCGGCTGGCGCGCGATGCCGACATCGGACAGAGCCGAAGCCAACACGACATGCGGCTGGCGGTCTTCAACTACCCGCTGCAAGGCTGGGCCGATGCGGTCGTGATGAACGTGTTGATGGGCCGCGCCGTGACCCTCCAGCTGGAGGAGCTGAGCCATGTCTCCTACCAGCCCTTGGCCGAGGCCTTCCGCACGATCCTGCCAGTGGAGACCCGCCACGCGGAACTGGCCGAAGAAGGGCTGATGACACTCGTGGAATCAACCGGAACCGAGCCCCTGCAAGACTTGGTTGACTATTGGTGGCCAAGAGTCGCGGCAAGCTTCGGGCAGGAAGCCTCGGACAAGTTCGAAGGGCTGAAAGCGATGGGGCTGCGCCGCACGCCAAACGCCGAGTTGAAGACCCGCTGGCAGCAACAGGCAACTTCCATCCTGGCGAAAGCCGGGCTGGCGCCAGCAGGCTGAGCCCGGCTGCGTCTGCGCGCCAGGCAGCCCGGCGCTCCCGCCCCTCCTTGCACGCAGTGTCATGCGCTGGTCCGCTTGGGCGCGGCGCGCTTGTCGGCGCGCGGTCACGCCCCCTGTGACAGTGTGCAACCGCACAGGGGAATGGTGCGCCCCTGTGGACTGGCACCGGCCCTGACTGTCGCCATATTCAAAGGGACAGACCGCGCGGCGGTACAGCACCTCAAGGAGACGAACATGAGCACTGGTTCCACATCCCTTCCCCAAGGCACCTGCATCGGCCATGTTCACCTGAAGGTCTCGGACCTTGAGCGTGCAATCGGCTTTTACAGCGGCGTTCTGGGGTTCGATGTCACCCAGCGGATCGGCGAGTCCGCGGCTTTCCTCTCGGCGGGCGGCTATCATCACCACATTGGCCTGAACACCTGGCACTCGCGCGGCGGAGCGCAACCGGCTCCGGGCACCACGGGGCTATACCATACCGCAATCCTGCTACCGGACCGCCCCAGCCTCGGTGCCGTGCTGCGTCGGGTCCTGGCGGCCAACATCCCGCTGGAGGGCGCCGCCGACCATGGCGTTTCAGAAGCGCTCTACATCCGCGACCCGGACGGCAACGGCGTCGAACTCTACCGGGACCGCCCGGCAACGGAGTGGCCACGGACCGCCGATGGCGAACTGGCGATGGTCAACGAGCCGCTTGATCTCGAGGCGCTGCTGGAGGCGGAAAAGGGTATGGACCTCTGACCCATTCCTGCCTAGCGTTCCGCCACCAAGCGAAAGGACAGATCGATGGCCGCAGGCAGCAAAATCCGGACCTATTTCAATGGCACCTGGCACGACGGCGATGTCGCCGTGATGCGGGCCGCGGACCATGGGATGTGGCTGGGCTCCTCGGTGTTTGACGGCGCCCGCTTCTTTGATGGCGTCACACCAGACCTGGACCTGCATTGCGCCCGCACCAATGCCTCGGCCCGTGCGTTGATGATGGAGCCGACCTTGCAGGCGGCTGAAATGGCCGAACTGATCCGCGACGGGCTCAAAGGGTTTGCCGCGGACGCAGCCGTCTACGTGCGGCCGATGTACTGGGCCACCGATGGTGATGCGACGCTGATTGCTCCGGACGCGGACAGCACGCAATTCGCCGTCAGCCTGGAAGAGATCCCGATGCCCGCCGCCGACGCCTCTGCCACGCTGACCCGCACCCGTTTCCGTCGGCCGGTGCTGGAAAACGCGGTAGTGAATGCCAAGGCCGGATGCCTCTATCCCAACAACGCCCGCATGCTGCGCGAGGCCCGCAGCAAGGGCTTTACGAATGCCCTGGCACTGGATGCCATGGGCAATGTTGCCGAAACCGCCACCAGCAACGTCTTCTTGGTCCGCGATGGCGTCGTGTTCACGCCGATCCCCAACGGCACCTTCCTGGCCGGCATCACCCGCGCCCGCCATATCGCCAACATGCGCGCCGATGGAATGACCGTGACCGAATGCGTGCTGACCTACGAAGACTTCGAGACCGCGGATGAGATCTTTCTGTCCGGCAACATGGCCAAAGTGACCCCGGTCACCGCATTCGACGACTGCACCTATGAGATCGGCCCGGTGACCAAACGCGTCCGCGCGCTCTACTGGGATTGGGCAGCAGGGCAGAAATGACAGCGCAGCAGCAGCTCTATTGCCTGATCGGCCTGCTTGCGCCATGATCCCGACGCAACAACACGTGAGGCGAGATGCGCAAATTCCTGGTGGTACTGGACGACAGCCGCGAATGTCTGAACGCGATGCGCTTTGCCGCGATGCGGGCTGCGCACACCGGCGGCGGTGTGACCATCCTGTCGGTGATCCCGCCGGATGAGTTCAACCACTGGATCGGTGTCGGCGAGGTCATGCGTGAAGAGGCCCGCGAACGCATTCACGCCCACTTCGAGGTTTTCGCCAAGTGGATGCGTGACCGCCAGAATGTCGACCCTGAACTGGTGATCCGCGAAGGCGAGCCGGTGCCTGAAATCCTCGACTATATCGAGGGCGATCCAGAAATCGGCGTGCTGGTGCTCGGCGCGGGCATCGGGCGCAAGGGGCCGGGACCGCTGGTCACCCAGCTGACCAAGAACTCGGGCACGCTACCGGTGCCGATCACCATCGTTCCGGGCGATCTGTCCAAGGAACGGCTGGAAGCCATCACCTGATACCCGACGCGACCGAACACCACCGCGCTGCGCCCCGCTCCCATCGCCATTGCTCTGCCGAGCCCCGGCAATTTAGAATGGTTCCAAATCTTGACTTGCCGTGGCGCAAGGCGCATATCGGGAACACGCTTAACGGAGA
Organism: Leisingera sp. S2M4; assembly: GCF_055398055.1. Lineage (NCBI taxonomy): Bacteria > Pseudomonadati > Pseudomonadota > Alphaproteobacteria > Rhodobacterales > Roseobacteraceae > Leisingera > Leisingera sp. S2M4. Next base: position 964,757 of record NZ_AP040861.1, read on the forward strand.
CCCGCCATGTTCATTCAGACCGAATCCACGCCCAACCCGGCGACGCTGAAATTCCTGCCGGGTCAGACAGTTCTCGAGGTCGGCACCGCAGACTTTGCCAGTGCCGAGGCCGCCGAGAAATCCCCGCTGGCTGCCCGCATTTTCGCCGTCGACGGCGTGACCGGCGTATTCTTTGGCAATGACTTCGTCACCGTGACCAAGGAAGACAGCGTCGATTGGGACCACATCAAGCCCGCCATCCTCGGCGCGGTGATGGAGCACTTCCAATCCGGTCAGCCGGTGATGGCCGATGGCTCGTCCGATCCGGCCTCGGGCCACGCGGAACACTCGGGCGAAGATGCCGAGATCGTCAACCAGATCAAGGAACTGCTGGACAGCCGCGTCCGCCCCGCAGTTGCCCAGGACGGCGGCGACATCACCTTCCACGGCTTTGATCGCGGCGTTGTCTACCTGCACATGCAGGGTGCCTGCGCAGGTTGCCCCTCCTCGACCCTGACGCTGAAGATGGGCATCGAGAACCTGCTGCGCCATTACATTCCGGAAGTCACCGAGGTGCGCCCGGTTGCCGTGTGACGGCTGCGAAAGGACATTGCATGACCTCTGAACCGCTGGTTCTGGGATTTGACACATCGGCCGCGCATTGCGCGGCCGCTTTGCTGCGCGGCGACGAGGTGCTGACCACCCGTCTGGAAGAGATGACCCGCGGCCAGGCCGAACGACTGATGCCGCTGCTGCAAGAGGTGCTGTCCGAGGCCGATGCCAGCTGGGAAGACCTCGACGCGCTGGGTGTCGGCATCGGCCCGGGCAATTTCACCGGAATTCGCATCGCCGTATCCGCGGCCCGTGGGCTGGCCCTCGGGCTGGACATCCCGGCGGTGGGCGTCAACGGCTTTGAGGCCCGCGAGGCGGACGGCAGCCTGCCCGCGGTGCCTGCCCCCCGTGACCAGGTCTATGCCGCCCTGCCCGGCGAGGCACCGCGCCTGATGCCGCGCCAGGAGGCCGAGGACGCCGCCCGCGGTGCCGGTCTGGCGTTTGCGCCCGAGGCCAGCCCCCCCGGGATCGCGGAAGCCATTGCGCGCATCGCCTCCGCACGCTTTGCCACCGCCACCGAGCCCCCCGCGCCACTTTACCTGCGGGCCGCGGACGCCGCGCCCTCGAGTGACGTCGCGCCGACCCTGCTCGATGACTGACGCACCAAGCCCGTCACAGATGGCCGCCACCCATGCGGCCGCCTTCACCCAATCGCGTCCTTGGACAACCGGTGAATTCGCGGAGCTGTTGACCAGCCGCCTGTCGCTTGTGGTCGGCGACGACCGCTGCTTTGCCCTGTTTCGGGTGATCGCGGACGAGGCGGAGCTGCTGACCATTGCCACCCACCCGGATCACCAGCGCCAGGGACTGGCGCGGGCCTGCCTGTCGCGGGCGGAGGTCGAGCTGCGGCTGCGTGGCGTGACGGAGGTGTTGCTTGAGGTCGCCGCCGACAATGCTCCGGCACAGTCGCTATATCGCAGCGCGGGATTCGCGGAGTGCGGCCTGAGGCGGGAATATTACCCGCGTCCGGGCGCACAAGCTGTCGACGCGCTGCTGATGCGCAAAGCTTTACGTTAGGCCACTTTGCGGTTCAGCCCGCTATTTCGCACCATTTGGTCAAAAAGCTGTTGACCCTCTCCCTGCCCTGCAGGCTAAATTGCCGCACCCTTTTGGCCTGAACGAGGCCGGGCAGCGGCAAACCCCGCTGCATATGAAAAAAAATGATAGTGGGAGTTTCCTGATGACCCTGATGAAATCGCTGATGGGCGCAGCCGCGTCGCTGGCGCTGACCGCAGGCGCCGCACTGGCAGAACCGGCGCTGATCTTCGACCTGGGCGGCAAATTCGACAAGAGCTTCAACGAAGCCGCCCATAACGGTGCCAGCCGCTGGGCCGAAGAGACTGGCGGCAGCTACCGCGAGATCGAGCTGCAGTCCGAAGCCCAGCGCGAGCAGGCCCTGCGCCGCTTTGCCGAAGCCGGCGCCAACCCCGTCATCACCATGGGCTTTGCCATGGCCGACCCGCTCAGCACCGTTGCCGCCGACTACCCGGACACCAAGTTCGTGGCTGTCGACGTCACCTGGCTGGAAGCGCCCAACATTCGCCAGATCGGCTTTGCCGAGCATGAAGGCTCCTATCTGGTCGGCATGATGGCGGCGATGGCGTCGAAGTCCGACACCGTCGGCTTCATCGGCGGCATGGACATCCCGCTGATCCGCCACTTTGCCTGTGGCTATGCCCAGGGCGTGAAGGCCGTGAACCCCGACGCCAAGGTTGTCGCCAACATGACCGGCACCACCCCGGCGGCCTGGAACGACCCGGTGAAGGGCTCGGAGCTGACCAAGTCGCAGATCAGCCAGGGCGCTGACGTGATCTATGCCGCGGCCGGCGGCACCGGCGTGGGCGTGCTGCAGACAGCCGCCGACGAAGGCATCCTGTCGATCGGCGTGGACAGCAACCAGAACCACCTGCACCCGGGCAAGGTCCTGACCTCCATGCTCAAGCGGGTGGACGTGGCCGTCTATGAAGCCATGAAGGCCGGCGAAGACCTGGAGACCGGCGTCTTCACCATGGGTCTGGCCGAAGACGGTGTGGGCTATGCCCTGGACGAGCACAACGCCCCGCTGGTCACCGACGAGATGAAGGCCGCAGTTGAAGAAGCCCGCGAAAAGATCATCGCAGGCGAGATCAGCGTCGCAAGCTACTATGAAAACGACAGCTGCCCTGCGCTGAGCTTCTGATCCGACTGTCCCAGGCCATGACGGATTGTCTGCATATTCTGCGTGCCGCCTGGGGCCAGCCATCACCCGCTTCCCGATCCGCCTCGGCGGACATGGGGGGCGGGTTCCTCTTTTTCCACTCCGATCCCGGCAGCGCCGGTTGGTCAGGCATCTATCCCGCCTGCCCGTCCCGCATCGCGCCCGCCGCCCTCACTTTGGGAGCAAGGATCGGAACTTCAGGCATGGGAGAGCCCGCTTGACCGCCCCCGCCATCGAACTCAAAGGCATTTCCAAGGCCTTTGGCCCGGTCCAGGCAAACAAGGACATTTCCATCCGCGTCGCCCCCGGCACCATTCACGGCATCATCGGTGAAAACGGCGCCGGTAAATCGACACTGATGTCGATCCTCTATGGGTTTTACAAGGCTGACAAGGGCGAGGTCTGGATCAACGGCACGCGCACCGAGATCCCCGACAGCCAGGCCGCCATCGCCGCAGGCATCGGCATGGTGTTCCAGCATTTCAAACTGGTGGAGAATTTCACCGTGCTGGAAAACATCGTGCTGGGCGCCGAGGACAGCGGCCTGTTGATGCCCTCACTGCGCCGCGCCCGCAAGGAGCTGAAGGCGCTTGAGGAAGAATACGAGCTGTTCGTCGACCCCGACGCCCGCATCGACGAGATCGGCGTCGGCGCGCAGCAGCGGGTCGAAATCCTCAAGGCGCTGTACCGCAAGGCGGAAATCCTGATCCTGGACGAGCCCACCGGGGTGCTCACCCCGTCCGAGGCCGACCAGCTTTTCCGCATCCTCGACCGGCTGCGCGCCGAAGGAAAGACCATCATCCTGATCACGCACAAACTGCGCGAGATCATGGAGTACACCGACACGGTGTCGGTAATGCGCCGTGGCCAGATGACCGCCACCGTCAAGACGGCTGAGACCAGCCCCGAGCACCTGGCCGAACTGATGGTCGGCCGCAAGGTGCTGCTGCGCGTCGACAAGGTGCCCGCAACACCAGGGGCCCCGGTGCTGGAGGTCGAGGGCCTGCGGGTGGTCGACAGCGCAGGCGTCGAGCGCCTGAAAGGCATCGATCTGACCGTGCGCGCAGGCGAGATCGTCGGCATCGCCGGGGTTGCCGGCAATGGCCAGTCCGAGCTTCTGGAGGTGCTGGGCGGCATGCGCGAAGGCACCGGCACCCTCAAGCTGCACGGCCAGCCGCTGCCACTGTCAGGTCATGGTGCCGACGGCAGGGCCCGCCGTGCCGCCCATGTCGGCCACGTGCCGGAAGACCGCCAGCGCGAAGGGCTGATCATGGATTTCCACGCCTGGGAAAACGTCGCGTTCGGCTATCATCGCGATCCGGCCTACCAGAACGGCCTGATGATGAACAATGCCGCCCTGCGCGCCGACACCGAGGCCAAGATGGAGAAGTTCGACGTGCGCCCGCCGGATCCCTGGCTGGCCGCCAAGAACTTCTCTGGCGGCAACCAGCAGAAGATCGTGGTCGCCCGCGAGATCGAGCGCAATCCCGACCTGCTGCTGGTGGGCCAGCCGACCCGCGGCGTCGACATCGGCGCCATCGAATTCATTCACAAGCAGATCGTCGCCCTGCGCGATCAGGGCAAGGCCATCCTGCTCGTCTCGGTCGAGCTGGAGGAGATCCTGTCCCTGTCGGACCGTGTGGCGGTGATGTTTGACGGCATGATCATGGGCGAACGCCCGGCTGATCAGACCAACGAGAAAGAGCTCGGCCTGATGATGGCCGGTGTCGCGGGGGAGGCCGCGTAATGGAAAAGATGCCAAAATGGGCCGACGTGGTCCTGATCCCGCTGATCAGCCTGCTGCTGGCCGCCGCGCTCTCGGCGCTGGTGATCCTTGCCATCGGCGAAGACCCGGTGGCCGCGGTCAAGCTGATGGTCGACGGCGCGCTGGGGTCCACCTATGGCTGGGGCTACACGCTCTATTACGCCACCAACTTCATGTTCACGGGCCTCGCTGTGGCCGTGGCCGCCCATGCGGGGCTGTTCAACATCGGCGGTGAAGGCCAGGCAATGCTGGGGGGCCTCGGCGTTGCCCTGGTGTGCCTGTTCATCCCCTGGCCGCATTGGTCGCTGGCGCTGATCTTTGCCGCCCTTGGCGCCGGCCTGTTTGGCGCCGCCTGGGCGGCGATCCCCGCCTATCTGCAGGCCAAGCGCGGCAGCCATATCGTGATCACCACCATCATGTTCAACTTCATCGCCGCGGCGGTGCTGAACTACATGCTGGTCAACGTGCTGCGCCCCAAGGGCTCGCAGGATCCGGCCTCGGCCCGCTTCCCGGAAACGGTCCACCTGCCCTCGCTGCATGAAATGCTGGCGCCGCTGGGGATCGAGTTCTCCAAATCCGGCCCCGCCAATGTCAGCCTCCTGGTGGCGCTGGCCGCCTGCGTGGTGATCTGGCTGCTGATCTGGCGCACCCCGCTGGGCTACGAGATCCGCTCCCTGGGCAAATCCGAACCGGCAGCGCGCTATGCGGGCATTTCCTCGGTGCGGATCGTGATGATCGCCATGCTGATCTCCGGCGCGCTGGCCGGGATGATGGCGATCAACAACGTCATGGGCGAGGCCGAGCGCCTCGTGCTGAACTCCACCGAGGGCGCCGGCTTCATCGGCATCGCGGTGGCGCTGATGGGGCGCAACCACCCCTTCGGCGTGTTCCTGGCCGCAATCCTGTTCGGCTTCCTGTACCAGGGCGGCGCAGAACTGGCGCTCTGGACCTCGATCCCGCGCGAGCTGATCGTGGTGATCCAGGCTTTGGTGATCCTGTTCACCGGCGCGCTGGACAACATGGTGCGGATGCCGCTTGAGAAGATCTTCATCGCGGTACGGAAGGGGCAGAACTGATGGAATTCCTGACGATCATCCAGATTCTGGACTCCACCATCCGTCTGGCAACACCGCTGCTGCTGGCCTGCCTCGCGGGTCTGTTTTCCGAACGCGCGGGCATCTTTGACATCGGGCTTGAGGGCAAGATGCTGATGGCGGCCTTCTTCTCGGCGGCGGTGGCCGCTGTCACCGGCAATGTCTGGCTGGGATTGCTGGCAGGCATTGCCGCCTCTCTGGTACTGTCGGTACTGCACGGGGTCGCGTCGATCACCTTCCGGGGTAACCAGCTGATCTCCGGCGTTGCGATCAACTTCCTCGCCTCCGGCCTGACGGTTCTGATCGCGCAGGACTGGTTCAAGCAAGGCGGCCGCACGCCTTCGCTGTTCAGCGGCGGCCGGTTCGAGGGCTGGGAATGGCCCTTTGCCATCGGCCCTGCGGATGCCGCGGCGACAGGTCAGCCGGTGTCGCGCCTGATGGCCGAAGCCAACCCCGTGCATCAGGTCTATTCCGAGCTGCTGTCGGGCCACTCGATCCTGGTCTACTTCGCCTTCCTCGCAGTGCCCGCAACCTGGTGGATCCTGTTCCGCACCCGTTTTGGTCTGCGACTGCGGGCGGTGGGCGAAAACCCTGCCGCAGTTGATACCGCTGGCGTCTCAGTCGTGGGGCTGCGCTACGCAGCTGTTCTGATCTGCGGTTTGCTGTGCGGCATTGCCGGTGCTTACCTCGCCACCGCGCTTCAGGCCGGCTTCGTCAAGGAGATGACCGCAGGGCGCGGCTTCATCGCGCTTGCGGCGCTGATCTTTGCCAAGTGGCGGCCCTGGCACGCCATGGGGGCCTGCCTGCTGTTCGGCCTGTTGCAAGCCATTGCGCTGCGCTTTCAGAACATCGAACTGGGTGGTCTGACCATTCCGGTGCAGGCAATGGACGCGCTTCCCTATGTGCTCACGGTCGTGATTCTGGCCGGCTTCGTGGGCAAGGCGATCCCGCCACGTGCCGGCGGCCAACCTTATGTAAAGGAGCGCTAAGGGGCATAACGCCCTGCCGCTACGCGCTGTCACTCAAACGCCCGGTCCCGCACCGGGCGTTTTTTGTTTTCCCGTCTGCGCCCGAAATTTCCGAGGCCAGATAGGTCCAGTTTCTCGCGTCAAATCAGTCCTGCACGCTGCACAGCAGCATCGGTCATTGATTTTTGAACGAACTCAGGTCTAACAAAGAACATGCAGATCTACCTTCCCATAGCCGAGGTCTCGGTGAACGCGTTCCTGTTGCTGGGCCTTGGCGGCCTGGTCGGGATTCTGTCGGGCATGTTTGGGGTTGGAGGCGGCTTCTTGATGACGCCGCTCTTGTTTTTTATCGGCATTCCACCCGCGGTGGCGGTGGCGACCGAGGCCAACCAGATTGTCGCCTCTTCCTTTTCCGGTGTGCTGGCCCATTTCCGAAGGCGCACCGTCGATATCAAGATGGGGCTGGTTCTGCAGGCAGGCGGCCTCATCGGCGCCGCGCTCGGGGTGGTGGTTTTCAACTACCTCAAGGCACTGGGTCAGGTCGATCTGCTGGTGAAGCTGTGCTATGTCGTGTTCCTCGGCGTTGTCGGCGGGTTGATGTTCATCGAGAGCCTCAACGCCATCCGCAAGACCCGCAAGGCAGGCGGCTCCGCGCCCCCCACCCGGCGCCAGCGTGGCTGGGTGCATGCCCTGCCCTTCAAGATGCGCTTTCGCACCTCCGGGCTCTATATCTCGGTGATCCCGCCGGTGCTCGTCGGGGTCTGCGTCGGCATCCTTGCGGCCATCATGGGGGTCGGCGGCGGCTTCATCATGGTGCCTGCGATGATCTACATTCTCGGCATGCCCACCAAGGTGGTGGTCGGCACCTCGCTGTTCCAGATCATTCTGGTCACCGGCTTCACCACCATGCTGCACGCCACCACCAACTACACCGTCGACATCGTCCTGGCGGTGCTGCTGCTGGTCGGCGGCGTCATCGGCGCGCAGATCGGCACCCGCATCGGCGTCTACCTCAAGGCCGAACAGCTGCGCATTCTGCTGGCGCTGATGGTCATTGCCGTCTGCGTCAAGCTGGGGCTGGACCTGCTGCTGCAACCGGCTGAGCTGTTCTCGCTCGGCGCGATGGGGGGGCACTGACAATGCGCAAGCTGCTGCTGCCCGCCCTTGCCGCTGCCGCGCTGCTGCTGCCGCAGACCGCCGCCCAGGCCGCCAAGGAGGAAGTCGTTCTAGGCCTCAGCCAGGACCGCGTCGCGATCACCGCCACGTTCGATGGCTCCGAGATCCTCGTGTTCGGCGCAGTGAAACGCGAAACACCGATCCCGGTGGATGACCCGCTGGAGGTTGTCGTGACGGTCTCCGGCCCGGCCCCCGCGGTGATGGTGCGTCGCAAGGAAAAGAAGCTCGGCATCTGGGTCAACGCCGACAGCGTATTGGTTGATTCCGCGCCGGCCTTTTACGCGGTGGCCACCAGCGCGCCGTTTAACGAGGTGCTGACCGACACCGAGGACCTGCGCCACCGCATCTCGATCGAGCGGGCGATCCGCTCGGTCGGCGCTGCGATGCACATTCGCGGCGCCCAGGATTTCGCCGATGCGGTGGTGCGTATCCGCGAGAAGAACGGCCTCTATTCGTTGCGGGAAAACACCGTGGCGGTGGATGAGCAGACCCTGTTCCGCACCGCCATCCGGATGCCCGCGAACCTGACCGAAGGCACCTATGCGACCCGCATCTTCCTGACCCGTGGCGGCGAGGTGGTCTCCAGCTACGAAACCGCCATCGACGTGCGCAAGGTCGGTCTTGAAAAGTTCCTCTACGCCCTGTCGCGCGAACAGCCCTTTCTCTATGGGCTGATGTCGCTGGCAATTGCCATCGCCGCCGGCTGGGGCGCCTCCGCCGCCTTCAGCCTGATCAGGAACCGCTGACAGGGGCTCTGCCCCTCTTGGCCTTGCGGCCAATTCACCCCGGAGTATTTGCAGAAAGATGAAGCCCGGTGTTTCGCCTTTCCCGAAATACTCCGGCCGGAGGCCCGCAGCGCATCAGCGCAGCGCCACGCCCAACGGGAGCGGCGTATCCCAGATGCGCCAGCGACGGGCGGGAGCGCCTAGCCGCGGCCGATATAGGGCATCTTGGTGGCCATCACCGTCATGAACTGCACGTTGGCCTCCAACGGCAGATTTGCCATGTGCAGCACCGAGCGCGCCGCATCTTCGACTGCAAAGCTCTGCATCGGCGCCGCCTCGGGGTCGGCGGCGGCCTGACGCTGGCTCAGCTCTTCCACCATTGGCGTGCGGGCATTGCCGATGTCGATCTGGCCGCAGGCGATGTCAAACGCGCGGCCGTCCAGCGACAGGCTTTTGGTGAGGCCCGTGATCGCCGCCTTGGTCGCGGCATATGGCGCGCTCTGCGGTCTGGGGACATGCGCGGCGATGGAGCCGTTGTTGATGATCCGCCCACCCTGCGGCGCCTGCTGCCGCATCTGCCGGAACGCTGCGCGGGCGGCAAGGAACATGCCGTTGAGATTGACGTTCACCGAGGCGAACCAGTTGTCCAGCGGGATTTCATCAATGGTGCCGGGCGGCGTGAAAATGCCTGCGTTGTTGAACAGCACATCCAGCCGCCCCGCGGTCATGGCAAAGCTGTTCAATGCGTGATCCACCGCTGCCGGGTCTGTCACATCGGCCGCCAGCACATGCGCGTTTGCATGGCCCTGCGCCACCTCCTGCAGCTTGTCGGCTCTACGCGCCAGCAAACCAACCTGCCAGCCTTCGGCCAGGAACAGCTCAGCCACCGCGCGGCCGATACCGGAGCTCGCGCCGGTAATCAGGATTGATTGCGTCATGCCGGGGTGTCCTCCTGTACTTCCAAAGTCAATGCCGCCGCCGGGACCGCTTTCAGGTCATCCACACGCAAGGGGCCGCTGGGTTTGGCCAGACGATTACGCACCACCCAGATCAGCCGCTCCTGCGCGCGGGTGATGGCGACATAGGCCAGACGTTTCCACAAGGGCTGCCCTGCTTCGACCCGGCCCATTCGGGCGGCGGCGTAGATGTCGGGTGCGAAGACCTGCGTGGTGTCCCACTGCGAGCCCTGCGCCTTGTGGATGGTAACCGCCGCGCCGTGCAGAAAAGTGGCCCCCATGCGCGCGGCATAGGGGATGAAGGGCTCTTCCTCATCCGGTTTTTCGATCTTGACGATCGACGCCGCCGACACCTGTGGATCCTCTGCCCCCATCACGTGCAGCCGCGAAAAACCGGGTTTGCGCCCTGCCCCGAGAAAAATCACCTGCGCGCCCTTGATCAGGCCGCGCGCCTCAAGGTCGAGGCGCTTCTTGCGATGCTTGATCGGCAACTCGATGCCATCGCAGATCAGCGGCTCGCCCTCGATCAGGGCATCTTCCGGCGCGCCATGCACAGCGCGGAAGGCATTGATCAGCCGGATGCGGGTGTTGTTGCGCCACACCAGAACCGGTGAGCGCGCCATCAGGTCGACCTCGACCCGCTGGCCCCAGACCACCCGCTCATCGCGGCGGGCGGTGTCCTCGATCATCCGCTCGAAATCCTCGAACCCCAGCTGCGGATCGGCCAGCGCATGCGCCAGATCCAGGATCGGGTTTCCCGCCTCCTGCCGGTGGATGCGGTTCAGGATCAGGCGGCGTGGCTCCGGCAGCGCGTCGAACACCATCGAGCCGGACTGGTTGACCGGCGCCAGCTGCGCCGGGTCTCCGAACAGGATGAGGTTGGGGAAAATCTCCTTCAGATCCTCGAACTGGCGGTCGTCCAGCATCGAAGCCTCATCGACAAAACCGATATCCAGCGGCTCTTCGCGCCGCTTCCAGCCGGTGATGAAGTCCGAGCCACGCAAACCCGCGGCAGCCAGCGCACCGGGGATCGACTTGTTCTTCTCGTAAAACGCCGCCGCGCGCGCCAAGGCCTCTTCGGTCAAGCCCTCGATCTCGGGCTGATCGCCCTGCCCGGCCAGCCATTCCGCGATCTTCTCGAACTCCGGGTCATAAACCGGGGTATAGAGGATGCGGTGGATGGTGGTGGCCGGCACCCCGCGCAGTCGCAGAACGCTGGCCGCCTTGTTGGTGGGTGCCAGAATCGCCAACGTGCGACGGTCGTCACTTTTCTTGCGGCTCTCGTAATCGCCCGAGACAACCTCGACCCCGGCCTGTTCCAGCGCCTTGTACAGTTCCGCCAACAGCAGCGTCTTGCCCGAGCCAGCCTTGCCAATCACCGCCATCACCCCGGCGTCGCCGCGCGGCGGGTGCAAAAGCCCGTCATCAAGGTCAATTCCCGCCTGGCGCAGGAGCTCGGTCACGCTGTCATAAGCGGTGGCCTGATCATCGGAAAACTGTACGGGCAAGGTGGTCATGGCGCGACACTACAGCCGCGGAGCCGGGTCCGCCAGAGGCTCCCGGCTCCGCCGTGTGCTTTGCTCACTGCGCCCAGTGCCGGGTCAGGCCGTGAGCGGCAGCGCCGGTGACGCGGCGACGCCGCCGAACGCTCGGTCGAACCACAGTTGCGACAGCTCGGGCGCGATCCCGGCCTTCGCCGCCACCCTCAGGTAGACCTCCGGGCTGTACTCCCACAGCCCGAGACAGATCCGTTCACGGCCTTCGCCGCTGCTGCCGATCACCTCGGGACAGAAGCCAAGGCCGCGATAGACCCGCACCATGCGCCGGTCAAAGACTCCGGCGAAGTGGCGCAGATGGAAGTTGCGCATGATTTCCACGCCGCCCAGGGTCAGCGCCCCGGCAACAGATCCCCCCGCCTTGCGCGACAGGCAGAACCGGGTGCATTCCCAGATCAGCGGACTGCACACCGGCACCCCACCCGCCAATTCCAGAAACACGTCGTTGACCATCACCGGCCCTGTGGTGGGCAAAAACCGCATCGAGCCGCCGTGACGACCATCGGGCATCTCCCAGATCACATAGAGCGGATCCAGCGCATCATACTCATCGCGCTCCTCTCCCTGCGCGTCGACCTGCACCTCCCATCCCAGCCGGGTTCGGAACTGGTCCGCCCGGTCGCGGAACATGGACCGGGCCAGCAAGGCGTGGTTGTTCAGGTCATGGCCATAGATGTAACGAAGCATGATATAGTCCCCTTCTGGTGAACAGTGGGGACAGCTTACGCGATTTCCTGCAATTTAAGGGCGTGCCGAACGTGGCGCGCACACCCAGAGATCACACGACGATCAACCCCAGGGACAAGGCACGCGCAATCGCGTGAGTGGTGTTGATCGCGCCGAGTTTGAAACGCGCGCTTTCGATGTAGACGCGCAGGGTATGTTCCGAGATTGCCAGCGTTTGCGCCACCTGCGCGCGGCTGTAGCCAATGGCCAGAAGGGTCAGCGCGTCCACCTCGCGCGGGGACAGCGGCTGGGTCTGTTCAGGCGTGCGGTTGGGTTCGAACTCCAGCGCCTTTCGGTTGAAGTAATGTCCCATCAGGATCAGCTCCCGACCGAATTTCTCGGTCAGTTTCTCCCAGGTTGCATCGTCGCAATTGTGGCTGACCGTGAAAACCGCGAACTGGCCGTTGGGACCGCGGATCGGGATCGAGTATCCCTGGTTGCCAACCCCATGTTCCAACGCGTCTTTCAAAAATTCCCGCGCCGGTTTCGGTGACCAGTCAAGCCGCTTCCAGTCCACCGGGTGAAAGCGCTGGTAGCATCCCACCACCACCGGGTCGACCCGCACATAGGCCCGCTCCTGATAGCGTTGCACCCAGTCCTGCGGGTAGGTTCCGAAATAATAGTGGTCGCCGGCGCTGTCGACCCAATGATACATGGCGTGGTCGACACCAAACACCTCGCAGACCTGCTCGATGATCTGCTGCAGACCGTCCAGCGTGTCGGTCGCGTCAAGTGCTTCCAGAATGCGATCCAGGTCTGCCTTGCTAGCCATGTCGTGCCGCTGTCGCCCTCGCGAGTCCGCCCAGTTGGTTTTTGCAACCCGTGGCAGCATCCGGGCTGCGACGTGGTCCGACCACCTTGTGCCGCGCCCGACACGGAACAGTCAACGGCAAGCGCCGAGTTTAGCGCAAATCCGGACAGACCTGACGCAAATCCGAACAAGACGGTCGAAATCCGTTCAAGATGCGCGAGGCCCAAACTCCCCCGGAATAGCGAAAGCACTCAGTTCAAGCCATTGAAATTGTTATCTCAGTCAGAAAAAGAACCTGCGAATCACCTCAGTGACTCGCAGGTCGCCGACGACCCGGGGAGATCGCCAACCAGGCGCGGCCGACCCTTGGCTCGGCCGACAGGGAGATACGATCAGCTGTTGCTCTCCAGCACGTCCTGAAGCGTCCGCATGCCGGTTTTCGGCGCTTGCACCAGCACCGACATGTTGCCCGGCAGATGCTCGTTGCGCATCATCTTCATGTGGGCTTCGGGCAAATCGGCCCAGGCAAAGACCTCGGACATGCAGGGATCCAGACGGCGCTCGACCATCAGCTTGTTGGCAGCGGCGGCCTGCTTCAGATGCGCAAAGTGCGAGCCCTGCAGGCGCTTCTGGTGCATCCACATGTAGCGAACGTCAAAGGTCAGGTTATAGCCGGTGGTGCCCGCGCAGATCACAACCATACCGCCCTTCTTCACCACGAAGGTGGAGACCGGGAAGGTCGCCTCGCCGGGATGCTCGAACACCATGTCGACGTTCACGCCCTTGCCGGTGATGTCCCAGATCGCCTTACCGAACTTGCGGGCTTCCTTGAACCACTCGGCATATTCCGGGGTGTTGACCGTGGGCAGCTGGCCCCAGCAGTTGAAGTCCTTGCGGTTCAGCACGCCCTTTGCGCCAAGCCCCATCACGAAGTCGCGCTTGCTCTCGTCCGAGATTACGCCGATGGCATTGGCGCCGGCAGTATTGATCAGCTGGATCGCGTAGGAGCCGAGACCGCCCGAGGCGCCCCAGACCAGCACGTTCTGGCCCGGCTTCAGGTCATGCGGCTCATGGCCGAACAGCATCCGGTAGGCGGTCGCCAGCGTCAGCGTGTAGCAGGCGCTTTCTTCCCAGGTCAGGTGCTTGGGCCGCGGCATCAGCTGCTGCGCCTGCACGTTGGTGAACTGCGCGAAGGAGCCGTCCGGCGTCTCGTAACCCCAGATCCGCTGGCTGGGGGAGTACATCGGGTCGCCGCCGTTGCATTCCTCGTCGTCGCCGTCGTCCTGGTTGCAGTGGATCACCACCTCGTCACCGACCTTCCAGCGGGTGACCTTGGAACCAACCGCCCAGACGATGCCCGAGGCGTCAGACCCGGCGATGTGATAGGGGGCCTTGTGGCCATCAAACGGCGAGATCGGCGTGCCGAGGGAGGCCCAGACGCCATTGTAGTTGACGCCCGCTGCCATCACCAGGACCAGCACCTCGTTGCTGTCCAGCTCCGGCACGTCGACAACTTCCTGCACCATCGCGGTGTCCGGCTCGCCGTGGCGTTCCTTGCGGATGGCCCAGGCATACATCTTCTTGGGAACGTAACCCATCGGGGGGATTTCCCCCACTTCATAGAGATCCTTTTCGGGCGCCTCGTAAGACATGACGTCAGTCTGGGTATCCAATGCCATGACGGCCTCCTTTGCATCCAGGTTTTGCCGCAGTGCAGAATCGCGGCGATTACCTAGTGGATAAAATTCGCTAAGCAACATTGCAACAACTTTTGCTCAGTTTGTGAAATTTTATAACCCAGCAGATGCAGCATTGTCTTTAGCAGGTGCAGCATCACCCGGCCCGCAGCCGTCGTCTGCGGGCAACAGGTGGCGGATCGAATTGGCATAGAACTCCAGCAGTCCCAGCCGCGCCGGGTCCGGCACCAACCGGTCATCCTCACAGATCACCAGCTTCCGGCGGCGCAGATGCTCCACCCCCTCGCCCGCGGCGTTACAGGCCTCCTGCGGTGGCAGGTGCAACCTCGCCACTGGCAGAGCCGTGATCCACTTCTGCACCCGCGCCTCGATCTCGGCGCGGGTCTGGGGCCCATGACGACACAGCGCTGCCGCAACCAGTGGCACCGGCAGCACCGGCACAATGGTGCTGATCCGCGCCATCAACTCCTGTGCCAGCGGCTCGGTCGGGTCACCCGCCTGCGTGGCAGCAAACCCGCTGAGGCTCAGCGGTGCGCCAACCGTTACGGCGGCGCGGCCAGCCCGCCGATAGCGCCCTGTGAGCCAACGCCACAGCTGCCGCAGCAACCGCAGGGCCACCACGCCGATGCGGGCCTTGAATCGGCGCTCCCCGGCGCGCGCGGCGTCTTCCAGGATCTGGTCCTCCAGCACCCGATCGTAATTCAGGGCCACCGGGACAAAGACCACGTCGCGCCCCTTCGGGTCGCGCGCCTCGACGATGTATTTCAGCAATCCCAGCCTCGGTGCAGCCAGCGCGCCATCCAGGCTCAGCCCGCCCTCCGGGAACATCGCCTGCGTCGAGCCACCGCGCGTGGCCATCCCCACATAGGCCGCCAGCACCTTGCGATACAAATCATTGCGCGAGCGGCGACGGATAAAATAGGCACCCATCGCCCGGATCAGCCGCGACAGCGGCCAGACCCGCGCCCATTCGCCCACCGCATAGGACAACGCCGACCGCCGTGCGGCCAGGTAGGTCACCAGCACGTAGTCCATGTTGGAACGGTGGTTCATCACGAACACGACCGTCGCCTCGGGATCGATGTCATTCAGCGCACCGGGCTGCTGCTGCGCCAGGCGGACGTCGTAAATGCTGTTCGACAGCAGTCGCGCCGCCCGCGCCGCAAAGCTGAAATAGGCAAAGGCGGAAAACCCCGGCACGATTTCGCGCGCATAGCGGCGCACCTGCTCAAAGGCGACGTTCTCGGGAATCCCCTCGGCGCGGGCATGATCCGCCGCCGCCTGGGTCACCTGCGGATCGTGGATCAGCCGCTGGATCATGTCGTAGCGCCGGATCAGCTTGAACGGCTCGATCGGGCGCTCCAGCCGCTGGTTCAACCGCGCCACCGCGCGCTCCAGCCGCCTCCGCACGAACCAGCGCACGGAGGGAAACAGGAAATGCGAGGCAAAGGTCACCGCGGCGAAGCCGAGGATCAGCACGAAAAGCCACAGCGGAAGTTCCACGGTCTGCGTCATACACCGACAGTTGCCGATGGCTGCCGCCATTACAACCGCCAAGCTTCCAGCCCCTCAGATCTGCGGCTTCGCTCGGCATTGCCGCAACGCAGCGAATTGACATGGGTCTAAAATTGCAGTTTAGATCCCATTAGCGAAATAAAATTACCCACCAACCGACTCGCGAGGTCCCCGATGCCGCAGATGCAAAAAGACCGCCCCTGGCTGATCCGCACCTATGCCGGACACTCCACCGCCAAGGCCTCGAACGCACTTTACCGCTCAAACCTCGCGAAGGGGCAGACCGGGTTGTCGGTCGCCTTCGACCTGCCCACGCAGACCGGGTATGACAGCGATCACGTGCTGGCGCGCGGCGAGGTCGGCAAGGTCGGCGTGCCGATCTGTCATCTCGGCGACATGCGCACGCTGTTCGACCAGATCCCGCTCGAACAGATGAACACCTCGATGACGATCAACGCCACCGCGCCGTGGCTGCTGGCCCTTTATATCGCGGTGGCCGAGGAACAGGGCGCGGATGTGTCCAAGCTGCAAGGGACGGTGCAGAACGACCTGATCAAGGAATATCTGAGCCGCGGCACCTATGTCTGCCCGCCCAAGCCCAGCCTGCGGATGATCGCGGATGTCGCCGAATACTGCTACACCAACGTGCCGAAATGGAACCCGATGAACGTCTGCTCCTACCACCTGCAGGAAGCCGGCGCGACGCCGGAGCAGGAGCTGGCCTTTGCCTTGGCCACCGCGCAGGCGGTGCTGGACGAGCTGCGACCGCGCATCGCGCCAGAGGATTTCCCGGCCATGGTCGGGCGCATCTCCTTCTTCGTGAATGCGGGCATCCGGTTCATCACCGAGATGTGCAAGATGCGCGCCTTCGTCGACCTGTGGGATGAAATCTGCCGCGAGCGTTACGGCGTGGAGGACCCGAAGTTCCGCCGCTTCCGTTACGGCGTGCAGGTGAACTCGCTCGGGCTGACCGAACAGCAGCCG
This sequence comes from Leisingera sp. S2M4, assembly GCF_055398055.1. NCBI lineage: Bacteria > Pseudomonadati > Pseudomonadota > Alphaproteobacteria > Rhodobacterales > Roseobacteraceae > Leisingera > Leisingera sp. S2M4. The sequence goes on from NZ_AP040861.1 coordinate 981,458, forward strand.
GAAAACAACGTCTACCGTATCCTGATCGAGATGCTGGCGGTGACGCTGTCGAAGAGGGCCCGCGCCCGCGCAGTGCAGCTGCCGGCCTGGAACGAGGCGCTTGGCCTGCCCCGCCCCTGGGACCAGCAGTGGTCGATGCGGATGCAGCAGATCCTCGCGTATGAGACCGATCTTCTGGAATACGGCGACCTTTTTGACGGCAACCCGGTGGTCGATGCCAAGGTCGAGGAATTGAAGGCGGGGGCCCGCGCCGAACTCGCCAATCTGGAATCCATGGGCGGGGCCGTCGCGTCGATCGAGTATATGAAAGGCCGCCTCGTCGACTCCAATGCCGAGCGTCTGAACCGTATCGAACGCAATGAAACCGTCGTGGTCGGTGTCAACAAGTGGACCGAAGGCGAACCCTCGCCGCTGCAAACAGAGGATGGCGGCATCATGGTCGTGGATCCCGCGGTGGAGCAAGAGCAGGTCGACCGCCTGAACACCTGGCGGCGAGAGCGAAACGAGGACGCGGTGCAATCGGCCCTCGCCAGCCTGCGGGCGGCGGCGCAAAACGGTGACAATATCATGGAGCCGTCAATTGCAGCGGCCAAGGCCGGGGTGACCACTGGCGAATGGGCCGAGGAGATGCGGCGCGTCCACGGCACCTACCGCGGCCCCACCGGCGTGTCGGCCTCGGTGTCGAACAAGACCGAAGGGCTGGATGAACTGCGCGCGGCAGTCGACAGCGTCAGCGATGCACTCGGCCGCCGGATCAAGTTCGTGGTCGGCAAACCGGGCCTGGACGGCCATTCCAACGGCGCCGAGCAGATCGCCTTCCGCGCCCGTGACTGCGGCATGGACATCACCTATGACGGCATCCGCATGACCCCCGCCGAACTGGTCGAAGCCGCGCAAAAGGACGATGCCCATGTGGTGGGCTTGTCGATCCTGTCCGGCAGCCACCTGCCACTGGTCGAGGATCTGATGCAGCGCATGCGCGACGCCGGCCTCGGCCACGTCCCGGTGATCGTGGGTGGAATCATTCCCGACGACGATGCGAAAAAGCTCAAATCATTCGGCGTTGCCCGGGTCTATACACCCAAGGATTTCGAGCTCAATGCAATTATGAGTGACATTGTCGAACTTGCAAAGCCACCGGAAATTGCAGCCCACTGATCTTTCCTGCGCAATTTTCCGCGAGCGACAAAGAAAAAGCTAAACCGAATTTGAAATTCGGTCCATAAAGAATGGCACACCGGCTTTTCCGGAGTGCCATTTATCATGGAGTAAGAAATGACGCTCGATCTTTCGAAAATGACAAGAAAAGAACTGCTCCAGCTGCAAGGTGATGTAGAGGAAGCCCTGCGCACCGCCGAATTGCGGGAACGTCAGGAAGCCCTGAAAGCGGCCGAAGAAGCCGCCGCGAAATACGGTTTCTCACTGGACGAAATTGCCAATGGTCCCCGCCCGGGCGGCAAGAAAACAAAAGCAGCCCCCAAGTATCGCAACCCGAACAATCCCGAAGAAACCTGGACCGGCCGCGGTCGCAAACCGCATTGGGTCCACGCCGCATTGACCGCCGGAATGGACATTTCCGATCTGGAAATCTGAACCAAGGGAAACGCAAATGACAGTTCATATCGGCGCTGCCAAGGGTGAAATCGCGGAAACCGTGCTGATGCCGGGGGACCCCTATCGCGCCAAATGGGCGGCGGAGACCTTTCTCAGCGACGCGGTTCTGGTCAATGAAGTGCGCGGCATGCTGGGCTACACCGGCACCTGGAACGGCCACCGCGTGACCATCCAGGGCAGCGGCATGGGCATGCCCTCATTGTCGATCTACGCCAACGAGCTTATCCGCGACTACGGCGCAAAGACCCTGATCCGCATCGGCTCCTGTGGTGGCATGCAGGAAAAGGTCAAGGTCCGCGACGTGATCCTCGCCATGACGGCCACCACCGTTCACAGCCCCTCCAGCAGTATTTTCCGCGAGGTGAATTTTGCCCCCTGTGCCGATTGGGGCTTGCTTCAGGCCGCCGCAAAGGCCGCCGCAACCCGTGACGTGGCCACCCATGTGGGCGGCATCTATTCCTCGGATGTCTTTTACGACGAACGTCCGGATTTGAATGAACAGATGGTGCGGCATGGTATTCTCGGCGTCGAAATGGAGGCCGCAGAACTTTATACCCTGGCCGCGCGTTACGGCTGCCGCGCCTTGGCGGTCTTGACCGTTTCCGACCATTTGCAAACGGGCGAGGCGCTGCCATCCGATCAGCGCGAGCGCAGCTTTGGCGACATGGTTGAAATTGCACTCGAGGCCGCGTTTCGCTGAATGCCCCTGTCACGCGCGGCGTAAGGGTCCGACCCTGGCAATGTTGATTATGGGCAGAGGCGCGACCTCTGCCCTTTTCATTTGCCCTGTGGGGTCGCGTCAATTGCAACAGGCGAGCTGTCCGGTTTGCGAAATGCCATCACCTGCCGGGCCGCGGCTTCCCCCTCTGCCCTGTCTCACCCTCGCCCGTGGCTGCGGTCATAGCCATTGACCGCAGGCGGCCGCCAGTTCGCCAGTTCATCAGTCGGCGGCGCGAAAACCTCTACCAACATCGGGTAGCAGGCGGCGGTGTCGCTGGAATGCTCCGCCGAACAATCACCACCCGGACAGGCGCTGAGCGCGCCCAGCAGGTCGATCTCCGCGAAAAACTCAAGGTAGTCACCGGGGCGGACCGGACTTGCCTTCATGAAATACTGGCCGGTGTCGCGGGTAAAGCCGGTGCACATAAAGACGTTGAGAACGTCGTGCACATGCGGCTCGGCCTCCGCCAGCGGCAGCCGCAGGTGATCCGCCAGCGCCCGGGTCAGGTTGGAGTGGCAGCAGTGGTGATACTGGCTGCCCGACAGCAGGTTGCCGGTATAGGGGTCACAGCGTGTCCCGATCACGTCGTGAACCGAGCCGCCGAATTCATCAATGCCATACCACCCCAGGGTGTCCTCGACGATGGTGGCCATCGGGCGCAGGTAGGGAAAGCTGCTCCACAGGCGCTCGCCGGTGCTGACATGGGTGCCGTGCAATGCGCGGGTCTTGCCGGAGTAAAAGCGCTCTGACAGGTTGTTACGGTTCCACAGGTTGAGATCCCCCACCTGCGGCCCCTCGATCGAGGTGATGCGGAAGAAATGCCCGGCTGGCACCTCGAAACAGGCCGCCTCGCGGGGGGCGACGCGCCGCTCCGCCGTCGTCACCGCCCCCTGTCGCGCCCGTCGGTATAGCGGCAGATCCGGCTCCGGCAGGCTGTCATTGGGATAGCAGATGACCGGACGCACGGCGCGTCGGGCCTGCGCATCATCGGGCGCGGAGGGAGTGTCTGTCATGGGGCAAACCTTTTTCAATGCTTGCCCCATCAAGACTGCTTCGTGGCCGGGCTGCAAGCCCCGCCGCCAGTCTCAGATCACCACGACATCCAGCGGCGGGAAGCCATTGAAGCCAACCGAGGCATAGGTCGAGGTATAGGCCCCACAGCTGTGGATCACCACGCGGTCCCCGGCTTTCAGGCCCAACGGCAGCTGGTAGGGGATGCGCTCATACAGCACATCGGCACTGTCGCAGGACGGGCCGGCCAGGATGCAGGGACCTGTCGGCTCGTGGTCGCGCTCGGTGGTGATGCGATAGCGAATTGCCTCGCCCATGGTCTCGGCAAGACCCGAGAACATGCCGATGTCCAAATAGGCCCAGCGATGCAGGTCGTCAGCGTCCTTCCGCGACACCAGCAGGACCTCTGCCGCGATGGCACCGGCCTCGGCGACCAGACCGCGCCCCGGCTCGGCCATGACCTGCGGCACTTCGCCAAAACGCTCCGTCACCAGCGCCATGACCGCGCGGGCATAATCCTCTGCGGGCAGCATTTCGGCACCGTAGGAGGCCGGGAAGCCGCCACCGATGTTCAGCAGCTGCAGGTCATGGCCGGCCGCACGCGCCTGGTGCCAGACGGTCGCCACCTGATCCAGCGTCCCCGCCCACATCTGCGGCGCCCGCGTCTGAGAGCCGACGTGGAACGACAGCCCGGCCACGACCAGACCGGCGTCACGCGCCTGGTCCATCAGCTTCAGGACCATCTCGGCCGAGCTGCCGAACTTGCGGCTCAGCGGCCAATCGGCCTCGGTGTTGTCGACCAGCATGCGCAGGTAGACGCTGGCCCCGGGCGCATGCTCGGCCAGCTTGTCCAGTTCCTCTGCCGCATCGGCAGCAAAATGGGTGATCCCGAGGCGGTGGGCATAGGCGATATCCGCCGGCCGTTTGATGGTGTTGCCAAAGCTGATCTGCTCCGGCTGCGCACCGGCCGCCAAGCACATGTCGATCTCGGCACGGCTTGCGGCGTCAAAGTTTGCGCCCTCGACCACCAGCCGCTGCAGGATGCCCGGAGCCGGGTTGGCCTTGACCGCATAGTGGATGCGCGCACGTCCCAGGCCACGCGCCAATGCGTGGTATTTCGCCGCAACGGCCTCGGCGTCGACCACCAGCGTCGGCCGGTCGAACCGGTTGGAGGCGATGTAGCTCAGGGTGCGGGATACGAATTCACAGTTGCGGGCGGTCAGCCCGGCTACGTTTGCGTTCATGGTCATCTCCAATAGACCCGGCCGAATACGGCCGCTCAGTGCTGTCAGAGACGTTACCGTCGCTACGTAACCTTAGGGGCGTGACCCCTTTCGCCAGAGGCGCGTGCGTTGGCGTCTTGGCGGCCCATATCTGGCAAACCGACGAGTCGTTCAAGTGTTTTTTGTATTGCTCCGCCGGATTTGCAGATCAGTGATGCGCTCCCGCCTGCGCCCCGGTCCTTGGACAAGGACCGTCCGCAGTTGGGCCCGGCACGGAAGGGGCTCCGGCGCAGCCGGTGCACCTGCGGGCGCGGGAGCGCACTGGCCTGCTATTGCCGCAGGGTCGGGTTGAGGCAGACGGTCGGCTCTGCGTCAGACGGCGCAACAGCGCCACAATACTGGCACCGCCATTGGCCCTCGGCACGCGCCTGCCGCCAGCGACAATTGCGGGTAAGGCTCGTAGTTCGTCTCCGCCACAGCAAGTAGCCCAGAACCGCAGCCAGCAGAAAAATCAGAAGAATCGGCATGATAGCTGTCTAAGCTTCCGCAGGCGGCGGCTCAACCGGCTCTGAGCGGGCAGCAGGTCTCTCAGGCGGCGGCGTAGTAGTCGAACAGGTGATCCGTGTCCGCGTCCGGCGCGTCTACCACGGCAGCCGACAACGGCGCGGGCGTATAGTATTCAAAGCTCTGCTCCAACGCGGCCAGAGCCTGCTGTGCCGCGGTCTCGACCTGCTCGGACTTGGTCTGCGGCGCGTGAAGTGCGGTGATCTGGGTCATGGAATTGCCTCCTTCGGCTTGGCAAGATCCTCCCATGGCCCGCAAGATAGCCCCCAGCGCCGGGGCCCGCAGCCGGTGAATGCGCAAGTCCGTCATGCAGCCAGCGCATTCCCCGCCGAGGTCAACTGATCAGCATTTCCCCGGCCAGCCCCAGCGCAAAGCCCGCAACCGCACCAAGAGCCGGCAGGCTCTTTTCGTTCGAATGGGCCTTTGGCGCGATGTCCTGAAACAACAGGTACAGAATGCCCCCAGCGGCAAAGATCATGATAGCGGCCAGCAGCGCATGGGCCTGGGCCAACCAGACAAGACCCACCAAGGCGCAAACCGGTCCCAGCGCCGCCAGTCCCAGGAACACCAGCAGGACATGCCCGGCAGAGCTGTCCCCCTGGCGGATCTCGCGGAAAGCGGCAAAGCCTTCGGGCAGATTCTGCAGAAAGATCATCAATGCCAGCAGCCGCGCGGTTGCCGCATCCGCCACCAGCATCGCCCCCAGTGCCATCGCCTCCGGTACGTAGTCCAGCAACATCGCCAACAGCAGCGCGCCACTGCCGCCTTTGCGTTCCAGCAGGCTGTCGACACCGTAAAAGACCACGCCCCCCGCCACGAACAGGGCCACCGCCAGCAAGGGCGGCAGCGTCTCCGCCGCCTCGGGGACCAGCACCAAAGCCACCGCCGAGGCCAGCGCACCGCCGCCGAAAGCGGCGATCAGGTGCAGCACCTCGTCCCGCAGCATCGGATTGTGGATATGCTCCCGCGCGGCGAGAAACCCGCCGAGCGGCATCGCAAGACCGGCAAATCCGGCCAGAAGCATGGCAGAAACAACAGGTTCCATGGGATCAGCCTAGCGCCCGCCCGTGCGCGTCTCAACCATCTATTGTGGCCGTCGCGGCAGGGTTCAACCTGACGGTCACACCGACAATCGCCCCGGGGCCGTCAGGCATTCAAACAGCGGGTCATTTGCGCCGCCTGCGCCGCCGTCACCGTGTCGCTCGGACGAACCTCGCGCACCACGGTTGCTCCGGGCCCATGGCCCAGCACCTCGGTCCAGACCCGATAGGGGCCGGTTATCCCGGCCGCACTCGCGCACCCGGCAAGCCGCGCATCCGAGGCGGCTAGCTGCGCCCCCAACCGGTCGCCGTCCATCGCCATCATGCAACCACCCAGAACCATCGTCACAGCCACCGCCGGGATCATCGGTTTCATCGCCGCGCTCCACACTCTGTTGCAAAGAACATGCCCCCGGTCTCGCAGGAAACCGGGGGCAGTGCAATTTTCAGATTGGCAGGCAGGCGGAACGCCGCGGATCCCCTGCCCGACGGATCAGACCGTGCGCTCGACCATCATCTTCTTGATGTGCGAGATCGCCTTGGCCGGGTTCAGGCCCTTGGGGCAGGTCTTCGCGCAGTTCATGATGGTATGGCAGCGATACAGCTTGAAGGGATCTTCCAGCTGATCCAGACGTTCGCCGGTGGCCTCGTCCCGGCTGTCGATGATCCAGCGGTAGGCATGCAGCAGAGCGGCCGGGCCGAGGTAGCGATCGCCGTTCCACCAGTAGGACGGGCAGGACGTCGAGCAGGACGCGCACATCACGCATTCATACAGGCCGTCCAGTTTCTTGCGGTCCTCAATCGACTGCTTCCATTCCTTGGCCGGACGGTTGGTCTTGGTTTCCAGCCACGGCATGATCGAGGCATGCTGGGCGTAGAAATGCGTCAGATCCGGGATCAGGTCCTTGACCACCGGCATATGCGGCAGCGGGTAGATACGCACATCGCCCTTCACCTCGTCCAACCCGTAGATACAGGCCAGCGTGTTGATGCCGTCGATGTTCATCGCGCAGGACCCGCAGATCCCCTCGCGGCAGGAACGGCGGAAGGTCAGCGTCGGATCGATCTCGTTCTTGATCTTGATCAGCGCGTCCAGGACCATCGGACCGCATTTGTCCATGTCGAGGAAGTAGGTATCCACCTGCGGATTTTTCCCGTCATCCGGGTTCCAGCGGTAGATCTTGAACTTGCGCACGTTGGTGGCGCCTTCCGGCTTGGGCCAGGTCTTGCCGGTCACCACCTTGGAGTTCTTGGGGAGGCTGAATTGAACCATGGTCTGTCTCCTTAGAACGTCCGCGCCTTGGGCGCGATTTTCTTGAGGCTGATGCCGCCTTCGTCTTCGGAGGTCAGCGGATCGGTGATCACCGGACGGTAGCTCAGCTCGACCTTGTTGCCCTCGACACGGGACACGGTGTGGACGCGCCAGTTCTCGTCATCACGCTCGGCGTAATCCTCATGCGCATGGGCGCCGCGGCTCTCCTTGCGGGCTTCCGCGCCCACGATGGTGGCCAGCGCGTTGGGCATCAGGTTGGTGAGTTCAAGCGTCTCCATCAGGTCGGAGTTCCAGACCAGCGAGCGGTCGGTTACGTGCAGGTCGTCCAGCTTGGCCGCGATTGCGGTCATCTTCTCAACGCCTTCCTTCAGGGTCTTGTCGGTGCGGAACACCGCCGCGTCGGCCTGCATGGTGCGCTGCATTTCCAGCCGCAGATCGGCGGTCGGAATGCCGCCCTTGGCGTGACGCAGCGCATCGAACCGGTCGAACGCCTTGTCGACGGACGCCTTGTTCAGCACCGGGTTCGGCGCCTCCGGGTCGACAACCTTGCCTGCGCGAATGGCGGAGGCGCGGCCAAAGACCACCAGGTCGATGAGCGAGTTGGAGCCCAGACGGTTGGCCCCATGCACCGAAGCACAGCCCGCCTCGCCCACGGCCATCAGGCCGGGCACGACCGCGGTCGGATCCTCCTCGGTCGGGTTCAGCACCTCGCCCCAGTAGTTGGTCGGGATACCGCCCATGTTGTAGTGTACGGTCGGCAGAACCGGGATCGGCTCCTTGGTGACGTCAACGCCCGCGAAGATCTTCGCCGACTCCGAAATCCCCGGCAGCCGCTCCGCCAGCGCCTCGGCCGGCAGGTGGTTGAGGTTCAGGTGGATGTGGTCGCCATGCTCGCCCACGCCGCGACCTTCGCGGATTTCCATGGTCATCGAGCGGGAGACGTAGTCGCGCGGTGCGAGGTCCTTGTACTGGGGCGCGTAGCGCTCCATGAAGCGCTCACCCTCGGAGTTGGTGAGGTAGCCGCCCTCGCCGCGCGCGCCCTCGGTGATCAGACAGCCAGAGCCGTAGATGCCGGTGGGGTGGAACTGCACGAACTCCATGTCCTGCAGCGCGAGGCCAGCGCGCGCCACCATGCCGCCGCCGTCGCCGGTGCAGGTGTGCGCCGAGGTGGCGGAGAAATAGGCGCGGCCGTAACCGCCGGTCGCCAGCACCACCATCTTGGCGTTGAAGACATGCATGGTGCCATCGTCGAGCTTCCAGCACACCACGCCCTGACACTGCCCGTCTTCGGACATGATCAGGTCGATGGCGAAATACTCGATGTAGAACTCGGCGTTGTTCTTCAGCGACTGGCCGTAGAGCGTGTGCAGGATCGCGTGGCCGGTGCGGTCGGCGGCGGCGCATGTACGCTGCACCGCGGGGCCTTCACCGAACTCGGTGGTGTGACCGCCAAAGGGGCGCTGGTAGATCTTGCCTTCCTCGGTGCGCGAGAACGGCACGCCATAGTGCTCCAGCTCGTAGACCGCCTTGGGGGCCTCGCGGGCGAGGTACTCCATCGCGTCGGTATCGCCCAGCCAGTCAGAGCCCTTGACGGTGTCATACATGTGCCACTGCCAGTGGTCCGGGCCCATGTTGGCCAGCGACGCGGCGATGCCGCCCTGTGCGGCCACAGTGTGCGAGCGGGTCGGGAAAACCTTGGTTACGCAGGCGGTGCGCAGACCTTGCTCGGCCATGCCCAGCGTCGCCCGCAGACCCGCGCCACCGGCGCCAACCACCACGACATCATATTCGTGGGTTTCATATTCATATGCTGCTGTCATCGTTTCTGTTCCTTGCCGCGCATATATCAGAGGGCGAGTTTGACGAGGGCGAATAGGCCCGCCGCGATCAGCGTGTAGGTAAACGCCGCAACGGCAACCAGGGCCAGTTTCTGCGCCACGCCATGCACGTAATCTTCAATCGCTTCCTGCGCCTCGCGCAGCAGGTGCAACAGGATCACCACCAGGCTCAGGCCCAGGATGATCGCCGGAATCGGACGGCTGAAATAGGCCAGCACCTCTTCATGGCTGCCGCCCAGCGCGCTGCCGAAAATGAAGATGAACAGCGGTACCAGCGGCACCAGCAGAATGGAGCTGACAATCATCTGCCAGTGGTGATGGGTGCCAGTGCCCCCGGCGCCCAGGCCCTGAGCGCGTTTACGGTCCGTCAGAAATTGCATGTGAAGCCCCCCTTACACGACCAGAATGGTCAGAACCGCCAGCACGGTGGCGCCGATGAACATGCCCATGCCCATCTTTTCGGAAATCGCAACTTCCAGGCAGTAGCCGAAGTCCCAGATCACGTGACGCAGGCGGCCCAGCATGTGGTACCACAGCGCCCAGGCCCCTCCGAGCATCAGCAGGTCACCTAGCCAGCTGCGCAAGAGCCCGTCGATGAAGGCAAAGGCGGAGTCGGATGTTGCGGCGGCCAGCAGCCACCAAACCACCAGCACGGCCAGGATCAGTGCCGCGATGGCTGTAATACGAACCATGATCGAAGAGATGGAGGTCATCTGCGGCCGGTAATATGGCCCGATCATGAATGGCGAAAGCGGGCGGTTGCCCCGATTGACATCGGCCATGTTGGCTCCTTTCCGGTTGGCTGACGACGTTTTAGCCGATTTTCACGGCATGTCACCCGAAGGAAGGATTAAAACACGCCGGAAATCGCGCCGGTGACGCGAAAAGACCACGCGTTGTGATCACACAAAATATTTAGTGATCACAAATCGCCTGTTTGGATATTATTTGCAGAATCAGCGGCCGAATTGCAAATCACTGCAAAGGCAGGCAGCGGTCGGATCAGCCGGCGTCAGCGCCGCGGTCTGCTGGGCGACCTCTCGCACCAGCTTCTTTCGGATCCGGGCCGGGTAATCGGCAAAGCTGGCGGCTGTGACCACAAATGCCCCCTCGCCCCGGATCACGTTCTCGAAGAAGTAGGCGGTCAGCCCCGGCTCGCTCTGCTCGATGGCGATGGCATTCACGGTGACGCCCGCCGCCGCCAGCGGCCCATGCGCCGCGCGCGGCTCCACGCCCTCGTTGGAGAAGCCGTCACCGGAAATGTCGATCACCCGGCGGCGACAGTCCGGCACCGCCGCGAACTGCTCCAGCGCCAGGAACAGCGCCTCCCCCACCGCTGTGGAATAATTGCGCCAGGGCCGCGGCGCGGTCTCGATCCGCTGCGCCAGGGCTTCGACATCCGCAAAGCTGCGCAGCTGCGCCCAGCCCAGGGACACTTCCTGCCGCGACCGGCCGGACCATTGCACCAGCGAAACCTGCGCACGCGCCCGCACCAGGGCTTCCGAGACCACCCCATCGCGCAGGCCCGCCGCCAGTCCGTCCATCTGGATCCGGTATTCCTTCGCATCGACCGAGCCGGAGACATCCACCGCCAGCACCAACGCAAGGTCACAGGCAAGGGCCCGTGACGGCCCCTGAAGCCCCAGCAGCAATACGACTAGCAGCACGATGCGCATGCCCCAGCCTAACCGTCACCACGCCGCCGGGTCACGCCTTTTCACCTGTCCCCTCGCCGCTCAGGCAACCCAAGCGCGGCAAGGAAGGGGCAACGGCCCGCGTGTCACTTCGGCATCAAGGCCCAGTAGTCCAGGTCCAGCAGCACGCCGGGCAGGTATTTGCCGTCGTCACCCTTCAGCTCAAACGGTGCGCCGCCCGCGGTCGCCACCAGCCGCAGCCGGATCGCGCCGACACCCGGCGCGGCCGTCTCGGCCTTGTCCAGAACTTCGGACCAGGCCCGCACCGTCATCCCCGCAAGGCACGGGTTGGCATGGGCGCCGCCGTTCAGCCCGACGATCATCTGCGCATTGGCCAGCCCGTTAAAGCTCAGCGCCCGCGCCATCGAGATCACATGCCCGCCATAAATCAGCCGGGTCCCGTCGGGGCGCGCGGTAGTGTCGAAATGCACCTTGGCAGTGTTCTGCCACAGGCGCGTGGCCAGCATATGCTCGGCCTCCTCGATGGTGACACCATCGACATGGTCAATGGTCTCGCCCACCTCATAGTCGCCCCAGCGGTGCGGCTCGCCCGCCAGGGTGAAATCGTAATTGCTGAAATCCAGCCTCGCCGGGACCGCCAGCCGGTCGGCCGGGATCGCCTTGGTCAATTCGGGGATCACCGTCTCGGGCGCCGGCGCTTCGGGGTCGCGTTTGCGCACCATCACCCAGCGCACGTATTCCAGCACACATTCGTCGCGCTGGTTCAACCCGCGGGTGCGCACATAGACCACGCCCGACTTGCCGCTGGAGTTCTGCTTCAGCCCGATCACCTCGGATTCGGCGCGCAGCGTGTCGCCGGGATAGACCGGCAGCAACCAGCGCCCCTCGGCATAGCCGAGGTTCGCCAGCGCGTTCAGGCTGATGTCCGGCACCGTCTTGCCGAACACCAGATGGAAGGCCGCCAGATCATCCAGCGGCGCCGAAGGCAGACCAGCCGCGCGCGCGAACTCATCCGAGGAATAGAGCGCATGACGCGCCGGGTAGAGCGCGTGATACAGCGCCCGCTCGCCGCCCGATACCGTGCGCGGCACCGCGTGGGCGATCACCTCGCCAACGGTATAATCCTCGAAAAAGCGGCCCGGGTTGGTCTTGGCCATCAGTGTTCTCCCAGTTTGGTCTCAGGGGTGTAGGTGCCGTCGACGACCTTCACCACCGCCTGACCGCAGCGCATGACGCCCTTCACGGGATCAAAGGCCTGGGTCGGGCTGCCGTGCAGCTCCCAGCCCTTGTTCAGCGCATCAGTCACCTTGTGGCAAAAGGCGGACGTGTCGTCTTCAGACAGAAATCGGTACAGTTTCATGGTGTTATCCTCCAAAGGGCGATGGCCCGACCATCCCGTGGACGTAGCCGATCACCCCCAGCAGCACAATCGAGCCGCCAAGGAACATGGCATCCTTGGCCAGGCTGCCCTTGGGGCCGGGCTGCCACTCGGGCTGCGAGCGGTTGATGACGATCACCTCTGCCACCGCCCAGGCCAGCAGACCGCCGAACAGCACAAAGGACGCCAGGTCCCAGTTCACCAAAAGATGCGCCAGTGCCCACAGCTTGATCCCTGCCAGCATCGGATGGCGCATGCCATGCAGCAGCGCGCCCTTTTTCGGTGCCGGGCTCATCAGGAAGATGGCGACCAGCACCAGCAGGTTGTTGATATGGCGCAGCACCGGCGGCACCGCCGCGATGTCGTAATACTCGGCACTGCGGTAGCCGATCACCATCAGCACCACCGACAGCAGCAACACCAGCGCCACAAGCGGCCGCCCCTTGCTGCCCAGCGCGGCGCGCATGTCCGGGGCCAGCCGCTTGAACAGATGCGCGCCCCACCACAGCAAAAGTCCCAGAATCAGTAACGCCATGCCGGCCTCCCTCAGATGTTAATTCGATTAACACCTATTCGGAAAGCGCGGCGATTGCATCCGCTTTTGCAAGAATTTCGCGTGCCGTCGCCACATGCAGGTTCTCGACGATCTTACCGTCCACCACGGCGACGCCCTGCCCCTCGGCTTCCGCCGCCTCGAACGCCGCGATCTGGCGCTGCGCGAGATCAATCTCCGCCTCCGACGGCGCGAAGGCGGCATTCGCGATCTCCACCTGCGCCGGGTGGATCAGCGTCTTGCCGTCAAAGCCCATGTCGCGGCCCTGCTCGCATTCCGCGGCCAGCCCCTCGGCGTCCTTGAAGGCGTTGTAGACACCGTCGACGATCACCACGCCCTCGGCCTTGGCCGCCAGCAGGCACAGGCCCAGACCCGCCATCATCGGCAGCCGGTCGGCGCGATAGCGGCATTGCAGCTCCTTGGCGAGGTCATTGGTGCCCATCACCATGCCCTGAAGCCTGGGGTGCGCTGCGATCGCCGGTGCGTTCAGCATGCCGCGCGGCGTTTCCATCATCGCCCACAGCGGCATATCCCCGGTGATCTCCGCCAGCGCGTCCAGATCTGCCGGGCTGTCCACCTTGGGCAGCAACACCGCGTCGCAGTCCATCTGCGCCGCCGCCGCGGCATCGGCGCGGCCCCAATCTGTGTCCAACCCGTTGATCCGCACGATCTTCATACGCGCACCGTAGCCGCCCGCCGCCAGCGCCTCGGCCAGGGTCGCGCGCGCATTCTCTTTTTCCTCGGGCGAGACCGCGTCCTCGAGATCAAAGATCACCGCATCCACCGGCAGCTGCCGCGCCTTATCCAAGGCCCGCAGCTTGGAACCGGGGATATATAAAACCGAACGATACGGGCGGGTGCGCGGGTCCATCACGAGCCTCCAGAAGTTATTTTATTGCGCAAACGGCTACAGATTCGGTTGCAACCTTTCAAGGGGAATTTTGCCGCAGCGCAGAAACGCGCCAAGTGAATGACGCCCAATATTTTGAAAAAAATGTGAAATTACCGGGTACGCGCCATTAACCACTTGTCAGCACCTGCCCGGCACAGTGTAAGGTACCACGGCACCGGACCCAGGCCGCCATCTCCGGCCGCGCCCGACGCCAGCAGGCATGGGGCCTGCACCTGCAACTTCGTCACTCACCGGCCCACCCAGGGACGCCGGGGGCAGCGTTTCGCCGCCCCGCCCTGTCCGGCCGTTCCGGAAAGGGTAAAACAGTATGAAACCGACATTTCCTGCACTGACGGCCGCCTGCGCGGTGCTGACCCTGGCGGCCGCCCCGGCGATGGCTCAGGGGCGCAACTGCGCCCCCCGCGACATGGTCGTGAAACGCCTGGCCGAGAAATACGGCGAAAGTCGCCAGAGCATCGGCATGGGCCAGCAGGGCGCGGTCATGGAGACCTTCGCCTCGGGCGAGACCGGCAGCTGGACCATCACCGTGACCACGCCGAACGGGATGACCTGCCTGGTGGCCTCGGGCCAAGCCTACGAAACCCTCGCCGAGGCGCTGCCGCAATCCGGCGACGACGCCTGATCCGAGTGCCCGCGTCACCGCCCCGCGGCGGTGGTCCTCCCCGCGTCACTGTGCTGAGGTCAGGGATGCTGCAGCGGACCGAGGCTGTCGCCGGTGTCAGACAAACCCGTCCCAGATCAGCTTGATCCCGGTGATGGTCAGCAACACGTAGGTCAGCCCGAAGAACCAGCGCTCGGGGATCCGGTGATGCAGCCATACCCCCAGCGCAGCGCCCCCGAGGGCAAAGGGCACCAGCATCAGATCCAGCAGCAATGTTTCACGTGTGAACAGCCCCAGCCCCGCATAGGGCACGGCCTTGGCCAGGTTGATCGCCCAGAAGATCAGCACCGTGCTGGCCTGAAACTCTGTTTTCCGCAATCCAAGGCTGAGCAGGTAGACCGCCGCCGGCGGCCCTCCGGCATGGCTGACAAAGCTGGTGAAGCCAACAACCAGCCCCGCCAGCGCCCCTGCGGCACGGCCCAGCGGGCGCGCGGCGACCACTGGCCAGCCCAGCTTGGCGCGCAGCTGCCACAGCACGAAACCGACCGATACCGCACCAATCAGCACCCGCATCACATCCGCGTCCACCGCGCTGTACAGCCACGCCCCCAGCGCCACACCGGGCAGACCGCCCGCGATCAACAGTAGCGATGCGCGCAGGTTCCAGCGCCCCCAATAGGGTTTCAGCGACACCAGGTCGATCAGCATCAGCAGGGGCAGCATCAGCGCCAGCGCCATGCCCGGCTCCAGCACCAGCGCCAGAATCGCCGAGGATGCAAAGGCCGCACCCGACCCGAAGCCACTTTTGGACACGCCCGCAAACAGAACCGCCGGAACCGCAAAGGCGAATATCGTGACATCCATCACCGGGCTGCCCTCTTTGAAATCCTTTTGTCCAACAGCCTTAGCCGCAAAATTTCGGCATACACAAGTATGCCAAACACAATGCCGCAGCGCAGAAGACTTGCACCAAGGGGCGATTGGACGTAGGCATCAGGAAATTTCAACCGGACCGGAGACTTTTCCCAATGGCACGACCCAAAATCGCCCTTATCGGCGCAGGTCAGATCGGCGGCACCCTCGCGCATCTCGCAGCTCTCAAGGAACTTGGTGACGTCGTTCTCTTCGACATCGCCGAAGGTATCCCCGAAGGCAAGGCGCTGGACATCGCAGAATCCGGTCCCTCGGAAGGCTTCGACGCCTCCCTCAAGGGCACCCAGTCCTACGAGGACATCGCAGGCGCCGATGTCTGCATCGTCACCGCAGGCGTGCCGCGCAAGCCGGGCATGAGCCGCGATGACCTGCTGGGCATCAACCTGAAGGTGATGAAATCCGTTGGCGAAGGCATCCGCGACCACGCGCCCAACGCCTTCGTGATCTGCATCACCAACCCGCTGGACGCGATGGTCTGGGCTCTGCAGCAGTTCTCGGGCCTGCCCACGAACAAGGTCTGCGGCATGGCCGGTGTGCTGGACAGCGCCCGCTTCCGCCACTTCCTGGCCGAAGAGTTCAACGTCTCCATGAAAGACGTCACCGCTTTCGTTCTGGGCGGCCATGGCGACACCATGGTGCCGTCCGTGCGCTACTCCACCGTGGCCGGCATCCCGCTGCCCGACCTGGTCAAGATGGGCTGGACCAGCCAGGAGAAACTGGACGCCATCGTTCAGCGTACCCGTGATGGCGGCGCCGAGATCGTCGGCCTGCTGAAAACCGGTTCCGCCTTCTACGCTCCGGCAACCGCAGCGATCGAGATGGCCGAAGCGTTCCTCAAGGATCAGAAGCGCGTGCTGCCCTGCGCGGCCTATTGCAACGGCGAGCTGGGCGTGAAGGACATGTATGTGGGCGTGCCCACCGTGATCGGCGCCGGCGGCATCGAGAAGATCGTGAACATCCAGCTGACCGAAGAAGAGCAGTCCATGTTCGACAACTCGGTCAACGCGGTGAAGGGTCTGGTCGACGCCTGCAAGGGCATCGACAACTCGCTGGCGTAATCACGCCCACCTTTTTTCTAAGACTTTCGCAAAGGCCCGGTTCTCCGGGCCTTTCGTAATTCAGGGCCTGTGGCCCCAGCTGCCGATGCTGCTCCGCTTCCTCGACCGGCGGACTTTGCCCCAGGCACGGCGCCCGCGTCCCCACTGATGCCCGTCGCACGGCATTTCACACCAAACACCGCAGATCGCCCGCCGCTGGAGGATCTTCAAGATTCGTTCCGCAAGCTGCGCAGCGTGCGGCAAGCCTATTTGTGATCACACGCGCAAAAACTGTGATCACAAAAGTGAAAAATCTTCGGCATTTCCCCGCGCCCCGTCAAAAAAGCCTTTAACACTTGGCCCTAAGACAGCCTATAAATCGACAGATAATTGCAGCCAGACGGGACCGTTTCACATGAACATCCACGAATATCAGGCCAAAGCCCTTCTTCGCAGCTATGGCGCGCCAGTGTCCGACGGGCGCGTGGTACTGAAAGCCGAAGAGGCCAAGACCGCAGCCGGTGAACTGGACGGCCCGCTCTGGGTCGTCAAAGCCCAGATCCATGCGGGCGGCCGCGGCAAGGGCTCCTTCAAGGAGGCAGATGCCGGCGAAAAAGGCGGCGTGCGCCTGACCAAGTCGGTGGAAGAAGCCGCCGAAGAAGCCAAGAAGATGCTGGGCCGCACCCTGGTCACCCATCAGACCGGCCCCGCAGGCAAGCAGGTGAACCGCATCTACATCGAGGCCGGTTCCGGTATCAAAACCGAACTGTACCTGGCGCTGCTGGTCGACCGTCAGACCTCGCGCATCTCCTTCGTCTGCTCGACCGAGGGCGGCATGGACATCGAGGAAGTGGCCGAAGCCACCCCCGAGAAGATCCTGTCCTTCTCCGTTGACCCGGCCACCGGCTACCAGCCCTACCACGGCCGCCGCATCGCGTTTTCGCTGGGCCTGCAGGGCGCGCAGATCAAGCAGTGCGTCAAGCTGATGGGCCAGCTCTACAAAGCCTTCGTCGAGAAGGACATGGAGATGCTGGAGATCAACCCGCTGATCATCGGCGACGACGGCAACCTCAAGGTGCTGGACGCCAAGATCGGCTTCGACGGCAACGCGGTCTACCGCCACGCCGACATCGCCGAGCTGCGCGACACCACCGAGGAAGACCCGAAAGAGCTGGAAGCCTCCAAGTACGACCTGAACTACATCGCGCTGGACGGTGAGATCGGCTGCATGGTGAACGGCGCGGGTCTGGCGATGGCCACCATGGACATCATCAAGCTCTACGGCGCCGAGCCCGCGAACTTCCTCGACGTTGGTGGCGGCGCCACCAAGGAGAAAGTGACCGAGGCGTTCAAGATCATCACCTCTGACCCGAACGTCAAAGGCATCCTGGTCAACATCTTCGGCGGCATCATGCGCTGTGACGTGATCGCCGAGGGCGTGGTCGCCGCGGTGAAGGAAGTCGGCCTGAAGGTGCCGCTGGTTGTCCGTCTCGAGGGCACCAACGTCGAGCAGGGCAAGGAGATCATCAACAACTCCGGTCTGGACGTGATCGCAGCCGACAACCTGTCCGACGGTGCCGAGAAGATCGTCAAAGCGGTCAAAGGCTAATCCCGATTTTCCGTGGGATGGGCTGCGGCCCGTCTTTCCGTAGAATTCTGGCAGGCTGCGCCTGCCTAAAACAGGAGAACGCCAAATGGCAGTCCTCATCGACGAAAACACCAAGGTCATCTGTCAGGGCTTCACCGGCTCGCAGGGCACCTTCCACTCCGAACAGGCGATCGCCTATGGCACCAAAATGGTCGGCGGCGTCACCCCCGGCAAAGGTGGCCAGACCCACCTGAACCTGCCGGTCTTCAACTCGGTGCATGAAGCCAAGCACGTGACCGAGGCCAACGCCTCTGTCATCTACGTGCCGCCGCCGTTTGCCGCCGATTCCATCCTCGAGGCGATCGACGCCGAGATGGAGCTGATCGTTTGCATCACCGAAGGCATCCCGGTTCTGGACATGATGAAGGTGAAGCGCGCGCTGGAAGGCTCCAAGTCCCGCCTGATCGGCCCGAACTGCCCCGGCGTCATCACGCCCGACGCCTGCAAGATCGGCATCATGCCCGGCCACATCCACAAGCGCGGCTCGGTCGGCGTTGTGTCCCGCTCCGGCACCCTGACCTATGAGGCGGTGAAACAGACCGCCGACATCGGCCTGGGCCAGTCCACCGCCGTGGGCATCGGCGGCGACCCGATCAAGGGCACCGAGCACATCGACGTGCTGGACATGTTCCTGGACGACCCGGAAACCGAATCCATCATCATGATCGGTGAAATCGGCGGTTCCGCCGAAGAGGAAGCCGCGGAGTTCCTCGCCGAGCAGAAAAAGAAGGGCCGCTGGAAGCCGACCGCCGGTTTCATCGCCGGGCGCACCGCCCCTCCGGGCCGCCGCATGGGCCACGCAGGCGCGATCGTTGCCGGCGGCAAAGGCGGCGCCGAGGACAAGATCGAAGCGATGAAATCCGCAGGCATCGTTGTCGCTGACAGCCCGGCCGGTCTCGGCGAGGCCGTTCTGAAGGCGATCGGCAAGTAAAATGCCTTCGGCAGCACATCACGGCTGCATCCGGCGCCCGTCCTCGTGGCGGGCGCTGCTGATGCATCAGGCCCTGCTGTCGCTGGCCGCGATCCGGCGGCGCGCCTGCCGGACATGGGATACCGCTGTCGATGCGGCCTTCGCGGCCGCATCTGCTGTGCGATCCACACCGCACGTCACCATTTAGAAACCTGTGCAGGCCACCCTGCCCTGGTCCCGGCCTTACTGATTTACGGTCCCAACGCGCAAGAGGCACCCAAATGACCGACCAAAGCCCCAACGACCTCTTCCACGCCTCCTCCTTCATGCAGGGGCACAATGCGGAGTATCTGGAGCAGCTTTACGCTCAATACGCCAATGATCCGGGCGCGGTAGACGCCGCCTGGGCCGAGTTCTTCCGCCAGATGGGCGATGCCGAACTCGACGTTAAGGCAGAAGCCAACGGCCCGTCCTGGGCGCGTGGTGACTGGCCGCCCGCCCCGCAGGACGATCTGACCGGCGCGCTGACCGGCGAATGGCCGGCCCCGGAAGAGGCGCAGGGCGCAGGCAAGAAGATCAAGGAACAGGCCGCCAAGAAAGGCGTCGAGCTGACCGATGACCAGGTGCAGCGCGCGGTGCTGGATTCGATCCGCGCCCTGATGCTGATCCGCGCCTATCGCATCCGCGGCCACCTGGCCGCAGACCTCGACCCGCTGGGCATGCGTGCCGCCGCCAGCCACCCGGAGCTGGACCCCAAGACCTACGGCTTCACCGATGCCGACATGGACCGGCCGATCTTCATCGACAACGTGCTGGGGCTTCAGGTCGCCACCATGCGCCAGATCGTCGACATCGTGAAGCGCACCTACTGCGGCACCTTTGCCCTGCAGTACATGCACATCTCCGACCCCGAGCAATCCGCCTGGCTGAAGGAGCGGATCGAGGGCTATGACAAGGAGATCCGCTTCACCCGCGAGGGCCGCAAGGCGATCCTGAACAAGATGGTCGAGGCCGAGGGCTTCGAGAAGTTCCTGCACGTCAAATACACCGGCACCAAGCGTTTTGGCCTCGACGGCGGCGAAAGCCTGATCCCGGCGATGGAGCAGATCATCAAGCGCGGCGGCGCGCTGGGTGTGAAGGACATCGTGATCGGCATGCCGCACCGCGGTCGCCTCAACATCCTCGCCAACGTGATGCAGAAGCCCTACCGGGCGATCTTCAACGAATTCCAGGGCGGCAGCTTCAAGCCCGATGACGTGGACGGCTCCGGCGACGTGAAATACCACCTCGGCGCCTCCTCGGACCGCGAATTCGACGGCAACAAGGTGCACCTCAGCCTCACCGCCAACCCCTCGCACCTCGAGGCGGTGAACCCGGTGGTGCTGGGCAAGGTCCGCGCCAAGCAGGACCAGCTGAACGACGTCGACCGCACCCAGGTGCTGCCGATCCTGCTACACGGTGACGCTGCCTTTGCAGGTCAGGGCGTGGTGGCGGAATGCTTTGCGCTCTCGGGTCTGCGTGGCCACAAGACCGGCGGCACCATCCACATCGTGGTGAACAACCAGATCGGCTTCACCACCGCACCGCATTTCTCGCGCTCCTCGCCCTACCCGACCGACAACGCGCTGGTGGTCGAGGCCCCGATCTTCCACGTCAACGGTGACGACCCGGAAGCGGTGGTGCATGCCGCCAAGGTGGCCACCGAGTTCCGCCAGAAGTTCCACAAGGACGTGGTGCTGGACATCTTCTGCTACCGCCGCTTCGGTCACAACGAAGGCGACGAGCCGATGTTCACCAACCCCTTGATGTACAAGAAGATCAAGGGCCACAAGACGACGCTCAGCCTCTATACCGACCGGCTGGTGCGCGACGGGCTGATCCCCGAGGGCGAGATCGAGGACATGAAGGCCGCCTTCCAGGCGCACCTGAACGAGGAATTCGAGGCCGGCAAGGATTACAAGCCCAACAAGGCCGACTGGCTGGACGGCCGCTGGTCGCACCTCGACAAGCAGGACGCCGACTATCAGCGCGGCCGCACCGCGATCGAGCCGGACACGATGGCCGAGATCGGCAAGGCGCTCAGCGGCGTGCCGGAAGGCTTCCCGATGCACAAGACCGTCGGTCGTTTCCTGAACGCCCGCGCCAAGATGTTCGAAACCGGCGAGGGCTTTGACTGGGCCACCGGCGAAGCCCTGGCCTTCGGCTCGCTGCTGCTCGAAGGCTACCCGGTACGTCTCTCCGGTCAGGACGCCACCCGCGGCACCTTCTCGCAGCGCCATTCCGGCATCGTGAACCAGGAAACCGAGGAACGCTTCTACCCGCTCAACAACATCCGCGCAGGCCAGTCGCAGTTCGAGGTGATCGACTCGGCGCTGTCCGAATACGCGGTTCTGGGCTTCGAGTACGGCTACTCGCTGGCCGAGCCCAACGCGCTAACCCTGTGGGAAGCCCAGTTCGGTGACTTTGCCAACGGCGCGCAGATCATGTTCGACCAGTTCATCTCGTCGGGTGAATCGAAGTGGCTGCGGATGTCCGGCCTTGTCTGCCTGCTGCCGCATGGTTTCGAGGGCCAGGGCCCCGAGCACTCCTCGGCCCGCCTCGAGCGCTTCCTGCAGATGTGCGGCCAGGACAACTGGATCGTCGCCAACTGCACCACGCCCGCGAACTACTTCCACATCCTGCGCCGTCAGCTGCACCGCACCTTCCGCAAGCCGCTGATCCTGGTGACCCCGAAATCCCTGCTGCGCCACAAGCTGGCGGTTTCCAACGCCGAGGATTTCACCACCGGCTCCAGCTTCCACCGGGTGCTGTGGGACGACGCGCAAAAGGGCAACTCCGACACCCAGCTGGTGGCGGACGACAAGATCAAGCGCGTGGTGATGTGCTCGGGCAAGGTCTACTACGACCTGCTGGAAGAGCGCGATGCCCGCGGCATCGACGACATCTACCTGATGCGGATCGAGCAGTTCTACCCCTTCCCCGCGATCTCCATGGTGAAGGAGCTGGAACGCTTCAAGCAGGCGGAAATGATCTGGTGCCAGGAAGAGCCCAAGAACCAGGGCGCTTGGACCTTCATCGAGCCCAACATCGAATGGGTGCTGACCCGCATCGGCGCCAAGCACACGCGGCCCGTCTATGTCGGCCGCGCCACCTCGGCCTCGCCCGCAACCGGCCTGGCCAGCGAACACAAAGCCCAACAAGCAGCCCTCGTGAACGAAGCGCTGAGCATCTGAGGAAGACAGAGACATGACCACCGAAGTCCGCGTACCCACCCTGGGTGAATCCGTGACCGAGGCCACCGTGGCCACCTGGTTCAAGAAACCCGGCGACAGCGTCAGCGCCGATGAAATGCTCTGCGAGCTGGAAACCGACAAGGTGACGGTCGAAGTGCCCTCGCCCGCCTCCGGCACCCTCGGCGAAATCGTTGCAGCCGAAGGGGAAACCGTCGGCGTCGATGCGCTGCTGGCGACCCTGACCGAAGCCAACGGCGCCGCGGCGCCCGCCCCCGCCGGCGGCAGCTCCGACGCCAGCACCAAGAGCGCAGCCCCGGCCGCCGCACCCGCTGGCGACGGCGGCGCACCGGTGCCGGTCATGGTGCCCGCGCTCGGCGAGTCGGTCACCGAAGCCACCGTTTCGTCGTGGTTCAAGAAGGTCGGCGACACCGTCGCCCAGGACGAGATGCTCTGCGAGCTGGAAACCGACAAGGTCTCCGTCGAGGTTCCCGCGCCGACCGCCGGCGTGCTGACCGAGATCATGGCCGAGGAAGGCGCCACCGTGCAGGCCGCCTCGCAGCTGGGCGTGATCGCAGGCGGTGCCGCGGGTGCCGCTCCGGCCGCCCCCGCCGAAGGCCAGACCCCGGCCGCAGCGGACGCCGCCGCGGGCAAGGACGTGGCCAATGCGCCCTCCGCCGAGAAGGCGATGGCCGAAGCCGGCCTCAGCGCCGCCCAGGTCACCGGCACCGGTCGCGACGGCCGCATCATGAAGGAAGATGTCGCCGCTGCCATCGCCGCCGCCAAGTCGGCACCCGCCGCCGCGCCCGCCTCGACCCCGGCCCAGGTCCGCGCACCGGTTCCGGCCGATGACGCCGCCCGCGAAGAGCGGGTGAAGATGACCCGCCTGCGCCAGACCATCGCCAAGCGCCTGAAGGACAGCCAGAATACCGCGGCCATGCTGACCACCTACAACGAGGTGGACATGACCGAGGTGATGGAGCTGCGCAAACAGTACAAGGACCAGTTCGAGAAGAAGCACGGCGTGCGCCTCGGCTTCATGTCCTTCTTCACCAAGGCCTGCTGCCACGCGCTGAAGGAAGTGCCCGAGGTCAACGCCGAGATCGACGGCACCGACATCGTCTACAAGAACTTCGTGCACATGGGCGTCGCCGCCGGCACCCCGACCGGCCTGGTCGTTCCGGTCATCCGCGACGCGGATTCGATGTCCTTTGCCGAGATCGAAAAGGCGATCGCCGAGAAGGGCAAGCGCGCCCGGGAAGGCAAGCTGTCGATGGCGGAAATGCAGGGCGGCACCTTCACCATCTCCAACGGCGGTGTCTACGGCTCGCTGATGTCCTCGCCGATCCTGAACCCGCCGCAGTCGGGTATCCTCGGCATGCACAAGATCCAGGACCGCCCGGTGGCGATCAACGGCAAGGTTGAAATCCGCCCGATGATGTACCTGGCGCTGAGCTACGACCACCGCATCGTCGACGGCAAGGGCGCCGTGACCTTCTTGGTCCGCGTCAAGGAAGCGCTGGAAGACCCGCGCCGCCTGCTGATGGATCTGTAAGGCACACACCGCCACTCCGCATCGGGCCCATAAGCGGCCCGATGCACCGTCAAAGCATTGCGTGGGCTGGATGAGCTATCAACCCGAACCGGATCCTGAAAAGGAATACCCAAGGCTGTTCGCGCTTAAACACCGCGTGATCGCATGGAAGGCTCAGCGCCCGATAGCCTTTTGGTTCTGGGTCTGGATCGTCTGCACCGGCGCAACGCTGTTAGGATTCGTCGGCGGATCCGAACATCAAATGCAGCGTCCTTCGACCAAGCTGTTTGCACTCTATGCCGCCCTCGGCTGGATTTACCCGTTCTACCTATGGGTAAAAGCCCGGACACACCGCACATGACCCCCGAACTCACCGTCCTCACCCTTGCCGCGCTGCTGCAGGTCTTCCAGATCGCCCTCATGGCGGTCCCGGCCAACCTCGAGCTGAAGCCGGGCCAGACCCTCGGCCCGCGTGACCGCGACCGGCTGGGCAGCGACCTGCAGGACCAGGTCTCGCGCCGCACCGCGCGGCTGTGGCGGGCGATGAACAACCATTTCGAGGGGCTGATCCTGTTCACCATCGCCTGCGTCGTGGTCACACTGGCGCAGAAATCCTCGCCCCTCACCGCCGCCTGCGCCTGGCTCTACCTCGGTGCGCGCGTGCTCTACATTCCCGCCTATGCCTTTGGCTGGACGCCCTGGCGCAGCCTGATCTGGCTGGCCGGCTACCTCGCAACCGCGGCCATGCTGGCCGCCTGTCTCACTTGACCCTTCACCTTTGCCCATACACTCCGGGGGAGGCCCACAAGGGCCGGGGGCAGCGCCCCCTCCCCGCTCAACCCTAAAGGAGCACATGACACATGGCATCCTATGACGTGATCGTAATCGGCGCTGGCCCCGGCGGCTATGTCTGCGCCATCCGCTGCGCCCAGCTGGGCCTGAAAACCGCCATCGTGGAAGGCCGCGAAACCCTCGGCGGCACCTGCCTGAACGTGGGCTGCATCCCCTCCAAGGCGCTGTTGCACTCGACCCACCTGCTGCACGAGGCAGAGCACAACTTCGCCCATATGGGCCTCAAGGGCAAAAGCCCTTCGGTCGACTGGGACCAGATGAAGGCCTACAAGGACGAGGTCATCGGCCAGAACACCGGCGGTGTCGAGTTCCTGATGAAGAAGAACAAGATCGACTGGATCAAGGGCTGGGCCTCGATCCCCGAGGCCGGCAAGGTCAAGGTCGGCGACGATCTGCATGAGGCCAAGAACATCGTGATCGCCTCTGGCTCGGTGCCTGCCTCCATTCCCGGCGTCGAGATCGACGAAAAGATCGTGGTCTCCTCCACCGGCGCGCTGGAACTGCCGAAGATCCCGAAGAAGCTGGCCGTGATCGGCGCCGGCGTGATCGGGCTCGAGCTGGGCTCGGTCTATGCCCGCCTCGGCTCCGAGGTGACCGTGATCGAATACATGGACGCGGTCTGCCCCGGCATGGACAAGGACGTGCAGCGCAGCTTCAAGCGGATCCTGGAAAAGCAAGGCCTGAACTTCGTGATGGGCGCCGCCGTGCAGTCGGTGGAAACCTCCAAGACCAAGGCCAAGGTCAAGTACCAGCCCAAGAAGGGCGGCGACGAGGTGGTGCTGGACGCCGACGTGGTGCTGGTCGCCACCGGCCGCAAGCCCTATTCCGAGGGTCTGGGGCTGGACGCGCTTGGCGTCAAGTTGACCGAACGCGGCCAGATCGCCACCGACGACCGCTGGTCCACCAACGTCAAGGGCATCTACGCCATCGGCGACGTGATCGAAGGCCCGATGCTCGCCCACAAGGCCGAGGATGAGGGCATGGCGGTGGCCGAGGTCATCGCGGGCAAGCACGGTCACGTGAACTACAGCGTCATTCCCGGCGTCGTCTACACCACGCCCGAGGTGGCCACCGTCGGCCAGACCGAGGACGCGCTGAAGGCCGAGGGCAAGAAGGTCAAGGTCGGCAAGTTCATGTTCATGGGCAACGCCCGCGCCAAGGCCGTGGGCCAGGCCGAGGGCGGTTTCGTCAAGATCATCACCGACGCCGAAACCGACCGCATCCTGGGTGCAGCCATCATCGGCCCGGCGGCCGGCGACATGATCCACGAGCTGTGCGTTGCGATGGAATTCGGTGCCTCGGCCGAGGATGTGGCACTGACCTGCCACGCGCATCCGACCTATTCCGAAGCCGTGCGCGAAGCCGCACTGGCCTGCGGCGACGGCCCGATCCACAGCTGATCGAAACTGCCCGGCCCCAATGCGGGGCCGGGTCTTTGGCAGGACCAGCGATTGAAACTCAGAATATTGCTCACGGTATGTGCAGCCGGTCTCGCAGCAGGTTTGATGCTTGGCCGTATTCTGAAGCACGAACCCAGCCGCCCTGAACGCACTGTCCAGCTTTTCACAGACATTTGTGTGCCATTTTCGCGCGGTCAGCTCAGTGCGCCACCAGAAGGGCTGGGGCTGGTCAGGACTGACCTGTTGCCACGGGAGCGGCGATGGACAGATCCTGTTTCGGCAAGCTACCTCCTTCTGGATGAACACACCTGCTCCATTTCGACAAATGCGCCGAATGCGCTCACAAAAGCCGAAGGCGACGTGCTGGCCGCGGACATCGAGCAGGTTGTGGCCGTGGCTTTCCCGGAACTGGCCTTGGACCCAAAGGCAACCATGGGCGAGGATGTTCTGTTTCGGGCATGGATGACTGGGAAGGTGGCCTCGCCTCAGCGCTGGGGCGTATCCGTTTACATGTTTCCGGAATGGGGAGATGCCTCAGGTAGCCACGTGAGCCTCACACTCCCTCGCTCAAACCGCCAATAGGCAGCAAGTTACCGCTGCGATCTGAATCCATCTGTACGCGTCCGCTGGACAACTCCCGAAGCGGCTCTATTGGCCACGCCGCGTATAAGCGTTACCACATGGTCTTGGCCGCGCGGGCGTCCCAACCCGCGTCATAGGCGGCACCGCCCTCTTCTCCCGCGGTCTGCTCGGCCAGGATATCGCCCATCGTGGGCAGGCCTGCGCTCTCGTCCTGACCGCTCCATGTGCCCGCCCGCATCAGGGCGCGGGCGCATTGGCTGTAGATCTCGCCGATCTTGATGACGATCACCGTGGCGGGCAGCTTGCCGTTCTTCTCGAACCGCGCCCGCAGGTCCGCATCAGCGGTCAGCCGCGCCATGCCGTTGACCCGCACCACGTTGTTCGATCCCGGCACCAGGAACATCAGCGACACCCGCCCGTCCCGCAGGATGTTGCGCAAACTGTCCAGCCGGTTGTTGCCGCGCCAGTCCGGCAGCGCCAAGGTGGCGGGGTCAAGCTCAGCCACCACTGGCCCGTCATCGCCGCGCGGGCTGCCGTCGGTGCCCTCGGGGCCAACCGTGGACAGCACGCAGAGTTTCGACGCCATGATCCACTTGCGGTACAGCGGCGTCATCTGCCGGGCCACTTTACGTAAAGAAGGCGCTCCCGGTGTCCCGTAAAGCGCCTCCAGCTCGTCAATGCTGCTGAGATAATTCATGTGGTCCCTCAAACCCAGCTGCGGCCATCAACGCATCCGAGCGCCGTTCCACCTCATGCTCCAGCCGCGTCATGAAATCCGCCCGAGCGACGCCGGGCTGGATCGGCTCAAGGAACTCCACCACCGCCAGTCCCGGCTTGCGGTAGATCCCGGTGCGCGGCCAGAACACGCCGACATTCGTCGCCACCGGTACGCAAGGCTGGTTCAACCCCTCGTACAGCACCGCGGTGCCGATTTTGTAGGGTTTCTGCGCCCCCGGCGCGACGCGGGTGCCCTGCGGGTAGATCACCAGCTGCCCCGGCTCGCGGTTCTCGGCCGCGACATCGCGCACCATCTTGGTGATGGCGGCGCCGCGCTTGCCGCGGTTCACCGGCACGCAGCCCAGCCGCTTGGCATAGACGCCGATCACCGGCGTCCACATCAGCTCGCGCTTCATGATGAAGCGGGCCGAGGGCAGCGCGTTGAAAATGATCAGGATATCCAGAAAGCTCTGGTGCTTGGCGGCAACGATCACCTCGCCCTGCGGCACTTCTCCGCGCACCTCGGAGCGGATGCCGACCATCCAGGTGGCGGTCCACAGCACCCAGCGCGCATAGCTTTTGCAGGCCATCCGCGCGCCCTTGCGCGACACCGCCGCCCAGGGCGCAAACAGGATGCCCATCAGCAGCATCATCAGGTACATCTGCACGGTAAAGACCGCCGAACGCAGCCATTGGATCGCAAATTTCACGTAAGTTCCCCCAGACGTTTGGTGGCCGCGCGGGTGGTTGCGGCAAAGGCGACCAGCGCGCCGAGTGGCGGGATCGCCAGCGGTACCAGCCAGCCCCAGCCCTGGAACCCCAGACCGGTGAGGAAGCCGCCCTCATCCGAGGCTTCCGGCATCAGCCAGACCCCGATCATCCCCAGCAGCACGCCCACGGCCGCGCCGCTCAGCGCGCGCAGGGTGAACCGCCGGATGAAGGCCTGGGCGATATAGCTGTCGAGCGCGCCGACCAGCCGCAGGACCTCGATCACCTGGGCGTTGGCCGCCAGCGCCGCATTTGCGGCCAGCGTGATCATCGCGGCGGTGGCGCCGCCGATCAGAAGGATCGACACCCAGGCGAGACGCCGCAGCGAGCGTGCCGCGTCCACCAGCGGCTCGCGCCAGCGGGTGTGGTCGTCCAGCACCGCGCCGGGCACCTCGGCCTGCAGGCGCAGCCGCAGCCCGGTAGCGTCATAGCCGTTGCCATCCGCCGTCACCTCGATCAGCTGCGGCAGCGGCAGGCTGCCCGCGGGCAGGGTCGCGCCGAACCAGGGCGCCAGCAGGGCCGCCTGCTCTTCGCCGGACAGGGCGCGGGCGGTGGCCACCCCCGGCGTCTGGCGCAGGATCTCCAGCGCCGCCTCTGTCTGGGCCACGCGCTGCTCTGCCGGCGCGTTGATGCGCAGGGTAGCGGCACGGGCCAGCTCCTCGGCCCATTGGTCCGCCAGCCGCCCCGAGGCCATCGACAGCGCCAGTGCAAACACCGCCAGAAACGCCATGGCGCCGGATACGAACAGGGTCAGATGGGCGGTAAATCCGCTGGGCGGCACCACCCGGTTGGCCTGGGTATCGCCCAGCACCAGCTTGCGCAGCTTGCCCTCGGTCATAGGTCCGCCCCCGCCAGCTGCAACTGCCGGTTGGAAATCCGCAGCACCCGTGCCTGCACCTGGTTCTTGGCGGCACGGATCAGCGACAGGTCATGGGTGGCCACCAGGATCGTCTTGCCCATCCGGTTCAGCTCCACCAACAGCTGCAGCAGCCGCTGCGACATTTCCCAATCGACGTTGCCGGTGGGTTCATCGGCAATGATCACATCCGGCGACAGGATCACCGAGCGCGCCAGCGCCGCCCGCTGGCGTTCACCGCCCGACAGCTCCGGCGGCAGCGCATGGGCGCGCTCGCTGAGCCCGACCCAGTTCAAAAGCTCCCGCAGGTTCGCCTCCTCGTGGCTCAACTCGCGGCCCGAAACCAGCAACGGCAGGGCGATGTTCTCGATCACCGGCAAATGGTCCAGAAAGCGGCAATCCTGATGCACCACGCCAACCCGGCGGCGCAGATAGGCCATCTGGTCGCGGTCCAGTCCCTGCACGTCCATGTTGAAGGCTCGCACCCGCCCCGCGGTCGGGGTCAGCGCGCCGTAGCACAGTTTCAGAAGCGTGGTCTTGCCCGCGCCGGACGGGCCGGTCAGGAAATGGAACGACCCCGGCGCCAGCTGCACCGACACGGCATTCAGCAGCTCTCCGCCGCCGTAGTTGTAGCCTACGTTCTCCAGCTCGATCACGGCTGCCCCCTGGTTACGTCCCGCGTTCGGGACCCGGCTGTTTTGCCCCAAGGGGCACGCAGTTTCAATGGGGGCTCTGTTGCGCGGATACCGCCGCGCGGCGCAGGCCGGGCCAGCCCCCGTGATTGACCCTTTCACCGGCGCACGGGTGCACATATAATCCCTTGAAAAACAACCCGCCGCCCGCAGTTGCAACCGCGGCTGGCGGGATGGTGCCGAGGAGAGCATGATGCGCCTGACCTGCCCGAATTGCGCAGCCCAGTACGAAGTCCCGGAGGAGGTGATCCCGGCCGAAGGGCGCGATGTGCAATGTTCGAACTGCGGTGAAACCTGGTTCCAGGCCGCGGCCGCGCGGGCCGCGGAGCCGACGACCACAGACGCCGACAGCGCCGCTGCACCGCAGGAGACCGACGCGGAACACACTGCCCCGGCCGCTGCAAAGCAGCCGTCGCAGGAAGCGCCCTCCACGCCTGAGCCAGAGCCAAAGCCAGAGCCAGAGCCAGCGCCGAAACCGGCCGCCGCGCCGGTGTCCACCCCCGCCAGCTCCGATCCCCGCGAAGAGACCGAGGCCAGTGACGAGCCGACGTCCCGGCCGGACCCGGCTGTGCCCGCCGCGCCACAAGAGGTGGAAGAGGAGGACGAGGACACTGCGCCCATGCAGCCGGACGAGACCCCGCCGGTGCGCAGCCGCAGCCTGGACCCGGCCCTGTCCGAAATCCTGCGCGAAGAGGCCGAGCGCGAAGCTGCCCTGCGTGCCAAGGAGGCTGAAAGCCTCGAAAGCCAACCCGACCTCGGCCTGCAGGAACCCCGCCGCCCGGCACGCGCCGCCGAAACCGAGGACGCGCAACGCGGGCGCGAGGCCCGCGACCGCATGGCCCGGTTGCGCGGCGAGGATCCGCGGCTGGCCGCGGCTGCCGAAACCGGCAAGCGCCGCGAACTGCTGCCCGATATCGAGGAAATCAACTCCACCCTGCGCGCCAGCGGCGCCGACACCGCGCCGTCGGCATCACAATCCGATCCGCACCCGCCCGCGCCGCGGCGGCGGAGCGACTTTGCCCGCGGTTTCACCCTGTCGGTGGTGGCCGGATTGCTGCTGGTGCTGGTCTATGACAAGGCCACGGTGATCTCGGACACGCTGCCGCAGGTGGAACCGGCGCTCGACAGCTATGTCGCCTGGGTCGATCAGGCGCGGCTATGGCTGGATACCCAGGTGCGGGGCATGACCACGCAGTAACGCGGCACAGGGAAAAAGCCGCCCGCGTTTTCTGCCCAAGCGCGCCACCCTTCCGTCACCTTTGCTGGCCATCGCCTGTGGTCGCGGTCGAAAGACCGCGGGTTGCCCGGCTCGATGCGCTCTCCAAGTCGGTTTCTGCGCCCCTATCGACCCGGGCGGCTCCGCGATCGGAACGGGCCTCGCTATCAGAAGCGGTCCAGCAACCTTTGCAGGTAGCTGCGCTCCCGCTCGCTGCGCTCGCGTTCTCCGGCCCGGCGGCGGATGTCCTCCAACAGGTCCCAGGCGCGGCGATAGGCCTGCCCCTCGCCGACCTTGCCGCCATCATCGATGCCACCGTTGCTGCGCCCCAGCGGGTCGAGGCGCCCGCCTTCGGCTGTTGCCGAGGGCTGCCCCTGACCGTTGGGCTGGCCGTTCTGCTGCTGCTCGGCGAGCGCCTCGCCCATGCTGCGCATCCCTTCCCGCAAGGCTTCCATCGCCTCGGACTGGCGGTCGATCGCCTCGGCCCGGTCGCCGTCCCGCAGCGCCTGTTCGGCGCCCTCCATGGCCCGTCCGGCCCGATCCAGCGCCTCGCGCGCGGCCTCGCCAGCCTCGCCGCCCAGGTAGGGCAGCCCGTCGCGTTGACGCTGCAGCTGCTGGCGCAACGCCTGTTGGCGGTCCGCCAGTGAGCCGCCCTCGCCGCTGCGACCGCTGCGGCCATCGCTGCCCTGCCCGTCACGACCGCTGTCGGCGCCCTGTCCCCCCTGGCCACCCTGATGCTGCTGGCCACGTCCCAGGCCGCCGTCGCGGCCCTCGTTGCCCTGGCTTTCGCCGCTGCGGGCACCGGGGTTGAACTGTTCCTGCAGATCGCGGAAGGCCTGATCCGACAACCCCTGCTGCTCCCGCAGGGTTTCGCCCAGCCCCTCCATCGCTTCGCGGCCTTCGTTGCCGCCGCCCTGCCCCTGCTGCGAGCGCGTCATGCGCATGTTTTCCATCATCTGCTGGAACTCGCGCAGCGCTTGTTCCGCCTCGGCCATGCGGCCCTGCTCCATCAGCTCCTGGATGCGGTCCATCATCGCCTGCAGGTCATCCTGGCTGAGGGTCATCATGTCCTGGGGATTGCCACCCGGCGCGCCCATCTCACCCTCGGCCTCGGCCTGACGGCTGAGCTGGCGCAGATAGTCCTGGGTGGCCTCGCGCAACTCCTGCATCAGGCGGGCGATTTCCTGCTCGCTGGCGCCATCGCGCATCGCCTGGCTCAGCTGCTCCTGGGCGCGGCGCATCCGTTCCAGCGCATCGCCCACGTCGCCCTCCTCCAGCTGGATCGCCAGATCCCACAGCGCCGCCGCGATTTCCTCCTGCCGCTCCTCGGCTATGCTGCCCTGCACCGTGTGGGCCTCCAGCCGCCGCAGGATCATGCGCAGCCGCAGATAATCCCCATAGTCGCGAAAGACCCCTTCGGGCCGGTGCGACAGCGTGCGCAGCACCTGCGCCACCCGCGGCGCATTGGCGCGCGCCCACAACAGGTCGCGGCGCTGCTCGGCCACCGCCGCCGCCAGCGGATCAAAGAAGCGCCGCGTCACCAGCGGCGCGCCGAAACCTGCCGCCGCCGCGGATTGACCCGCTTCATCGACGACGGAAAATGTGAACACCACCGGCAGGTTGGCCCAGGGGTGTCGGGCAAAATCTTCGACCAGCTGCTCGGTGAATGCCTGCCGCGAGCCGGTGATCGGCAAGGGCAGATCCAGCACCAGTGGCGCACGCGGGTCGGGGTCGATGGCGAGCCCGTGGCGTCGCTCCACCGCGGCCAGGTCCAGGGTAATCCGCGCTTGGCCCGCTGCCACGCCGTAATCGTCCCGCGCCGAGAACGCCAAGGTGGTCACCCCGTCCTCCGCCAGCTGCGGCTGCCCTGCCGCCGCGATACGCGGCGGCTGATCCGGGATCATCTCGACCTGCCAACTGCGCCCGCCCGGACCGTTGATTTCCACGGACCCGCTGCGCGCCACGTTGAAGGTCGGCGCGGTGCCGTCCACCGCCGTCCCCTGGCCGCCATCCGCGCCGCCCGAGACGTCCTCGACCAGCGTCAACGCCCCGGTTTCCCCATAAAAGCGCAGCGTCAGGCGACTGCCCTGCGGCAGCGCCAGCACGCCTGCGGCCTGATCGTTCAGGTAAAGAACCGGCAACCGGGTGTAGGCCGGTGGCTCGGCCCAGCCTTCCCAGGCAGGGCCGGTCAAACCGGCGCTGCGACCGAGGCCCAGATCCCGCACCGTCGCCACCTGCCAGACCGAGCCGAACAGAAGCGCCACCGCCAGCATCAATGTCGCCATGTAGCGCAACGCGTAGGGGTCAGCGGCGGCAATGTTCAGATCCGGCTTGGCGGGACGCGCGGCGCGCGTCGCTTGGGCCATGCGGCGCTGGTGCGCCTGCCACAGCGCCGCCGAGGCCGCGTCATCGGCGCCACTTGCCTGCCGGTCCAGCAGCGCCGAAACCGGCCGCCCCGGCAGGGTTTCATCCAGTCGCGCCAGCGCAGCCTTGCGACCGGGCCAGCGAAACCGCCACAATCCCCAGCCCAGGGCGACAGCGCCAGCCAGCAGCGCCACTGCTGCCGCGCCCCAGACCAGCTCCGCCGCGAACCACTGGTGCACTCCCAGCATCAGCGTTGCCAGCACCACCATCAGCACCGATGCCAGCGGCCAGAAGGCACGCAAGCCCCGCTCCGCCACCATCCCCGCCTGCGTCAGCCGCAGCGGCGAGCGCAGGTGGCTCAGCTCCGGTTGCGGCGGGCTGTTGCGGGTCTGGTTGCCGTGACGGTCACTTGGCATGCGGGCCTCATCTGCAGGTGGCCCGCGCAGGGTCGCGCCAGTTCAGGCCCGGCCACAGCGGACCGGGCTCAGAGCCACTGGGGGATGGTATCGCGGTTTATCATTTCGTCAAAGGTGGGACGCGCGCGAATAACCGCGAATTGATCTTCATGCACCAGCACTTCGGGGATCAACGGGCGCGAGTTGTACTCGCTGGCCATCACCGCGCCATAGGCGCCGGCGCTGCGAAAGGCGACCAGATCGCCCGCCGCCAGCGGCGGCATGTTGCGCTGCTTGGCAAAGGTGTCGCCTGTCTCGCAGACCGGGCCGACGATGTCATAGGGCTGCTGCTCGACGCCTGCCGCCGCTTCCTGCACCGGCACGATGTCGTGATGGGCTTCATACATCGCCGGGCGGATCAGGTCGTTCATGGCGCCGTCAATGATCAGGAAATCGCGACCCTGGCCGGATTTCACGTAGATCACCTTGGAGACCAGCAGCCCCGCGTTGCCGGTAATCAACCGCCCCGGCTCGATTTCCAGCTCGCAGCCAAGGTGGCCCAGCGTCTCCTTGACCATCTGCCCGTATTCCACCGGCAGCGGCGGCGCGGTGTTGGAGCGCTCGTAAGGAATGCCAAGGCCGCCGCCCAGGTCCAGACGGCGGATGTCGTGGCCATCGGCGCGCAGGGTTTCGGTCAGCTCGGCGACCTTCTGATAGGCCAGCCGGAACGGCTCCAGCTCGGTCAGCTGCGAGCCGATGTGGACATCGATCCCCACTACGTCCAGCCCCGGCAGGGCGGCGGCGCGGGCATAGACCTCGCGGGCGCGGGCAATCGGGATGCCGAACTTGTTCTCGGATTTGCCGGTGGCGATCTTGGCATGGGTCTTGGCGTCGACATCCGGGTTCACCCGAATGGTGATCGGTGCCACCACGCCCAGCTCCTGCGCCACCGCGTTGATCACTTCCATTTCCGGCTCAGACTCGACGTTGAACTGGCGTATGCCGCCGCTCAGCGCGACGCGGATCTCCTCTGCCGTCTTGCCGACGCCGGAAAACACGATCCTGTCGCCCGGCACGCCCGCGGCCTTGGCCCGCAGGTATTCGCCCTGGCTCACCACGTCCATGCCCGCGCCCGCCTGCGCCAGCGTCTTCAGGATAGCCTGGTTGGAGGCCGCCTTCATCGCATAGCAGACCAGGTGGTCGGTGCCTTCCAACGCCTCGTCGAACAGGCGGAAATGGCGCAACAGGGTTGCCGTGGAATAGACATAGAACGGAGTGCCCACCGCCGCGGCGATCTCGGAGATGGGAACGTCTTCGGCGTAAAGCGCGCCGTCGCGGTAGAGAAAATGATCCATGCCCCGCGTTTAGGGCAAAACGGGCTGGCGGATCAATTGAATTCCCGCGCAACCCGCCGCGCCGACGCCTGCGGCAGGCGTTGGTTTTTTGAGTATTTGAGGAAAGATGAAAACGCCGCCGCGCGCTTCATCTTTCTCCAAATACTCACTGCGCGGGGCTATCATCAGGCGCGCCGTTGCGGCGGCAGCGCACGCCCCTCTCACCCGATGTTAAAAGCGGTTGTGCCATTGTGTCCCGGATCGCGATCATGTGCCGGGGCTGACACCCCCGGCCGCTAGGAACAGGGCCCCGTGGCAGGGGCACGCAGAGACAACGTTCAGCGTGCGGGCGGATACGCCCGTCCCGCCTCCGCCATCGTGGCGGCGCCGCCATTCCCAACCGTTGCGCGCTTTCCCCGGATTTCCGCAACGGATCGAGCCGACCACATCGACGGCGTCTTCGCTGACCCGGCGCCCCTCGGCGGACCGGTTCAGAAGCTGTGCGATACCCCTATCCGCGCATACCCCGAAACCGACACCCCGCTGGTGGGAGCGGGCTTCTGCGACGCCGCGGCGCGGTCTCCGGAGGCGCCGGTATCACAGGCGGCCATCATCGTGGTTGCGGCCAGTGCCAGCGCCAAAAGTGCAGATTTCATCGCGACGTCTCCAAGAAAAAACCGTCCGGACATCGGCCCGGACGGTTTTGGAGGTGGGGCGTGATACGCCGCCGATCAAGGGGGCGTGCGCTCAGAACCCAAGGGCCACGTGCAGCGGACCTTTGCTGAGGCCAACCGCGCCGCCGACATGAACACCGCCACTGCCGATACCGACCCCGGCATTCAGCGACGGCTGCACCGGCTCGCCATCGACACCGCAGGCGCACAGCATCGCCAGCCCCAGCACCGCAATAATCCTGTTCCGCATGTTCTGCCTCCTTGCAGCTGCGCGGGTGGCCGGGCCTCAGCCCTCCAGCATCTCTTTCCACCGGGCCACCTGCGCGCGCACCTGCGCCGGGGCGGTGCCACCGTAAGACATGCGCGAGTTGACCGAATTTTCGACCCCGAGCACCGAGAAGACATCCTCGGTGATGCCGTCGTGTACGCCCTGCATATCCTCCAGGCTCAGATCCGGCAAATCGCACCCGCGGCTTTCCGCCATGGCAACCAGCGTTCCGGTGACATGGTGGGCGTCGCGGAACGGCACCTTGAGCACCCGCACCAGCCAGTCGGCGAGATCGGTGGCGGTGGAGAAGCCGGAGCCCGCCGCCGCCGCCAGCGCCTCGCGGTTGGCGCTCATGTCCTTGACCATGCCTTCCATCGCCGCCAGCGCCAGCATCCAGTTGTCAGCCGCGTCGAACACCTGTTCCTTGTCTTCCTGCATGTCCTTGGAATAGGCCAAGGGCAGGCCCTTCATCACCATCATCAGCGCGGTGTTGGCGCCAAAGATCCGGCCCACCTTGGCGCGGATCAGCTCGGCGGCATCCGGGTTCTTCTTCTGCGGCATGATCGAAGAGCCGGTGGAGAAACGATCCGACAGGGTGACAAACCGGAACTGCGCCGAGGACCAGATCACCAGCTCTTCGGCAAAGCGGCTGAGGTGCATGGCGCAGATCGACGCCACCGAGAGGAACTCCAGCGCGAAGTCGCGGTCAGACACCGCATCGAGCGAGTTGGCGGTCGGCCGGTCAAAGCCCAGCGCGCTTGCGGTCATCTCCCGGTCGATCGGGAAGGAGGTGCCTGCCAATGCCGCCGAGCCCAGGGGTGATTCGTTCATCCGGACGCGAGCATCGCGCACACGGGACAGATCGCGGCCGAACATCTCGACATAGGCCATCATGTGGTGGCCCCAGGTCACCGGCTGCGCGGTCTGCAGGTGGGTGAAGCCCGGCATCACCCAATCGGCCCCCGCCTCGGCCTGCGACAGAAGCGCGCGGATCAGCGCCAGCAGGCCCGATTCCGCCGCGTCCAGCTGGTCACGCACCCAGAGTTTGAAATCGGTCGCCACCTGGTCATTGCGGCTGCGGCCGGTGTGCAGACGGCCCGCAGGCTCGCCGATGATCTCTTTCAGGCGGGCCTCCACATTCATGTGGATGTCCTCAAGCGCGGTGGAAAACTGGAAAGTTCCGCCCTCGATCTCTGACAAAACGGTGAGCAGCCCTTCCCGAATGGCCTCGGCATCATTATCCGTAATGACACCTGTGGCGGCGAGCATCGCCGCATGGGCCCTGGAGCCGGCAATGTCCTGCGCCGCCATCCGCTTGTCGAACCCGATCGAGGCGTTGATCGCCTCCATGATCGCGTCCGGGCCAGCGGCAAAGCGGCCGCCCCACATCTGGTTCGAGGATTGATCTGTCATGGTGTGGAACCCCGGAGATAATATGCGTCTGTTTCGTCAGCTTTCCCTTTATATGGCCCTTGCCTTGGGTGCAAATGCGGCCTTTGCCGCCGAGCCGGCGCAGCTGGAGGCGCTGCGCGACGGTTCCATGAAGAAACTTGTGGTGCACGCCGAGCCAAAGCCGGTCTCGGACACCGCCTTCCACCTCGCGGATGAGGCCGGGATGACCAGCCTCGAAGACTACCGCGGCAAGGTGGTGCTGGTGAACTTCTGGGCCACATGGTGCGCGCCCTGCCGCAAGGAAATGCCGCAGCTGGCGGAACTTCAGGCGGAGTTCGGCGGCGAGGATTTCGAGGTTCTGACCATCGCCACGGGCCGCAACTCGGCGGTGGGGATCCAGAAATTCTTTGATGAAACCGGCATCGACAACCTGCCCCGCCATCAGGATCCGAAACAGGCGCTGGCCCGCGAGATGGCGGTGATCGGCCTGCCGATCACCGTGCTGCTGGACCGTGACGGGCAGGAGGTTGCCCGGCTGCTGGGCGATGCCGAGTGGAACTCGGAGAGCGCCAAGGCGATCATTCGGGCGATGATCGACAGCTAGGGTTCTGCCCCGGGCCCGCCTTCCCTGCCTGATGGACGTTAGCCGGGCTGTGCCCTGACCCGGCCGACAACTGCACTATCTCTATTCCATGGAGGCCGCCGCTGTGCGGCGCGAATGGGAGAACGAGATATGAAACCTGTCGTGTTACTGATCGGCAAGTTGCCACATGTGATCGGCGATGTGGCCAGGCAGCTGGACCATCTGCCGATTCACTGGCTGGGCGCGCATGACCAGCCCGAGGTGGTGCGCCAGCTCGAGAGCGAGCCGCGCATCGCCTGCGTCATCATGGGCGCGGGGCTGGATGACCGCATCCGCGGCGACCTTATTGGCATCATCGCCGCGCTCCGGCCCGATGTCTGCATACACCTCAAGGACCGCGCCTCGGGCTCGGAAGGGTTGGTGCCCTTTGTCGAACGGGTGGTGCGGATGCAGCTGCTGTCGCCACCGCAGCACATGGCAGTGGCGGTCTGAGCCAGCGCCCGAACCGGACGTCGCCTCAGCCCCCTGCAGCGGCCTGAAACGGGTCTTGGGGGCGCGGCATCCGGTTCATTCAAATGCGATCTTTAATCCCGCATCAACCCTTTTGCCCGATGCTGCGGCAAGCATCATACTGTGTTACACCTTTGCCGGAATGGGGCCGCAGCAGAATGAGAAAGAAACACGGCAAGGCCGTATTGCCCGAAGGGGCGGAAAACCCGCTCAGCGCCGCTGTCGCGGGGCGCGATCAGTCCACGCTCGACATGGTGGCCGAGGCGATCAAGCACGACCAGACGGTGCTGGCCTATCAGCCGATCATGCAGGCGCTGGAGCCGCATGGGGTGGCCTTCTACGAGGGCTACATCCGGGTGCTGGACGCCACCGGCCGGGTCATCCCGGCCCGCGAATTCATGCATGTGGTCGAGGACAAGGAACTGGGCCGCGAGCTGGATTGCCTTGCGCTGCAACACGGCCTGCGGGCGCTGGAACAATTTCCCCAGATCCGTCTGTCGGTCAACATGTCGGCACGCTCCATCGGCTACCAGCGCTGGACGCGGGTTCTGGAACGTTTCCTGAAACGCGACGAGACCCTCGGTGAACGGCTGCTGCTGGAAATCAGCGAGGCCTCGGCCATGGCCGCGCCGGAACTGGTCACCGATTTCATGGGCCGGATGCAGCCGCATGGCATTGCCTTCGCCCTGGATAATTTTGGCGCCAGCACCACCGCCATCGGCCATTTCCGCCAGTTCTTCTTTGACGCGGTCAAGATCGACGGCCAGTTCGTGCGCGGCGTGCACGCCAATCACGACAATCAGGCCGTGGTCCGCGCGCTGGTCGGCATCGCCAAGCAGTTCGACATGTTCTGCGTCGCGGAATCGGTGGAGACCCAGGCCGATGCGGAGTTTCTAGTCTCCAACGGCGTCGACTGCCTGCAAGGCTACCTGTTCGGCGCCCCCTCCGTGTCGCCCTCCTGGATCGACGACATGAAGCACCGCCAACAGGCCGGCTGATTTCTTCGCGCCCGCCGCGCGCGACGTCGGCCGGGGCGATCCCGGTCCCGACAGCCCGCGCGGCGGCGCTTGCTGCATTGCAGCGTCAAGACAGACTTTTTCGAAAACTCCGCAGAATCCTGCTGCATCGACCTGCGCTGACGG
This sequence comes from Leisingera sp. S2M4, assembly GCF_055398055.1. NCBI lineage: Bacteria > Pseudomonadati > Pseudomonadota > Alphaproteobacteria > Rhodobacterales > Roseobacteraceae > Leisingera > Leisingera sp. S2M4. The sequence continues at coordinate 1,020,879 of NZ_AP040861.1, forward strand.
TTGACTCGGCGCCTGCCCCTGGGACACCCTGTCAATTGCTGCACGTGCAGCAATAGATTAAGCCGGTTCCTGGAGGAGACGAAAAGACTGTTGCGCACATGACCGTGAACGCCCGGCGCAGCTCCCCCCTCCCTGAGACCTGAATTGATGGCTGAGGATCAAAACCAATGACCAATGTTGTAATCGCATCTGCCGCGCGCACCGCTGTCGGCTCCTTCGGCGGCGCATTCGCCAACACCCCCGCCCACGACCTGGGGGCCGCGGTACTGGAAGCCGTGGTAGAGCGCGCCGGCGTCGACAAATCCGAGGTGTCGGAAACCATCCTGGGCCAGGTGCTGACCGCCGCACAGGGCCAGAACCCGGCGCGCCAGGCGCATATCAACGCCGGTCTCCCCAAGGAAAGTGCCGCCTGGGGCATCAACCAGGTCTGCGGCTCGGGCCTGCGCGCCGTGGCGCTGGGGGCCCAGCACATCCAGCTGGGTGATGCCTCCATCGTCGCCGCCGGCGGCCAGGAAAACATGACCCTGTCGCCCCATGCCGCGCATCTGCGTGCCGGTCACAAGATGGGCGACATGAAATACATCGACACCATGATCCGCGATGGTCTGTGGGACGCCTTTAACGGCTATCACATGGGCCAGACCGCCGAAAACGTGGCCGAGCAGTGGCAGATCTCCCGCGACATGCAGGATGAATTCGCCGTGGCCTCGCAGAACAAGGCGGAAGCGGCGCAGAAGGCCGGCAAGTTCGCCGATGAGATCACCCCCTTCACCGTCAAGCACCGCAAGGGCGACATCGTGGTCGACCAGGACGAATACATCCGTCACGGCGCCACCCTCGAAGCGATGCAGAAGCTGCGCCCCGCCTTCACCAAGGACGGCAGCGTCACCGCGGCCAATGCCTCGGGCCTGAACGACGGCGCCGCCGCCACCCTGCTGATGAGCGCCGACGAAGCCGAGCGCCGCGGCATCGAGCCGCTGGCCCGCATCGCCTCCTATGCCACCGCGGGTCTCGACCCGTCGATCATGGGTGTCGGTCCGGTCTATGCCTCGCGCAAGGCGCTGGAGAAGGCCGGCTGGTCGGTGGACGACCTCGACCTCGTCGAAGCCAACGAAGCCTTTGCCGCCCAGGCCTGCGCGGTGAACAAGGACATGGGCTGGGATCCGGCGATCGTGAACGTGAACGGCGGCGCCATCGCCATCGGCCACCCGATCGGCGCGTCCGGCTGCCGGGTGCTGAACACGCTCTTGTTCGAAATGAAGCGCCGCGGCGCCAAGAAGGGTCTGGCCACCCTGTGCATCGGCGGCGGCATGGGCGTCGCCATGTGCGTGGAGCGCCCGTAAGTGGCGCGTTTTTGCTGATACGCGGGGCGCCCCTTTGGGGCGCCCTTTTTCTTTTACATTCGCACGTTATCTGAGTCGGAAGGCCCGAGGGTGCGACAATTTTATGCGGCAGTGCAGAATTTCCTCCGCGAAATATTGTTGCTAGATTGGACCTGAGTTTACAATAAGATTACCACTCGAAGACTAACTGGAGGACTTTTGAATGGCACGAACTGCACTCGTCACCGGCGGCTCCCGCGGCATCGGCGCAGCTATTTCCGAGGCGCTGAAGGCGCAAGGCTGCACCGTTGCAGCCACCTATGCCGGCAATGACGAAGCCGCGGCGAAATTCACCGAAGAAACCGGCATCAAGACCTACAAGTGGAATGTCGGCAGCTACGAGGAAAGCGCGGCAGGCATCGCCAAGGTCGAGGAAGAGCTTGGCCCGATCGACATCGTGGTGGCCAATGCCGGCATCACCCGCGACGCGCCATTCCACAAGATGACCCCGCAGCAGTGGCAGGAGGTGATCGACACCAACCTGACCGGCGTGTTCAACACCGTTCACCCGGTCTGGCCCGGCATGCGCGAACGCAAGTTCGGCCGCGTCATCGTGATCTCCTCGATCAACGGTCAGAAGGGGCAGTTTGCCCAAGTGAACTATGCCGCGACCAAGGCCGGTGACCTCGGCATCGTCAAATCGCTGGCCCAGGAAGGCGCCCGCGCGGGCATCACCGCCAACGCCGTCTGCCCCGGCTACATCGCGACCGAGATGGTCATGGCCGTACCGGAGAAGGTGCGCGAATCGATCATCAGCCAGATCCCGGCCGGGCGCCTGGGCGAACCGGAAGAGATCGCCCGCTGCGTGGCCTTCCTGGCCTCCGACGACTCGGGCTTTATCAACGGCTCGACGATCTCCGCCAACGGCGCCCAGTTCTTCGTCTGAACCGCGCCAAGGCTCGAAACGGCAAGGGCCGGTCCCGAAGGACCGGCCCTTTTCCTATCCCGTAAGAACCCTGCGCGCTCAGGCTCAGCGGGAAATTCTGTTGCGACGGGCGCTCAGGCCCAGCGCGAAACTCTGGGGCGAAGACCCGGCTGGGTGCATTTCGACACCAGCCAGCGCAGAGCCTGTTTCAGCACCGCCCCACGGGCCGCATGGGCACGGGTCATGGCGGTTTTGACGGCGGCATTGGCGGAGTATTCAAGCATCTCGGGCCTCCTTGGTTCGGATCAGTATCCTTGGATGTGTTGAATATGCGCGCGCCGAGAGAAACTGACAAACGAGACTTCTCCGCGCTTCGGTTAAGTATTACTTATGTGAACATGTCTGATCGCCTGCCCCCGCTGACCGCCCTGCGCGCCTTTGAGGCCGCCGCCCGTCACATGTCCTTTGCCAAGGCGGCAGAGGAGCTGCACGTCACCCCTGCGGCCTTGTCCTTCCAGGTGAAATCGCTCGAAGAACACCTGGGGGAGCCGTTGTTTCACCGGCTGAACCGCGCCGTGGAGCTGACCGAGGCGGGCAAGACGCTGGCCCCCGGCACCCGCGACGGCTTCGAACGGCTGAGTGCCGCCTGGCGCGCCACCCGCAGGCTGCAGGACAACACCACGCTGACGGTGACAGCCGGGCCTGCGCTCACCTCGAAATGGCTGGCACCGCGTCTCTATGAGTTCGCGCGAAGCCACCCGGAAATCGACCTTCGGTTCTCGGCCACGCTGCGGCAAATGGATTTTGCCCGCGACGAGGTCGATGTGGCGATCCGCTTTGGCTACGGCCCGGACGAGGGCGTCTGGGCGATGCCGCTGCGCAAGGATTGGCTGACGCCTGTGATGACGCCGGAAATGGCCGAGCGCTACCCCACCCCCGAAAGCCTGACAAAAGCACCGCTGCTGTTTGACGAGTCGCTGAACTTCCTGGATCCGCCGTGCGACTGGCCGGTGTGGTTCCGCTCGCAGGGGATCGATTTCACCCCTACCCACGGCGCCTGGTTTTCCCAGGCCGACCATGCCATCGACGCCGCTCTTGCCGGGGTCGGCGTGGCGCTGGGGCGGCGGCCGATCATCGTGACCGACCTGCACGCAGGCCGACTGGTGGCGCCCTTCAAGACCGCGATCGAAACCGACGCGCATTTCCGCTTCCTCTGCGCCAGCGGCACGGAGAACCGGCCGCAGATCGCCGCCTTTCGCGACTGGTTTGTTGCGGAGATCGAAAAAACCTCTTACATATCAGACGCTTTCGAGATCATCCCCGCAAAGGACCTGCCCCCACCATGACCCGTACCCGCGCGACCGCCATTGGCTTCATCGCTGTTCTCCTGTGGTCGCTGCTGGCGTTGCTGACCGTGGGCTCGGCCCCGACCCCGCCGCTGCTGCTGAACGCGCTGTGCTTCACCATCGGGGGCACCCTTGGGCTGGTCTGGACCGCTGCCAGCGGCAAGCTGGGCCAGCTGCGGCATGTGCCGGTGCGGGTCTATGTCTTCGGAACGCTGGGGTTGTTCGGCTATCACGCCTTGTATTTCTCGGCTCTGCGGCTGGCTCCCGCGGCCGAGGCCGGGCTGATTGCCTATCTCTGGCCGCTGCTGATCGTGCTGTTTTCCGGCCTGTTGCCGGGGGAACGCCTGAAGGCCGGGCATCTCATCGGTGCGGTGCTCGGCTTTGCCGGTGCGGCGACGATCATCTCGGGCGGCGGGGCCGGGTTCCAGGCGCAGTATCTGCCGGGCTACGGGCTGGCGCTGTTGTGCGCGCTGACCTGGTCGGGCTACTCGGTGCTGTCGCGGCGTCTGGGCGGCGCGCCGACCAGTTCGGTGGCGGTGTTCTGCCTCGCGACCGCCCTGGCGTCGTGGGGGCTGCATTTCGCACTGGAAGAGACGGTCTGGCCTGCGGGCACGCTCGGCTGGGTCTCGACCCTGCTGCTGGGACTGGGACCGGTGGGGCTGGCCTTCTATGTCTGGGACATCGGCGTGAAGCAGGGGGATATCCAGATGCTGGGCACCAGTTCCTACGCCGCGCCGCTGTTGTCGACGCTGGTGCTGGTGCTGGCAGGCGTCGCCACCGCGAGCTGGGGCCTGGCGGTCGCTGCGGCACTGATCACCGCGGGGGCGCTGATTGCCGCCCGTGCCAGCGCCGCGCGCTGACACCTCCCGGCAACGCCAGCTGCTAAACCTCCGGCCCAATCAAGAGGCCCACAAAACAAGGAAGGGTCGCCGTATCCGGGCGACCCTTCTCGTCTACATGCCGGGCGCGAGGCCCGGCCGGAACCTCAGACGGCCTCTGCCGTCAGGCGCTCAATCTCTTCCTTCAGCTTGAGCTTTTGTTTCTTCATTGTCGCGATTTGCAGACCGTCGGTACTCGGCGATCGTTGGGCCTGTTCCACTTCCATGCTCAGATGCTCGTGCTTCTTCTTAAGTTCGGTCAGGTGCGAGCTGAGGCTCATGGCACTCCTCCTTCGTTGAGCTAGATGTGTTCGGACAAGAAGAGTGGAGCACAAGTTTGCGCGTCTGTCACGCCGCAGCCGCAGCATTTTTGTCATGAAATATTCATATCGGCCGAGTGCCGCCCATCCGGCGCCAATTGCCCGCAAATTCCGGCTGCACACCGCATTCACCCCCACCGCAGAGGTTGAAACCGCATCGCCGGATCCCTATCTGGGCACGGCTGCCAAAAGGCGAGGCAGCCCGCGGTTCAGGGCCAGGGCAAGGCCGCCCCGTCCCGCAGCACCGCGCGAATTTGGGGGCTGTAGCTGTCTCCGTCGCGCTCATGTCGCGCGCCTTCGTGCAGAATCAGCGGCGCATGCAGACGGAAATCTGCGCGCCCGCCCTTGCGGGCCCGCAGGATCACCAGCTCCGCCGCGCGGTTTTGCCGCGGCGCCAGCGGCAGCACCTCGACCGAGCCCAGACAGTCCGCGCAGGCCGTGAGCATGTCCGGCAGCCGATCGGCCCGCTGGATCATGTGCAGGTAGCCCCGGTGCACCAGCCGCCGGGCCGCGGTGCGGATCCACGCGGCCAACGGGGTGCGCTCGCCCAGCGCCACCTGCCGCCCGGCATCGCGGGCCGGGCTGTGGGCGCCCGGCTTGTAATAGGGCGGGTTGGCGATGACATGGGTGAACTGACGCTGCTTCAGCGGCTCGGGCAGCGCCGAAAGATCCGCCTCGAAGACCTCCATCGGCTGGGCGTTGGCGGCGGCGTTGCGCCGGGCGAGATCGGCGTAGGACGGTTGCAGTTCCACGCCGGTCAGCGACAACTGCGGCACCCGTGCGCCCAGACACAGCAGGGCCTGGCCCGCGCCACAGCCCAGCTCCAGCACCGCATCCTTCGGCCGCGCCGGAACGCTGGCCGCAAGCAGCACCGGGTCCACCCCGGCGCGGTAACCCGCCAGCGGTTGCCACAGCTGCACCCGGCCGCCCAGAAACCCGTTGCGGCTCAGCTCGTTGTCGGCAAAACCCGTCATCTGCCCAGGGGAATGTCGTTGTCGCGCATCACCACCAGCGCCGCGTCGTAATCATCCGCACGCACCATCAGGCGGCGGGGGAAAATGCCGATGCCACCTTCCAGGATGCTCATATTTACGTCCATTTGAAAGCAGTCTATATCCTCACCCTCAAGAAGGGCGGAGGCAAAGGCCATGATCGTCGGATCGGTGCTGCGCAAAAGCTCTTTCATGGAACAGGATCTAAGGGCAAGGCGCCTGCCTTGTCGAGCCTCGCAGGCGGGAATGTGATGGACCAAGTGATGACCAAGAAGCCGCATGAGATGCTGGCCGCCACGCTGAGCCAGGAACTGGAGGCGGTGAACGCGCTGATCCGCGACCGGATGGCTTCACGTCATGCGCCGCGCATCCCCGAGGTCACCGCGCATCTGGTCGAGGCCGGCGGCAAGCGGCTGCGGCCAATGCTGACGCTGGCGGCAGCGCGGCTGTGCGGCTACGAAGGCGAGCATCACCTGAAGCTGGCGGCGACGGTGGAGTTCATCCACACCGCCACGCTGCTGCATGACGACGTGGTGGACGAGAGCGGCCAGCGCCGCGGGCGGCCCACCGCGAACCTGCTGTGGGACAACAAAAGCTCCGTGCTGGTCGGCGACTACCTGTTTGCCCGCAGCTTCCAGCTGATGGTCGAGACCGAGAGCCTGCGGGTGCTGGACATCCTTGCCAATGCCTCGGCCACCATAGCCGAGGGCGAGGTGCTGCAGATGACCGCCGCCTCGAACCTGAAGACGGACGAGGATGTCTATCTGCAGGTGGTGCGCGGCAAGACCGCGGCGCTGTTCTCGGCCGCGACCGAGGTGGGCGGCATCATTGCCGGCGCGCCGGAGGACCAGGTGCAGGCGCTGTTTGATTATGGTGATGCGCTCGGGATTGCCTTCCAGATCGCCGATGATCTGCTGGATTACCAGGGCGACACCAAGACGACCGGCAAGAACGTCGGCGATGATTTCCGCGAGCGCAAGCTGACGCTGCCGGTGATCAAGGCGGTGGCGCAGGCGACGGAGGAGGAGCGCGCCTTCTGGACGCGCACCATCGAGAAGGGCAAGCAGCAGGACGGCGACCTGGAGCAGGCGCTGGCGCTGATGGCGAAATACGGCACGCTGGAGGCGACGCGGCAGGATGCGCTGGCCTGGGCAGCCAAGGCACGCGCGGCACTGCAGGCGCTGCCCGATCACGCGATCCGCGGCATGCTGAGCGATCTGGCCGACTACGTGGTGGCACGGCTGCACTGACGGGGTTTTGAGGGGCGCTGCCCCTCGCGCCGCTGGCGCTCACCCCGGAGTATTTTTGCAAAGGTGAATGGCCGGACGATAACGCGCCGTGCGTCAGCGCGGCGCGCGGCCCAACGGCGGACAAGCATCCGTGATGCGCCGTGCCGCGGGCGGGAGCCTTCGGTCCGCGGAGGGGCGGGTCAGGTCAGGGTGACCGCGCTGCACCACCAGTCGGGATGCTCCGCGCCGATCTCATAAGCCGCCATATGGGCGGCCTTTTTTGTCGGATACAGTGCAAAGCAGGTGGCGCCGGAGCCGGACATGCGCGCGAGCAGCGCCTGCCGGGAGTTGCGCAGGTCGGAGAGGGTGCGGTCGATCTCCGGGACAAGTCGGCGCGCCGGGGCCTCCAGGTCATTGCGCTGTTCCTGCAGCCAGGCGGCGCAGTCCTCGGTGCCGGTGAAGGCGGGGAGCGCCTCGGGCATCGGCGGGTTTTCCCGCATCTCCAGCCCGTTGAAGACGGCACCGGTGGGCACATGCACGCCCGGATTGACCAGCAGCGCATGGAGCGGCGGCAGGTCGGTCGGGGTGACGCCTTCGCCGATGCCCTGCATCCGGGCAGCGCGGGCGGCCATGCAGACCGGCACATCGGCACCCAGCGACAGCGGCAGCTCTGCGGGGATCTCTGCGCCCTGCCCGGCGACGGCCTTCAACAGCGCCGCGGCATCAGACGACCCACCGCCGATGCCCGCCCCATGCGGCAGTTGCTTGTCGAGGTGAATGCGTCCGCGCCAGCCCGCGCCCGCGGCCGCGCGCCACACAAGGTTGCGCGCATCCGTGGGCACGCCCCTGGCGAACAGGCCGGAGACCTCAAGCGCCAGCTCCGGTCCCGGCTCCAGCCGCAGCCGGTCACCGACATCGGCAAAGACCACCAGCGAATCCAGCAGGTGATAGCCGTCATCGCGGCGGCCGGTCACATGCAGGGTCAGGTTGATCTTGGCCGGGGCAAAGACCTCAACCGCCATTGGCGACCTTCAGAGGTTGGGCCCCCTCCTCAACCAGCAGCGCATCGAGACCGATTTGCAGCTTGCGACGGATGCGGTCCGGATCGGCCTCGCCATCCGTGTCGGCGGGGTCGATGAAGGACAGGGCCCGCTTCCACTGAAACTCCGCCTCGCGGGCGCGGCCCACCGCCCAGTAAACGTCCCCCAGATGGTCATTGACCACGGGGTCCACCGGCATCAGCTCGACCGCGCGCTCCATATGCGCGACCGCCTCTTCGAAGCGGCCGAGGCGGAACAGCACCCAGCCCAGCGAGTCGACGATGTAGCCACTGTCCGGCCGCGCGGCGACGGCGCGTTCGATCATGTCCAGCGCCTCATCCAGCTTGATCTGCTTTTCCACCAGCGAATAGCCGAGATAGTTCAGCACCTGTGGCCGGTCCGGCTCCAGCTCGAGCGAGGCGCGGAAGTCGGCCTCGGCCTGCTCCCACTGATCCAGCCGTTCATGGCAGATGCCACGGGCATAAAGCAGGAACCAGCGGCTGTCGGACTCTTCGGGGAGATGTTCAAGCGCGGTGTCATAGGCGTCGATGGCCCCCGCGTAGTCTTCCTGCTGGCGCAACAGGTCGCCAAGGCTGATGTAGACGCTGGCCTGATCGGGGAAGGCGCGGCTCAGCTGGGCCAGCACCTCGGCGGCGGCCTCGGGTTTCGCCGCGCGGCGCAGCGCCTCGGCGCGCCCCATTTCGGCCGCGTGGTAGTCCGGGTGGCCACTGGGCACCTGCCGGTACGTGGCGACGGACAGTTCATAGCGCCCCATCTGGTCCAGCAAGCTGGCGCTGAGCAGAAGCGCGTCCACGTGGTCGGGTCGCATCGCGGCCGCGATGCGGGCGTACATCAGCACGTAGTCGTTGGCGGTATCGCCATTCAACGCCGCCCCCAGCGTAAAGAACACCTCGGCAATGCCATCGCGCGGCGTCGGAGCAATGGTGAAGGCCAGGGTTTCACCGGCCTGCAACTGCGCCTCCAGCGCCGCCAGCCCCGGGTCGAGCCGATCGGAGAAAGCCGCGTGCAGCGCCTCGCGGGCCTCGTCATTGCGGCCCAGCTGCGACAGGATCTGCACCCGCGCAATTGCCGCCCGGCGGCTGAGCCCGCCCAGGCGTCCCTCGTCCGCGGCAAACAGCGCATTGGCGCCGCCGTAGTCACCCGCAGAGGCCAGCGCCAGCGCCCGGTGATAGAGCACGAAGGGCCTGAGGCTGTCGTCCTCGGCCAGCTCATCGAACGTCTTCAACGCGTTGGATACCGACCCCACGCCGACATGCGCCCAGGCTTCGAGCAAGCCGTCGACAAGCGGGTGGATCGCCTCCAACTCGGGGTCGCGGGCCAGGATGGCCTCGAAATTTTCGTTGAGGGCATGGCTGCCAGCGATCACCACATTGCCGACCTGGCTGCGCGCACCGGCCTGCAGCAGCCGCTTGGCCACCGGCACCGCGGCGTCAATCCGGCCCATGGCGAGCTGGGCAAAGACGACGTTTTCCATCAGCAGCGGGTTCTGGGGATCGCGGGCCAGCGCCTGCGTGTAATAGAGCGCAGCCGCGGCAAAATCATTTTCGTATTTGGCGGCGCGACCGGCCAGGTAGGAACCGGCCAGCCCGCTGGCCTGCAGGGCAGGCGGAAAGACGGCGCAGACGGCGAGAAGAGCCGCCCCGGTCAGGCTGCGGTAGATGGATACGGGCACGCGGGACCCCCTTTGAGATTTACTGCTCTGGCGTTACCCCGAAAGCGTAGTCCGCTGCCCGCGAACACGCAATGGGGCGGCCCGAAGGCCGCCCCGAATTTCCGGCAAAACCACGCCGAATGCGTAAAATACGCGTTACATGTTGGGGTAATTCGGCCCGTCCCCGCCCTGCGGCGTGGTCCAGGTGATGTTCTGGCTGGGATCCTTGATGTCGCAGGTCTTGCAGTGGACACAGTTCTGGAAGTTGATGACGAACTCCGGCTGGCCGTCCTTTTCGACCACTTCGTAGACACCGGCCGGGCAGTAGCGCTGCGCCGGCTCCGCGAATTTCGGCAGGTTCACCTTGATCGGGGTGTCCTGGTTGCCGAGCCGCAGGTGGCAGGGCTGGCTTTCCTCGTGGTTGGTCATCGAGAAGCTGACGTTGGTCAAGCGGTCGAAGGACAACACGCCATCGGGCTTGGGATAGTCGATCGGCTGGTGCTTGGAGGCTTCCTCGGTCGCTTCGGCGTCGTTCTTGCCGTGGCCGAGCGTGCCGAAGAAGGAGAAGCCAAAGGTGTTGGTCCACATGTCCAGACCGCCCAGCATCAAGGACGCGGTGAGACCCCACTTGGACCACATCGGCTTCACGTTGCGGACCTTCTTCAGGTCTTCGCCGATGGCGCCGTTGCGGACCTCGGCCTCGTAGGCGGCCAGTTCGTCGCCCGAGCGTTCTGCCTTGATCGCCTCATAAGCGGCTTCCGCCGCCGCCTTGCCGGACAGCATCGCGTTGTGGTTGCCCTTGATGCGCGGCACGTTGACCATGCCCGCGGCACAGCCCAACAGCGCCACGCCCGGCGCGACCAGTTTCGGCATCGACTGCCAGCCGCCCTCGGTGATCGCCCGGGCACCATAAGCCACGCGCTTGCCGCCCTTCAGCAGGTCAGCCACCACCGGGTGGTGCTTGAAGCGCTGGAATTCCATGTAGGGGAACAGGTGCGGGTTCTTGTAGTTCAGGTGCACCACGAAGCCGACATAGACCTGGTTGTTGTCCAGGTGGTAGATGAACGAGCCGCCGCCCGCGTTCTTACCAAGCGGCCAGCCCATGGTGTGGGTCACGGTGCCTTCCTTGTGCTTGGCCGGGTCGATCTCCCAGATCTCCTTCATGCCGATGCCGTATTTCTGCGGCTCCTTGCCGTCCGACAGGCCATATTTGGCAATCACTTCCTTGGACAGCGAACCGCGCACGCCCTCGCCGAGGAAGACGTATTTGCCGTGCAGCTCCATGCCGGGTTCATAGGCCGGACCGGGGGTGCCGTCGGGGTTCTTGCCGAACTCGCCCGCGATCACGCCCTTTACCTCGCCATTGTCGCCATAGACCAGTTCGGAGCAGGCCATGCCGGGGAAGATCTCGACCCCAAGCGCCTCGGCCTGTTCGGCCATCCAGCGGCAGACGTTGCCCATCGACACGATGTAGTTGCCGTGGTTGTTCATCAGCGGCGGCATCGGGAAGTTGGGGATGCGGACCTGCCCCGCCTCGCCCAGCATCAGGAAGTTGTCTTCCTTGACCGGCACGTTCAGCGGCGCGCCTTTTTCCTTCCAGTCGGGGATCAGCGCATCCAGGCCGCAGGGGTCCAGAACCGCGCCCGACAGGATATGCGCGCCCACTTCCGACCCTTTTTCCAGCACCACCACTTCGAGGTCGGAATCCAGCTGTTTCAAGCGGATGGCAGCAGACAAGCCGGCGGGACCGGCCCCGACGATCACCACGTCGTATTCCATCGCTTCGCGTTCAATCTCGGCCATTTGCGGCGCTCCTTGGCTTTGTCTTCGCTACCGGCTCCACCACGAGAGGTAGGTGGGCGCAATTTTCTTTCGCGGTTGCTTAGCTGGTGGCAGGCCGCCGGGTCAATCCAAACACCGCGTCACGGGTTGTAAAACAGGCAACTGAGACAAAAAGTGCGTCCAAATTCGCCATTCAAGGATCATTTTCCGTCTCGGGGCTGTCTCCCATCAGATATCTTGGCCCCTTGCCCTTTGCCGCGGCGCGGTCGTCAGGGTTGTAGAGCTTGCAGGAAGACAGCGACAGGCAACCGCAGCCGATGCAGCCGTCCAGATTGTCGCGCAGTTTCACGAGAGTTTCGATTCGCTGGTCCAGCAGGTCGCGGAAGTTTTCCGAGATCTCGGCCCAGTCCTGCTTGGTCGGGGTGCGCCCGTTCGGCAGGCCGCGCAGGAAGCCGCGGATCTGCGGCAGTGAAAACCCGAACTGCTGCGCGATCATCACAAAGCTGAGCCGCCGGATGTCGGCGCGGTGAAAGCGGCGCTGGCCGCCCGCGTTGCGCCAGGGCTCCACCAGCCCCTGCGCCTCGTAATAGCGAATGGCCGAGACGGCGAGGCCGGTGCGCTCGGCCAGGTAACCGATGGAAATGCCTGCGGACGGGGGCATCGGACCTCCTGAAGAAAATGCTTGAGCTAAAGTTAGGTTTAGAAATTACGGTGACTCGCATCAACCGTTTTTTAAATCCAAACACAGGAGATTTCCGATGAGCGCAGTTCTGGAACACGCCAATGTCACCGTCGCCGACCCCCATGGCACCGCCGCCTGGATGCAGAAAGTCTTTGGCTGGCACATTCGCTGGGAGGGCGCGGCCAAGAACGGCGGCTACAGCGTGCACGTCGGTGAGTCCAACAGCTACCTGGCGCTCTACGCGCCCCCCTCAGCTGCGGGCAAGGCGCCCGAAAGCTATGGCATCATCGGCGGGCTGAACCATCTGGCGGTGATCGTGCCGGACCTCGACGCCACCGAGGACGCGGTCAAGGGCGCGGGCTTCACCCCGATCAACCACGGCGACTACGAACCCGGGCGCCGGTTCTATTTCCACGATGAAAACGGCATTGAATTCGAGGCGGTGCAATATGATTGATCTGATGTGGCAAGCGGCGCTGCGCGGCGGCGGCGCAGGCGGCATTATTCCGCGCAAAGCTGTGGAAAACCCGCGTAAAATCCCCCGTTTGCGGCAATAAGCGCCCGCAAGCGGCCCGCGCCCACTTGAAATCGGGCGCGGGATTGGGTCAGGTATCTGTCAACCGGATCGGACGCCCCGCGGCTTATGCTGCGGGGCTCCGGTTTTCCACCTGACAAGAACACTAAGCGACCTGGACCAATCTCATGGAAAAGATCCCGATGACCCCCACGGGTCACGCCGCGCTGGAAAGCGAACTGAAGACTCTCAAGTCGGTCGAACGTCCGGCCATCATCCAGGCCATCGCCGAAGCACGCGAGCTGGGTGACCTGTCGGAAAACGCCGAATACCACTCGGCCCGCGAAAAGCAGTCCTTCATCGAAGGCCGCATCAAGGAGCTGGAAGGCCTGCTGTCGCTGGCTGACGTGATCGACCCGGCCAAGCTGTCCGGCTCAGTCAAGTTCGGCGCCAAGGTGACCGTGGTCGACGAGGACAGCGACGAGGAAAAGTGCTGGCAGATCGTCGGCGAGCACGAAGCCAACATCGAGGCGGGCCTGCTGAACATCAAATCCCCCATCGCCCGCGCCCTGATCGGCAAGGAAGAGGGGGACAGCGTCGAGGTGCGCACGCCCGGTGGCGAGCGGTCCTATGAAATCCTCAAGATCGTCTATTCCTGATCCGCAAACACGGCAGCCCAGATGACAGGCCCCAGCAGCACAGGCCCCAACAGCAGTTCCGGCAGCGGCAGCGCCTTCAGCAGCGGTCGCCCGCTGCCGCGGCTTGACGGCCCTCCCGGCAACGGTCTGGGCGGTGCCGAGCTGGTCGCGATCGGGTTGGGGGCCTTGTGGCTGGTGGCGGCGGCGGGGCTGTACCTGTTTGCGCCGCAGGACAGCGGACTGGACGAATGGGGCGACCGCATCGTCGCCATCCTGGCGCTGGTACTGCCGCTCGCGATGCTGTGGGTGGCGGCCTCGGCCGCGCGGTCGGCCCGCGTCGTGCGCGAGGAATGCGAGCAGCTGCAAGCCGCCATTGACGGTCTGCGCCAGACCTATCTGACCCAGGCACAGCAGCAGGCCGCGGTGGCCGAACCCTCGGTGGCCAAGCGGCTGGAAGAAATCGCCGAAGCGACCCGCAAGACCGAAACCGCCCTGGCCACGTTCCACACCAGCCGCCGCAACCAGCCGACCCGGCCCGCGATTCCCGCCGCGGCTGCCGAGATGACGGCCGCCGAGCAGGGGTCCCTGGCGCTGGACACCCCCGCCGAGGAAGCGGCGCCGCCGCTGGCGGCGGACCAGTTCATCCGCGCGCTGAACTTTCCCGAAACCGCCGAGGACACCGAGGGCTTTGCCGCCCTGCGCGCAGCACTGAAGGACCGCAAGACGGCGCAGGTGATCCAGGCGGCGCAGGATGTCCTGACCCTGCTGAGCCAGGACGGCATCTACATGGATGATCTGCGCCCCGACATGGCGCGCCCCGAGGTCTGGCGCCAGTTCGCCCAGGGCGCCCGTGGCCGGGCGGTAGCGGCGCTTGGCGGCGTGCGCGATCGCAGCTCGCTGGCGCTGACGGCCGCGCGGATGAAGCAGGATCCGATTTTCCGCGACGCCGCGCATCACTTCCTGCGGCGGTTCGACCAGATGTTTGCCGACTTCGAGGCCGAGGCTACCGACAGCGATATCTCGGCCCTTGCCAATACCCGCACCGCGCGCGCCTTCATGCTGCTGGGCCGGGTGGCCGGCACCTTCGACTGAGCCACACCCGATCACGGCCAGTTCGCCCCTGTTGCCCGCACGGGCGCGGCTGTCGACAACGAATGTATGGCTTCAGAACCATGAGGCCTGCCCGCCGCGCCCAGGCGCGGCGCCCGGCCCAACGGCGGGCAAGCATCTGCGATGCGCCGGCCCGCGGGCGGGAGCCCCACCGTTACATCGCGAAACTGCCATAGGGGATGAAGCGCACCGGATCGCCCGGTTTCACATGCACGGCACCGTCCGGCAGCTCGACCAGCCCCTCGGCCCAGCTGAGGCCGCTGATGCGGCCGGAGCCTTCGGAGGCGAAGACCTCCGCGCGGCCATCGCGCATCCGGGCACGCAGGTATTCGCGGCGGCCCGGTTTCTTGCGTTTCTCGAACCCGGCCGGCACGTCAAAGCCCTGCGGGCGCTGCCAGCCCGCCCCCGCCATCAGCCCCATCGCCGGGCGCGCAAAGATCAGCGTGCAGACCAGCGCCGCCACAGGGTTACCCGGCAGGCCGAAGACCGGCGTGCCCTGCCACATCCCCAGCGCCAGCGGGCGGCCCGGTTTCAGCGCGATACGCCATTCCTGCATTGCACCGGCCTCGCGCAGCAGTGCGGAGACATGGTCCTCATCCCCGGCTGAGGCCCCGCCGGAGGTCAGGATCACATCGGCGCGCGCCGCTGCATCGTCCAGCCGGGCGCGCAAATCGCCGCGATCGTCTGCGGCCCGCCCCAGATCCAGTGCCTGAAATCCCATCTGCCGGAGCAAGGCCAGCAACATCGGCCGGTTGGCGTCATAGATCTGGCCCGGCCCCGCGGGCATCCCCGCCTCGACCAGCTCGTCCCCGGTGGAAAGCACACCGACACGCAAGGGCTGGCGCACCGGCAGCTCTGCCAGCCCCGTGGCGGCGGCCAGTGCCAGATCGGCGGGGGTAATCACCCGGCCCGCGGTCAGGATCACCGCGCCTGCCTGCACGTCCTCGCCCGCGCGGCGGGTGTTGGCGCCCTGCTTCAGCGGCCCGTTGAAGGCGATCTGGCGACCATCCGTGTTCACGTCCTCCTCGAGGATCACGGTATCGACCCCATCGGGCAGCGCCGCGCCGGTCAGCACCCGGATCGCCTGCCCTGCAGGCACCGCGCCGTCAAAGGGCACGCCTGCTGCCGCCCGCCCCTCAACCAGCGGCAGCACATGCGCGCCCGCGGGTCGTCCGCCCGCAAATCCGTAGCCGTCCACCGCGGTGTTCGGCTGCGGCGGGTTGGCGCGCCGGGCTGCCACATCCTGCGCCAGCACCCGACCCAATGCGGCCTCCAGCGGCACGGTCTCAGCCTCCGTGACCGGCGTCAGCCGCGTGCGCAGCAGCTCCAGCGCGTCATCCACCGGCGTCCAGTCGACCCCTGCGGGCAGGGCAAAACAATCGTTGCTGAGGGGGGGCGGGGTCAGGGTCATCTCGGGCAGCCTCAAAGGGTTGGAGCCATCACAGCCTGGAAGTCACAGGCCAGTTTCACAGGCCGATTTCACAGGCCGATATCGGCCAGCAGGAAATCGGCAATGGCCACGGTATCATCCAGATCGAACACCGGCCGGTCGAGGTCCAGCGGCACATCGCTGGCAACCGCGCGAATGCTGTCATCCCCCGGCGCGATCAGTTCGGTCCCGGCCGCCTGGCGGTGGGCTTCGATCTTGGGGTGGGCTTCGCGTTTGTAGCCCTCGACCAGCACCAGATCGACCGGGGAGAGCCGCGCCAGCAAGTCCGCCAGCGGCGGCTCCGGCTGGCCGCGCAGTTCCTGCATGAGGGCGATGCGGGCAGGGCTGGCCAGCACCACCTCTGCCGCGCCGGCCATGCGGTGGCGGTGGCTGTCGGTGCCGGGCCGGTCGACATCGGCACCGTGATGGGCGTGTTTGATGGTAGAGACCGTCAGCCCGCGGGCGGTGATCTCGGCCACCAGCCGTTCCATCAGACCGGTCTTGCCGTTGTTCTTCCAGCCAGTGACGCCGTAGATCTTCATGCCAGCAGCGCCTCGGCCCTGGCCAGATCCTCGGGCGTGTTGATGTTGAAGAACGGGTCGAAAGGCTCCGCCTCGAACAGTGCCTCGCGGCCCTGGTACCGGTCGGTCCAGAGCACCACCTTGCGCAGACCGTCCTGCAGTGCCGCGCGCAGGTCGTCGCGCAGGGCAACGGGCCAGAGGCCGAAGGCCGGGTGGCGGTTCACACGCTTGCCGCCGCCGGATTTCAGCGCCTCGTCGCCGCTGCGCGGGGTGGTGGCGAGCACCAGCGGATGCGCCATCCCTGCCCCGGCTTCGGTCAGCCGGGCCACCAGGTCGGTGGGAAAGAACGGCGTGTCGGCGGCGGCGGTGACGATGCTGTCTGCCCCCTGCTCTGCCGCCCAGTCGAGACCTGCCAGCACGCCCGCCAGCGGCCCGGCGAAGCCCTCGATCGAGTCGGCAATGACCGGCAGACCAAGGTCGGCAAACCGCGCAGCGTCACCATTGGCGTTGAGCGCGAGGCCCGCGACCTGTGGTGACAGGCGGTCAATGACGCGGGAGATCAGGCTTTGGCCGCCGACCTGCAGGCGACCCTTGTCGCCACCTCCCATCCGGGTGGCGAGGCCGCCTGCGAGGATTACGCCGAGGGGTTGGGTCATCTTTTGAGGTCTCCAGCTTTTGAGAAGCCGCCCGACCGGTAGGCCGGGCAGCGCCCGTCCCGCCCCCCACGGCGCGGGCGCTTCACGCCCTCCCCGTCGGGCCGAGCGCTGCCCTCGTCTCTATGTGACCGAACAGTCATTCCGCACTCTTCCGACGGTGCTTCTTTTCCTCCACCGGCGCGTCCTTGGGGTCCATGTCGCGGACCAGCCGCTCTTCGCCGGAAAGGCAGATGAACCGCTGGCCACGCATCCGGCCGATCAGGGTGAGGCCGACCTCGCGCGCGATCTCGACACCCCAGGCCGTGAAGCCGGAGCGCGATGCCAGCACCGGGATGCCCATCATCGCGGTCTTGATCACCATTTCCGAGGTCAGCCTGCCGGTGGTGTAGAGGATCTTGTCCGCGGGATCGGCGCCTTCGGACAGCATCCAGCCGGCGATCTTGTCCACCGCGTTGTGGCGGCCGACGTCCTCCATATAGACCAGCGGGCGGTCCTGATGGCACAGCACGGTGCCGTGGATCGCCCCTGCCTCGAGGTACAACGAGGGGGTGCGGTTGATCTTGTGCGCCAGCGCGTAAAGCCAGGAGGTGCGGATCTCGGCTTCGGGCAGGCGCACGTCCTCCAGCCCCTCCATCATGTCGCCGAAGACGGTGCCGACCGCGCAGCCGGAGGTGCGGGTCTTCTTCTTCAGCTTTTCCTCGTGGCTGGTTTCAACGGCGGTGCGCACCACCACGGTTTCCAGATCCTCGTCATAGTCGACGCGGGTGACCTCATCGCCGTCGCGCAGCATCCGCTGATTGCGCAGAAACCCCAGCGCCAGGTATTCCGGGTAGTCGCCGATGGTCATGGCGGTGACGATTTCCTGCGAGTTCAGGAAGATGGTCAGCGGGCGCTCCTCGACCACGGCGATCTCGAGGGCGTCGCCGTTCTGATCGGTGCCAGTGACAGCGCGGGTCAGCCGGGGGTTCGAGACCCCGGGGGCGATCAGATATTCTGACGTGATATCCATGCTCACCAATTGCATTCCTCCTGCGTCCGGCGTAGGCCGGATGCAGGCAATCTAGGACGCACAGATGGCAAGCTCCACCACCAAATCTGCCTTTTGGCAAGGCTTTCGCGACAGCGCGCCGTTTCTCTTCATGGCCTCGCCCTTCGGTTTCCTGTTCGGCGTGCTCGCCGCCGAGGCCGGGTTGATCGTGCCGGAAGCCTTTGCGTTTTCGCTGGCAGTCTTTGCCGGCGCCGCCCAGTTTACCGCGTTGCAGCTGATGCAGGAGAATGCGCCGCTGCTGATCGTGCTGGTGTCGGCGTTGGCGGTGAACCTGCGGATGGCGATGTATTCCGCCTCGCTGACGCCCTACCTTGGCGATGCGCCCATGTGGCAGCGAGCGCTGGCGGCCTATTTCGTGGTCGATCAGTCCTATGCGCTGTCGATCGTGAAATTCGAAAACGAGCCGCGGATGACCACCGGGCAGCGCATGGCCTATTTCCTGGGCACCAATGGCATCGTCACCCCGGCCTGGGTGATTGCGACCGTGGCTGGTGTCATGGCGGGCAGCCGCATCCCCGAGAGCTGGGGCGTGGATTTCGTACTGCCGCTGGCGTTCCTGACGATGATCGGGCCGATGCTGCGCACCCCGGCGCATATCGTAGCCTGCCTGGTGGCGGTCGCGACATCCCTGCCCGCGGCGATGCTGCCCTACAACCTGGGTCTGATCGTTGCAGGGATCGCGGGCATGATTGCCGGGGCGCAGGCCGAATTGTGGCTGGAGCGGCAGAAATCGAAGGCGGAGACCGTGAAATGAGCAGCATCCCCACCCCGGTCCTTTGGACCGTCATCGCCGGACTGGCGCTTGGCAGCTATGCGCTGCGCTTCGTGTTTCTGGGTTTCATGGGGGGACGCCCGATTGCGCCCTGGCTGATGCGGCATCTTCGCTATACCGCGGTTGCGGTGCTGCCCGCGCTGGTGGCGCCGCTGGTGGTCTGGCCTGCCCCGACCGACGGCACACCGAGCCTGATCCATTTCGCGGCCGCAGCCGCGACCTTCACGGTCGGCTATGTGACCCGCAACGTTCTGTACGCGCTGGCTGCGGGCGGCGTGTCATTGCTGTTGCTGTATCTCGCCGCATGACGCGCTGCGCGCCGGGCCGCCCCATCAGTTGACGGTGGCAGCCAACTCGGCGTTGCTGCGGGCGATCCCGTCCTTGAGATCGGCGCTGTCGTCTTCGTAATAGCGGGTGGTGCGCACGCCCGGCAAAGTGGCAAACTGCTCCGCCAGTTTTTCCGGGTAGAAGGTGCGTTCAACGGATTCGAACCCCGGGATCTGCTGCAGGATCGCCGCCGTGGCCTGGGCACAGAAGGCGCCCGGCACCCGACCATTGGTAACCGCCAGCTGATAGGCCTGCTGGGCCTGCTCCGGCGTGACCTCAACCTCCTGAACCATCACGTGGAAGGTGCTGCGCGCGTGCGACCCGCGGTAGGCCTTTTCCACCGCCGGGGTAATCCCGTAGAGCACGTCGTTCCGCTCCGGCACCACCGGGGCGTAGAAAGAGCCCGCAGGGTCGAAGATCACCCGCTCGGAGGCGTTGATCATCAACGAGGTGTGACCGCCCCGGCCGGTGCGGTTGTTGATCATCGTATAAAGAGTGAGCTTGGGCGGGCCGGGGTGGCGATAGGCCACCTGCGCCAGCGTTGCGGCGTCCGCATTGGGTTGCTGCGGCGCAGCGCAACCCGCGAGCGCCAGCAGCGCCGCGCCAAGACACAGCAGTTTGCGCATCGGCACCGTCCTTCGATCAGGAGATCAGGTTGCGAAGATCGCCAGGAACAGCGCGAAGAAGACCAGCGCGATGCAGGAGCGGGTGATGAAAGTCAAAAACCCTGCATAGACCTTTTCCTGAGTGGTGATGTCCATGGAGCCGTGCTGATGTTCAGCCATGTGCGTATCCCTCAAAATTCGCGTGCGTTTTGCCGCTGATTACTGGATTTGGCCCGGGCTGTCACCACGTCATTCCGGCGCAGCTGCCACAAATCGCCACCCCGGCACGAGCTGACAGGGGCCAGTGGGCCACAATTGCCACCGAACAGCGTCGAGCTGGCCGTTACGGCCAGCCCTGCCGCCGCGTTGGCGCGAATCGGACGCGCCTCAGACCGCGTCCAGATCGGACGCCAGCCGGAAGCCGATCCGGTTTGCCGGTTCCGCCTGCCGCAGCTTGGGCACCGCGCGCAGCATGACGTTGAGCTGGCTGACATGCTGCACCAGCTGGGTCTTGGTGCCGTTGGCCTCGCTGCCGTAGAAGGTGATGATGTCGGGATCGAAATAGCCGATGCCCTCGATCCGCAGCACGCCGGCGTCACCACCGGCAAAGCCCATGGCGACTTCGTGTTCGCTGTCCAGCTGCTTCTCGAAGTTCTGGATGTAGAGGATCAGCCGTTCATACGCCCAGCGCGACGCGCTTTTGGTGGCATCCGGCTGCTGCAGGCGTTCCGGTACCTTGGTCAGCCCGGCGCAGGCCTCGGGATCGGCGTGGACCTCGTGCACGCAGGGCAGGATCGCGGCCTCGGCCGCCTCGGCGCTGGTTGAAATTTCGTTGTCCATGCTTCCCCCCGATGGTGATGTCGCCCGAAGGTGCGTTACCCCCGGTTCTGGTAGAGCCAGGCGCCGTCCTCGCGTTTCCAGCGGGCCACCTGACCAATGTGGTACAGGTGATTTACATGGGCCACCGACTCGACCAGTGCAAGGCCGTATTCCCCTTCGCCAATCGTGCGCTTGAACAGAACGGAGAAGCAGTCCGCGGCAGTGCGGGGCTGGTTCAGATGCTCGCGCAGCCGTTCCAGCGCGCCGTGGTGGTTGCCGATCAGCTGCTGCATCCGGAGCGGCAGGCGCGAGAACGGCAGCTTGTGCCCGCCCAGCGCCAGGTGCTCGGGGCGCGCCAGCGGTGCCAGCCGCTCGCAGGCCTCCAGCCACTCGCCCAGCGGATCGGCCATCGGCTCGGTGGCATAGACGCCGATGTTGGGGCTGATGGTCGACAGGATCTGGTCGCCGGTCAGCACCAGGTTGTCGTCGCGGCTCCAGAACGTGGCATGTTCAGGCGCGTGGCCGTTGCCGATATGCACGTCCCAGTCGCGACCGCCCATGCGGATCACGTCATCCTGCCGGATGCGGGTAAAGCCCAGCGGCATGGGATGCACGGTGTCGGCGAAATTGAAGGGGCGCTCAGCCGCGCGCTTGTCGTAGAACGCGCGGTCCATGCCCGCACTGCGATAGAAGGCGAGTGTTTCCTCCGGCCAGGCTTCCTGCACATCCAGCGTCAGCATGCGGGCAAACAGCCAGGCAGTGCGGGTGGTGACCAGCTCGGCCCCGTGCGCGCGCTGGAACCAGCCCGCGAGGCCGATGTGATCGGGATGGTGATGGGTCACCACCACCCGGCGCACCGGCTTGCCGCCCAGCGGGCCGGCCATGAGCCGTTCCCAGATCGCGCGGCTGCGGCGGCTGTTCATGCCGGTATCAATCACCGTCCAACCGTCGCCGTCATCGAGCGCATAGACGTTGACGTGATCGAGCTTCATCGGCAGCGGCAGGCGCATCCACAGCACGCCTTCGGCCACCTCGATCGCCTCCCCCTCGGCCGGAGGGTCCTGCCAGGGGGTGCGCGGGGCGACGTCGGGAACGCTGGTCATCGGGCTTACCCTGCCAGCTCGTCCAGGCTGAGAGCGAAGGCCCCTTCCGCCCCTGCCTGTGCGTGGGCCAGCAGGCCAGCGTGTTCGGGCAGTATCCGGTTGATGTAGAAGCGCGCCAGTTTCTCGCGCGCGCCGCCCGGATCGGCCATCGCGGCGGCGAGGTGGTAGTGACCGCCCAGAACCCGGGCAAAGGCCTTGAGGAACGGCACCGCACCGGCAAACCGGTCCTGCAGGTCTTGCTGGGCCACCAGCCATTCGGTGGCTTCGCGCAGGGATTCGCAGGCCTGCCAGACAGCTTCGGCCATGTTGGGATGGCTGGCGCGGGCGCGTTCGGCCTGCTCTTCGATTTCCTCGATCAGGGCAAAGGCCGCCTCGCCCCCGTCCATCATCTTGCGCGCGACGAGGTCCATTGCCTGGATGCCGTTGGTGCCTTCGTAGATCGCCGTCACCCGCACATCACGGTAGAACTGCGCGGCGCCGGTTTCCTCGATGAAGCCCATGCCGCCGTGCACCTGCACCCCGGTTTCCGCCACCCGGATGCCGGTGTCGGTGCCAAAGGCCTTGGCGATCGGCGTGAGGAAAGCGGCCCGCGCGGCCCAGCCCGCGTCCCCGGTGGCCGTCTGCATGTCGATGGCCTGCGCACAGGCCAGCAGGATGGCCCGCGCCGTGAACAGATCCGCCTTCATCTCCATCAACATGCGGCGCACATCGGCGTGGTCGGCAATGACGCCGCTGGCGGATTTGCCCTGCTTGCGCTCCAGCGCATAGGCCAGCGCCTGCTGGTAGGCCCCTTCGCCCGCACCAACGCCCTGGCCGCCAACACCGAGACGCGCGTTGTTCATCATGGTGAACATCGCCGCCATGCCGCCATGCTCCTTGCCGACCAGCCAGCCGGCGGCGCCGTCATATTGCATGACGCAGGTGGGCGAGCCGTGCAGGCCCATCTTGTGCTCCAGGCTGACCACCTTCAGATCGTTGGCCTTGCCCGGATTGCCGTCGGCGTCGGGCAGGTATTTCGGCACCAGGAACAGCGAGATGCCCTTGGTCCCCGGCACGCCGTCGGGCAGCCGCGCCAGCACCAGGTGGCAAACGTTCTCGCAGAAATCATTGTCACCCCAGGAGATGAAGATCTTCTGCCCCGTCACCGCGTAGGTGCCATCGCCATTCGCCACCGCCTTGGAGCTGAGCGCGCCAACGTCGGAACCGGCCTGCGGCTCGGTCAGGTTCATGGTGCCCGACCATTCGCCCGAAATCAGCTTGGGCAGGTACAGTTCCTTCAGCGCATCCGAGGCGTGGTGCTCCAGCGCCTCGATCTGGCCCTGGCTCATCAGCGGAGCGAGCTGCAACGACAGGCAGGCCCCCGCCATCATCTCGTTCACCGCGGTCGCCAGGGTCAGCGGCAGCCCCATGCCGCCATGTTCCTCTGGCGCGCTGATACCGATCCAGCCCCCTTCGGCAATCGCCTTGTAGCCCTCGGCAAAACCGGGAGAGGTCCGCAGCACCCCGTTTTCCAGGCGGGCCGGCGTCAGATCCCCGTCGCGCTGCAACGGAGCCATCACGCCGTCACACATCTTGCCGGCCTCGGTCAGAATGGCGCTGACGACATCCGCAGTTGCATCGGCAAAGCGGTCGGTCGCGGCGATCCGGTCGTAGCCGGCAACATGTTTCAGCAGAAATTCATACTCGGCAACGGGGGAACGGAAGGTCATGGCGCATCCTTTGGTGGTCTGGACGGGTCGTTTGCATCGGGCGGTCTTGGCATCCCCGAGCCGGCCCATTAAGGTCTGGGGCTTGATCGATTACCTACCCGCCCCCCCGTTTCAAGCAACCAAAACGCCGCGTCACACGCAATGCCCCAGTTGAGCACCGAAATTCTTGCCGCCGACGGCCCCGGCTTCGCCCGCGCAACCGAGCTGCTGCGCCAGGGCGCGCTGGTCGCCTTCCCCACCGAAACGGTCTATGGGCTCGGCGCGGATGCGCGGCAGGGGCAGGCCGTGGCCGCGATCTATGAGGCCAAGGGGCGGCCCAGCTTCAACCCGCTGATCGCCCATGTGCATTCCGCCGAGGCCGCGCGGCGCTACGTGCAGTGGAATGACGCTGCGGAACGGCTGGCGCAGGCCTTCTGGCCGGGACCGCTGACATTGGTTCTGCCGCTGCGCGACGGGCACGGGATTTCTCCGCTGGTGACGGCAGGTCTGGAAACGCTGGGGCTGCGCGTGCCCGCGCATCCGGCTGGTCAGGCCCTGTTGCAGGCACTGGACGGGCCGGTTGCGGCGCCTTCGGCCAATCCCTCCGGCCGGATCAGCCCGACCACCGCGGCGCATGTTGCCGGAGGGCTGGGCGGCCGCATCGCCGCCATCCTCGATGACGGTGCCTGCGGCGTCGGGCTGGAATCCACCATCATCGGCCTCGCCGGGCCAGAGCCGATGCTGTTGCGGCCCGGCGGGCTGGCGGCGGAGGAGATCGAAGCGGTGCTGGGCCGGAAACTGGTGATGCGCAACGTGCACGACCCGCTGACCGCGCCGGGCCAGCTGCTGTCGCATTACGCCCCCGGCGCCTCGGTGCGCCTGAACGCCAGCACCGCTGCCCCGGGCGAGCTGTTTCTGGGCTTCGGCCCCATGGGCAATGCGCAGACCTGCGACCTCAACCTGTCGGAAACCGGTGATCTAGCCGAGGCCGCGGCCAACCTGTTCGGCCATCTGCACCGGCTGGATGCGCTGGGACAGCCCATCGCGGTGGCACCGATCCCGGATCACGGACTGGGCGCGGCCATCAACGACCGCCTGCGCCGTGCCGCCGCACCACGAGACTGAATAAACGGCGCGCAGGCGCGACTGGATCCCGGTAGCCGCGTTCATTGGCGGTGGCCACAGACCAGGACAACAGGCGAAACCGCCGCCTGCCCGGCCTCAAATCACACGGCCCCTCTCGGTCTGGGACGGGAGCGCCGTGCGCAGCACGGCGCCGGGCCCAACCTTTGCCCGGTCATCCCTGATGACTGGGTCAAAGGGCGGGAGCCCGTGCTTCTGTCCGGGTCCGGCCCGCAAACCGGGCCAATCGGCGTTCTGGGTGAAGGAGGCTCCGGATGCGCCTGCGGCG
This sequence comes from Leisingera sp. S2M4, assembly GCF_055398055.1. Classification (NCBI taxonomy): domain Bacteria; kingdom Pseudomonadati; phylum Pseudomonadota; class Alphaproteobacteria; order Rhodobacterales; family Roseobacteraceae; genus Leisingera; species Leisingera sp. S2M4. The sequence goes on from NZ_AP040861.1 coordinate 1,045,708, forward strand.
ACCGCGGTCAGGCGTGACCTGCGCTGGCCGACAGGTTCAGCGGATCGACGCCCAGCGTCTTCAGCGCCGCGCCCCATTTGCTGTCATCCGCCAGGGTAAAGACCAGCTCGGGGCTCGCCTCGGCCGTCAGCCAGCCATTCATGGCGATTTCCGACTCCAGCTGTCCCGGCCCCCAGCCGGCGTATCCCAACAAGACCAAGAGGTCGCGCGGCCCCTTGCCCTGGGCGATATCTTCCAGCACGTCCAGCGTCGCGGTCATCGAGAAGCCGCCAGACACCTTCAGCGAGCTGACGTCTGATTCGTAATCCGGCGAGTGCAGCACGAAGCCGCGCTGGGTCTCGACCGGACCACCAAAGCGCACCGGCAGCGTGGCGGCAGAGCTGGCCTCGCCCCCCATCTCGAGCTGTTCCAGCAGATCGCCCAACACCACACCATCGGCCGGCTTGTTGACGATCAGCCCCATGGCACCTTCTTCCCCATGCGAGCACAGGAAGATCACCGAATGTTCGAACCGGGGGTCGCCAATTCCGGGCATTGCAATCAAGAGCTTGCCAGTAAGATCCATGACCGTCCATCTTTCTGCTGCGTTCTCCCACCATGCCGCCCAGCCCGCCGGCACGCAAGGGGCGCATCGGCGCGCGGCCGCCAACTCTCCGGCAAAATTGCCGCAAACACAGCACGATGACTGCAACGTGACTTGGCAAACCCCGCCGCGCGACGCATGTATCCGGGCATGAGACAACGACTTTCATCCGTCGCAACCGCGCTGGCGGTGGCCGCCGCACTGGCCTGCGGCCTCTTCGGCCTTGGTGCCACCGCGCGCGCCGGAACCGGGGAAATCGTGCGGGTCGAGGTGCTGGACGGCGGCACCACCGCGCGCGGCACGCTGCAGGCGGCACTGCGGATCACCTTGCAGCCGGGTTGGAAAACCTATTGGCGGGCGCCGGGCGATGCGGGCATTCCGCCGACCTTCTCCTGGCGGGGTGCGCGCAACCTCGGCGCGGTCGCCTTCACCTGGCCGACGCCCGAGGTTTTCCTGACCTCCGGCTTTCGCACCATCGGCTATCACGATCAGCTGGTGCTTCCGGTTGAGGTGACGCCACAGACCCCGGGCAAGCCGGTGCGCCTGAAGGGGCGGATGGAACTGGGCGTCTGCAAGGATGTCTGCGTGCCCGCAGACGTGCGCTTTGACCACCAGCTTGATCCGGGCGCGCCGCGCCACCCGGCGATAGCCGCCGCCCTGGCCAGCCGCCCCTGGTCCGCCAGCGAGGCGGGCGTGCGCGCCGCCACTTGCAGCCTGCGCCCCACCAAATACGGCATGGAGGTCACCGCCCGCATCACCATGCCCTCGACCGGTGGCGAGGAGATCGCGGTGATCGAACCTGGCAGCCCCACCCTGCACGCCGGGGAAACCAAGACCCGGCGCGAGGGCAACCAACTGATCGCACAGACCGAATTCCTGCCTGCCGAGGGCCGCGCCTATGCCATCGACCGCTCGAAACTTCGGATCACCGTGCTGGGCCGCGACCACGCGGTGGACATCCGCGGCTGTGACGCGGGATGAGTCGACGCATGCCCGAGGACAAGACCCTGCCCACCGTGGACGCAACCCCCGAACCCCTGCCCGATCCAGTCGTGAAACGCCCGGTTCTGGGGGCCATCGCAGTGGTGTCCCACCGGATTGACGGGCAGGATCACGTCATCCTGGTGCAGCGCGGCAAAGCGCCCAACGCGGGCTGGTGGGGCTTTCCGGGCGGGCACGTGGAATTGGGAGAAACCGCGCTGGAGGCGGCGGCCCGGGAGCTTCTGGAGGAAACCGGCGTCCACGCGCGGCCAGTCGAATACCTGACCAACATTGACGTGATTGCCCGGGACGCGGACGGCGCAGCACAGCAGCAGTACCTGCTGTGCGTGGTGCTCTGCGAATATCTGCACGGCACCCCGGCACCGGAAGATGACGCCGAACAGGCCGAATGGATCCCGGTGGCGGAGATCGCCACCCGCGGGCTGCAACTTCTGGACCAGGTGCCGGAAGTCGCGCTGGCAGCTCAGGCGCGCTGGCGGGAGTTGGCCCGCAACGCCAACCCGCCGACAAGGTAGGTCAGCAGCGCCAGAACCAGCGCCCCGAGGACAAAGGCCAGCAGCCCCGCCCGCACCGGCTCCATCGCTGCCAACGATGGCAGCGACCGCAGGGCCGGATGCAGCGCACCGGTGGCCATCGGCCAGCCCAGCGCCAGAACCAGCCAGCCCAGTTGCACCATCGCAGCCCCCGTCATCAGCCAGCGTAGCCGCCCGGCACCGCGTCGCAGCGCGCGCCGGAAGGAGGTCACCGGCCGGCTGAGATCGCGCTGCACCGCCACCAGGGCAGGCACCACGAGAAGCACGAGGAACATGCCGAAGCCGAGGCCGTAGACCAGGGTAATCACCGTGGGTTTCAAGAACTGCGCCTGCTGCGAGCGCTCGAACAACAAGGGCGCCAGCCCCAGCACAGTGGTCATCGTGGTCAACATCACCGGGCGCAGCCGGTCCGCCGCCGCGTCGATGATCGAGGGAATCAGCCCGCGATCCCTGGCGTATTCGTCGATGGTCGTCACCAGCACGATGGAATCATTGATGATGATACCGGTCATGCCGAGAAGCCCCACCACGGTGAACATGCTCAGCGGCACCTCCCACATGTAGTGGCCCCAGATGGTCCCCACCAGGCCGAAGGGGATGATCGCCATCACCACCAGCGGCCGGGTCCAGCTGGCAAAGATCCAGGACAGCACCAGGTAGATGCCGGTCAGGCACAGCACCAGCCCGGTGCCCGCCTCCTGCAGGAAGGTCTGTTCCTGCTCGGCCAGACCGGACAGCCGCCAGTCCACCTGCCGTTCGCTGGCGATCTGCGGCAGGATTTCCTGCTGCAGCGCCTGCATCACCGCCTCGGCGCGGGCGGGGTCATCCTCGGAGATGTCACCGGTCACACTGATCACCCGCACGCCGTTTTCGCGCCGCACGGTGGAAAAGCCGCTGCGCCGCTCGACCGAGACGATGTCAGCGAGGGGCACGTAAATGCCGCTGGGCGCGCGCATCAGGGTGCGTTCCAGGAAATCAGCGGTCAGCTCACCCTCCGGCAGCTCGACCCTAATGGTGGCGCTGCGCGGCCCATCCGGGTAGGTCGCAGCCTCGATCCCGTTCAGCCGCGCCCGCAGCGCCTGACCCAGGCTGCCGATGGTAAAGTTCAGAGCCTGCCCCTGCGGGGTCAGGTCCAGGATCAGCTCTTCCTTGTCATAGGCGAGGTTGTCCTCGACCGCGGAGACCTCGGGGAAGCGCAGCAGCGCGGTCTTAAGATCCTCGGAAGCGTCTTTCAGCACCTGCACGTCAGCGCCGGAAAACTGCACGTCCAGCGCGTCCCCCCCCGGCCCGGAACGCCAGCCGCGGAAGGACACGGTCTCGACCAGCGGGTGACGCACCACCCGTTCCTGCAATTCCGCAACGAAGGCAAAGCTGGAATAGGGGCGCAGGTCAGCCTCGATCAGCTCGATCGAGATGCCGCCAAGGAGATCGGCATCCTTGGCTTCGACCCCGGACAGCCCGCGCCCGCTGTTCCCGCCGACCTCGGCCATCACGAAAGCCAGCGGATTGCGGCCATACCGCGCCTCATACTCGGCGCCCAGCGCCTCGGTCGCGCGCTGCATCTCCTGCATCATCGCCAGCGAGTCGGCACGGGTGGCGCCCTCGACCATGGCGAAATTGCCGGTGACGGACCCGCGTTCCGGCGCATTGAAAAAGCGCCATTTCACGTCGCCGTTGATGAACAGGGCCGCCTGGCTCGCCAGCACCGCCAGTGCCCCCGCCAGCACCGCGTAGCGCGCCCGCACCACCAGCGCCATCAGCGGGCGGAAGCCATGGTCGCGCAGCCAGCGAAAGCCGCGGTTCACCATCCGGTTGGGCCAGTCGTACCAGTGCCGCGCCTGCGCGTGGGTCAGCGCATGGGCGAGGTGGTTGGGCAGGATCAGGAAGCATTCCACCAGCGAGGCCGCCAGCACCGCGATGACGGTGAAGGGGATGTCGCGGATCAGCTCACCAAAGCGCCCCCCCACCGACACCAGGCCAAAGAAGGCAATGATGGTGGTCAGTGTCGCCGCGAAGACCGGCATCGCCATGCGGCGGGCGGCGTTCTCGGCGGCCTCGACCGGGCTTTCGCCCAGGCGGCGCACGCGGAAGTCAGCATGCTCCCCCACCACGATGGCATCATCCACCACGATCCCCAGCGTGATGATGAGACCAAAGAGGCTGATCATGTTGATGGTGATGCCCGCGGCATACATCAGCGCCACGGCGGCAAACATCGCCGCCGGGATGCCCGCCGCGACCCAGAAGGCGATGCGAGTGTTCAGGAACAGGAACAGCAGGCACATCACCAGCCCCAGTCCCGCCAACCCGTTGTCGACCAGGATATCCAACCGGTCAGTGATCGCCTGCGCCCGGGTGCGGATCAGCTCGGCGGTTACCCCCTGCGGCAGGCTGGCCTGCAACTGGTCCACCACCTCCTGCACCTGCGCCTGCAAGCGGATCGCATTGCCCTGATCCGAACGGTCGACACGGATCGACATCGCCGGATTTTCACCGACAAAGTAGGAACGGTTGCGGTCGACGCCTTCGACCCGTAGCTGCGCCACATCGCCAACCGTCAGCACCGAGCCATCGGCATTGGTGCGCAGCACGATGGCCGCCAGCTGATCGGGTTTGCGTTTCTCGCTGCCGGTGCGAACGCGGGCATTGGCGCCGCTGATGTCGCCTGCCGGGTCTGCATCGACCTCGGCGGCGATGGCATCGGCGATTTCGCGCATGGTGATGTCATGGGTAATCAGGCTGGCGGTGGGCACCTCGACGATGGTTTCGGGCGCCGCCACGCCGCGGATGGTGGTGCGGGTCACCCCGGCCTCGAACAGGCGCACGACCAGCTCATCGGCGAATTGCCCCAGCTGCCCCGGCGCCACCGGGCCGGAGATCACCACGTCTGTCACCCGGTCTCGCCAGGCGCCCCGGCGCACGCTGGGCTCCTCGGCCTCCTCCGGCAGCGTGGTGACGCCATCCACGGCAGATTGCACGTCATCGGCAGCCTGCCCCATATCGGTGCCCGGCTCGAATTCCAGTGTCAGCGTGGCGCTGCCCTCGCGCGAGGTGGAGGTGGTTTCCTCGACCCCGTCCACCGCGAGCAGCACCGGTTCCAGCACCTGCACGATGGCGCTGTCGACATCCTCCGGGCCTGCGCCTTCCCATTCCACTGAGACGGTGACGCTTTCGACGATCACATCGGGAAAGAACTGCGCCCGCATGTTGGGGATTGCCATCCCCCCCAGCACCAGCATCAGCACCAGCATCAGGTTGGCGGCGGTGCGATGGCGGGTGAAGTAGCTGAACAGCCCGCGGGCGGTGTGCGGCAGATCGCGGACCATCGGGATCAGCCTCCCATCCGCGATTCAATGCGGCTGACAAGCCCCGCTGGCACCCGCGCCGCGGCCAGTTTCTGCAGCATCTGCTGCTTTTCCTCCGACGGCATCGTGCCATTGGCCTCGACAAAGGCCACCAGCCGGGCGCGGCGCTCGTCGCTGAGTTCGATCAGATCCGGCAGGTCCGGACGCGCCTGCGCCTCGGCGCCCTGGCGCAGCGGGCGGACCTTGATGCCCGCCCCCAGCAGCGGCGTGCGCCCGGTGACCACCGCGCGCCCGGCGAGACCGGCCCCGCGGATCAGCACGTCGTCGCCCTGGCGGCGCACCAGCTCTACCGGCAATGCCTCCAGCCGGTTGTCGGCATCCAGCACCAGCACACTGCCATCCGCGCCCAGCGCCGAAGCCGGGACGCGGGCCACGCCCGCGACTTCCGGCTCGGTCACCCGCACGGTGACAAAATCACCCGGTTTGAACCCCGGCGCGACGTCCAGTTCAGCGTAGATCAATCGCCCGGTCTGCCCATCGCCCGCCGCGCCGCTGGCGCGCGTGATCCGGCCCGTGGCGCTGAGCCCGGCACCGGCGGCATCCAGCGTCACCCGAACCGGTGCTGTCAGCACCCGCCCCTCGGCATCCAGCAGCCGGGCGTATTGCGCGGTAGACACACGAAAGGCGACCTCGAGCAGGTCGGGATCGACGAGCTCAGCCAGTTTTTCATTGGCCGACACCAGCCGCCCCTGCACCAGGCTGACGCCCTGCAGGGTACCGCTGAAACCGGCGGTGATGGTGGTATCCTCAAGGTCGCGGCGGGCCTCGTCCAGCGCGATCTCGGCGCGCGCCACCCGGGTGGCGGCCTGGTCGGCGCGGGCCTCGGCCTGGCTGACGGCCTGACGGCGCGAAATCACCGCCTGGCGGGCCTGCACCGCCGCCAGCTCGGCGGTTTCAACGGTGGCGGCGGTGCCGACGCCACGTGCCTGCAGATCCTGCTGACGCTGGAACGCCCGTTCGCGCAGTTGCGCCTGATCCTGCGCCGCCTGCAGTTCGTCCTGCGCCAGGATCAGCGCCCGGCCGGCGTCGCGTTCTTCGGCGCGGGCATCCATCATGTCGGCCTCGGCGCGGTCCAAAGCGGCCTGCGCGTCCGCCGGGTCAATCTGCACCAGCACTTCGCCCGCGCGCACGCTGCCACCTTCGACGAAGCCCTCCGCCAGCTGCACCACCCGCCCCGAGGTGGCGGTGCGCAGCTCGAGCGTCCGGCGGCTCTCGATACGGCCAAAGGCGGTCAGCTCCGGGGCCACGGTCTGCATCTGCGCGGTGACGACATTCACCGCGAACACCCGCTCGCGCGACGGCGGCGCGGCACGTTCGGCCCCCAGCCGCGATTGCACCGCGTCAACGATCAGCTGCGCGGCAAAAATCAGCAGGGCCGCCGTCACCGCCACCAGCAAAAGGCCTGTTACACTCTGCCGCAAAAAGCGCATCCTCAAATCCTTCCGGTGGCGGTTGCTTCCGGGGCCGCCGCATTGCTATGCCTGGGCGCGAACGCCTTGAACCCGCTTGCAAACATACCGTTTTGCGCAGGGGTTTTCGAGCTTACACGCAAGCCACCGTCATTTCCGACGCAGATGTTCGTCCAATCTGGGCATTATTTCCACGAAATTGCAGGGCCGGTGCCGGTAATCGAGCTGTTTGCAAAGGATCTCGTCCCAGCCGTCCTTGCAGGCGCCGGGGCTGCCGGGCAGCGCAAACAGATAGGTCCCGCCTGCGACGCCGCCCGTGGCACGCGACTGCACCGCGCTGGTGCCGATCTTCTGCATCGAGATGATGGTGAAGACGGTGCCGAAGGCCTCGATCTCCTTTTCGTAGACGTCACGGTGCGCCTCGACCGTGACATCGCGCCCGGTCAGACCGGTACCGCCTGTCGAAATCACCACATCAACCTTGGGGTCAGCCACCCAGGCGCGCAGCTGCGCCGCGATCTCCGCGCGCTCATCCGGGATGATCTTGCGATCCGCCAGCACATGGCCTGCGTCGCGCAGCCGGTCCACCAGCACCTGGCCGGAGCGGTCGTCCTCCAGTCGGCGGCTGTCGGAGACCGTCAGCACGGCGATGCGTACCGGGATGAACTCCCGCGTTTCGTCGATCCGGGACATGAGCGTCACACCTTTTCCATGATGGCCAGCCGTACCGCCAGCGCTGCAAAAATCGTTCCCGACACCCGGCCGAGCCAGCGGGCAAAGACTGGCGAACCCGTCAGCTTGCGCCCGGCCTGCCCGGCAAAAAGACCGACCAGCCCGTTGATGATGAAACCGCCCAGCGACAACACCGCGCCGTAGATCAGGAACTGGCCGAACACCGGCCCGGCTTCGGGCACCACGAACTGCGGGATGAAGGCCAGCACGAAGAGGATTACCTTGGGGTTCGTCAGGTTCACGATGAACCCCGCCCGGAACGCCCGCGCCGCGGGCACCGGCACTCCGGCGGCGGCCACCTGCCGACCGCGCCACGCGCCCCAGGCCAGATAAAGCAGGTAGCCGACTCCGACCCAGCGGATCACGTCGAACAGCCCCGGCAGCGCGGCCACCACGGCCCCGAGCCCCAGTCCCGCCAGCACCACATGCACCATGCACCCGGCGGTGATGCCCGCACTGGCCGCCACCGCGGCACCACGCCCCGAGCGCAACCCCTGGCCGAGGCAGAACATCATGTCCGCCCCAGGGGTGAGATTCAGCGCCAGCGCCGCCGGAATGAAGGCCAGCAATGTCAAAAGATCGATCATCGTTCCACCTCGAACCACGTCACGCCGGGGCCGAGGTTGACCACCTGCGTTTTTCCGATCCGGCCGCGTTGCCCCCAGCAATCATGCACGTGTCCGCACAACAGCAATTGCGGCTGAATCCGCTCGGCAGCAGCGCGGATCGCGGTGGAGCCCACCGAAATCCCGCCGGATGTCACATCGGCAACCCCCTTGGGCGGGGAGTGCGTTATCAGGATATCGGCGGTGTCGCAGCCCGCCAGCATCGCGTCCGCCTCTGCCTCGCTCAGATCGCAGGACCAGCTGCCAAAGGGCGTTTGCGGCACGCCATATCCGAGGCCGAACAGGCGCAGTCCTGCGCTCTTTGTCCCTTCACCATGCAGAACCGTTGTCGCGGCAAAGCCCGCAGCGCGCAGCTCATCGGCGCTTTCGCCATTTCCGGGCACAGCCACCATCGGCGCCTGCAGGTCCGCCAGCATGGCCGCCGCCCGGTCGAGCCCCCGCCGCATGTTGCAGAAATCTCCGGCTCCGATCACCAGATCCGCCTCGGCGCTGGCCGCCACCAGCGCCGCCGCGTGCGGCACCGACAGGTGCAGGTCGGAAAAGGCGAGGATCTTCATCGGCTCCCCCCGAGATCAGCTGACGGCATCCAGCCGGGCGCGAAGCGCCAGCAGATCCGCCCATGCCAACCGCTTCTGACGTGGCTGGCGCAACAGGTCCGCCGGATGGTACATGGGTACGACGGGCTTGCCCCACGCCTGCTCCCACTTGCCACGCAGCCGGGACAGCCCCCGTTTGCCAAGCACCGCCTGACAGGCGACATTGCCCATCAGCACCAGCACCTCCGGCTCCGCCAGCGCCACATGCCGCTCCAGAAACGGTGTCAGCATGGCGATCTCCGCAGCCGTCGGGTCGCGCCCCTGAGGCGGGCGCCATGGCAGCACATTGGTCATGTAGACCTGGGCGTCACGTTCAAGATCAATGGCCGCCAGCATCCGTTCCAGAAGCGCCCCCGCCTGCCCCGCGAACGGCAGGCCCGAACGATCCTCCTCGCGGTTGGGCGCATCCCCGATAAGCATCACCCGCGCCCCCGGCGCACCAGCAGAGAAGACCAAGTTGCGGGCGCCGAGTTTCAATTCGCAATGGCTGAAGGCCTCCATCGCCGCGCGCAGGGCGGCCAGGCTTTCGGCAGCGCGCGCCGCCTTGCGCGCCTCCTCGACCGGGTCGACTTCCTTGGGCTTGGGCGGCGGCGCCGGGGCCGCCCCGGGCTTGGGCTTCGGCGCCGGGTCCTCCAGCGTGTAGCGATCCACTGGCGCCTCGCACAGGGCATCGGTGGCGCCAAGCTCCACCTGCCACTCCAACAGCGCCCGGGCGCTCCAGTAATCCAATGCCGATTCCATAGGCCCAAGCTACTCCGCCCCGCCCCCGAGCGGAACACCTCTCGGACCCCTCGCCCCAACTTTCAAGCCCTTCACCTTTTTGGAAATACTCCGGGGAGCGCGAGGGGCCGGCCCCTCGCCTGCGCGCGCGGCGCAAACTGCCGCAGCGCTTGCCGCACGCAGCCGCCCCGCCTATAACAAGCCGCAAATCACGCGGAGCTGCCCCCATGTCCTTTGAACACCGCCACCTGCTTGGCATCGAGCCGCTGAAGCCGCATGAAATCACCGCGATTCTCGATCTTGCCGACGAATACGTGGCGCTGAACCGCCGCCCGGAAAAGCACTCCGACGTGCTGGCGGGGCTGACCCAGATCAACATGTTCTTCGAGAATTCCACCCGCACCCAGGCCTCGTTCGAACTGGCGGGAAAACGGCTGGGCGCGGATGTGATGAACATGGCGATGCAGGCCTCCTCGATCAAGAAGGGCGAGACGCTGATCGACACCGCGATGACGCTGAACGCGATGCACCCGGATCTTTTGGTGGTGCGCCATCCGCATTCCGGCGCGGTGGATCTGTTGGCGCAGAAGGTAAACTGCGCGGTGCTCAACGCCGGCGACGGCAAGCATGAGCACCCGACACAGGCGTTGCTGGACGCGCTGACCATCCGCCGCTCGAAGGGGCGCCTGCACCGGCTGAACATCGCGATCTGCGGCGACATTGCGCATTCCCGCGTGGCGCGGTCGAACCTGATCCTTCTGGGCAAGATGGAAAACCGCATCCGGCTGATCGGCCCGCCGACGCTGGTGCCCGGCCAGTTCGCCGAGTTCGGCGCCGAGATCTATGACGACATGCGCGAAGGTCTGAAGGATGTCGACGTGGTGATGATGCTGCGGCTGCAGAAAGAGCGGATGGACGGCGGCTTCATCCCCTCCGAGCGCGAGTACTATCACCGCTATGGCCTCGACGCCGAGAAGCTGGCGCTGGCCAAGCCCGATGCCATCGTCATGCACCCCGGCCCGATGAACCGCGGCGTCGAGATCGACGGCACGCTCGCCGATGACATCAACCGCTCGGTCATCCAGGAGCAGGTGGAAATGGGCGTTGCGGTGCGGATGGCGGCAATGGACCTTCTGGCGCGCAACCTGCGGGCGGAGCGCCAGGCAAAAGCGGGGTGATCTCATGACCGACGTAATCCATATCCCGGCAGGCGAGCGCGGCGTCGTGCGGCTGTTTGCGCTGGACATGCGCCCCGAGCAGGCGATGTTCCTCAAGGAGCCCGGCGCGCTGGCGCAGGTGCTGGGAATTGAAGACATCGACCTGGAGCAGGTCGAGATCTTCCCGGTCAGCGATCTGGAAGACATCGGCCTCGCAGGCTACCTGCGCGAAGGGCTGGGAGTGCCGTCCGAGCAGATCGAGGCCGACCGTGACAGGCTGGACGCGCTGGACGGCCATGTGCTGCTGATCCGCTCGCGCGCCTTTGACGGGCGCGAAACCCGGCTGACACCGGCCAGCCAGATCACCCTGATCGGCAGCTACGGCGAGCGCGCCACCGACTGGAGCGGCGCCCCGCTGACCGCCGAAAGCGCCAAGCCCAACTCGGCCCCGCCGCTGCCGCCGCGCGAAGCGCGCGCCAAGGCGCAGCGCATCGGCGCAACGCTGTTCGCAATCGGCATGATCCTGATCGCCCTCCTGGTCTGGGCGCTGGCGACGTGACGGCGCACCGGATCTCCAGAAATTCAGTCAAGGTACGCACATGACCACTCTCTTCACCAATGCCCGCCTGATTGATCCCGAAGGCGGCACCGATGCGCCGGGCCAGCTGCTGGTCCGCAACGGCCGCATCGCCGCGGTCGATGCGGCCTCTGACCCGGCGGCGCTGCTGGCGGCGCAGGGCCTGCGCGCCGAAGACGTGACCGTGCAGGACTGCGGCGGCAAGTGCCTGGCGCCGGGGATCGTGGATATCGGCGTCAAGGTCTGCGAGCCGGGCGAGCGGCACAAGGAAAGCTACAAGACCGCGGGCCTCGCGGCGGCGGCGGGCGGGGTCACCGCCATCGTCACCCGGCCTGACACCGCCCCCGCGATCGACAGCCCGGAGACGCTGGAGTTCGTCACCCGCCGCGCCCAGGCCGACACGCCGGTGAAAGTGCTGCCGATGGCGGCCCTGACAAAGGGGCGCGAGGGGCGCGAGATGACCGAGATCGGCTTTCTGATGGATGCCGGCGCGGTGGCCTTTTCCGACTGCGACCACGTGGTCACCGACACCAAGGTGTTCCAGCGGGCGCTGGCCTATGCGCGCTCTTGCGGGGCGCTGGTGATTGCCCACCCGCAGGAGCCGGTGCTGAGCCGCGGCGCCGCTGCCACCAGCGGCAAGTTCGCCGCGCTGTATGGCCTGCCCGCGGTGTCGCCGATGGCCGAACGCATGGGGCTGGACCGCGACATCGCCCTGCTGGAGATGACCGGCGCGAAGTACCACGCCGACCAGATCACCACCGCCCGCGCCCTGCCCGCGCTGGAGCGCGCCAAGGCCAACGGGCTGGACATCACCGCGGGCACCTCGATCCACCATCTGACGCTGAACGAGCTGGACGTGGCGGGCTATCGCAGCTTCTTCAAGGTAAAGCCCCCGCTGCGGGCCGAGGACGACCGGCTGGCGGTGGTCGAGGCGGTACGCACGGGGCTGATCGACATCATTTCCTCGATGCACACGCCGCAGGACGAGGAAAGCAAGCGCCTGCCGTTCGAGGAAGCCGCCGCCGGGGCGGTGGCGCTGGAAACCCTGCTGCCGGCCGCGCTGCGGCTGTACCATGCCGAGCTGCTGGATCTGCCCACCCTGTTCCGCGCCATGGCCCTGAACCCGGCCAGGCGGCTGGGGCTGGACAGCGGCCGCCTGGCCGTCGACGCGCCTGCCGATCTGGTGCTGTTCGACGCCGATGTGCCGTTTGTGCTGGACCGGTTCAAACTGCGTTCGAAATCGCAGAACACCCCTTATGACGGCCAGCGCATGCAGGGCCGCGTCGAGGCAACATTTGTGGCGGGTGAAGCCGTCTACCGGAGGGACTGATGCCCGTTATCGAAAGCTCTGCCGCCACGCTGATGCTGTGGGCGCTGATCGGCTACGGCCTTGGCTCGGTGCCGTTCGGCATGGTGGTCACCCGGCTGTTCGGCCTCGGCAACCTGCGCCAGATCGGCTCCGGCAATATCGGCACCACCAATGTGCTGCGCACCGGCAGCAAGACGGCGGCGGCGCTGACCTTGCTGCTGGACGGCGGCAAGGGCGCGGTCGCGGTGCTGCTGGCGCGGGCGCTGGCGGGCGAGGATGCGGCGCAGGCCGCGGGGCTTGCCGCCTTTCTCGGCCATTGTTTCCCGGTCTGGCTGGGGTTCAAGGGCGGCAAGGGCGTGGCCACCTTCCTGGGCCTGATGCTGGCGCTGGCCTGGCCGGTGGGCGTGGCCTGCTGCCTGAGCTGGCTTGCGACTGCGCTGATCAGCCGGATTTCCTCGCTCAGCGCGCTGGTCGCGGCGGCGCTTGCGGTGGTCTGGTCGATCCTGCTGGGCTACCAGTCGGTGGCACTGCTGGCGGCGGTACTGGCGGCGGTGGTATTCATCCGCCATTCCGCCAACATCAACCGGCTGCGCACCGGAACCGAGCCGAAAATCGGCCAAAAATGACCCCCGGCGGCGGGCTGGCGGCATTCCTTGCCGCCTTTGATGCGCTGCCGCTGGGAAGTTTCACCGGCACCGCCGAGGGCCGCAGATACCGGGTCAGCCGTCAGGATATGGCCGATGGCAAGGCGCAGAAACTGGTCGCGCATGAGCTGGGCGGCAAGGATTACATCAGCCTGAACCTCTACCGGCTGGCCAGCGGCGCGCGGCTGAAGCCCTGCGAGATGCCGGAGCAAAAGGTGATCCGCTTCGTCCTCGCCCTGCGCGTCACGGGCTGAGCCGCGGCCACGCGGCCATAGGCCCAAATGCCCTGCACCTTTCTACTGGGCTTCAGCACATGGAGCACCGGTGGCTGCCCCCGCTTGACGCGGTTCACCTCGCCGATCCGGGGGCCGCTGCCGACGAGTTCTTGGACCGCGATCTCCCTGCCTTCACGCCCGCGTGTGCGCAGGTGCGCACAGGCCAGCCGCGCCGCTGCACAGACAATTTGAGTTGTTTTGAACGTGATCGCCCGATGCCCCACTTCGGTTGCGTGACCCGCACTGATGCGCGGCACAAACAACAGAACATGTGACCCTCTGGCCGGGGCAGGTATTTTCAGCCCCCGGCGGATTTTCAAAAGGACGGAACAATGAACAAGGTAAAAGCGCTCCTCAGCGGTGTGGCCCTGTCGGTGGCCATGGCAACCTCGGCGCTGGCGGCCGGCGTGGAGATCAACGCCTCCTCCACCGGGCTGGCGATGCAGGGCTATGATCCGGTTGCATATTTCACCGATGGCGCCCCGACCAAGGGCAGCTACAAGATCACCTCGATTTACAATGACGCGACCTACCGCTTTGCCTCGGAAGAGCACAAGGCGGCATTTGAGAAGAACCCCGAGGCCTATGTGCCGGCCTATGGCGGCTATTGCGCCTTCGGCACCGCTATGGGCTTCAAGTTCGACGGCGACCCGAACCACTGGAAGATCGTCGACAACACCCTGTACCTGAACCTGTCCGAGGACATTCAGGAGCGTTGGGAGGGCGACATTCCCGGCTTTATCCAGAACGCCGACGCCAACTGGACCGACATCGCCGAAAAGTCGCCGGAAGAGCTGCAGCAGTAAACACCTGCACCACTCAGCCGGAACCGTCGGCGGCAGGGCGACCTGCCGCCGACTTTTTCATGCGGGGGCTGCTGACACGAAAAAGGGCCGCGTCATCGACGCAGCCCCGTTCGTTGCGCATTGTGCGGCAAGCCGCTGATCAATAGGCAAATTCGCCGTAGATCCGGCTCAGGTCCCCGCCCCATGCGCCGTTGTAGCGCTCCAGAAGCTCATCCGCGGGCACCTTGCCGCTTTCCAGGCTGTCCTTCAGCGCGTTCAGGAAATGGGTCTCATCCGGGACCAGGCCACCGGCGCCGGGACGCGCACGCGCCTTCAGGCCGCTTTCGGAGATCGCCACCACTTCGCGGGCCAGCTCATGCATGTTGATGCCGCCGACCTGCGCCTGCAGGCCGTGTTCGGATGCGGCGGCGCGCAATTCTTCGCGGGTTTCGGCGTCCCAGCCCTTGACCAGGTCCCAGGCAGCGTCCAGCGCGGACTGGTCGTAGGTGAGGCCGACCCAGAACGCGGGCAGCGCGCAAAGGCGGCGCCAGGGGCCGCCGTCGGCGCCGCGCATCTCGATGAATTTCTTCACCCGCGCCTCGGGGAAGATGGTGGTCAGATGGTCGGCCCAGTCGCTGAGGGTCGGAGTCTCGCCCGGCAGCGCCGGCAGCTCGCCCTTGAGGAAGTCGCGGAACGACATGCCCAGCGCGTTGATGTATTCGCCGTTGCGGTAGACAAAATACATCGGCACATCCAGCGCGTATTGCACCCAGGCCTCGAACCCGAAGCCCTCGTCGAAGACAAAGGGCAGCATGCCGGTGCGCGCCGCGTCCAGGTTGCGCCAGACCAGCCCGCGGGTGGATTTCACCCCGTTCGGCTTGCCGTCCAGGAAGGGTGAATTGGCGAACAGCGCATTGGCCACCGGCTGCAGCGCCAGCGCCACGCGCATCTTCTGCACCATGTCGGCCTCGGAAGAGAAGTCGAGGTTCACCTGCACGGTGCAGGTGCGGCGCATCATGGTGGTGCCCATGGTGCCGACCTCTTGCATGTAGCTGTCCATCAGCTTGTAGCGGCCCTTGGGCATCAGCGGCATGTCCTCGTGCCGCCAGACCGGTGCCGCGCCGAGGCCGATGAAGCCGACGCCGATCTTGTCGGCGATGTCCTTCACGTCGCGCAGATGGCCATTCACCTCGTCGCAGGTCTCGTGGATGGTTTCCAGCGGCGCGCCCGACAGCTCCAGCTGGCCGCCCGGCTCAAGGCTGATGTTGGCGCCATCCTTGGTCAGGCCGATGAGGTTGTCGCCCTCGACCAGCGGATCCCAGCCGTGACCGTCGCGCAAACCCTCCAGCACCGCCAGAATCGACCGCTCACCCGCATAGGGCAGCGGTTTGAGCGTATCCTTGCAATAGCCGAACTTCTCGTGCTCGGTGCCGATGCGCCAGGCATCCTTGGGCTTGCAGCCCGCAGCGAGGTATTCGGCAAGCTGTTCGTGGCGTTCGATCGGCCCGCCGCCGGACTGGGGAATGGACATGCCTGGCACTCCGTCCTGTTAGGTCTGTCATGAAGGGTCAGTGGTGAGCGGAATCGCACCCGGTGTCAATGCAGCCGCTGATGTTCCGGTCGGCTCGGGACACGCTCCCAGATCACGACCTGGTGAGGGCCGCCCTTGCGCAATTCGCTCAGCATCCGCTCGGTCCTGAGACCGGGCAGCGCCGCAAAGACGTCGAACAGCGCATCCGATCCTTCGGCGTTAACCGGGATCGCCAGCGGTGGTTGGCCGGGCTGTTCCAGCACCCAGTGTGGCGGGCGGGCGGATTTGTCCAGCGCCAGCCGCTCCAGCTCCGAAGCCGCCACCGCGCCGCCGGTGAGCGGCCCGAAATAGGCGATCTGGCCCTCGTCCACCTGCACCACGCCGGGGCCGCCCGTGCCGCGCCGGAAGCGCATCCGCTGGGCGCCGATGACAGCGGTGACCAGGCCGGTGGCGATCAGCGCCCAGCCGGTAATGGCGGTAAATCCAAACGAGGTGAACGCCCACTTCAGGCCGAGAAGGGTCATCAGCGCGGCGCCGATGACCTCGCGCCATTGCCACAGGGTGGCGCGGGCTTCAGGTCGGATGAAAGTCATGGCTCCTCCTGCGACTGCGCAGAGATACACAGTGTCTGTGCGGCATCAAACAACAGCAAACCATAGGTTCCTCCCGACTGGAATCCCTTGGCGCAGTAGGCGCGCGCGGCGGCGTCGGCCGCGAACAGAACCTTCTGCTGCTCTCCGCGGGTCCGGGCTTCGGCCAGATGCGGCGCCACTGCGTGACGGGCAAGGTCAAGGGGGCAGGTGGTTTCCTTCCGGGGCCGGAATTGCGGCGCTGCTCTGGCTTCACCGGCCCGGCCCGGTCCCGGCGATGACGCGAGCCGTGCAGAGCAGGTTTTTGACGGCGCCGACCTCACGGCAGGATCTTCCTGCCCTGACGCAGATCCTTGAGGTAGGCCTCGATCCTTGCGCGGCGCATCCGCATGCGGCGCACGCGTTTGGTCTTCTTGGAGTACATCCGGAGGAATGTCAGACCGACAAAGAAGATGAAAAAATTCTCGACCTCCTCCTCGGGCGCATTGCCGTATGCGAGAAACTGCCGCATCTCGGCTTCGTCCAGCCCGTAGATGAATTCACTCTCCAACTTCCTGCCCTGGAAGTCCTTGGAGACCAGGAAAATAGCCGCCTGCCGGGATCTGAAGAAGGTTCCGCCGCGATGAATATCAATCGCGGCGACACCCCCATCCGGCCGCAGGATGAGATTGCGCGGTGCGAAATCCGGATGACCCGGCCCTCTGAGAGCGGGGCGTTCGCCGAAATCCGCCAGCATAGCCAGCAATTCGTCTGCCAGCTCGGCCAGCAGCGCAGCGTCAGGGTGATCCGCAGAGGTGGCAAGCACGTTGTGGATTTCACCGGCGAACCGATCCGCTGGCAGGGCGGTGGCGGCAACGTCACCCTGCCCGGCCCAGTCATGCCATGCGCAGCAGCGCCGGATCACGTCCGAGCGGTTCGCCGCAGGTTGCCGGAACAGCTGGTCCACTGGCGTGCCTTGCTCGAAACTCACCACCACAAGGCCGAGATTGCCGGAACTGGCAAAATACCTGTTCACGGAGTAGTCGCTGTGCCCCTCCAACCCGTCGAAACGCTTCAGCGCGTGAACGGTGCCGCCCACGAACTCGCGACGGGTGCCGCGGTCCCAGAACTTCTTCACGACCACGGGGTCCGACCCACGGTAGCCACGAAAGACCGAGGCTTCCGCCGCGATCTTCAGCGGGCTTTCCAGCCTGATGCGCCCGACCGGCCATTTCAGCAGCGCCTGGCGCTGCACCCGCTGCATCTGGCGCTCGGCACCTTTCGGTGCGGCTGCCTGCGGCAAACGCTGCAACAGCCCCATCACCAGTCCCCCAGCGCCTGCTGCCACAGGGTCAGCGCCGCGACGGCCGCCGTATCGGCACGCAGGATGCGGGGGCCGAGGCTGACCACATGCGACTGCGGCAGATCATGCAGGCGTTTGCGCTCGGCCTCGGAGAAGCCGCCTTCGGGGCCGATCAGGATCGCCCAGGGCGCGCCTTTCCGGGTTTCTGCGGCAAGCTGAAGCGCATTGCCGACCTCGGCCTCGTCGCAGAACATCAACTGCCGTTCGGCAGGCCAGTGGTCCAGCAGGCGCGACAGCTTTTGCAACTCGGCCACGTCCGGCACGTAGGTTCCGCCGCATTGCTCGGCGGCCTCGACCGCGTGGGCCTGCAGGCGATCCTGGCGGATGCGTTCGGAATTGGTGAAATCGGTCTGCACCGGCAGGATCCGTGCCGCGCCCATCTCGGCGGCCTTTTCGACGATGAAGTCGGTGCGCGCTTTCTTGATCGGCGCAAACAGCAGCCACAGGTCGGGGGGCAGCTGCAGCGGTCTGGTCTGTTCCAGGCAGGCCAGCGTGCCGCCGCGTTTTCCGGCTTCGGCGACTTCGGCCAGCCATTCTCCATCGCGCCCGTTGAACAGGGCCACATGGGCTCCGGCCGCCTGCCGCATCACCCCGAACAGGTAATGCGCCTGGTCACGGTCCAAAGGAACCGTTTGCCCTGCCCCCAGCGGGTGATCTACATACAGTCTGATTTTTGCACTCATGAGGTCCTACATATGCAAGGGCAACAGCCAGCGCCAGAGGGTCAGGTCGCGGATGCGGTCGCGGGAAACTGGGTCGACAGATACGCCCCCGGCTGGAGCCGCCCCTATCTGCGCCTCAGCCGCGCCGACCGGCCGATTGGCACCTGGCTTTTGCTGATCCCCTGCTGGTGGGGACTGGCGCTGGCGATCCTGGCGGACCAGACCCCGCGCTGGCAGGATCTGTGGATCGCCGTCGGCTGCGCCGCTGGTGCCTGGCTGATGCGCGGCGCAGGCTGCACCTGGAACGACATCACCGACCGTGACATCGACGACAAGGTGGAGCGCACCCGCTCGCGCCCGATCCCCTCCGGCCAGGTCACGGTCAGGGGTGCGCTGGTCTGGATGGGGCTGCAATGCCTAGCCGGGCTTGCCATCCTGCTGACCTTCAACCAGGCGGCCATTGCCATGGGTGTGCTGTCGCTCCTGCCGGTGGCGGTGTACCCGTTTGCCAAGCGCTTCACCTGGTGGCCACAGGTCTTCCTGGGGCTGGCCTTCAACTGGGGCGCGATGCTGGCCTGGGTGGCGCATACCGGCACCTTGAGCTGGCCGCCGGTGCTGTTGTATCTGGCGGGCATCGCCTGGACGCTGTTCTACGACACCATCTATGCCCACCAGGACACCGAGGACGATGCGCTGATCGGGGTGAAATCCACCGCCCGGCTGTTTGGCAGCGACACGCCGAAATGGCTGCGCCGCTTCATTACGGCCTTCGTTTGCCTGATGGCGCTTGCGGTCATCCTTGCGATGCAGGCCAGCGCCTCGGTGCTGGCGCTGGTGCTGGCGCTGGCCGGCCCCTGGGCGATGGGCTGGCACATGACCTGGCAATTGCGCATCTTTGACGCCGACAACAACCCGAGACTGTTGCAGCTGTTCCGGCTCAACCGGGATACCGGCCTGATTCCGCTCATCTTCTTCACCATCGCCATGTTCGCATGATTGAACCTCGGCCGCCTGCACGGTATGAGCGTTCAACGCAAACTGGAAAGTTGTTGCCATATGCGCCTGTCTAAGCTGTTCATCCCGGTCCTGGCCTTTGCCTCAGCCGCGGGGCTAAGCCTCGTCGCCGCCGGGTTCGCAGTGACCGCGGTCGAACGTGGCACCGAAACCGAGGTCCGACGGGCGCTTGATGCGCGAGGGTACACCTGGGCAGAGGTGACCGCCGATGGCCTGCAGGTTCTGCTGGAGGGCACCGCCCCGGACGAAGCCACTCGGTTCTCGGTGAAATCCACGGTTGGCACGGTGGTGGATGCGGCGCGCATCCTGGACGGGATGGAGGTGCCGCCCGCCGATGGCCTTGCCCCGCCGCGGTTCTCGGCAGAGATACTGCGTAACGATGGCGGCATCTCGATCATCGGTCTGATCCCCGCCGGGTCCGGTCGCAGCACGCTGGTCAGCCAGCTGGTTGACCTGGCTGGCCCCGACAGCGTCGCCGACCTGCTCGAGGTTGCCAAATACGACATCCCGGACGGCTGGACCGAGGCGATGGACTACGCGGTCGAGGCCCTGAAACTGCTGCCGCGGGCCAAGATCTCGGTGGCGGCGGGCGAGGTGTCGATCACCGCGATTTCCGGCAGCGAGGAAGCCAAGGCACGACTGGAAGAGCAGCTGGGCCGCAACGCCCCGCCGGGATTGCGGCTGGCCCTGGACATCGCGGCGCCGCGCCCTGTCATCACGCCCTTCACGCTGCGGTTTCTGCTGGACGAGGATGGCGCCAGTTTCAATGCCTGCTCCGCCGAGAGCGAAGAAAGCCGTGATCGCATCCTGGCCGCCGCCCGCAAGGCCGGGCTGACCGGCAGCGCCGACTGCGTGATCGGCATGGGCGTGCCGTCTCCCAATTGGGCGCGGGCCGCAGAGCTGAGCATCGGTGCCCTGGCAGAGCTGGGGGCGGGTTCGGTGACCATCGCCAATGCCGACATCACCCTGGCCGCCGCCGAAGGGACGCCAAATGCCCGCTTCGACCATGTGGTGGGTGAGCTGGAAAGCTCCCTGCCCCGGGTGTTTGCCCTGCATGCGGTGCTGCCAGTGCCCGAAGCGCAGGACGCGGACGGGGTGCCGGAGTTTACCGCCACGCTCAGCCCCGAAGGCCAGGTGCAACTGCGCGGCCGCCTGTCCGACGCCGCCCTGCGCCAGGTCGTCGACAGCTATGCACGGGCCCGCTTCGGCTCTGCCAATGTGCACAGCGCCGCGCGGGTGGTGGCCGATCTGCCCGCCGACTGGCCGGTACGGGTGCTGGCCGGGCTCGAGGCGCTGTCCTACCTGCAGCGCGGGGCCGTCACCGTGACGCCGGAAAACCTGGAGCTGCGCGGCATGAGCTTTCGCAAGGATGCTCCGGCCGAGATCGCCCGTTTCCTGTCGGCCAAGCTCGGCGAGGCGGAGACCTACGACCTCGACATCAGCTACGAGGAACCGCCCGCCCCGAAGGATCAGCCGATCCCGCCGGAGCTCTGCGAGGCCCAGCTGGTCAGCGCCCAGAGCGAAACCAAGATCACCTTCGAACCCGGCTCCGCCACAATCGCGGCCGACAGTGCCGACACGATGGACCGGATTGCCGAGGTTCTGGCCCGCTGCGGCCCCGTCCGACTGGAGATTCAGGGCCACACTGACAGCCAGGGGCGCGAGACGATGAACCAGAACCTCAGCCAGGCACGGGCGCAGTCGGTGCTGAACGAATTGCGGGCCCGGCGCATCGTCACCTCGACCTTCACCGCCAAGGGCTACGGCGAGAGCAACCCGATTGCCGACAACGGCACCGAGGAAGGCCGCGAGGCCAACCGCCGCATCGAGTTCAAACTGATCCAGCCCACGGGTCCGCAGGCCGAGGCAGACAGTGAACAGTCCGAGGATGCCGAAGCGCAAGACGCGCCGGAGACGGATGAAGACGCCGCGGACGGCACAAGCGAAGACGCACAGGAGACCTCAGAGTAATGAACAGGACAGAGTTCATCATCACCACCGCGATCATCCTGTTTGTGGCCTTTGCGCTTGGCTGGTTTGCCAACTGGCTGGTGCACCGTTTCACCCGCGTGCGGCAGAGCGACGTGGCAGATCTCGACCGGATGAGCCAGGAGCTGCACGAGGCCGAAGAGACCCGTGACCAGGCGATCACCTATCTGCAGCAACGCGAGGCGGAGCTGACCAACCAGCTGACCCAGACCGAAGCCGAGCTGCGCGCCGCCATGGACGGCCTGCGCGAGGCCCGACGCGAGGCCGAAGAGCTGCGCGCCCAGCTGCCGCAGTAAGGCGGCGAGGCTGACCGAAGGCAGAAGGAGGAACTCCCGCGCCTGCGGCCTGCGCTGGCTATGCGCCAGCACCGGCCGAGCAGCCTTGGGCATAGCGCCGTGCTGGCGCACGGCGTGGGCGTTAATGCAGCGGCCCGACGGATGCCCCCAGGCATTGCGCTTGCTGTAGTCACAGAGAGATGCAGCGATATGGACGGGGGCTGAATGCCGCCGCCCGCTATTGCCCCCTGCAAATCGGCAACAGCATGGCCCGCCTGGTTGCGGTTACGGCCTCTTCATGCTGCGTAGGATTGTCGCTGCGGGTTCATTAGCCGGACCGCCCCTCTTGTCGTTCTGAGACGCCGAATTCAGCATATCAGCCGGTGACACTCGAGAGGAACTCTCGGGCGACCGAAACGGTGCTTAGATGCCTGCACCAGAGATCGTTAAGGTTCGTCGCTGGATCAGCACGCTTTATTCCTGCACAGCTGGTTCAACTGATTTTATCTCTGACAAGGTACAGGACTACACGAACAGTGGTGGTCGGCGGGCAACTAGCCCCCGACCTGTTTGCGGTTCCGCCTCACTTCAAGGGACTGCAACGCGGTGCAGGAGCATAGTCAGCCGACTCCATCGGACACGCGAGCCACGCCAGGCAGCCGCTCAGAGCGCTTGGAACGCGAGTCCCTGCGCATTCAAAAGCCCGACCATATTGCCGGTTGCGCTCCAGGAGAGCAGGAATAGTCGCTCGTGTCCGAAAGACAGTACACCACGCAAGATCCGTTTTGGTCTCGGCACAAACGCCCCCACCTTGCGAATACGCAAGCAACGGCGGCAACGTGCTGAGAGACGCCTTCCCGCAACCGTGCAGGCCAAGCCCAGCGACGTTATCGCCGGCAGACAAACCTGTTCTCGCCAGAAATTTCGACCTCATGCCGACAACAAAAGCTCTTTCGCACGGCGCGGCGTTCGAGGGGCATCTACAGGCGTTCCCAGCGAGGGGAATAAAGGATGCTACGGGAAGCACGCCAGCGCCACCACACCTCGGCCCCGTCGCAAAAGGGTGCGCATCACTTGTCAGACACCCTTTATCGCCCCCTGCCCAAGCATGACCGCGCTTCCTGAGACCACCACCGCTGCCAAGCGATACCCCCCCGCCGCGCGCAGCGCGGCGCCGGGCCCAACAGGCGGAGATCATCCTTGGATGGTCGAACACCTGGCGGGAGCCCGCCCGGTGATGCGAGGGCTTACCAGCGTTTCAGCGCGTCCTCGTCGGCGTCCTTGGCCGCGACCCAGTCGGCACTGCCGCCGGACAGGATCTCTTTCTTCCAGAACGGCGCGCGGGATTTGAGGTAGTCCATCAGGTATTCCGCCGCCTCGAAGGCATCCTTGCGATGGCGCGCGGCGGTGGCGACCATCATGATGCGCTCGCCCGGCGCCAGACGGCCATGGCGGTGGATCACCAGCGCATCCGCCAGCGACCAGCGGCGCATGGCCTCCTCGGCGATGGCGGTCAGCGCCTTTTCGGTCATGCCGGGGTAATGCTCGATCTCCATGGCCACCAGACCGCCCTGATCGGCATCGCGTACCACGCCGGTGAAAGTCACCACCGCGCCAGCACCCGCGACACCGGCGGCAAAGGCGTCGCTTTCGGCGCCCAGTTCGAACGGTGCCTCCTGAACCGCAATCCGCATCGGCTCAGCCGCCCGTCATCGGCGGGAAGAAGGCCACCTCGCGCACGCCCTCAAGCGGCGAGTCGAAATCCGACAGCTCCTGATCCAGCGCCACCCGCAGCGCCGAGAGGTCAGCGAAGGCCGCGGCATAGCGCTCCTCGCGGGCGCTGAGCTCTGCCACCAGCTCGGCGACGGTGGCGGCCGAGGTCTCCACCCGCTCGCGCGGCAGGCCGATGCGCTCGCGCACCCAGGCGAAATACAGGATTTCCATCAATGCGCCTCCTTCAGATGCGGCATCGCCTTGCGCAGGTAGTCCGCGCCGGTGATCACCGTCAGCGCCGCCGCGATCCACAGCAGCCACAGGCCGATGCGGCCGGTCCAGAACACGCCCGCCTCTTTCCAGCGCAGACCGAACAGGTCCTCCAGCTCGCCCGCGATGATCTGGGTATAGATCTGGTCGTCCATGCCAAAGGAGGACATCACCAGATAGTGCTCGAAGATACCCTGCGAAAACAGCGTGGCGATGGCGATCATCTGGGTAGTGGTTTTCCACTTGGCCAGCTTGGTGACCTTAAGCGTGCCGGCAGTGTCGCCGAGGTATTCACGCAAGCCCGAGACAAAGACCTCGCGGAAGAGGATCACGGTGGCGGGCAGCACCAACCAGGGGGTCCAGTGTTCGGCGGCATAGCCGACGATGATCATCAGCGCGATCACCACCATCGCCTTGTCGGCGATCGGGTCCAGCATCGCGCCGATCTTGGTTTCCTGTTTCCAGGCCCGTGCCAGATAGCCGTCGAACCAGTCCGTCACCGCCGCCGTGATGAACAGCAGCAGAGCAAACCAGTCCGCGTAGGGGCGCGAGAAGTAGAGGAACATCACCGCAAGGCCGGGCGCGGCAAGCAGGCGCAGCAGGGTGAGGATATTGGGCAGGGTCCATTTCATGGACGCACATTATCCGGCTGTTTAGAAAGTGGAAAGCGCATGCGCTGAAAAATCCGCCCCATCCGGGGCGGATGCCCCCGGCGGGGATAGGTTGGGCCAGAAGAAGGGCCGGGCGTTTCAGTTTTCAAGAGGTGTTCTCAGCTGCTGGCGTGGAAGTGGTCGTAGATCCGTTCGGCCAGCGCCGCCGAGATGCCCTCGACCGCCTTCAGATCCGCAAGGTTGGCGCGGCTGACGGCCTTGGCGCTGCCGAAATGCGCCAGAAGCGCGCGTTTGCGGGAGGCGCCGACGCCCGGCACCTCGTCCAGCGGCGTGGCGCTGACCGCCTTGGCGCGCTTGGCGCGGTGGGTGCCGATGGCAAAGCGGTGCGCCTCGTCCCGCATCCGCTGGATGAAATACAGCACCGGATCATTGCGCTGCAGCGCAAAGGGCCGCGCACCGGGGCGGTGGAATTCCTCCTTGCCGTGGTCGCGATCAACCCCCTTGGCGACGCCAACCATGGGAATATCCTGCACGCCGTGCTCTTCCATGATCTCCGCCACCGCCGAGACCTGGCCCGCGCCGCCATCGATCAGCAGCAGATCGGGCCACAGCCCCTTTTCGCGGTCCGGGTCTTCCTTGAGCAGGCGCGAGAAGCGGCGGTTCAGCACCTCTTTCATCATTCCGAAGTCATCGCCCGGCACCAGGTCATCACCGCGGATGTTGAACTTGCGGTAGGCGTTTTTCATGAAGCCCTCCGGCCCCATCACGATCATGCCGCCCACGGCGTTGGTGCCCTGGATGTGGGAGTTGTCGTAGACCTCGATGCGCTGCGGCGGCGCCTCCAGGCCGAACGCCTCGGCCAGGCCGCGCAGGAGCTTGGCCTGGGTGGCGCTTTCGGCCATGCGGCGGGCGAGGCTTTCGCGGGCGTTGCGCACGGCAAAGGCCACCAGCTCGGTCTTTTCACCGCGCTGGGGCACCAGCAGTTCCACCTTGCGGTCTGCCTTGTCGCTCAGCGCCGCTTCCATCAGGTCGGCATTCTCGATCGCGTCCGACAGGATCAGCTGCCGCGGCGGCTCCTTGTTGGCGTAGAACTGGCCGAGGAAGGCCTCCATCACCTCTGCCGGGCTCATGTCGGCATCGATGCGCGGGTAGAAATCCTGGTTGCCCCAGTTCTGGTTGGCGCGAATGAAGAAAACCTGCACGCAGGCCTGGCCGCCCTCCATGTGCAGGCCGATCACATCCGCCTCGGCCACGCCGCGCGGGTTGATGCCCTGGCTGGACTGCACCTGGGTCAGCGCCTTGATCCGGTCCCGCAAGGCGGCGGCACGCTCGAACTCCATCGCCTCGGAGGCAGCCATCATCTGCTCGGCCAGCTCTTCCTGGATCTTGGTGGAACGGCCCGACAAGAAACGCTCGGCGTCGCGCACGCTTGCAGCATAGTCCTCTTCCGAGATCAGCCCCACACAGGGCCCCGAGCAGCGCTTGATCTGATATTGCAGGCAGGGGCGCGTGCGGGTCTCGAACATGGAATCCGAGCAATTGCGCAACAGGAATGCCTTTTGCAGCTGGTTCAGCGTCCGGTTCACCGCACCCGCACTGGCGAAGGGGCCGAAATAGCTGCCCTTCTGCTTGCGCGCGCCGCGGTGCTTTTTCAGCTGCGGAAAGTCGTGATCCTTGGCCACCAGAATATTGGGGAAGCTTTTGTCATCCCGCAGCAGCACGTTGTATTTCGGCTTCAGCTGCTTGATCAGGTTCTGCTCCAGCAGCAGCGCCTCGGTTTCCGTGCGCGTGGTCAGGAACATCATCGAGGTGGTCAGCGCGATCATCCGCTCGATCCGCGGACTGTTGCCGGGCCGGGTATAGTTCGACACCCGTGCCCTCAGGTTGCGCGCCTTGCCGACGTAGAGCACCCGGCTCTCGGCATCCAGCATCCGGTAGACGCCGGGCGAGGCATCCAGAGTTTTCACGTAATCCTGAATCACCGCGTAGCCACTACGCGGCTTTGGGGTCGGCGAATCCGGGGCTGTGTCGGAAGGCTGATCAGTCATGCGCACAGACATATGATTCCCCGCATTGGGCTGCAATGTTTGACCCGCGGGATCAAGAGAGAGGAAATCCACGCAACATGTGGATAACTACGAAGATAACTTTGGGCTATCTGCGATTTTTTCTTATTTTTACGCTATTCCGGCCAAATGCCTAAAATTTAAGCAATTTACCAAATTATTGAAAATAAACGAAACTTTTTACGACCCCTGACAAGGTTATGAAAACAAAGGGGTTTTTGTAACGCTTCCGTGACACCCCTCGAGGCGGTGTACAACTTTCCGGGCCGAAGCCGAAATCGTCGCCCGAAACGCTACTCCAGCCCGTCGCTGTCGGGGGTCTGCCAAGCCAGGTGCTGACCGCCATCCGGACAAATCATTTGGCCCGTCACGGCCCGTGCGCGCAAAAGATACGCCAGCGCAGCCGTGACATCTTCGCTGCTGGCCCCCCGTTGCAGAATGGTGGCCGCGCGTTGCCGCGAGAACTGGTCTGCTGTTTGCCGCGCTCCCCTCAGGGTTGGTCCCGGCCCGATGGCATTGACCCGGATCCAGGGGGCCAGCGCCTGTGCGGCGGTGCGCGTCAGCGTCCACAGCGCCGACTTGGCCAGGGTGTAGGACATGAAATCGGGGGTCAGCTTCAGGACCCGCTGGTCGATCATGTTGACCGCCAGCCCCCAGGCCAGCGGCTCGCCCTCCGCGTCGCGAAGCTCGCGCACGCCCTGTTGCGCGGCCATTGCCTGCAAAAGGACGAAAGGGGCACGCAGGTTGCTGGCCATGTGACGATCCCAGCTGTCGCGGGTGGCGCAGGTCAGCGTGTCGCGTTCGAACACCGAGGCATTGTTCACCAGGCACGTGATCGGCCCACCCAGCGCGTCCACGGCACGCGGCAGCAGTGTCTGGCACTGCGCCTCGTCCAGCAGATCGGCCTGCAAGGTCACGGCCTGTCCCCCTTCGTCGACGATCTGGCTGGCGACCTCCTCGGCGGCCTCGGCCGAGGTGCCGTAATGCACCGCAACCGCATGACCGCCCCGGGCCAGCTCCAGCGCCATGGCACGCCCCAGACGTCTGCCCGCTCCGGTCACCAATGCCCGCATCGCTGTCTCCTTCCTGCCCCGGCCCATGGGACAGCAGCCAATCGATGGCCCCTGCCCCTTGCCATGCCGGAGGTTAGAGCAGCACCGCCAGATACGCCAGATAGAGCGCGCTGAGGATGATCCCCCAGATGCGGGTGATGTCCTGTTTGAAGAACACGAACGGGATCAGCAGCAGCGACGCGGCCAGCATCACCCAGAGATCAAACCGCAGGAACTCGGGATCCACCGAGATCGGTCCGACAAAGGTGGCGAGCCCGACGATGGCGAGGAGGTTGAACATGTTGGAGCCGATCACATTGCCCAGCGCGACATCCGCCTGCCGACGCAGCGCCGCCATGACCGTGGTGGCCAGTTCCGGCAGCGACGTGCCCACCGCCACCAGCGTCAGGCCGATCACGGTTTCGCTCACGCCATAGGTCCGGGCAATGATGGTGGAGTTGTCGACCAGAAGATCCGCCCCGAGCGGCAGCCCGACAAGACCCAGCAGGAGGTACAGCCCCACCCGCCAGTAGGGCATGTTCGGGTCGGCTTCCTCGATGTCTTCCAGGTCGTCTTCCGCGGCCTTGCCGTTGCGACGGTGGTTGCGGGCCTCGCGGAAGGCGATGCCCAGCACCACCGACAGCGCGGCCAGCAGGATCAGGCCCGACCAGATGGTGAAGGTGCCACAGAAGGCGAGGCCGATGAACAGCACCGACGCGATCAGCATGAAGATGTAATTCTTGCGCGTGCTGCACTCGCTGGTGTGCAGGGCCCGCATCAGGGCGGGGATGCCCAGCACCAGCAGGATGTTGGCGGTGTTCGATCCCACCACGTTGCCCAACGCGATCCCATCGGCATTGCGCGCGACAGCCTTGACGGCGATCAGCAGTTCCGGTGCCGAGGTGCCAAACGCCACGATCGTCAGGCTGACGATCAACGCGGGCACACCCAGACGCAGGCTGAGATTTACCGCCCCACGCACCAGGGCGTCCCCTGCCAGCAGCAGAATCACCAGCCCCAGGGCCGAGTACAGCCATGGCATCATTTGCCAGACCCTCCGTTCTTGCAGGCGCAGACGCCCCTGCCGATCTTGAAGCGGCCACAGGACGGGCACCGCTTTGAATTGATATGTTTCTGGCCGGGAAACCGCAGCTTGCCGAACATCGCAAGCACCACCATCACCACCAGAAAGATTGCAACGATCTTTACCAGCACGTCAGAGCCCGAACCGCGCGAACTCGGCGCGCTCCTCGATTCCGGCCAGCGCGTCCTGGGCGATCTGCACGCCAAAACGGCTCAACAGCGGCTTCTTGACACCATAGCGGCGGAAGCGGACCTTTTTGCCGAAACGCTCCTGCATCTTGGGCTTGAGATGGCCGATGCCGTCGATCAAGCCCAGCTCGGCCGCGCGGCGTGCCAGCCAGATCTCGCCGGTGAACAGCTTCTGATCCGTCGCCAGTTTGGCACCGCGGCGTTCGGTGACATGGTCGATGAAATTGGCGTGGATGTCGTTCAGGATCTCCTTGAGACGCTCCACGTCCTCCTGGTTCTCCGGCCGGAACGGGTCCAGCATCGATTTGCTCTCGCCCGCGGTATAAACGCGCCGCTCGACCCCTTGCCGGGCCAGCAGCACATGGGCGCCAAAGCCGGCCGAGATCACCCCGACGGACCCCACGACAGAGCTGGCGTCCGCCCAGATCTCATCCGCCGCGGCCGCCAGCCAGTAGCCGCCCGAGGCCGCCACATCTTCGACGAAGGCGTAGACAGGGATCTCCATCTCTTCGGCCAGACTGCGGATGCGGGCCCCGATCAGGGAGCTTTGCACCGGCGAGCCACCGGGAGAATTGATCTCCAGCGCCACCGCGGCAGGTTTGCCTTTGCGGAAGGCACGTTCGAGCACGGGCGCCAAGGTGGTGTCGCTGAGAGAGCCGCGGCCGGTCATGCCGATGGCACCGTTCAGCCGCACCACGGCGACCAGCGGCTGTTTGTTCAGGAAAGGCAGGTGAAATCTCATGGCGCCGATGTAGAGGCCCGCCCGAGGTGAAACAAGATGCGGTGCCGGGGGAATTGCGGTGAAATGCAAAAACCACACAGCCACAGGCAAAAATGCAACGCTGCCCTGCCTGCCCTGACCACCTGCCGGTCCAGGCCCGCGTGCCGCCAGATCAAAACGCTCCCGCCCGTCAGGCCATCTGCCGCGGCAGCTGCCTTCCCGTTGGGCGGGGCGCCGCGCCAACGCGCGGCGCGGCACGCGCAGCGTGCCGGGCCCAAATGCAAGGCGGCCGCCAGGCCGCAGGCGCAGGCGGGAGCATATGCTGCCCCGCGCCAGTCGCGCTCAGGCGCGGATGCGCCAGCCGGTCTTGAAGATCCACCAGATCACGCCCATGCAGGCCAGGGTGAAGCCGCCGATGGCGCAGAGGCTCAGCAGCACCGGCACATCCGCCTGGCCAAAGAACGCCCAGCGAAAGCCCGACACCAGGTAGACCACCGGGTTGAACAGGGTAATGGTCTGCCACACCGGCGGCAGCATCGAGATCGAGTAGAAGGACCCGCCGAGGAACACCAGCGGTGTCACCACCAGCAGCGGCACCAGTTGCAGCTGCTCGAAATTGCCGGCCCAGATACCGATGATGAAGCCCATCAGCGCAAAGCTGAGACAGGTCAGCACCAAAAAGGCCACCATGGCGATGGGGTGCTGGATATGCAGATCAACGAACAGCGAAGCGGTGCACAGGATCACGGTGCCGATGAACAGCGACTTCGTCGCCGCCGCGCCGACAAAGCCTGCGACCACCTCGAGGAAATTGATCGGGGCCGACAGGATCTCGTAGATATTGCCGATGAATTTCGGGAAATAGATCCCGAAGGAGGCGTTGGAGATGCTCTGGGTTATGACCGACAGCATGATCAGCCCCGGCACGATGAAGGCGCCGTATTCCACGCCGTCGACTTCCTCGATGCGGCTGCCGATGGCGCTGCCGAAAACCACGAAATACAGCGAGGTCGACAAAACCGGCGAGATGAAGCTTTGCAGGAAGGTGCGCCAGAACCGCGCCATTTCCGCCTTGTAGATGGTGGCCACTGCCGTCCAATTCATGCCGCGTCTCCTGAAACTGCCGCCGTGCCGCTCCGGTCAGCGCCGTTGCGCGCGACGAGACCCACAAAGATGTCCTCGAGGCTGGATTCCCGGGTCTGCACATCCGCCAGCACCAGCCCGGCCTGCGCCACGTCATTCAGCAAGGTGGTGATCCCCGTGCGCTCGGCCCGCGTGTCGTAGGTATACAGCAACCCGTAGCCGCCATTGACCAGCTCGAGCCGATGTGGCGCCAATCCGGCCGGGATTTCCGATATCGGAGCGGTCAGCTGCACTTCCAGCTGCTTCTGCCCCATCCGAGCCATCAGCTGCTCCTTTTCCTCCACCAGCAGCAGCTCGCCGCCGGTGATTACCCCGACACGGTCGGCAATCGCCTCGGCCTCTTCGATGTAATGGGTGGTCAGGATGATGGTCACGCCATCGGCCTTCAGCTCGGCGACGATTTCCCACATGTCCTTGCGCAATTCCACATCGACCCCGGCGGTCGGCTCATCGAGGAACAGGATCCGCGGGTCATGCGCCAGCGCCTTGGCGATCAGCACCCGTCGCTTCATGCCGCCGGACAGTTCCATGATCTTGCTGTCGCGTTTCTCCCACAGCGACAGCTTGCGCAAGACCGCCTCGATCCGCGCCGGATCGGCGGGTTTCCCGAACAGCCCGCGCGAGAAGGTTACCGTGTCCAGAACCTTGGCGAAGGGCTCGAGCGTGATCTCCTGCGGCACCAGCCCGATCAAAGACCGGGCGGCCCGAAATTCCGTCACATTGTCGAAGCCGCCGACGCTGACCTGACCCGAAGACGCGGTGGTGATGCCGCAGATGGTGGAAATCAGCGTTGTCTTGCCCGCGCCATTGGGCCCGAGGAGGGCCAGGATTTCACCCTCTTCGATATCCAGAGAGACGCCCTTCAGCGCCTCGAATCCGCCGTCATAGACCTTGCGCAGGTCGCGGATGGACAGGATGGCTGCCATGATGCCTCCGGTGTATGCTCAAATCCCGGCCACCCTAGCGGCAGTGTGCCGCATCTGCCAGCCCCGCAACCCGCATATGCAACTGTGCATCAGCGCAGAGAGCGCGCGCGAAGGAGCCGACCTCACCCGCGACCGGTCACCTTGCTGAACCAGCCCTTCTTGTCGGCGCCACCGGCTTCCGCCTCCGACGCCTCCGCCGCATCGTCCGGCGCGTCCGCAGGCGCGAGGTGCGACTGGAGATTGGCGAAGAACTGATCCGCCATCTTCTTGGCGAAGCCGTCGATGATGCGGCTGCCCAGCTGCGCCAGCTTGCCGCCGACCTTGGCCTCGACGTCATAGGACAACAGCGTGCCGGTCTCTGACGGGGCCAGCGTCACCGTGGCGCCGCCCTTGGCAAAGCCGGCCGCGCCGCCCTTGCCTTCACCGCTGATCTTCAGTTGTTCGCCCGGCACCATGTCCGACAGCGTCACCTGCCCCTTGAAGGTCGCCTTCACCGGGCCGACCTTTTGCGTGACCTTGGCCTCGAACCCCTCTTCCGGGGTGCCGGTCACCTCCTGCGCGCCGGGCACGCAGGCCTTCAGAACCTCGGGATCCAGCAGGGCCGCGTACACAGTGGCGGGATCGGCGGCGATTTCCTTCTGGTCAGTCATCTGCATGGCTTGGCCTCCCTGGCGTCATGGCGTGTTTCACCAGACCTAGCCAACGGGCCGCGGCCTGCCAAGCCATCTGTCACAGGCAGCGGGCGGCAGCGCTGCATTTTTATCTTGACGTCGAGATTGTCGACAGCTATCTCGATATCAAGATAACTTAAAGGAGCACCCCAATGAAAATCCTCATCCTTGGCGCCACCGGCGATGTTGGCGGCGCGGCCCTGCGTGCGGCCGTGGCCCGCGGCCATCAGGTCACAGCAGCCGCCCGCAAGCCGCAGGCGCTGGCCGCGATCAGCCCGCTGGTCACCCCCTGCCCGCTGGACCTGTTGGCCCAGCCGCAGGCGGCGACCGAGGCGGCTGTCGGCCACGACCTGATCATCAGCGCCCTGCGCCCGCCGGTGGGGCGCGAGGCCGACCTTGTGCCCCTGACCCGCGCGGCGCTTGAGGCCGCCGAGACGGCCGGTATCCCGGTGCTGGTCACCGGCGGCGCCGCAACGTTGAAACTGGCCGATGGCAGCGGCCACACGGTATTGACCGCCCCCGGTTTCCTGCCGGGCAGCGTGCGCCCGATTGCCGAGGCCTGCGCCGCGCAGGACGCGGTGCTGGATGCCGCCACCGACACCGGGTGGACCTGCCTGCGCCCGCCCGCGATGCTGATGGAGGGTCCAGCCACCGGGCGCTACCGCTTCGGCACCGACACGCTGGTGGTGGATGAGGAGGGCAACTCACAGATTTCATTCGCTGATTTCGGCTCTGCGCTGATCGATCTCGCCGAAGCGCCCCGCGACAATCATGGCAAGCTGACCGTTGCCTGGGGCGCTCCCGCCCCGGCCCTGGCGGCCGGCTGACGCCGGACCTTGGGCCGCGTTGGGCCGGGCATGCATCTGTGATGCAGGGCAAAGGCGCGGGAGCCCCTCGCCGCTGCGGCACGCAGCTCAGCTCAATACGGCAGCCCGACGTAGTTTTCCGCCAAAGAGGCCTGCGCCGCAGCGGAGGAAAACAGATAGTCCAGATCGGCCTGCTGAAGCCGCAGGTCGGTGTCATTGCCGTCCGGTGCGCGGTGCAGCAGGTTGGTCATCCACCAGCTGAACCGTTCCGCCTTCCAGACCCGCGCCAGCGCCTTTTCCGAATAACTGTCCAGCCCGGCGCTGTCGCCGTTCAGGTAGTGATCCTGGAACCCATGATACAGATAGTAGATGTCCGAGGCCGCCAGGTTCAGCCCCTTGGCACCGGTTGGCGGCACGATATGGGCGGCGTCGCCCGCCAGGAACAAATTGCCATAGCGCATCGGCTCGGCAACGAAACTGCGCAAGGGGGCGATGGATTTCTCGATCGACGGCCCGGTCTGCAGCCCGGCTGCCACGTCCTGCGGCAGGCGGCTTTTCAGCTCGGCCCAGAAGGCGTCATCGCTCCAGTCCTCCGCACGGTCACTCAGCGGCACCTGGATGTAGTAGCGGCTCAGGCATTTGCTGCGCTGCGAGCACAGGGCAAAGCCGCGCGGATGGCGGGCATAGATCAGCTCCTCCGCCACCGGCGGCGTCTGCGACAGAACCCCCAGCCAGCCAAAGGGATAGACTTTCTCGTACTCGGTCAGCACATCCGCCGGGATCGACTTGCGGCTGACGCCGTGAAAGCCGTCGGCGCCGACGATGAAATCGCAGTCGGCCCGATGCGTGCCGCCGTCCTGCTGCCAGGTCACGTAAGGGCGAGCGTCCCGCAGCTCGTGCAGCTCAACGTCCTCGACACCGTGGAGGACAACGCCCCCCATCTCGTCCCGCGCCGCGTACAGGTCCCGGGTCACCTCGGTCTGGCCGTAGACCATCACCGTGGCGCCGCCGGTGGCACCAGCCAAATTGATCCGATCAAGCCGCCCCTGATGGGCGATGTAGAAGCCTTCGTGGGTCTCTCCCTCGCGATCCATGCGCGCGCCGCAGCCGGCCTCGCGCATCAGCGCAACAAGCCCCTGCTCCAGAACACCGGCGCGGATCCGCCCCAGCACATGGTCCCGACTGCGCTTTTCCAGCACGATGCTGTCGATGCCCTTGCGATGCAAAAGCTGTGACAGCAGCAACCCCGAAGGCCCGCCGCCGATGATGACAACCTGGGTCTCGTAACTGGTCATATGGCTCCCCCCCAAACCACCGGTCCGCCGCAGGCAGGACCAAACAAAGTGCTGGCGGCCATAATGCGCCCGGAACGCCGCTTTGCGAATGGACCAACTGCGCCAGTTCTTGTACATTTCGAACATGCCCTCCGCCGCCCGCATCAGCAGCTACAACCTATTCGGCGAAACCGCCGAACTGGCCGATGTCCTGCATGTGGAAACCATACGCGCCCGATCCGAGCTGCATGACTGGCAACTGAAACCGCACCGCCACGACCGCCTGCACCAGCTGCTGGTGCTGATGCGCGGCGGCGGCAGCACTGAAATTGACGCAAACACCCATCCGCTTTCCCCGCCGTGCCTGGTCAATGTGCCGCGCGGTGCAGTGCATGGGTTCCGCTTTGCCAGCGGCACCAGCGGTTGGGTGCTGACGCTGACCTCCGACCTCCTGGACCAGGGGCTGTCCGCCCAGGAAGGCGTGCAGGCGCCGCTGGACCTGCCCGCGGTGCTGCCGCTGCCGGACGGCATGGAGGCGCTGGCGCGGCAACTGATCGCGGAGTACCAGCGCCGCGACTTTGGCCGCGCGCAGATGCTGCGCGGGCTGGCGCTGGCGGCCACTGCACTGGCCGCGCGCGCCATCGCCACCGCGCAGCCCACCACGGGCACGCCGCAGACCAGCCCGCTGTTTGCCCGTTTTGAAGCCCTGGTCGAGGAAAACTTCCGCCAACGCCTGCCGCTGGCCGACTACGCGCGGCAGCTGGCGGTCTCCCCCACCCATCTGAACCGGATCGCCCATCAGGCCACCGGCCAGCCCGCCTCGGCGCTGATCCGCGCGCGCACCCTGCGCGAGGCGCGGCGACTACTGATCTACACCAGCCTCAGCGCCGCCCAGATCGCCTATGAGCTGGGCTTCTCCGACCCTGCGCATTTCAGCCGCTTTTTTGCCAGGGGCACCGGTATGCCGCCACGGAAGTTCCGCCAGCAGCTTGCCCGCGGCGGCTAGGCTGCCGCAGGCTGGCTGCAGTACGCCGACACGGAGGAGCAGGCCGCATGCTGGAGGGAATTCGTATTCTGGAGGTCGAGGGGCTGGGCCCGGCCCCGTTCGCCGGGATGACACTCGCCGATCTGGGCGCCGAGGTGATCTGCGTCCACCGTCCGGGCGCGCCGCCCACGCCGGGGATGCCCGAACGGTCGCTGCTGGACCGCGGCAAGCGGTCGATCACCCTGGACCTCAAGGCCCCAGCCGACGCCGAGGTCTTCCTGAAACTGGCCGCAACGGCGGATGGTCTGATCGAGGGCTTCCGCCCCGGTGTGATGGAGCGGTTGGGCCTTGGCCCGGCAGAATGCCACGCGGTGAACCCGGGACTGGTCTATGGCCGGATGACCGGCTGGGGCCAGGACAGCCCGCTGGCCCAGACGGCAGGGCATGACCTCAACTATATCTCGCTGTCGGGCGCGCTGTGGTATGCCTCGACCCCCGGCGATGCGCCGCTGACGCCCGCCACGCTGGTCGGCGACATCGGCGGCGGCGCGATGTACCTGGTGGCGGGAATGCTGGCCGGGCTGCTGAAGGCCCGCGCCAGCGGCGAAGGCTGCGTGGTGGACGCGGCGATCTATGACGGCTCGGCCCATATGATGAATCTTCTGATGAGCATCCGCCAGGCCGGGCATTTCGGCGTCACGCGCGGGGCGAACCTGCTGGACGGCCCGCATTGGAGCCGCACCTACGCCTGCGCGGACGGCGGCCATATCTCGGTGCAATGTCTGGAGCCAAAGTTCTACGCGCTGTTTCTGGACAAACTGGGGCTGGCGGAGGACCCCGCGTTTCAGCAGCAGTTCGACCGGGCGCAGTGGCCGGTGCTGACGGCACGGCTTGCCGGGATATTCGCCGCCCAGCCGCGCGATCATTGGGCGGCGCTGTTTGACGGTAGTGATGCCTGCGTCGCCCCGGTGCTGAACCCCGAGGAAGCCATGGCGCATCCGATGAACGCCCGCGGCACCTGGGCCACACCGGACGGCGTGCTGCAAGCCGCCCCCGCGCCGCGGTTCAGCGGCCAGCCCGAGTGGGAGCCGCCCCAGATCCCGGAGCGCGGCCAGCACGGACAGGACATCCTGGCCGAGCTGGGCTTGCGCTAGGCTCAGTCGTCCTTCTTGGGCTTTTCGGCGGCAGCCTTCATCCGCTTCAGCAGCTCGGCCTTGCTGGCCTGCTTGCCAAAGGGGTTCTTTGCCGTGCCCTTGGCGTTGTGCTCGGCATGGCGCGGCTTGTTGCGGCCCATGCGGGCGCCGCCCATTCTGCTGTAGTCCATGGTGTGACCTCCGGGTCTGTGCGCACAATGCGCGAGGATGCAGCTCTTGCCGCATCCTGCGCATCAGCACAAGATCAGCCTTCGCGCACCGTGTCGATCATCAGCTGCACATTGTCCGGATCCGCGTCCGGCGTGATGCCATGGCCGAGGTTGAAGATATGCGGGCCGTTTCTGAAGGCGGCAACGATCCGGCGGGTCTCATCCACCAGCTCCTGACCGCCGGTCACCATGTGGCGCGAGGCGAGGTTGCCCTGCACGCAGCCGTCCACCTGCACATGTTCCGCAGCCCATTCGGGATCGACCGAGTTGTCCAGCGCCACGCAGTCGATGCCGGTTGCCTTGGCAAAGCCCACATATTTCTCGCCCGCTTCGCGCGGGAAGCCGATCACCGGGATGCCCGGGTGGCGCGCCTTCAGGGCGGCGGTGATCTGGCGGCAGGGTTCCAGCGCGTATTTCTCGAACGCCGCGCCCTGCAGCGAGCCCGCCCAGCTGTCAAAGATCTTGACCACCTCGGCCCCGGCCTCGATCTGGCAGGAGAGGTATTCGATGGTGGCTTCGGTGATCCGAGCCAGCAGCGCCTCGAACAGGGCGGTGTTTTCCTCGCGCAGCGCGTGGGCCGGTCCCTGATCCGGCGTGCCACGGCCCGCGATCATGTAGGTGGCGACCGTCCAGGGCGCACCGGCAAAGCCGATCAGCGTGGTCTCGGACGGCAGTTCGCGCGACAGGATGCGCACGGTCTCATAGATCGGATTCAGCGTCTCGTGGATGTCGGCGACCGGGCCAAGCTTGGCAAAATCCGCCTCGGTCGTGATGGTCGACAGCCGCGGGCCTTCGCCGGTCACGAACCACAGATCCGCGCCCAGCGCCTGCGGCACCAAGAGGATGTCGGCAAACAGGATCGCTGCGTCAAAGCCATAGCGGCGGATCGGCTGCAGCGTGACCTCGGCCGCCAGCTCCGGGTTGTAGCACAGCTTGAGGAAATCCCCCGCCTCGGCCCGCGTCGCACGGTACTCCGGCAGGTAGCGGCCCGCCTGGCGCATCATCCAGATCGGCGGCACATCCTGTTTCTCGCCCGCCAATGCACGCAGCAGCTTCTTTTGTCCGGCCATGTCACCCTCGCTATCTTTCGCCCCCTGAGGTCACGCCTGCGCGGGCGAATGTCAAGGGCAGGGGCGATCTGCCGCGCCCCCGGCCCGGGCACTTTGCCCCATGGCAAAGCCGCCCGGCACAGGCCATGCGAGGGACAAAACCTGTTTCCACCGGGGCGCAAACTGATTTAAGGCTTCTTTCCATGACACTGACCCTGCCCACCCCCGCTTCGCCCCTGAAAATCGGCACCCGCGGATCGCCGCTGGCGCTGGCCCAGGCGCATGAAACCCGCGACCGTCTGGCCGCCGCCTTCGACCTGCCGGCCGAGGCCTTCGAGATCGTGGTTATCAAGACCACCGGCGACAATCAGGCGCTGATCGCGGCGGACAAGCCGTTGAAGACGCTGGGTGGCAAGGGGCTGTTCACCAAGGAAATCGAAGAGGCGCTGCTGTCCGGTGGCATCGACATCGCGGTGCATTCGATGAAGGACATGCCGGTGGCCCAGCCCGAAGGGCTGCAGCTGGATTGCTACCTGCCGCGCGAAGACGTCCGTGATGCGTTCATCTCGCCCGCGCTGTCCTCGATCCATGATCTTGCGCCGGGCGCGGTCGTGGGCACGTCGTCGCTGCGCCGCCGCGCGCAGCTCTTGAACCGCCGCCCCGATCTGAAGGTGGTGGAGTTCCGCGGCAACGTTCAGACCCGGCTGCGCAAATTGTCCGAGGGCGTGGCCGAGTGCACCTTCCTCGCCATGGCCGGGCTGAACCGGCTGGCGATGGCCGATGTGCCCGCCACCGCGATCGAGACCGCCGACATGCTGCCCGCCGTGGCGCAGGGCGCCATCGGTATTGAATGCCGCACTGACGACAGCCGCGCGCGCGACATGCTGGCGGCGATCCATGACGCGCTGACAGGCCAGCGACTGGCGGCGGAACGCGCCTTCCTGGCGGCGCTGGACGGCTCTTGCGAGACCCCGATCGCGGGCCTTGCGGAACTGGACGGCCCCACCCTGCGCCTGCGCGGCGAGGTGCTGCGCCCGGACGGGTCCGAGGCAATCAGCGACGACCAGACCTGCCCCATGGAGGACGGTGCGGAGCTGGGCCGCGAGATGGCCGCGAAACTGCTGCAACAGGCAGGCCCCGGCTTTTTCGACTGGAAATCGTAAGCGAGCAACGCACCGCGCTCCGGACCGAAAAATCGAAGGGTAAGCGCCCATGGCGCGCGGGGGCAAGGCCCCCTGCCCGCCCTCGGCTCAGATCTGTCCCGACCACCTGAGCCAGCTTTCGGGACTGCCGCGGAAGGTGTTGAGGTCAACGTTGCCCGCCACGCCCGGCACCGCGCCGGTGCCGGAATATTGCCAGAAGCTCCAGCTTTGGCCCGGGTAGACCTGCTGCGGATGGCCCGCGACCGAGCGCAGCCAGAACTCGGTGCCGCCAAGCCGCCCGATGCCAGTGTCGCGGTAGAAATCCACCGTTGTGTAGATCACCGGGCGCTTGCCGTAGTGGCGCTCCAGGATGTTCAGGAACTTGCGCGCCTCGGCCCGCACCGTCGCGCCGTCGGGCCGGGTGCGGCAGGTGCGGGAGCGGTGGTTCCACTCCATGTCCAGCACCGGCGGCAGCGCGTTTGCGTCGCGCGGCACGTGTTTGATGAACCAGCGCGCTTGCTCAGCCGCCGGGCGGCAGAAGTAATAGTAGTGATAGGCGCCGCGCTTCAGTCCCGCCCGGTCGGCGCCGCGCCAATTGTCGCGGAACTTCGCATCGGTGTGGTCGCCGCCCTCGGTTGCCTTGATATAGGCAAAGGAGACCCCGGCGCGGCGCACCTGGTGCCAGTCCACATTGCCCTGGTAGCGCGAAACGTCGATGCCATGGACCGCGTAGGTCCAGGGCGCGCGCCCGTCCCAGTCATGCGGATCGTTATCGCCGAACCGCGGATAGGTGCGCAATCCCGCGAGCGCGCCATTGGCAGGCTCGCCGCGGCTGACCGCGGGTGCCTGTGCCGAGCGCTCGGGCGGCGCGCCGCAGCCCATCACCAGTGCCACCGCCAGCAACCCCGAAACCCATCTGCGCATGTGAAAGGCCCCTGCCCTGATACCTGAAACCGCGCTTATGCTTGCGCCTTTGTCCATATCTTAGCGCGCGCACCGGCAAAGTCGCGCATACCGGCATGAAATCAGCGCAAATCCGCCAAAGACAAAACGCGCTGTCCAGAGCAGGCCAGCGCGTTCAAGATTTCAGGACAGGCAGCAGGACCGGTCAGGTCAGACCCATTTGGCCAGCGGTGGCAGGCTCATCAGCACCGCGTTGGCGTCATGGCCGGTTTCCAGCCCGAACTTGGTGCCGCGGTCATAGACCAGGTTGTACTCTGCATAGAGCCCGCGATGGATCAGCTGGGCGTCCTTGTCGGCATCGTCAAAGGGCTGCACCCGGCGCTTTTCCACCAGCGGCACAAAGGCGGGCAGGAAGGCGCGGCCGATGTCCTGGGTCAGAGCGAAATCCGCCTCCCAGCTGCCGCTGTTGCGGTCATCCATGAAGATGCCGCCAACGCCACGGGCCCGGCCGCGGTGGGGGATGTAGAAATACTCATCCGCCCAGGCCTTGAGCCGCGGATAAAGATCGCCCCCATGCGGGTCCAGATGCTGTTTCTGAACCCCGTGGAAATGCGCGGTGTCCTCCGCGTATTCGATGCAGGGGTTGAGGTCCGAACCGCCGCCGAACCACCAGCCATGCGGGGTCCAGAACATGCGGGTGTTCATGTGCACCGCCGGCACATGCGGATTGCGCATGTGGGCGACCAGCGAGATGCCCGAGGCCCAGAAGCGCGGATCTTCCTTCATGCCTGGCAGCCCCTTGCGCGCCGCCATCGCGGTCTGCGCCCGCTCGCCCAGGGTTCCGTAGACCTCGGAGATGTTGACGCCGACCTTCTCGAACACCCGGCCGCCGCGCATCACGCTCATCAGCCCGCCACCCGCGTCAGAGCCATCCTCGGCGCTGCGTTTGGTCTCCGTCACCTCGAAGCGTCCCGGCTCCTGGTCGCTGAACGGGCCGTCGCCGTGATCGGCTTCGAGCCGCTCGAACGCCGCAACGATCTGGTCGCGCAATTCACGGAACCAGGCAGCCGCGCGGGCCTTTTCCTCTGTCATCTCATGCGTCATGGCAATGTCCAATCAATGTACCGGTGCCGCCACCGGATCCAGCAGCGTGCGGCCGCCGTCCAGCGTCAGCACCTGCCCGGTCATGAAGCCGGAGG
This sequence comes from Leisingera sp. S2M4, assembly GCF_055398055.1. Taxonomy (NCBI): domain Bacteria; kingdom Pseudomonadati; phylum Pseudomonadota; class Alphaproteobacteria; order Rhodobacterales; family Roseobacteraceae; genus Leisingera; species Leisingera sp. S2M4. Next base: position 1,086,590 of record NZ_AP040861.1, read on the forward strand.
CGTCCGAGGCCAGGTATTGCGCAGTTTCGGTCAACTCGTTCGGAGAGGCGATACGGCCCAGCGGGGTATGCGCCTCGATATCCTGACGGTAGCTGCGGTTGTCTTTCAGCGTGCCCTGCATCGACGCGCTCATGACCGAGCCGAAGGCGATCGAATTCACCCGAATCCGGTGCGGTGCCAGCGCCACCGACAGCGAGCGCGTGGCCTGATCCAGCGCCGCAGAGGCCACCGAGTAGGCCATCAGCTGCGGGTGGGTGCGCCGCGCCGCGATCGAGGACAGGTTGATGATGCTGCCCAGCGGCCCATCAGCGTCCTCGTTATCCTCGCCCTGCTTGATCATCCGTTTGGCCACCTGCTGCGACAGCCGGACCGTTGGCAGCAGGCTTTGCGTCAGCAACTGGTCCAGCGTGTCATCGCTCGGGTCCAGCGGATCGGTCGCCACCATCTGCCGCGCCCCGTTGACCAGGATATCGACCCCGTCAAAGGCGTCGATAGTGGCCGACAGAAGGTTGGCGATGGTCAGCCGCTCGCGGAGATCCCCGGCAAAGTACCGGATATTGCTGTCATCCGCCTGCGCGCCCAGCTCGGCCAGCAACTGCGCCTCCTGGGTGTCGGCAAACATCACGTTGGCGCCCGCCGCCGCGAATTGTTTGCCGATGGCCAGACCGATGCCGCTGGAGGCCCCGGTCACGATGGCGGTCTTGCCAGAAATTGAAAAGGACATGCGAAAGGCTCCCTTGGCCGTTTGACTGGCGCGTCTTGCAGGCACGTTAGACCGGGGCGACCGGATTGCAACCCGGCATCCCCCGCGGCCACTTTGGCTATCGGCGCTGGCGCCGGGGCTTGGAGGCGGTCAGGATCTTGAAGCGGTTGTCGCCACCCTCCTCGCGGACATGGGCAAAGCGTTCGCCCAGCACCGCCTCGTAGGGCAGATGACGGTTGGCAACCATCCACAGGCTGCCGTTGGCCGCCAGCATCGACGCCGCCGCCGCGATGAAGGCCTGCCCCAGCGACGGTTCCGCCGCGCGGCCGGTGTGGAACGGCGGGTTCATCACCACCGTGTTGACCGTGGTCGGCGGCGTCCAGCCGCGCACGTCGACCCAGTGGAACTGCGCCCGTGCGTCGGTCAGGTTCTGCCGCGCACAGGCCAGGGCGTGATAATCCGCCTCGGCCAGATGCAGCTCCTCGACCCCTTCGCGTTTCAGCACCTGCGCCGACAGATACCCCCAGCCGGCGCCGAGATCGGCCACGCAGCGGCCAAGTTTCCGCGGCAGCGCCGCCGCCAGCAGCGCCGACGCCGGGTCGATCCCGTCCGCCGAGAACACGCCGGGCGCGGTGACAAAGCCGTCGACCTTCTGCTCCGCTGCGGGCAGCCAGTCCGACAGGTCCATGCTGCCATCGATCCAGAACACCTTGCCATGCGCCTTGGAAATCGGGTCGGAGGGCGTGCCGCGCTGGCGCAAGGCCTTCAGCAGCGAATCAACACCATCGGTCTTGGCGCCATCGATCAGCACCGGCCCATCCGTCGCCGCGACCGCCTGCGCCACCAGCATCCGTGCCAGCGCCTTGGCGCGCGGCAGGAATACCACCGCGGCAGCGAACGAGGTCTGCGGATCGGCCTGCGGGGTGCAGTCATACCCCTGGGCGACAAAATGCTCGTGGTCAGGACGCAGCGGCTGGATCACCTGCACGCGATCCTTTGGCAGCGGTGACAGATCGTGATCCGTGCGCGGGTGAAACACCGCTATGCGGCCTTCGGACGGCACGGCAAAGCCGCCCGTCTCGACCGCCAGTGACAGGCGTAGGGACATCGTGCAGCCTCTTGATTAGTCTTCTTTTTCCATGGTGCATTGCAGCGGATGCTGCTGGCGGCGGGCAAAATCCATCACCTGGCCCACCTTGGTCTCGGCGACCTCGTGGCTGAACACGCCAACCACGGCAACGCCCTTCTTGTGCACCGTCAGCATGATTTCGAACGCCTGCGCGTGGGTCATGCCAAAGAACCGTTCCAGCACCATCACCACGAATTCCATCGGGGTGTAATCGTCGTTCAGAAGCAGCACCTTGTAGCGCGGCGGACGCTTGGTCTTGGGCCGCGTCTTGGTCAGGACACCGGATTCGGTATCGTCGTCTGAATGATCGGTCATCATTACGGTCTGCAGCGGCATAAGCGATTTGATCCAGTGATGCATGGAATTTCCTTTGACGCTTATATAGCCTCTTGGGTGGGCAGGAAAAGACACTGAGGCACAGAGATTGGCACGTAATTTGACAACAATCGGCTTCGATGCCGACGATACCCTCTGGCACAATGAACGGTTCTTTCGGGTGACGCAGGAACGGTTTGCCGAACTGCTGATGGATCACACCCCGGATGACCTCGGTCCCGAGCAACTGGACCGGCTGCTGCTGGATGCGGAAAAACGCAACCTTGGGCGCTACGGCTACGGGGTGAAAGGGTTTACGCTGTCGATGATCGAAACCGCGATCGAGGTGACCCAGGAGCAGGTGCCTGCCTCGGTGCTGAAGGAATTGCTCGTCGCCGGGCAGATGATGCTGTCTTACCCGATCGAACTGCTCCCCCACGCGCAGGAGGCGGTCGAGGCGGTGGCAGGCCGCTACAAGGTGGTGCTGATCACCAAGGGCGACCTGCTCGATCAGGAGCGCAAACTGGCGCAGTCCGGTCTTGGCGAGCTGTTCGACGCGGTGGAGGTGGTCTCGGAAAAGACCCCCGAGGTCTACCACGGCATCTTTGACCGCCACGGCGACGGGGCCGCCCGCGCAATGATGGTGGGCAATTCCATGCGCTCCGACGTGGTCGCCCCGATCGAGGCCGGTGCCTGGGGCACCTATGTGCCGCACGGGCTGGTCTGGGAGGTCGAGCAAGCCGAGACACCATCCGACAACCCTCGCTACCGCGAAATTGCCGACCTGGGCGAATTGGCTGCGCTCCTGGACCAGCTGACCTGAGCCGGACCCGCGCTGGACGCCGCGCCGACGGGGCGCTATCCGGTTGCAAACCTGAAGGGAGCCGCCAATGCCGCATGCAGAACTGAAATTCTCCAGCGACCTCGACATCAATGCCGAGGCGATTCTGGAAGAGATCGACACCATCATTCGCCGCCATGACGATGGCTCGGGCGCCTGCAAGGGGCGCGCCTACCCTGCGGAGCGGTTTCACCGCAGCCATTGCGCCGTCCGCGTCACCCTGCTGCGCAAGCCGCACCGCGACGAGGCATTCTGCACCGCCCTGCTCGAAGAGATCGAATCCCGCATCAGCAAGCGGATCACGCAACCCTGCGCCTTCACCGTTGAGCTGGACTTTTTCAGCCCGTTTTTCACCGCGCGCGACATCAGCAACTGACCTTGCCACCGGCGGTGGCAGGGGAAAATCCCCCTGTCCCCCCGGCGCGGCACCCGGTCTTGTCACGCAAAGCACAAGTTTTTTTAGTAACCTTTTGTTAGGACTTGGCGCATCTAGAGGCCACACCAACGCCACCCACTAAATGCCGGCCAAAAGCCGCCAGCCCTGGCGGCGACGCCCTGCGCCACCTGTTTATTCCTCGTAAACCCTGTGGTAAGATTTCGGCATCAGGCAAAATCGTCAGCCGGAAAACCGGCGGCATGAGGCAAACATGGCAGTGAACACGCAGGTCAATCCGGCGGCGGGTCGGTTTACCCGTACCCCGCGAGTCGGTTTCCGGTCTCTTCGCAACCGGTTTCTTCTTCCCCGTTTCGACGCGTTTCGGCAGCGATTTGCAGCGCCGCCTTCCCTTCCTCGCCCGTCCGCGAGTTGGCACACCACGGGGCTGCGATGGGTTGCAGTCCTGCTTCTGCTGACGCTGGCCGCGACCTGGTTGCCCGCGCGACAGGCGTCCGCCGCGCCTTATGCCGCGATGGTCATCGACGCGCGCACCGGTGAAGTCCTGCATTCCCGCAACGCTGACACCCGTCTGCATCCGGCCTCGCTGACCAAGATGATGACGCTCTACATCGCGTTCGAAGCGGTCCGCAACGGCGAGATCACCCTCGACACCAAGGTCACGATCAGCCGCAAGGCCGCCGCGGAGCCGCCCTCGAAACTGGGGCTGAAGGCGGGGCAGAAGATCGCCTTCCGCTACCTGATTCGCGCGGCCGCGGTGAAATCCGCCAATGATGCCGCCACCGCCATCGGCGAGGCCCTCTCGGGCAGCGAGGCCGCCTTTACTCGGCGCATGAACCGCACCGCCAAGGCGCTCGGGATGACGCGCACCACCTTCAAGAACGCCCACGGCCTCACCGCCAGCGGTCACCTGTCCACCGCCCGTGACATGACCACGCTCGGGCGGCACCTGCTGTATGATTATCCCGAGTACTATAACCTGTTCTCGCGCCGCTCGACCCATGCGGGCATCCGCGAAGTGCCCAACACCAACCGCCGCCTGCTCGCCGCCTACCGCGGCGCCGACGGCATCAAGACCGGCTACACCCGCGCTGCCGGCTTCAACCTGGTAGCCTCGGCCAAACGGGGCGACGAGCGCATCATTGCAACCGTGTTCGGCGGCAAATCCTCGACCTCGCGCAACGCCAAGGTCGCCGAGCTGCTCGATCTCGGCTTCCGCCGCGCGCCGTCGCGCGCCAAGCTGCGCCGCCCGCAACGACCCGCCTACATGGGCGCGGATGTGGTCGTGGCCGACAGCGGGGACATTTCCGCATCCGAGGCCGTGGGCAAGACGATCCGCGTCAGCGGTCAGGTTTCCACCAGCCTGCGTCCCAAGCTGCGCCCGGCCAGCGGCGACTCCCCGGTTCTCGTGGCCGCCCTGGAAGAAGCCCTGCAGGCGCCTGAGCCGGTTCTGGAACCGCGCCCCCGGCCGGAAGACCTGTCCGCGGATGCGGATGCGGTCGCCGTGGCCGTCGCCGGCGCCGAAGCTGACGCCGCCACCGAAGATGCCGACACGCCAGCGAGCGCCCAGATCGAGAAACTGCAGACGGTCAGCGCCGCCGGAGCCCCGGTCAAGGACGCCGTACTCAGCAGCATCGCCGCGGCCCTGGCCGAGACCGAGGTGCAACCCGCCGCCGCCGCGCCGCTGGCGCCAAAGATCCGCCCCGCGGTACAGAAGCAGCCCTACACCGGCTTGCGCCCCGTCGCGCGTCCGGCCCGCCTGACCCAGGCGGACCCGGAACCCAAGCCGGTCGTGGTGACCCGCCTGTCGACCTCGGGCGGGCGCTACTGGGGCATCAACGTCGGCCTCTACACCAACCGCTACAAGGCCGAGAAAGTTCTGCTGCGCACCGCGCTTTCCGAACTTGAAACGCTGGATGGAACGCTGCGCAAGGTCGCCAAGACCCGCCGCGGCTTCGAGGCCAACTTCCTGGGCATGAGCCAGGAACACGCAGAACTGGCCTGTCGACGGCTGAACGCCCGCAACATCGCCTGCAAGACCATCGGCCCATCCTCTTGACTCCGGCCCGGCGAGGAAGCCGGGCCTCCCGCTCAGTCGCCAGTGCGGCAACCGCCACCCACTCCGTGAGGGGCACGGGTACTGGACAGCGCCCCAGTCGCCTTTTCTCGATTTGATTGATGAACCACTCACCGGTGTCCCTGGACCTGTCGCGGAATTGTGCCGCTCCTTTGAACACGTATCGTGTCGCAAAGGAGAACAGACATGGCATCACGACCGAGCCCGGAGTTCCGCGCAGAAGCGGTTCGGGTCGCATTGACGAGCGGGCTTTCCCGCAAGCAGGTTGCCGCTGACTTCGGTGTTGGCTTTTCAACGCTGAGCCGGTGGATCCAGCAGGAACGCAAGAACCCCGAGAAGCCGACAGCGCAATCCGACCTTGAGCGCGAGGTCGCAGAACTGCGCAGAGAGAACCGGCAGCTCCGGGAGGAGAGGGACGTTCTAAAAAAGGCAACGGTGTTCTTCGCGGAGAGAAGCAAATGAGGTTTGCCTTTGTTGAAGAACACCGCAACGAAATCCTGGTTAACCGGATCTGCGAGATTATGGATGTCAGCCCTCGGGGATATCGAGCCTTGCGCAGTCGTCCGCTCAGCGACAGCCAGCGCAAGGACATGGTGGTCCTGGCCCACATTCGCGAGCAGTTCGCCCTGTCCCTGGGCAGCTATGGCCGTCCGCGGATGACCAAGAAGTTGAAGGAACTGGGCATCGATGTCGGCCATCGTCGTGTTGGCAGGCTGATGCGCCAGAACGGTATTTCCGTGAAGCGGAGCAAGAGGCTCAAGGCGACAACCGACAGCAATCACAGCTTCAACATCGCGCCAAACCTGCTGGATCGTGACTTCTCGGCGGATCGCCCGAACCAGAAATGGGCGGGCGACATCAGCTATGTCTGGACACACGAAGGCTGGCTCTATCTCGCCGTGATCCTCGCCCTGCATTCCCGGCGTGTCGTCGGCTGGGCGGTGAGCAACCGGATGAAGCGTGATCTGGCAATCCGGGCATTGAAGATGGCCACTGCTTTGCGGCAACCGCCCAAGGGATGCATCCATCACACGGATCGTGGAAGCTAGGGCGGATTCAACCGGTCGTCGCAACACCCTCGATCATATCCTGTTTGAGCAGCTGGTCGAGTGCTTCTGCCGGTGTTTGCCAGCTCAGCGTTTTGCGTGGTCGCGTGTTCAGCGCGTGAGCAACCGCATTCAGTTCGTCTGCACTATGCTGGCTTAGGTCTGTTCCCTTTGGGAAGTATTGGCGGAGCAGACCATTGGTGTTCTCGTTGCTACCTCGCTGCCAAGGACTTTGTGGGTCGCAGAAGTAGACGTCGAGACCGGTTTTGATCTGGAGCTGGGCGTGTTGTGCCATTTCTGCCCCCTGGTCCCAAGTCAGTGATCTGCGCAGGTGCGCCGGCAGATCCATGATGGTTCCCGCGATGGCATCACGGACGGCTTCGGCACCGTGACCGGCAAGAGCTGGACCGTTCTTTATGGACTTTGTCTTTCCGTGACCTTCCATGCGCGGCAGATGCAACAGCATCGTGAAGCGTGTTGTTCTCTCGACCAAAGTACCGATCGCCGAACTGCCCAGGCCGAGAATGAGATCGCCCTCCCAGTGACCTGGCACCGCCCTGTCACCGATTTCTGCCGGACGATCACTGATCATCAAGGCATCAGAGATGAAAGCCTTTCCGCGGTTCCGGGCGCGCTCTCGAGGGAGCCGCAAAGCGCGCCCAGACCGCAAGCAGGCGGAGAGCTCCCGCCTCAACGCACCGCGCCCTTGAATGTACAGCGCCTGGTAGATTGCTTCGTGACTGATGCGCATGTTCGGGTCCTCGGGAAAGTCCACCTTCAGACGCTGCGAGATCTGCTCCGGGCTCCAGGCCAAGGACCAGCGTCGGCTTTGACGACGAACAGCCCGCCGCTTCTTCCATACCACGACAGGCCCTTTGAAAGCGATGCCGTCCGGCGTGGTGATCAAGCCCGCCAGCCGATCCTGCACGTAGTCACGCAGAGCGGGATTGAGCGCGAGCTTGCTGGCCTTCGGACGCTTGGCGGAACGATCCGCGTGCCACTGCGCGTTGATCGCGCGGTAGTCAAAGTCTCCGCCACGGGTCGCCGAATTGCGCCTGATTTCTCGGGAGATCGTGCTGGGCGCGCGCCCCAGCTTGAAGGCGATACCGCGCACGCCCGTGCCCCTTGCGCACTCCAAGGCAATTTCCTCGCGTTCCGCGAAAGAAAGGTTTCGCCCCTTTGGCGGCGGTGTCGAAGGCGCAAGATGTGTTGGTGGCATTCCGCCAGAACTCCGAAACCATCGGGTTCCGACAGGAGCAGAGACACCCGCTTCAACGGCGGCTTCCTCACTGGATAGCCCCGCTGCAATCTCCCGCCAGAACCGGCATAGATTCTCACGCTGCCAGACTGGCGGTCGACCTGGCGAGGATAATTTGCGCCGCGTCGAGCGCTCAGATTTTCGTTTTCCTGTTGTCATCAAGACCTCCAACAATGGGGTGTTGCGACGACCGGTTGAATCCGCCCAGTATTGTTCTCACGACTACCAGAAGATCCTGCGTCAGCATGGCTTTGAGGTCTCGATGAGCGGGAAAGGCAACTGCTACGACAACGCAGCGGTCGAAACATTCTTCGAGACCATCAAGGCCGAGTTGATCTGGCGTCGTTCATGACCGACACGGCGGGCTGCCGAACTGGCAATCTTCGAATACATCAACGGCTTCTACAATCCGCGCCGTAAGCATTCAGCTCTCGGCTGGAAAAGTCCCTTGGCCTTCGAGGCTCAAGCTGCATAAGTGAGAAATCGGAGCGGCATCAAAGCGTGACAGGTCCACCCAGTCTTGCGGACTAAAGCCGCGTTGGCGGGCGCTGGACCTGCTGGCGCAATTCGCCGAGGAACACCGAAAAGCTTTCAATGAAGCTGCTGTCGGCGCCACCCTGGAGCGCCAGAAGGCGGAAGCCTCCCTGAAGAAAGTGGAGGCAAAGATCGCGGGCATTCTGAAGGCCATCGAAGACGGCATGTACCATGCGTCAGTGAAGGCCACGATGTCGGACCTGGAAGAGGAGAAGGCCCGGTTGGAGGCCCTCATCAAGGAAAGTCCGGAGCCCCCTGCCCTGCGGCTGCATCCCGGCCTTTCGCAGCGCTACCGCGAGATGGTCGAGGATCTCGCCCGGTCGCTTAACGCGCCGGAGGTGAAGCGGGAAGCCACGGCAGCGCTGCGGTCGCTGATTACGCAGGTGCGCATGGTTCCGGTTGCTGATGCGCCGGGCGGCCATCAGCTTGAGCCTATTGGGGAACTGGCCGGGCTCATGGCTTTGGGGAGCGCTGAACCGAAGAAGCCCCCGCTTTTTGCGGAGGCTTTGTCGTGACCTTTGGTTGCGGGAGCAGGATTTGAACCTGCGACCTTCAGGTTATGAGCCTGACGAGCTACCTGGCTGCTCCATCCCGCGACACTTTTTTTGGCCTACCGCGCGGATCGCTACTTGAGGCCGGTTATTATCCGGTGACTTGCCGTATCGGCGCGTTTTCCGGGTAATCTTGTATCGTTGAAGAGAGGTTTTGGATTTTACTAGGTTTGGCGGTGACCTACTCTCCCAGGGCTTGAGCCCAAGTACCATCGGCGCGACAGTGCTTAACTTCCGGGTTCGGGATGGGACCGGGTGTTTCACTTGTGCTGTAGCCACCAAACCGAGGAAAATCCAAATCCGACGGCCTTGCGGAGCAAGGCTGGCGAGCGGCAGGCAGCGTGTTTGCGAAGCAAATGCGCGTTGCCGCTGGGTTGTTATGTCACCGCCGATTGGCGGCAGGCAGAACAACCTGCGTCGGTTACAATCAACGTTGTCCAGGTTTTGTGTTTTGGATGGTTTGCTTTCTGTTTCCTGTAACACTGTCTGTTACTGGATCAAATCAAGCCTATCGGGCGATTAGTACCGGTCAGCTGAACGCATTGCTGCGCTTACACCTCCGGCCTATTGGCGTGGTGGTCTTCCACGGCCCTCAGGGATACCTTGTTTTGAGGGGGGCTTCCCGCTTAGATGCCTTCAGCGGTTATCCTGTCCGATCATAGCTACCCTGCACTGCTGCTGGCGCAACAACAGGTCCACCAGTGGATCGTTCACCCCGGTCCTCTCGTACTAGGGGCAACTCCTCTCAAGTATCCTACACCCACGGCAGATAGGGACCGAACTGTCTCACGACGTTCTAAACCCAGCTCACGTACCTCTTTAAACGGCGAACAGCCGTACCCTTGGGACCTGCTCCAGCCCCAGGATGAGATGAGCCGACATCGAGGTGCCAAACACTGCCGTCGATATGGACTCTTGGGCAGTATCAGCCTGTTATCCCCGGCGTACCTTTTATCCGTTGAGCGATGGCCCTTCCACGCGGGACCACCGGATCACTATGGCCGACTTTCGTCTCTGCTCGACTTGTCAGTCTTGCAGTCAGGCTGGCTTCTGCCATTGCACTCAACGAGCGATTTCCGACCGCTCTGAGCCAACCTTCGCGCGCCTCCGTTACTCTTTAGGAGGCGACCGCCCCAGTCAAACTACCCGCCACGCAGGGTCCCGGATCCGGGTAACGGACCGCGGTTAGACATCAAGAGTGCGAAGGGTGGTATCTCAAGGGAGGCTCCACCGGAACTTGCGTTCTGGTTTCGATGCCTACCACCTATCCTGCACATCACAATCCTGATGCCAGTGCGAAGCTGTAGTAAAGGTGCACGGGGTCTTTCCGTCTAACCGCGGGAAGCCTGCATCTTGACAGGCAATTCAATTTCGCTGAGTCGATGTTGGAGACAGCGGGGAAGTCGTTACGCCATTCGTGCAGGTCGGAACTTACCCGACAAGGAATTTCGCTACCTTAGGACCGTTATAGTTACGGCCGCCGTTTACCTGGGCTTCAATTCGGAGCTCTCACCCCTCCTTTTAACCTTCAGGCACCGGGCAGGCGTCAGACCCTATACGTCGTCTTGCGACTTCGCAGAGCCCTGTGTTTTTAATAAACAGTCGCCACCCCCTGGTTTGTGCCCCCGGATCCAAGTTGCCTTGAACCCGGGCCTCCTTCTCGCGAACTTACGGAGGTATTTTGCCGAGTTCCTTCAACATCGTTCTCTCAAGCGCCTTGGTATTCTCTACCAGTCCACCTGTGTCGGTTTAGGGTACGGTCTGATGGAGGGCTATTTCCAGGGACTGCTGAGCAGCCCACTCAATCCGATAAGAGTGAACTACCTTTGCAATCCGTCACATCCTCCTGGCCCAGGAATATTAACCTGGTTCCCATCGCCTACGCCTTTCGGCCTCGGCTTAGGGGCCGGCTTACCCTGCTCAGATTAGCTTTAAGCAGGAACCCTTGGACTTTCGGCGAGAGTGTCTCTCACACTCTTTGTCGCTACTCATGTCATCATTCTCGCTAGTGATCTCTCCACCGGATGGCTCACGCCCCGGCTTCATCGAAAGCCTCTCTCCTC